>CAVWPL010000014.1:0-44208 GCA_963756925.1 uncultured Actinomycetes bacterium | reverse complement strand
GCAAGCTGACCGCACCGCGGCCTGGATACACGCCCGCGGGTGGAGACGGATGGTGGTCGGGAAATGCCAGCCAGTTGCAGGACGGTCTTGAACGCCTCGATGCGTTCCACGCCAACCAGCCGTCGAACATCCCGGTCGGGTTGCACGGGTGAGATCCGGCAGCTAGAACATTCAGGCCGTCGATGATCCCGGCGAGCGCATGGGCGGCAGCGAGCAAATCGTTGACGCCGGCGAGCAGCACGTACTCCACAAGGACCTTCCTGCAGGCGCAGCTGGGAGTTGAGCGGCGAGGCTGGGCGGACGCATCGGGCGACGGGTAGCGGTAGTTGACCGGCATCAGCTCCGAACGAAGACGGGGATCGGCCGCGTGGATGGAGAGCGCCGGAGGCCAGATAGGGGAATCGAGTTCGTCGATGAAGCGCAGCAGACCCGGGCATCCACCCGACGGTCGAGATCGTCGTACGCCGAGGAGTGATCAGGACATCGGGGAGGAGACGTGAAGATGCCACGACAGCGTCGACGTTGAGGAACGGCTCGCCCATGCCCATGTACACGACGTGGTTCGCGGCGGCCGCGCGGCGGAAGTGCAGCGCCTGATCGAGGATCTCGTACTGCGGTCAGGTTGCGTCCGAGGACTCATCGTCCCGGTGGCGCAGAACGTGCAGGTCAGCGGGCATCCGGACTGCGAGGACAGGCACACCGAGCGGCGGCTGCCTGATGGCGCCTGAGCACTGCCTCGACCGGGTGACCGTCATGCGTCCGGAAGAGCGTCTTGACGGTCCCGGCGCGTGACTCACGCTCGGACGCGACCTCCACGTCGAGAACGGCACGTGCTCCGCGAGAGCCGAGCGCATGTCGCAGGCCGGTCGTCATCTCCTCGTAGGAGGCGACGCCGCGCGCAGCCCATTCCCACGCCTGACGGGCCCGGTACGCGGGCTCGCCTCGATCGAGTAGGACGCGTTCCAGGAGCGCGAGATCCATGCACGGAGGAAGCGTCGCGGGTGATCGACCTGCGCTCGGACACCGTTACCCGGCCGACGGCCGGAATGCGAAGGGCGATCGCCGACGCTTCGTCGGCGACGAGCAGAGCGGGAGGACCCGACGGTGACGGACCTCCAGGAGCGGTGGCCGGCTCACCGGCCACGAGGCCGCCGTCTTCCTGCCGACGGCGACGATGGCGAACCAGATCGCATTGAAGCTCCACGGCAGTCCTGGGGATGTCCTTCTCGCAGAGGAAACGTCGCATGTCCTCGTCTACGAGTACGGAGGTGCTGCGGCCCACGCCGGGCTCATCACCCGCGGTCTCCCCGGGTCGCGGGCCGGATCAGGCCGCGCAGGTACGCGAAGCTGCGAGCCCGAGCACGAAGGTCGCGGACCAGCGAGTCAGCGTCCTCTCGCTGGAGGACACTCATAACAACGCGGGTGGGCGCGCTGGCCGCTCGACGAGCTCGACTTCGTCGTCGAGACGGCGCACGAGCTGGGACTCGCGGTGCATCTCGATGGTGCGCGGCTGCTCAACGCCACGATTGCCCAGGGAGTCGCACCGACTGTGATCGCCTCGCGCTTCGACACCGTGACCCTCTGCCTCTCGAAAGGGCTAGGTTGCCCGCTGGGCGCGGTTCTCGCCGGCTCGACGGACCTCATCGGACGCGCGCTGGCGTGAGAAGCACCTCTTCGGCGGAGCGATGCGCCAGGCAGGCGTCGTCGCATCCGCCGGCGTCTACGCCCTCGACAACCACGTCGAGCGTCTTGCCGAAGACCATGCGCGGGCCCGTCGTCTCGCCGAAGGGCTCGCGTCTGCTGGTTTGCGCATCGACACGGAGCAGGTCGAGACGAACTTCGTCCAGGTCGACATCGCACCGCTCGGAATGTCACGTCCCGATGTGCTGGCCCTGCTCGCGGAGCGGGGAGTGGGGCTATCGGCGACGATTCATCCGACTGTCATCCGCGCGGTCACCCATCTGGAGATCGGTGACCCGGACATCGAAGACGCGATCGAGGTCGTCGCCGCAACGTTCGCGGGCTCCGAGGCTACTGCACGAGAGCGTAGGGCTCGCGAGGCCGCGAGCCGGGTACCAGAGCCGAATCTTCGATCCCCGCGCGGCTTGAACCGTGCGCCTTAGGTACCCGCGAGGTGACGTCAGGCGGGCCCCACCGAGAGCGGCCCAGCGCCCGCCGTTCGCGATCTGGAGGACGTAGCGCTCGCTCCCTCACCCGGGCGCACCTGGCCCAGAGCGTGGTCCGGGTTCCGCTTCGCGAAACCTGCGTCAGAGGGAACATCGTCGGAGCAGGGCCGGCTTGCGCTGGCCGCCGACGGTCTCCAGACCGCTCTGCCAGCGCGCCAGATCGGGTTCGTCCCGGTAGAGATAGTGGATGAGCATCTCGACCTTGGGGGCGGCGTACACGCGCCGGGCGGCTTGCGCGACGAATCGGGCCTGGTCGGCCAGGGACACCCCGAACGGGTCGGGTGACGACTGGTAGCCGTACTCGGTGAGCCAAACCGACGCCTTGGGGAATGCCCTCCCAACTTCTCGCAGCAGGCGTTCGAGCGTGGACATCGAGATCGTCTTGCAGTTCTTGCATCCACCCAGGAACGGTGTGTCGCCCGGGTAGTCGGGATACGGGTGATGTGCGTAGGCGTCGAGTCGCGCTCCGGCCCTGTCCATCGCTCGGATGAAGTCGACCGGGGCCATGCCCCCTTGCCCTCCCCGAGGCGCGGTCACGCCGCCGGCCACCTGCGAGCCCGGGCTCGCGGCTTTGATGCCGGCGTAGCCGGGGTTCAGGATGCGCGTCACGTACCCGCGCGGCGAGACCGGGTTGAGCCAGATCGGCTTGTTCGGCTCGTTCCACATCGTCCAGTGGCGAACGAAGGGATAGCGAGCCGCGGCGAGGCGGGCGAACCGCGAGAAGTCCGCGGGCCACGACGGCAGCGAGTTCGGAGTGCCCGAGCCTGCCCAGGTCGGCGTCCCCCACAGCGTCACCACTGGATCGAGGCCTCGGGCGTGGAGCGCACGCAGCAGCCTGTCGGAGCGTCGCCAGTCGTACCGGCCGGGCGCGGTCTCGGTTCGGTGCCAGTTCACGGTCACGCGTACGACGTCGAGGCCGAGGCGGCGCAGCTCGGCGGTGCGGTCCGAGAGGGTGCCCGGGACCGAATTCGAGCCAGGCATCGTCCTGGATCCCGAACCTAACGCCCTCGGCGGACTCGGCACCACGAGCGAACAGTGTGAGCGACAGGGTGAGCGCGCTCGCGGCGACAAGAGCGACATGACCAACTCTCATCTGTCAGATGTACCCGCTGGCACCCGACTCGAACGTGGTTTCGACCGGATCCTTACAAGTCCCTTTCGGGTTGCCTGACCGGTGCGGTCAGACCGCCCGGTCCCGGCGACGTAGAAAGCGACGACGACCACCGCGTAGCCGGCCAGAAGCAGTCCACCGCGGTAGCGACTCGACTGGCCTCCCCAGAGGACGACTGCGGCGAACACGGTCGCGCCACCGAGCGCAGCGATCTCCACGGGACGGAACGAGAGGGCAAGCGGGTCGATGAACCACGAGAGCAGCACGACTGCCGGGATCAGGAAAACCGCGACCTGCGCCGCCGAGGCGAGCGCGATCTCCGCTGCGAGCGCGATCTTCCCTCGATGGGCGACGACGACGGCTCCGCCGTGCTCCGCGGCGTTGCCGACGATCGCGACGATGACTGCGGCCACGAAGAACTCGCTCAGGCCCACTTTCTCCGAGAACACTTCGAGTGAGCCGACGAGGATCTCGGCCACGAAGGCTGTCGCCACGGTCGCGAGCCCGAGCACGACGAGCGAGAGTGAGAACGACCAGGCCTCGATCTCCTCGTCGCTCGCGATGTGGAGCGAGCGGTGGCGGCGCAGCGAGTACCACGTGACGGCGACGTAGACCACGAGCAGGGCGATCGAGATCGGCACCGCGAGTTTGGCGAGGGAGTCCCGATCGGGGTCGCCCTCCCAGCCCGGGATCGCCGGGATGAGGAACATCAGCGTCGCGACCGTGAGCAACCCCAGCGACAGGAAGCTCGAGTACCGGTCGAGCGACCCACGACCGCCTGCGACGAGGGCGGCGCCGAGGACGAGCAGCAGATTCCCGACGACGCTTCCCGTGAGCGAGCCGCGAACGACCTCGGTCAGCCCTTCGTTCACTGCGATCAAGGCGATGATCAGCTCGGGTGCGTTCCCGAACGTCGCGTTGAGGAAGCCGCCGATGCCGGGCCCCGTGTGCTCGGCGGCGTGCTCGGTCGCCTCCCCGATCAGCCACGCGAGCGGGATCAGAGCGATCGCGGCGAGCACGAACTCCGCCGTCTCCGGGATGTCCGCGAGGTAATGAAGAGCGATGACGACCGGCGCGAGAGCGAGCGTCGCGAAGAGAATTTTCCTGACCACGGCGCTGAAACCTATCCGCCGCGACCGGCGACGGGCCTGCCTCGACCCGTGTCAAAGCACGCGCAATCGTCCCCATTGCCTGAAAACTCTCGTCTTGTCAAGACTTGCGGGGGTGGGCAGTGTGGGCACACAATCGGGGCATGAGCGAGACGGCGGCGACGATCGGACTCCCGCTCCGGGCCCAGGACGAGGTCGAGTGCCATCGCTGCGCCGTCCACTGCGAGAAGGTCGTCCACCCGGGCGCGTGTTGAGCATGGGCTGCCCGTTCGTGTATGCGTACGAGGCGTGGGGCCGTACGTACATGGGGTGTCTGCAGA
Source organism: uncultured Actinomycetes bacterium (assembly GCA_963756925.1). Lineage (GTDB taxonomy): Bacteria > Actinomycetota > Thermoleophilia > Gaiellales > Gaiellaceae > GMQP-bins7. The sequence continues at coordinate 39,482 of CAVWPL010000014.1, read as the reverse complement.
AGGTCTTCGACGTCGAGATCGACCTCGAGCTTCTCGAGGAGGCCGAGGCGGGCCGCGGTGGCTTCGGCGCGGTGCGGGCACGGCGGGCGCCACTGCCGATGTGCGAGGTCGAGGTCGTGCCGTGCTACGGCGGCCGCCAGGACGAGCTCGGGTGCCGCAATCCCGAGTTCTACGAGCTCCCGCGGGAGCGAGCGAGCTTCCGGGTGTTCGCGCGCGTCACCGACGAGACGACCGAGCTGACCGACCTGTGCGACCGCGGGGGCTGGCCCACTCCTTCTGTCCCTTGCGCGCGAGGCGGCGAAGCGTCTTGATGTCCTTCGTCTCGCGTCCTTCGTCCTTCCACGTCTCGGTCACCGCCGGGAGTCCCTGAAACGCCGGATGTCCGAGAAAGGTCGCGAGTCCCTTCCCGATCTGACCTAGGCCGACGCGCTCGTGACGGTCGCGGTTCGAACCGAGAGGGACAGCGGCGTCGTTCACGTGAAGAGCACGGAGACGCTCGAGCCCGATGCGCGCTCCGAGCTCTCTGACCGTCTCGTCGAGGACGACCGGATCGACACGTCTACACCCGATGCCCACCAGTGGCACGAGTCGATGCAGATGCCGAGTCGCGGATGCCCGTCGAGGGCATCGCAGAGCGCGGCGAGCTCGTCGAGCGAGCGACCGATCGTCCCGCCCGCGCCGGCGGTGTTCTCCATGCACAGCCAGAGGTCGTCCGTCGTCAGATCGACGAGCTCTCGGAGCGAGGGCTCGACGACCTCGAGCGCTTCGTCGAATCCGTAGCCGAGGTGTGACCCGACGTGGAAGACGACCGCCTGGGCTCCAATTGCGTGCGCTGTCTCCATCGTCGCGCGGAGCGATGAAGCGACTTCAGCCGAATCTCGTCGTCGCCGGCTCGCGAGGTTCACGAGATAGAGGGCGTGGCAGAGAACCGCCCGCACGCCAGCCTCCTCGCTGCGCCGTCGGAACCGCTCGATCTCCTCGGGAGCATGGGCGGTGGGGCGCCACATGCGCGGGCTCTGGGTGAAGACCTGCACGGCGTCGCCACCGACCACCTCGACGCGGTCGATGGAGTTGGAGATACCGCCCGCGGCGGAGACATGAGCACCGAAGAGCACGGGGACACCAATACGCTACGCGCATGTCCGTCCGGGTTCGCATGGCTCCGTCCCCGACCGGGTTCCTCCACATCGGCGGGGTCCGGACGTTCCTCTTCAACTGGCTGTTCGCGCGCGGACGAGGCGGAGAGTGCCTGCTGCGGATCGAGAACACGGACACGAGCCGCGAGGTCGAGGAGTCCGTCGACCAGATCGAGCGCTCGCTGCGCTGGCTCGGTCTCGACTGGGACGGGCCGACAACCTTCCAGCTCGATCGCATGGCGCGCGCCGGGGAGGAAGCCGCGCGGCTCGTCTCCGAAGGAGCGGCATACGTGGACGAGGGCGCGATCCGCATCCGGATGCCGGAGGACGGGGTCACCGCGTGGGACGACGCGATCAAGGGCTCGATCGAGTTCTCGAACGCGGAGCTCGAGGACCTGGTGATCGTGCGCTCGGACGGACGCCCGACCTACAACTTCGCATCGCCGCTCGAGGACTGGCTCGACGGCATCACGCATGTGATTCGTGGCGACGACCACGTTTCGAACACTCCGAAGCAGATCCGGGTGCTGCAGGCCCTCGGTGCGGAGCCGCCCGTCTACGCGCACGTTCCGAGTGTCTTCGGCGAGGATGGCCGAAAGCTCTCAAAGCGACACGGTGCAGTCTCCGTCGACGAGTTCCGCACGGCCGGCTACGTCCACGAGGCGCTCATGAACTTCCTCGCGCTGCTCGGCTGGGCGCCCGACGGCGAGACGACCGTCATGTCACGCGACGAGCTCGTCGAGCGCTTCTCGCTCGAGCGAGTCGGATCGAGCCCCGCGACGTTCGACTACGCGAAGCTCGACTGGATGAACGGCGTCTACCTTCGGGCCATGGCGCCGGACGCGTACGCCGAGCGTCTGCTCGTCTGGCTCCGCGAGCAGGAGTACAACTGGCCCGAGGACCGGGTGCGCGCAGCGCGCCGATCGTGCAGGAGAAGATCGCGCGCCTGGGTGAGTTCCCCGACTTCGCCGGCTTTCTCTTCGGTGAGATCGAGCCGGACCCGGCGCTTCTCGATGCGCGCATCCTCCGCGCAGCCGAGGCGACCCTCGTGGCAACCGAGCCGTGGACAGCCGAGGCGATCGAAGCGTCGCTCAAGCAGCTGTGCGGCGAGCTCGGAGAGAAGCCGCGGACGGTCTACCTTCCGATCCGCGTGGCAGTCACGGGTCTCGTGTCTCGCCTGGGCTGTACGAGAGCATCGAGCTGCTCGGTCGCGAGCACGCACTCGAGCGGTTGCGGGCGGGCGCGGGCGCCGCGGTGTCGTGAGCGGGATCGACGACTTTCTCGGAGTCGAGCTCGGACCGAGCTCGTGGATCGAGGTGTCCCAGGATCGGATCGATGCGTTCGCAGCCGCGACCGACGATCAGCAATGGATCCACGTCGACCGTGAACGCGCTGAGACGGGGCCGTTCGGAACCACGATCGCCCACGGCTACCTGACGCTCTCCCTCTGCGTTCCGATGCTGTACGAGCTCCTCCCGCCGACGGGCGCGATGGTCGTGAACTACGGCGTGAATCGCGTGCGCTTCCCCGCCCCGGTTCCTGCGGGCGGGCGGATTCGCGGCCGGTTCACCATCGCATCCGTCGACGACGCGGCGGGTGGGCAGCGCACGACGATCGAGGCTGTCGTCGAGTGCGAGGGTGTGGAGAAGCCGGTCTGCGCGGCCGAGCTCGTGGTATTTACACCGGCCTAACACGTACCGACTGGCGCTGTCGGAATCCTCTGCTACCGTGGGCCGCCGCGTGACCCCTAAGCGTCTCATCCTCGCCCTCCTGCTCGCGGTCGCCGCCTCAGTCGTGCTCGTCCCCGGTGCGTCTGCCGGTGACTTCGACCCGACGCGCATGAATTGCACCGGTGACGACCCGGCCACGTGCCCCACGGGACAGGTGGGGGTGCCGTACTCCCTGTCGGTCCGCCTCGTGGGGGACCAGGACACAGGCTGTGCGGTCTTGCGGGTGAGCTCCGGGAGTCTGCCCGCCGGTCTCAGCATCACTCAGCAGTTCAACGAGACGAAGGCGGCGATCATCAGCGGGACGCCGACGACGGCGGAAAACTTTTCGTTCTTCCTCACTGTCGACTACAACGCAGCGCCTGGCTGCGCGAAGTCTTCCTCGGACAATGGCTTCATCATCAAGATCAACCCGGAGGTTCCACGGCTCATCCTCCAGCCGGAGCAGTCGGCGTGTGCCCTCCTCGACCGTCGGTTCTCTGTTCTCGTTGCAGATGACGTCGAACTTGCCCGATGCAAAGACCTGGACGATCACCACCGGACAGCTTCCGGCCGGCCTGGCGCTCGATGCGAACACGGGTTTGATCTCAGGCACGCCGACCGCGCCAGGGACGTTCCCGTTCACCGTCGGCGCGACTATCGCGAACGACCCGCTGAAGACCCGCCGCGGTCGGACACGAAGGCCCTCACGATCACCGTACGCAGCGCGCTCGCGATCACGGGACCCGGCGGATCCGGGTCCACCGCGATGCCGCCAGCGGAGCTCGCCGTGCCATTCGAGGCCACGCTGACCGCCACCGGCGGGACCGAGAGCTTCACCTGGTCGCTCACGGCCGGCGCGCTTCCCGCGGGCGTCGCGCTGCAGGCGGACGGGACGATCGCAGGCAGGCCGCGTCAGGCCGGCAGGTTCAGCTTCACGGCCACGGTCACGGACACCGAGGTCCCGACTCCTCGGAGCACGAGCTATGTCGGCGTCATCAACGTCGCCGCGAGGCTCGACATCGCGACCGAGCGGATCCGGCCCGGGAAGGTCGGCAAGCTCTACCGCGCCAAGCTTACGACGAGCGGGGGCGTGAAGCCCACGACGTGGAAGGTCAAGAAGGGGCCGCTTCCGCGAGGCGTCCGCCTCGACCGGACACTCGGCGTGCTCTCGGGCACTCCCCGCAAGGCGGGCACCTATCGGGTCTGGTTCGAGGTCACCGACGAGCTCGGCGTGAAGTCGACGCAGCGCCTCGTGCTCGTCGTCGCTCCCGCCACGCCCGTCGTCAAGTCCTAGAGACTCGAGCGTTCCGCGACGACGGGGGAGCCTCTCGTCGTGACCTCGTAGGTTCTCTGGTCAACGAGCGATACACTTGGGGGCCCTCCATAGCTCCTCCTCACGTCATGACCTGAATCCTGAGCCATAGCGCCAGGACGAGCGGAAAAGAGAGTGGCTATGTCCTCACCATTTGTCACCGTGCGCTACCCCGACGGGGCGTGGGAGCTTGCTCCCAGCGAGAAGGTCCCGAAGAAGGGAGACACCCTGAGGCGGAGCGGGGGGAAGTGGGTCGTCGCGAAGGCCACGGAGGACGGGAATGGGCATGTCATCGTCACCTGGCGGCCGGCACCGAGACCGGCGTACTAGAGCAATTCACCTAGGGGGCCGCGCTCCTCGACGGAGAGCGGCGGCCGCCGACACGCGGTCTCGTTGTGGCAGGGCGGTCTCGCCGGCGGCGATGTCGTAGCCCCCGATACAGGTACACGTCCCCTGTTCTGGCGATGCCCGCAGCCGCCTGCGTCCCTACGTTCCGACGGTGGCCGGGCTACCGCGGAGCGCGTGCATCTTGCTGCTGGCCGTCGTCGCCCTGATTCCAGCGACCCTTGCCGAAGGCAGGTCGGTCCCGGAGGCGCCGTCGTGCCCGATGACTCCGGCCAATTCCTTCTGGCATGCCGACGTGTCCGGGCTGCCCGTGCACGCGCAGTCGGCGACCTGGATCTCGAGCATCGGCACGACAGCGGGGCTCAAGGCAGACTTCGGCTCCGGCACGTGGAACGGCGGCCCGATCGGCATCCCCTACACGACGGTGCCCGGGGGCCAGGCGAAAGTGCCAGTGTCCTTCACCTACGACGACGAGAGCGACGTCGGCCCGTACCCGGTCCCGCCGAACGCTCCGATCGAGGGAGGCTCGACCTCGTCCGGCGACCGGCACGTCCTTGTCGTCGACCGTGATGTATGCCGTCTCTGGGAGCTCTATAGCGCGTACCCGCAGGGCGGTGGCACGTCGTGGACAGCCGGGTCGGGCGCGACCTGGGATCTCAACTCGAACGCGATGCGTCAGCTCGGATGGACCTCCGGCGACGCGGCGGGACTTCCGATTCTGCCGGGTCTCGTGCGCTACGACGAGGTCGCCAGCGGCACGATCGATCACGTCATTCGCTTCACCGCTCCGAGGACCGCCAACAGCTACGTGTGGCCGGCGAGCCACAGGGCGGGGACCGGCGGGTCATCGGATCCGCCGATGGGCGCCTGGCTCCGACTCAAGGCGAGCTATGACATCAGTGGATTCTCCGCGCAGAACCAGGTGATCCTCCGTGCGCTCAAGAAGCACGGGATGGTCCTCGCCGACAACGGCTCGCCGTTCTACCTGACCGGCGTACCGAACTCGGGTTGGAACAACTCCGATCTGAACGCCCTGAAGACACTCCCGGGGTCGGCGTTCGAGGCGGTCGACGTGTCGAGCCTGAAGGTGTCGAACACGTCGTATGCGGTGACAGGTGCGTCACCTCCACCACTCCGCCACCGCCACCTCCTCCACCGCCACCTCCACCTCCACCTCCACCTCCGCCACCTCGCACCCCTCCACCTCCACCGTCTCCACCTCCACCGTCTCCACCTCCACCGTCTCCACCTCCGCCACCCACTCAAGCTCGTATCCAACCCCGGCTTCGAAGTCAGTCTCAGCGGTTGGAAGAAGGGGCAATGCCCGTACGACGCTGAGCCGGGTGTGCACCGTCGCGCACAGCGGCTCGTGCTCGGCGATGCTTCGGTCGCACACGGTCGTCCGGAGACGCGATGCTCGACGATTCGCCGAATCCGGTCGTGCTCACCGTCGCTGGCGCGGTCTACACCGCTTCAGCCTGGGTGCGCGCGCCCAAGGGGCGCACGGTGAGGCTGCGCCTCCGCGAGTTGAGAGGCAGCTCGGTCGTGCGGTCCTGGTTCGTGGCGGTCACGGGTGATGGCGGTTGGTCACAGCTCGTCGTGACGAGCGCGGCAGCCGCGGGAGGCACGTCGCTCAGCGTCGAGGTCCTCGCGTCGCTCACCAGGAGCACCAAGACCTACGTCGATGACGTCTCTCTCGTGCGGAACTGAGGTCGGAGCGAGACGCTGAGCTCGAGTTCGCGCTCGCGCCGGGTCGTCACCACCTTCTGCCGCGAGCTCGAGAAGGCGCTAGTCGGTGCTGCCCGCCTTCGGCGCGCGTAGTGCCTCGAGACGTTCGAGACTCGAGGCCGGCCAGAGCTTCTCCGTGTCGTAGTACGTTGCAAATGCCGGTACCGAGTCCGGGAGCGTGACCCAGCCCAGCTTCGATCGCGTGTAGATGTGGACGTCTGGCGTGATGCTCGACGGGTCGTCGAGCGTGCCGCCGCGCACGAACCGGATGCCAGCACGGGTATAGCGGCTGAAGACCGCCACCTCGCAAATCCGGCAGCGGAAGATCCGCTGCTTCTTGCCGCCCCGCGTGGCACATCGACCGGCTTCGGCTCGCCCGCGAGAAGCTCGACGCGGTCGGTCTCGATCAGAAGGTTGACGACGAAGGCGCTTCCCGTCTGGCGCTGACAGTTCAGGCAGTGACAGCAGTGCGTGAACAGGGGCTCGGACGTCAGCCGGTAGCGAACGTCTCCGCAGCTGCAGCCACCCTCGCGCATCGCGCTCATGGTCTCACTCTCCAACGGCGCGGCGGCTAGCCCCGGCTTCGGTGGCGGCGTTCACCCGATTCGGACCTGACCAGGACCTCAGTTCTTGTCTCTTCTTCTTGCGCCTGCTCGTGTTCGCGGCCTTCCGCTTGAAGATCAACCGCGCCTTCAGTTCGTCGGGCGGGTCGTCAGGGAGAACGATCGCGGCCTCGACGATGATCACGCTCACGAGATTCCAGCCTTCGGCACCCGCCAGCTCGCACTCGTTTTCGATCTCGCCCGGGAGGAGACCGGACGTGGCGACGTTGTATTCCCAGATCGGCACGCTGTACGAGACTACGACGACACCGACAACCTGGCAAGAGAGCGCTGGGTTCCTGCTTGATGCGAACGCAGCCTGCGCGTGTCAGAGAGCGCAGCAAACACTAGGGATTTCCAGGTTTCGCCGATCCCCGCGATGAGCGACCCTCGTTCAGTCAATCGCAACAAGGGAGGCGGCGCCATGGCAATGACGCTCCAGCAAGCGATCGATTTCGCGATCGCTCCGCCAGCACCGACCCCATACGGGATCGAGGTGATCGTCACGATCTCCATGCACGACGACGAAGGCAGTGTGCTGGTTGGCGCCGCACATGGCCAAACGTCGATGTTCCGTCCAAACGTTCCGTTGCTGAATTGGGGAACAGGGGCTATCGGCGGCGGCGGGGCCACGACGACGATCGGCGGCCGCTGGAGGGGGCCGGCACCGGGATTCTCGACCCGTGGGCTGGGACCGGGCGACGGTGCCAGTGGGAGCCTGGGTGTGGTGGTGGGTACGGGGTATGGGACTTCGATTCCGATCGACTTCTCCGTTCGACTGGATCCGGGCATCCCTTGGGTGAGCTTTCTGGGTTATGGCCCCAGCGTTCAGATTGAGATCGAGACGCTCTCGGCACCGGCACCTGGTGGTACGGCGGTCTTTGGAATCAAGCTCGAGGCGGCCGAAGACGGGGCGCTGTTGCGCGCGGTCGGCCCCAGCCTGCAAGACGCGTCTACGAAGGGCGTCCTACACGGCGACGCTGTTCGTCTTCCCGAGAATCGGGTAGGCGGGCTCGGATGCGCTCACGCGGGCTCGAGATCTGCGACCTTGGATGAGAGTCAATCGCTACGAGGAGGAGAAGGCCATGATCGGAGTCATCGTCACCATCGGCCCAGGAGAGAACCTCGACCGCCAACGCGCCTCAGCGGTCGCCGAGCAGGCGGCACCCATGTTCGAGGGGATGGACGGGCTGCTGAGCAAAGTGTTCATGTGGGACGACGAGACCTGGACGGTCACGAATACCTACGTGTGGGATTCGGAGCCAGCCGCCCGCGCATTCTTCACGCCGGAGCTGAAGGCGCAGATCATCGAGCTCTACGGCGTCGAGCCGCAGGTGCGGTTTGCCGAGGTGTCGGCGCTGATCGACAACAGGGTCGGCGTCGCTTAGGCGCAAAATCCGCAGCGTCCTCACGTTCTCTTACCGTAGGCACCCGTTCGGCGGTTGACAGACGCTCTCATCGCACTGGGTGAAGTCATGCCCGGCGGCACCTGTTCCGATAGATGGCGCGTCGATGCAGATCGTTGTCCTCTTCACGATCACAATCGCGCCCTTCGGCGCTGGGATCGCGGCAGGCCGCTACGCGGGTCGGTTCGGACTGGTACTGCCAGTGAGCCTGACCCTTGTACTCGGCCACGGGTGGGAATGGAGTGACGAGGCGATCTTCCTCGTGTTGCTCGTAGCGTTTTGGTCTGTGGCCGGGGTTCTGGTGGGGCTGAGACTCAGATCAACGAAGCGCGGCCAGCTACGCGAGACACCGTCCTGACCGTCCGCGGCGCTCCCCTGACCGACGTTGCCCCGGTGCGGCCAGCACGGCGTGCTGCGTGCGCTCGGATCTCCCGTGGCCTTTCCGTCACCAGGCACGTCAGCAATGGGCTGTGACTTCGACGGCGACGACAAGCCCGCGCGCTCGCGGCGAGAGAGACCCGCGGGGAGGATCGAGTTCGACTAGCGAGCCGTTGCGAGTTACCCGGACGGCCTGGCCGTCCGCGCGCTCGAGACGGTTTCGATGACGATCGGCCCATCATGGGCCGAGTCATCGAGTTCACGGCCTCAGCGCATGCGGCGTCACTTCGCTGCGATCCGCTCGTGCTCGAGTAGTCGATCCCACGCCCTCGCGACGGCCTCGAGCACGTGCTCGAGCGGCACGAACGGCTCCTCCGGCGGCGACGGCCAGTACGCGTTGAGTGTCTTCTGTTGCTCGGTGCTGAGCTCGCCGGCGCGTGAGAGCATGCGACGGACGGCCCGCCGCTCACCGTCATGTCGACGCTTTGCCTCCTTGCTCCATACGTCGAGTCCGTCCGGCCGCGACGGGTCGCGAGCGAAATACGTCGACGTTGCCGGCAGGATAACGGTGCTCCGCGAGCAGCGCTTCGTGCCGTTCTCGAGTTCCTCCCGTACGAGCTCGACCAGGTTCTCGACCTTCATCGCCAAGCCTTTCTGCAGTTGTGCATCACCCGTGCATCACCGTTTGCGTTCATGCGGCATTCGTGACGCGAACGACCCGCATGGTGAGGTAAATCCCTCTATCCATGCGAACCCTGAAGGCCCATACGGGATTCGAACCCGTGCCGCCGCCGTGAGAGGGCGGTGTCCTAGGCCACTAGACGAATGGGCCGGCGAGGGCGGAAGGATAGCGCATCGGTCCGTCGGCTCAGAACGGCGGACTCGGGCTCGCGCGTGTCGAGCCGCTCTTCGAAATCCCGCCTGATCGCCTCGCCGCTCGAGAGGACCGCGTCGTAGCGGAGCCGGCGGGGCGGGAGCTTCACGATGCCGCACGTTCTCGTCGCGATCGCCATGACAGCGCGCGTACGCAGCGGCCTCGTCGAGGGGCCGCAGGCGGTCGCGCTTCCGCCGTCCCCACACTCGAACGGACACCTACCAGAAGGTCGCCGGGAAATGAAACCCGCGGATGGGTGCGCGCGTCGCTCTTTGCGACGAAAACGTCCGCCGCTAAGTAGGCGGCCCACCGGCAGCTCCACGGGCTCCAGTCGCGCCCGGAGCGCACGAAGTAGCGGTGGGCGGCCACGGCCTGCTCGTGCGCGGACTGCGCCGTGGCCGAAGAGCCGTCGCTCGTTCGAGCCCATCTGGAAGAGCCCGAGGTACTGGCCGTTCTGCGCGGTCGGTCGAAAGGCGCGACTCGCACCAGGCGACGTCGACCGCCTGCCGGCAGTACGGCCCGAACACGCCGCAGATCGCGACTCGCGGCGGCGCGCTCGGCGAGGCGTCGCGTTCTCTGCCGCGCGTCGCGCATCGCGAATCAGCCGCTCGGTAGTAGGCGATCTCCCGTGTTGCGCGTGCGAGGCCGCTCCTCGCGCGCCGAGCGCTCGTGGCGCGATCGCGCGGTGCTCGCCGAGCTCAGCGAGCGAGCGGTGCGACTCTCGAAGAAACGGATCGTGCTTCGGTGCTTGCGCGCCGCGTCGCAGCTTCTGCGCGAGCCGTGCCTCGAGCGAGAGGAGTCCGGGCGCCCTTTCGCTGGCGCTCGCCTGCGTCGACGGAGCGCGCTGCTCGTCCTCCACCGTTCGCTGCCGCGGCCGTCTGGGCGACGAGCGCGAGGCGCACAGGCCAACGAATGAGGGCTTTCAGAGCGTAGACCTCCTGATCGGAAGACAGGGGCGCGGCTCACCCACGGGAGCCGCTCGTGTCACTCGCTGAGCAGACGGTAGCCGACGCGCTACGAGCCGGACGCCCGGAACGCTTACAAAAAGCTTATAAAGGCTGTTACAAGCGTAACCGAGCGAAGGACAACGGCCTGCGAGGCTGCGGGGCAGGGATTCGAACCCCAACTTCCCGGTCCAGAGCCGGGCGTCCTACCGTTAGACTACCCCGCAACGGGCGCCGGAACTCTAGCCGAGCGAACCCGGTCGTTCGGGTCTGTCCCGTCGAGCCGCGCCTAGCGGTTCCGGAGGCTCGTCCGAGCTCGAGCCGGTAGACCGGGACGAGGCTCTTCTCGGCCTCGGTGTCGATGCGGGCGACGACCTCGATGTAGGGCTCGAGGCCGGAGCCGCGAAGCTTCGCCTTGAGCAGCCCGTCGACCTGGTAGATGCCTGACGAGTTGTTCATCAGGATCTCGACCATCACGGGCCGCGTCTGGCCGTCTGCGATCCGCACCTCGTCGATCGCGGCCGCCGAGAGCGAGTGGATCGACACCGAGCCGCGCTCGAAGGGGATACGCGACCTGCCCTTCGCCATGTCGAGCGCGTCCGCGACGCGCAGGACGCCGGCCTCGAGCGCGAGCGGCTCGCCGTCGGCGCGATGGCTGATGATCGCCTGCAGCGTCTCGGAGACGAGCACCGTCCGCTCGGGCTCGTCGTAGAGGTCGTCGAGCAGCTCGCGAAGCTTCGGCTCGGCGAGGAAGAGGCTGAAGTCCTCGTGGTCGCGGCGGTGAACCGACATCCCGACGTCGTGCAGCATGCGCGGCGAGCACGACGACGACCTCGGAGTCCTCGGCCGTCATCCGGTAGTCGCTGACGAGCGACGGCTCGACGCCGTGCTTGACGAGCTGGCGGAGGAGCTTGAGCGCGATGTTGGTGACGATCTGGACGTGCACCCAGGAGTGGTCGTTGATCTCGAGGCGGACGACGGCGTTCATGTTCGCGACGTGCCACCACGCCTTCAGCTGCTCGTCCGCCTCGACCTTCTCGAGCAGCAAGCGGAGCTTCCGGTTCCCGCGCGCGGGAACGCGGATGTGCATGCCCGCGACCGCCTCGGCCGGCGTCAGGCGCGTGTCGCGTACGGCCTCTTCCGAGAGTGGGCCCGACGCGTCCTCGACTCCTGCCGGGAGCGCATCGTCCGCGTGCGCGTCGTCGTCTCGCTCGGTCGCCACGCCCGAAGCCTAGCCGGCGCGCGCTTCGGCCCGACGTCTCGTCCGGCAGTCGTCAGGCGACCTCCGCCGACCAGTCGCCGTACAGGCGCGTGTAGACACCGTCGGCCGTCATGAGCTCGTCGTGCGTCCCCCGCTCGACGATCCGCCCGTGGTCGAGCACGACGATCAGGTCGGCGCCGCGGATCGTGGACAGCCGGTGCGCGATGACGAACGCGGTTCGTCCGGCGAGCAGCAGGCGAAGCCCGTGCTCGATGCGCCGCTCGGTTCCGATGTCGACCGACGAGGTCGCCTCGTCGAGGATGAGGATCCGCGGATCGGCGAGCAGCGCTCGCGCGAACGCGACGAGCTGCCGCTGGCCGAGCGAGAGCCGGAAGCCGCGCTCGCCGAGCTCGCGTGTCGTAGCCGTTCGGCAGCTCGGTGACGAAGGGCGTCGCGCCGACCGACGCGCGGCCGCCTCGATCTCCGCGCGGCGTTGCGCTCGGGCCGGCCGAACGCGATGTTCTCCGCGATCGTCCCGGCGAACAGGAATCCCTCCTGCGGGACGATCCCGAGCTGCCGGCGAAGCGACGCCTGCGTCACGTCCCGGATGTCGTGCCCGTCGATCGTGATGCGCCCGCTCCGCGGGTCGTAGAAGCGGGCGAGGAGCTTTGCGATCGTCGACTTCCCGGCGCCTGTGTGGCCGACGAGGGCGACCGTCGTGCCCGGCGCGAACGTCGAGGTCGAAGTCGTGGAGGACGTCCGGGAGGTCGCCGTACCCGAAGCGCACGTGGTCGAAGTCGACGTGCCCGCGAATCCTCGGGCAGCTCGCCGGCGTCCGGCGCGTCGACGACCTCGGGCTCCTCGTCGAGCACGGCGAGAATCCGGTCGAGCGCGGCGGTCGCCGAGAGGAACGTGTTGTAGAGCTGCGAGAGCTGCTGCACCGGATCGAAGAAGTTGGCGAGGTAGAGCGTGAACGCGAGGAGCGTTCCCACCGTCAGGCTCCCGTCGACGACGAGCGCGCCGCCGAAGCCGAGCACGATCGCGGTCGCGACCGACGAGAGGACGTCGACCGTCGGGAAGTAGATGCCGTTGAGGACGACGGTCTCGTAGTTCGACTCGCGGTAGCGCTCGTTGACGCCGCGGAACGTCGCGTGGCTCGAGGGCTCTCGTGTGAACGACTGGACGACGCGCATGCCCGAGATGTCCTCGGCGAGCGTCGCGGTCACGAGGCCGAGCCGCTCGCGAACGCGGCGGTACGCGCGGTTCGAGCGCGACCGGAACCACGCCGTCACCGCGGCCATCAGCGGAAGCACGATGAGGGTCGCGAGCGCGAGGCGCCAGTCGAGGAGGAAGAGCACGACGGCCGTTCCGACGAGCAGGAGCGTGTTCTGCACGAGGCTCGACACGCCGTCCGTGACGAGCTGGTCGAGCGCCTCGACGTCGTTCGTGATGCGGCTGACGATGGCGCCGGTGCGGTTGCGCTCGTAGTAGCCGAGCGAGAGTCGCTGGAGGTGTGCGAACAGCTGGATGCGGAGGTCGGCGAGCCCGCGCTCGCCGACCCAGCCGGTGAAGTAGGTCTGTGCGCCCGGAGAGCGCGAAGGCCGCGATCCCGGCGAGCACGAACGCGACGACGACCACCGTGAGCGTCTCGAGATCGCCCGTCGGAGATCCCGTCGTCGACCGCGAGCTTCGCGAGATACGGCGGGAGGAGCGCGACGAGCGTGAAGGCGACGAGCGTGACGACGGCGAGCGCCGTTCGGCCGGGGTACGGACGGGCGAGGCGGGCGAGCACGGCGAGCCGGCGCCGCGTCTTTCGCCACGACCAGTCCTCGACCCGACCGCCGCGGGCGTCCGAGAGGTGGCTGCCCGCCTGCCAGACCTTCAACGGACGCCACCTTCCTACGGGGCACCCCAGCCCACCACCCGCTGCCAGCGTAACCCTGGCAACGGCACGGGTGGGACACGAGAGCGTGTCGAAGAGTGCCGCCAGGTGCCGAGCTCATCCGGCGACGCACCTGCTGGAGGAGGCCGTGCTCGTGGATCTCGCGGAAGAGCGGGCTCTCCTCGAGCAGCTCCGCCTGCGTTCCGCGTGCGGCGATCCGCCCGTGGTCGAGGACGACGATCTCGTCGGCGAGCGCGATCGTGGACAGCCGGTGGGCGATGATGATCGTCGTCCGTCCGCGCATGACCTCGCGGAGCCCGGCGCGGATCCTCGCCTCCGTCGTGGCGTCCACGGAAGCGGTCGCGTCGTCGAGGATCAGGATCCGCGGGTCGATGAGCAGCGCTCGCGCGATCGCGATCCGCTGGCGCTGGCCGCCCGAAAGCGTGATGCCACGCTCGCCGACGACGGTGTCGTATCCCAGCGGGAGCTCCTCGATGAACTCGTGCGCCTGGGCCGCTCGTGCCGCCGCCTCGACCGCCTCGTGCGGCGCGTCGGGCATGCCGAATGCGATGTTGTCGCGCACGCTCGCCGAGAAGAGGAATGGATCCTGCGAGATCACGCCGATCTCGCGCCGGAGCGAGCGCCGTTGCAGCGTCGCGGACGTCGACGCCGTCTACCAGGACGCGGCCGCTCGATCGCCTCGTAGAACCGGGGTACGAGCGATGCAAGCGTGGTCTTGCCCGATCCGGTGCGTCCGATGAGCGCCACCGTGCGACCGGGCTCGAGGTCGAAGTCGATGCCCTCGAGCACTGGACGTCCCGTGCTCGTACGAGAAGTCGACAGCCTCGAAGGAAACGGCGCCCGGCCCGGCGGGCAGCGGGTGTGCACGGCGTCGGTCCGCGATCCCCTCGGGCTCGTCGAGGATCTCGAAGATCCGCTCGCCCGCCGCGATCGCACGCTGCGCCTGCCCGATCCACATCCCGAGCATCCGCAGCGGGCATGACGAGCATCGCGAGGAGCAGGTTGAAGGCGAAGAAGTCGCCGAGTGAGAGCGAGCCGGAGACGACCATGCGCCCCGCGACGAGAAGGACCGCCGCCTGCGCCAGGAGCGGCATGAAGGCGAGTAGCGGAACGTAGAGCGCACGCTGGCGATTCGCCGCGAGGGTCTGGTGGAACACCGAGTCGGCGGCTTCGGCGAAACGTTCCTCCCGGTGATCTTCCTGGGCGAACGCCTTGACGACGTGCACTCCGACGATGCTCTCCTCGGCGACGATCGCGACATCCGCGAGCTTCTGCTGGACGTCGCGGAGTACGGGCTGCGAGACGCGGCTGTAGTGGTAGGCGATGAGGACGATCGCCGGCGTGATCGCGAGCGCGATGAGAGCGAGCTCCCAGCTGTAGAAGAAGAGCACGCACGCTGACGACGACGATCGTCACGAGGTGCTGCGCGAAGAAGATGAGCCCGTATCCGAGGAAGAAGCGAACCGACTGAAGGTCGATCGTCGCGCGCGACATCAGCTGTCCCGTCTGGCTGCGGTCGTAGAAGCCGAACGAGAGTCGGAGGAGATGCGCGTACAGATCGTCCCGCAGGTCGTATTCGACGCCGAGCGCCTGCCTGCCCGAGATCAGACGACGGCCGACCATGAGCGCGGCGCGAACGACACCGAGCGCGATGATCAGCCCGATCCAGAGCGCGATCGTGCGCGTGTCCGGATCGCCCGAGATCTCGTTGATCACGACCCCGGTCAGGACCGGGACGAGGATGCCCGCGATCTGCGATCCGATCGCGAGGAGCGACGAGATGACGAGCGAGGCGCGGTACGGTCGCAGGAACCCGAGCAGGCGCACGAACGTGCGCCAGCTCGATCGCCGAGGCTTCTCGGAATCCTCCTCGTCCGTCACGTGACCGTAGGGTACGGATCGTGCTCGAAGCCGTGCCGAACGTGTCCGAGGGTCGTGACACGGGGGCCATCGCGGCGATCGGCGCCGCCTTCTCGTCGACGGCGCAGCTCCTCGACGTGCACTCGGATCCGGACCATCACCGGTCCGTGTACACGCTCGCGGCGAACGCCGAGAACCTCGTCGTCGCACTGCTCGTCGGCATCGAGACCGCATGCGCGCTGATCGACCTCCGCCGGCACGACGGGGTTCACCCACGCGTCGGTGCGGCCGACGTCGTTCCGTTCGTCGCTCTCCGCCCCGAGGACACGGAGGACGCCGAGGCGAGCGCGCTCGACCTCGCCGAGAGGGTCGGGGTCGAGCTCGGGCTCCCGGTCTTCCTGTACGGCGCGGTCGGCGGCGGCCGACGACCCGCGTTCTTCCGCCGCGGGGGTCTTGCCGAGCTCGAGCGCAGGGTCGCGGCGAAGGACGTGGTACCGGACTTCGGCCCGGCGCGAATCGATCCGCGATCCGGAGTCGTCCTGATCGGAGTGCGGAAGCCGCTCGTCGCCTACAACCTCGATCTCTCGACCGACGATCTCCGAGGTCGCCCAGGACATCGCCACGGCAATCCGTGAGTCGAGCGGCGGTCTTGCAGGCGTCCAGGCGATCGGGCTCCGGTTGCCCGGGTCGGGCCGCGTGCAGGTGAGCATGAACGTGCTCGACGTGGACCAGTCTCCGCTCCACGAGGTGGTTGCAGCCGTCGCTCGCGAAGCGGCCGCGCGTTCGACCCGGATCGTCGGTGGTGAGCTCGTCGGCCTCGTTCCCGCACGGTGCTCGAGGCGGCGACCGAGGCGGGGGTGGAGGTACCGGGAGTCGACGAGTCGCGCGTCCTCGAGCGACTGCTGGGGATCTAGACTCGGGCCGTGTCGCGGACGATCGAGCTGACCGGCGACGACCTCACGCTCGCCGACGTCTGGGACGTGGCCGTGCACCGAGCGCCGGTCGAGCTCGCGGACTCGGCTCGCGTGCGCATGCGCGCGGCTCGTGACCTGGTCGAGTCCATCCGGGGCGAGCACACGTACGGCGTGAATACGGGATTCGGCCGGTTCGTGTCCGCTCACGTCCCGGACGAGCTTGCGGGTGAGCTCCAGCTTCGACTCCTGCGTAGTCACGCGTGTGGTGTCGGTGAGCCGTATCCCGACGACGTCGTTCGAGCGGCGATGCTCCTGCGAGCGAACACGCTCGCCAAGGGGTATTCGGGTGCCCGAGTGGAGACCGAGGAGCTCCTCATCGCTCTCCTGAACCGGGGAGTGCTCCCCGTCGTTCCCTCGCGCGGGTCGGTCGGAGCGAGCGGAGATCTGGCTCCGCTCGCGCATCTCGCGCTCCCACTCGTGGGCGAGGGGGAGGCGATCGTCGACGGAGAGAAGCTCGACGGAGCCGAGGCGCTGCGACGCGTCGATCTCGAGCCGATCCAGCTCGTGAGCAAGGAGGGCCTCTCGCTCGTCAACGGCACGCAGTTCATGAGCGCGATGGCCGTGCTCGGAACGGTGCGGGCACGGCGACTCGCTGCAACCGCTGACCTCGCCTGCGCGCTCTCGCTCGAGGCACTTCAGGGCTCACGCACGAGTTTCTTGGCCGCCATCCACCGCTCGCGGCCGTTGAAGGGGCAGCAGGACGCAGCCGCGAACATCTGGCGACTCCTCGAGGGCTCGGCGATCATCGAGTCGCACCGCTGGTGCGACAAGGTGCAGGATGCGTACTCCCTCCGCTGCGCGCCACAGGTGCACGGAGCCTGTCGCGATCTTCTCGACTACGTCGAGGCAACGGTTGCCGTCGAGATCAACTCTGCCACCGACAACCCGCTCGTCCTGCTGGACGAGGACCAGATCGTGTCGGCCGGGAATTTCCACGGACAGCCGCTCGCGTTCGCGCTCGACGTTCTGGCACTTGCCGCAGCCGAGCTCGCGAGCATCTCCGAGCGGCGCGTCGAACGGCTCGTGAACCCGAGCCTCTCGGATGGGCTGCCGCCGTTCCTCGTCGAGGAGGGCGGGCTCAACTCCGGGTTCATGATCCCGCAGTACGTCGCGGCCGCGCTCGTGTCCGAGAACAAGGTGCTGGCCCATCCCGCGAGCGTCGACTCGATCCCGACGAGCGCGGGTCAGGAAGACCATGTCTCGATGGGGAACGCCGCGGGCTTGAAGGCGCTCCGCGTGCTCGACAACGTGGAGCGGACGCTCGCGATCGAGCTGCTCGCAGGTGCTCAGGCCGTCGAGTTCCTTGCTCCGCTCGTGCCGGGGCGCGGCGTCTGCATCACTCACGACCACGTACGGACGCTCTCGAAACGGCTCGAGGAGGATCGCTCGCTGAGCGCGGACATCGAGCGAGTTGCAGTCGCAGTACGCGCCGGCGAGCTGGTCGAGGCGGTCGAGGCGGAGCTCGGGGCTCTCGCATGACACAGCTGGCGAGCGCGGACGCAACGGTCGAGGCGCTGTGCGGCGATCTCTCGCGCATTCGGGCGCCACGCGGCGTCGAGCTGCACGCGCGCTCGTGGCAGACCGAAGCGCCGCTTCGGATGCTCCTGAACAACCTCGACGCGGAGGTCGCGGAGCATCCGGAGCAGCTCGTGGTCTACGGGGGCACGGGCAAGGCGGCGCGCAATCACGACGCGCTTGCGCGCGATCGTGCGGACCCTCCTTCGTCTCGGAGACGACGAGACGCTGCTCGTGCAGAGCGGCAAGCCGGTGGGCGTCTTCAGGACGACCGAGTCGGCGCCGCGGGTTCTCATCGCGAACTCGCTCATCGTCCCGCGCTGGGCGAGCTGGGACGAGTTCCGGCGGCTCGAGGCCGAGGGACTGACCATGTTCGGGCAGATGACGGCCGGGAGCTGGATCTACATCGGCACCCAGGGAATCCTGCAGGGCACGTACCAGACGTTCGCCGCCGCCGGCGAGACGCACTTCGGCTCGCCCGACCTCGGCGGCCGGACGATCCTCACAGCGGGGCTGGGAGGGATGGGCGGCGCGCAGCCTCTGGCGGCGACGATGGCAGGTGCCGTAGCGCTCTGCGTCGAGATCGACCCGTCGCGCATCGAGCGGAGGCTCGAGACGCGGTACCTCGACGTCGCCACGGACTCGCTCGACGACGCCCTGGCTCGCGTTCGGGAAGCAGCCGCTGCGCGCCGGCCGCTGTCCGTCGGGCTCCTCGGGAATGCGGCCGATGTGATTCCCGAGCTCGCACGGCGCGGCGAGCACTTCGACCTCGTCACCGATCAGACGGCAGCTCACGACCCGCTCACGGGCTACGTTCCCCAGGGCCTCGACCTCGAGGAGGCGGCGGAGCTACGGCGGCGCGACCCCGACGAGTATCTCCGCCGGGCCAGGGAGTCGATTGCCGAGCACATGCAGGGGATGCTCGCGTACGTCCGGGCGGGCAGCCACGTCTTCGACTACGGCAACAACCTGCGTGGGGAGGCACGGGAAGCAGGTGTTGCGGATGCCTTCATGTATCCGGGCTTCGTCCCGGCGTACATTCGACCGCTCTTCTGTCGCGGGATCGGGCCGTTCCGGTGGGCTGCCCTCTCGGGAGACCCGGCCGACATCGAGGAGATCGATCGGGAGCTCGAGACGTCTCTTCCCGGAGGATGCTCTCCTGCGGCGCTGGCTCGAGCTCGCACCGGGCCGGGTCGCGTTTCAGGGACTTCCGGCGCGGATCTGCTGGCTCGGATACGGCGATCGGGCGCGCGCGGGGCTCGCGATCAACGAGCTCGTCCGCGCCGGCCGCGTCGCGGCTCCGATCGTCATCGGCCGCGACCATCTCGACTCGGGCTCCGTTGCGTCTCCCTACCGTGAGACGGAGGCGATGCGTGACGGCTCGGACGCGATCGCAGACTGGCCGATCCTGAATGCCCTGCTGAACGTCGCAGCAGGTGCGACCTGGGTCAGCGTCCACCACGGCGGCGGCGTCGGGATCGGAAACTCGATCCATGCCGGGATGGTCGTCGTCGCGGACGGAACGGACGCGGCCGCACAGAAGCTCGAGCGAGTGCTCACGACCGATCCCGGTACCGGCGTCATGCGCCACGCTGACGCGGGTTACGACGAGGCACTCCAGGAAGCCCGCGCGAGCGGAATCGATCTTCCGTCGGTTCCGGGCGGCGGGACGTGACCTCCGCGTCGCCGGCGCCACCACGCCTTCTGATCCGCGATCTGGCCCAGCTCGCAACCCCGGCTGGCGCGGAAGCGCCGACTCGGGGCTCGGCCCTCGGAGACGTAGATGTCATCGACGACGCGTTCGTGATCTGTGAGGACGGCCGCATCGCCCAGGTCGGCGCGATGCGCGAGCTCCCTCCGCTCACGGGCCAGGTGGAAGAGCTCGACGGGCGTGGGCTCTCGGCGGTACCGGGTCTCGTCGACTGTCATACCCACGCCTGCTTTGCCGGGGACCGCGTCGAGGAGTTCTCGCTCCGAGCCGCGGGCGCGAGCTACGAGGAGCTGCATGCCGCCGGCGGGGGCATCCTCTCGACGGTCCGTGCGACCCGGGCGGCGGGCGAAGTGGGCTTGCGAGCGGCTCTCGCGCGCCATCTCGACTGGATGACCGGGCCGGGACGACGACGTTCGAGGCGAAGTCTGGGTACGGGCTCGATCGCGAGACCGAGCTCGCTCAGCTCCGCGTCGTGCGCGACGCAGGTGGCGTTCCCACCTGGCTCGGTGCGCACGCACTTCCGCCGGAGTTCGAGCGGGAGGGAGGAGATGCGTACATCGAGTTCCTGGTGAGTGAGGTCCTGCCGGAAGCTGCGAGGCTTGCGGAGGCGGCCGATGTCTTTGTCGAGCGCGGTGCGTTCGACGTCGGACAGGCGCGTGAATATCTCACGGCCTGTCGTCGTGCCGGGCTCGAGCTCAGGCTGCACGGCGATCAGTTCACGGAGTTGGGTGCGGTCGGGCTCGCGATCGAGCTCGGTGCGCGGTCGATCGATCATCTCGAGGCCACCGGTGCGGACGGTGTCACGGCACTCGGGGAGAGTGACGTCGTTGCGGTCCTCCTGCCCGCGAGCGCACTGTTCCTCGGACGTCCGATGCCACCCGCACGGGCGCTCGTGGATGCCGGTGCCGCCGTCGCGCTCGCGACCGACTTCAACCCCGGGAGCGCCTTCTGCGAGTCGCTTCCGCTGGTTTGCCGGGCTCGCATGCACGCAGCTCGGGCTATCGCCTGCCGAAGCGCTCTCCGCATGCACGGTGAACGCGGCTCATGTGCTCGGTCGAGCAGACCGCAAGGGCAGAATCGCTACCGGCTTCGACGCGGACCTGGTCCTGCTCGCGGCCGACGACTGGCGCTACGTCGCGTACCACCTCGGCGGACCCGTGGTCGACACTGTCGTCAGAGGCGGCCAGGTGGTCGTCGGCTCCCGGGCATAATCGCGGGATGGCCTCTCGGAAGCAGAAGCGACGGCGCGCGAAGGAGTTCCGGCACGAGTACGTCTGGGAGGACGAGGAGGGGAACGAGCTGGACCCGGAGGACGCGCCAGCGCGAAAGTCGGAGTCCGGGCAGCAAGGGCGGCCGGTGCGCAACGCACGCGAGCCTCAGGCGCCCTCCTGGAGGCGCACGCTGAAGCGCGGGCTCATCTTCGCGCCGATCATGTTCGCGACCGTGTTGCTCCTCTCGAAGGATCAGA
The DNA here is from genome assembly GCA_963756925.1 of uncultured Actinomycetes bacterium. Lineage (GTDB taxonomy): Bacteria > Actinomycetota > Thermoleophilia > Gaiellales > Gaiellaceae > GMQP-bins7. Next base: position 18,416 of record CAVWPL010000014.1, on the reverse strand, counting down.
CGCGCGCCCAGCAGATCACCCAGACACTGATCATCGTGGCGATCTTCATCCCGTTCAGCTTCCTCATGGACTCGCGTCTTCTGGCGATCCCACAAGAAGCGACTCGCGCGCCAGCAGGGGACGAGCGGGCGTCGCGAGAGCTGACGCAAACGTCCGAGTCATGCCGCTTCACGTCGAACAGCTGTCGCTGGGCCCGATCGGGACGAACTGCTACGTCGTGGCGAGCGACGGGTCGCCGAGCGAAGCCGTCGTCGTCGACCCGAGCGGCGATGCGGCCGAGATTCGCCTCCTGCTCGCCCGTTCCGGTCGGACGTGCTCGGCGATCCTCGTCACCCACGGCCACTGGGATCATCTCGTCGGCGTCGCCGACCTCGCCGAGGGCACCGGCGCGCCCGTGTACATGGCGAAGGGTGAGCGGACGCTCCTCGAAAGCCCTAATCGCTTCACGCCGGCCGGGCTCGTGCTCAGTCCCTACACGCCCGACGTGCTGCTGGAGGGCGGGGAGACGATCGAGGTCGCTGACATCTCGTTCGACGTCGTGTCCGTGCCCGGGCACTCACCTGCGCACCTCGCGTACTACGCGGACGAGAACCTTTTCTCGGGCGACGTGCTTTTCGCGGGCTCCGTTGGTCGTACCGACCTTCCCGGCGCGGATTGGGACACCCTGCTCGCCTCGATCCGGTCGCTCGTCGACGCGTATCCGCCCGAGACGGTCGTGTATTCGGGTCATGGTCCGCTCGACGACGCTCGGAGCCGAGCTCGAGCGCAACCCGTTTCTCGCCGAGCTTCGTGCGGAGCGGGCGGGGTGACGGGCAGCACGAAGATCGAGCGACCGCGCGGGACGCACGACATTGTCCCCTCCGAGCAGCCCCTCTGGCGGCGCGTGGTGCACGAGGCCGAGGCGCTCTGCCTGGTGTACGGCTACAACCCCGTGCAGACCCCGGTCTTCGAGGACACGGCGCTCTTCGAGCGCACCTCGGGCGCGGGCTCGGACGTCGTCCAGAAGGAGATGTACACGTTCGAGGATCGCAGCGGGCGCTCGCTCACCCTTCGCCCGGAGGCGACCGCGCCGATCTGCCGTGCGTACGTCGAGCACGGCCTGCACCGCGAGCCGCAACCGGTGAAGCTCTACACGATCGCGTCGATGTACCGGTACTCGGCGCCGCAGCGCGGCCGCTTCCGCGAGCACTGGCAGCTCTCGGTAGAAGCGCTCGGCTCTCACGACCCGGCGATCGACGCGGAGGTGATCCAGCTCTACGACGCCCTGCTCGGGCGCCTCGGCATCGTCCGACTTCAGCCTTGCGCTCAACTCGATCGGCTGTCGCGAATGTCGGCCGGCGTATCTCGAGCGCCTTGCTGCGTGGCTCTCCGAGAACGCCGCTCGCCTGGACGAGCCGACGCAGGAGAAGGCGGCCGCGAGCCCGCTCCGCGTGTTCGACAACATCGAGACGAAGCCGGAAGCGGTCCGGAACGCGCTCGAGGAGGCGCCGACCATCGGCGCGTCGCTCTGCGCCGCCTGTCGCGAGCACTTCGAAGCCGTGCGGGCGCACCTGGACGCGACGGGTGTCCGCTATGACCTGGTCCAGACACTCGTACGCGGGCTCGACTACTACACGCGCACGACGTGGGAGTTCCGCGGGCCCGAGGAGGGCGCGCAGAGCACGCTCTCGGGCGGCGGGCGCTACGACGGGCTCATCGAGGAGATCGGGGGCCCCCGGCACCAGGCGTGGGGTTCGGAGCAGGGATCGAGCGTCTGCTCATTGCACTCGAGGGTGCCGGAGTACAAGCCGAGCACGCTCCTGTCGAGGCGTTCTTCGTGCTCGAGAGCGACGCACCACGACTGGAGGTCTCGCGGTGGCTCGCAGATCTCCGCGCCCGCGGTGTCTCCGCCGACACGGACTACGCGGGTCGGTCGGTCAAAGGTCAGCTCACCCAGGCGGGGAGGCTCGGTGCCCGCATGACCGTTGTCGTCGGGAAGGAGCAGGCGGTTCTCCGTACGGCGGATCGGCCGGACGAGACGCTCGACCACGCCGAGATCGTCGGCAGACTCTCCCGATGAGCAAGTGGCGTGACCTGATGTGCGCGGAACCGCGCGGCGACCACGTCGGCACGACGCTGACGCTCGCCGGTTGGGTCGCACGACGGCGGGACCACGGTGGGCTTGTCTTCGTCGACCTGCGCGATCGCACGGGCGTCATGCAGCTCGTCGTGAACCCCGAGCGGTCGCCTGCCGCGGCCGAGCTCGCGAAGGAGATCCGGAACGAGTTCGTCCTCAAGGCGAGCGGAGAGGTGGTCGCGCGCTCTCCCGAGACCGTCAACCCGAAGATGGAGACGGGTGACGTCGAGCTGCAGGTCGACGAGCTCGAGATCGTGTCGCGCTCGACGCCGCTCCCGTTCCAGCTGGACGAGGAGGGAGTCGACGAGAGCTGCGCCTGCGCTACCGCTGGCTCGACCTCCGTACGCGAGCGCATGCAGCGGAACCTCCTTCTCTCGGCGACCGTCATCTCGGCGATACGCCGGGCGATGGAAGCGCACGGCTTCAGCGACTTCTGGACGCCGAGCCTCATGCGAGCGACACCCGAGGGCGCGCGTGACTTCCTCGTCCCGGCGCGGCTCCAGCCGGGGTCGTTCTTCGCCTTGCCGCAGTCCCCCAGCTCTTCAAGCAGCTGTTCATGATCGCCGGCCTCGAGCGCTACTACCAGATCGCGACCTGCTTTCGCGATGAGGATCTGAGAGCGGATCGGCAGTTCGAGTTCCGTCAGCTCGACGTCGAGATGGCATTCGCCGAGCGCGAGGACGTCCTGGTCGTTCTCGAGGAGGCCGTGCGTGCTGCCTTCGAGGCGCTCGAGAGGGAGCCTCCGGCGTCGCCGTTCCCGCGGATGACGTGGAACGAGGTCATGCTCGTTTTGGCTCGGACAAGCCCGATCTGCGCTTCGGACTCGAGATCCAGGATGCGACGGAGCTCACACGCGGATCCGAGTTCGGGGTCTTTGCGAACGCCTCGTCGGTCCGCTTCATCGTTGCGCCGCAAGGCGTTCTCGCGCGCAGAGCTCTCGCGGCTCGAGGAGCTCGTGAAGGAGTGGGGCGCGAAGGGGCTCGCGTACCTGGTCGTGGACGAGTCGGCGAGGTTCGTTCGCCGATCGCGAAGTTCCTCTCAGAACGAGAGCTCGAGGCCCTTCGGCCCGATGCAGGCTCGACCGTGCTCTTCGCGGCGGACGAGCCTCGTTCCGCGGCACGTGCTCGGGCTGCTCCGCCTGCACCTCGGCCACGAGCTCGGCCTCGTCGACCCGAGCCGCGACGAGTTCCTCTGGGTCGTCGACTTCCCGCTCTTCGAGCTCGACGAAGAGACTGGCCGTGGACGTCGCCATCACCCGTTCACGGGCATCGCGGAGGGGCACGAGGAGCTCATCGAGAGCAGTCCGGGCTACGGCGTTGGTCAGCCCTACGACCTCGTCTGGAATGGCTGGGAGCTCGGTTCCGGGCTCGATCCGGATTCACCGCCAGGACGTACAGGCAACGCGTGTTCCGCGCCATCGGCATCGACGAGGACGATGCGAGGCAGAAGTTCGGCTTCCTGCTCGACGCGCTCCAGATGGGGGCGCCGCCACACGGCGGCTTCGCTCTCGGTCTCGACCGCTTCGTCGCGTTGCTAGCAGGCGAGCCGAACATCCGTGAGGTGGTCGCGTTCCCGAAGCTGTCGAGCGGCACCGACCCTCTGACCGGTGCCCCTTCGGCGGTGCCGCAGGAGCAGCTCGAGGAGCTCGGTATCCGTGTGTCGCCGGACCCCCGAAGCCGGACTCGGCGTGACGTCAGGCTCCGGCTCGCGTCTGGGAACGGCTCGTTCTGCTTGCGGCGGTGGCGTTGCTCGGCGGCGTCGTGGCGCTCGCGGTGGGGGAGAAGCGCGCCGAGAACGCTGCTGCGGAGATCGTGGCGAGCGCTCCCGCAGCGGGCGGGTGGAACCGCGCCTTTGCCGGGTCCCGCGGGCCGGTCGGAGACGCGCAGCGAACGACCTGCGGGCAGGTTCTGACGGCGGAGTCGCTCGGGGTGACGCATCCCGTCCTTCCGTGCGGCGCGAAGCTGATCGTCCGGCGCAACGGGACGCAGATCCTCACCGAGGTGATCGACAACAAGATCATGGAGCCCGGCCGACAGTTCGAGGTCACCGAGGGTCTCGCGGCGATGCTCGAGCTCGAGGGCACCGAGGCGATCGAGTGGCGCTTCGCGACCGGGACGAGCGGCTAGGCCAGCGGCTAGGATAGCCCCGCTCGACCCTGTGCGTGGCCTCGGCTACAACGTGAACCAACACTCACGTGAAGGGAGCCGGTGTCGGGGATAGGCGTTGCCGACGCCCCGCACGGCACCCACCTGGCAGTGCCAGGTTCGCAATGGCCGTGGTTTCATCGGCAGGGTGGAGCATTCATGGAGGTTCTGGCTCGAGCCAGAACCTCCAGCTGCGTTTCGCGGGCCCCGTTGCCCCCGCTAGCCTGAGGCGGATGGCGCAGGAAGTCTTCGGAGATGCGTCCCGGAACGGTGACTGGGCCGCGGTGAGGCTCACAGTCGACGGCGACCGCGTCGTCGAGTCGGACGCGGAGGGGCTCGAGCGGCCGCTCGCCGGATTGACCCTGCTCGAAGCAGCGTCCGTCACCGGCGATCCACTGGCGGTCGAGGCGCTCGCATCGGCGCTGGGCCAGGTCTTTCGTCGCCGAGCCGCGGCAAGGCCGAGTCGCCGTCGCGATGAGCGGGGGAGTCGACAGCGCGGTGTCGCTGCTTCGCGCTGCGCCGAACGCTATCGGCGTCACGCTTCGTCTCTGGCAGGACCCGGCGGGGCCGAGCGCCGAACGAGCATGTTGCTCGCCGGCTGCGGTGTCCGCTGCCCGGGCGACCTGCCACGCGCTCGGCGTGCCGCACGTGACGCTCGACCTTCGTGAGGAGTTCCGAGCAGGGTCGTCACACCGTTCGTCGCCTCGTACCGTGCGGGGAGACGCCGAACCCGTGCACGCGCTGCAACGGCGCTTTCCGGTTCGACGCCTTGCTCGAGTTCACGTCGCGAGCTGGTGCCGAGAAGCTCTGGACCGGCCACTACGCGCAGATCGTCGAGCGCGAGGGGCGACGCTTGCTCGCGCGCGGAGCCGACCCGCAGAAGGATCAGTCGTACATGCTGGCGACCGTCGACCCCGCGCTTCTCGACCGCGTCGAGTTTCCGCTCGGCGACCAGTCGAAGGACGAGACGCGCGCAGAGGCCACCCGCGCCGGGTTACCCGCAGCTTCCCGGCCCGAGAGTCAGGAGGCGTGCTTCCTCGCGGGCGACGACTACCGCCGGTTCCTCGAACGACAGGGTGTCGACTCCGCCGGGGAGAGGTGGTCGACGAGAGCGGCGCGATCGTCGGAAGGCACGACGGGTACTGGCGCTTCACGCCGGGACAGCGGCGCGGGCTGGGAATCGCCGCCGCCCGCCCGCTCTACGTCCTCCGCACTGATCCGGTCTCGAACCAGGTCACGGTCGGCGCGCACGATGCACTTGCGGCATCGCGCGTCGACGCCGAGGGTGTTCTCTATGCACCCGTCTCCAGGGCTGCGGCCAAGCTGCGGTACCGGTCCGAGCCCGTGTTTGCCGCAGTCTCACCGACGGATCGCGGATTCTCGCTCGAGCTCGAGCAGCCGTCCGACGCGGTAGCGCACGGGCCAGATCGCCGCTCTCTACGACGGTGACGTCGTCGTCGGCGCAGGTGTCGTGACGGGCGCTTCGTGAAACCGGAAAAAGTCTAGGATCACGGCCGATGAGCGTTCTCGCCTCGACCTCGAGCGACATCCTCAACTACGCACTCGCGTTGTTCTTCGTCGCGAGCGGCGCCGGGCTCGCGTACATGCTCCTGCGTCTGGGAGGAACGTTCGCCCGGCTCTCGTCGTTCGTCCGCGGCACGGAGCGGGAGCTGCTCCCGGTCATCGAGAAGTCCGGGGGAACGATCGACCGCGTGAACAGGGAGCTCGACAAGCTCGACACGGTGACGGACAGCGCGGTTTCGATCGCGGAGAGCGCCGACACCGCAGTTCGCGCCGTGTCCACGGCGATCACGACTCCCGTCAAGAAGGTGTCCGGTCTCGCGGCGGCCATCTCGCACGGCTTCTCCGCCTTCCGCGCACGGAAGGATCCGGGTGAGGCGATGAACGTCGCAAAGGAAGCCGCCCGCCGCCGCGAGGACGAGCTCGACGAGGAGCTGCGGCGAGCAGGATCGCCGGCCGACCGACGGTGGCACGCCCGACCGCCCCGCCCCCGGCCTGACGGCCCGTGAGGTCGCGCCGGGCTCCGCGACCGCGCTCGTAGAATCCCGGCATGAGGACGACCGCCGAGCTGCGTGAGGGCTATCTCTCGTTCTTCGAGGAACGGGGCCACCTGCGCTGTCCGTCGTACTCACTCGTCCCACGCGCCGGCGACGACTCGACGCTGCTCGTCTCCGCGGGAATGCAGCCGCAGATGCCGTTCTTCCTCGGTCTCGAGCCGCCGCCAGCGCCGCTGACCACGCTCTCACAGAAGGTCTTCCGGACCGTCGACATCGACGAGGTCGGGCTCGACGGCCACCACCTCACCCTCTTCGAGATGCTCGGGAACTTCTCGTTCGGCGCAGTACTTCAAGGAAGGCGCTATCGAGTTTGCGCGCGAGTTCGTGCAGGAGCACATGCAGCTCGACTGGGAGCGGGTGTGGGTGACGGTGCATGCCGGCGATCCGCAGCTGAGGCTCGGCCCCGACGAGGTCGCGATCGACCTGTGGCAGAGAGTCGGCATGCCGAGCGAGCGGATCGTCGCGCTCCCGACGTCCGAGAACTTCTGGTCGGTCGGCGGGCCGGGTCCCTGCGGCCCGGATTCCGAGATCTACTGGGACTGGGGCGTCGAGTACGGCTGCGGCGAGCCAGACTGCGCCCCGGCATGCCCGCGGTGTGACCGCTTCCTCGAGTTCTGGAACCTCGTCTTCATGTCGTACGAGCTGCACGCGGACGGCACGCTGACACCCCTGCCGAAGCAGAACATCGACACGGGGCTCGGCCTAGAGCGCGGTGCGGCCATCCTGCAGGACGTCAGAACTGTCTACGAGACGGACGGCTACCAGCAGATCATGGACTGGATCGCTGCCGAGTCCGGCGTCGCGTACGGTGACTCGGCGGCTGCGACGAAAGCGCATCGGGTGCTCGCCGACCACAGCCGCGGCATGACGTTCCTCGTCGCCGACGGCGTCACGCCCTCGAACGAGGGGCGCGGTTACGTCCTGCGCCGGATCATCCGCCGCGCAATCCAGCAGGCGCAGCGGATCGGGCTTCACGACGTCCACCGGCTCTCCGGCGTCGTCGTCGGGCAGATGGGCGACGCGTACCCGGAGCTGTCCGCGCGGGCCGACGAGATCGAGCGCGTCCTGCGGCTCGAGGAGGAGCGCTTCGGAGAGACACTCGAGCGCGGCCTCAAGCTCTTCGAGGAGCTCGGCTCGGACGAGGCGATCTCGGGCGAGCAGGCGTTCACGCTGGCCGCGACCTACGGCTTCCCGCTGGAGCTCACGGTCGAGCTCGCCGAGGAACGAGGACAGCCGGTCGACGTCGACGGCTACCAGGCAGAGATGGAGCGGCACCGAGACGTCTCGCGAGCCGCGGTCGAGGGCGACCTGCAGCGGGCCGCCGAGTTCGCCCGCGGAGCCGGGTTCGAGACGGAGTTCGTCGGCTACTTCGAAGACGGACGTCTTGACGCAGATCGGAGCGCTCGAGCAGGTCGAGGACGGGCTCTTCCTCGCCAAGTTGCGCGAGTCGCCGTTCTATCCGGCCAGCGGGGGACAGGTGACCGACCACGGGTTATCGAGCTCGACGACGCGACGGCCGGGCGCAGCGACGCGCGCGAGCTCGTCGACGCGTACCGGTTCGGCGACGACCAGGCGCTGCTCTTGCGGGGCGTCGGGTTCTCGGAGGGAGACCGCGTCCGCGCCGTCGTCCCCTGGGGCGTGCGCTTTCCGACGATGGCGAACCACACCGGGACGCACCTCCTCCACCAGGCGCTGCGCGAGGTTCTCGGCGAGCACGTGCGTCAGGCGGGATCCGCGGTGCGTCCGGACAAGCTTCGCTTCGACTTCACCCACGAGCAGGCGCTGACGGCAGACGAACGTGATCGTGTCGAGCGCATCGTCAACGAGAAGGTCTTCGAGAACCTCGCCGTGCACGTGTTCGAGACGCCGATCGACGAGGCGCGTCGCCTCGGGGCGATGATGCTCTTCGGCGAGAAGTACGGGGACATCGTCCGGGTCGTCGAGATCCCGGGCTTCTCGACCGAGCTCTGCGGCGGTACGCACGTCAGCTCGACGGCCGAGGTCGGGCCGTTCGTGATCCTCTCGGAGGGCTCGGTCGGCGCCGGTGTGAGGCGAATCGAGGCCGTGACCTCGGGCGAGGCGTGGGCGTATCTGGACGAGGGCGCTCGCGCGGCTGCCGGCCTTCGTGCAGAGATCGAGACGCTGCGAAAGGAGCAGAAGAAGCCCCCGGTCAGCCCGGCGGCGAGCGCGCAGAGTGCCCCTGACGCCGAGGTTCGCGTCGAAAGCGGCGTGAACGTGATCGTCCAGTCCGTCGACGGGCTCGACGCCGACGCGCTCCTCGACCTCTCCGACCGGTTCAAGCAGAAGCATGCGCCGGCCGCGGTGGTCCTCGGATCGCGGGAAGACGGCGCGGTGCATCTCGTCGCGAACTTCGACGAGTCGGTGGCCGAGCGGGTGAGCGCGGCGGATGTCGTCAAGCAAGGCGGCGGCGATCGTCGGCGGAGGTGGCGGTGGTCGCTCGACGATGGCACGCGCCGGCGGGAAGGACCCGGAGAAGCTCTCCGACGCCCTCGCCGAGGCGGAGCGCCTGATCGTCGGCGCTCTGCAGTGAGGGTCCTGGCGCTCGACTACGGCGCCGCGCGCACGGGCGTCGCCGTCTCGGATGCCACGGGCACGATCGCGACGACCGCTCGGCGTCGTCGACCGGGCAGGGACCGCGAGCCGGCCTGGCGCAGATTCGAGACCTCGTCGTCGAGACATGAGGCCGAGCTCGTGATCGTGGGCCTCCCGCTCACGCTCCGAGGGGAGCGAGGAAGCCAGGCGCTCGAGACGGACCAGTTCGTCGCGGCGCTCGGGGCCGTCCTCGATGTCCCGGTCGAGACGTACGATGAGCGCTTCACGACCACCCTTGCGGCGCAGACCCCGGGAGACTTCCCCGAGGACGCGCGCGCGGCGGCGCATCTGCTCGACAGCTACCTCGCATGGAAGAGCGCAAACCCGTCCTGACGACACCTCGACGACGACCGACCGGACGGCACGCGTGGACCGCGAAGGTGGGTCGGGTCCTGCTCCTGGCCGTCGTTCTCGGCGCGTCCGCGTGTCAGAGCGAGGCAGACCCGCCCCCAGCTGAGACCGCGCCGCCGCTCGCGCGCCTGCGCGTCATCTTCCCGGAGGGCTTCACGAGGAGCGAGATGGCCGACCGCGTCGCTGCGGTGCGCGAGATCGCGATCGACGAGCGCGCTGTGACGCCTCGGCTGACTCGCTCGGGCTACCTGCTCGCGAGCGCGGCGGCGGTGCCCCCGCCCGCATTCAGGAAGGACTGGCCAGGGGGCTCGATCGAGGGTTCCTCTTCCCGGCGACCTACGAGTTCACGAAGCTGACGACCGCGCGGAAGCTCGTGCGCGACCAGCTCTCGCACTTTCGCCGGCAGTGGCGGAAGGTCGACCTGCGGCTACGCGCGGTCGAAGAACCTCACGCCGTACGACATCCTCATCATCGCGTCGATGGTCGAGAAGGAGACCGTCGCGCCCGAGGAGCGAAGGCTGGTCGCGGCGGTGATCTACAACCGGCTCCGGCATCGGGATGCCGCTCGGGATCGACGCGACGATCCGGTACGGGCGGAACGTGCCGGGAACCGAGCCGCTCCGGCAGTCGGATCTCACGAGCAACAATCCGTACAACACCCGAAACCGGCTCGGGCTGCCGCCGACGCCGATCTCGAACCCGGGTCTCGCCTCGATCCAGGCAGCGGCCCATCCGGCCGGCGTGGACTACCTCTACTTCGTGCGCAAGCCGGACGGCGTCCACCACTTCTTCACCGCGAGCGAGTCCGAGTTCTTCCGCAAGAAGTGCGAGTACGGCTTCGGCTGCTGACCCGCGCGTTGATCGGAGGCGCGAGTCCGCTCGGACTTGTCACCTGGGTCGGGCGCATCGAGACATGGCTCCGCGGGACCTGGCCGAATCCGCGTCTATCGCGTGCCCAGGCGGTCCGTATGGTCGAATCGAGCGGAGGGTGAAGACCCGAGGTGGGTCGCACGCCTGACGAGCGAGGCGTCCGGTTCGCCACCGGATCCGGTTCGAGTCCGGCGCCCTCCGCCGCAGGGCTGACGGCCGGCGAGAGCGTTTGGGCGTGGCGAACCCGCCGTCGGGCGCTCTCGCCGTCGCAGACTTCTTGCGCCCGACGGCATTGTCTATCGTGTCCTGTGTCAGGCGTGCGATGCAGGGTGGCTCCCTGCTCTCGGGAATTCACAGACGGCCCGCTCCGGCGGGTCGTCGCTTCGAGTGGATACTGCCGCTCGTGCGACGGAGATCTCGGGGTCGACGCGGCTCGTCGGGATCATCGGCTGGCCGGTCGAGCACTCGCTCTCGCCGCAGATGCACAACGCCGCCTTCGCGGCGCTCGGGCTCGACTGGGCGTACGTGCCGCTCCCGACGCCACCCGAGCGGCTCGCCGAGGCCGTGCGCGGGCTCGCGGCGCTCGGCTTCGTGGGCGCCAACGTGACCGCGCCGCACAAGCTCGCGGTCGCCGGCGCTCTGCGAGACGGACGCACCCTCGGTGAACACGCTCGTCGTGCGCGACGGCGCCGTCGAAGGGTGGACGACCGACGCGGCGATCCTCGACGGGCTCAGCGCCGAGCGGCCGGTCGTGCTCGGAGACGGCGGCGCCGCAACGGCGTTCGTGCAGGCGCTGCCGCACGCGCGCCAGTTCTCGCGACGCGGCGACTGGCCGCCCGACGCGGCGATGCCGACCTCGTCGTCAACGCGACGGCGGCGAGCGGACGAGGTGCTCGTCGAGCTCGGCCCGGGCCAGACGCTCGTCGACCTCCCGTACCCGGAGACGGCGACGGCGCGGCAGCGCGCGTGCGGGCGCGCGGTCGTCTCCGGACTCGAGGTGCTCGTCGCGCAGGGAGCGGCGTCGTTCGAGCTCTGGACCGGGCTGCTCCGGCGATGTCATGCCGGTCGAGCCGACTGCAGTCGAGAGCACCGCGTACTAGGCTCTACGCTGCGCGTGACGCTCGAGCTCACGACGGCCGGCGAATCGCACGGCCCCGCGCTCGTCGCGATCCTGACCGGGCTGCCCGCGGGTCTCCGGCTCGACCGGGACGCGATCGACGACGACCTGCGCCGGCGGCGCGCCGGCTACGGCCGCAGCCCGCGCCAGCAGCTCGAGGCGGACGAGGTCGAGGTGCTCGCAGGACTCCGCCACGGCATGACGCTCGGGACGCCGCTCGCGCTCGTCATCCGCAACCGCGATCACGAGAACTGGGCGTGGGGGATGAGCCCGTGGCCGCCCGCGCGGCGAGCCAGCCGGGAAGGGCGATCGAGGCGGTGACCCTCCCGCGACCCGGGCATGCCGATCTCGCCGGCGCGCTGAAGTACGGGCACGACGACGTGCGGAACGCGCTCGAGCGCGCGAGCGCGCGCCAGACGGCGAGCCAGGTCGCCGCGGGAGCGGTCGCCAAGTCGCTGCTCGCGGAGATCGGCGTCACCGTCTCCGGGCGCGTGCTCGAGATCGGTGGGGAGACCGACGAGGAGGCGATGAGCGCCGCCACTGACGCGGCACGCGCCGACCGCGACACGCTCGGAGGCAGTCGTCGAGGTCGTCGCCGACGGCGTGCCGCCGGGGCTCGGCTCGTACGCCGAGAAGCGCGACCGGCTCGACGCGCGCCTCGCCGGCGCGCTCATGGGGATCCAGGCGGTCAAGGCCGTCGAGATCGGCGACGGGCTCGCGCTCGCGCGACTTCGCGGCTCGCGAGGCGCACGACGAGATCGAGCCGGACCGGCGCCGATCGACCAACCGCGCAGGCGGGATCGAGGCCGGGGTCTCGAACGGCGAGCCGGTCGTCGTCAGGGCGGCGATGAAGCCGCTGCCGACGCTGATGCAGGCCGCTCCGCAGCGTCGACCTCGAGACGGGCGAGCCCGGCGAGGCGCTCGTCGAGCGGAGCGACGTGCAGGCGGTCGAGGCGCTGGCGGTCGTCGCCGAGGCCGCCGTCGCCTGGGAGCTCGCGCGCGCCGCGCGCGAGAAGTACGGCGGCGACGCGCTTCGCGACTTCGTCGCGCGCACATCGCGCCTACCTGGAGCGCATCGCCTGGCGCGACCCTGAACGCGCTCGATCGCCACGTGGCGCTCGTCGGCTTCATGGGCGCGGGCAAGTCGACGCTCGGCCCGGAGCTGGCCGCAGCGCCTCGGCCGCCCGTTCGTCTCCGTCGACGCGCTCGTCGAGGACGAGGCGGGAACGTCTGTCGCCGATCTCTTCGAGACCGTGGCGAGGCGGAGTTCCGGCAGCTCGAGGAGGACGGCGGCCGCCGACGTCCTCGGCCGCGCGGACCGCTGTCGTCGTCGAGCTCGGCGGCGGCGCTCTCGGCTCGGAGCGAACGCGCGCGGCGCTGCGCGAGAGCGCGTTCACGGTCCTCCTCGAGACGACCGCTCGACGAGGCGTGGGAGCGGGTCGCGGGGAGCGACCGGCCGCTCGCGCCGGATCGCGCCAGCGTTCGACGCGCTCTTCGAGGAACGGAGGCCGCTGTACGAGCAGGCTGCGGACGCACGCGCGCACGGACGTCGACGGCGCGGTCCTCGCGGCTGCGGGCATCCGCGTTCGCGTCCGCAGCGGCGAGGTCGCGCCGGAGACGCAGTCGTGCGCTCGGACGACGCGACGTCGCCGAGCCTGCACGGCGATCGCAGGCGACGCACCTCGTGCCAGCCGGCGCGGCGGCGAAGACGCTGGACGAGGCCGAGCGGCTCTGGCGCGGCTGCGGCTCGACCGCGCCTGGCACGCTCGTCGCGCTCGGAGGCGGGTCGACCACCGACCTCGCCGGGTTCGTCGCTGCGACGTACCTGCGGGGCATCGCCTGGGTCCCGGTGCCGTCGACGCTCGTCGGCCAGGTCGACGCGGCGATCGGCGGGAAGACCGGCGATCGATCTCGCCGGAGGGCAAGAACCTCGTCGGCGCGTTCCACTGGCCCGCCGCGACGTCATCGACCCGACGCTGCTCGAGACGCTGCCCTGACGAGCGAGCAGCGAACGGTCTGGCCGAGGTCGTCAAGACCGGCCTCCTCGCTGGCGAGCCGCTGTGGGAGCTCGAGACGTGCGCGACAGGTCCGGCGGTGCGCGGCGTTCAAGGCCGCGCGTCTGCCTCCGCGACCCGCTCGACCGAGGCGAGCGCGCCCAGCTCAACCTCGGCCACACCTTCGCCCACGCGCTCGAGGCGGCGTCCGGGTTCGCGCTCCCGCACGGACGTGCCGTCGCGCTCGGCCTCCTCGCGGCGCTCCGCCTCTCCGGGCTCGAGCGACGAGGCGCGCGTCGTGGAGGACTGCTCGCACCCGAGCCGGTCGCACGTCGATCGCGACGCCGCCTGGGCGGCGCTCGCACGCGACAAGAAGAGCGTCGGCGGACGCACCGCGACTCGTCCTCCTCGAGGCGCCGGGACAGCCGCGCTGGGGCGTCGAGGTCCCGCCCGCAGATGTCCGCGTCGGCCCTCGACTCGCTGATCGCATAGGGTCGCGCGGTGCGAATCGTCGTCCTGAACGGCGTCAATCTCGACGCGCTCGGACGGCGTGATCCGGAGATCGTACGGCGGGATCACGCTCTCCGAGCTCGAGACGCAGATCTACCAGTGGGCGAACGAGATCGGCTGCACGGTTCGCTGCCGGCAGACGAACCACGAGGGCGAGTTCGTCGACTGGTGCCACGACGCGCTCGACTGGGCCGACGGCGTGATCGCCAACCCCGGGCGCGTGGACGCACTACTCCTGGGCGATCCACGACGCCGTCGAGCTCTTCACGGTGCCGTTCGTCGAGGTGCACCTCTCGGACATCGACGCGCGCGAGGAGTGGCGGCGGTTCTCCGTGCTCGACGGCCTCGCCGCGGCGAGGATCGTCGGCAAGGGGCCCGAGGGCTACCGCGAGGCGCTCGAGTTCCTGGTCGCAGAAGGCGCCGCGTGACGCGGATCGAGCGGCTGGCCGCGCTCCTCGAGGAGCCGCTGCTCGTCGCCGGCCCGCCGTACGTCCTCGGAGGCCAGGCGAACGTCCGCTATCTCACCGGGCCTCCAGAGCTCGAACGCGGCGGTGCTCGTCGAGCCCGACGGCAGCGCGACGCTCTTCGCGGACTTCCGCTACGCGGCTCGCGGCCGCGAGGTCGAGGGCGTGACCTTCGTCGAGACCGCCGCGCGGCCTGCTGCCCGCGATCGGCGAGCAGCTGAGCGGGCCGGCGGATCATGTTCGAGGAGGCGAACCTGCCGTTCGCTCGGATACCGCGACGCTCGCCGACGCCGGCGTCGAGCCCGATGCCGTCGCGCGGCCTCGTCGAGTCGCTGCGCGCCGTGAAGGACGACGCAGGAGATCGCGATCATGCGCCGGGCCGGCTGCGCTGTCGGACGAGGTCTTCGCCGCGCTTGCGGCGGAGCGCTTCAGCGGTCGAACCGAGCGCGAGCTCGTGTGGTGGGTCGAGCGCAGCTTCCGGGAGGCGGGGGCGGAGGGCGTCTCGTTTCCGACCGTCGTCGCGGCCGGCGAGACGGCGACCGTCGCCGCATGCCGTGCCGGGAGACCGCGCCGATCGCCGGAAGGCGTGCTCGTGACGGTCGACGCCGGCTGCGTCGTCGACGGCTACTGCTCCGACTGCACGCGCACGTTCGCGGTCGGGGCGATCCCAGACCGCCTCGCCGAGCTCTACGCGCTCTGCCTCGAGGCGCAGCTCGCCGGGCTTGCAGCGGTCGCCCCTGGCGTGACGGGCGGGACGCCGACGCCGCGTCGCGCGCAGCCGATCGAGGCGGCCGGGCTCGGCTGGGCGTACGGACACGGGCTCGGCCACGGCGTCGGGATCCAGATCCACGAGGGCCCGACGCTGCGACCGGAGTCGACCGACGTGCTCGAGCCCGGGAACGTCGTCTCGGTCGAGCCCGGGATCTACGTCCCGGGCGAGGGCGGCGTCCGGATCGAGGACCTCGTGCTCGTCACGGCGGACGGCCGCGAGCGCCTGACGCAGTTCACGAAGGAGCTGCTCACCGTCGACTGATAACTACACTCGACCGCCGGCCATGGCAGAGACCGTCAACACGAACCAGTTCCGGAACGGGATGCACATCGAGCTCGACGGCGGTGTCTGGCGCATCGTCGAGTTCCAGCACGTGAAGCCCGGCAAGGGCGGCGCGTTCGTGCGCACGAAGCTGAAGGCGCTCGAGAGCGGCGCGGTCGTCGACCGGACGTTCCGCGCCGGCGAGCGCTTCGCGCGCGTCCACACCGAGGTCAAGAGCGTCCAGTACCTCTACGACGACGGCAGCGAGGCGCACTTCATGGACGAGGAGACGTACGACCAGTTCGGCCTGCCGCACGCCGAGGTCGCGGACGCGCTCGCGTACCTCGCGCCGTCGAGCTCGGTGCAGATGCTGGCGGTCGACGGCAAGCCGGCCGGACTGCAGCTGCCGGCGTCCGTCGAGCTCACCGTCACCGAGACCGAGCCGGCCGTGAGGGGCGACACCGTCTCGAACGTGACGAAGCCGGCGACCCTCGAGACCGGCGCGGTCGTGCAGGTTCCGCTCTTCGTGGACACCGGCGAGCGGATCAAGGTCGACCCCCGCGAGGGCCGCTACATCTGCCGCGCCTGAGCGGCGGTGCTGCTGGCGCGGGCGGTAAGGTCCAGAGCCGTGCCCAGGCTCGTCGACACGACCATCCGGCTCCTCTCCCAGGAGCCGCTCGCGGGTGCTCTGCCGACCGCGGAGATCCTGCGTGTGGCCGAGATCCTCGACGAGGCGGGCTTCGCATGTCTCGAGGTCTCGGGCGGCGGTGTCTTCGACGCGACGGTCAGGCGGCGCGTGGAGACCCCCTGGGAGCGGATCCGCGCGATCAAGGCGCGCGTCTCGACCCCGCTCGGGATCGCGCTGCGCGGGCGCTTCCTCGTCGGCTCGCAGCCCGTCGAGCGGAGACATCGTCGGCCGGTTCGTCTCCTGCGCGGCCGAGAACGGGATCGAGGTCTTCCGGCTCCACGACCCGCTGAACGACGTCTCGAACCTCCGCGAGGCGGGAGCTGCGATCACGATGCCGGGCGGCGCCTTCCACGCGGGTCTCGTCTACAGCCCAGGGCGCACGGGCGAGACCGACACGCTCGTCGAGCAGGCGCGCAAGCTCCCGATCTCGGTGCAACGCCGCGTCATCGTCAACGACCCGACGGGCGCGCTCTTCCCGCACCGCGCGCAGGAGCTCGTCGCGCGGATCAAGGAGGCGAGCGGGCTGCCCGTCGGCTTCTACGTCCAGGGCTCGGCCGGCACCGGCCTTGCCTCCGCGCTCGCCGCCGTCGAGGCCGGGCGCGGACCTCGTCGCGACGACCGTGTACCCGCTCGCGCTCACGCTGCACCGCGTCTCCGGCGAGTCGCTCGCCGAGTCGCTCGAGGGCCTCGGGCAGGCGACCGGGCTCGAGACCGACCGGCTCTGGGAGGCGTCCGACGTCATCGACGAGCACATCGGGGACGAGCCGGTGTCGCCGGTCGCGCCGCGGATCGCCGTGCGCGCGGCCGAGTACGACCTGCCGTCGGGCCTCGTCGCGGCGCTCGACGTCCACCTGCGCGCTCACACGGCCGCGCGATCGCCTCGAAGAGGTGCTCGAGGAGGTCGGGCAAGGTGCGCGCCGAGGCCGGGTGGCCGCCGCTGGCCGCGCCGATCGGACAGATCCTCGCGAGCCAGGCGCTCCTCCATGTGCTCGAGGCCCGGCGCTACGGCAGCGTGATCGACGAGTTCCGCGCGCTCGTCCAGGGCGCATACGGGGTCACGCCGGAGCCGATCGATCCCACGCGTCGAGCGCGCCGTCGAGCTCCTCGCGCCGCGGTGCGGATGCGTCGACGACGAGCCTCTACCGCGGAGGACGTGCGCGAGGCCGCCGAGGGCCTGGCGGCGAGCGAAGAGGAGCTCGTGCTCATCGCGATGTTCGGGTCCGACGCGGAGGAGCTCCTGCGCATGATCCGCGCGCGCCACTCTCGCGAGACCGTGCTCATCGCCGAGGACGCCGACGCCGAGCGGGGGGAGCGCATCCGCGAGCTCGTGAAGATCGTCCAGGAGAGCGGCGTGGGCGAGATCGAGATCGAGGACGAGGGGATGCGCGTCTCGGTGCGGCGGGCCGACGAGCCGCTCGCTTCCCGGCGCTGCGCTCCCGTCGGCGCGACCGAGGCTCGGGATCGACGCCCGCCGGGTCGACGGGCGCCCGCAGGCGACGGCATCGTCCGGGTCGAGTCGCCGATGGTCGGCGTTTCTTCCGCGCCCGAACCCCGGGGCTCCCGCGTTCGTGGACGTCGGCGACACCGTCGTCCCGGGTCAGACGCTCTGCCTGCTCGAGGCGATGAAGCTCTTCAACGAGCTCAAGGCCGAGGTCGCAGGGACGGTGCGCTCGATCCACATCGAGAACGCGCAGCCGGTCGAGTTCGGACAGCTCCTGTTCGAGATCGAGCCGGTTCTCGCGCCGCCGGCGGTCTAGTGCGCTGCGTTCTCCACGGGTCCTCGTCGCGAACCGGGGCGAGATCGCCGTCCGCGTCATCCGCGCCTCCACGAGCTCGGCATCGAGGCCGTCGCCGTGTACTCGACGGCCGACGCGGGACGCGATGCATGTCGCGCTCGCGGACCGCTCGGTGTGCATCGGTCCGCCGGCCGCGGCCGAGAGCTACCTGCGCATCCCGACATCGTCGCCGCCGCCGAGACGACCGGGTGCGAGGCGTGCACCCCGGCTACGGATTCCTCGCGGAGAACCCTGCGTTCGTGCGGGCCTGCGAGGAATCGGGATCTCGTCTCATCGGGCCATCGTAGCGGAGGTCATGGAGCGGATGGGCGACAAGGTCCTGGCGAAGCGCGAAGTGCACGCCGCCGGCGTGCCGCTCGTGCCGGGCAGCGACGGAGCGGCGAGCCTCGAGGAGCGCGCGGGCGCCGTCGGAGGCCGGGTTCCCGGTCCTGCTCAAGGCGGCTCCGGCGGGGGCGGGAAGGGCATGCGGACGGTCGAGTCGGAGGACGAGCTCGAGGTTGCGTACGCGGCTGCGGCGCCGAGGCGGACGCCGCCTTCGGCGACGGCGTCGCTGTACGTGGAGAAGGCGCTCTCGCCTGCGCGGCATGTCGAGATCCAGGTCCCTGCGACGACGGGCCGGGAACGTGCTGACGTTTCCGGGTC
>CAVWPL010000013.1:0-102779 GCA_963756925.1 uncultured Actinomycetes bacterium | reverse complement strand
TCGCCGACGGAATCGGGGCCCGAGGGAAGGAGGCGCGCGAGGCCTGGGAGGCGACGCTGGAGGATACCGCTCGGCCCATCCCGACCTGGCCGACGAGGTCGAGCAAATCCAGCGCCGAGAACTCCCGGCCGGCTGGGACTCCGGGATCCCGGTGTTCCCGGCGGATCCGAAGGGAATCGCGAGTCGCGACTCTTCAGGGCAGGTGCTGAACGCGGTCGCGAAGCGTGTGCCGTGGCTCCTCGGCGGCGCCGCCGACCTGGCGCCTTCGACAAAGACGCGGCTGACCTTCGACGGCGCCGGTGACTTCGAGCCGGACGACCGCAGCGGACGCAACTTCCACTTCGGGATCCGGGAGCACGCCTCGGCTGCAATGGCCAACGGCATGGCGGTGTCGAAGCTGCGACCGTTCTGGTCGGGATTCCTGATCTTCTCCGACTACGCCCGCGGCGCGATCCGGCTCTCGGCGTTGATGGAGATCCCGGTCGTGCACATCTTCACGCACGACTCGATCGGGGTCGGCGAGGACGGGCCGACGCACCAGCCCGTCGAGCACCTCGTCTCGCTCCGGGCGATCCCCGGCCTGCTCGTGTTCCGCCCTGCCGACGCCAACGAGGTGGCCGAGACGTGGCGCTACGTCGCGCAGCTCAAGCGCGAGCCCGCTGTCCTCATCCTCTCGAGACAGGCCTTGCCGACCGTAGACCGGTCGGTGACGGCGCCCGCCTCGGAGGTCACGAAGGGCGCCTACGTGCTCGTCGACGCCGAGAACGGTGAGCCGGACGTGATCCTGATCGCGACGGGCTCGGAGGTCGGGCTGGCGCTCTCGGCCCGCGACGGAGCTGGCGGGCGAGGGGATCAAGGCTCGCGTCGTCAGCATGCCGTGCTCCGAGCTCTTCGACCGCCAGCCGCAGGCGTACCGCGACGAGGTCCTTCCTCCGTCGGTCAAGGCGCGTGTCGCCATCGAGCAGGCCTCGACGCTCGGGTGGCATCGCTACGTCGGCGACGGCGGCGCGATCGTCGGGATGCACACGTTCGGCGCCTCGGCGCCGCTGAAGCTGCTCGTCCAGAAGTTCGGGTTCACGCCCGATGCGGTGTCCGAGGTCGCGCGCGAGCGCGTGGCCGCCGCCCGTGGCGACTAGGAGAGGAGGCGTCGATGAAGGCAACCGAGAAGCTCCACGAGCTGGGACAGAGCCTCTGGCTCGACAACATCACGCGCACGATGCTCGACTCCGGACAGCTCCAGACGTACGTCGACGACTACTCCGTGACGGGGCTGACGTCGAATCCTTCGATCTTCGACAAGGCGATCGCCTCGGGCGGCTACGACGACGCCATCCACGAGAAGGCGTCCACCGGCACGGACCGCGAGACTCTTCTTCGAGCTCGCCATCGAGGACCTGCGGCGAGCGGCCGACCTGTTCGGCGACATCCACGAGCGCACGGACCGCGTCGACGGCTGGGTCTCGCTCGAGGTCTCGCCGCTCCTCGCGTACGACGCGAACAGCACCGTGAACGCAGCGAAGACGCTGCACGAGCAGGCAGGGCGCGACAACCTGTTCATCAAGATCCCCGGCACCGCCGAGGGCCTGCCCGCGATCGAGGAGGCGATCGCCGCCGGCGTGCCCGTGAACGTGACCTTGCTGTTCTCGGCGGAGCACTACCGGGCCGCGGCCGACGCCTACATGCGTGGCGTCGAGCGGCGCATCGACGCGGGGCTCAACCCCGCGGTCGGGTCGGTCGCTTCCGTCTTCATGTCGCGCTGGGACGCGGCGGTGCTGGACAAAGTGCCCGCGGACCTCGAGGACACGCTCGCGCTCGCCGTGGGGCTCAAGACCTACCAGGCCTACCGCGAGGTCATGGACTCCGAGCGCTGGCAACGGCTGAAGAACGCCGGCGCCCGGATGCAGCGGCTGCTGTGGGCGAGCACGGGGACGAAGGATCCGAAGGCGCCCGACACCCTGTACCTGCAGTGCCTGGCCGCGCCGTTCACGATCAACACGATCCCGGAAGGGACGCTTCGGGCCTTCTACGACCACGGCCACGCCGGCGAGCCGATGCCGACGGACGGCGGCGACGCCGACGCGACCCTGGCCAAGCATGCCGAGGCCGGGATCGACGTCGACGCGCTCGCGGCCAAGCTCCAGGCCGACGCCGCGACGAGCTTCGTCGAGTCCTGGAACGACCTCATGGCGATCATCGACACGCAGAGCACTGCGCTCCACGCGTGAACTCGAGGCTGGAGGAGTCCCGATGAGCACGACGCAGACGACGAGCACGACGCCGCTCCGGACACGCCCGGCCTGGGCGGCCCTCGAGCAGCATCACGCGGAGATCCGCGACCTCCACCTGCGCGGGCTGTTCGCAGACGACCCCGAGCGAGGCGAGCGCCTCGTCGCCGAGGGCGCCGGCCTCTACCTCGACTACTCGAAGAACCGGATCACCGACGACACGCTCGGCCTGCTGCTCGCAGCTGGCCGAGGAGTCCGGGCTCGCGGAGCGCACCGAGGCGATGTTCCGGGGCGACCGGATCAACACCTCGGAGAACCGCTCGGTGCTCCACGTCGCCCTCCGCATGCCGAAGGGGACGTCACTCGTCGTCGACGGCGTCGATGTGGTGGCCAACGTGCACGAGGTGCTCGACCGCATGGCGGCATTCTCCGATCGCGTGCGCTCGGGCGAGTGGAAGGGCCACACCGGCAAGCCGATCCGCGAACATCGTCAACATCGGCATCGGCGGCTCGGATCTCGGCCCGGTGATGGCCTACGAAGCGCTTCGCCACTACACGAAGCGCGACCTCACGTTCCGCTTCGTCTCGAACGTCGACTCGACCGACTTCGCCGAGGCGACGCACGATCTCGCGGCGGACGAGACCTTGTTCATCGTCTCCTCGAAGACGTTCACGACGCTCGAGACGATGACGAACGCCCACACGGCGCGCGAATGGGCGCTCGCCTCGCTCGGCGACGAGTCCGCAATCGCGAAGCACTTCGTCGCCGTCTCGACGAACGCCGAGGAGGTCACGACGTTCGGCATCGACACGGCCAACATGTTCGGTTTCTGGGACTGGGTCGGCGGCCGCTACTCGATGGACTCGGCGATCGGGCTCTCGACGATGCTCGCGGTCGGGCCCGACGGCTTCAGGGAGCTCCTCGCCGGTTTCCACGCGATGGACGAGCACTTCCGCACGACGCCGCTCGAGCGGAACCTCCCCGCGCTCATGGGCTTGCTGTCCGTCTGGTACTCGGACTTCTTCGGTGCCCAGACCGTCGGGCGTGATGCCGTACAGCCAGTACCTGAAGCGCTTCCCCGCCTACCTCCAGCAGTTGACGATGGAGTCGAACGGCAAGCACGTGACGCTCGACGGCCGCCTCGTCGACTACGAGACCGGCGCCGTCTACTGGGGCGAGCCGGGGACGAACGGCCAGCACAGCTTCTACCAGCTCATCCACCAGGGAACGAAGCTCATCCCCGTCGACCTGATCGGCTTCGGCAAGACGCTCAACCCCATTCGCGACCACCACGACATCCTCATGTCGAACGTGTTCGCGCAGGCCGAGGCGCTCGCGTTCGGCAAGACCGAGGACGAGGTGCGGGCCGAAGGCACAGCCGACGAGGTCGTCCCGCACAAGGTGTTCGAGGGCAACCGCCCGACGAACGTCATCCTGGCCGAGAAGCTGACGCCGCACGCGCTCGGAACCCTCGTCGCTCTGTACGAGCACAGCGTGTTCACGCAGGGCACGATCTGGGGCATCAACTCCTTCGACCAGTGGGGCGTCGAGCTCGGCAAGGTGCTCGCGAAGCGGATCATCCCCGAGCTCGAGACGGACTCGGAGCCGGAGCTCGGCCACGACTCGTCGACGAACGCGCTCATCCGCCGTTACCGCGCGATGCGATGAGCATTCGACTGCTGCTCTCCGACGTCGACGGAACCCTCGTCACGATGAAGAAAGAGCTCACGCCGCGGTCGATCGAGGCCGTGCACAAGCTGCACGACGCAGGCATCCACTTCGCGGTCACGAGCGGCCGGCCACCGAGGGGCATGTCCATGCTCATCGAGCCGCTCGCGCTCGAGACGCCGCTCTCGGCGTTCAACGGCGGCCTCGTGGTCGAGCCCGAGATGGAAGTCATCGAGCAGCGGGTCGTCCCGGACAGCATCGTGGGTCCGACCATCGAGCTCCTCGAGTCCTTCGACCTCTCCATCTGGGTCTACCAGGGAGCCGACTGGTTCGTCCGCGACCTCGACGGGCCGCACGTTGCGCACGAGTCGAACACGGTGCAGTTCTCGCCGACGCTCGTCGAGACCTACGACGGCATCACGAGACGGCGTCGCGAAGATCGTCGGCGTAAGCGACGACCACGACGCCGTGGCGGCCGCTGCCCAGGCCGCACATGACGAGTTCGGCGACCATGTGGCAGCGTCGCGCTCGCAGGACTACTACCTCGACGTGACGCACCCTCAGGCGAACAAGGGCGGAGTCGTGAAGTTCCTGTCGGCGAAGTACGGAATCCCGCAGGACGAGATCGCGACGATCGGCGACATGCCGAACGACGTCCTCATGTTCTCCCAGTCGGGCCTCTCGATCGCGATGGGCCAGAGCGGCCGCGAGGTCCACCGCGCCGCGCGACACGTTACGACATCGAATGAAGAAGACGGCTTCGCGAACGCCGTCGACCGATACATCCTCAGCGAAAGGAGCTAGTCAGTGGCTACGGAGACGCCGATGCAACTCGGAATGGTGGGGCTCGGGCGAATGGGCGCCGGGATCGTCCGGCGGCTGATGAAGGACGGGCACCGGTGCGTCGGATACGACGTCTTCCCGGACGCCGTGAAAGCGCTCGAAGCGGACGGTGCCACCGGTTCGACCTCGCTCGAGGACTTCGTGGCCAAGCTCGAAAAGCCGCGAGCGGTCTGGGTAATGGTGCCAGCAGGCGAGATCACCGACAAGACCATCGCGTCGCTCGGCGAGGTGCTCGAGCCAGGCGACGCGATCATCGACGGCGGCAACACGCACTACCACGACGACATCCGGCACGCGGCCGAGCTCGGCGAGAAGGGGATCCATCACGTCGACGTCGGAACGAGCGGCGGGGTCTGGGGCTTCGAGCGCGGCTTCTGCCTGATGATCGGAGGCGAGAAGGAGGTCGTCGACCGGCTCAGCCCGATCTTCGCGTCGGTCGCCCCCGGCGTCGGCGATGCTCCCCGAACAGCCGGTCGCACTGGCGATCCGAGCCCTTCCGAGCATGGGTACTACCACTGCGGCCCGAACGGCGCAGGCCACTTCGTGAAGATGGTCCACAACGGCATCGAGTACGGCCTCATGGCCGCGTACGCCGAGGGCCTCAGCATCATCAAGAGCGCCGACGCCGGGAAGCGGCAGCGCGAGATGGACGCCGAAACGGCTCCGCTCGAGAACCCCGAGTACTACCAGTACGAGATCGACACGACCGAGGTCGCAGAGGTCTGGCGGCGTGGCAGCGTCGTCGGCTCCTGGCTCCTCGACCTGACCGCAGCAGGCGCTGTACGAGTCACCCACGCTCGAGGGGTTCGCGGGACGCGTCTCGGACTCCGGCGAGGGCCGCTGGACATCGACCGCAGCAATCGACGTGGGCGTCCCCGCGCCGGTGCTCACCAGCGCGCTCTACTCGCGCTTCGCGTCGCGGGGGGCCGACCTGTTCGCGGACAAGCTCCTCTCGGCCATGCGCAAGGAGTTCGGCGGCCACGACGAGAAGAAGGCCTAGGCCGCGTGGCGCTAGAGATCGAGGTCCTCCCCGACGCCGAAGCCGTCGCCGAACGTGGCGCGGCATACCTCGCCGAACAGGCGCGGGCAGCGATCGAGGACCACGAGCACTTCACCTTCGCGGTGAGTGGCGGACGCACGCCCTGGGCGATGTTCGCTCACCTCGTCGGCAAGGTGCCCTGGGAGAAGGTGACGATCTACCAAGTGGACGAGCGGGTAGCGCCCGACGGCGATCCCGATCGGAATCTCACCCATCTCCAGGCAAGCCTTCCGCCCGGAGGGGCAGTCGACGTTCGCGCCATGCCGGTCGGCGCGCGGGATCTCGAGGCCGCAGCCGCGGATTACGCGCGTTCCCTACCGGACTCCTTCGACCTCGTCCATCTCGGGCTGGGGCCGGACGGGCATACGGCGTCGCTCGTCCCCGGCGACCCTGTGCTCGAGGTGATGGATCGCGGCGTCGCCGTCACCGGCGCCTACCAGGGACACCAGCGGATGACGTTGACGTATCCGACGCTGGACGCGGCGAAGCAGGTGCTCTGGCTCGTCACGGGCGAGGACAAGGTCGACGCACTCAGCAGACTTCTGGCAGGCGACCGCTCGATCCCCGGAGGGCGTGTTCCTCCGAGAACGCCCTCGTCATCGCAGACACGGCAGCAGCCGGAAGCTGAGAGGAGAACGAGATGGCCGATCACAGCGACCACGCCGCCCCCGCCGATCCGGCCGCACCTGCCGTCCTCGCGGTCGACATCGGTGGGTCGCACGTGAAGATGCTTCTGAACGGAGAGCAGGAGCGCCGCCGGTTCGTCTCCGGAAGCAAGCTCACACCCGACCGGGCAGTCGCGGGCGTGCTCGAGCGCACCCAGGACTGGAGCTACGAAGTCGTGTCCGCCGGCGTGCCCGCCCAGGTGCGCGCAGGACGCGTGATCCATGACCCGGCCAACCTCGGGTCGGGCTGGGTCGGCTTCGACTTCGAGACGGCGTTCGGGAAGCCGACGAAGGTCGTGAACGACGCGGCCATGCAGGCGCTCGGGAGCTACCAGGGAGGGCGCATGCTCTTCCTCGGGCTGGGCACGGGTCTCGGCTCGACGATGATCGTCGACGGGATCCTGGAACCCATGGAGCTCGGTCATCTCCCATACCGAAAGGCCACCTACGAGGACTACGTCGGAATTCAGGGCCTGAAGAAGCTCGGGCCTAAGAAGTGGCGAAAAGCGGTGCACGAGACGATCGAGCTGTTCATCGCCGCGCTCGAGCCCGACTACGTCGTGCTCGGCGGCGGTAATGCGGAGCGACTCGAGAAGCTCCCGGAGAACGTTCGGCTCGGGCACAACGAAGACGCCTTCCTCGGCGGCTTCCGCCTCTGGGTCGACGGCAAGGCCGGCTAAAGCCCAGACGGAGAGACCGGCTGCTGGCGCAGGTCGCGGATCTCGACCTGCTGGTCGCCTTGCGCGACGACAACCGTCGAGACGAGCGCTGCCGGGAACAATCCGTGCTCGATGACGCCGACCGCCGTGGACAGCTGTCGGGCGAGCTCCGCGGGATCGTCGAACTCCCGTAGGTAGTCGGCGATGATCCCGCCGTCCGGGCTCCGTGGCACGTCGCGAAGCGTCACCTCGCCGAGCCGCCGGACGGTCGCGGCCAGGCCGTACTCGAGGAGCTCGAGCGGAACCGGCGGCGCGAGCCGCTCCACGAGCTTGTCCGACGAGACGATGACGACGAACCGGTCGGCCGCGGCGGCAACCGCCTTCTCCCGGGTGTGTGCCGCACCGCCGCCCTTGACGAGCCAGCCCGAAGGCTCGACCTGATCGGCGCCGTCGATCGCGATGTCCAGTCGCGCCACGGCGTCAGTCCCGCTGAACGACTCGACGCGGATCCCCAGCGCCGCGGCCGCCTCCTCCGTCGCCGGAGAAGTCGATACGCAGCGCAGATCGAGCCCGCGCGCGGCCAGGGCAGGAAGCAGGAAAGCAACAGTCGAGCCCGTCCCGAGCCCGAGCAGCATGCCGTCCTCGACGAGCTCCTGCGGCCGCCTCTGCAGCCAGCTGCTTCTCACGCTCGATCCTCATTGACGGTTTCCGATCAAGTCGGCAGATCGTAGGTAAGTAGGTCGCCGATGCGCTCGATGGCCACGTCCGCCGGCGGATTCGACACGATCACCTCGGCGTCGTGGGCGAACTGCCCCTGCCGCGGGAAGACGGTTGTCACGCGCTCGCCCCAGGCTCTCTTGACCGTCGTCAGGATGCGCAGCTTGTCGTCCACCACGACGTAGTGCTCGGCCGGGTAGCGCCGCTCGACATCGGCGAGCTCGTGCTCCTTGTGCATGTAGACGAGCACGTCGCCACCGACCGCCTCGTGGATGCCGGCACGCCGGGCCTTGTGCGGCTGGAAGACGGCATCTCCGTCCGTGAGCACGACCGTCGGCCCCCAGCGCTCGGAAGCGCGCGAGCACCTCGAGCGCCCCCGGGTAGACGCGATCGGCGAAGGGGTAGTCGAGGAGGTACCCGGACAGCGCATGCGACCGCATGTCGTCCGGGTCCTCGAGCCACTGGCGCTGGACGGCACCGAGGTAGTCGCGGTAGCCCAGCTCGACGAACAGCTGCTCCTGGATCGTCCCAGTACCGGTCGCGAAACGCTGCTCCATGCTCCCGCTCGAGATGCTCCTGGATGTCGACCCGGATGCGGTCGTTGTCGAGCAACGTGTTGTCCACGTCGACCAGGAAAGCGACAGGGTGAGCGTCGGTAGCCACGATGCGAGCGCATTCTTTCGCCTTCGGCATGTCGGCGGCCGCAACGACGTACGCGCGACTGATCGCCAACGACGAGGTTGGTTCGGGCCAATGACTCGGGAACCGGCGGGACGGAGTCGCAGGAAGTCTCGTCCGGATAGCCCGGCTTTCAGTACTCGGCTATCAGTACTGCGCGAGCTTCTCGGGCACGATGATCCGCGCGGCGGCCTCGATCAGCGCGAGATGGGAGAACGCCTGCGGGAAGTTCCCGAGGTGGCAGCCCGTGTCGGCGTCGAACTCCTCCGCATAGAGCCCGAGCGGGGACGCGATGCGCAAGAGACGCTCCATGAGATCGCGAGCGCGCTGAACCTCGCCCACGATCGCGAGCGCCGACACGAGCCAGAAGGAGCAGATGAGGAACGTGCCCTCCTTCCCGGCCAGGCCGTCGTCGGTTTCCTCGGTCCGGTAGCGGAGCACGAACCCGTGCTCCGTCAGGTCGCTCTCGATCGCGAGCACGGTGTTCCGCAGACGCTCGTCGTCGGCGGGGAGGAACCCGAGGCTCGTCGCAAGCAGCGTCGACGCATCGAGCGCGTCCGTGTCGTAGTGCTGGCGGAAGACACCGTGTTTCGACACCCCGTGCTCCAGGACGTCGGCGTGGATCTCTTCGGCCGTTTCCCGCCACTTCTCCGCAAGCGCCGAGTCGCCGCGGATCTCGGCAAGCTCTCCCGCCCGGTCGAGTGCGACCCAGGTCATGAGCTTGGACGAGACATAGTGCTGCGGCGCACCCCGCGCCTCCCAGATCCCCTGATCGGGTTCGCGCCAGACTCTGGCGGCACACTCCGCCTGCGTCTCGACGATCGGCCAGAGCCGGCGCGGAAGGCGCTGGCTCTTCCGCGTGTGCAGCAGGATGGAGTCGAGCACGGCGCCGAAGACGTCGTTCTGGCGTTGGTCGAAAGCACCGTTGCCGATGCGAACCGGTCGCGCGCCCGCGTAGCCGGAAAGGTCGTCGCGGGTCGTCTCCGGGAGCTGCCTGCGCCCGTCGATCCCGTACATGATCTGGAGCGAGCCGTCCTCCGTCGGCTCCACGTCGGCGACGAACTGCATGAACTCCTCGGCTTCCCAGTCGAGGTTGAGCCAGTGGAGCGCCTGCAACGTGAAGGTCGTGTCCCGCATCCACGTGTAGCGGTAGTCCCAGTTGCGCTCGCCGCCGGGGGTTTCCGGAAGCGACGTCGTCAGCGCTGCGACCGTCGCCCCGGTCGGCATGTACGTCAGACCCTTGATGGCCAGCGCGGAGCGCTGGATCGGATCGCGCCAACGGTGGTCCGGGATCCGTGCGCGCCCGAGCCAGGAGCGCCAGAAGCGTGTCGTCGCCGAGATCCTGGCCGTCGCGTCGTCGACGTCCTCCGGGTCACCAGCGCCTCAGCCCACGAGAGCGCGCAGAAGGCGCGCTCTCCCGACTCGAGCACGTGGCGCGCGCGAACCCAGTTCCCCTCGATCCCGAGCGCGAGATCCGACCGGAGACGCAGGTCTGCCCCGAGAAGCTCGTGTCAGCGGCATGGCGACCGCCTTCAACGAGGGCCCACTCCGCGGGCATGCTGCCGTAGTCGAAAGCCGGCTCGCAGATGAGCTCGATCTCGACATGACCGTCGAGGCATTCGACGGTGCGCACGAGCATGTGATCCGCGTCGTCGTCCGCAGGCGGTCGAGTATGGGGCGTGATCGTGTCCTCCCCCTGCGTCGGCCCCATCGTGAGCGCATCGCGAACCTCGATCCATCCCGACGGCGTCTTCCAGGTCGTCACGAGGACGTTGGTTCCCGGCTCGTACGTCCGCTGGGTCGGATGAGTCGATCCCGAACGGTGCGAGCCGGAACGACCCTGCGCCGCGATCGAGGATGCTCCCGAAGATGCTCGGCGCATCGAAGCGCGGGACGCAGAGCCAGTCGATCGCGCCGTCGGGCGCGACGAGCGCGCCCGTGTGGCAGTTCGAGAGAAACGCGTAGTCCGCGATGGGCGGGAACGGCGAGGGCATGGCCGCGCTCTGCGAATGCGGCCCTACCGAGCTCGAGCTCACGCCTTATCCCCCACGCCGGCACGCACGGAGTATCTCAGCGGAGTGGCAACACCGTCCGCCAGGACTAGATGCTTGACCGGAAATTGGCGCGCCGTCGGGGGCGGTCACGACCAAGCCGGGCGTCGCACGTACGCGTCGTGCAGGCTTGAAGCCTGTGCGACGCGCGCGGGTGGCGATCCGGCGACGTGTTGTGGCTGCCATCCGGCCCGCGTGAATTTCCGGTCAAGCGTCTAGTGTGGGACCTGGCGACGAGCTCGAGTGGAGGTTCATGGCCGCGACCGCGCGGGTGACGGTGGGTGTCGATCTCGGCGGCACCAAGATCCAGACGGTGGTCCTCCGTGACGAGGAGGTCGCGGGCAGCGCTCGTGTGCTGACGCCTCAGTCCGGGAAGCCCGACGACGTGATCGACGCGATCGTCGGCACGATCCGGACGTCGCTCGAAGCGGCGGGCGCGAGGCGAAGCGGGAATCGGCGGAATCGGCATCGGCACTCCGGGCGAGGTCGACGCCGCAGCCGGAGCCGTCCTGCTCGCCGCGAACGTCCCCGGATTCTCCGATCGCGTCGAGCTCGGACCCCTCGTCTCCAAGGAGCTGGGCGGGGCGAAGGTGACGATCGAAGAACGACGTCAGCGTCGGTGTCCTCGGCGAGTTCCGTCGCGGTGCAGGCCGCCCGTACAAGAACCTGCTCGGAGTCTGGATCGGTACCGGCGTGGGTGGCGGCCTCATCGTGGACGGCTCACCTCCACGGCGGACGAGGCGCCGCCGGCGAGATCGGCCACATGGTGGTCAAGCCGAACGGCCGTCGCTGCTCGTGTGGACGACGCGGCTGCCTCGAGGCGTATGCAGGTCGCGTGAGCATGGAGCGGCGTGCGCGGACACTCGTGAAGCGCGGCCAAAAGACGAGTCTCTTCCGGATCATGAAGAAGCGAGGCCGCACGAGGCTGAGCTCCGGTGTGTACGCACGGGCGCTCGCACAGGGCGACCCCGTGACGAAGCGATTGATCGATCGCGCGGCCTGGGCGACGGGCCTCGGACTGGCGTCGGCCCAGAACCTGCTGGATCTCGAGGCGATCATCGTCGGCGGCGGGCTCGGAGATCGCCTTGGCCAACCGTTCGTCGATCAGATCGTCGAGCAGATGACGCCTCACCTCTTCGTGCCCGACGAGCCGCCCGTCGTGCTCCGCACAGAGCTCGGAGATCTCTCGGGCGCAGTCGGCGCGGCCATGCTTGCCGGTGATCAGCTTGGTCGACGCAGACGAACGGCGGCCAAGCGACGCGAGACGAACGGCGACGTCAGCGAGACGCTATCCGCTCCGGGCGGATCCGGAACCGAGCGGTAAAGACCTCTCCCGGCCGCACAGCTGGGCACGCGCCGGAGACGAGCGCGTTCGTCCGCGCGGTCATCGGCTCGAGGCAGACGATGCTCGCGACACCCGCTCACCTGGTGGATCTCGAGCAGCGGCCGGGACGCTCCACGCTCGCTCGCCTAGTGCCGCGCCGCTCGCTTTTTCTCGACATCCACCCGGCCGCGACCGAAGGCGTCGATTCGCCCCCAGCGACCGGGGATGTCGAGCAGCTCGAGGTGCCCGATGCTCCGGGGGAGCGCCGGTTCCACGATGAGGTGCTCGCCGTGTGGCTCCAGCCCGAGCATCGTCCGCAACAGGAGAAGCGGCGTCCCGGTCGACCACGCCTGCGGGCTGCATGCCGTCGGATACTGCACGGGATACTTGGTCTGAGCGCCGGTCGTAGCCGCCGAACGCCTCCGGAAGGCGGCCGCCGAAGAGCTCCGCCGCATCGAGGATCCCGGACGCGATCTGCGCCGCCTCGTCCTTGAACCCGTACCGCCGCAGCCCCCAGGCGATGAACGAGTTGTCGAATGGCCAGACGGTGCCGACGTGGTACCCGATCGGGTTGTAGCGGCCCTCACCCGACGCGAGCGTACGCACGCCCCAGCCGGAATAGAGACGTGATCCCATCAGGTTCCGCGCTACAGCAGCCGCCTTCGACTTCTCGACGATTCCGCTCCAGAGCAGATGCCCGTTGTTCGAGGACAGCGCATCGACCTTGTTGCCGTCCGGGTCGAGAGCGAGTGCGAAGTACTCGCCGTCCGAGACCCAGAAGTCCCGGTTGAAGCGGCGCTTGAGATCCGCAGCTTCCTTCTCGAGCCTGTCCGCGAGCTCCGGGTCCTTCCAGACGAGGCGGGCGAGGCGCGCGCCGCGCATCTTCGCGTCGTAGGCGTATCCCTGCAGCTCGCAGGTCGCCCGCGGGAACCCCGGGAGCCGACCATCGCGGTACGAGATCGAGTCCCACGAGTCCTTCCAGCACTGGTTCTCGAGCCCTGTCTTCTCGTTGCGGCGCTGATACCAGATGTAGCCCGTGTCGAGGAGGTCCGCGTACTCGTCGATCCAGTTGAGTGCACGGCGGGCTTCGTGCTCGAGATCGCGGACGAGCTTCCGATCGCCGGTCCAGCGCTCGTACTCGTCGAGCAACACGACATAGAGCGGCGTTGCGTCGGCGCAGCCGTAGTACGGCGAATGCGGCCGCTCCTCGAAGGCGGTCATCTCGCCGTACCGCATCTCGTGGAGGATCCGGCCCGGATCCTCGTCGCGGAAGTCGTCGACCCGGCTTCCCTGCCAGCTGCCGAGCGCGAGCAACGTCGTCGCCGCGAGCTCGGGCGTGAACGGCAGTGCCTGGAGACTCGTGAAGATGCTGTCCCGACCGAACATCGTCATGAACCACGGAAGGCCTGCCGCAGGCAGGCTTCGCCCCCCGGCGACCGGCGGCGCGAACCGGAGCGCGGCGAGATCTATGAGGCTGCGCCGGTACGTCACCTTCAGCTCGTCGGAGTCGCATTCCAATTGCGGCGCATCTGCGATCCACTTCTCGAGCCCGACCTGCATGCTCGGCCGGGCGCGTTTCGTCCCACGCGTGTACTTCGGCCGCATGTACGTGCCTCCAGCGCCGTATGCGGTGACGACGTCCAGATCGGTCGTCCAGCTGCCGTGAGGCTCGATGCGGATCTTGAAGGTCAGGCCGTTCTTGTCGAGCCGGGCCTGAGCGGACGCAGAGATCACGGTCTGACGTCGAAACGTCTCACGTTGATAGCCCAGCAACAGCTTCCCGTCCTTGACGCGTGACGAGTACGTCCCCTTCTTTGCGAGCGCATCCTTGACCTCGAAGAGGTCGGCGAAGTCGCAGCCTGCCTCGACGCGCACCACGAGGTCGATCGGCTTGGCGTCGTGGTTCAGGATCGTGAGCTCCTCGTGGAAGCCGTCTCCGACAGCGCGCTGGCGAATGACAGAGGTCTTCGCGTCGATGTACACGGTTCCCGTTCCCGGGACGAGGAAGAAGCGCGTCTCGAAGTACTGCAGGTCGTCGACGGAGAGCGGGTTCAGGCGCTGGCCGTTCAGGGTCAGGATCCACTTCGACAAGAATCGCGTGTCGAACGAGAAGAGGCCCGTCGGGTCGGTCATCGACGCCTCGATGTCGCCGCTCGAGTCGCTGACGACGAACGTGTTGCCGTCGAGGATCTGGACGAGCTCGCTCATTTCGTCCGCCTCGCATACCCGGCGGTGTGTCTCCGGCGCGACTTCGGTGGTCCGGGGAAGAGCCGCTGGAAGAGCACGAGCATCGTGACCGTGCCCTCGACGGTCACCGCTCCGCGCAGCATGGCCGCCAGCGCGTTCGTCTCGCCGCTCGCGATTGCCTCGAACAACCTCTTGTCCGCGCGCACCACACAATCCGCGCGGAGGTTTCGCCGCGAGACGCCGATGTCGCCCTTTCGGACCGTCACGAGCCAGCGGTCGGTGCGCTTTCCGTCGACGACGTCGAAACGCAGGGTGCCCGTCCCCTTGGCCAGCAGCGGCTCGTGGCCGCGCTGCCCGAGCTCTGCGAAGAACTCCGCCGTAGTGTCGCTCATCCAGACATTCTCCCGCACCGGGCGCCTACTCGTCGATCGAGCGCGACCGATCACCTGGGTGAACGTCTCGGGCTAGTACTCGCCGGTGTCGCCCGCCGAGCGCAGCTCGTGTCGGCCGGGGGCTTCCATCGGACCGGCAATGCGCGTTCCGAGAAGCGGGTAGAGGAGCACGGAGATCATCCCCGCGCCGATGAGCGACGCACCGACAGCCGCAGAGATCGCGCCACGGTCGGTAGCGATGCCCACGATCGCGACGATCAACGGCAGCCCGGTTGCCCCGAAAAGAGCGAGGCTCAGTATGTCCCTCCTGGGCAGGTCGCGAAACCAGAGCAGCGCCGACGTGCCGCGGACGACAAGAAGGAGACCGAGGAAGAGCCCGGCGAGTGCGAGGCCGCTCACCGTCAGCAGGCTGTCGAGGTCGAAGTTCATTCCGGTGACGACGAAGTAGATCGGGACGACGAACCCGAAGCCGATCCCCTCGAGCCTCATTCGCACGGACCTCCCTTCGGGCGAGTCGAGGGCAAGTCCGACCACGAGGCCGGCTGCGAATGCCCCGAGAACGAACTCGAAGCCCGCGTCGGCCGCTATGAAGACGAGCGCCGCCATCAGGAAGAGCGCGGTTCGAACCCCGAACTGTCCCGTCGTGTGCACCGTCTCCTGGAGGACGCGAAGAAGCTGCGGCGGCCGGGCACGCATGGCGATCGCCGCGGCGAGCATGATGATCCCGCCGAAGACGATGAGGAGCAACACCTCTGTGACGGCTCCGTAGGCACTGGTCAGGAACACCGAGATGAAGATGATCGGCCAGAACTCTCCGGCGACCCCGGTGCCGAGCACCGCGGCACCGAGCGGTGTGCGCAGCACCCCGGCGTCGGAGAGAATCGGAACCAGCGTGCCGAGAGAGGTCGTGCTCAGGGCGACGGCTAGCAGCCACCACTCTGCGTCGAGTCCCGCCTGCTGGAGAACGGCGCCGAACACGAGCCCGATCGCCAGCGAGATCGTCCAGCCGACGGTTCCGCGCTGGAGGGCTCGGCGCGGAACTCGCTGCTCGATCACCTCGAGGCCCGCCAGGAAGAACAGCATCGCCAGACCGAAGTTCGACAGGAAGGCGACATAGGAGTCGACCTGCGCCCAGTCCAGCACCTCGGGGCCGATGAGGATGCCGAGCACGATCTCGACAACGACGGTCGGCAGCACGATCCCCGCGTGCAGCCTGGACAGGAGCGCGCCGAGCGCCGAGGCGAGGAGGACGAGCACGATCGAGTCCTGATCCGGGAGAGAGGGCGTCGCGGCGAGCACCGACACCGTGTAGGTCATCGCTCGGCGTCTCTCGTCGACGTCGTCGGCCCGCCGATCCCCTGCCCATCGGCAGTCCTCACGCGGTCGAGGTCGACCGCATGGCCCCAGCGCTCCGCGATCGTGGCGTCGAGCCTCGCGAGCTCGTCCACCACGGCAGATCGATTCTCCGGGCGCACGGAGTCGTGCAGCTCTGCGAGCATCGCCCGCAGTCGACGCATCACCTGAATCGACGGCGCACCGTATTCCCTGATCTCGGTGACGCCGAGCGTGAGGAAGTCCTCCCAGCGACGGCCGCGCATCACGACGCGCGATTCCGCCCGCCCGCCGGAGCGGCCCAGCGTTGCCTCCAGGTCGGTGGCCCCGATCTCTCGGAGCGTCTCACCCAGATAGTCGAGAACCTGCACCGCCGTCGTCGGGGCGTTCACCGCGGGCGACAGCGCCATCAACGCGATGTCGACCATGATCCGGATCGCGAACGCGGTGTCCTGCTGAATCGTCCGCTCGTCCCCGAGAGCGACCATGCCGCGCAGGTGGTGCTCGGCGCGATCGTCCATGGGGCTCGTGCCGTACAGCACCATCACCGGGGCGCCCGCAGGCACGAAGTCGCCCACGACATGGGGTATCGACGATCAGGGCGTCATGCGCGCGCGACCAGCGCGCGAGGCCGCCCGTGTCGATCGCCTGGATCGCACCGGCTCCACCCGACCGTACGACCAGCGCCGGCTCGGCGGTCGTTGCATACGGCTCGAACACGAACTCTGGTGCGTCCGGTGCCGCCGCGGCTCGCATTGACTCCTCGAACGTGCGCTTGCCCGCTTTCGCGACCAGCGCTGCGACGGCGACCGGCCTGAGGCGGTGGATGAAGCGGTCGAAGAAGAGCAGAAAGAGCAAGAGGCTTACGACCAGCAGGACTCCTGCGATCGTCACGCCGAGGTCGGGAACGTAGTTCTGCTCGACCCGCCGGAGCAGTGCGAACGAGAACGTCAATGTGCCGATCAGCACCGCGAGCGACGCCTTCAGCATGCGGTCGCGGTACCAGAGCCTCATGTACCGAGCAGAGAAGGTCCCGGTCGCCATCTGCACCACGAGGACCGTGACGGTGACCACGAACCCAGTGAGGGCGGCCGTCGCCCCGACGATCGTGGTCAGGACTGTGCTCGCCGTCGACGGCGAGTACTGCCAGAAGGAAGGCGCGTCGACGGCGTTGTCGATGAGAACCGCGGAGGTGCCGAAGATCGCTCCGAGAATCGCGCCGACGAGCGGGAGTAGCCAGAGGCTTCCGCGGACGTATTCGCTTATCTCGAACCGACGGCTCCAGGTCATGACGATCGCCTCATGCCGTCACCTGAGGGCTGCGCGACCACTGGACCGAACAGTGGCCCCGGTCAACTCATCACGTTCGTTCCCCCGCCGAGCCGGCGGCGGAACACGTAATAGGTCCACCCTTGGTACAGGAGCACGATCGGCACGAGGATCAACGCCGCGATCGTCATGACCTTGAGCGCGTATGGCGACGAGGACGCGTTGTCCACCGTGAGGCTCGAGCCGAAGTCAGGGTTGGACACCATGACGCGCGGGTAGAGGCACGTGAACAGCGTCGCGACCGTCGCGATCGCACCCAGTGCGGTCATGGCGAACGCACGCCCGGTCCTTCCCGTGAACAGGAACGCGCCCGCAAGCGCAAGAGCCGCAATCCCGAGAATGGCCGGAAGCAAAGGTGGAAAGAGATCTTTGTCGTTGCGGTCCATTGCCACGGCGACCGTCCAGACGAGGAAAGCCGCAGCCAGGAGCACTGCGGGTAGCGCGAGCCGACGCGTGGCGCGATTCGCTCGGTCGCACAACTCGCCTGTCGTCCGTAGCGTCAGGAAGAGCGCGCCGTGGAACGCGAACAAGAAGCACCACCGCAATTCCTGCAAAAACGCTGTAGGGACTGAAGAGGTCAGCGAGGTCCCCCGCAAAGCTCCCGTCGGAGTCGAGCGGGACGCCGTAGAGAAGGCTCGCGAGAGCGATGCCCCAGAGCAGCGGCGCACCCACGCTTGCGACTGTGTTCGCCCACGTCCAGACCGAGCGCCAACGCAAGCTCTCGCTCTTCGAACGCCATTCGAACGAGACGACGCGGACGATGAGAAGCACCAGGATGGCGAGGAGGGCGACGTAGAAGCCGGAGAACATGGTCGCGTACCAGCTCGGGAACGCGGCGAACGTCGCTCCGGCGGCGACGACGAGCCAGCACCTCGTTCCCGTCCCAGACCGGGCCGATCGTCTGGAGCATCGTCCGCCGATCCTCTTCACCGTGGGCACCCCGTGGGAGGAACGGGAGCAGCATCCCTACGCCGAAGTCGAACCCTTCGAGCACGAAGTACGCCGCCCAGCAGACGGCCACCACGCAGAACCAGAAGACCTCGAGGTCCATCAGTAGCTCGCCGCCGGAAGAGGCATCTCGTCATCCTCCCCACCGAGCTCCGGCGGGTCGAGGCGAGCGTAATGGCGCATGAGCAGGACGTCGACAACGAGGAGCGCCGCGTACAGGACCACGAAGACGCCGAGGCTCCAGGCGATCGTCGTCGTCGAGACGCTGGGTGAGTTGGCGGCATCGGTCTTCAGGAGACCCCACACAATCCACGGTTGCCGGCCGATCTCGGTGAGGACCCAGCCCGAGAGCGCGGCGAGGTACGGAAGGGGAATCGAAAGCACCCCTGCCCACAGGAACCAGCGCGCGTGCTCGAGCTTCTGCCGCCAGTAGAGAAACGCACCGAAGGCGAGTACCGCGAAGACCAAGGTGCCGAAGTAGGCCATGATCCTCATCGCCCAGTAGGTCGTCCGAACGTGCGGGATGTAGCTCCCCGGGCCGTACTCCGACTCCGCGGCCTCCTGCAGCGGGTTTATCCCCTGGACTTCGCCGTCCAGCGTGCCGGTGGCGAGGATCGACAAGAGCCTCGGGATCTCGATGTCGAAGCTCGGGGTCTGATCGTCGACCGAGAAGCCGCCGATCTGGAAGATCGAGAACGCCGCCGGCTGCTCGGTGTCCCACAGCGCCTCGGTAGCGGCGATCTTCATCGGCTGGTAGTCGGTCACGACCACGCCGAGGCGACTGCCGACTGCGAGGTTCAGGGCCGAGACCGGGACGCCCACGATCAGCGCGAGCTTCGCCGCATGTCGGAAGAGCTCCTGGTTGCGGCCGCGGACGAGGTGCCAGCAGGCGACTCCGAAGATCACGACGGCAGCGGTTGTGAGCCCGACGAGCAGCACGTGGATGTACGCCTAGATCGCCAGCCGGTTCGCAGACAGCTCCCAGATGTCGGTCAGCTCGGCGCGGCCACCCGTGACCGCCGAGCCAACCGGCCGCTGCATCCAGGAGTTGGCCACGATGATGAAGAACGCCGACAGCCAGCTACCGAGCGCGACGAGCCAGACGATTGCGAGATGGACGCGCCGGGAGAGCTTGTCCCAGCCGAAGATCCAGAGCCCGAGGAATGTCGCCTCGAGCATGAACGCGGCGAGTCCCTCCATCGCGAGCGGAGCACCGAAGACATCACCGACGAACACGGAGTACACGGACCAGTTCATCCCGAACTGGAACTCCTGCACGAGCCCGGTCGCGACGCCGATCGCGAAGTTGATGAGCATGAGCGTCCCGAAGAAGCGGGTCAGTCGCAACCAGGCGTCGTCGCCCGTGCGGTACCAGAGCGTCTGCATGATCGCGACGAATGGTGCGAGCCCGAGCGTCAGCGGGACGAACAGGAAGTGGTAGAGCGACGTCGTCGCGAACTGGATCCGCGCGAGATCGACCGAAGTGACGGCGAGGTTCAGGAACTCTCCGGATGTTCGCCCGCAGCCGACTGCGGGTACGCCTGGACGGTAGGCGGGCTCATCACTCTCAGGGAGCGCTCGGGATCTGCTCCGGCGCCGCGTACACCACGTCGGCCATGGCCTCGACCCATGCGAGCAGGAGTCACCTGCGCAACCTTTTCATACGCAACCGATCGTGCCCGACGTGACACGAGCCCGATGCCCCCGGCCGAGCGCACCCAGCCCAGGTCGGAAGTCGAGCGCGTTCCGATCCGCGTGATTCTCTGCTGATGACGGCCCTGCGGAGAGCGAACGGTCGCAGGCAATCATTACGCCACGAGCGCTTCTGCGTCCGCCGCGTGATATTCGGCCCGCAGGCGTTCCTCGTCATCCTGCTTCGGGAACATGAAGAACACGAGCACCGCGCCGAGGACGACTGCAACGGTGCCCGCCGAATATGCCCACTGATCGCCGTCCAGGAACGACGACTTCGCGGCGGCCAGAATCTCGCTCGAGTACTGCGGGTTGCTCGCGGCGAGGTCGGCTGCGCTCGCGTAGGACAACTGCAGCTGGCTCTGGGTGCTTTCGGTGACTGCTCCCTGTCCGGAGGCTGCGATCGCCGCGCCCATCGCCGAGGCGTAGCCGGCAGTCAGGAGCGCGCCGAAGATCGACGTCATAATGCGCCACCCAGGTCGCGCTGCAGGTCGGCGGTCCCCGACGCCATCCCCGCGCGGCGTACCGGGACGGAACCCGTCAGCGAGTGCGACGCCGGCGTGCCCGCCAGGCCCACCCCGATCCCGATGAACGCGTACGCGATCCCGATCTGCCAGTACGAGCTGTCCTCCTCCCACAGGATGAGCATGGAAGATGAACGCGAGCAAGAGGAAGACGTAGCCGAGGAGCAGCGTGAATCGCGCCCCGTCAGTCCCACCAGCTTGGCCGAGCGCGGCGCGACGAGCACCATGAAGACGACCGCCGGGCAGAATCGCGGCTCCCGCCTCGAGGGTCGAGTACCCGAGCACGTTCTGCAGGTACTGCTGGCTCACGAACGCGGCACCCATCAACGAGCCGAACACGATGATCCCGGCGCAGGCGGCGACCCAGAAGATCCGCCGCCTGGCGACGTCCAGGTCGTAGAGCGGTTTCGGCGCACGCCGCTGACGGAGGATGAACGCGATCCCAGCGCGACCGCGACGACCGCCAGCCCGAGTGCGAGCGCGCCGCTTGTTCGGAACCGGAGCGAAGTTGATCGCGAGGATCAGCGCGCCGACGAGCACGACCGACAGGATGCCGCCGAGGTTGTCGACCGGCATCGCTCGTCTCGTTGACATGGCTCGGGCACGAACAGGACCGCCATGCACCAGCGCGACGGCAACCAGCGGCAGCGTGACGAGGAACACCGATCCCCACCAGAAGTACTCGAGCAAGCAGCCGGAGACCAGCGGCCCGAGGGCGGCGACGCCACCGCCGATCGCCGACCACAGCGCGATCGAGCGCGTGCGGCCCGGCCAGACCACAGGGCGGTGATCAGCGCGAGCGTCGTCGGGTAGGCCATGCCGGCCGAGACGCCGCCGAGGACGCGCGCGCGAACAGAACCTCGTCCGAGGGCGCGAACGCGGCCAGCGAGGCACGCGGGAACCGACAGCACCATGCCGAGGACGAGCATCAGCTTGCGGCCGTAGCGGTCGCCGACCGCGCCGAGGTAGAGCACCGATGCGGCGAGCCCGAGCGAGTAGCCGACGGCGATCGAGGTTCAGCGTGGTCTGGCGCGAGTCGAATTCCTCGCCGATCGCCGGCAGCGCGACGTTCGCGACGGACAGGTTCAGGTTGGCGACAGCCGCGACGAGGATGAGGGCGATCAGGACGAGCCCGGACCGATCCGGCGCTACGTTGGCTTCGGGCTCCGGCCTAGCAGCGTGCGTTGCAGCCGCCTCCGTCACGTCGCTCCTTCCGGGTCAGAGATCGTCGTGCGAAACCCTGTCAAATATGCGCTCGCGCACACGCCGACTACGGCGAATCACCCGGGTGAACTGACGTGCGAGCTGTCGTGCGGGCGACCGTGCACATGCACGGTCGCCCTCCGTTCGGAGCTCGGAGGCAGGAGCTAGATCCCGAGGATCTGCCGCTTCTTCGCTTCGAACTCCTCCTCGGTGATCAGGCCCTGTCCCTTCAGCGCCGCGTACTTCTGGATCTCCGCGGCGTCGCGTCGGCCGCTGCGGCTGGGGCGGGTGCAGGGACTGCGGCCTGCTGCTGAGCATCGGCCGCACCCTGGTCGTAGGCGGCCTGTCTGGGCCTGCTCCTGAGCGGCCGCCTGCTGATTCGCCTTCTTCGTGCCGTGTGGGCCGCCCCGCCCACCACGACGGCGGTTCCGATCACTCCCATACCTCTGCGTCGCATCATTCGTGTGTCTCCTCTCGCTCTCTGTTAGGCCTTGGCCGCTTCGAGCGCCAGCTCGCGGGCTTCCTGGATGACGTCGTGAGGAATCCGCTCGAAGGCGACCAACACTCCACCGGCGTCGCGCATTGCCTGGGCAACTTTGCGCGCCCAAACGTTCTCCCAGATCAGCAGAGCCGCCGAGGAGTTCGGCTCGAGCGCCTCCGCCGCACCGATGAGGTCGTCGTCGCTGAACAAGCCACCGACCTCGATGCCCAGCTTCTCGAGCCCCTCCTGGACGTCCGGGTCGAGCTCGGTCATCTCCATTGCAATGGTGCTGCCGTCCGCGTCCTTGCCGACGAACGCGATGTCGATGATCCGGATCGTTCCGTCATCGACGAGGTCGCCGATCGCAGGTGCGATCTCCCCCCGGAACTTGTTCCCGGGAAAGGCGATGATCGCGTAGTCGACGGGGCCGATCTCTTCCATGCTGTCCTCCTTCGCTTTCGTGTCGTCCTACTCTGGCGAATCTCGACCGTCGCTGCAGTCGCTTCACCCGGGTGATTCAGTGGTTGTGGTTGTGGCCTGAGGCCAAAGAGGATATGTATTCAGCCGTGACCCGCAACTAGGAGGGCTGTGAATGCTGCTCGGTGCTGACTACCCGTTCCTCGACATCCTCTGGACGATGCTCATCTTCTTCATGTTCGTGATCTGGATCTGGATCCTGATCACGGTCTTCATCGACATCTTCCGGCGGCGTGACACGTCAGGCTTCTCGAAGGTGCTGTGGATGATCTTCATCATCCTCCTGCCGTTCTTAGGCGTCTTCATCTACCTCATCGCCAACCATGACGGGATGGCCGACAGGTCGATAAAGCAAGCCCAGGCGCAGCAGGCGCAGATGGACGATTACGTGAAGTCCGTCGCCGGCAGTGGTGGCCCAGCGGCCGAGATCGAGAAGGCAAAGGGCCTGCTCGACTCGGGCGCGATCACGCAGGCGGAGTTCGACACGATGAAGCAGAAGGCGCTCGCACAGTCGTAATCACATGACGGGGGACGGGAGTCGCTCTGCGGCTTCCGTCTCCCCAATTGTCAAGAAGTGGAGCTCTGGGTTGGCTAAGTCGTAAACCCGTCGCGTTGAGTGACATACTCGGTGCATGCTCGGGGGGAGCGTGCATTGGTGACCGCTGCGTCGATACCAGCGGTGCTCGGGCGTAAGACTGACCCCTCCGCAGACGAGGGAAGGGATCGATCGAGCGGCCCGGGCTGCTCGCCTCGCTCGACTCTCTCGCCTCGAACCGACTGTCGCTCGTGAGTGCGCCCGCCGGATATGGAAAACATCGCTTCTCGCAGCCTGGAGCTTGCGGTGCCCACCGGGAGCGGTCGCGTGGCTGGCACTCGAACCAGGAGACGACGACCCGGTCCGGTTCTGGTCCGAGGTCGCGCAGGCGATCGACCGCACCCAGCCCGGCGTGGGCAGGCGCACGGCAACGATTCTCGGGACCCGCGGCTCCGACCCCGAGCTCGCCGTTCACGAGCTGCTCGAGGACCTGGCCTTCGCGGCTCCCCTTGCCATCGTCCTCGACGACGTCCATCTCATCGAGGACCCGGCATGCCTCGCCCTACTCGAGTTCGCGATCGAACACCTTCCCGACGGCATTCGTGTCGTCGCAGGCTCGCGCGTCGATCCACTTCTTCCTCTCGGACGATTCCGAGGCCGAGGGCTGCTCGGCGAGCTGCGAGCGCACGATCTCGCGTTCACTGCAGAGGAGGCCCGCGAGCTGCTGATCGATGCTGAGGGGCTCGACCTCGAACCCGAAGACGTGTCGATCCTGCTGGAGAAGACCGAGGGCTGGCCCATGGCTCTCTACCTT
Organism: uncultured Actinomycetes bacterium; assembly: GCA_963756925.1. GTDB lineage: Bacteria > Actinomycetota > Thermoleophilia > Gaiellales > Gaiellaceae > GMQP-bins7. Next base: position 78,995 of record CAVWPL010000013.1, on the reverse strand, counting down.
GCCGCTCTCTGGCTTCGTAGCGAGCGCGATGCCAGCTCACGTGCGCGCGAGTTCGCCGCGAGCCAGCGGTATGTCGCCGAGTACCTGACTGACGAGATCCTCGGAAAGCTCGATCCCGATATGCGCACGTTCCTCGTCCGAGCCTCTGTCTTCGACCGGTTCTGCGCCGATCTCTGCGACGACGTCCTGGAGCGAGACGACTCACGTGCACTGCTCACGCAGACGGCGCGGTCGAACCTGTTGCTCGTGCCTCTCGACGAGGCCGACGAGTGGTTCCGCTTCCACCACCTGTTCGACGAGCTCCTCACCCTTGAGCTCACGAGGAGCGAACCCGGGCTGGTTCAAGAACTCCACCGCCGAGCGGCAGTGTGGTTCCAGGCCCACGATCGTCCCGAAGATGCGGTGGGGCACGCCTTGTGGAGCGGAGACCCCCGCGCTGCGGTCGCGATTCTCGCCGACGAGTGGTTCCCGATGCTTCGACGAGGCGATGGAGCAGCGCTACTCCGTCTCGTCGAGCGCATTCCGACGGATGTCGTGCTCGCGTATCCGGAGCTTGCAGCCGGATCGGCACTTGCCACGCACCAGGCTCGGCGGCCAGTGCACGAGCGCTCACGCTGGCTCGAGCTCGTCGAGCGTTCTCGAACGCAGTCACCATCCAGTTGGACCAAACGCGCGGAACGGACGGCGGCGCTTGCCAGATCGGTTGCGATTGACGGTGACGTGCGGTCTGCGGTGCAGCATGGTGAACGAGCACTCGAGCTCGCCCTGGCGGACGTCGACCGGGCCGGCGAGGTTCCGGCTCGTGCTGCGCTCGCGTATGCCCTCTATCTCGACGGAAACGTCGAGGACGCCGCAAAGCAGGCCGAGACGGCGGTCGCGTCACCCGAGGCTCCAGACCGGCCTCAGAGCGAGGTTCGCGCGCTCGGGCTGCTCGCGCTGCTCGCGGCGGAAGACGGGCGCAGCGACGAAGCGCTCGACAGGGCGGACGATGCAATCCAGTTCGCCAGCATGCATGGTTTCTCGACGGCCGCGAGTGTTCAGTGCGCTCATCTCGGACGCGCACGTGCCCTCTTGACGAAGGGCCAGCTAGGTGACGCGGAAGCCGCGGTCGAGCGTGGCGTGCGCCTCAGTCATGGGATCGACCCGAGCGTTCAGCACGCGCACGCGCTTCTCCTCCTCGCCGAGGTGCGGGCGAGGAGAGGCAACGTGATCGGCGCAACCGAATCCCTCGACGGGGCCGCACGCGAGATCAGGACCTTCGCAGACCCAGGTCGGTTGCCGACGATTGCGGCCCGGGTACGGCGTCGGCTCCGCGGCGCGAAGGCGCTCGCGGGGAACCATCCGGAACCTCTGAGCTCGGCGGAGCTCACCGTCGCAGAGTTGCTCGCGACCGGTCTCTCTCAGCGAGCGATCGGACGGCAACTCTTCCTTTCTGTGAACACGATCAAGACGCACACACGCAAGATCTACCGGAAGCTCGGAGTTGCGTCTCGCGAGGATGCGGTTGCTCGAGCGACCGCGCTTGGATTGATCGGATCCACGATTCACCCGGGGTGAACCTGTCCGGCACAGTGTGATTCGCCGTCAGGCAGGCGGAAGATGTGCCCATGGCTGCGGTGTACGAGATCGTCGTCAAGGGGGAGTTGGGCGCGACTGCAGCGTGTGCCTTCGAGGGGATGCAGCTCGAAGCGCGGTCGGGCGAGACCGTCATTCTCGGCGATGTGGCCGATCAGGCGCAGCTCGCCGGAATTCTCAGACGCATCGCTGACCTGGGGCTCGATCTGGTGAGCGTGACGCGGATACGAGAAGCGGAGCCCAGCCCGAACTAGACCCGAGCTCGCTCAGCGCGGGCACCGCGGTCAACCGGAAGGGCCGTTAGGCTCCGGGCGAATGTCCGAAGCCGCTGTCATGCACGGCGCACCGGTGCCCGAGCAGTCGCCCGCACGCCGCCTCCTCAAAATTGCGTCCTGGATCGTGGGGCTCGTGCTCTTCCTGGTCGTGCTCCATCTTCTCGGCGTCGACGTCTGGGGCTGGCTCGAGAGCCTCTGGGACTCGCTCACCCAGATCTCGATCGGTTACATCATCCTCGGCTGCATCTTCCAGGGCCTCCAGACGACGCTGACTGCCCTCGGCTGGTACGGGATCCTGCGTTACGCGTACCCGGGCGGCGTGACGTACATGACGGTTCTCGCGTGTTACGCCGCAGGAGTTGCCCTCAACAACTTCGTCCCCGCAAACCTGGGGACGTTCGTGACGCTGCTGATGTTCGTCGCGGTCGTGGCGGGTGCGACGTTCGCGGGGGTTCTGGCCGGCTACATGGTCCAGAAGATCTTCTACCTCGTGATCGGGACGCTGATCTACCTCTACCTGTTCTCCGCTGTCGCAGGGTCCTTCGACTTCCAGTTCGGAAACGAATGGGACGCTCTTTCCAGCCATGTCGTGCTCACGCTCGGGATCATCGCGAGTGCGATCTTCCTCGTTGCATTGCTCCTGCGCATCTTCTGGCGGTGGTTCAAGAGTCATCTGGGAGAAGGCGAAGGAGGGCGCCGCGATCCTGGGCGACCTTCGCGCATACGTGAAGTGGGTGCTGCTCCCGCAGATGGGCGGTTACGCCGCGAAGGTCGGCGTGATCATCGTCTTCCTCGCCGCCTACGGGATTCCGGTGACTTTCGGCTCGGTCATGAGCGTGCTCGGCTCGAATCAGCTCGCGAACCTCCTTGCCTTCACTCCGGGAGGCGTCGGCGTCAACCAGGCGTTCAACACGTTCGCGCTCGAGAGCTATACGGACTCCACCACTGCCACCGCCTATTCCGTCGCGCAGCAGCTCATCACCACGGCGTTCAACGTGGGCTTCGCGGTGATCCTCATCTGCATGGTGTTCGGCTGGAGCGGCGGTTCGAAGCTCGTTCGCGAGTCGTACGTGGGTGCCAAGGAGAAGTCCGCGGAGATGAAGGAAGAGCGCCACGAGAAGCGCGTTGCGAGGAAGGAGGCAAAGCGGGGTGGCGGTGACGGCGATGCAGACGACGGCACTCCGCCCGCGGACTAACTAGGTGTCGAGGCCAGGGTCACCAGGAGCGTTCGTGATCCTCCCTGCATCGTCTTGATCTGAGGCGCGATGACGATCCTCCGGGTTCGGAAGCGCCGTCGCAACGAGCCAGCCCACCGCCGCCGCGAGCACCGCGATCGGCGCGGTGTCGGTCGCGGACGAGCCGACGAGGAGCGTCGTCAGGACGGCGGCAGTGAACGGGACTCGCATGACGGCGGCCGTCCCGGCGGCGATTCCCGTTGCGATCGCGGGCGTCGTCTCGAGTCCGGGCAAAACGTCGGCCGCGAGCACGCCGATCGCGACGCCGATGGCGATCGCGGGGAACACCGGCCCTCCGCGAAATCCCGCGCCGAGCGACAGCGCCCACGCGAGACCCTTCGCGAGAACCAGGAGCAAGAGCACGCCTGCGGACCCCTCGGCGATGACGGCGGGCAGCTCCTGCTGACCGGAGAACAACACGAGCTCTACGGGCCGGTCGGCGGTCGCCCGGAAGGCGACGGCGAGAGCTCCGACGAGTAGTCCCGCGACGACAAGAGCTGCATCGGGTCGGACGGATGCCCGCGCTGCGACAGCGTGCGCAAGATGGCGGAACGCAACGACCGCGATCGCAACCACGACTGCGATGGCCAGGCACTCGGCGATATCGGCCACCCTGACCGTCTCGTACGGAGGGAGCGGCGGAAGTGCGAGCGTCGCCTCGTGCAGCCCCGGCCAGCTCCCCACTCCGGTGAACACGAGCGCACCGGTTCCGGCGGCGACAAAGCCTGGTAGGAGGGCGCGGCCCAGTGAGCGGGCCGGGATGGTTCCGGAAGCGGCCGTGACCTCGAAGAGGAGAAATGCTGCTACGAGCGGGCCACCAAAGAGCGCAGCGATCGCGGCAAACGCCCCGGCGAGCGTGAGCAGTTGAGCTTCCGTCCCATCCATGCGCATGCAGCGAACGGCGATGGCACCGAGACCCAAGCCGAGTGCGATGAGCGGCGCCTCCGGCCCGAGGACGAGCCCCAGGCTCAGCGTCGCGAGCGAGGCGAGCAGGATGCTGCCAAGGTCGATCGGGTGAACCTCGCCCATGCCCAACCCTTCGAGCGGCGAGTGCCCACCGTGGCCGGGAAGCCGCACCGCCGCGGCGACGAGGACGCCCGCGATCCCGGGGACCAGCACGACGTACCACCATGGAGGCTCGGTCCAGTCGAACGAGTCCGGGATCTCTTCCCAGACGACGTGCGTCACGTCGTGTATCGCGGTCTGGAAGAGCACGGCCGCGAAAGCGACCGGCACGCCGAGCAGAGCGGCGAAGACGAGGGTCTTCAGATAGCTCCTCGGCGAGACGTCGTTCACGACGCGAGACTAACGGGCGCGCGCGAGGCTCCTCACGCCATCGGTCAGGCCGTAACGGCCTCCTCGAGCTCGGCCGACCACTCGCCCGCGGCGGCGAGCGAATTCATCCGAGCCCGGTGACCGAAGACGGCCTGGGCCGCGTCCAGATTCCCCGCGTCCCCTCCCCACGCCTGGAGCGCCGACTGCTGGAGTGCGCGTCCGTAGGAGAAAGAGAGCGGCCACGGACCGCCGATCTGGTTGATCGCACTCAGGTTCTCGGTCGCCTGGATCTCCGACTGGCCGCCCGACAGGAACACGATTCCCGGGATCGCAGCAGGCACGTGCGTCAGGAAGCATTGAACCGTGAGCTCGGCGATGCGCGCCACGGGCGCCTGCTCCGGACAGCCCTTCCCTGCGATGACCATGTTCGGCTTGAGCAACGTCCCACGAAGGTCGACGCCCTGGACGACGAGCTCGTGAAACGTCCACTTGAGCGTTCGCGCCGTGACCTCGTAGCAGCGCTCGATGGTGTTGTCGGCGTCCATGAGGACCTCAGGCTCGACGATCGGGACGATGCCCGCCTCCTGGCACAGCGCGGCGTAGCGCGCGAGCGCGTGGGCGTTCGCCCGGATGCAGGCGACGGAGGGGATTCCGTCGCCGATCGTGATGACGGCGCGCCACTTCGCAAAGCGCGCACCCAGCACCCGTACTCCTCGAGCCGTGCACGCAACCCGTCCAGGCCCTCGGTTACTTTCTCGCCCGGAAATCCCGCCTGGTCCTGCGCGCCGGTGTCTACCTTGATTCCGGGGATCACGCCCTTCGCCGCGAGCAGCTCGGGAAACGGTGTGCCGTCATCCGCACTCTGGCGAATCGTCTCGTCGTAGAGGATGACACCTCCGATGTGCTCCTCGATCCCGGGCGTCGTGAAGAGCAAGCCGCGGTAGAAACGACGATTCTCCTCGGTCGACTCGACGCCGATCGAGTCGAAGCGCTTCTTGATCGTGCCCGTGCTCTCGTCGGCCGCGAGGATGCCCCTGTGGTCGGCGACGATCGCGCGGGGGGTGTCGTGCAACTCGTGCGCGGCCATCAGCGCGCTCCTTTCGTGAGACTCTGGATCTTCGTCAGAGGGTGGGAGGCCTGGATCCGCCGGAACGTGCCCGAGCGCGACCGCATCACGATCGAATCGGTCTCGACACGGTCATGGACGACACGTACCCCACGAAGAAGGGCCCCGCTCGTCACGCCTGTCGCAGCGACGAACACGTCGTCGCCCTGCACGAGATCGTCGGTCGTCAACACCCGCTCGAGGTCGTAGCCTGCGTCGACGAGTGCCTGGCGCTCGCCGTCGTCGCGCGGCCAGAGCTTTCCCTGCATGGCGCCGCCGACGCTCTTGATAGCGGCCGCGGAGATCACGCCCTCGGGAGTTCCGCCGATGCCCATCAGCAGGTCGACGCCCGTTCCCTCCTGCGCCGCGGCGATCGCAGGCGCGACGTCCCCGTCGCGAATCAGGTTCACGCGAGCGCCGGCAGCGCGCAGCTCGGCAATCAGCCCGTCGTGACGATCGCGCTCGAGGACGACGACCGTCAGGTCGTTGACTTCGACACCTTTCGCCTCCGCGACACGCTCGAGGTTCTCGGTCGGCGTTGCCTCGATGTCGATCGCGTGCGCCGCCTCGGGCCCGACCGCGATCTTGTCCATGTACAGAGCAGCGCCGGGGAAGAACATCGTCCCGCGCTCCGCCACCGCGATGACCGAGATCGCGTTCGGCATGCCGAGTGCCGTGAGCCGGGTGCCCTCGAGCGGATCGACGGCGACGTCGACCTCGGGGCCGGTGCCGTCGCCCACCTCCTCGCCGTTGTAGAGCATCGGCGCCTCGTCCTTCTCCCCCTCGCCGATCACCACGACGCCTCGCATGGAGACGGTGTTGATCATCAGGCGCATCGCGTCAACCGCTGCCTGGTCGGCGGCGTTCTTGTCACCACGCCCGATCCAGCGGGAGGCGAAGGTCGCTGCCGACTCGGTTACTCGCACCAGTTCCAGTGCGAGGTTCCGGTCCGGAATCGACCGATCGAAGTCGCCCGCCACACCTCCATGCTAACGGCGTGAAGTGGCCGGGATTCCTCGTAGCACCGTGTCGCCGTGCGGGCGTGTCCTGGGCGTCAGCTACATCGCCTCCGGCGCCGCGACACCGATCAGGTCGAGGTTGCGGCGAATGACGCAAGCCGTTGCCGCACAAAGAGCCAGCCGGAAGCCCTGAGACTCCGAGCCGAGGACGCGATGCTCGTGGTAGAAGCGATGGAAGTCGTCTGCCACCCGGATCGCGTAGGTCGGCACGGCGTGAGGCGCCCGTCGCTCCGCGGCATCGGCAGCGACCGTGGGGAACTCGAGCAGCCGCTTGACGAGCTCCCGCTCTTCGGGTGCCAGAGCGCCGCTCGGTGGCTCGAACGCAATGCGCAGCTCCGGCTCGGTCACCCCGAGCCTCGTCCCGTCGCCCGGCACGCCAATACCCTCGGCCGCGACCGCAGGGTCCAGCGAGTTTCGAAGGATCCCCGCAATGCGCGCGTGTGCGTACTGGACGTAGTAGACCGGGTTCTTCTGGGAGCGCTCCGCGGCGAGGTCGACGTCGATCTCCATCGTCTGGTCGTGTCCCCGGGAGAGGAGGTACCAGCGCGCGGCATCGACGCCGATGGTGTCGAGGAGCTCGTCGAGGAAGACGACGTCGCCACGTCGCTTCGACATCTTCGTCGTCTCGCCTCGCGCGACGAGTTGAACGAGTTGGTAGATCAAGACCTCGACCGAGTCACGCGGATGGCCGAGCATCTCCGCGAGCGCCTGGAGACGCCCGATGTAGCCGTGATGGTCGGCGCCGAGGACGTAGACGAGCCGCTCGAAGCCCTTCGCGTACTTCCGGCGCACGTAGGCCGCGTCGGCAGCGAAGTACGTCGGCGCCCCGTCCGTGCGGACGAGCACGCGGTCCTTGTCGTCGCCATGCGCGCTGGTCCGGGCAAAGAGCGCGCCGTCCTCCTGGTACGTATCGAGAAGCGCGAGCGCCTCGGGGATCTCCGCCTCCACCTCGCTCTGCCGTTCCCAGGCGTCGAAGTGGACACGGAAGCGCTCGAGCGTCGCCTCGATCCGCTCGAGCATTGCCGGGACGGGGTCGCCCGGAAGTTGTGCAAGCCCGTGGAGGTAGTCGCCGTGATACCCGTCCTCGGGCGGCTCTTCGCCGCGACGAACCGCGTCGACCGACTCACGAAACCGATCCATCTGCGTCCCGGCGTCGTTGTAATAGAACTCGCGCTCCACCGTGTGACCCGCGAACTCCAGCAGCCGCGCTACTGCATCGCCGTAGGCGCCGTTGCGTCCGTGGGCGACGGTGAGCGGCCCGGTCGGGTTGGCGGACACCGCCTCCACCTGGATGCGCTCGGGAGTCGAGGCCGAGCCCGCCCCGAAGGAGTCACCCGCGGCGAGCGCTTCTTCGAGAGCGTCGGCCAGCCACGCATCCGAGACGTGAAGGTTGACGAATCCGGGACCCGCGACAACCGCCCGTTCGACGAGTCCCCGCTCGACTGCTTCGGCGGCGATCTCCGCGGCGATCTCCGTCGGTGCCTGGCGACGCACCGGCGCGAGTCGCATCGCAGCGTTCGTCGCGTAGTCGCCGTGTGTTGCGTCGCCTGGGCGTTCGAGGGAGACCGGCGCCTCGGCAATCTCGGCGAGTGCCCCTTCCAGGCGAGTCAGAGCATCGACGAGGGCGCGCGCCATGCCTCAATCCTAGGTGTGAGCGCGAACTGCGAACGCTACGAGTCGCCGCGCTCAGTCGTCCGCGTCGTCGGGGTCGTCTCCGGAGCCGGGTCCAGCTCGACCCGTTTTCTCCGTCGCCGCTTCCGCTCGTATCGCCGCCCGAGTCGGTCAATCCCGAGCCAGGTCCCGAGGACGACCCGTGTGACGCCGAGTGACCCGAGGAGTCGAGCTGGCTGCCCTCGGAGTCGTCGTCGAGATCCCGCTCGTCACCCGACCCCGGACGGCTCGAGCCTGAGCCGTCCTCTACCGCGGTGCCCTCTGCCTCGGAGCCAGGACCGGAGCTAGCACCAGAACCAGAGGCAGAACCACCTGAGCTGGAGCTGGGGTCGGAGGCGGTGCCACTGGAACCGTTGTCGTCTCCCGTTCCTCGCACGTTCGCGTCGCTGTCGCGGTCGTCGTCCTCGTGCCGTGGCCCGGAGCCGGAGCTTCCGGCCCGCCTCTCGGAGCCGCCCGAGCCACTGTTCCCGTCGTCGTCGACGCGAACATCGCCACCGGAGCTCGTACGTGTCCGATCGCTCGTGCCTGAACCCGCGCCGGCATCGGCCGGTGCGCGACTGATGGAGACGATTGCAGGGCGCTCCGTGGGCTCTCGCTCCGCGCGCTCAGGCTCGACCGACCCGACAGCACCCACCGTCGTGGCGGCCACCGCGGCGGTAGCCACCTTGACGCCGACCGAGCCGGCTGTCAGCTTCGCGAGCAAGCCACCTCCGGCAACTCCAGCCGCCACGCCGCCCGACCCTGTTGCCGCGAACCCCGGCAGCGCTTGAGCGAGCCCCTCCTGGATCGAAAGCGGAACGACGAGGGTGGTCGTCACCACCGGGCGGAGTCGCTGCCGCATCGCTCGGCGAGCGCGAAACAGGAGGGCTTCGGTCGCCGGTCGCGAGAGCCCGAGCGCGTCGGCGACCTCGCCGTACCGAAGCCCGTAGAGGTCGCGCAACACGACTGCTTCTTGCTGCCGTTCCGGCAGGTCTGCGAGCGCGCCTCTCAGCGCCTCCGCGTGCGAGCGCCGCTCGATCTCGTCACCGGGATCGGCGATCAACGCAAGGTCGTCGTCGGCGAGCGACAGAGGCCTCCTCATCCCGGCGGCGATCCGGGTGCGGCATTCGTTGCGCGCAATCGTCGCGAGCCATGCCCCCTCGTCACGCACTCGTGCTCCCCCAAGGAGAGCGCGGTGCGCGGATAGGAACGTCTGCTGCGTCGCGTCCTCGGCTTCATGGACATCCCGAAGCATCGCGCGGCAGACGCCGTAGACCATGCGTACATGGCGTTCGAATAGCTCTGCGACGCGGGCGGCCGCAAGATTTCGACCAGCCCGCTCCGGGACCGCGGTCGAGGTCACGAGCTCAGATTAGTCGTCGTCGGTGCTGTCGTCGTCGGTGTCGTCATTCGTGTTGTCGTCATCAGTGCTGTCGTCGTCGCTGTCGTCGGTGTGGTCGTCACCCTTGCCCGGACCGGAGTTGTCGTCGTCGTCCTCGGCTCGTCCGGGACCGGAGTTGTCGTCGCCCGGCCCGTCGTCATGACCGTCTCGATCGTCGTCCTTCGAGGCAGTGGTGGCTCCGCGCGTTGAAGCGGCGGCGCCAACGACCGAGCGAGCGACCACGACGCCGCGCGCAAGAATTCGGGATCCGTTGCCGAGCTGTCGGAGCGTCGCGCCGCGCAGCGCGACGCGCTGGCCAACGCGGATTCGCACCTGGGAACCGGGGACACGCAGAATGTGCGCCGCCCGGCGCGAGTCGACCCGGATCAGATTGTTGTCGGGGAGCTTCTGCGCAACGGTTCCGCGGAGCGTCGTCGTGGAGCTACCGGATGCAGTGGCGGGAGCGAGGAGCAGGAGCGCCGCGAGTGCGGCGAGCAGAATGCGCGACATGACACGTCCTTTCCGAGGGGATCTCACCCGTCCAGAGTGAGAAGACGCCCGAAAACGTGCGGCGCGCTCTGAGCTAGGTCTGCTCTACCGCCGTGGGCGAGGTCGTGGCGGAGATGGGCACGACGACGCCGTCTCGCTGTAGCGCGAGCTGAACCTCTTCTCGCGCCTTGTAGATGCGCCACTTCACGGTTGCGAGGGTGATCTCGAGCGTCTCTGCGATCTCCGAGTAGGACAGCCCGACGATGTCACGCAGAAGAAGCGCCATCTTGAGATCGGGGTTCAGGGCCTCGACCGCCCGCCACACGGCGTCGATCGTCTCCGCGCGCTCGACAGGCGCGTCCACGACCTCGAGCGGCGGGATGTCGTCGAGTGCGACCAGCGCACGCGGGCGGCGCTCGATCGCTCGAAGCTCGTCGAGCACACGGTTCTTCGTCACCTGGAAGAGCCACGTCGTGAACCGCGACCGGAGCGAGAAGCCCGGCAGCCCCTGGTAGACACGCAGGAACACCTCCTGCGTCAGGTCCTCGGACAGCACCCTGTCGCCCGTCAGGCGCAGAACGTAGTTGTATACAGGCTGCTCGTACGTCCTCACGATGATCGAGAACGCCCGCTCGTCTCCTCGCTGGGCTTTGCGAAGGACTCCGAGATCAGGCTGTGGGAGCGGCACGGCTGGGGGAGTATAGAGCGGTGTTTGTAAGGACTACACGAATCGCACTTTAGGCAGACGTTGCGCCAGCGGGCGCAATTGGTGAACCTGTCATGTCTGCAGGGATCGGGAGGCCGAGCAACGTCAGAATCGTGGGGGCGAGGTCGGACAGACCGCTCCCGGTGCGCAGGGAGATGCCTGCGTCGGTCACGACGAGGGGCACGGGATTCGTCGTGTGCGCAGTGTGCGGGCTCACGCCGTCAGGTTCGAGCATGACCTCGGCGTTGCCGTGATCTGCGGTGATGAGACACATGCCTCCGGCCGCCTGGACGCACTCGACCACCCGTCCCAGACACCGATCGACAGTCTCGACCGCGGCAATGACCGCGGGAATCGATCCGCTGTGACCCACCATGTCCGGGTTCGCGAAGTTGACGACCGCGAAGCCGTAGCCCCCACCGATCTCGTCGCAGAAGCGCTCAGCGAGCGCGACAGCCGACATCTCCGGTTTGAGGTCGTAGCTCGGAACGTCCCTCGGCGAGGGTACGAGAATCCGGGTCTCCCCCGCCCACTCGGACTCGACGCCACCGTTGAAGAAGTACGTCACATGCGCGTACTTCTCCGTTTCGGCCGCGTGCAGCTGCCGCACGCCGCCGGCCGAGAGCACCGCCGCAAGGGTGTTCTGGACAATCTGCTCGTCGAACGCAACCGGACACTGGAAGTCCTCGCGGTAGTGCGTCATGGTGGTGAGATCGACGCCAGCCTCGAGCAGTTTCTGCGACAGCTGTCTCGCCCGATCCGGACGGAAGTTGAAGAAGATCGCCGCGTCGTTTCCTGAGTCGAGCCCAGGTCGTCCTGCAATGACAACAGGCTCGATGAACTCGTCCGTCACGCCCTGGTCGTAGCTCGCGCGGATGGCGGCGACCGGGTCGTCGACGAGCGCACCCTCCCGGCGCAGGATCGCGCCGACTGCGCGGTCCGTGCGTTCCCAGCGAGAGTCGCGGTCCATCGCGTAGTACCGGCCGCACACGGTGGCGACTCGGTCGACCGGGAGCACGCCGAGATCGGTCGCGGCCGAGGTTGGAGAGACATCTCGACCGTCGGTGAACGCGTGAATCCACGTGCGCTCGGCCATGCCCTCGCGGGCGGAGAGCTCGAGCAGTGCTCCCAGGTGGCTGATGTGCGAGTGGACACCGCCGTCCGACACGAGCCCGAGCAGGTGGACGTCGCCGCCGCGCTCGGCGGCGCGACGAAAGGCCGAGACGAGGCTCTCGTTCTCGAAGAACGACCCGTCCGCGATCGTCGAGTCCACGCGGACGAGATCCTGGAAGAGAATTCGACCCGCCCCGATCGTCAGATGTCCCACCTCGGAGTTCCCCATCTGCCCGGCAGGGAGCCCTACTGCGGCTCCCGAGGCGTCGAGCGTCGTGTGGGGGTACCGCGCCGAGAGCCCGTCGAACACGGGGGTCTGCGCAAGCTCCACGGCGTTGCCGGGACCAGGCGACGCAAGCCCCCACCCGTCGAGGATGATCAGGACACAGAGCTCGACAGTCACGGCTCGACGGTCACGCGACAGCCTGAGCGGCGGCAAGGCAGATCTGCTCGAAGCTCGTCGCCTCGAGCGACGCGCCTCCGACGAGCGCACCCCCGACATCCGGCTGGGAGAGGAGCTCGATCGCATTCTCGGGCTTGACCGAGCCACCGTACAAGACCGGCGCGTCGTGGAGGGACTTGATCAGAGCATGTGCCTCTTGCGCCATCTCGGGTGTTGCGGTGCGGCCGGTTCCGATCGCCCAGATCGGCTCGTAGGCGATGACGAGTCGCTCGTGCACCGGGAGCACCGACACCTGCCGACGAAGGACGCGCTCCATCTCCCCGGCCTCGCGCTCGCTCTCGCTCTCGCCGACGCAGGCGATGACGGCCAGCCCCGCGTCGAGAGCGGCCTGCGCTCGCTCCCGCACGGTCTCGTCGGTCTCGCAGAAATGCTGACGTCGCTCCGAATGCCCGACGAGCGTCCCTTGGACGCCGAGCTCGAGCAGCATCGGAGCGGAGACCTCGCCCGTGAACGCTCCTTCGAGCTCCGAGTGGACGTTCTGCGCGAACACACGAACGCGGGCGCCTTCGCCCAGGCCCTGGATCGTTGCCTCGAGCGCCGGGTAGGCCGGACACACGACGATGTCGACGCCCGCTGTCCGCTCCGGGAGATGACGGATCGCCGTCGCGAAGCGACGGGCCTCGTGCGCCCCCTTGAACATCTTCCAGTTCCCCGCGATGAGCACCTGGCGGCGATCTTAGTGCCCGGCAGCGCGCCGGCCCCGGCTGTTAGCCTCGCGCGCTGTGAGCGGTGACAGCAGCCCGATCTGGGAGCAGCGGTTTCGAGCGCCGGTGGCGTACCTGCCAGAGTGGTCTCCCGCGGCCCCCGACCGGATCGTCTACGCGTCGAACGAGTCCGGCACATGGCAGCTCTACGCCTGGGACCTCGCGACCGGCGGTCGCCGCCGGGTGACGGACCACCCGGTCGGGCTGCTCGACGGAACGCCGACCCTCGACGGCGAAGGGATCCTGTGGTTCCAGGACGAGACCGGAGACGAGTCAGGCCGCTGGCTGGTCCAGCCGTTCCACGGAGGCGAGACGCAGGCCGTTCCTCGAAGGGGTTCCACACGGCTGGAACGAGGGGCTTGCGCAGGCGCCGGGTATCGTCGCAGCCGCGATCAGCGACCGCGACGGCTTCGCCGTGTACGTCTCACTCGACGGGGGAGCAGCGAGGGAGATCCACCGCTCGTCCGAATCCGTCCAGCTCGGCGGCGGTGAAGGAGGAGGCTTCCTCCGGGGCGCGCTCTCGGCAGACGGGTCGCTCCTCTGCCTCGAGCATGCCGAGCACGGCGACCTGATCCACCCGGCGCTGCGCGTGTCGACCCGCGGACAGGAGCGACGGTCGGCGAGCAACTCGACGAGGGGATGTCGCTCGTCGCGCAGTGCTGGTCCCCTGTCGCAGGCGACCAGCGCCTGGCGTTCGAGCACGAGCGCGAGGGCGACGAGAGGCCGGGGATCTGGGATCTCTCGACCGGGGAGCGCACCGACCTCGCGCTCGAGCTCGCAGGCGGTGTCGTCGTCCAGGACTGGTGGCCGGACGGCTCGGCGCTTCTGCTCCAGAACACCTTCGAGGGACGGTCGCGCCTGTATCGATACGAGCTCGCGAGGGGCGAGCTCGACGCCGTGTCGAGCGAGCCGGGATTCGTCTGGAAGGCGCGGGTCCGCCCGGACGGAACGCGTGTGGTTTCTCCACGAGCAGGGTCACCGGCAACGGCTCGTCCTCGACGACTCGGGAGCCGAGCTGCTTGCCTCGGAGAGCGGACTCGGCCCGGCCGGCGCGCCGTACCAGTCCTGGCACTTCGAGAATCCACACGGCCAGCGGGTGCACGGCTTCTTCGTGACGCCCGACGACTCGGGTGGGCCGTTCCCGGTGATGATGTTCGTCCACGGCGGCCCGACCTGGCTCGACCTCGATCGCTGGCAGCCGGAGGTGCAGGCCTACGTCGACGCGGGATTCGCGGTCGGGATGGTCAACTACCGCGGTTCGACCGGATACGGCCGCGAGTGGCGCGACACGTTGATCGGGGACATCGGCGGGCCGGAGCTCGAGGACGTGAACGCGGGTCTCGCAGGATCTGGTGAGCCGCGGGATCGCCGATCCGACGCGAGCTGTTGTCGCCGGCCACTCGTGGGGCGGTTACGTGACGCTGCTCGAGCTGGGCAAGCACCCGGACCTGTGGCTCTGCGGAGTCGCCGGCGTGCCGGTTGGCGACTACGAGGGTGGATACGAGGAGCTCTCTCCGCTCCTCCAGGCCTACGACCGCGCGCTCCTCGGTGGCAACGGCCGAAGGACCTTCCGGAGCTCATGCGCGACCGCAACGCGATCAACTTCGCGGACGACGTGCGCGCTCCGGTGCTGTTCGTCATCGGGCGAAACGACAGCCGCTGCCCGTATGCCCAGGCGATGCGGTATGTCGAGCGGCTCGAGGCGCGCGGCCACCCACACGAGGTCTACGTGTTCGAGACCGGACACTCGTCGTTCGACGTCGACGAACGAGTGCGTCAGGTAGCGACGATCCTCGACTTCCTCGCGCGCAACGTTCCGGGTATCCGGCAGCTCACGGAGGCGCACGTCACGCCGGCGGGATGACCGCGACGCCGGGGAGCTCTTTCCCCTCGAGCAGCTCGAGCGACGCTCCTCCACCCGTCGAGATCCAGGACACGCGGTCGGCGAGCTCGAGCTCCTGCACGGCACGCACCGAGTCGCCGCCACCGACGACCGTGTAGCCGTCCGCCGCTGCGACGGCCTCGGCGACTGCACGAGTTCCTTCCGCAAACCGGGGCCACTCGAACACGCCCATCGGGCCGTTCCAGAAGACGGTTCGGGCCGCGCGTATCTCGTTCGAGAAGCGGCTCCGCGTCTCCGGCCCGACGTCGAGCCCGAGCCAGCCGGGAGGAACGTCGTCGAAGGGAACCACTCTGATCTCGGCATCGGCCGCGAAAGCTGCGGCTGCCACGACGTCCGAGGGCAGGACCGCTTCGAACGAGAACGGGCTCTCGTCCCGGAGCTCCTCGGCCATCTTTCCTCCGATCAGCACCGCATCGGCCCGTGCGCCGAGATTCTCGAGCACGCCGACCTTGTCCTCGACCTTCGCCCCGCCCGAGACGAGCACGAACGGCCGCTCGACGTCGCCAAGCAGTCGCCCGAGCATCTCGAGCTCCTTCTCGAGCAGTAGCCCGGCGTACGCGGGGAGCAACTCCGCGACGCCGACGGTCGATGCGTGTGCGCGGTGCGCCGAGCCGAAAGCGTCGTTGACGAAGAGCTCGTGATCGCCGGCGAGCCGACGCGCCGTCTCCCGATCGTTCGTCGTCTCGCCCGGGTCGAAGCGCGTGTTCTCGAGCACCTGGACACGAGGATCGGGCAGAAGCTCGCGCAGACGAGCGGCGACCGGCGCGATCATGAGCGCCTCGTCGAATCCCTTGGGACGCCCGAGGTGCGAGCAGACCGTGACGTGCGCTGCCCCTCGCTCGAGCAGCAGCTCGAGAGTCGGCAGCGCAGCCCGAACTCGGGTGTCGTCCGCGACAGCGCCGTCTTCGAGCGGAACGTTCAGATCGGCCCGAACGAGAATGCGCTTCCCTGAAACCTCCGCATCCCGCACCGAGCGCGGGCGCCTCACTACGGGAGCAGCTTCCCGATCAGATCGACGAGCCGGCACGAGTAGCCCCACTCGTTGTCGTACCAGCCGAAGACCTTCACCGCGTTCCCACGGGCCATCGTCAGTGGGCTGTCGAATATGCACGAGTACGCGGACTCCGTTGATGTCCGTCGAGACGATCGGGTCGACGGAGTACTGGAGGATGCCGGCGAGCGATCCACCACCGGCGGCGGCCTCGAAGGAGGCGTTCACCTCATCCACGCTCGTCTCCCGTCCGAGCTGGACGACCAGATCCGTGAGCGAGCCAGTTGCGACAGGTGCGCGGACCGAGATCCCGTCTACCTTGCCCTGAAGATCGGGCAGGACGAGCCCGATTGCTTTCGCCGCTCCGGTCGATGTCGGAATCAGGTTGATCGCCGCCGCGCGCGCGCGCCTCAGGTCCTTATGCGGGAAATCGAGGATCACCTGATCGTTCGTGTACGCGTGGATCGTCGTCATGAAGCCGGTCTGGATCTCTCCGAGCTCGTGCAGCACCTTGGCCATCGGAGCAACGCAGTTCGTCGTGCAGGACGCATTCGAGACGATGTGGTGGGAATCCGCGTCGTAGCTCGAGTCGTTCACGCCGAGCACGATCGTGATGTCCGGATCCGTGGCGGGAGCGGAGATGACGACCTTCCTGGCGCCCGCGTCGAGGTGCTTCTGCGCTCCCGCTCGATCCGTGAAGATCCCCGTCGACTCGACCACGACGTCGATGCCGAGGTCGCCCCATGGGAGCGCGGCGGGATCGCGCTCGGAGAGCATGCGAACCTCCTCGCCCGCGGCGTGCAGGACTCCGTCCTCGAGCGATACCTCGCCCTTGAACGGGCCGAGGTTCGAGTCGTAGCGCAGCAGATGGGCCATCGTCTCCGCGTCGCCGAGATCGTTGAACGCGACGACCTCGATGTCTGCGCCGAGCGCCTGCTGCGCCCGGAAGAAGTTCCGGCCGATTCGACCGAACCCGTTGATGCCCACCCGAATGCCCATTTCCGGCGTTCCTCCGTCCTCGAAGGGAGTCGAAACGCGAGTCTAACGGCGCCCCCTTCGACAGAAGTCGGCGATCAGCGGCCTGCAAGCTCCTCGACACGACGCAAGCGCCGATGCAGCGCAGCCTTGCTTGCCGGCGGATCGGTGCGCGCTGCGAGCTCCCGGAGGGAGTTCGTCGGGTGCTTGAGGCGAAGCTCCGCCGCCTCGCGAAGCCGGCGCGGCAGCCGCTCGAGCCGGCCGTCCGCACGCAGACGCTCGGCAGCCTCGAGCTGCGCGTGAGCAGCGCGGCTCGTCCGAACGAGGTTTGCGTGGTCGGCGTTCGCGAGCCGGTTCGCCTGTGCACGGGTCGCAGCGAGCACGGATCGCTCTTCGAGGGCAAGGACGATCTCCGAGGCGCCCATCGACGACGAGCGTCGACTCGATCACATCCCAGCCCTTCGCATACGCGACCGCATGCGTGCGCCGCTCGAGCATGCGGAGGGCGATGCCCTCTTGCCTCGCGATGTCGACCAGGAACATTGCGCCCTCTGCCGACGCCGTTCGGAGCTCGAGGTGCGACGAGCGCTCGCTCGTTACCGAGCCCGCACCGAGAAAGGTTCCCCGCAGGTAGGCGCGACGGCAGCACGCACGAGCGACGACCCGCCGCGGCGGCCGCTCGAGTGGAGCATGGCGTGCGTCCAGGACTCCTGCGTCTGCGAGCACGCGCAACGATCCCTCTCCTCCCTCCAGGTGCAGCTGGAAGCGCGTGGCGCGGTCGAACGCCCTCCGGCGGTACGTCCGGATCTCCGAGCGAATCCCCTCGTCCCGGAGGAGCGCGAATGCGCGCCGAGCGACCGCCCCGCTAGCAAGATCGAGGTGGAGGGCCCACTCCCCTCGCCCGCGTAGATGAAGGCTGCCGGCGGAGTGAAAGAGAGCGGACAGCTCCGCGCGGCGGTCGCAATCGCGAACAGGATGGATCAACGAGAGCTCCTCTCGCACGTCCTCCGACGTGATCACAGCTCGACTCCTTCGAGCGCGAGAAGCCGACGCTTGACGCCAACGCCCGCGGAGCCGTAGCCACCGATCCCCGTTGACGAGACGACACGATGACAGGGCAAGAGGAACATGAAGGGATTCCGAGCGCAGACGGTCCCGACCGCGCGCGGCGCGCGTGGATAGCCTGCGAGCGCGGCAAGCTCGCCGTACGTGACGACCTCCCCGCGAGGCACGCGTCGGAGCGCAGTCGCAACCGAGTGCTGAAACGAGCTCGAAGCCGAGAGATCCAGAGGGACGTCTGAAAGCTCGCCAGGTGTCCCCGCCGAGGAATGCTCGGATGCGCTCGACGATGGCATCGGCAGCGAGTGGTTGGCGCACCTTCGTTGCGAACCCGTCAACCACCTGTGCGCCGGCGCTCGCTACGGTGCTCAAAGGGGGCCTCGATGCCCCCTTGGGGGCAGTTGGCAGCGGGGCAGTTGGCAGCGGAACGCCTCGGCAGCGACGACCCCGCGAGCATCGGTCGAGCTGGCGCAAGCGCCCCAACCTCTGGAGCGAATCGAAAGTCGTTCGCGAGCACGAGATCCTCCCCCAGCCAGAGCTCACCTTCGCCCCAACCGGGCACCGTGTACGACCTCCGCTCCGCTCGCACGGTGTTCGACTTTACAATCGACCGCATGACCGCCCATGGAATCTTCACGCCGCCCCGCCCTGTCAACGAGCCCGTCAAGTCGTACGTCCCCGGCTCACCCGAACGCGCAGAGCTCCAGGCACGCCTGCGCGAGATGCAAGGTGAGCGGATTCGAATCCCGCTCGTCATCGGAGGAAAGGACGTCTACACCGACGAGACCTTCGAAGCAGTCATGCCTCACCGGAAGGACCACGTCCTCGCCGACGTGAGCAAGGGAGGGCCGGAGCACGTCCAACAGGCAATCGACGCCGCCCGCGCAGCCCACGCCGAGTGGTCGCGTGTGGCGTGGCACGAACGTGCCGCGGTCTTTCTCCGCGCCTCCGAACTGCTCTCGGGGCCGTGGCGCTCCACGCTTGAACGCGGCAACGATGCTCAACCAGTCGAAGACCGCGCACCAGGCGGAGATCGACGCCGTGGCCGAGATGATCGACTTCTGGCGCTTCAACGCGGACTACATCCCGCGCATCTACTCGGAGCAGCCACACTCGTCGATCGGGATCTGGAATCGGATGGAGTACCGACCGCTCGAAGGCTTCGTGTTCGCGGTCAGCCCGTTCAACTTCACGTGCATCGGCGGCAACCTCTCGAGCTCACCCGCGCTGATGGGGAACACGGCGCTCTGGAAGCCTGCGTCGACCGCGGCTCTGTCGGCGTACTACCTCATGCGCGTCATGCAGGAGGCGGGACTACCCGACGGCGTGATCAACCTCGTCTATGGATCTGGCGCGACGATCGGGGACGCCGCGCTCGCGAGCCCCGAGCTCGCCGGGATCCACTTCACGGGCTCGACCGAGGTCTTCAACAGCATGTGGGAGACGGTCGGCAAGAACGTCGGCTCGTATCGCAACTACCCGCGGATCGTGGGTGAGACCGGTGGCAAGGACTTCATCCTGGCCCATCCGTCCGCGGACGCCGACGCGGTCGCGACGGCTGTCATTCGCGGGTCGTTCGAGTACCAGGGACAGAAGTGCTCGGCCGCATCGCGCCTCTACGTGCCGTCCAACCTGTGGCCAGAGGTGAAGGAGCGCCTCGTCGAGGACGTCTCCACGATCAAGATGGGCGACCCGGCCGACTTCGAGAACTTCATGGGCGCAGTGATCGACGCATCTGCGTTCAGGACGCACAGTGAAGCGATCGCAGAGGCGCGGTCCTCCGGAGCGGAGATCCTGGTCGGAGGTTCGACCGACGACTCGGAGGGGTACTTCGTCGAGCCGACCGTGATCGCGACCGACGACAAGGGGTTCCGGCTGCTCCGCGACGAGCTCTTCGGCCCGATCGTGACCACGTACGTGTACGACGAGAAGCGCTGGGACGAAACGCTGCAACTGGTCGACGAGACCGCGCCGTACGCCTTGACCGGCGCGGTCTTCGCGACCGAGCGTGCGGCGATCGAGCAAGCGCACGAGGAGCTCCAGTACGCGGCGGGGAACTTCTACGTCAACGACAAGCCCACCGGCGCCGTCGTCGGCCAGCAGCCGTTCGGCGGCTCGCGGGCGAGTGGGACGAACGACAAGGCCGGATCGCTCTGGAACCTCATCCGCTGGGTGTCGCTTCGCACCGTCAAGGAGACCTTCGTCCCGCCGACCGACTACCGCTACCCATTCCTCGCACCCGATTCCGCCGCGACGGACGGCGACGGGCGGGGCTAGCGTCCTCGAAACGCAGACGAGCCCGAAGATACCGGCGTGATCCGCGTCCTCGACGGGATCGACGCCTTCCTCGACCAGCTGGCGGCGGTCGACCCGCTTCCCGTGCTCCTGGCGGTGCTCGCGCAGCTCGCGAAGCTCACCTGCACGAGCATGGCGTGGAGGAACGTCCTCGCCGCCGCATACCCGCGAGAGGAGGTACAGCGACGTTCGGTTCTCGGCGCCTACCTCGCCGGAGTCGGGGTGAACGCACTCGTCCCGATGCGCGCCGGCGACGCCGTCCGGATCTTCCTGGCGCATCGAGCCATTCCGGAGAGCACGTACACGACCGTCGTTTCGAGCACGCTCGTGCTCTCGATCTTCGACATCGTGGCCGCCTCGACGCTGCTCGTGTGGGCAGCCACAACCCAAGACACGCTGCCGGGCCTCGGCGAGCTTCCCAGCTTGCCGAGCTTCGAGTTCGGGTGGTTCCTCGAGAACCCGCTCCCGACGGAGCTCGTGCTTGCCGTGCTCCTGATCGCGCTCGTCGCGCTCGGAGCGTGGATCCACGGTCACGTCGTGGACTTCTGGAGTCGCGTCCGCCAGGCGTTTGCGGTCTTGCGCAGCCCTTTTGGGTACCTGCGCACGGTCGCGGTATGGCAGGCAGGCGACTGGACATGCCGCCTCGTCGCGATCTGGTTCCTCCTCGACGCGTTCGACATCCCTCAGTCGGTCGAGAACGTGCTCCTCGTACAAACGTCGGCGAGCATCGCAACGCTCCTTCCGCTCACTCCCGCAGGCATCGGAACCGAGCAGGCCTTCCTGCTCTACGTCTTCAAAGGGACCGTTCCGAGCTCTCAGCTCCTCGCGTTCAGCGTCGGAATGAAACTCGTAACCGTCAGCACGAACGTCGTAGCGGGATTCACCGCGATCGCCCTGACGCTGCGCACGCTGCGGTTCCGGAAGGCGATGGAGCCCGCAGGCGACGCGGATCCCTAGATCAGGACGGTCCGGCCTTGTGCAGGGTTGCGTAGACCGTCGCGGGCGGTCTTCTGCGGGAGACCCGGAACGCCTTCGAGCTCCTCCTGCGACGCTTCGAGGAACCTGTCGACCGAGCCGAAGTGGTGCAGGATCGCGCGCCGGCGCGAGGGGCCGATCCCGGGCAGCGTCTCGAAGATCGTCTCGAGCGTCTTCGGTCCCTCTTCTGCCGGTGATGGCGCAGCGGCACGACGGTGCGCCTCGTCGCGGATCTGCTGGAGGAGCTGGAGCGCCGGGCTCGTCCTTTCGAGCGCGATCGGGTACGGAAGGTTCGGGACGAACACCTCCTCCTCGCGCTTTGCGAGCGCGATGACAGCCACCCGCGGGAGATCGAGCTCCTCCATCGCCGCCCGAGCGGCGGCGAGCTGCCCCTTCCCACCGTCGACGACGACGAGGTTCGGCAGCGTCCCGAAGCTCTCGTCGACATCGCCGCGGCGCGCGCGAGCGAACCGACGTCTGATCGCCTCGCGCATCGCCCCCACGTCGTCCTGCCCGTCGAGGCCGCGAATCGAGAAGCTCCGATAGTGCGCGTTCTTCGCGCGGCCGTCCTGGAAGACGACCATCGACGCCACGATCGACGCTCCCTGGAGGTTCGAGACGTCGAAGCATTCGATGCGAAGCGGCAAGCTCTCGAGGTTGAGAACCTCTCTGAGCTCCTCGAGCGCCGCGACGCGACGCGCGCGCTTCTCACTGCGCTGCGCAGTGTCCGCCTCGAGCGCGAGCTGCGCGTTGTCGACGGCGAGATCGACGAGGCGCCGCTTCTCGCCGCGAGCGGGCGCACGCACGTCGACGCGCCCCCCGCGACGTTCCGAGAGGAACCCCGCGATCGCATCGACATCGACGATCCCAGAGGGAACGAAGACCTGCGGCGGGATGCTCGGCGCCGCGCCGTAGAACTCGATGACGAACGCCTCGAGCACCGCTTGCCGATCCTCGCCTGCGACGTTCTCGAGATGGAACCCGTACCGGTCGATCATCTTGCCGTCCCTGAGCGGGAACACCTGCACGGCGGCAGCGTCACCGTCGACCGCAAGCCCGATGACGTCGACGCTACCGACGGCACGCCTGTCTGCAGCCTGCCGTTCGCTGAGATGCCGGATCGCGTTGAGCCGATTGCGATACCGAGCGGCCTCCTCGAAACGCTCGTCGGCGGCGGCCTCGCGCATGCGCGCGTCGAGCTCGTGCTGAATCGAGTCCGTGTCCCCCGAGAGGAAACCGATGACCCCCGCGATGATCTCCCCGTAGCCCTCTCGCGAGATCGCGTCGACGCACGGAGCGAAGCAGCGGTCGATGTGGAAGTCGAGACAGGGAATGCCAGAATGACGGCCCGGACGCGGCCCCTCGCACGGCCTGAAGCGGAAGACGCGGTTGAGGACGTCGAGGGTCTCGCGCACCTTCTTCGCATTCGCATACGGCCCGAAGTACACGGTCCCGGCGCGATGGCGCTCTCGCGTGAACATGACGCGTGGGTACTCGTCCGTGAGCGTCACCGCGATGTAGGGAAACGACTTGTCGTCCCGTAGCCGGATATTGAACGGTGGCCGGTGACGCTTGACGAGGTTCTGCTCCAGGTGCAGCGCCTCGGCCTCGTTCCGGGTGACGATGACCTCGACATCCGCGATTCGCGCGACCAACTGGGCCTGGCCGGCACGCGCGTCTCCGCGCTGAAAGTAGCTGCGAACGCGCGCGCGCAGCGACTTCGCCTTCCCGACGTAGAGCACGTCACCTTGACCGTCGTGGAACAGGTACACACCAGGGCTCGCGGGGAAGCGAGCCGAGGTCGTCTTTAACGCTTATTTGCATTCTCTCGCTAGCGTAGCCCCATGCGGACAGGCCACCTCGCGACCATCGGCGTGGTGCTCGTCGGAGCAGCGGTGCTCGCGACCGCAACGCCGGCCGCAGCCGAGCCAGGACTCGTCGTCGGCGCCGTGGAGGACGATCTGCGCGCGTCGTCGCTCGTCGATGCGCAGACCCGGATGACGCTCTTTCGGCTGGCCGGTTTCCGCGCCGTGCGCGTGACGAGCTACTGGACGCCCGGGCTCGATAGAGCCACGAACGGCGAGCTCGAGGTTCTGGAGAATGTTGCCGGTGCGGCGCAGCTGAGCGGTGTTCGTCTCTATGTCACGGTCATGCACCCGGGATCGAGGACGACCCCGCTCACGGACCAGACTCGGGCGGAGTTCGCCTCGTACGCAGCCTCGATCGTCCGCGCCGTCCCGACGATTCGACACGTGATCGTCGCGAACGAGCCCAACCTGAACCGCTTCTGGCTTCCACAGTTCGGACTCAACGGCTCGAGCGTCTCCCCGGCCGGCTATCTCGCGCTCCTCACACGCGTGTACGACGCGTTGAAGGCGGAGTCGCCCGACGTCACCGTGTACGGGGGAGCGCTGTCGCCGCGGGGTGCGGATCGACCCGAAGGCTCCCGACATACGCACTCCCCCACGAAGTTCATTCGCGAGCTCGGCGTCGCCTACCGGGCGTCGGGGCGCACCCGGCCGATCATGGATTCGTTCGCCATCCACCCGTATGCCGACAACTCGAGCCAGGCGCCCACGGTCGCGCACCCGCTCGGAACCACGATCGGCGTTGCCGACCACGGCAAGCTCGTGTCGCTCCTGACCGAGGCATTCGACGGCACGGCACAGAGAGGGTCGACGCTGCCGATCCTGTATGGCGAGTTCGGGGTCGAGTCGCAGATCCCGTCCTCGAAGACGAGCCTCTACGCCGGAGCCGAGCCCGCGACCACGAGGCCGGTCGCCGAGGCAACGCAGGCCGCGTACTACGAGCAGGCGCTGGCTCTGGCGTTCTGCCAGCCCAACGTCGCCGGGATCTTGCTCTTCCATGCCAACGACGAGCGCGCGCTCGCGGGCTGGCAGTCCGGAATCAGGTACGTCGACGGGACCTCGAAGAGCTCGCTCGTACGCGTGACCGAGGCACTCGATCGCACGGCCGGCGGGTCGATAACGCGCTGTCCCGGCATCCAACTCGCAGTCCGAGCCTCCTACCTCCGCTTCGGCAGTCGGGGTGCCGCGCAGCGCGGGATCTTCCGTACGACGCTTCGCTGCAGCCTCGACTGCACGTACGAGCTGCGCGTCGTGAAGGTCGGCGGGGCGACGAAGATGGTGCGACGAGGGCGCGCTGAGGTCGACGAGCAGGTCGAGATCGCGTTCGCGCCGCGTCGCCTCGGCCCGGGGACGTATCGCTACCGCCTGAAGCTCGTCCACCCGGTGAACCCGGCAGCGCCGACCTTCGCGACGGCCCGGCCTTCACGCTCCCCTAGAGGTAGCGGTGCTCCAGGCGCCACGTGCGCAGGATGATCCAGACGCCCGCGGCGAGCACTCCGACGAAGGCGAGTGCGTCCCGTCCTGAAGGCCGGAGCCCGATGAACATCCCGACGTCGATCACGAGCAGCACGATCCCGGCGTAGAAGAGCCGCCGATTTCGCTCGGACCAGGCTTCGAGGTCGCCACGCCGGTCTCGCCAGAGGAGAAAGAGGAAGAACGCGATCGCGAGGAAGAACGCGATCTGCACGAGCCCTCCCACGGCGGCCAACACGGGCTCGAGCGAGAGGATCACGACGACGAGCGCGATCAACGCGACGATCCCGAACCCGCGCGCGAGCGGAGGAATCCTGGCCCAGAGGCGCCTCATGGCGGCCTTGCCGTGACGTGGCTCATGACCCGGTCATGTACGCGCGCACGCCGAGCGCGCCTGCGACGACAGTCGTCCCGGCGAACCAGAGAAGCCGCTGACGCCCAGCGGTCGGAGCGTAGAACCACGGCGCCAGAACCACGGCGAGCGCGAACGCCCCGTACGCGTAGTGCAGTCGGTCGGGCGCACGGAGCCCGTCGGAGAGGAGGAGCAGCCCGACCGCGGCCTGGGCGATCAGAGCCGTCTGAGCGAGCACGAGCGCGTGACTCACGAGGCCACCGGCGCCGCGCCGATAGGCGACGAACCCGGCCACGGCGGCTCCGAAGCAGATCACGATCACCGCGATCCCCAGAACCGCGTGGACGGATACCATCGCCGCACCCTAGCGAGAGCCCCTCCGGAAGGACGCGCGTGATCGAGGAAGGCAAACCAGCACCCAGCTTCACCCTCCCGAGCGACTCCGGCGAGATCGGTCTCGCTCGAATCGCTGCGCGGAAAGCCGGTCGTCCTCTACTTCTACCCGCGCGACGACACGCCCGGGCTGCACGGCGCAGGCCTGCGGCATCCGCGACGCGTGGGGGGAGTTCGAGCAGCGCGGCGCAGTCGTCCTCGGCGTGAGCCCGACGATCGCGGCGTCACACGAGAAGTTCAAGGGCAAGTACGGCCTTCCGTTCACGCTCCTTGCGGACGAGGATCACGCGACGGCAGAGGCGTACGGCGTCTGGGTCGAGAAGAGCATGGCTGGCAAGACGTACATGGGAGTCGAGCGCTCGACGTTCGTGATCGACGCGAACGGCAACGTCGCGAAGGTCATGCGCCGCGTGAAGCCGGACACGCACGCCGACGACGTGCTCGCCGCACTGCCGAGCGACTGAGGCGTCCCTCAGCTCGCGTCGCGCAGGTCCGATCGAACTTGTGCCACGCCTTGTCGCCGCGGAGAAAGCGCCACGATCCTTGCAGGCGGCCCAGAAGAAACGAGTGATCCAGGAACCGCCGCGACCGTGCGGGCAAGATGAGGGTCGATGCGACCGGTGATCGAAGCCTGATGCGGATGAGAGGACTTGAACCTCCACGCCCTTACGGGCACACGGCCCTGAACCGTGCGCGTCTACCAATTCCGCCACATCCGCGCGGTGGAACGGAAGTCTAGCTCTGACTATACGCATCCCCGCTCGTCTCACCTCTCGATGCCGCGACTCGCTCGCATCTCGTCTGCATGTGCCTCGGCGTGCTCGTCCTCGGCGCGGCAGCGCGGCCACCCGATCCGACGACCGAGACTCGAGCGCGACAGACCGAGGTCGTCGTCACGCTCGCCTCGCCGCCGCTCGCATACGCGCCGAACGAACGAGCCGCGGTCGACGCCGAGCAGCGCGCGTTTCGTGCAGCGCTCGCGGCACGGCTCCCTGCCGCAGCCGTCCACTGGCGTTACCGTCTCGTCGCGAACGGGTTCTCCGTCTCGCTGCCGACCGAGCAGATCGACGTGTCTGCGCGGGCTCCCGGGCGTTCGCGACGTCTACGAGTCGGTGCCGTACGAGCCGCAGCTCGACCGCAGTCCGGCCCAGATCGGAGCACCCACGGTGTGGGGCGCGAACCTCGCTACCTCCGGACAGGGCATGAAGATCGGGATCATCGACACCGGCGTCGATCCGAACCACCCCTTCTTCGACCCGGACGGATACACGATGCCGCCGGGGTTCCCGAAGGGGCAGCGGCAGTACACGACGGCCAAGGTGATCGTGGCACGAGCCTTTCCTCCTCCTGGCGTCGCCTGCGCGGCCTGCCGTTCGACTCCAGTCACGGCACGCACGTCGCGGGCATCGCAGCCGGCAACGGCGCGACACCAGCCACGGGAGGCCGCTTCGTATCGGGCATTGCGCCCGCGCGTACCTCGGGAACTACAAGGTGTCTCCGACGGGTCGCTCGCCAACTCGCCGGCGATCCTGGCTGCCGATCGAGGCCGCGGTCGACGACGGCATGGACGTGATCAACTTCTCCGGCGGCCAGCCGGAGATCGAGCCGAGCCGAGACATCATCGCGAGAGGCGCTGGACGCGGCGGCGGCGGCAGGCGTCATATCCGTGATCGCCGCCGGCAACGACTACACGGACGTCGGCGCCGGATCCGTGAGCTCGCCCGGAACCTCGAGGCGAGCCATCACCGTCGCTGCAGTCGCGACGACGGGTTCGACCCCGACGAGCCGTCACGCCGGCTTTTCCTCTGTCGGCCCGACCCCGATCTCGGTCCGCCTGAAGCCCGACGTCGCCGCGCCCGGCGTGGACATCCTGTCCGCAGCGCCCGGCGGCGGCTGGTCGTCGTCGTCCGGTACGAGCATGGCGTCACCGCACATCGCCGGAGCTGCCGCGCTTCTCCGGCAGCGCCATCCGGCGTGGACCGTGGCCGAGATCAAGTCGGCCCTGGTCCAGACCGCGACCGACGCGCGCCGAGCGGTGGAAGCAAACCTGGCCGGCCCGACGTTCGTCGGAGGCGGAGTCGTCTCGCTCTTGGCCGCCGACGCAGCCGCTGCTCTTCGCGGCGCCGTCCAGCGTCTCCCTGGACTGCTCACTCGCGGCAAACGCAGCGAGGGCGCCGTCGAGCTTCGCGCGCTGACGGCGGGGCGGGCACGTGGCAAGTGAGCGTCGAGCACCGAGCTTCCCCGACCGGTGCGACCCTCGACCTTCCTGCGTCGGTGCAGGTTCCGGGCACGCTCGGCTACGTGGTCGAGACGACCAGCTGCGGCCGCCGAAGGCGAGCTCTCCGGCTACATCACGCTTCGTCGGGATGCCGTCGTTCGCCGAGTGCCGTTCTGGGGACGCGTCACCGCGCCAGCGCTTCAGCGGCATCGCGCGACAGCGCTCCTGCGCACGGGCCTCCATCGGGGTACGACGAGCGGACAGCCGGCGCTCGTCTCACGCTACCGCTACCCGGAAACGCCCGAGTGGAGTGGGCGTCGCGACTGTCCTCGCCGGCCCGGAAGTCGTCTACCGCATCCGCATCGGTCGAGGTGTCGCGAACTTCGGCGTCGTCGTCACTCGACGCGGACGCGGAACCCGTGTCGAGCCCCGCGTCGTCGCCGACCTCGACGAGAACCGGCTCACCGGCTACGCGGGGCTTCCGTTCGCCGCGAATCCGTACCTGTCCACGTTCTTCTCACCCGCGCCCGTCGCCGGGGCGCTCTCGCCCGCGCCCGGGAACTACGCCGCCGTCTTCGACAGCCCCACGCGTGCGGGTGCAGGGTCCTTCACGTTCCGCTACTGGGTGAACGACGTCACGCCGCCGACGCTGCGCCTTCGTACTTCGTCGGTGCGACGTGGCGGCAACGTGCTGGTGGCCGCCACGGACGCCGGTTCCGGGGTCTCGCCCGACGATGTGTCCGCCTCGATCGATGGACAGTTCGTGCGTGCGTCGTTCAGGAACGGGGTCGTGCGGATCGGCACCTCGAGCCTCGAACCCGGAACGCATCGGCTCCGCCTGCAAGTCTCCGACTACCAGGAGACGAAGAACACCGAAAACGTCCGCCGGATCCTGCCGAACACCCGAGCGCTGACCGCGACGTTCCGGGTAACGCGCTCGTAGGGCTGAAACGGGCGACACGACTCGTCCCGGAGCGTCCTACGTCTTTCGGTCTCGCTCCTCGATGGTGGGTAGTGACTCCAGATCCGCCTGGACGCTCCGGATGAACTCCTCGCTCTCGTCGTCCTCGGTGACGACGCGAAGGTTCTTCTTCCGACGCCCGCGCTCGCGCTGCTTGCGCGCGTCCGCGCCGAACAGCCGCACGAGGCGCGGCGCCTCGACCGCGACGACGAGGGAAGCGGCACCGATGAGCAGCACGAGCCAAGGCCAGCTCACAGTCCGATTGTAGCCCTGCGGGACCATTCCGAAAGAGTCGAATCAGCCGAAGAAGACCTGCATCGGGAGGCTCGAGAGCGGAACACCACCCTCGTTCGTCACGAGCCACGTCTCTTGCATGTAGAGACAGTCCTCGCCGCTCGCCGCGATCGCATGCGGGTGCATCGAGAGCACCATGCCCTCGCGAAGCTCCGTCTCGACACCCTCGCCGACCTTCGGGAACTCGATCATCGTCATCCCGATCGAGTGCCCTGTCACGTGCCCGAGGTGATATCCGCGCTCCGTGAAGCCTTTGGACACGGCTCGATGCAGCTCGTGACACGTCGTCCCCGGACGCATCGCAGCCCTCGCGGCCTCGTCGTACTCGATGTAGGCCTCGAGCATCTTCTCGCGTATCCCTCGAGAGCTTCGTGCCCGGCGCCGCGATCGCGCGGGAGACCTCGACCCAGTGCATTCCCGGCCCGGCGATCTCGAGCGACGGCAGGAGGAACCTGCCGAGGGCCTCCTCCCGGCGGGCGATCTTGAACTCCGGGCGGGCGAACGAGCCCGTGTCGGCGTCCGTGCCCGTCAACACCATGTTCATCGTCAAGCGGCCGCAGCCCTCGGCAACGAACCAGTCCTCGGCCGCCGCCATCACCTCGGCCGCCGTTCGTCCCGGCTCGTAGCGCTCGAGGAAGATCTCGAACCCACGCTCGTTGATGCGGACGGAGTCACGCACCGACTCGAGCTCGGCCGGGCTCTTCACAGCCCGAGCAAGATCGAACTCGACGTCGAAGGGCACGAGGTCGAGCCCGGCGAGAGCCTGGTGGTCGCGAACCGCCATGACGTACTCGAGCCCGAAGACGCCGATCCTGCCCCACCCCGCCGCACGCGCACGCTCGGCCATGTGCGCACCGGGACGGTCGTGGAACACCTGCTCGATCGCGGCGGTCCCATGCTCGCCCACATACCGCGCCTCGGTCGGGAACACGACGAATGGCTCGCCGTCGCCGGGCACGACCACGTACGCGTAACGATGGACGATCTGAAATCCCGTGAGATAGGTCACCGCCCCTTCGAAACCCGTGTACTCGCTCCCGGAGACGACGAGCGCGTCCAGGTCGTGCTCCGCCATCGCGGCCCGGACGTTCGCGTAGCGGCGATCGAGCTCGGCGTTCAGCTCCATGAGTCCTCCAGTGCTATGACGAGGGCCGTAACGGTGTCGTTCAGGGGCGTGGGAACGCCCATTTCGCGCCCGAAGCGCGCAATGCCGCCGTTGAGGTAGGCGATCTCCGTTGGACGATGCGCATCGACGTCCTGAAGCATGCTCGCCCGATGGTCGTACGCGACATCGGGGCGTGCGGCGTGGTCGATCAGCGCCTCCGGGTCAGCGTCCAGCACGATCCCCTGAGCAGCTGCGACCGCCTTCCCCTCGTCGACGAGCGCGCTCACGAGGGCGCGGAGATCGGGTCGCTCGCAGATTCGACCATGGGTCAAGCCGGTCAGCGCCCCGATCGGGTTCGTCGCGGCGTTGAAGATGACCTTCCGCCATTGGGCCGGGCGAGCGTCGGCAACGGCCGTCGTCGGCATGCCGGCGCGCGTGCACGCGTCTGAAAGCCGTTCGATCTCCTCGAGCGACGCCGGACTCGGCTCGAATGGGCCGAAGGTCGTGTCGCCCTTGACGTCCCACTGCACGACCCCGGGGCCGAGAATCTTGCCCGCGGGGAACGTCGTGCCGCGGATCACGCGTGGGACGTGAGGAGCGATTGCTTCCTCGTTTCCCACGCCGTTCTGCACCGAGGCGACGGCCCCGGCCGCGAAGGCGTGCGCGGTTGCGGCGACGGCCGCGTCGGTGTGCATCGCCTTCGTCGCGACGATCCCGAACTCACATGCAGGCAGCTCCGAGGCGTCAGAAGTCGCGCGCACGCTCCCGACGACAGTCGCCGGCGCCGGTCAGTCGCAGCCCGTTCTCGTTGATCGCGTCGACGTGCTCGCGAGAGAGGTCGTAGGCCCAGACCTCCACGTCGTCGAGGCGGGCGAGGTTCGCCGCAAACAGAGAGCCGACCGCTCCACAGCCGACGATGCAGATCCTCACTTCGCCGCCTCCTGTGCACGCGCCGGCCGGAGTCGACGCCCGAGCGGCTCCAGAGAGAACTCACGGCCACCCGTGAGGCCGTTCGGCCGCAGGATCAACACGAGCGCCATCAACGCGCTGACGACGACGAGCCGCGTTCCCGACGGAACCTCGATGGTTCGCCCGAGCACGTCGACGCCGTTCTCTGCGTTCGCCAGGAAGGAGTCCAGCGCACTGACCGCGAGCGCGCCGACGACAGCGCCCCACAGGCTCGTCGCACCGCCGATGACGAGCATCGCGAGGGTGATGAAGGTCAGGTCGAGGTATACCGCGTCGATGTTGATCGGCAGGAAATGGACATACAGCCCGCCGGCGAGCCCGGCGAGAAAGCCCGAGAGCGCGAAGGCGGCCAGCCGCTGACGGTAGATCGAGACCCCGACCGCGCGAGCAGCGGCGGGATCCTCCCTCGTTGCTCGGAGCTGCCGCCCGAACCGGCTGCGCTGGTACGTGAACGCGACCACGATCACGACGAGAGCAACGACCGTCGCCTGGACGAGATCGGTCGTCTCGGGCACCGACGAGAACGTGTTCAGACCAGGCCCGATCTTCTCGTAGTAGCGGAGGATGTTGTTCGTGATCGCGAGAACCGCGAACGTCGCGATTCCGGCTGCGAGGCCCGAGAGGCGCATGAGCGGAAGGCCCACGAGCAAGGCGAAGGCGCCCGCGACTGCTCCGGCGATCGCGAGCGACGGGATGTTCCCCACGGTCGTCGAGCTCAGGAAGTCGAAGAGGTACGGCATCGTCGCCGGCTTCTCCTGCTCGGGTATCGAGAGCACTCCTGCCGCCCAGACGCCGATCGCGAAGAAGCTGATGTGGCCGAACGAGAGGACACCCGAGTTGCCGACGAACGTGTACAGCGCAACCACGATCGTCACGGACACGAGGGCGTTGATGAAGTAGATCTCGGTCGACCGCGAGACGGTCGCACCGATGAGCGCCGCGACGATGACGAGCCCGGCGGGAGCGAGCACCTGCTGGGCGGCGCGGAACGTCCTCATACGCGCTCCACCAGTCCACGATGGCGCGTGAAGAGCCCGTCCGGGCGTAGCAACAGGACGAGGATGACCAGGCCGAAGAGAAACGACGGCAGGTACTGGCTCTGAGCGGTCGGTAGCGCTCCACCGAGAAGCCCTGACACGTACCCGATGAGAAACCCGCCGAGGGTCGCGGACAGCAAGCGTGTCATCCCGCCGACGACGACGCCAGCCAGCACGATGATCGTCTCCTGCAACGCGAAGGTCGGCGTCACCGTCGGAAACTGCACCGTGAGCATGACCGCGACCACCGCCGCGAGAAGGCCGGAGATGACCACCGCGACGCCGCTGACCATGTTCGCTCTGCACGCCGAGCAACCGCGCCGTGGGGAAGTCCATCGACGCCGCCCGCATGTGCAGGCCGATCGACGTGCGGTTCAAGAGGAGCACGAGCAGTCCGAGACACACCGCGGTTGTGATGATCGCGACGATCGTGATCTTCCGGATCTCGACGTCGCCCACGGACACGGGTCGGTTGAGCGCGACCAGCGAGGTCGCGGTCTTCCCGAGCGGTCCGAACCAGAGGAGCGCGATGCTCTGCAGCAGGAACGAGATGGCGAACGTGGCGATCAGCATCACGGCTCCGGATTGGCTCCGGAGCGGCCGGAACACGACGCGCTCCATCGCCAGCGAGAGCACGAGGACGACGGCGAAGCAGAGCGCGATCCCGACTCCGACCGGCCAGTCCCGCTCCGACGCATACGCGAGCGCGAACGCCCCGGCCATGATGAGCTGGCCGTAGGCGAAGTTGATCAGCCGGAGCACGCCGAAGACGAGCCCGATGCCCACGGCCATGAGGGCGAAGACCGCGCCGAGCCCGATCGCGTCGACCTGCACCTGAAGTTCGAGTGCATCGCCGACGAAGTCCGTCAGGCCGCTTGCAAGGAGGCTACTCACGCACGCTCACGAGAGATAGGCCGCAACCATGCGATCGGTGTCGGCAGCGTCGTCGGGCGTCAGCGTGAGCCGAAGCTCACCGTTCGCCAGGACGTGGGTCCGGTCGGCCAGTGCGACCGTCCGCTGGGCGCGCTGCTCGACGAGCAGAACACCGAGACCACGGTCGCGGATCGTGCGGAGCGTCGAGAAGACGACGTCGACGATGCTGGGAGCGAGACCGAGCGACGGCTCGTCGAGCAGCAGGATCGACGGCCTTGCGACGAGTGCGCGCGCGATTGCGACCTGCTGCTGCTGCCCGCCCGAGAGCGCTCCCGCGTGGCGGTGCTTGAACTCCTCGACGATCGGGAAGAGCTCGGCAACCACCGCCATCTCGTCGTCACCGCGCGCGGGCTCGCTGCGCCCAGCAAGGCCGAGGCGCAGGTTCTCCTCCACCGTCAGCTCGGCGAACAAGCGGCGACCCTCGGGAACGAGGGCGATGCCGGAGCGCGCGATGGCCTCGGGAGCTCGGCCCCGTAGCGACCGGCCGCCGAAGCGGACATCTCCAGCGTGTGGCGGTACGAGCCCCATGATCGCGTGGAGCGTCGTTGACTTCCCGGCGCCGTTCGGCCCGATCAGGCCGACGATCTCTCCCGGCGCGACGCTGAACGAGAGGCCGCGGACGGCAGCGACGCCTCCGTAGGCGACGTCGATCGCCAGGATCTCGAGCGCGTGCTCGCTCATTCCGGGCCCTCGTGAACTGCGCTCTCCCCCAGGTATGCCGCTGCCACGTCGAGGTTGGCCCGGATCTCGGTCGGCGAGCCCTCGGCGAGCGTCACTCCCTGGTCGAGCACCTGGATTCGGTCGCAGACGTCCATGATCAGCGCCATGTTGTGATCGATGAGGAGCACTCCGGCGTCATGCTCGTCCCGCACCGAACGTACGACGTCGGCGAATGCCGGCACCTCCGCTTCCGGCAGACCCTGCCGCCGGCTCGTCCATCAGCACGAACCGCGGTGTCGTGGCGAGCGCACGCGCGACGCCGAGGCGCCGCTCGTCCCCGTGTGCGAGCGATCCGGCGGGGGTCTCCGCGTACCGCGTGAGCTGCAGGGAGTCGAGCAACCCGCCCGCGCGGCGACGCGCTTCGCGCGGCCCCGCCCCCACGCCGAGCGCCGCGACCTCCACGTTCTCGCGGACGGACAGGCTGCGGAACGAGCGGCTGTGCTGGAACGTCCGTGCGAGGCCGGCGCGACCCGCGACGGTGCGGTCGCCAGCGGGTGATGTCTCGTCCCTCGAGCTCGACCGCTCCGTCCTCGGGGAAGTCGAACCCGGTGAGGAGATTCACGAGCGTGGACTTGCCGGCGCCATTCGGCCCGATGAGCCCGAGGACCTCGTGCCGGCGCAGCTCGAGAGTGACGTCGCGTAGCGCCTGGATCCCGTCGAACGAGCGCGAGACAGCGGCGGCCCGGAGCGAGGCTCCGGACCGCCTGGTCTCGTCTGGATGCGTCTCCGCGTCCGGCAAGGTCGCCTAGATCTTCGGGACGACCTTCGCCTTGACGGTCCCGATCACCCTCGGGACGTTGTTCTGCACGCTGATCACGCGGTACTGACGGCCGTACACGGTGTGGAGACTCTTCGAGAAGCTCACGAGGCCCGACAGGGTCGGCACGTTCTTGAACTTCTCCATCTGCGCAGCGAGCTTGAGCCCGTTCGTAGATCCGCCGGCACGCTTGAGAGCGACGAGAAGCCCGTCGATAGCGGCCGGACCCGTGATGAACCCACCCGTGCTACCGCCCTTCGCGATCGCCGCAGCGTTCCGCTTGGCTAGAGCATTGACCGCCGCAACGGGGTCGTTGCCGAAGGCGGAGGCGAACGTGACGTAGAAGTAGTTCGTCACCTTCGGATCGGGCGTGTACCAGTAGTTGCCATCGCCCGCCCACGAGTTGAGCATCGGCGTGTTGTTGCCGAGTGTTCGCAGGCCGTTCAGGATCGGTACCTGAGCGCCGAAGGCTGCGGCGGTCGAAGTGACGATCACGTCGGCGTCCTCTGCGTTGAGCCTCGTCACCACGGCCTGCCACGACGCCGGTGTCCCGCCCGCGGACTGATAGGTCTCCTCGGTGACGACCGTGCCGCCGAGCTGCCTCCACCGGGCTTCGAACGCCTGCACCACGTTGCGGAAGTAGACGATGACCGTGTCGGTCGCGAGCGACGCGCTCCGCCAGCCGCGCCGCCACGCGTACTCCGCCATCGCCGAGCCTTCGTCCTGGGCGACATTGCCGAACGAGAACGCGAGTCGTCCCTTGGCGCCGAACCGCTTCGGGCCCATCTGGTCCGTGCCGATGCAGGGGGCGATCGTCAGCTTTCCGCGGTTGATCGACTCCTGGACCACCGGGGCGGCGTAGTCGACGTCGCAGGTCGTGAACATCACGTCGGCACCCTGACCGAGCAGCTTCGCCGCACAGGACTTGGCGATCGCCGGCTTGTTGCCCTGCGTGTTGCACGTGATGATCCTCAGCTTCGTCGGGCTGACCTTGTTCATCGCCGCCACCCGTGTCTTTGCGGTCGCGAGCGCCGGCCCATCGAACGGCGCCATGTTCCCGACACCGTCGTAGGCCCAACCGATCACGACGGTCTTCGCCTGCTGTGGTGCCGCTGTGCCGCCGGCGACCACAGCCACTGCTACGACAACGGCGACTGCCAGTACGAGCGCCGCCTTCGTTGCTCTGATCATCTACGCCCTCCTGTTGCTTTGACGATTGTCCTGCCTTCGTCTTGTGACGGTCCTCACCACGAGTCCTGCTTGCCCTTCACGAGCGCGTAGAGCGCCGTGTGCAGCGGGACACGGACATCATGTCGATCTGCCTCACGGACGAGCGAGCCGGTGATGAGCTCGATCTCCGTCTGTCTGCTGTGCGTCGACGTCCTCGAGCATCGACGGGTAGTGCGCCGATCCGCGTCGGGTCGCAAGCACGTTCATCTCCCACGGGTCGT
The DNA here is from genome assembly GCA_963756925.1 of uncultured Actinomycetes bacterium. Classification (GTDB taxonomy): domain Bacteria; phylum Actinomycetota; class Thermoleophilia; order Gaiellales; family Gaiellaceae; genus GMQP-bins7. The sequence goes on along the minus strand of CAVWPL010000013.1, from coordinate 43,276 downwards.
CGTGCAGCTCGATGCCGGCGGCAGCGGCAACTGCCATCCCCTCGTCGACGAGCCCGTGCACGAGGTGGCCGAGGTTCGTCGACTCGTTCTCGGCGGCGAAATGCGGGTCGTGCGGTAGCCCGGTCAGCGCAGCCACCGGGTTGACCGCGGCATTGAAGATGAGCTTCGACCATTGCGCCGGCCTGAGATCGGGGAGCGCCTCGGCCTTGAGCCCTGATGCCACGATCGTGTCGGCGATCTCCTGCACCTTCGCAAACGGCGTGTCCTCGTAGGGCCCGAGCCACGTCTCGGTGTCGAGGATGTACTCGACATGCGTGTCGGAGTGACGCGTACCGCTCATGAAGGTCACACCCGAGACGATCGGCCAGGCTCCGTGCCTGCGGACGACCTCTTCGGCGCCGATTCCGTTGAGGACGGTCATCACGGTTGCACCGGGGAAGCGACCTTCGAGCGTCCGGGCGGCCTCGTCGAGCCCCGTTGCCTTCGTGGCGATGATTGCGACATCGAACGGAGGAAGCTCTGCCGGGTCGGTGGTGGCGGTCACGCTCGCCTGGCGGTCGCTCTTGCCGCTCACGCGCAGACCGTCACGGTTCAACGCGTCTGCGTGCTCGCGTCGCCTCGTCAGAACCGAGACGTCGCAGACCTGGGCGAGATGACCCGCGAAGAGGCTCCCGATCACGCCGCCGCCGACGATGCACACCCGCTCGATCACGCCCGAGCGATCATCCCGCGCCGTGACATGTCAGTCAACCGTACGTGTTTGGGCGCGTCTCCGGTTCACCAACCGCCGGAACTCGGCATCGGAGACGAGGCCGCGCTTCTTCGTTCCCTGCGCCTTGACGGCCTCGAGGAGCTCGGCCTCACGCTCCTGCGGGAACTCGAGCTCGAGCTCCGCGAGCTTGATGCGGATCGAGTCGAGCCCGCTCTTCTTCCCGAGGACGATCCCTCGCCGCGCCCCGACGAGCTCGGACGAATACGGCTCGATCGCCGGTGGATCGTGGAACTGTGCCGCGACCGCACCCGACTCACGTGTGTAGAGGTTCTCTCCGGTGACGGGCTTCCAGGCCGCGAGCGGCGTGCCGGAGAGCTCCTGCACGAGCCGCGACAGCTCACGCGTGCGGTCGTGTCGAAAGCGCGTTGGGATGCCGTAGAGCGCCTCGAGCGCGAGCGCGACCTCACCGAGGTCTGCGTTGCCGGCCCTCTCCCCCATCCCGTTCACGGTTCCGTGCACCCAGGTCGCACCAGCCTGGACGGCGGCGACCGCAGCGGCAGTGGCGAGGCCGAAGTCGTTGTGCCCGTGCCAGTGCACGGGCACGTCCGGGCCGAGTCGATCGCTGACCTCGCCGACGAGGAACGCCGCCGCTTCCGGAGTCGCGATGCCGAGCGTGTCGACGACGACGACCTCGGCTGCCCCCGCCTCCACGGCGGTCTCGTATGCCTGCCGCAGGAACTCCACCTCCGCACGGCTCGAGTCGACACCGAAGTAGGCGACGCGGATCCCGTTCTCCGCGGCGTAGGAGACCGCGGACGCGATCCGCTCCAGCATCGTCCCCCGCGAGACTCCGAGCGCTGCGAGCTTCGCCTCGGAGACGGGGCTCTCGATGACCGACGCCTCGAGACCGAGCTCGACGAGCGCCTCGACATCCGCTCGGACGGCGCGGGAGAACCCCCAGATCTCCGCGTCGAGCCCGGCGGCGAGGATCAACTCGATCGCCTTCCAGTCATCCTCCGAGACGCGTGGGAACCCGGCCTCGATCCGGTCGACGCCGGCTTCGTCGAGAACCTTGGCGATCTGGAGCTTCTCCTCGGGCGAGAGGACGACGCCGACGGTCTGCTCGCCGTCCCGGAGCGTCGTGTCGTAGAGACCGACGGTGACGCGGGGCTGAGGCTCCAGCGCTCGCTGGTTGAGGTCGCCGGTCCAGATCTTCGAGCGGTCGATCGTCACGCGCGGGACTATCGCAGGACCTGCCCTAACCGCTTGCGCCGTCTGCACGTCGGCGAGCACGGCGGCGCGACCAGATCAGGTACCAAGCAACGGCCACGAGGCCGACCGCGATCAACACCCCGCCGAGCGTTGCTCCACGGAACGCGGGTGCGTTCACGTCGAGAATTCGGTCGCCGGCGTGTGCGCCGCTGCCCGTGCCCAACACGATTCCGAGCGTCAGCAGGTTCGGGACTGCGAGCAGCACCGCCAACCCCACGGCGGCCGCGCGCCAGCGCCAGGATTGGACGAACCGGAATGCGAGCCACAGCACCGCGAGGGGGAGCAGCGTGAAAACGAATCCGTAGAAGAGCCCGACCGACGTGCCCGTGGCGATGCTGCCGTCGACTCGATCACCCACTTGCTGTGCCCACCAGCGCGGAAGGAACGCCGAGCCGAGGAGCGCGACCGAGACCAGCGCGCCGAAGAGCACCAGGGCAACCACGATCCGTCGCGACCAGTTCGGATCCGCCAGTGCGCCCCGAGGCTCGGCCTCGCTCACGCCTGGACTATCCCGTCCGGGAAGGGCGAGAGCTTCTCGACACCGTTCGCGGTGACGTGGAAGTTGTCCTCGACACGGAGCCCTCCGCCGCCCTCTCTATAGCACCCTGGCTCGATTGCAAGAACCATGCCGCCGCGTATCTCTCCACCGCCGGCCTGATGGGCGTAGGGCGGCTCGTGCGCTCGCGCCCCCACGCCGTGGCAGATCGGGTGGGACGGCTGGCCGGGGAAGCCGATCCCTTCGATTCCCGCACGAACGCGGCTGTCGAGCTCGGCGAGACTTGCGCCCGGGCGGGTGAACGCGATCGCGTCGTCGTACACGGCCATGAGCCCGTCCTCGAGCTCGCGGTACGCAGGCGTGAGCTCGCCGACGACCAGATTCTTCGTGTGGTCGCACCAGTACCCGTCAGCGCAGACCCAGATCTCGAAGAGCGTCGGCTCGCCCTCGACCACCGGACGCGACGTCGTGGCGGTGAACGTCTTGATCCCCGCCCCGGACCAGACGAGCGAAAAGCCGAGCGCGAGATCGACTCTGCCCTCCCAGCCCGTTCCCTCACCGTGGACGTATCCCTCCCACTCCGCTGCGATCGCCGCTTCGCTGACCCCCGGCTCGATGATCAGCTTGCAGTGCTCCATTGCGGCCGCGGCGATGTCGTTCGCAAGGCGCATGCGCTCGATCTCCTGCTCTGTCTTGAGCGAGCGGGCCTCGGCGAGAAGTGGCGTCGCATCCTGCACCGTACCGCCGAACGCATCGAACCACTCGCGCGTGAAGGTGGTCGGCTCGCCCACCATTCGGTCCGTCGCCTGCGTTCCGAGTGAGAGCTCCACCCCGACGACGTCGTACTCGGAGGCAATGCCCTTCGCCACGTCGAGCACGCGTGCGAGCGGCGGGCGCGGGTCAACCGGGTCGTAGCCCTTGAAGAGACGGACGTCGGAGGTCCAGCCCATGCGCTCCGCGTCTTCCTCGCTCGCCTCCAGGCAGATGAGCGTCGGATCGCCCTCGCGCGGGAACACGCAGGCGTCATAGCCCTTCATGCCCCAGAAGTTCGTCAGGTAGAGGACGTTGTCGGGAGCACGCACGACGAGCGCGTCGAGCCCGCGGTCGGCCATCAGCACGCGAACGCGTTCGAGCTTCGCGTCGTCCCGCGGCCAGGTCAGGCGACGAGCTCCCACACGACTCGACCCTTGTGCGTGACGACGCGGCCGATCCCACTCCCGGGATAGTGGCCGCACGCAACGATGACGTCGCGGTCGACGAGCTCGGGGAGCAGCGCGCGGCGCGTCTCTGCGCACACGGCTTGGTCGCCGTCGGAGACGTAGAGCCAGTCCGGCTCGTTCAGCAGCGCGGGGTGAACGGCTGAATCCGCGACGAGCACTGCGGTCTGGCCCGTCCGACTCCAGCCGGAGCCCCATGTGCCCCGGGTAGTGACCCGGTGAGACGAACGCGGTCACGCCGTCCGCGAGCTCCAGCGGGCCGCCGACCTCCTCGAAACGATCCGCGATCGAGACGATGCAGCGCTGGACGTGCGGGCGGCCGTCCTGCGTGCGCGCGAAGTCGAGCCCGTCGCGGTGGGCCACGTACCGTGCGCGTGGAAAGAGCGCCTCGCCCTCGAGGTCCGCGTTCCACCCGACGTGATCGATGTGCAGATGCGTGAGGAACACGACGTCGATGTCGCCGGGGGCGACTCCGAGCGCACCGAGCGCGTCCGGCAAGTCGCCCTCGTTCTCCGCGGTCCAGCCCCAGAGACCGGGTGGGCCGACGCCAGTATCGACGAGGATCGTCGTCCCGTTTGAGCGGATGAGGAAGCAGTTGCACGGAACGCGCCAGCTCTCGCCCGCGAAGAGCTCGGGGTACAGCACGCGGTACGGCTCCCAGGCCTCGGCCGTGACCTCGGGGTACGCCTCGCCGTACTCGGCCAACAAGCCCACGGCATCGGGAACCGGCAAGAGCTCGATGGAGCCGACTAGCACTGCAGGGACCTCATGACGAGCATCCTCAGAAAGGGAGGAACTGGAGCGGAGAACGAGGGAGGTCGGAGAGGTCGACCTCGATCCGGACGTCCGCCTCCTCCGGAAGCTCGGACGCAAGCCGATCGACGAGCTCCTGCGCCCGCTCTTCGGTTGCGGCGCCGGCGGCGACGTAGCGCCAACGACGCTTGACCGGGATCCCCTCGCGAGTAAGGCGCTCCGAGAGCTCGACCGCCATGTCTCGCGTCGGCAGGTGCGCGACGACGGACCAGTCGAACCGACCCTCTACGCGGGCCTCGTGCAGCTCGTCCGCCTCATGCGCTGCGATCTCCGCCTCCACCTCCTCGGGAGTCGCAGGGAGCGGAAGCGCGGCATCCTTCCACGCCTCCTCCGCCGGGTGCCAACGCGTTACGGCGATGTCGGCTGTCAGCTCGTCGGTGTCTACGAGGAAGCGAATCGTGCTCTCGGCCCCGCGTGCCTCGGCCTCACTGGCCGCATAGAGAAAGAGTTGCGAGCCGTCGCGCGTGACCATCACACCTGCGCCCAGCCGCCGGCGCGCGTCGTCGTCGAGATCGAGCGCCCGCAGCCGCTCGCCGACCGAGTAACCATGCTCCTCGTCGTCGAGCTCGACCTCGACGCGAAACTCGTCGTTCACCGCGACGACGCTACCACTGCACCCGCGGAGGCGCGGGCTCGCCGTGCGCTTCCTGCCACGAGACCACGGGAGTCCGAAGGACGCCGATCCGCTCGATCTCGGCCTCCATGACGTCGCCCGGTCGCAGGTACAGCGAGGCGGCGTTAGGCGAGAAGCCGGCGACGCCCGACACCGTCCCGGTCGAGAGCACGTCGCCGGCCGAGTAGCCGAGCGCGGAATAGTGGCTCAGGATCTCCGGGATCGTCACCGACATGCGGCCCGAGTGCGACACCTGACGCGGCTCGCCGTTCACGCGCAGTTCCATTGCCAGATCGTGCGGCTCGGGGATCTCGTCCGGCGTCACGATCCACGGCCCGAGCGGGCAGAACGTGTCGATCGCCTTGCAGAACGAGAACACGCCCGACCGCATCTCACGCCGTTGGATGTCTCGTGCCGTGATGTCGTTGAAGATCACGTACCCGCCGATGTAGTCGGCAGCCTCCTCGGGAGGAAACCACTTGCCGGCCTTCTTGATGACGACCGCGAGCTCGAGCTCGTAGTCGAGCTCCTCGGTCAGATGTTCCGGGTACACGACGGGCTCGTCGGGGCCGACGATCGCATCGACGTTCTGGAAGAACACGATCCAGGGTGCGATCTCGTGCGCCCAGCCGACCTGCTTCGACTCCTCCTCGTGCTCGCGGAAGTTCCCGGCGGTGTGGAAGAACTTCTTCGGGACGATCGGCGCCCGGAGCCGCGTCTCGGCGAGGGCGACATGCTCGCCGGTCTCGTCCGCACCCCCGCGCTCGAAGTACTCGCGCATGGTCGGCACGTCGAGAACCGCGATCTGCTCACCTTCGAGGATCCCGACGCGCTGCTCCTCTCCGAAGCTGACCAGCCTCACGCAGCAGCCTCGGCTCTCTGCCGAGCCGCCCGCAGGAACATGATCCGGATGAGCCCGCTGAACGGTCTGATCGCAAGCCAGTAGCGGCCGAACGCTCGGCGCGACTGCGGATCGGGAACGTGAACGCGAGTCTCGGTCGACAGCAGCGAGCGGCCGATACGGAAGTCGATCACCGCCTTGCATGCGTCAGGGCGCGCATAGGCGATGAACTCCTCTGCGGTCCGGGCTCGCGTTCCCTTGTCCCCTCCACGCAGTCGCCAGAACTGGCCGGTGAGGCCGAGGACGATCCCTTCGCCGGCGACGTCGTCGAGCACGACGGCATTTTCGAGTGCCCCGTTTACGAATGGCCGGCCGGCATCGCCGTACGGCCGGCCGAATCGCCGCAACGCCCAGAGCACGCGCGCGATCGGGATATCGGCCAACGACACGGTGCGAACTGCCCGATCGATCCGCTCCGCAGGCGCACTGATCGGAAGGCGGTGCCGTTCCGAGAACTCGTAGACGGGCAGGAAGTCGTCGAGCGGTCTCACAACGACTCACCCGTAGCGCGAGAAACGTCCTCGCGGGCGAGCAAGCCAGCCAGGTAGCAACTTGTAACGTGCGTTCGGACGTGGCTCACTCGGCCACCCCGCAGATCGTCATCGCGGCGCGCGCATACACCTCGGCGGTCTTCACGAGCCCTCGATCTCGAGGTTCTCGCCCTTCACGGTGTCGAGAAGACCACTCGACGTGCCGTAGTTCACCGTCGGGACTCCGTAACGCGTCAGCGCCGACGCGTCGGAGAACCACCGCGTCACGTCGCGCTCGGGCTGGAGCACCGAAGACGTGGCTATGGGCCTCGTCGATCGCAGCCACGAGCGGATGATCCTCGGCGATCTCCGCGCCCGGGGCAGTCACGTAAATCTCGCCCTCGACACCGAAGTCGGGAAAGCGTTGCTGGAGATCGCGCACGAAGTCGAGAACCTGGCCCCGAGCCACTGCCATCTCCTTCGTGGGAGGCACGCGAACGTCGAGGAACAGGTCGGTTCGGTGCGGCGTCCGCGAGACGCGCCAGCCGAAGCCACCGTCGATGCCGCCCACGTTCACGACAGCGCTCGTGCCGCGGTACGCGTTCGTCGAATCGCCTTCCCAGGTCGTGATCCACTCCAGAACCGCGTCGAGCACCTTGCGCATCCGGAGAATGGAGTTGCTGTCGCGCTTGCCGACGCTGAACGCGGTGTGGATGAAGTCGCCCTGCGTCGAAAGGCGCAACCAGAGCGATCCGAAGTGCCCGAGGACGAGCTTCGACTCCGTCGGCTCCCCGAGGATGCACATGTCGGCGACACCGCCGTGTGTGACGAGGTGCCGCGTGCCCGCCGCATAGCCCCTGAACTCCGCCCCCTGGGCGTCGCCCCACTGGGCCTTCTCGATCTCACCGCTCACGGCGGCGATCATGACGTCACCCCGAAGACGAACCCCGGCGTCGTGGAGCGCACGGAGCGCCTCGACGTAACAGGCGAGCGCACCCTTCATGTTCGAGATGCCGAGCCCGTACAGGCGCCCATCCTCGACGAACGCCTTCGGCTGGAACCCGGGAACGTGCGCGAGCCAGGCCTCCTTTCCGGAGTACGACGTGTCCATGTGCCCGTTGAACATCAGGCTCGGGCCTCCGCCCGAACCCGGTCGCGTGCCGAGCACGTTCGCGCGTCCGGGCTCGACCTCTTGCCATTGCACCTGGAGCTCCATCTCGGCGAACGTCTGCGCGGCGAGCTCTGCCATCGCCTGCTCCGAGCCGGTGAAGCTCGGTGTCTCGATCGCCCGCTTCGCCCAGTCGACGAGCCTCTGCTCGTCGATCATGGCTTGCGCCCCGAGGCGAGCTTGACGGCGACGGGCACCTCGAACCCGTCAGCAACCCGATACGCCTCGAGAAGCTGGTCGAAGCGCGCTCGGATCTCGTGCTGTATGTCCTCTGTTTGGCTCAGGATCAGCGGCCTGATCCGCACCGCGCCTACGACGATGCCGTGCCAGAGCTCATCCGCGCTCGCGAGCTCGAGCGTGAAGTCGACCGTACTGATGGCAACGTCGGTGAACCCTGCGTCAGTTAGCAACCGCCTGAACTCATCGTCGTCCGCGTACAGAAAGAAGTTCGGACCCGATGGTAGATCTGCTGGCGGGCGCGCTCCGGCGGCAGCGATCGCGTCGAACACGACCCCGATCCAGCGACCGCGAGCCGGCTCATCCCAGACCGTGAACGCTGCGCGCCCATCGGTCTTCAACACGCGCGCCGCCTCCGCAACAGCCCGTTCGGGACGGCCGAGATGGAGGAGCACGAACGCAGCGACGACTGCGTCGAAGGACTCGTCCGGAAACGGCAGCGCGGTCGCGTCGCCGCTAACGAACTCGACGTTAGGGCTGTGCGAACGCGCGTAGGAAAGCATCGTCTCCGAGAGGTCCAGACCCACCGACTCGGCGCCCCGCCGGGCACCGCTCGCCGCGACATACCCCGGGCCAGTGGCGACGTCGAGCAGTCGCAACCCCAACCCAGCGCCAACTGCATCCAACAGCGGATCCGCAACCTGGGAGGTGACGCGGCCGAGGAGCAGGTCGTATGCCGCAGCTTCCTTCGTCGTCCAGCCGACGGCCTCGAACGCGTCGAATGCTTCGGGGTCGTACTCGCTCATGAGCGGAAGTATGGAAGCACGCTCTCCCCGAAAAGCCGGATCTGGTCGTGTCGCCGGTCTCCCCAGAGCTCGAGCATCACGTGAGTACATCCGGCAGCTCGGTACTCCTCGATCGCGGCGATGCAATCTGACGGGGTTCCCGCGATCGGCTTACAGCGATCGAGGAGTGAATCGGTGACCTGCGCCTTCGCCGCCAGCCGACCACCCTGCTCCATCGCCTCAGCGACGGGCGCGAGCTCCTCCATCTCGATTCCAGCGAGGTCGAGCAGCGTGTCCGCGGAGCCTCTGATGTTCTGGAACTTATTCGCGAGATACATGCCGGCGATCTCGCGCGCGCCGTCCCGACCGGCATCTCGGTCCGACTCGTGGATCGACGCGACGACGGTGCAGCCGATGTCGATGTCCGCGACGACGTTCTCCCGCGTGTAGCGAACGAAGGCGGGCGTCGTGATCGATGGGGTCAAGCAGCCGTCTGCGATCTCTCCCGACAGCGCCTGCATCTTCGGCGCGGTGGCTGCGACGTAGACGGGCGGAACCTCGCGCGGCGTGTGCGCCTCCGGAAGCAGGCCGGGAACCGACGCGCTCCAGGTGTCGCCCTCGTACTCGAACGGCTCACCACCCAACACACCGCGGACGATGGTGACGGCGTCCCGCATCGGCCCGAGCGTCTTCTTCGTCTGGGCGCGAATGTTGTTGAGGAAGATCTTCGACGTCCCGAAGCCGAGCAGGAAGCGACCTGGCCCGGCTGCCTCCTGGACGACGCGCGCGTCCATGGCGACCTGGACGGGATGACGCGTGAACGGCGAGATGATCCCCCAGCCGATCGCGAGCCGCTCGGTCTCCTTCGCCATGAGCGCGGAGACCACGGTCGACGACCGCGCCTCCATCCCGTGCTTTCGCCACCAGGGATACGCCTCCGCCAGCCAGATCGTGTCCATCCCGGCCCGGTCCATGACGCGGGCCGACTCGAGCATCTCCTCGAGAGGCTCCATGGTCAGCTGCATGACCCCGATTCGGAACGGCGGCGGCACGCGCAGTAGTCAAACACGTCACCGCTCGGTGGCGTCGTGGAGACGTGGACTTCGGTCCAACGTTCGCAGACATTGACAGCATCCTGCGCTCCGGCCGCGCGATGTGCTGCTTACTTGGGGCCGTATGTCAGGACGACGATGCCCGACCCGAACGTAGTCGTGGCGATGAGCTCCAGGTGGGTGACGTTGATCCCGTCAAGGAGCCGTTGACCGGCTCCGACGATAACCGGGAAGACCCAGAGGTGGAGCTCGTCGATGAGCTTGTGCTCCAGCAGCGTGCGGTCGAGTTCACCCGTGCCGAACTTCAGGATGCTGTCGCCGGGCTCCGCCTTGAGCCTTGCGACCTCGTCCGCCACCTCTCCTTCGATCACCGTCGCGTTCCACTCGGCCACCTCGAGGCTCCGTGAAGCGACGTACTTGGGCAGAGCGTTGATTCGGTCGGAGTAGTCATCCCCGGTTCGCGACGGCCACGCCGCTGCAAAGCCTTCGTAGGTGACCCGCCCGAGCAAGAGCGCGTCTGAGGCAAAGAGCAGCGTGCTGGCGTACGCGTTGTGCTCGTCGTCCCAGTACGGCTGGCCCCATTTCTCGGGCGAAGAGATGACGCCATCAAGCGTCACGAATGTCGATTCGACGAGCTTTCGCATCAGGGGACTCTCTCCTGGTGGTGGATCATTCGGGTCGCTTCCTTGGACCGTGCCAGGCCGCAGAGCTCATCGGTGCACCCGTTCGCGGGCGAACCCACGCGGCCAGGAGATCAGGACTGAGCCGAGTCGCCCGAGTCGCCTGATGCCGCGGTGACACGCTTCTCGAGAGCCTCCAGCACCTGCCCGACCTGCTGGTTGACGATCGGCTGCAGGACGCGCTGTCCCATCGACCCGACAGGCCCTGCGATCTTGACGTCTGCCTCCCAGGCCATGGACGTGCCCCCGTCCGCCTCCGAGAGCGTGAACGACGTCGTCATGTCCATCAGCGCGCCGACGCCCTGGCCCTTCGCGCGCATCGAGGAGAATTCCGGCGGGCGCTCCTCGAGCTTCTCGAAGCTCATGGTCATCTTCAGACCTCCGAGGCCGAGCGGCACCTTGACCTTGGCCGTCCAGTGCTTGTCGTCGACGATCTCGAAGCTCTCGACGCCGGGCATCAGCTTCGCCATCTCGGACGGCTCCGAGATGACCCCCCAGACGGTCTCGCGCGGAGCGGGGAGCTCCTTCGTTCCCGAGACGTTCACGGAGACTTCCTCATCGGGACACCACGGAGACGTTCGCGCGCGTCGCTTCGGGATCTCGGAGCATCGACCAAACCCTATGCGGCGGATTGCAGCTCGTGTAGACGATCGCGTTTCCTGCGGCGCTCAGCGCGTCCTGGATCGCGGCGCAGATGCAGTGGATCCCACCGCCACCGCCTTCGCCCATGCCCTTCGCGCCGAGTGGCGCAACCGGCGACGGAGACTCCATTGCCCCCGTCTTCAGAGGCGGCATGTCCAGCGCATGCGGCACGTGGTAGTCGTAGAAGTTCGGGGTGAGCAGCGTCCCGTTCTCGTCGTACACGAACTCCTCCGAAAGCGCTGCGCCGATCGCGTGTGCAGTCGCTCCGTGCACCTGCCCCTCGACGATCTGCGGGTTGATGCGGACGCCGCAGTCGTCGACAGCCGCGTAGTCCACGATCTCGACGTCGCCCGTCTCGGGGTCGATCTCGACGACCGCAGCATGGATCTGGGTCGCGTATGTGAGCGTCAGCTGCCCGGTCTTCTTCTCCGTGTCCACCATCCCGAAGTACGGCCGGCAGACGTAGCGGTGGTTCAAGGTCGGGTTGAAGTCCGGCGGGAGGAACGCGTTGTTCGCATTGACGATCGCGCCGAGCGCCATGAACGGGAGTGCCGCCTCCGGTGGCCCGTCCTTGATCCGCGCAAACCCGTCCGCAAGCTCGATCGCCTCCTCCGGAGCCTGGAGAACGGCCGCTGCGAGCTGCACCATCTCTCCGCGGACGAGCTCGGCAGCGCCTTTCACCGCCCCGAGGCCGGTGAACGCAAACTGGCTCGCGTACGTCCCGGAGAAACCTGCATGCGAGTTGAACCACGTGTCGTGACCGCGGCGCACGTTCACCTGATCGGGCGAGCAGCCGAGGATGTCCGCGACGACCTGCGCGGCGGTGGTCTCGTGACCCTGCCCTTGAGGAACGGTGCCGAGGGTGACGACGACCTCGCCGAAGATGTCGAGCTTCACAGACGCCGCCTCGTTGTTGCCCGAGAACTGGAGGTCGGGGTTCAGGAGCGTCGACTGACCGAAGTTGTTCGTCCCCGAGTCGAGCGTCGAGCCGATCCCGAAGCCGAGCAGCTTCCCGCGCTCCGCGGCTTCCTTGCGCCGCTCCTCGATCGAGCCGTGATCGATCAGCTCGAGCGCGATGTCGAGCGCGCGGGCGTAGTCGCCCGAGTCGTAGACGCAGCCGTTTGGCGTCTCGTAGGGCATCTGCTCGGTCTTGACGTAGTTCTTCTTCCTGACCTCGACGGGATCGAGTGAGAGCTCGGTCGCGACGATGTCGATGATGCGCTCCGTCAGCCACAGGTGCTGCATGCGCGAGTAGCCGCGATTCGGGGAGACCGGAGACTTGTTCGTACAGACCTGCGTGAAGTCGACCTTGATGTTCCGCCAGCCGTACAGCCCCGGAGTGACCTGCGCCCAGATGATGCAGCCGAGCGGTTCGTAGCGTGGGAACGCACCGCAGTCGTCGAGCGCCCGGACCTTGAAGCCGGTCATCGTCCCGTCCGCCTTCACTGCGACTTCGACGTCGAGGAACGTCCGCTCGTTCCCGTGCGCGTTCGCCGTGTGCTGATCCGTGCGCCACTCGGTCCACTGCACCGGGCGGCCGAGCTTCCGCGCCATCAGGCAGAGGACGACGAACTGTGGGTGGAGGCAGATCTTGTTCCCGAATCCACCGCCGATGTCCTGGGTCACGAAACGGAGCTTGTCGATACCGGTACGGAGCGCGGGGGCCATCCAGATCGCCCCGATCCCGGGCATCTGATGGTTGCAGTGAAGCGTCCACTCCTGGGTTCCCTTGTCGTATTCGACGAGAGCGCCCGCACATTCGAGCGGTGTCGATGCGAAGCGGTGGAAGTGGAGTCGCTCGATCTTGACCACGTGATCGGCCTCGGCAAGCGCCTCGTCGACATCCCCCCACTCGAAGACACCGGACCACACGACGTTCGACCCGGCGTCGTCGTGGAGGACGGTCTCGTCCTTGAGCGACTCCTCGGCATCGACGAGGACGGGAAGCTCGTCGTACTCGACCTCGATCAGCTCTGCGGCGTCGCGGGCGAGCTCACGCGTCGCTGCGCAGACGGCGGCGACCGTCTCGCCCATGTGTCGTACCCGGCCGACTGCGAGCGCGTAGTCCTTGATGTTGCCGCCCGGCTCGACGGACATCTCGAAGAACGGATCCGTGTGGATCGCGACCTCGTCCCCGGTGAGCGTCCCGTAGACACCGTCCAGCTCGAGCGCCTTCGAGACGTCGACCGAGATGATCCGCGCGTGCGCGTACGGCGAGCGAACGAAGTGGACGTAGCCCATCCCGTGGCGTCGAACGTCGTCGAAGAAGGTGCCCTGGCCCTGGACGAGGCGACGGTCCTCGCGGCGCGGGATCGACTGGCCGATGTAGCCCTTTTCCAGCACCCGCTGCGCGCCGGTCTCGACCGCGGTCGATCCCTGGCCTTGTAACACAGCGTCACTTGGGATCGTGCTCACGATCCTTCCCCGACCCGCCCGGCCGCCACGACGGCCTCGACGATGTTCACGTAGCCGGTGCAGCGGCAGATGTTCCCCTGCAGCGCGGTGCGAACCTCGCCCTCGTCCGGATGCGGATTCCGCTCGAGCAGCGCTGTTGCGCTCATGAGCATGCCCGGAGTGCAGTAGCCGCACTGGAGCGCGTGATGCTCGTTGAACGCCTTCTGGAGCACGGTCAACTCGCCGTCGCCCGCGAGACCTTCCGACCGTCGCGATCTTCGAACCGTCCGCCTGGACCGCGAGCAGCATGCAGCTCTTCACCGGCTCGCCGTCGAGGTGGATCGTGCACGCACCGCAGTTGCCGGTGTCGCAGCCGATGTGCGTCCCCGTCAGCCCCAGGTCGTCGCGGATGAAGTGCACGAGCAGTCGGCGTGCGGGCACCTCCATCTCGATCTGCTCACCGTTCACCTCGAGCGAGACCGTCAAGCTGCGTGCGGGAGCGCTCACGGCGCGCCCTTTCTCCGGCTGACAGCCTGGCCCACCGCTCGCACGGCGGAGACCTCCGCGAGATGACGGCGGAAGTCCGCCGATCCGTGGACGTCCCCGGGAGGATCGAGCGAGGCTCCGAGGCCCTCGGCCGCCGCCCGAACCGCCTGCTCCGAGAAGTCGCCGCCCGCCAGCCGCTCCTCCATCGCCGTCGCACGAACCGGTGTCGCGGCGACGCAGCCGAGCGCGATCCGAACGCCTGCCTCGGACACGGTCGCGGCTGCGTTCACGATGTACGTGCCGTGCCTCCCGATCGTGAGCCCGTCGAAGCCGTCGCCGGCGCCGCTCGACGGCGGAACCGACACCTTCGTCAAGAGCTCCCCTTCGCCGGCGGCGGTCAGGTACACGCCGACGAAGAACTCGTCCGCCGAGACCGCCCGCTCGCCGCCCTGACCGCGGATCGTGAACGTCGCGTCGAGAGCGGCGAGCAGCGGCGGCAAGTGGTTCGTCGGATCCGCGACGCAGACGTTTCCGCCGACGGTGCCGCGATTGCGCACCTGGACGTCGCCGATCGTCTCGGCGACCTCGGCGAGGATCGGCCTCGCCACCTCGACCTCGGAGGAGGCCATGAGTTGCGCGTACGTGACCATCGCGCCGATCTCGAGCTGCCCGTCGGACGAGAAGCCGATCGTCCGGAGCTCGTCGAGGTCGGCGAGGTCGACGAGCACGTCGGGCGCCGCCGCGCGCGCCTTCATGACGTTGACGATCGTCTGCCCGCCCGCGAGCGGCCGCGCCCCGTCGTGCGCCGCGAGCAGCGAGACCGCCTCATCGACCGTCGACGGCCGCGCGTACTCGACCTCGCGCAGGAGCATGAGGAGATTCAGTCACACGGCGCCGTGACATGTCAAGCGCGTAACGACGCTGGTATAGTCGCGCGTCGATGGCGGCCTTCGACGCGGTCTTCGTCGGCGCCGGGATCAACTCCCTCGCCGAGTGCCGCGCTGCTCTCGAAGGCCGGCTGGAACGTCTGCGTCCTCGAGCGGAACGACGACCTCGGCGGGCTGCATCAGGACCTCGACCGACCTCACGGCTGCCGGGGTTCACGCACGAGGTGCTCGCGTCCTGGCACCCGCTCTTCACCGGCTCGCCCGCGTACGCGGAGCTCCAGGCCGACCTCGACCGCGCGCGGGCTCGAGTACCTGAACACCGAGCTTCCGACCGGCTCCGCGTTCCCGGACGGGTCGAGCGCCTTCCTCACGACGTCGCTCGAGGACAACGTCGCCGAGCTCGGGCGTCATGCGGCCGGCGGACGGCCCCGCCTGGGAGGCGATGTTCGCAGGCGTTCATGGAGAACGCCGACCTCTCCTTCGGCGTGCTCGGAACGGAGCTCTGGTCGCCGGCCGGGCTCGGCCTCGGGCGCCAGGCGCTCCGACGCTTCGGGCGCCGCGGGCTGCTCGCGTACGCCGGCGAACGTGCTCTCGAGCTGTCGCGACTGGCTCGGCGACACGTTCGAGTCGGATGCGGCGCACGGGCTGCTCGCGCCCTGGGTGCTGCACACCGGGCCTCGGCCCCGATCAGGCGACGTCGGGCTTCATGACGCAGGTCATCGCGTGCGCGCTCCAGCTCGGCGGGATGCCCGTTCCGAAGGGCGGCGGCGTCGTGCTCGTCGACGCGCCTGGCCGAGATCGTCCGCGACGCCGGCGGCGAGATCCGCACCGGCGCCGACGTCGAGCGCGTCCTCGTCTCCGGCGGGCAAGGCGACGGCCGTTCGGCTCGCGGGCGGCGAGACGGTCCGGGCGGAGCGTGCGGTCGTCGCGAGCGTCACCCCGACACAGCTCTACGGCAGCCTGCTCGGCGCGGGCGAAGTGCCCGGCGCGGTCGTGCCGCGCGGCCGCGCGCTATCGCTACGGACGCGGAGAGATGCAGATCCACCTCGCGCTCCGCGAGCTGCCCGACTGGTACGGCGACGAGCGCCTTGCACGCACGGCGATCGTGCACGTCACACCGGGGCTCGACGGCGTCTCTCGCGCGGTGAACGAGGCGGAGCGCGGCCTCCTCCCGGCCGAGGCGACCATCGTCTGCGGCCAGCCGATGGCGGTCGATCCCTCGCGCGCGCCGGAGGGCTCGTGGATCATCTGGATCCAGCTCCAGGAGCTCCCTGCCGGCCGGGTCAAGGGCGATGCCGCAGGACGAGCTCGACGTCGGCGACGGCACCTGGACGGAGGAGCTCCGGGAGGCGTACGCCGACCGGATCACGGCGCGCCTCGGCCGCCACATCCAGAACCTCGAGCGGGCGACGCTCGCGCGCGTCGTCCTCTCCCCCGCCGACATCGCGGCACTGAACGTCAACCTCGTCGGCGGCGACATCTACGGCGGCTCCTGCGCGCTCGACCAGAACTTCCTCTTCCGGCCGCTCCCGCAGGCGCCCGGACATCGGACGCCGGTCGACGACCTCTGGCACATCGGCGCGTCGACCCACCCGGGCCCGGGCCTCGGCGCAGGCTCCGGCTACCTCGTCTACAAGGAGCTCACGAAGCCCGCTCTTCCGCGACGCTCCTCGGAGTGTGCCGGTCGTCGGACAACGCTTGCAACAGTCTGTTGCAAGGACGATGAAGCTCTCGCTCTCCGAGATCTCGACGGTCAGCGCGTCGTTCGAGAGGACGTCGCGGCGTATGCCGCCGCCGGGTTCGACGGGATCGGCATCTGGGAGTTGAAGCTCCCCGACGACGACGCGGCGAACCGGCGCGCTACTTCGCGAGGCCGGCCTCGCGCGTCGCGAACTGCGTGCCCGCCGTCCCGTCGCATCCTCCCGCTTCGGCTTCCCGGGCATGGAGGGCCCGCCGGACCCGAGGCGCGCGTCGAGCTTCTCTGTCGCGAGCATGCGACGGCTCGCCGCCTACGAGCCCGAGTCCGTCGCTCGTCCTCACCGGGCCGATCGGAGACCTCGAGCTCGCGACTCGCGCGAGCTCGTCGTCGCCGGCCTGCGGACGATCGCCGCCGCGGCCCGCGAGCCGGCGTCCGCCTCGGGCTCGAGCCGTCCATCCCGCGCAGCACGACTCCGTCTCGTTCGTCAACTCGGTCGCGGACGCCCTCGCGCTGCTCGACGAGGCCGGGCTCGACGACGTCGGGATCATGGCGGACACGTACAACCTCTGGCACGAGCCCCCCGAGGCGCTGGCCGCAGTTGCAGACTCGCGTGACCGGGCTCCACGTCGCCGACGAGCCGCCCGAGCCCGAGCGCACGGATCGAGTGCTCCCGGGCGAGGGCGGCACCGCTCGGCCGAGCACGTCCGCGCGCTCGTCGATGCCGGCTGGGACGGATACCTCGACGTCGAGATCTTCTCGACGCCCGAGCGCTTCTGGGTCGCTGCCGGTCGACGAGGCCGCGCGTCGGGCGCACGCGGCGGTCCTGAGCGCCGTTCAGACGGTGCCGTAGAGCGCGAGCACGATCCGGACGAACTCCTTCGTCTCGTTGTAGAGGCCTCGTTCGCGCACCGCGCGCGCGCCCTGGTACCAGCCGGCGAGCGCGAGCCGCCGATCTCCGCCGAACTCGTCGAGCTGCCAGCGCAGGTAGCGAACGCCCGGCGCGGACGTTGCCCTTGTAGTTCCGCGGCGTCCGCACGCCGAGTAGCACGGTGTCGACGAACTCCCACGTCTCGGGCAGGAGCTGCATGACCCCGATCGCGCCGACGCTCGAGACGACGTCCTGCTGGAACCCCGACTCCATCCAGGCGAGCGCCCGCGCGAGCGTTGCGTCGACGCCGTAGACGCGCGACCAGTAGTCGATCGCGGCGCGCACAGACTCCCGGCTCGCCGGCGGCCCGGCTGCCGGCGGACGCTGCGAGCCGCGCTCCGCGCCGGCAGAGCGAGGCGCTGACCCGGAACGATGACCCGTGGTCAGCGGAATGCCGTTGCGCCGCGCCAGCCGCCAGGGGCTGACGTGGTAGCGCGCGGCGATCGAGAAGAAGCCTTCACCGGGCTCGACGTCGTGCCAGAGTGACGGGCGCCACCGGCCGGCTCGCGAGCGCGCGATACGTGCGCGGGCCGGCGATCCCGTCCGGGTCGAGGCCACGCCGGCTCTGGTAGCGGCGGAGCGCAACGGCCGTGCGTCGTCGTGAACCGGCCGTCGACCGCCCGCGGGCCGAGCCCGTACCGGCGAAGTCGGAACTCGAGCACCGCGACGTCCCAGCCGACCGCGCCGACCGCCGAGCTCGCGCTGCCCGAGCAGCGGGCGGCCGCGAGCCCCGAGTGCGAGCCGCGTCGCGCGACCGAGCGTCCCGTCGCACACGAATCCCCTTCGCTGCGCTGGAACGCCAGCGAGCGCTCCGGGTCTGCGCCCCGCGGACGCCGTCGACGGGCCCAGGGTCGAGGCCGTGGGCACGCAGCCCGATCTGGAGCGCGGCGACGCGTGCACTGGCCGCGAGCCCTGCGGGTGCGAGCACGAGGACGCCAACGGACACCGCGACGCCGACGACGGCGAAGCGACGCATGCGGACGGCGTTCGTCGCCGCGCCGCCCCGTCCTGCCTCGCAGGACGCGCCGAAGTCGCCCGGCTACAATCTCGCGGCTGCCTTCCCCGGTAGCTCAATTGGCAGAGCATCCGGCTGTTAACCGGAGGGTTGTTGGTTCGAGTCGCAACCCGGGGAGCTGCGAAAGACCTGCAAAGCGGCTAGAAACGACGAGGGCGCCCGGTGAGGCGCCCTCTTTTCGTACCCAACTTCGTACCCGCGTGAACAGGCGCCTGTCCCTCTACTACTTCACGAGGCTGTGAGCCTCGAACACCTCGGGCTCGCCGGAGAACTCGATGCCCACGTCCGCCAAGACGGGCATCAGGCTTTCACCGTAGGCCTGGAACTGCTCCCTCGAAGCCCAGATCTCACTGACTTTCATGTTGTTCTTGTCGCCAAAAGCGACGTGGACTTCGAGGCCTGCTGGATTTGGCCACAGTCCGGCCTCTTCCAAACGCCGCAGGCTCTCGTCGTACTTCGCTCTGTCGACGTTGGTGGGATGGAAACGCACAACGATGCTCATGGGCCGATCCTCCCGTGATTGGGGTCGGGACGAGCCTAACGGTGATGCCGTCAGGACGGCACCGCGCCGAACAGCCGCTCCTCGGCCTTCTCCGCCGCACCTGGAAACGCGACCTGCGCCGCGTGGACGTAGCGCTCGGTCATCGTCGCCTGAGCGTGCCCCGCTCGCGACTGGACGTACACGGCCGGGTTGCCGGCCGCGGCGTCGTGCGTGAGCGCGGTGTGCCGCAGGTCGTGCCATGGGCGGATCTTCCGCTCGATCCCTGCCGCGTTGATCGCCTTCCGCATGTACCCGCTCACCTTCGATCCGTCGAGCGGCGTCCCGAGCGCCGGGTGGCAGAACACGAGCGACTCGGGCGAGCGGTAGCGGCTCGCCCGCCACTGCTCCTCGAGCACGTCCGCCGTTCGCGGTCCGAACCCGATCGTCCGGCGTCCTGCTCTCGACTTCGGCTCCCCCATCTCACCCCGCACGAACGAGCGCCGAACGTGGAGGCGCCGATCGAGCAGCTCGACGTCCTGCCAGCGCAGCGCGAGGATCTCGCCTCGCCGGAGAGCGGTCCCGAGCGCGAACGCGGTTAGACGCCGCGCCAGAGCCCACCAGTCGGCCTCTGTCGGTCTCGACCTCGCTTCCTCTGCAAGCCGGTAGGCGTTCAGGAGCGCAGCGACCTCCTCCTCGCGGAGGACCGGTGTCTCGGGCGTCGGGACGTGCAGCGGCTCGAGGAGCTCGACCGGGTTCGTCTGCATCCTCCGACGACGCCTGGCGTACTCGAACATCGCCGAGAGCGTGCGCAGGTGATTGGAGATCGTCTTCGGGGCGAGCTTCTCCCGCCGCTTGCGCGCGATGTACCGGTCGAGGAGCTCCGGCCGCGTCTCGATCTCCGCGAGCGTGATGCCCTCGCCGAGCGCCGGCAGGACGTGCCCGCGGAGCGTGTTCGTGTAGTCGAGGATCGTCGAGCGCCGACGACCACGGGAGGGCAGGTCGCGGTGAGTTGCGAAGCTGAAGAGCAAGGTTCCGTCAGGCCGAGGCTGAGCGCGGTAACAGGGCGGCCTACGCGTCGATGATCTGCGCGACGACTGGGCACGACTCGGACGAGTGCCGCGATGCTCAGGCCGACGCGGCAGGTGCCTTCGGGGAGCGCCAGCAGGCATGGTCGGACCTGCAGAGGTGCCGCGCAGAGCATCCTGCACCAGCGACCCACAACCTGCTTGGGGCGACCGGATACGTCACCTTCCTGAGGCCCTCTCGTCGAGGGCGACCGCGATCGGCGATTGGGAGGAGGTTCGAAGCTCGATGTCGTCGGACGAGCGACGAGTGCGGCTCGCGCTACTCGCATTCGTCCGCGCCGCCTCGAGTCCGAACAGGTGCGGTGCGAGTTTCACGACCGGATGGCTGCCGTCGACCCGGCTGCTCCAGCAACGATCTCGATCGTCTCACCTTCGACCTCGACGGTGCCTGAGGCTTTTGCGGTCATGAGCACGCGGGTTCGCTGGCGCGGGCGCTCCTTGATCCGGCGTCGGACATCCTCGACCCACGCAGGCGTTGGCGTAGCTGGGATCATGCGGATCCCTCGATGCCCCGCCGAGCACGCGCCTCGACTGCCCCGCCGTTAGGTCCGGAGTGGCTTCCGCCGGCGCCGATCTGAGACTGAGGGTGCGCGACTCGGTGGGACCGCGACTACCTGTGGGGAAGCCAGGTACTCGGTCAGTGCTCGGCGAACTTCGGCGCTCATCGAGCGGTCTTCGCATCGGGCGCGCTGCTCGAGCGCACTCGCCAGTTCGTTCGGCACGACTGCGGAGATCTTCGTCACGATTCCGCCTATCGGCGGTCGCTGTCTGGATCAGGCATGCCCGGCGCGCGGCGTTGCTGTTCCTACCAGCGGGGTCGTCGTCGCCAGCGCAGCCATTACTGATCGCCCCAAAACATGAACCATTCGGTGAACTTCGAGCAGTTCGCCGACTTGCAAAGCCGGAAGCGCCCTCGATAGGCGAAGTTGAGCTGGTCGCACACAGTTTCTGGAAGCGGTACGGCGGCTTGGCCGTTCGGAAGCGAGACGCCGGTCAACGATTCGTACAAGCTGGTCTGCTCCTGAAGATCGGTCTCGAGCCACGTGACCTTCATCAGGTTGCCGGTCGTTGTCGGTGCACTGGGATCCAAAGTCCCAACAGGGATCTCCTGGTACTCCCAGTCGTACTGGGTGGCTCCGGGAGTGGGAAACAGTCTGTCGAAGATGCAGGGCAGCTCAGCGCAGTGCTCTTCCACGAACGACGGCCAGTTGGGAGGAGCCGGCGCGGTCGTGAACCACCACTTGGGGCCCCACGCAAGGGCTGCGTACGCCGCGTCGAGGTCTGGTTCATCGGCAAATGCACGCACGCGCCACAGGTATGGCTTCTCCGCCAACAGGTCCGACTCGACAAGACCGAACGTGGCGAGGTCGAACGTCGTCTCGGCACCAGGGTTGCCGGCGATCGTCGCCGCGTGGACGCTTCCTCCTGGGAGAAGTCCTTCGAGTAGGACTCTGTACTTCCCTGAGGGTGTGTACTCGCTCGTGAACGAGAAGATGAGCTCGTCCGGGTGGATACCGCTGGCCTGATTGTCCGGGGCGATCACGGTTGGCTCATCGGGCTCGATCAGGTCGATGACTTGGTTCGGTCCGAAGACCTCGCTGCTCGATAGACCCGTAAGGTCCTCCGGCCCGAGCGCAAACATCTCAACGCTGTAGCCGACTACGCCGATGCCCGGCGGCGGGGTGAAGTTCTCCTTGTCTGTTCTGACATTCACCGCCCAGTTGTGGTCGTTGGGGTCGTCCTTGACGGGAATCGAGAGGTCGAGGGCCTCGCTTCCGGGCGGGCCGGTCGTGGTCGGCCGGGCGAAAGGCGTCAGGTGGTACTCCACCGCCCCTGTCACCCACCCCCAATCGACAGTGGCGTCCCAGTAGACCTCGGCTCCATCCTTGTGCGCGTTCCACCCCCCCCAGGTCTTTTCGCTGCCTGGATCCAGGTCGATCTGAACGATCTCCGGCGGCACCGTCTTGTCGCCGTCGTTGACGAAGGTGTGCCAGCCGGAGTCCTGACCCTCCTCTTCGAGCGGCTCCGGGCCCCACACCCGAACCCGCCAGTCGTGGGTCTCGTCGTCCGCGGTAGGACGCGGCCTCATGTTGAGATCGACGTGCGTCGTTTCTGGCCACAACCCGTTAAGTGGCTTCTGCAACGACTGGAGGCCCCACTGGGTCTTCTTGCGCTCGATCTCGACCGCGTACATGGCCGCGTGCTCGACGGCATTCCAGCGCAGCGTGACCGGCCACGGAGGGACAAGCTCGTCATTCTCCGGCGAGTCGATCGTGACTTTTGGCATCTCGGTGATCAACGGGCACGGGTCGGACCAGACGCCCGCGAAGTTTGGGCCTTCGGGTGGAATCGCTCGCACGCGCCATTGCATGTGCGCATTCACTCTCACGTTCAGCGTCTTCGACGTCTCGTCTGAGACAGTCACCTGCGGCGTCTGGAAGATTGGGCCGGCCTGGTCGGTGACCTCAATCTCGTATTGAGCTGCGCCATCGACACCGACCCACCGAAACTCGAGCCCCCACGGATAGTGCTTCGCGGTACGCTCGTCCGAACGCGGCTTTAGGGGTTGCGCCTTCTTTCCCGCGGTCGTGAACATGCGCGGCTGCGTCCACCCAGCGGTGCGCGGCGCCGCCGATACCTTGCGCACCCGCCACTGATATGTCGTGCCGGGCTTCAACGGGGCAATCTCGTCGGTAGCGAAGGCGACCGTCTGTCCGAACATGTCCGTCGTCGGCTGCACGATTGGGATGGGCTCGGCCGCCCCGAACGTCGGTTCGTCCGTGATCTGGAGTTCCCAGGCCGACTCAAAGTTTCCTGGTGTCCATGCGAGCATTGGCAACGAGGAGTCGACGTCGGAGCCCGGTGCGTTGTCCGCCGGCCAGGTCTGAAAGACGCTGTACCAGAGCAGCTTGTCCGTCATGTAGGAAGCACAAACGGGGCACCAGCCGATGTCGTGGTGACGCATGCGACAGTCGAAGGCCGGCCGGAAGATGCCGCAGTGGTGATAGTAGGCGCCTTCGAATGCACCGATCGTCGACCTCGGGAGCGGGCTGGTTGGTGGGTTGCACTTCGTGCAGTCCAGGTTTAGAACGACCGTCGCCGTCGGTATGACCCAGTTGGCCCACTTGATCGTGGCGAGATCGCTGTTCGTGGTCACGTTCGGTTCAATCGGCTCGGCGTACGTGAAGTGCCACTGGGCGGGGTCGTCAGCAAACGGCCCGCTCGAATCGCACCCCTGCCAGTACTCGTACTCATCGGCCAAGTCGAAGGCCGCGTGACCAAGTTCATGCAATGCTCGATGAATCCAGAGCTCAGTGGTGGACGACGTCGTGACCGCGCCCATTTGAACATTCGGATTACTCGACCCTGCGTACAAGTCGGAGTTGATGATCACGAGCACTACGTTCCATGCCGGCACGTACGAGTCGACCGTCTCCATGACGAGTTCTTCGTTGAGACTGATCGCACGCTGAACCCCTCCCTCGCACCGGCTCGCATCGAAGTACGTTTCGGGGACGGCGCCTGTCCCAGGGGCGCCGTTGCAGTCAAGGGGATCGTCCATGCCGCTGTTGTAGAGAGGACGTCGAGTCGCCAGACGTTGATCGCCAACTCACAGTCGAGAGCGCTGAACGGCCTGAATTCGACGAGCGCGCTCGCAAATTCGGCCGCATCGACGAACCACTGAGCCTGGTCCTCGGCGGTATATCCCTCGGCCACGAGAACAATGTCGAACATGACATTCGAAGGCCCCTGCGCAACCAGTGGCTCGACTCCAAGAACGTCAGCCGGAGAGCCGCCCACCTCTACCTCTCGCCGAGGTCGAACTCGGCAACATCGCGTGCGGGCTGATGGCGTCGTCCGGGCTCGAGCGGGCTGCTCACGATGGTGACGCTTCGCCCATCGGGCAGATCCGGGACCAAGAGGATGAGAGTGCCACTCGGATTGGCGCGGTACGCATTCGTAAAGCCGCCGCCCTCCACCGGTGCCTCAATGACCGTTCTGAAGGGATCGTGCAAGATGCGCCGCCACAGACAACGACCTGCTTGATCCCGAACTTCGACCCAAGCACCCGAATGACTCTCGAGCGCCTCCCCGGCTCCGATCGGAATCGACGGTGAGGCGCGCATCGCGAGCGCCGTCACCTTCGTCAACTGGACATCCAGTCCGTCAAAGGTGAGCCACAGCCGGAGAGACCCGTTTGTCCCGGAGTGACGTACTCCGGGATCGGGCGCTCTCTTGTGGCGGCCGCGCATGACGAGTGGATTCCTGCCTCACCCTGCCGGATGCAAGGGCAAGCCGGACTTCAGGGTGACCCACGGCACCCGAGCTCGATGTGACGGGCCGGCAACCGAACCCCACACGTCTCCACGACCACCTCTCGTCGCTCCTGACAAGATCCCACCACGGCGTCATCAAGTCAACAACCCCGGTTTCGGGCAGGTACGAGCAAGGCAACTCGTCGAACAACTTCGACTGCCTCGCACGGTTGAGTTCAGCCGCTTCGGACACGAGCAAGCCGTCAGTCGTCGGTGAGCAACGACTCGATCTCGCGATGACCGAGGAGCCGCGCATGCTCGAGGGGCGTCACGCCGTCCTTGTCGGCGATCGACGCGTCTGCGCCTGCCGCAAGCAGAAGGCGCACGATCTCCTGGTGCCTTGGGCCGCCGTCTCCGAGGAGCACGGCCTCGAGGAGAGCCGTCCAGCCGAGGTCGTTGACGTGGTCGACGTCCACCGCGGTTCGCTCCGTGAGAGCGCGAACCATTTCGACATGTCCTCGGTCCGCCGCCGGAATGAGCGACGTCCCGCCAAACCGGTTCGTCTTCGACACGTCCGGGGTTCCGCGAAGGACCTCATCGAGCACCGCCACGTCTCCCGTCTCTCCGAGCGCGAGGAAGGCATTCGTACGGACGTCGTCCTGGAGGTCGACGTCAGCGCCCGCGTCCACGAGAACACGCACCGTCTCGGCACTGTCGGCGTAGACGGCCGCGGTCACGGCAGTTCTGCCGCTTGCGTTGCGCTCGTTCACATCGGCACCCCGGTCGAGCAGCTCACGAACGATCGCGGAGTCGCCCCGAGCGGCAGCCTCTACGAGCGCGCCTGGCGCGATCGGGTCGGCCTCGCCGGCGCAGCCCGGAACCACGACGAGCGCAAGCAGGGCGAGCACGCACACATCATCGCGAAGTCCAACGGCCATCGACTTTGCGCTCACGGCGACGATCCCCGATCTCGCGAGCCACCTGCGGATCGAGGGGTGGGAGCTCGAGGCGTTGCGAGCGGAATTAGGGACCACGCCCCGACTGGCTCTCCCTCCGGCCGGGGAAGCCCGGCTCCCCGGCACCCAAATTGACAGTGCAGGCTGTGTTCTCCAGAGTGTGGCCACGGTTCGCGACAGACCCAAGCGGTGGAGGCGCGCGATGACGCTCTGTGTCGCGGGAGTCCTCACCGCGGCCGCGCTGCTCTGCACGGGACTCGGACTCGCCGCGTCGTCGTTCGTGGATCCCTCGGGCGACATCAACGAGGCGCCAGATGTCACGTCGGTGACCGTGGGGACATCCGGCGACACGATCACTGTCGCCGTCGCGGTTCGCAACTACCCGAATCTTCCAGGGAACTGCTGGTTCAACCTCTGGTTCGACCTCGACTCGAACAGAGAGACGGGTCGGGGCGGAGACGAGGCGCTCGTCCGGAGCCTCGCCGACGGCACCCTCACCTTCTTTCGGTGGAACGGCGTTGGCCTCGTCTCTCGGCCGGCCACCGGCATGTCGACGTCGTACTCGGACGGCGTGCTCACCTTCAAGGGGCCGCGGAGCGCCTTCGACGGCGCGACGAGCTTCGGCGTCCTCGCGATCGCCGCACGGCAGCAGGACCTTGCGCAGTACATCGCGGCCGATTTCGCCCCGGACGACGGACGCTCCACCTTCGTCGGCCCCGGTTCGACGGCGTTCCCGGACGCGACCGGCGATCAGCCGGCGGCACCGGACGTAACGTCGCTTCGGATCTCGGATGCGAAGGACGGCACGATCAGGTTCGCGATCACGACGCCCAACTACGGGACGCTCCCTGAGAGTGCGCTGATCGTGCTGCTGATCGACCAGGACGCTCTGCGGAACAAGAGCTCTGGTGGAACGGACGTCGCGGTCGCCTACCAGGGAGGCGAAGTCCAGATAGGACGCTGGGACGCGACCCAGGAGGAGTTCAGCCCGGATAAGCCGCCCTCGCGCGTGCAGGCGCGTAACGCCGGCGGGGTGCTGACGATCCTGCTGCACTCCAGCGAGATCGACAGCACGTCATTCTTCAGCGTCTCCGTGGCAGCCGCTCATGTCGGGCCTACGGGAATGTATGCAGCGCTCGATGTCGCGCCGGACCAGCAGCTCTGGCGCTACCGGCTCGTCAACAAGCCGGCTGTGAGCCTTGCTGCCGGGAAGATGACGGGCACACCCGCGACGCCGCTGGCGGGCAGGCTCTTCACCGTACGAGCTCCAATCGTGCGCTCGGATACCGGCCGGCGGATCACGAGCGGTCAGGCGACGTGCAACGTTCGCATTGGAAGCGTGACGGTGCCCGCGAAGGGGAGTGTCCAGGGCGGGGCCGGGCGTTGCTCCTTCCGCGTTCCGACCGGTGCCTCGGGCAAGCGCATCTCCGGCACGATCGTCGTTCGCTCTGCCGGGAAAGCCGTCAGCGCCGGGTTCGCCTTCGCCATCCGCTGAGCGACTAGGACAACTCGTCCAGCCCGTAGAACTTCGCGGAGACGCTCTACCGCACGCTGTATGCGAAGCTCTTGGTGACGGACTTCCCGCCGGCTCGGACCGTGATCGATCCGCGTAGCACCGAGCCGGACGCCGTCTTGGGTACGACGAACGAGCAACGGCCGTTGCCTCCCAGCACGCTCCCCTTCGCCGGCACAGGCTTCCCATTGGCGAGAATCCGGCAGCCGACCGTTCCTGCTGTTATTCCTCTACCCGTGTCGGATCGCCGAACGCTGAGATTGACGCTGAAGGGCTTGCCGGCCTTCGGCCGTGCAGGAGTGCCGAACAGCCGCGTCGCCGTCAATGCGAGCGCCGGCTTGTTGGCCAGTGTGTAGCGATAGAAACCGTCGTTGTCGGGAGCCACGTCGACTCCGACCGGCTCCGCGACCGCGAGGTTGACGTCGAAGGCGATCACTGCGAAGCCGAAGCGCGGCGTGTTCTCGAGCTCGCTCCGGTGTATCTCCACCGTCACGACGTTGCCGGAGTTCCGGACGCGCGCGCGTGTCGGCTGGACGTCTCCGACCCACCGCTCCCTGCGTGTGTCCCAGCGCTCGAGCACCGCCCGCCCGGCAGTCGTCGTGATCAGGACGTCGGCACCACCGTCGCCGGTCCGGGCATCGTTGTCCTGGTCGATGGTGACCAGGAACACCGCTTCGGCCGGAAGCTGAGCGTAGTTCGGCGTCGAGACCGCGATCGTGATCCACCCGCTCTTTGCGTCTGAGACCTTCACGGACGTGACATCCGGGGCACCATCGTGGTCTCCGACGGGATCGGTGGTTGTCTGCGTCGGAGCGACGTACGCCGAGCGGCCGCTATTGGGAGCGAAGTCGGAGGCAACGAGCTCGCTGGTACCGATCTCCTGGCTGCGAGAGGCCACGGCGAGGACGCCGAACGTCGTCGCATTGTCGAGTGCGGCTTTCGGAACAGCGATCGTGAGCACGCCGGCGGAGTACGACGACGTCATTCCCGTCGTCGGCTGCACCGTGAGGGCGCTCCCATTCCAGCGGAAGAACTCGAGCGCACCCTCGGAGGCGTATCGCGCGAGCGCCTCGTCACCCGCGTCTCCGGTACCGGCATTCGAGTCGAGGTCGAACCAGACGTTGAACCAGCTGTTCTCGGGAAGGCTCTCGTAGTTCCCGACGGCGATCGTGATTGTGACCACTCCGGCCACCGTCTCCGCGACGGTGAGAGATCGGAGGTCCGGAGCCGCGTTGCTGTCTCCCGAAGCATCCGAGAACGACGATGCTGCGAGACCGAGCCCGGCAAACGTGAGAACAGCAGCGATCGCGGAAGCCGCGACCCCAAACCTCACCATACGTCTCCCTCGCTGGGTTACGTCTCCGGTCGTGCCCACACTGTGGAGAAGGCACTCGCGCGTGTCAATTTCACACCGGGCCGAGAGGCGTCTACCGCAGCTCGGCCAGCGCCTGCCGGACCTTGACGAGATGCGCCTGGAGCTCCGTCGTCCGAGCGAGATCCGCGCCTGCAAGATCGCGCTTCAGCTTGCGTTCACGCAGCTGCAGGAGAAGCTCCGTCCCGGTCCGCTCGTCGATCGCCTCCCGGGCGGCGCGCGCGTCGAGCTCGGCCTTCAGCGCTGTCAGCTCCGGGTCGTCTTTGTCCGCCACGAGCGCGGCCCGAAACCGCCTGGTGAGCTCCGAGTCGAAGTGCTCCGGTGTCAGCTCGGCAAGGCCGCGGACGAGAGAGCGGATGAGCCATGCAGGCGGCGAGTGCATCTCGCTCGAGCCGATCCCCACCACCCAGGAGGCGCGGGGCATCCTCGGTCGCTCGCGGCCCGCCACCCTGCTGCGCTGGAGTGAGCCCGCGGAGCGTCTCCTTCGGGAGGTCGAGCCTATCGGCGAGCAGGCGCAGCGCTTCCTGGCGCTCCGGAGAGTCCTCGGCCTTCGCCAGGACTTCACGCGCGCGGACGAATCCCTCCTGACGATCCGCGGACCGATCGAGCTCGAGTCGCACGCGATAGAGCAGGTAGCTCTCGGCCAGCGCGAGCCGGTCCTCGAAGTTCTCGGGCGCATCGGCGGGATCCTGGCCGGGTGGAAGCGTCACGACCTTGACCTCGAATCCCTGGGCAGCTGCGAGCTCCATTCCACGGAGCGTTGCCTCCTGTCCCGCTGCATCGGCGTCGAAGCAGAGGTAGATCTTGCGGGTGAGCCGGCCGAGCTCGCGCAACTGGCGGTCGGTCAACGCGGTTCCCATGGAGGCCACGACAGGCTCGAAGCCCGCCTGCCGGAGCGCGATGACGTCGGTGTTGCCCTCGACCACTGCGGCGCGATCCTGCTTTCCGATCGCAACCTTGGCGAGGTGCAACCCGTACAGGATCGATCCCTTGTGGAAGATGTCCCTTCCGGCGAGTTGACGTACTTCCCACGGAGCGGATCGTCCTCGCGAAGCTTGCGCGCCTGGAATCCCACCACGCGTCCACGCGCGTCGCAGAGCGGGAACATCAGGCGCTGCGGGAAGTAGTCACCACCCCGAACGGTCGTGAGCCCGGCAGCTCGCAGCTCGTCGGTCGTAAAACCCTTCTCGCGCGCTTTCTCGACCAGACCGCGACCCGGCGAGAGCCCGAGCCGGAACTCCTTCGCCACGTCTTCCCCGAGCCCGCGCGACGTGAGATACGCCCGGATGGGATCGCCCGCGTCACCGTCCCAGAGGAGCCGCTCGAAGTACGTCGTCGTCTGCTCGAGGACCGCGTACAGACGCTCTCGCCGCCGGCGCTCGGCGTCGAGGTGCGGCGACGTCTCCTCGTACTCGAGCGGGACGCGAAAGCGTTCGGCGAGCGACTCGACGGCGCCGACGAAATCGAGGTTCTCGGTCTCGCCGAACGAACGAGATGACGTCTCCGCCCTTCCCGCAGCCGAAGCAGTAGTACAGCTTCTCGACCGGGTTCACGGAGAACGACGGCGTCTTCTCCTCGTGGAAGGGGCAGCGGCCGGTGAAGCGTGAACCGGAAGCGCGTCGAAGCGGGGTTCGAGCCGAGACGACCTCGACCATGTCGGCTGCGGCGGCGACCTCCCGTACCGACGAGTCCTTGATCCGCGCCACGAATTGAGACTAACGGCAGCCCACGCCATAGTCTCTACGCGTGGTCACGTGCTCGAGCTGCGGCCAGGAGAATCCCGATGGCTTCCGCCTCTGCGGGATGTGCGGCGCGTCGCTGGTTCCGATTGCGGCTGCGCGGGAGGAGCGCAAGGTCGTCACCGTGCTCTTCTGCGACCTCGTCGGCTTCACCGCGAAGGCGGAGCAGCTCGATCCCGAGGAGGTGCGCGCGGTCCTCCGCCCGTACCACGACCGTGTCCGTGCGGAGCTCGAGCGGCGCGGGGGCACCGTGGAGAAATTCATCGGCGATGCGGTCATGGCCCTGTTCGGCGCGCCCACTGCGCACGAGGACGACCCCGAGCGCGCGGTCCGGGCGGCGCTCGCGATCCGCGACTTCGCCGTCGAGGAAGGTCTCGAGCTGCGCATCGGGATCACGACCGGCGAGGCGCTCGTCTCACTCGGCGCGAGCCCGTCCGAGGGCGAGGGGATGGCGTCGGGGGATGTCGTAAACACCGCCGCACGGCTTCAGAGCGCCGCTCCCGTCAACGGTGTGGTCGTGGACGAGACGACTCAACGCGCAACGCGCCACGCGATCGCTTACAGCGAGACGGAACCGGTCGCAGCGAAGGGGAAGGCCAAACCAATCGCGATCTGGGAGGCGGTCGAGGCGCGCGCGCGACTCGGGCCGGAAGTGCTCGACCACGTGGCCGGCGAGCTGGTCGGCCGCGAGCGAGAAGCCGGTCTGCTCCAGACGGCCCTCGACGGCGTGCGCGAGGAGCGCTCGCCGCAGCTCGTGACGCTCGTCGGCGTCCCCGGCATCGGCAAGAGCCGCCTACTGCACGAACTCTCCCGCATTGTCGACGCCGAGGAGGAGCTCACGACCTGGCGACAGGGCAGATGCCTCGCATACGGGGACGGCGTGACGTTCTGGGCGCTGGCCGAGATCGTGAAAGCCCAGGCGGGCATTCTCGAGGCGGACGACGAGACGACCGCGAGTGAAAAGCTCCGCCGAGCAGCGGAGGAAATCGTGGACCCGGCCGACGCAGAATGGGTCGCCGCTCGCCTGCGCCCGCTGGCCGGACTCGAGGACGAGTCGGAGCTCGGGGGCAGCAGAGGGACGGAGGCCTTCGCCGCCTGGCGGCGCTTCTTCGAGGAACTCGCCGCGCAGCGTCCGCTGATCCTCGTCTTCGAGGACCTCCAATGGGCAGACGACGGCCTGCTCGACTTCGTCGACGAGCTCGCCGACTGGGTGACCGATGTGCCGATGCTCGTGGTCTGCACGGCCCGACCGGAGCTGCTCGCTCGGCGCCCGAACTGGGGCGGCGGCAAGCTCAATACCTCGACGATCGCACTCGAACCGCTGTCCGACGTCGAGACCGCCCGGCTGATGGCCACCTTGCTCGACCGCTCCGTTCTGCCCGCCGACGTCCAGCAGACCCTGCTCGAACGCGCCGGAGGCAACCCCCTCTACGCCGAGCAGTTCGCCCAGCTGTACCTCGAACGAGGCTCGGCCGACGACCTGCCGCTCCCCGAGACGTTGCAGGGCATCATCAGCGCTCGCCTCGATGGCCTGCCCGCCGACGAGAAGGCATACCTCCACGCGGGAGCGGTCGTCGGGAAGGTCTTCTGGACGGGTGCCCTCGGCACGGCAAGCGTCGACTCCGAGACGATCGTGTACGCACTGGTACGAAAGGGCTTCCTGCGACGCCAACGGCGCTCGTCGGTCGCCGGAGAGCTCGAGCTCGCATTCGCGCACGCGCTCGTGCGTGACGTCGCGTACGGACAGCTGCCGAGAGCCGAGCGCGCCGCCAGGCATCGCGGGGTGGCCGAGTGGCTCGTGTCCTCGGCCGCAACGAGGACCACGCGGAGATGCTCGCGTACCACTGGCGGTCGGCCCTCGAGCTCACGGGCGCGTTCGGCGGAGAAACGGCGCACCTCGCGGAGCAAACTCGGCTCGCTCTGGTCGACGCGGGAGACCGGGCATTCGGGCTCAACGCATTCAGCCCCGCCGTCGCGTACTACACCGAGGCGCTCACACTCTGGCCGAGGGAGGTACCTGGGCGGGCAGAGGTCCTGTTCCGGAAGGCGCAAGCACTCCATGTCATGGGCGACGACGGGCAGGAGTCAGCGCTCGAGGAGGCCCGCGACGCCCTGCTCGAGGTCGGCGACCGGGAGACCGCCGGCCAGGCGGAGGTGTTCTCTCTCGAGTCGGCGTGGTACCGCGGACACGGCGAGGAGGCGCAGCGCCACATCGAGCGAGCACAGGGGCTCGTCGCCGACGCAGGCACGACGGTGGCGAAGGCTCGCGTGCTCTGTCTTCTTGCCCGACTCCGCATGCTCTCGAGCGACGGGGAGGAGGCGATCCGCATCGGTATGGAGGCGCTTGCGCTGGCGGAGGCGCTCGATCTCGACGAGCTCCGCATCCACGCGTTGACGACGATCGGCAGCGGCAAGACCCTGCTCGAGAACACGGGCGAGGAGGAACTCGAGCGCGCATACGAGCTGGCCAAGGCGGTCAACTCGCCCCTCGCGGCGGTCGTCCTCAACAACCTCAGTGTCCTGGCCGATCTGAAAGGGGATTGCGTTCGCGCTGAGGAGCTCGTCAGGGCGACGCTCGACCTCGCGCAACAGCTCGGCGACCGGGAAAACATTCGGTTCTCCCACGCTAGCCTGCTCTTGTACTCGACATACCAAGGCCGCTGGGACGAGACGCTCGAGAACGCCGACCGCTTCATCGCGGAGTGCGAGACATCACCGCACAACATGGAGACCGCCGCCCGCGAGACGCGCGCCCATGTCCGCTTCGCGCGAGGAGACGCAGAAGGCGCCTTCGAGGATTGGGAGCAGGGGCTTGCTCTCGCACGGGCCATGGGATCTCCGGAGAGACTCATCCCGGCCTTCTCGATCTCGGCCGTGCGCTCGCGTTGCTCGGGCGATTCGACGAAGCACGCGGCTACGTCCTCGAGGCGATGGACGTCGCCAGGGCAAACACCTCACTGGCGGCCATGCTCGGCAGGATCGCGAGCAAATCCGACAGGCTCGGCGTGACCTCGGACGTCGACGAGATCATCTCGCAGGCACCCGACGGCCCCTGGAAGGACGTAGGTCTCGCGGAGCTCCACGGCGAGGGCACACGTGCGGCGGACACGTTCCGACGTATGGGCGTACCCGCGATCGAAGCGGACGTGCGAATCGCTGCGGCAGAGGCGTTGCTGGAAGCGGGCCGGACAGCCGAGGGTTTGGCTGAGCTGGAGAAGGCGCTCACGTTCTACCGCTCCGTCGGCGCCACCTTCTTCCTCGACCGCGGCGAGGCGCTGCTCGCAGAGGCGAAGACCGCCTGATGGCGACGGCGCGTCGCGAGCGCAAGGTCGTGACCGTCGTCTTCTGCGACCTCGTCGGCTTCACGTCAGCGCGCCGAGTCGATCGATCCCGAGGACGTCGAGGCGCTCCTCGCGCCCGTACCACGAGCGCGTCCGCGCCGAGCTCGAGCGCCACGGCGGGACGGTCGAGAAGTTCATCGGCGACGCCGTGATGGCGCTTTTCGGCGCGCCCGACGGCGCACGAGGACGATCCCGAGCGCGCCGTCCGGGCCGCGCTCGCCATCCGCGACTTCGCGCTCGAGGAAGGGCTCGAGCTGCGGGTCGGGATCACCACCGGAGAGGCACTCGTCTCGCTCGACGCCAGCCCGTCCGAGGGCGAGGGCATGGCCTCGGGCGACGTCGTCAACACGGCAGCGCGTCTGCAGAGCGCCGCGCCCGTCAACGGCATCCTCGCCGGACGAGACGACCTACCGCGCGACCCGCCAGGCGTCGACTACCGCGAGGCCGCCCCGGTCGAAGCGAAGGGCAAGGCCGAGCCGATCTCCGTCTGGGAGGCGCTCGCGGCGCGCTCGCGCTTCGGCGTCGACGTCACGCACGCACGCACGCTCCGAGCTCGTCGGGCCGCGAGCGCGAGCTCTCCGTCCTGCGCGACGCGTTCGAGCGCGCACGCGCACGAGCGGACGCCACAGCTCGTCACGCTGGTCGGCGTGCCGGGGATGGGCAAGAGCCGACTCGTCTACGAGCTCTCGCCGGATCGTCGACGCCGACCCCGAGCTCATCACCTGGCGCCAGGGCCGCTGCCTCGCCTACGGCGACGGCGTCGCCTTCTGGGCGCTCGCGCGAGGTCGTCAAGGCGCAGGCAGGGATCTCCGAGCGAGACACGCGGCGGAGAGCGGCCGAGAAGCTCCACACGGCGGTCGAGGACACTCTCGACGGACGCCGGCGATGCCCGCTGGGTCGAATCGCACCTTCGTCCGCTGGTCGGGCTCGAGGCAGACACCGGGCTCGGCGGCGACCGCCGCGGCGAGGCCTTCGCCGCCTGGCGGCGCTTCCTCGAGGCGCTCGCCGAGCAGCGGCCGCTCGTCGCTCGTGCTCGAGGACCTCCACTGGGCGGACGAGGGCCTGCTCGACTTCGTCGACGAGCTCGTCGACTGGCTGAGCGGTGTCCCGCTCCTCGTCGTCGTGCAGCGCGAGGCCCGAGCTTCTCGAGCGGCGGCCCGGCTGGGGCGGCGGCAAGCTCAACGCCTCGACGGTCGGCGCTCTCGCCGCTCTCCCAGGACCAAACGGCACTGCTCATCTCGCACGTCCTCGACCGCTCGCTCCTCCCGGCCGAGATCCAGCAAGCGCTGCTCGAGCGCTCGGGAGGCAATCCGCTGTACGCCGAGCAGTTCGCGCAGCTCTACCTCGAGCGCGGCTCGGCGGAGGACATGCCGCTCCCCGAGACGCTGCAGGGCATCGTCGCCGCCCGCCTCGACGGGCTCTCGCGCTGCGGAGAAGGCCGTCCTGCAGGACGCCGCCGTCGTCGGCAAGGTGTTCTGGACCGGCGCGCTTGCGCACGAGACGAGCGCGACGCGACTCGCGTCCTCCACTCGCTCGAGCGCAAGGGCTTCCTCACCCGCCAGCGCCGCTCCTCGGTCGAGAGCGAGGGCGAGTGGGCGTTCGCCCACATGCTCCTGCGAGACGTCGCCTACGGACAGATCCCCCGCGCCGACCGCGCGCAGAAGCACCGCGAGATCGGCGGAGTGGATCGAGAGCCTCGGCCGCGCCGAGGACCATGCCGAGCTTGTCGCGTTCCACTGGAGCTCCGCGCTCGAGCTCGCTCGAGCCGCCGGCAGGACGACCACGGAGCTCGAGAGCCCAGCGCGCCTCGCGCTACGCGAGGCGGGCGACCGCGCCTTCGCGCTCAATACGTTCCTCTCGCGGCGGACCACTATCAGGCAGCACTCGCGCTGTGGCCCGACGACGACGATCGCCCGACGGCTCATGTTCCGCCGCGCCCATGCACTCTTCCTGAAGGCAGACGAGCGCCGCGAGGAAGCTCTGGAAGCGGCGCGCGCCGCGCTGCTCGACTGCGGGAGACGACGAGCACGCGCGCGGAGGCGGAGATCCTGCTCGCGCGCACGCTGTGGGAGCAAGGCCGACGAGGCGCAGCAGATCGCGTATCTCGAACGCGCCGAAGACCTCGCGAGCGGAGGTCGCCATCGGAGGCGAAGGCGCGCGTGCTGAGCATGACTGCACGCCTTCGAGCGCTTCGCGGTGAGGACGAGACGGCGCGAAGGATCGCCGACGAAGCTCTGGCGATGGCCGACGCTCTGTCGCTGGACGAGCTACGGTCGCACTCTCTTGCACGATCGGCTTACGAAGGATCGGCTCGGCGACCCGACCGCAATCGGCGACCTGGAACGGAGCCTCGAGCTGGCGCTCGCGGCCAACTCACCATTGGCAAGTCAGGCCGCAAACAACCTCGCGTCGTCTCCTGGAACAACGGAGACGTCGAGCGCTGGCGCGAGCTCATCCCGGAGTCGCTTCGGCTCGCTCAGCGGATAGGCGATGTGCAGGGGACACGGTGGGCCCAAACCGGACTCTTCCTCGAGGATTTCATGCGTGGTCGCTGGGAACAGGCTCTCGCAGGCGCCGACGAGTTCATCGGTATGTGCGAAGCCGGAAAGCCGCACTACATGGAGTCGAGTGCACGAGAACGTCCGAGCCGAGATTCGCGTCGCGCGGGGCGACACGACGGGGGCACTCGACGACGTCGGGCGCTCACTTTTCTTGCTCGGAGACGCAAAGGACCCCCAGAACCTCATACCGTCGCTGAAGGCCGCCGCACGCGTGTACGCGTTGCTCGGCCGTCTAGACGAGGCTCGGCAGCTAGCCGCTGAGCTGCTTCCACTCGCGCGGGCGCACGCGTCAGAGAACCTCTTCTACCACCACCCGCTCTGGCCCGTCGCGAAGTTGGGGATCATCGCCGAGGTACGCGAGCTCTTTGAGCGCGCTCGGCCAACGCCTTGGCGGGATGCCGAGCTGGCCCTCCTGGACGGCGAATTCGAAACTGCCGCCGCGGACATTTGCCACTGTCGGGTACCGCGCAATCGAGGCGGAGATCACCTGATTGCCGCCGAAGACCTTGTCGAGACTGGTCGCCGCGATGAGGGCGAGGAACGGGCAGCGAGGCTCGACTTACGCACCGTCGGCGCGAGTTCTACATCGACGCTGCGAGGCCCTCCTGGGCGAGGCCGAAGCCGTCTGATGGCACGGTCGCGGCGAGAGCGCAAGGTCGTCACCGTCGTCTTCTGCGACCTCGTCGAGAGCGCGCTCGCCGATGCTCAGAGCGAGTCGGCATAGGTCGAGCGCGAAGCGGTCGGTCATGCCGGCGATGTAGTCGACGATCTCGTCCCACGGATCGCCGCGCTCGACGAGGTGATCGAAGATCTCGCGGATGGCCTCGTGCGCTCGCTCGTGCTCTGGCGCCACCTGCGGCCCGAGGTAGACCCTCTCGAACATGAAGGCGCGAAGCGAAAGCATCGCCTCCCCCACGTCGGCCGACTGGCGGATGTCGTCGACACCCTCGGACGACGCGACGATGTCGTGCACGAGCGTGTCGATCCGGCGCGATCCTGTCGGGCCGAGGACCGCGATCTCCTCGTGCGGAAGGTCGGCTTCGTCGATCAGCCCGTAGCGCAGCGCGTCGTCGATGTCGTGGTTGATGTAGGCGACGCGATCGACGAGCCGGACGATCTTCCCCTCGAGCGTCTCGGGCTCGCGCTCACCCGTGTGCGTGAGGATCCCGTCGCACACCTCGTAGGTGAGGTTGAGACCGAGCGCGATCCGATGTGACTGCTCGTTGTGACGAAAACGGCGATCGAACCGCTCGCGCAGAGCATCGTCGAGGGCGTCCTCGCCCGCGTGGCCGAACGGCGTGTGCCCCATGTCGTGACCGAGACCGATGCCCTCGGTCAGATCCTCGTTCAGCCGCAGCGCTCGAGCGACCACACGAGAGATCGCAGTGGTCTCGAGGGTGTGCGTCATCCGCGTGCGGTAGTGGTCTCCCTCCGGGTCGATGAAGACCTGCGTCTTCCCCTTCAGACGCCGGAACGGCTTCGAGTGGACGATCCGGTCCCGGTCGCGCTGAAACGGGGTCCTCACGACCGACTCGTCCTCCGGAAGAGCGCGCCCACGCGTTTGCAAGGACTGGACCGCGTACGGCGAGAAGGTCGCTTCCAGCTCTCGCGTGCGCTTCTCGAACGCGGTCATCACACGATGATCGGGACGGTGCCGCCATCGGCGCTCCACGCCGCGCCGGTGACATACGAAGCGCGGTCGGAGCAGAGGAAGACGATGACCGCGGCGATCTCCTCCGCGTTCGCGAGCCGGCCCAGCGGGCGACCCGCCCCCACCTTCGCGAGCACAGCGTCTCGATCGCCCTGCTGATCGGCGAGCCCACCCTCGCCGACCCATGCGTCGGTGGCCGTCGGCCCCGGCGTCACCGCATTGCAGCGGATCCCATCGCTCGCGTAGACATCCGCGACGAGCCGCGAGAGCGAGAGCACCGCAGCCTTCGTGACGGAGTAGTGGGGCATCCCGGTCGACGGTCGCTTGCCGGCCGTCGAGGAGACGTTCACGATCGCTCCTCCTCCGAGCCGGAGAAGAGGGAGCGCAGCCCGGATCGCCCGCACGTAGCTCATCACGTTCAGCTGCCAGTACGCATCCCACTCGTCGTCCGCAACGTCCTCGAATCGCGCGTGTCGCGCGACGCCGACGTTGTTCACGAGAACGTCGAGACCACCCAGCGCCGCCGTCGCCTCCGCAACGACCCGTTCCGGCTCGCCCGCCAGAGCGAGATCAGCCGACACGTGTGCCACTTCGCCGATTTCTGGAGCGGTTCGCCGCCCGCACGTGACGACCTGGGCGCCTTCCGACACGAGCATCCGAGTCGTCTCGAGCCCGATTCCTCCGGTCGAGCCGGTGACAAGACATCTGCGAGCAGCCAGTCCGAGGTCCACGAGCGTGGCTAGCGTATCCCGCGTGTCGACGACGATCGTGATGGTCAGACACGGTGAGACGGATTGGAACCGTGACAACCGCTTCCAGGGTCATGCCGACCCGCCGCTCAACGACGTGGGCCGCGGCCAGGCGAAGGCAGCTCGCGGACCGGCTCGCACAGAGGCCGTTCGAAACCGTGTACTCGAGCCCCCTTCGTCGCGCGTACGAGACCGCTCTCATCCTCGTCGCACCTCTCGGCGTGGACGTGCGGACGAGCGACGCTCTTCGTGAGGTCGACGTCGGATCGTGGTCCGGACGCACGCGAAACGAGGTCGAGGCGGAGTTCCCGGTCGGCTACGCGCGCTGGCTCGAGTACGGGCACGGATGGGACGACGGTGAGACCTACGACGAGCTCGGAAGTCGCGTCGTGTCGTGGTTTCGAGAGACCGCCGACGCACACCCCGGCGGCCGCGTCCTGGCCGTGACTCACGGCGGCCCGATCCGCTCTGCGCTCGCCGCTTCGGAGGGAGTCGGGTTCGACGAGGCGCGGCGTTCGATTCACATCGTGGGCAACTGCGCCACCGTCCAGTTCGTCGCCCGGGACGCGAAGCATCGAGCGAGTAGACTGACGCGGCTCGTGGAGGACTACACGAACAAGTACAAGGGCGAGCAGGTGGAGGTCGCGCTGTTCGGCGGCGACTACCAGGAGGGGATGCTGACCGCGTACTGCTCGATCGAGGACGTCCCTCACATCGAGCTCAACGGCCACATCCTGATACCGCTCCAGAACGTCGCGTCGCTGCATTGCTCGAGCCGTTGCGACGCTCCTGAGCCCGATTGGCCTCCCCGCGGGCTCACCGAGGGCGACGCCGGCGAGGAGTAGCACCATCGCATCGCCGCCGCGCACGGCGGTCATGGTCAATCTGGCAAAGGCGCTGCTCCTGGTCGCGGTGCTCGCAGCGGCCTTCGGAGGGCATCGGCTGGCTGATCGGCGGGCAAACGACCGGGCTCCTGTTCGTCCTCTGCCTCCTGCTTTCCGCGACGGGCGTGTACCGATACGGCGATCGAGCTCTCCTGGGAATGCTCGGCGCCAGGCCGTTTGCGCTGGCGGAGGGCCCGATCCTCCGGTCGACCGTCGACACGATTGCGGCGAAGCTCGGCGTTCGACCCCCGCAGCTCTACGTGATCGACGACGGGTTTCCGAGACTCTTCGTCGTCGGTCGTGGCCCGAGGAGCTCGGCGCTCGCGGTCTCGTCGGGGCGCTCTTCAGGCGCTCCGACGGGAGGAGCTCGAGGCCGTGATCGCCCACGAGCTCGCCCATGTCCGACGTCGCGACGTCCTTGCGCAGACCTTCGTCGTCCTCTTCGCGTCCACCCTGGTCGAGTCCAGCCGAATCGGTGGCTGGCTTTCGCGCGCACTTCTCTTCGTGCTCGCGCCGATCGCCTCCGCCTTCGTCCACCTGCTCCTCTCCGCCGAAACGCGAGGTTCAGTCGGACGCACTCGCGGCGGCTGCGACAGGGTCCGCCCACGACCTCGCAGACGCTCTGCTCCGGCTCGACCGTGCCGCCGAGCTCGTCGACTTCGCCGCATCTCCTGCAACCGAGCCGCTCTACTGCATCGACCCGTTCGTGAACGAGGGCATCGCGCGGATGTTCAAGACGCATCCGCCGCTCGACGCCCGCATCAGGCGCCTGCGCGAGCTGGGAGCCGAGCGAAACGGGCGAGGCCCTGTCGCATCAGTCGAGAAGCTCGTCCGGTAGCAGCGAGAACATCACGGAGTCGCGGATACGCCCGTCGGGGTGCCGAAGGTGGGCTCGCAAGATCCCCTCGCGCTGAAAGCCGACCTTCTCGGCGACGCGCTGCGATGCGACGTTGTCCGGGTCGGTCACGAGCTGGACACTCGGCAGCTCGAGCTCCTCGAACGCGTGTCGCGAAAGGAGTCGTAGCGCGCGGGTACAGATGCCCCGGCCACGCGCGTATGCAGCAATCCAGTACCCGATGCTCGCGCGGTAGCCGCTCGAGCTCAGTCCCAGCCCGATGCCTCCGACGACGCGCCCTCCGAGCTCGACCGCCATGGCCTCGTGCGCCGGCGTAGCCTCGCCTCGCAAGAATGCTCGGGCGTCCTCCTCCGTGTAAGGATGCGGAATTGTCGGGATCCAGCGTGCGATCTCAGGGTCGCTGCAGCCCTCGACAATCGCCGGCACGTCGTCCTCGGCCCATGGCCGCAGTACGAGATCGCCGTCGTGGAGCTCCACCCACAGAGTCTACGACGAGTCGACCGGACTCCCGGGCCGACACGCAATCCACTTCACACCCGAAAAGCCCGCCCTCGGGCTCCCCATGAAGGGTCTGCTCGAGCGCGACCGGACCCCGCGCTAGCGGACGCCGGAAGCTCGACACAACGGGCGTCCAAGACGAGTTGACCGACCCCCGGGAATGACACGCAAGCTACTTCACACCCCGACGAGTCCGCGTTCCGGGCACCCCATGAAGGGGTCTGCTTCAGCGCGATCGGAAACCGCGCTAGCGGTTTCCGATCTTGCGCAAAGAATGGGCGGCGTCCTACTCTCCCGGGGGCTTGCGCCCCGAGTACCATCGGCGCTGACGGGCTTAACTTCTCTGTTCGGAATGGGAAGAGGTGTTTCCCCGTCGCTATGACCGCCCAAATTGTCGAGGTCATCCGGCTTCTCGCCGTACGCTCGCGGAGGCGAGCGGCAAGCAGAGCGCGCGACCTTCAAAACTCCATAGCGGCTACGAACGTGTTCAAAGTCAAGACCTCGGGCAATTAGTACGGGTCCGCTGAACGCATTGCTGCGCTTGCACGTCCCGCCTATCAACGTGGTGGTCTACCACGGCCCTTACTCTCTCTAGGAGATGGGAGGTCTCATCTCGAGGTGGGCTTCCCGCTTAGATGCTTTCAGCGGTTATCCCATCCAGGCGTGGCTAATCAGCGATGCCCTTGGCAGGACAACTGATACACCAGAGGCCCGTTCATCTCGGTCCTCTCGTACTAGAGACGACTCCTCTCAAACCTCCAACGCCCATGGCGGATAGGGACCGAACTGTCTCACGACGTTCTGAACCCAGCTCGCGTGCCGCTTTAATGGGCGGACAGCCCAACCCTTGGGACCTGCTTCAGCCCCAGGATGCGACGAGCCGACATCGAGGTGCCAAACACTTCCGTCGATATGAGCTCTTGGGAAGTATGAGCCTGTTATCCCCGGAGTACCTTTTATCCGTTGACCGACGGCGATTCCACTCTCCACCGTCGGATCACTAAGGCCGACTTTCGTCCCTGCTCGACTTGTCTGTCTCGCAGTCAGGCTCCCTTATGCCTTTGCGCTCTACGCACGATTTCCAACCGTGCTGAGGGAACCATTGCGCGCCTCCGTTACATTTTAGGAGGCGACCGCCCCAGTCAAACTGCCCACCTCACGCTGTTCCCGACCCGGATAACGGAATCGGGTTAGAAGCCCAGAACACGAAGGGTGGTATCCCAAGGTTGACTCCACGAGAACTGGCGTTCCCGCTTCCAAGTCTCCCACCTATCCTGGACAACGTATCCCAAACTTCAACGCAAAGCTGCAGTAAAGGTTCACGGGGTCTTTCCGTCCAGCCACGGGTACTCGGCATCTTCACCGAGACTTCAATTTCACCGGATCCCTCGTTGAGACAGCGCCCAAGTCGTTACGCCATTCGTGCAGGTCGGAACTTACCCGACAAGGAATTTCGCTACCTTAGGACGGTTATAGTTACCGCCGCCGTTTACCGGGGCTTGGATTCAAAGCTTCGTCCGAAGACTAACCTCTCCTCGTGACCTTCCGGCACCGGGCAGGCGTCAGCCCCTATACGTCGTCTTGCGACTTAGCAGAGACCTGTGTTTTTGGTAAACAGTCGCTTGGGCCGTTTCACTGCGGCCCCCTCGAGCTTTGCGGAGCCCCTAAGGTCCGCTCACTCTACTGGGGCGCCCCTTCTCCCGAAGTTACGGGGCCATTTTGCCGAGTTCCTTAACGAGGGTTCTTCCGATCGCCTTAGTATTCTCTACCTGCCCACCTGTGTCGGTTTTGGTACGGGCACGCCCCACCTCCCTAGACGCTTTTCTAGGAGGCATGGCTTAAGGGACTTCCTCCATTTCTG
Source organism: uncultured Actinomycetes bacterium (assembly GCA_963756925.1). Taxonomy (GTDB): domain Bacteria; phylum Actinomycetota; class Thermoleophilia; order Gaiellales; family Gaiellaceae; genus GMQP-bins7. The sequence goes on along the minus strand of CAVWPL010000013.1, from coordinate 1,066 downwards.
GAGTCGGCTTCCCGTCTCAGGCTTAATGAGCGACGGATTTCCCTATCGCTCACCCTACGCGGTTGCCCCAGGTCGACCATCGCCTGGGTTCCCCTAGCCTACCCCGTCCCGCCATCGGTGATAGCGGTGGGTACGTGGTACCGGAATATCAACCGGTTGGCCATCGCCTACGCCTTTCGGCCTCGGCTTAGGTCCCGACTAACCCTGAGCAGATTAGCTTTACTCAGGAACCCTTGGGCATTCGGCGGAGGGGTTTCTCACCCCTCTTTCGTTACTCATGCCAGCATTCTCACTTCCCATGCCTCCACGGCTGGCTTACGCCGCCGCTTCACTGGCATGGGAACGCTCCCCTACCACTCCACTGCGCCCGAAAGCGCAGTGAAATCCGTAGCTTCGGCTCTCGGCTTGAGCCCCGTTACATTGTCCGCGCCCGACCACTTGACCAGTGAGCTGTTACGCACTCTTTAAATGGTGGCTGCTTCTAAGCCAACATCCTGGTTGTCTTAGCAATCGAACATCGTTTCCCACTTAGCCGAGAATTAGGGGCCTTAGCTGACGGTCTGGGCTGTTTCCCTTTTGACCACGGAGCTTATCCCCCGCAGTCCGACTGCCACGCTCTTAACTGCCGGCCTTCGGAGTTTGCCTGACTTCAGTAAGCTGGAAGCCCCCTAGGCCAAACAGTGCTCTACAACCGACAGTAAACACGTGACGCTATACCTAAATATATTTCGGGGAGAACCAGATATCTCTGAGTTTGATTAGCCTTTCACTCCGACCCACAGGTCATCCGCGCCGTTTTCACCCGACGTCGGTTCGGTCCTCCACGGGGTCTTACCCCCGCTTCAACCTGCCCATGGGTAGATCACTCAGTTTCGGGTCTGCCTCCAACGACTGAATAGCCGATTTTCAGACTCGCTTTCGCTACGGCTCCGTTTCCTTAACCTCGCCGTTGAAGAGCAACTCGCTGGCTCATTATGCAAAAGGCACGCCGTCACAGGACCCAGCAAGACTGAGCCTGCTCCGACCGCTTGTAAGCACACGGTTTCAGGTGCTATTTCACTCCCCT
>CAVWPL010000012.1:0-679183 GCA_963756925.1 uncultured Actinomycetes bacterium | reverse complement strand
GATTGGCGAAGTGCTTGAGGTCGCCTTTGCGGTGCTGACAGGGGTCGTGCGTGGAAGTCGAATAGGAGAGATGGCGGCGATGCTCAAGCCGCTCCTAGCGCATCTCATCTTTCTGGTCGCCCCCGTGTATGCGCCCGTAGTCGCGTTGCTCGCTTTCATCTACCTCGAGTTCTCGCCATGGAGCCTAGCTCTGTTCCTTGTGCCAGCGATTGCTGCCCAGCGCTTGTATGGCCTTTACCAAGAGCAGCGACGGCTTGCAGATGATCTGTCGCTCGCCAACGAGACGCTCGAGCGGACGAACCTGCAGTTCGCAGGGGCACTAATCGCGACGCTCGACGCGCGAGACCGCTACACGGCGGGTCACTCTGCCGCCGTCGCTATCTACTCGCGGGACATCGCTCGGCGGATGGGTCTTCCGGAAGAGACACAGGAGCTCGCATATCTGTGCGGGCTGGTGCATGACATCGGAAAGATTGGGCTCCCACCGGGTCTATTGGAAAAGCCCGGAGCCCTGACGCTCGACGAGCGCCGTCAGATGCAAGAGCATTCGGCCATCGGCGAGCGCATCCTCGCCCATGTCGACGAGTACTCGGAGATCTCCACGATCGTTCGTCACCATCACGAGAGGATCGACGGTCAGGGCTACCCCGACGGCTTCGCCGACGAGGACATTCCGCTGGTTTCTCGGCTCATCGCCGTCGCCGATGCCTACAACGCAATGACTTCGGACCGCCCCTACCGCGACGCGATGCCGAGTCGAGTCGCGCGTCTCCGGCTCGCACAGGCGGTCGACAGTCAGTTCGACACGGCCGCCGTCGCAGCGTTTGAGGCGATCCTGGCCAGCGCTGACGAGGACTATCGCGTCGCAAGGCGAGCCGACTTCCGAGCGTTCGCGCAGAGCACCTATCCGGACGTTGTCGCGCCGGAATCGTCCATCGCAGAGGTGGCGTGAGCGGAGCGGCGGAGGGCCGCGTGAAGCGCAAGTGCCGTTCGGGATCTCGTACCGAGCTTGTCGTAGATGTGGTGAACGTGAACCTTGACGGTCGACTCGCTGATGTAGAGGGCGTGGGCAATGTGCAGGTTGGAGAGCCCCTGACAAAGCAGGTCATAGACCTCGCGCTCGCGCTTTGAGAGCCGGTCGAGCGGAATCCCGGATATATCGATTGGCTGGCCCACTGAACGAGCGAGGTCTTCATCGCCAACTCGGCAGACGAGCCCAACCATGCGCTCTGAATGGTTCGAAGTCTTGAGCAGGATCTGGAGCAATTCGGGAACCGTGCGATAGACTTCACCAAGATCCACGGCTCCGGTTCGAAGCGCTGCCTCGGCAAGCTCATCGACGCGCGCGATTGCGTCCCGGCTCGCCCCCCTCAGAGCCGCAACCGCAAGTACCGCCGGGCATAGAACACCCAGCTCCACTGCCCTACTTGTCTCGCGGACTTGGTCGATGAGCTCCACGGCTTCACCGATGCGACCGACTGATGCGAGAACAAGTGCTCGCGAGCCGATGACCTCAGCGCGAATCGCAGGAAGCGCCGATGCCGTGTCTGGAGTGGGAAGCAACGACGCGAATCAACACGACCGTCTTGAGCAAGCGTACGCAACCGAACCGCGAACGTAAGCAACTCGGCGTATGAATCACGGGCCACTCCTGCCGCCCTAGCAGCCTCATCGAGGCACCCCAGAGCTGCCCTGGAAGCGACGGTTCCCTGTGTGAGCTATCGCTGCGGAGATTTCTGCGTACGGGATAGCGAACCCGAGCCGATAGCGAACCGCAGTAACACGCAATGCGCATGCAACGGCAAGCGCATCGTCATATCTAGCGGCCAGGGCCAATGCACTTGAGTAGACGCTTTGGAACGCTGATTCGATGAGCGGGTCCGAGATCGTCGGCAACAACTCCCACGCCCGATCAGCGTCTCGGAAGTCCAAGCAACCCATCCGAAGTTGAAACGTCAGTTCGTGGGCTGAGGCACGAATGAGTCCCTGGGATCTGAAATCCGCACACCGGCAGCTCAGTTCTGCCAGCGTCGATGCGGCCTCCGGAAGCTCGAGCTCGACCGCGCACAGCAGTTGGCCCCAGAGTGCATCGCGGCGCTCGGGCTCGGAGCGGGCGGCGGTCTCTGCTCGACGGAAGAGCACGAGCCCGTCCTCTTCCCGGGAGGCGAGGTGCGCGGCCCGCCCGGCGACTGCAAGCCCCCGGAAGATCAACGCAGGGTCCGCCGACGCGGCCGCAACCTCCGCGAACGACTGCGCCTCGGCATGCCTTCCGTGGCGTAGTGCGACCTCGGCGCGAGCGATCGAGAAGACAGGCCGATCCACATCTGCATCTGCGGCGAAGTCGCACCACGTCTCGATCGTCGAGAGGCGTGCGGTCTCGAGGAACTCGTCGAGAGCCTCTTCGACGAGCGCCTCGAGCTCGCTCGGCGGCCCGCGTCGCGTGATGACATCGAATGCCGCGTCCCAGTCGTGCCTCGCCTTGAAACGGCGGAGGCACGTGGTCGCGGCGGCGGCTCGATCGGACGCCGCTTGCCGATGCGCAGCCCAGTCCTCGAGAAAGGATCGCGCGAGCGGATGCAACTCCAGGTGATCGTCCCGCTCTTCGAGGATGCCGACGTCGAGCGCGGCGAAGCAGATTGCCTCGGCGTTCTCGTCGCCCAGAAGCTCGGCGGCGAGCTCCCGATCGAGAACCGGAGCTACGGCGAGGGTCGCGAGTCCGTCGTGGACCTCCTCTTCGAGCGAGTCGAAGACTTCCTCGGCGAAGAAGCGATAGAGCGAATCGGGAACCTCGACGTCCGCGCCGATCTCGGCCGAGGACACACTTGCGAGAGCAATGACGGCAGGCCAGCCATTGCGCGAGTGCGACAAGACCCGATGCAGATCGTGCGCCCCTGCCGGCGAGAACCTCGGCAGCTTCGTGGCTGTCCATCGCGAGGGCCGTCTGGTTGAGCTCGAGCACCTCACCGTAGAGGATGTTCCGGCCCGACACCCAGTCGGCCTCTGGCGACTCGCGATGAGGAGCTGGACCGGAGAGACACCCACGACTTCGGCGAAGAACCGCTCGGCCTCGGCGGCCTCGGTCAGCTCCTGATAGTCGTCGATCACGAGCCAATCGCCCCGCTCCCAGCCGGCGAGCTCCTCACCCAGGATCTCGGCGAGCACGTCCACGTGCTCGCCGGGATTCAGGTACTGCGCGGAGATGCTCACGAAGGCGGGCATCGCAACCAGGGACCAGCTCCGCTGCGGCTCGCGCGACGCCGAGCGCGAGCGCGGCTACATCGGTCGACGAGCGTCTCGCCCGGTACCACGCAGCACGGCGGCCGTCGAGGTGAATCCACTGGTGCGCGAGTGTCGTCTTCCCGTATCCGGCAGCAGCGACGAGCGTGCGTACCTGCGCTGTCGACTCATCGAGCAAGGCGAACAGCCTTGGACGTTCGATGATCCGGCGCCGCTCGAGTGCGCGGGACTGCCGGACTCGCGGGGTTGTAGCCATCTCAACCGCTTTTCGATCCGGAGGTGCTTCCGACCCTACACTCAACTCGCCGAAGGACATTGCGGGCGCCCGCGGCGTGTGGATGCTGCGGGCGCCCGCTTCAGCGGGGGCTGCGAGCGACTGCGGCGCTCCAGCCCTGTCCCATGGACAGTGGATCCTCGCCCGTCAACAGCCGGAAGGCGATCGGGATCTGGCGCCTGCGCGTCACTCCGAGCTTCTGGCGAAGAACGTCGGAATGCGCTTTGGCGGTCCTGGGGGAGATCCCGAGCCGTGCTCCCACTTCATCGTTGGAGCACCCGGCTGCGATGAGGGCGACGACCTCCCGCTGACGTGCGGTAATCGCCGTTGCCTTCTTCTCCGTGGCCAGCTCGATCATGGCCACGAGGCTACTCCCTCGTCAAAGGGACGACTATTGGCCCAGGGGTGTAACAAGGGGTGTAACCCCGATTCAGAGTCGTGGGATATGGTTGAGCCCTGGAGGGAAGGGAGCGCGCATGCCACTGACGCGAGAGCGCATCCCTCACGTCGACGATCCCATCCGGGTAGGCGAGAGGCTCGTTGCCGCACGGCAAGCTGCCATGCTCAGCCAGAGGGACATGGCGTTCCCGGGGTGCAGTGCCGCGTACATCTCCCGGATCGAGCACGGCGAGCGCACACCTTCGCTCCAGGTCCTGAGGGAGCTCGCGGATCGCTGCGGCGTCAGCGAGACGCATCTCGCCTGGGGACGCGAGGTGAGCATCGACGCAGCTGTGGCAGCGCTCATCGTCGCGGTCGAGGAAGCGGAGTTGTCGGGATCGACGGCCCGCCGCGCGGCGGCCTACGCTGCCCTCGGTCGGGCGGCAGGTCGAGTCGCACGGAGCCTCGCGTCGTAGATCGCTCTGCGGCGCCTGGTCGGGGTTGGTCGGGCAGACTTCGGACATGGCAACGCGACCGCTCCCAGACAAGCGTCCGTCACGGCTCATGGTCGTCCTGGCGTTTGCCGTCGCTGTTGCAGCGGCACTGGCTCTCGTCGCCGTCGCGCTCGTCTTTCGAGACAGGGACTCCGGTGCGCCGCCCACGACGGTCGCAGGTGTCGACCTCACCGGCATCCCGCAGCAGGGACGCGTCCTCGGCGACCCCGAGGCCCAAGCGACGCTCATCGAGTACGCCGATGCCCAGTGCCCCGGCTGTCGGTACTACACCGAGGAGCTGTTTCCGACCGTCGTGGACGAATACATCCGACCCGGAACCATCAACAGCGAATTCCGCGGATTCCCGTTCATCAGCCCGGACTCCGTCAAGGCGTATCGCTTTCTCCTCGCGGCCGCAGAGCAGAACCGGCTCTGGCAACTCCAGGAGGCGCTCTACCGGAACCAGGGCGCTGAGCGAAGCGGCTGGGTGACCGACGACCTCATCCGTCGTCTCGCTTCTGAGATCCCGGGGCTGGACGTCGACACGCTATTTGCCGACGCGGAGCGCGACGACATCACCGACGCAGCCGAGAGCGCGGCTGCCGAGGCGGAAGCGGCCGGAGTCACCGGAACGCCGGCGCTCTTCATCAAGATCGGAGACGCAGAGCCGTACTACATCCAGGTCTCGACCGTCGAGGAGCTGAGGGCGGCACTCGACGACGCTCTCAGCGGGTGAGCGACAGAACGCTCCGGCTTGCAGCTCGCACTCGCGGCGGGCGCGGGGATTGCTGTCGCGGGATATCTGACCTGGGCGCACTACGCGGACGCCACGGTGGTCTGCGTCGCGGGCGGAGGCTGCGAGACCGTTCAGGAGTCGTCGTACGCCGAGATTGCGGGACTTCCCGTCGCGCTGCTCGGACTCGTCGGGTACGCGGTCGTCCTTGGCTTGATCGCCTGGGACGCGCCGACGGCGCGGCTCGTCGCGGCGACCCTCGCGCTGGTCGGTCTGCTCTTCAGCGCCTACCTACTGGTGCTACAGCTCTTCGTGATCGACGCGATCTGCCTGTGGTGCGTCATGAACGACGTGATCGTCGCGCCGGCGCTCGCGATGTTCACTGCGCTGCGGCTCAGGTCATAGGGACCTGGCGGAGTACCTTCGGCGCAACGCGATCGAGGATCTCCGACAGGGTCTCGCCGGTGCAGGTGATGCCGTGGTTTCGAAGTCCGATCACCGCGTGTGCCGGATCCGGCTCCAGCGCGACGAGATCCGCGACAGCGACGGCGAGCTCCTGCGTCCCGCACGGATAGTTGATGTCGGTAGCGGCGATCCCCTCCATCCACGCGTGCACATGAAGGATCGCCCCGACGTCGGGATGTGCCTGGTAGATCATCCAGTGCTCGATCGCGTCGACCGACACGCGACGAGGCTCGATGCCGGGTGGAACGCTGAGCACGATCATGCCGTCGGTCGTCGTCGAAGTCCTTGACCATCAGGAAGTCGCGTCCAACGGACTCGAGCTGAGACTTGTCGACGCCACTCGCGCTCATCCAGAAGCGCGTCTCGTCCTTCCGCGCCGAAAGGTTGCCGTACGAGAGGCCGCCAACCGAGTACAGGCGCATGACGTGGCGGAGATCTCGACCGGAGAGGTACTCCTCGACCGGGAATGGAGACGGAAGGAGGTCGAGCTCATCGAGCCGGCGTCCGGCGTCGCCGATGTCGGCTGTGATCTCGTCGCCGTCCCAGAGCTCCGGCTCGAGGTCCGGAATCCATTCGTTGTCGATCACGAGCCGTGAGGTCGCGAGAGGCTCGAGACGTTCGTAGATCGCCGCCGGGTCGTCCGGAACGTGGTACGTGCCGCGCTCCATCGTCGTGAACCAGACGCCCTTGTCTGGCACGCGGAGCAGAACGACGTTCGAGAGCGTTCGGACAAGCATCGGGTAGCTCTCCTTGAGCGCGTCTTCGGGAGCCTCCGGAAGCTCGTAGAACGCTGCGGAGTACGTGCCGCGAGATGCCCGCCGGAACGCCTTGGGATCGGCCGCATCGAACATGTTGAGGACGAAGTCGGCGTCCGAGACGTCGTCGACCGCCATGAAGCCGTCGTCCTCGAACTGCACGCCGACCGCCCGGACCCACTCTTCGTGCTCCGGAGACGTCGGTGTGCCCCAGATGGCGTACTTCCGCACGGAGGCGAGTGTATCTCCGCTTGGCATGGCTATCGAAAAAGGTCTCGCTCTCGGGGCATCAGGAGATCCGCACCGCGACCGTCGCCAGCGACGTCATACCCCGGATGATCGCCGCTGGAATGCCGTCTGTCTTGCCCATGACGAGCTCGGCAGCGCCCGCGATCTCATCGGCGACCGCGATCTGCGTCGCGTGGAGCTCGTATCCCACGGAGTCGTGGTGCCCTCGAAGGTCTCGGAGTGGCAAGAGACCGGCGACCCCGAGCGCGACATCGGTCGTGCCCTGGCGCCAGGCTCGCCCGAAGGAATCGCTGACGATCACGCCGATCTCGATGCCGACGCGATCGTGGATGCTCTGGCGCAATCGCTCGCGCCGACGCATCCGGATCCACGGGAAGGAGGATCACCGTGTCGGGCCCTTTGAATTCGAAGCGTCGACGCCCGCTGAGGCGCAGACGAAGCCATGGGTGGTCTCCGCGATCAGCAGCGGAGCACGAATCCGGAGCAGCTCGCGACTCTCTCGGAGGATGACCTCGATCCTGCGCGGGTCCTCGCCCTCTGCGAGCTCCCGCGCGCGTGCCGATGGTTCCACATCGCCGAGCTGTACGACGCGACCCTCGACCTTCGAGACCGCCTTTTGCGCGACCACGAGGACATCGCGCTCCTCGAACCCTCCTGCGCGCTCGGCGGATTCGACGAGGCAAGCGGCGAGATCGTCTCCCTCCTCGAGCTCCGGAATGCCTCGAAGCGCCGATGACGCTAAGATCTCGGCTCACGGGAGACCGGTGATCTCGACTCCCGCGTGACCCTTGTAGCGCTTGTTCAGGTTCACGATCACCGCGGTCAGGCCTTCGAGCGCGCGTGCGCTCTGGAGCGGGCCAGCGTCGAGCGCACGGCCTGCGGTGATTCGCTCTGCGAGGTCGAGCGCACGAGCCTTTGCGTCGGCGTCGTTCCCGCAGACGAGCGCGTCCTCGTGCGGCTGGTCCTCGGCACCAAGCGTCGAGGCCGCCAGCGAATGAAGACCCGCCACCACCGGGCCGTCGAGCTCCCCCTGGAGTCGTTCAGCGAGCGACGTCGGCTCGGACGAGGGGAGGACACCGTCAGACGTGAACCGAAGCTCTGAGGCAACGGACAGAACCGGTGTGCTGCCGATGTCGGCGCGTAGCGCCCGTGCCGTCTCGAGGGCGGCGTCCGCATTCGTCGCGAGCACGACGAGATCGGCAACACGGACCGCGTGCTGATTCGCCGCGCCTTCGACGCCTAGCTCCTCGGCCAACGTCGCCGCGCGGTCGGCGTCACGCGAGCCGATGACAACCTCGAAGCCGGCCTCGCGAAGCCGCAGGGCAAGAGCGCGCCCGAACGGCCCCGTGCCCCCGACAATCGCTACGCGCACCGCGCCAACTCCAGGGCGACCTCGGCGAGCCGCTGAGCCGCCTTGCGGTCGTGCATGAGAGTGCGCGTCGCGACGAGCTCGACGGGCGCCTCGGCGGGCGCGTCGGCCTCGTCGATGACGAGAGCATCGATCAGGCCGTGGTAACGATCGGCCATATGGCGTGGAGTGGTACCGCCTGCCATGCGCGAGAGCATACGGTCGGCCGGGCCTTTCACGGCCTTCCCGCCGACCAGAGGACTCACCGCGACGGCTCGCACCGCTCGAGCCTCGAGCGCCGCGCGAATCGCCTCGACAGCGAGGATGGGTCCGATCGAGACGTACGGGTTGCTCGGCGCGATCAGGATCGCATCAGCTGCGTCGATGGCCTCGAGCACCCCGGGCGCCGGCCTCGCATGTTCGGCTCCTTCGAAGCGAACCGCGTCCACCTCGTCTCGGTGACCGCGACCGACGAACCATTCCTGGAACGGGAACTCGCCAGCAGGAGTCTCGAGCCATGTTCTGAGACGATCGTCCGTCGCGGGGAGAATCCGAGTGCCAATCCCCGCCTGCTCCGCCAGGAGCGCCGTCACGCCCGAAAGCGAGCCCCCGTTGCGGAGCGCTTCGGTCCGTACGAGATGGAGACCCAGGTCGAGGTCGCCCAGCTTGAACCAGCTCTCGCCTCCCCAAGCCGCGGCGGATGCCAGCGTCGCCCAGGTCTCCCCGGCTCGCCCCCAACCGCGCTCCTCGTCGGCCAGTCCGGCGAGGGTGTAGAGGATCGAGTCGAGGTCGGGCGAGACCTGGAGCCCGAGAATCTCGACGTCATCGCCGACATTCCCGACCACCGCCAGCGACCCCGGGTCCAGCACGTCCTGCAGGCCGCGAGCGAATCGCGCGCCACCCACACCGCCGGAGAGCAGGACGACCCTCATTGGCCGACCTCGGTCGGCCAATGAGGGTGGAGGGGTGCGGGGAACCGGGAGGTTCCCCGCGCTGTCAGGAAGAAGGGGGCACGCTGACTTCTCGCAAGGTCGGAGTTCGCTAGCGCGAGCTCCGACCGCGGAAAGACTTGGGGAAACAGGGTTTCCCCCATGAACGCGAGCCAAAGGCGAGCGTTCTTCACGCTGGAACGGCGAGCAGGGCCCGGGTTCGCGGGCCGAGAGGCAACCCGAGCCGCTCGAGATCGCTCGAGGACGTCGACGTCCTGCTCGAGCTCCGGGATGCGCACCCGGGTGAACGGTGCGCTCGCCCGGAACCGACTGGCGCTCGCCGCGCCGTACGACGGAGTGAAGCAGCCGGGGATCGGGCAGCGACAACGCGTTCGTCGTCCCGTCAGCCGCTTCGACGAGCGCGAGCCCGGCTGACGCGAGCAGATCGATCGCCGCCGGCGTCGCCGCGGGAAGATCGGCGTTGACTACGAGAGCGTGCGCGTCCAGCAGGCCCAGCGCGGCACCCACCGCATCCCCGAGTCCCGAACCCGGGTCGGCGATCCATTCCGCCTGTGGCGGCACCGCAGCCGCGTCGTCCGTGACAACGACGACGCGTCCTACCTCGAGCGCAGCCGCGACGACGTCCCCGAGCATCGCGAGTGCGACAGCTGCGCGGATCTCCGGCGGCAGCCGCCTCTTCGCATCGCCCCGGTAGGGCACGACGATCGTCGGCACGCGCAGAAGGCTACTGAGAGGTGGCTGAGACCGATCGCGGCGACAGCTCAGGCTGCGTGCGGTGACGCGCCGTTGTCCGCCCCATGACCTTCTGCAGTCCAGTCGGAGAGCGCGAACCAATGCGACTCCCGAAGCGCCTCGGCTACCTCGGGATCGGTGTGATCGGGGTTGAAGACGTGGTGGTCGAGATCGCAGCAGATCTCGACCTCGGCCAGCGAGACGTGAGAAACGAGCGCAAGAGCATCCGCTGGGAGCTGTGCCTCGGAGACGTTGTAGTGCTTGAACTGGAGGTCGGGATCGACCTCCATCAGGCTCGGCCAGTCGGGGCAGGTTCGCGCAGTCACCGCGTCGCTACGTTCTCCTCGACGCTCCAACTCCCTTCAAAGCGGATGACACCGCGCTCGTCGTTCCCTGGATAGACCACGAACACGATCGCGTCGTCCAGCCAGTGGTAGAGGCGCTCGCCGCTCTCGTCGGTCAGGCCGAGACGGAGGTGGAAGCGGCCGTCTGCAAGCGGGAGCGAGCCGATCTCGAAGCGGACGGTCTGTTCAGTTTCGCGCGGAATCCAGCCAAGCGCACGCAGATCGACCGCCTCGCCCGCAACGAGCGTGCCGGCGTCGTCGCGAAGCTCGAGCTGAAGCCTCGGAGGTGGAACGCCATCCGCGGAGATCAGGCCGACACGCAAGACGAATGGCTCGCCCGAGAGGAACTGGAGGCGCTCCTCACCCTCGGAGCCGATGAGAACCGCCGATCCGATCGCCGCCTCACCGGACCCCCACTCGCGCAGACCCGCGCCGCGCTCCGCGGGATCGACCTCGTCGGCGAGCACGCGGCGGTAGCGCGCGACCGCTTCCCGGGTGGGGCCGTCGAAGGCGACGTGCCCGTTCTCCAGAAAGACGGACCGCTCGCAGAGCCGCTCGACCGCGGCGGCATCGTGCGACACGAAGACGATCGTCCCGCCGTTTGCCTTGAACTGGAAGATCCGACCGAAGCACTTCCGCTGGAACGCCTCGTCGCCGACTGCGAAGACCTCGTCGAGGAGCAGAACGTCCGCGTCGAGGAACGCCGCGATCGCAAACCCCAGGCGCATCGTCATTCCCGAGGAGTACGTCCGCACGGGTCGGTCGATCGCGTGCTCGACCTCAGCGAACGCGACGATCTCATCGAAGCGCTCGCGGATCTCGGACCGCCTGAGCCCCTGGATCGCACCGTTCAGAAAGACGTTCTCGCGACCGGTGAAGTCGGGATGGAAGCCCGCCCCGAGCTCGAGGAGCGAGCCGATACGGCCCTCTGCGCTGACGGTTCCGCTCGTCGGCTTGATGATCCCGGCGATCACCCGCAGCAGCGTCGTCTTCCCCGATCCGTTGCGTCCGATCAGCCCGACGGCGTCACCGCCGGACACGGAGAGCGAGACGTCGCGGAGGGCCCAGATGTCCTCGCCACCCGTATGCCCGCGCTGGACAAAGAGATCCTTCAGGGTTCGCGTCTCGCGGGCATGAACGCGAAAGCGCCGCGAAACGCCGTTCACGCTGATCTCACCAGGCGCCATCGCGGGATCTAGATTAGCCCTCGACATGGAGCGCGTCGGTGAGCACTCGGTGCCGGCAGGGCCGCTTGCCACTCGTTGGCTTGCCTACGAGCTCGGCCACGCGCGGGCCGGCGTCCCCGTCCAGGCACGACTTCAGCTCGCGAACGCCGGCTCGGCGCCGTGGCGATCGCGTGCCAAGGAAGGCATCCAGCTCTCGTACCACTGGCTCGATCCGCTCGGAAACCCGATCGTGTGGGACGGTGTGCGCGCCTCGCTTCCCCGCATCGTGCAGCCTGGCGAGGAGATCGAGCTCGAAACCACAGTGCTTGCGCCACGGCCGCCCGGCAAGTACAGGCTTGCCTTCGACCTCGTCAACGAGCACCGGTTCTGGTTCGAGGAGCTCGGCTCCACTCCCCTGAACATTGCCGTTGACGTTCGGCCGCGGATCGACGAGCGAAGACTCCGGGTCGTCATTCACGGCGAACCCGATGCGGAGACGGAAGCCGCGCTCGCCGCGCAGGACGAGCCGACCGCGACGACGGATGCGGTGGCTGTCGCTCATCTCGTCGCCGGGGCCCTGCCCGCCACCGACTGGTCGCGCCTGCTGCTCGACGCTCACGCGGAGGGGTACGCGGCGGTCGGCGGGGCCGTCGAGCCCGAGCGGCGGGTTGCGCGCACGGGCCGAACGCCACCGGTTCGGTCCGTGGTCAGCGGGCGGCGGGCGTAACCCGCGCTTCGATCACCCGCTGCTCTTTCCCTCGCTGCTCATTGGGCTCGAGCCGGAGACCCACGAAGGCCTGCCCTCGTTCTCCGGGTCGGACGCGCTCTTCGAAGGCCGGGCAGTCGTCAGACTTCGACCGCGATCCGGTCGTCGGCGCGGCTGAAGACGAAAGCCCCCAGCGCGAGCGCCACCACCGCTGCTACCGCCGTGTACACGCTGTCCCCGAGCGGGGGCATCTCGCCGAAGAAGAGCACGGCGCGCATCGCCTCGATCGGCGGTGTGAGGAAGTTGACCCAGTGCAGCACGAAGTCCGCGACCGGGTACTCGTCCACTCCGGGAAGCTGATCGAGGCTGTACAGCACGGGGGTGAGGAAGAACCACGGAAGCAGGAGTGCCGCAAGGAGGTGCTCGACATCCCGGTAGAGCGCATTGAGAGACGCGATGGCAAGGGCAACGCCCGCGACGATGCAGGCGAAGAGCGCCCCCAGAGGAACCGCGAGCCAGACGGTCGAGCGGGCCTCGGGCAGGGTGATCAAGCTCAGGACGATCACGACGACGAGCATTACCGCGAAGCTGACGAGGTTCGTTCCCACGATGGAGAGTGGAACGAGCTGCCGCGGGAAGCGCACCTTCCGAATCAGGTTCGCGTTCTCGAGCAGGCTGCGAGCCGACCCCTGCACGGCCGTTGCAAAGAACACCCAGGCAGGCAGGGCACAGAGCAGAAAGAGCCAGTAGTCGCCGCTCCCGACCTCTGCGACGCGCCAGAGAAGCGAGAAGACGAGCAAGTAGACGCCCATCAGGACGAGCGGATGGAGAAGCGTCCAGAGCAGACCGAGCGCAGAGCCCTTGTACTTCGCCCGCAGATCGCGCCGGAACAGGCTCGAGAACAGCTCGCGGTAGCGGATTACGTCGGCGTAAACAGACATCGCGAGGAGTCTAGGGCGACAGGGCGCTCGACTACCCTTTCCGGGCTGTGGATGCGATCGTCGCGATCGCCGCGTTACCTGTCACGTTCGCGGTTCTCTGGGCACTCCTTCGCTCCCCTATCGGCAACCGGCTCGTCGCCGTGCCGTCGGGAGAGCGTTGGCATGAGCAGGCGACGCCGACCTTCGGCGGCGTCGGAATCTTCATCGGCTTCGTCGCGGCCGTGCTCCTGGCGCTCGCAACCGGCGCCGTCGCGTGGAGCTCTGAGCTCGGCGGGATCCTCGCCGGGATCGCGCTTCTGTTCACCGCTGGGCTCGTCGACGATCTTCGCCGCCTGAGCCCGATCGCGAAGCTCGCCGCGCAGTTCGCCGCGGCCGCGATCGTCCTCGCGAGCGGCCTCGAGGTCGAGATCGTCGGGAACACCGTGCTCGCATGGGCGATCGGCCTCCTCTGGCTGGTCGGATCACGAACGCCTTCAACCTGCTCGACAACATGGACGGCCTCGCCGCGACGCTCGCAGCCATCGCGTGTGGCTACTTCGCAATCGACGCGGTGACCGAGCACGAGAACGACACCGTCCTCGTGCTCGCGCTGTCGCTCGGCCTCGCGTGTGTCGCGTTCCTGCCCTTCAACCTGAGGCCGGGTCGGGTTGCGGCGGTGTTCATGGGCGACTCCGGAAGCCAGGTACTCGGGTTCGGGCTCGCGTCGCTGGCGCTCGCATCGAGCTGGACCGTCGCGGGAACGACGTTTGCAACCGTCCTCCTTCCGCTGCTGATCCTCGCGGTTCCGATCCTCGACACGATGCTCGTGACGATGGTGCGGCTCGCTCAGAGGCGACCGGTGACCCAGGGCGGCCGCGATCACAGCTCGCACCGGCTCGTCTATTACGGGCTCTCGGAGGCGAAGGCCGTCCTCCTCCTCGCGATCGTCGCCGCGGCGATCGGAGCGACCGCTCTCGCCTACAACGTCCTCGACAACGCACGCCTCACGGCAATCGGCGTCCTTGTCACGTTCGTGCTGCTCGTCCAGTTCGGAAGCTTCTTGAGCGATCTCGAGGAGCGCTCCCGCTCGAGGACGGAAACCCCGGAGCGGTCGGTCTGGGAAGCACTCCTCTTCGAGCCGCGCCGTCTGGTCGAGGTAGTGGTGGACTTCGTCGTCATCTGCGGCTCGTTCCTCGTCGCCTACCTGCTCGTGATCGGGGGTAAAGGCACGGAGTTCGAGCGGTCGGTGTTCCTCGCGGCCTTGCCGCTGCTCCTGGCCACGCAGTACTCCCTCTTCGTGGTGCTCGGGGTGTACCGGCGCGTGTGGAGATACGCGACCGCACGAGACGTGGTTCCGATCGCCGGAGCATGCGTGACGGCGGCAGCCGCGACGTATCTGATGCTGCACGCCCTGCGGCCGCTCGGATCGTTCCCGACGGTCGAGGTGCTCGTCGTCTACAGCCTTGTCTGCACACTCCTCGTCGGGGCGTCCCGACTGACGCTGAGGCTCGTCCCGGAGGCGCATGCGCTCCGTCGTCACGGCCGGCGCGTGCTCGTCGTCGGAGCAGGCCGCGCGGGGCGCGGTCTGGCTCGCGAGCTGCACGACGGACACGAGGCCCGAGTGGTCGGATTCCTCGACGACAATCCGCGCGTCCGACGACGTCGGATCCAGGGAATCAGCGTCGTGGGCGGGCTCGACGAAGCCGCCCGTGCGATCGCCGCGACACGCGCCAATGAGGTGCTCGTCTCGATTCCGGATGCACCCCAGGAGCGTCTCGACGCCGTCGTGCAGGCGGCAGCGGAGGCGGGGATACCCTGCAGAATCGTGCATCGCCGAACGGAGTTCTCGGCTCCCGAGGCCGCAGAGGCGACACTTCGATGAGTCGTCCGGCCGCTAAGCGGCGTCGCGCGCTTGCAGAGTGCGATCCCACTGCTGGTCGTGTACTTCGCGCTTGCGGCGCTCTATGCGTGGCAGGCCTCGCGCCGCCCGGTTCCGACGATCTTCACGGACGAGCTCGAGCTGACGCAGCTCTCGCGCGCAATCGCGGAGACCGGCGAGCCGGCACGCCGCGGAGAGGCGTACGGACTGGCCACTCTCGTCGCGTACTTCCTCGCCCCGGTCTGGTGGCTCGGCTCGACAACTGCCGCATACGCGACCGCGAAGCTTGTCCTCGTGCTGTCGATGACCGCAACGATCTTCCCGGCATACGCTCTCGCGCGCCTCGTCGTTCCACCCTGGTATGCACTGGCCGCGGCAACGGGAGCGACCGCGGTCCCGGCGTTTGCCTATGCGCCGATCCTCGTCGAAGAGCCGCTTGCGTATCCGCTGTCCACGGTGGCCTTGTGGCTGATCGCGCGCGCGCTCGTCGCGCCCAGTTGGAGTCGGGTTGCCGTGGCTGCAGTCGTGTGCGGCGGCGCAGCGGTGACGCGGACGCAGCTGGCGGTCCTGTTCGCGGTACTCGCGCTCGGCCTTCTCTGGCTCGCCTGGACCTCCGAGCCGGCTCGCCGCTGGCGATCGGGCTGGAGCCGCTGGGACTGGATCGGCGCCGGAGTGCTCACCTTCGGGTTTGCGCTTGCGTTCTCCGCGGTCATGGGACACGCCTCGAAAAGCTGGCGAGACACAACGGGCTTCTACAAGGACCGGATCTTCGACCACGGCATCGAGGCCACGGGTGCGCTAGCGATAGGTATCGGGATTCTTCCCCTGCTCGTCGGCATCGCCGCGCTGGCACGGCCGAAGGACGAGCCGCACGATCCGAAGACGCGTGCCTTCGTCACGACGAGCGTCGCTGCCCTGGTCGCCTTCGTCTGGTACGCGGGGATCAAGGGCGCGTACATCTCAACGGTCTTCGGCACGCTTCGTCGTCGAGCGGAATCTCATCTACCTCTGCCCGATCCTCTTCGCCGCTACCGCTCTGGCGATAGCGCGCGGCGTCGGGCGTGGCTGGGCGATCGCGGGGGCTGCCGTGTTCACGATCTACGTGGTCGCGACGACCCCGCTCCAGCTGAAGAACTATCCCTACTACGAGGCCCACGGTCTCTCGATCGCGGCGTTTGCAAACCGCGAGCTCGGCTGGTCTGAAGGTGTGATCGAAGGAGCGCTGCTCGTGGTGTGCGCACTGGCGATCGTCTTCGCCGTGACGATCCGGTCGTTGCACCTCGACTCGGGCGCCTATCGCGTTGTCGCGGGAACCGCTGCCGCGCTCGTGCTGGTCTGGACGCTCACGGGAGAGGTGTACGCGTCCGAGGGCGAACGCGACCTCTCGACCCGGATCGCGACCAATCTCCCGGAGCCGTACGACTGGGTGGAACGGGCAACAGACGGCGGATCGGTGGTCGTCGTCGGCCAGCAGATCTCCGATGGGACCAACATCTGGTTGACGGAGTTCTTCAACCCGTCCGTTCGGAAGATGTGGAGCCTCGACGGGACCGCCATCCACGTGGGCGGCCCGATTCTGACTCCGGATCTCGAGGCATCCGACGGGACCCTCACGCCGTCTCCGGAGACCGAGTACGTGCTGGCGCTGAACGGTGTGGAGCTCCAGGCGCCGATCGTGGACCAGCGCGGCCGCGACATCCTGTACCGCATCGACGGCGGGCCGATCAAGCTTCGCTCGGCGGTCACGGGCCTCTACTCCGATGGCTGGATGGCCGACAAGGCCTCGTACACGCGCTACGACGTGTCGAGGGACGGCCCAGGCTTCGCCGTCGTCAAGCTCGGGCGTGTCGCGTGGTGCGGCGGAGACGTGCCCGGCAAGGCAACCGTGCGGATCGGGCCCGTGACCATCGGCCCCGACAAGCAGCCCGCGCTCGAGCGCGTCATCGCGTCGGACACCAAGGTGCTCCACCAGTGCACGGACAAGGTCATCCTCCTGGCCGCTCCGAATGAGCCCTGGCGGGTCGAGATCACGGTCGACCCGACCTTCTCGCCGCACGACATCGTCCCGACCCACAGCGACCGGCGGCAACTCGGCGCGGTCGTCGACGTCGGGTTCCAGCCGCTAGGCGGCTAGCGACGCCGCCACGAGGTAGGTGAACCGAAACCGGAGTGCGGCCCGTGCAAGGGGTCCCGAGCGCTCGAGGCCGTGCGCGACGGCGACGAGCGGGCGGGGCAAGGCAACGGTTTGCGGCACGAAGAACGGACGCAGAGCCACGCGCCCGAAGCCGCCGGCCTGTAGGTCTGCAACCACATCCTCGACCCGGTACTGGCGGGGATTGAGGTCGAAGACGAGTTTCTTGTCGGTGAAGCCGGCGACGTGGGCGAAGAACGCCGCGCGATCGCGCGCGTAGTAGATGGCTCTGAAGACCGTCGTCGCCGCAACACGGCTCGGTGGAACGTAGTCGTTGAGATCGCCGTGCTCGATCGACGCCTGATCGCCGAGGCGACGCCGCGCCTCGTCGACCATCTCGGGCGTCATGTCCACGCCGCGGTAGTCGAAGCCTCGAGCGACGAGCAGCTCTCCGAGCGCGCCGTCGCCGCAGGCGAGGTCCAGAACCTCGTCACCAGGCTCGAGCCGGGGGCCGAGCGACACGATGAGGTCGGCGCGATGCGCGAGGTACGAGCTCACGTCCGCGTACTGGCGCTCGGTCCAGTCCTCTGCCTGGCTGCGGTACTGGTCGTCCTTCGTCACGCGAGTCACACCGCGAGCAGTCGCTCCGGATGCTTGCGCACGAAGCGCGCCATCCCTCGCAGATGCCAGAGCGTGTGCCGCGAGAGAAACCGGTGGTCGATGACGGCCGCGTAGTCGTGCGTGACGAGCGCGTCGGGCACATACCAGCGTTCCCAGCCGGCCTGCATCGCGCGGTAGCAAAGGTCGATGTCCTCGCAGTAGTGCCGGTAGCCGGCGTCCCAGCCGCCGATCTCGTCGAGCATTGCGCGTCGCATGAGCAGAAACGCACCGAGGAGCCAGTCGGCCTCGACGGGCTCCGCCGGGCGTTCGTCGAGGAGGTAATGGTCTCGCTGGGTCTCGAGCGGCGGCCGCAGTCGCCTGAGTGGAGTGCGCCGGACGAGCGTCCCGCGCACGGTCGGAAACCGCCTCCTCGTCGGCTGCCAGGTCCCGTCGGGCCAGCGGGTCTGCGGCCCGGCAATGCCGCAGCGCGGGTGGGCATCGGCGAAGGCGACGAGCTTCGCTACCGCGTCCCGATCGGCAACGGCATCCGGATTCGCAGTGAGCACATACTCGCCCGCTGTCGCCGCGATACCGGCGTTGACGTTCGCCGACAACGGGAGTGCTCGGGGGTTCTCAAGCACGCGCACGCCGCTCGGCAGCGCATCGAACGAGCCGGGAACGTTCGCGATGACGACCGTCTCGTCAACCTGGCCCACGAGTGCCGGCAAGGATCGCTCGAGTTGTGCGGTATGACCATGGGAGACGACGACGGCCGAGACCTTCATCTCCCGAGTATCTCCAGGTAGACGGCGAGCGTCTTCTCGGCGGTCGTACGCCAGCTGAACCGCCTCGCACGCTCGAGGCCCGCCCAGACGAGCCGGTCACGCTCGGCCAGCGCACGCCGGATGCCGTCGGCGAGCTGCGCCTCGTCCACGAAGACCGCGGCGTCCCCTGCAACCTCCTCGAGTGCCGGCTCAGGCACTGCGACCACTGGAGTTCCCGACGCCATCGCCTCGAGGACAGGAAGCCCGAACCCCTCGAAGCGAGAGGGCTGCACGAGACAGGCAGCTCCGCGATAGAGCTCGGCGAGACGCTCGGGCGCCACGTAACCCTCGAGCCGGGCACCTCGGCGCCGGAGCTCGTCCGCCAGAGCCCGGTCCTTCTCCGGGCCGGCGACGACGACCGGCAACCCGACCGCTATCGCGGCCTCGACCGCTACCAGCTGGTTCTTGCGCGCCTGGATCGCCCCGACGACGAGGACGTAGTCACGCTCTCCTTCCCCTGGGGAGAAGACGGGGTCAACGCCGTTCGGAGTGACGACGATCTGTGCCGCGGGAACGCCGTAGATCTCGATGAGATCACGCTTCGTCCGCTCGGAGACGGTGAGCACGCGGGTCGCGCCTCGGACAGCGCGGGGAACGACTCTGCGAAACACCGCGCGGTCGCGTCGCCCCATGAATGCGTTGCCAGTCGCAAACGAAAGATCGTGGATCGTGACGACGCACGGGCATGGTGAGCGCAGCGGCAGCGCGTACTGCGTGTGCGAGATCGCCGCCCCGATGCGTCCGAGGGTCTTCGGCAGCGAGTACGCCATGCGCAGCTCCTGGGAGCGAGCCGGGAGCTCGAGCGCCTCGATTCCGCCCGGAACGAGATCGGGTCTGCGTGTCGCTGCCGCGAACCGGATGTCTGCACCATCCGCAAGTGGCGCAAGCTCGCGGAGCAGATTCCGAACGTAGGTCTCGTCACCGGTCCGCTGGCGTCCGAGCACGTCGGCATCGATGACGACCAGCGGATTCACGAGAGCTCCCTCCAGAGCGCCTCGACGTCGTCGGCGGCTCGGCTCCAGGTGAGCTCGCGCGCACGTTCGAGACCAAGGCGAACCAACTCGCCGCGTCGCGCTTCCGCGGCTCCGATCCCCTCGGCGAGCGCCGAGACGTCCAGCGGGTCGACGAGAACAGCA
The DNA here is from genome assembly GCA_963756925.1 of uncultured Actinomycetes bacterium. Taxonomy (GTDB): domain Bacteria; phylum Actinomycetota; class Thermoleophilia; order Gaiellales; family Gaiellaceae; genus GMQP-bins7. Next base: position 659,862 of record CAVWPL010000012.1, on the reverse strand, counting down.
GCTCCGCCGGCGACCTCCTCTAGCGCCGTCCCGAGCGACGTCACAACGGGGGTTCCGCACGCCATGGCCTCGAGGACGGGTAGGCCGAAGCCCTCGTAGAGCGACGGGTAGAGGACGCAGCGTGCGCCCCGATACAACGACGCGAGCTCTGCGTCGGGTACCTCCCCAACCCAGCCGGAGACCTCGACTCCACCCCAGCCCCGAGCTCCGACGACGCGCAGCTCGACGCCGGCGAGCTGCGCCGCCTCGACGGCTCGCGCGAGGTTCTTCCTCGGCTCGAGTGTTGCGACCGTGAGGACGAAGTCGCCGTCCTCTGCTGGCCCCTGCGGCGTGAAGATCTCGTCGACACCGTTCGGGACGACGCGGATCCGCTCAGCCGAGACGCCCGTGAGCGCGACGGTCTCGCGCTTCGTGAACTCCGAGACGGCAACGAGGGCGTCTGCGGCCCGGAGGGTCGCTCGCAGGGCTGATTGCCCGTAGAGGCGGTGCCAGCGGGGAAAGGCTTCGGGATACCGCAGGAGTGCGAGATCGTGCACGGTGAGAACGGTCGGTGTGCGCGATCGAGTCGGGCCGCGGAATGTCGTCCCGTGCAGGACGTCGAGAGCCCGCGCCCGGCGCCGCAGCCCGAGCGGATACCAGGCGGCATCGCGAACGACGCTCGAGGCCTTGCCCGGCCCCCCGAACGACAGGAGCTCGAGCTCGAGCCCGGGACGGCCGCGCAGCGCACTGACGAGCCCGCGCACGTGACGCGCGGTTCCAGCGCGCGTCTGCACGAGCGGGGAGACGTCCACGCCGACCTTCACGCCGCGCCCTCGAGCTGACGAACGGCTTCGCGCAGCGCGGCGCGCGGCTCCGCCCAGTACAGCGTGTCCAGCGCGTCGTCCACCGAGCACCAGCGGTAGTCGACGTGCTCGTCGTCGAGCTCGGGCTCCCAAACGCGAGGTGCCTCCGCGGCGAAGACGTGCAGCGCCACCCAGCCCTCGTCCCCCTCGTAGCCGAGGGACATCGGGATCTCCTCGAACGACAACGGGGAATCCAGCCCGGTTTCCTCCTCGAGCTCGCGAAGCGCAGCCTCGGCCGGTGTCTCTCCGTCCTCGATCATGCCTCCGACGAGCGACCACGTTCCGTCGCTACCCGGTACCCGCAATGCCACCAGGAACTCGCGACCCGCCTCGGCGGGACGATGCACGACGACGAGTGAGACCTCGAGAGCGTTCATCCCGCCACAGCCTCCTCGTAGCCGCGGAGGATCGTCTCGCCTGCCTTGCGCCAGGTGAAGCTCGACGCGTGGTCGAGACCGCGGGCGCCGAGCTCCTCGCGCCGGTCGATCGCATCCTCGATCGCCGCGGCAATCGCCGCCGGGTCCTCCGGATCTGCTCGCAACGCAACGTCACCGCTCGCCTCGTCGAGCGATGGGTGGGACGAGGAAACAACGGGGCAGCCGCTGGCCATCGCCTCGACGATCGGGATGCCGAAACCCTCGAATCGTGACGGGTAGACAGCCACGGCGGCTCCTCGGTAGAGCCGCGCGAGCTCCTCGTCGGAGACGAAGCCAAGCCGGCGAACCCCGGGCCGGTCGAGCAACGGCTGCTCGCCCCAGCCCTCGGAGCCGACGACGGCGAGCAGGAGCTCTCCGTCGAGGAGGCCGTGCGCCTCCAGAAGGGCGCCGAGGTTCTTCCGCGGCTCGAGCGTCGCGACGGTGAGGATGTACGGCCCGCCGAGATCGGTCGTCTCGCCGTCCGGGGCGAAGCACGATCGAACACCGGGATGCGCGACGTGGATCCTCTCCGCGGGGATACCGAGGGTGCGTTCGACATCGCGCCCGGTGTACGCGGAGTTGACGTAGACGAGGTCGCAGGTCTGCGCCGTGTTCTCGAACTTGCGCGAGTGCATGGCGATGGTTCGCGGAGTGCACCACTCGGGGTGGTGGAGCGGCACGAGGTCGTGAATCGTCGTCGCCCGCACGCCGTCCCGCTGAGGCGGGTACATCCAGTCGGTGAAGTGCAGCACGCCGAGCTGCCCGAGCAGCCTCTCGGCCGCAGGATGTCCTGCCCGGCTCCACGCGGTGCGCACCGCGTGCGACCACGGGAGCGGCCACAGGCGAAAGTCGACGTCGACACCCTCGAGCGCGCTCCGGATTCGCGCCGGGCCTCGAAGGCTCGTCGGCGCGAACGCAATGATCTCGTGGTGTCCCGCGGCGGCTTCGACGAGCCCACCGAGCGAGCCTCGGATGTAGTTGCCGATCCCAAGCGGGGTGTGGCTCAGGGGGCTGACGTCGAACGCGATTCTCATCTCCGCGGGGTGTACACGAAGCGGTTGAAGTGGGCGCCAAGCACACGGTCGTCGGGATTGGCGCCACCGGTGACGTCGGCAGGCACCTCGGTTGGCGTGACGGTGAAGACGACGCTGCAGTCGCCCGAACCGGATTCCGGGGCAACGGGAACACGCAGGACGCGCCTCGTGCCGGGCGGCAGCCGCAACTCCCCGACGACCTTCCCGCCCGAGCGGGCAATGATCGTCTGTGGCTCGAGGAAGAGGCTTCCGTCGCTCGAGAGCGCGACCGCGAGGCTGCCGGGTCGACACCGCCGGCGGACATACGTCACGGTCTCGCCGGACCACGTGTCGTTCGGATACAGGCCGTCGATCCGGACGGCGGAGACCAGGGGAACGCTCGTGCGCCACAGCGTGATTCCCCAGCCCCGGTCTCGCGCGAGCGCAACTCCGTCTGGCTCGAAGGACGAGTCTGCGATCACGAATGCGTCGTCGACCTCGGTTCCGTCCGGAAGCGTCACGAGCCCTGTGTCCGGGTCGATGGTCACGCGGGTCTCGGGGAGCGCGCCCGGCGTCGGCTTGTCCACGTAGTAGATCGACCCGACTCCGCGGTTGAAGAACTCGTTCTGGTTGACCGTGAGCCGATCGGTGCGTCCCGTCCAGAGGAAAGCCGCCCGCGCACCCTCCGGGAGGGCGCGGTCGATCCAGTCCTTCTCGGCCGTGCGGATGCCCTGGAAGAGCGCGCCGCGGGAGAACGTCTCGAAGCCGTGCTTCCCCCACCAGATCGGCTTGAACGCGACGGCCCACAGGCCGAGCACGACGAGTGGCAGCATGATCGCGTAGCGCCGCGGCACGAAGACGAAGAGCGCCGCAAGCGCGCACGCAAGGCCGAACGCGGCGACCGTCACCCAGCCGGAGCCGATGCGGTCCTGGAGCGACCAGAAGGGCATCAGCATCAGCGTGTCCGTGATCGCCGAGGTCGTCAGGAAGCGGTCGAACGGGATGAGCAGGACCAGCAGCGCCGATGCGACCGCCGCCACGGGGGCGAGCACGCGCGGACGCAGCGCTCCACGATCGATCCAGGCGAGAAGCCCGATCACGAGCAGCGGCGCGACGTAGAAGAGATTCCGCTCCTCGATCCGGTCCGAGAAACGCGATGCGAACGCGGCGACGACCGGAACGAGGCAGACCGTGATCGCGACGGTAGCGGCGAGGAAGGCTTGCAGCGGACGGTCGAGCGATCTCGCCCTGCCAACGAGGACGACGGTCGCTGCGAGGGGGACGACGAGAACGTAGAGCGTCAACTCGGCCACGTGGAACACGAGGAACTCGAGGACCTCGCCGACGCTATAGCTCGCCTCGCCAACTGGCGCGTACGCACCAAGGAGATCGTCGAACGAGCGCCCGCCCACGAGTTGAGCACCGAGTGCGAGGACGCCGAGCACCGCGAAGACCCCGTACGGAACTCGATACCGCCCCACCGTCTCCCGAAAGCCTCGGCGCTCGAAGACTGCAAGCAGCAACGGAGCGAGCAGTGCGGCGGGAACCAGCGCGAGTGCTTGCACCCGCGTCGCGAAGGCGATACCGAGCAATGCGACGAGGAGAGCAACACGCCCGCCCGTTGGTCGCTCGAGGACGAGAACCAGGGTGAGGACGAACACGAGAAAGAGCGGGTAGAAGACGTTCTCGGTCATCACCGTCCCGGTGTAGGCGAGCGACGGCAGCGCGACGGCGAGAAGCGAGGCAAGCAGGGACAGGCCATCGCCGACGACCCTGCGCGCCAGGAAGTAGGCGGGGATCGCGGCGAGCGACATGAAGACCGCGTTCAGCGTCTTCACGGCCTCGTACGCGTCCGGAAGGCTCTCGAAGAGCGCGTAGACCGGACTGATCAGAAGCGGGTAGACGACGCTGTAGCCCGGATCGGGCTGGTCTCGCAGGAGGGGCTCGCCGGCGTCGGCGATGCCGCGTGCGATCTCGGCCCAGATGATCTCGTCGACCATGACGAACGGAGCGACGATGCCGCGCCCGATGATCGCTCTGAAGATCGCGGAGCCCGCGACGATCGCCGTGAGCCAGACCCAGACCGGAATCCGCGCGACGCGGCTACCCAAGCCCGACCTCGGCGAGCCGCCTGGCAATCTCCCCCGCCTCGGCAGTTTCCGGAGAGATGCCGACGTCCGCCGCGGCCTCGCTCACCTCCCTGAGGACGGCGTCGCCGACGACACGTCCACCCGCAGCCTCCTCGAGCGCCGCGGCATACAGATCGGCCACCCGGTCGAGGTCGTGCTCGCGCCGTGCCAGCTCGGCCGCTGCTGCCCCCATCTGCGCTCGAGCGTCCTCGAGCGTGACCAGAAGCTCGAGACCGGCCTGGAGCGTCTCCACCTCGTGCTCGTCCACCGGCGTCTTCAGCGCGACCGAGCCTGGAAGCTCGGAGAACCAGCCGACATCACTGACGACCAGAGGCTTTCCCAGGGACAGGGAGCGTATGACGCTGCCCGACGTCTCACCCATCGTCGGATGCCGGAGGTTGACGCAGAGGTCGACGCCGGCCATGAGCGCCCACAGACGCCCCTCGTCCACCCAGTCCTCCCGGACAAGTCCCTCGTCGGCCAACCCGTGGCGCTGGAGCCGCCGATCGAGATCGAAGCCCGGCGCGGTGGGCCCGACGAGAAGCAGCGTCGCATCGGCGTGCCGTTGTCGGACTCCGGCAAAAGCGCGCAAGAGCTCAGGAATCCGCTTGCTCGAATTCAGGACGCCGAAGCAGCCGATCGTCGGTCCCGTCGCCACGCGCTCGGCCGGAATATCGGGAACCGGCCACGCGGGATGTGGGATGACCCAGATCGGCCGGTCGTAGCCGACCGACCGAGCGAGATCGCGAACGGTGCGCGAGTGCACGATCAGCCCCGTCGCGTGCTCGAGCACGACGCTCGCGAGCGGGAAGTCCTCGGGCCTCGACTCCCAGAGCGGGGGGATGCGCTTGTCGAGGACGCCGTGTGCGAGCAGGCGCCCGACGACGCCGTGGTCCCGCTCCATCGCATCGAGGTAGCCGTGCCCGTCCCGCCGACCGACAGTCATGCCTGCGACGAGGTGGTGGAGCACGAAGTCGTGCAAGACGACCACACCGGGGCGTCGTCGGAGGGCATCCACGATCCAGGCGTGCGCATCGGGGTTGTTCCCGACGTGGTAGAGGGCGATGTCCGTTCCGCGAGGCGCTCGCTTCCGCCCGCGTCGGACGACGGTGACGTCGAGCCGGCGCTGCAACGCGGGGACCAGGAGAGCGCTGTAGTCCGCGACGCCGGTCTTCTCGGGCGGCATGGGGCTGAGGTACGCAACCCTCACGAGAGGAGCCTCGCGATCGCGCGATCCCAGGTGACCCCGTCTGCGATCGCCTTCCCGGCCAACCCGAAAGTCGCGGCCTCGTCGCGATTCTCCCGGAGCCAGACCGTCGCCTTGGCGAGCGCGGCAGCGTCAGGGGACACGACAAGCCCGGTCATCCCGTCCGTGACGACCTCGAGGGGACCGCCCGCATCTGTCGTCGTCAGCACGGGCTTCTCCGAGAGGAACGCCTCGAACGGCACCATTCCGAAGTCCTCGTCGACGGGTGCGTAGAAAACTGCGAGACAGCGTCCGTAGAGCGCGGCCAACTCCGTCTCATCGACGCGGCCGGCAAAGCGGGCGCGCCCGTCGAGGCCGCTGTCCCGTGCCAGCGCTTCGAGTCGCTCGCGGTCCGGTCCGTCTCCGGCGATCACGACTTCGAGTGCAGGGTCGAGCACGGCAGCTTCGAGCAAGAGATCGATCCGCTTCGCTCGATCGAGCCGGTTGACAGAGAGCACGAAGTCGCCGTACCCATCGCAGCGGTACGCGAGCTCTTGCGGCGGATGCGGAAGCACCTCCGCCTCGAATCCGGTCGAGCTTTCGAGCCGGTCGGCGACGTTCCGCGATGTCGCGAAGAGGCGAGTTGCCTCTCCGAGCGCCACCCGATCGAGATCCTGGATCTTGCGTCGCAGCGCACGGTCCTCGGGCGCTTCGCCGAACTGACCGAGCTCGGTGCGATCGAGGTCGTATGCCTGTCGAAACTGATGCACGAGCCATACGCGCTTATCAGGATGTCGCACCAGGTACGACGGGAACTTCGTCGCGACGACGACGTCGATCGGCTGGCCGTCTGCCTCCTCGAGGTCGAGCAGGCGCCACAGGAACGCCTGGGTGAGCACCCGGGCTCCCGGGTACCACTTGAACGGGACGCTGACGAGATCGGCATCGTGCCCCCGCGCGCGCAGCTCCTCGACGAGCGTGTCCGTGAAGATCTCGGCCCCACCCCTGGCGAACGGAACCTGGGGCCGCAGGACAGCGATCCTCATCTGGATCGTGTTGAGCGAAGCGACTCGAGCTCTGCCTCGAGGCGATCGACCTGCTCCTGGAGATCGTCGACGAGGCGTAGCGCCGCCGCGTTGAACGAGCGCTGGTCGTATGCGAGCGGCTCGACGTACCAGCGCATCAGCTTCCGGAGAACCGCCTTCACCGGAGTGCCGAGCCCGCCACGAACGCCGGGACGCAGCCGAAGCGAGCGGTCCGCAGAGACCGGCCAGAGCCGCTCGGCCTCCGCCCTCGCGGCGCGGCGCTCCTCGAGGTCCCCGCTGGCCACCGCACCCGGGTCCGACCCGGACCGCCGCACCTCCTCGCGAAGGTGACTGAAGAGCTCCTCCACGTCAACGGGAGTCGTCGTCGAAAACCCTGCAGATTCGCCATTTTCGGCTCTGGCAGCAGGCATCGCGGCATTCTAGCCGGGCGGTAGGACCGGCCCGGTGGAATTCGATCCCGCGAACTGCGCCCGGGGCGAACCTGCAAACCGGCTCAGTAGGATCGAACCGGTGGGAAGCAAGCCGCCGCGTGTGGGGATCTCCCTGCTCACGCTCGCCCCGGGCGATCTCGGCGGCTCGGAGACGTACGCGCGACAGCTGCTCCGTGCGCTCGGCTCCGTCGGGACGCTCGAGTACGAGGTGTTCGTGCCTGCGAGCGCGCGCGCTGCCGCCGAAGGCATCCGCGCCGTCCCCGTGCGTGAGCTTCCCGTCGCACGCCGTGGACCGCCGAGGATCCCGGCAATGTCGCTGGCCGGGCGCGCGTCCCGGGAGTTGCAGTCGCGGTTGCGCGAGCTCGACGTCGTCCACTACCCGCTGACGGTCCCGGTTCCGCGCGCTCGCGCGGCCAGGGTCCTCACGCTCCACGACTTCCAGCATCACGACCTTCCGGAGCTCTTCTCCGCGTCGCGCCGGCTCTTTCGCCGATTCGCCTACGACAGAGCGGCACGCCGCGCCGAGGCCGTGATCGTGCCGAGCGAGTTCGTGCGTGGGCGGGCGCTCGCGAACCTGAGCCTCGATCGCGGGTCGGTACACGTGATCCCGCACGGCGTCGAGCACGACGTGTTCAGACCATCGGACACTCCGCGCGAGCACTTCGTCCTCTACCCCGCTCGCCCGTGGAAGCACAAGAATCACGCGCGCCTCTTCCAGGCGTTCGTCGATCTCAGGCGCGAGGTGCCGGGGCTCAGGCTTGTACTGACAGGCGGCGGGCTGGAGCGGTTACGGCAGCTTCCAGACGGTGTCGACATCCTTGGCCCGGTCGCCCCCGAGGAGCTCGCGGCGCTCTATCGGCGCGCCGCATGCCTTGTCTTCCCGAGCCTGTACGAAGGCTTCGGACTCCCTGTGCTCGAAGCGATGGCCTCGGGCTGCCCGGTGGCCGCGTCCAATCGCGGCGCGATCCCGGAAGTGTGCGGCGATGCAGGTGTCCTCTTCGATCCCGACGACGTGTTCGCAATCGCGAACGGCGTTCGCGAGGCCCTCGGGCGAGCCGACGAGCTACGCGAGCTCGGCATCGCACGAGCGGCGGGCTACACCTGGGAAGAGAGCGCGCGCCGCCACGAAGCCGTCTTCGAGACCGCGGCTAGCGGAGTGCGCGCAGGTACTCCCACGACGTCCTGAGACCGCGCGGGCGAAGAATCCCGACGAGCACGCAGTAGACGACGAGGCCGACGACAGCTGCGCCGACCGAGCCGAGGACGATCGCAGACGGGACGAACGCCGCGACGGCCACTCCTGCGGCGGTCGCAGCGGCGACCACCAGCCCGCGAGCCGCGGAACGGAGGGTGCCGAGCTCGTACAGCAGGCCGCCCAGGACGAGGAATGTCGTCAGTGCGAGTGCGAGAGCGAGACCGTCGAGATCCGCCAACTCGACCCCTATCCACGCGAGGAGCACCTGGACCGCCAGCGCAAGGACCGCGATCAGCGGCAGCAGCCTTGTCCGGCCGACGACGAACAGCACCGGAAATGCCGTGTACACCCCGACCGACGCGACGATCCACGGGCTCAGGACGACGACGAGGCGAGCGACCTCCGTCCCGACGTCGCCGCCGAACGCATCACCCAACACGGCCTCGACGAGATCCGCGCCCGCGACGGCGAACACGCCGGCAGCCGCGCCGATCAGCGTGAGCGCGATCCACGAGGCGGCCACGACGTGCCGTCCCGCGCCTTCCGCATCGACGCCCGCGCGAGCGAGAGGTGCGGACGTGACGAGTCCGAGGGAGAAGGCGGTGATCGTCACGAGACTCGCGGCTGCGAGGTATGCGTAGCCGAAGCTCGTCACGGCTCCTGTTCCCAGACGTCCGGCGAAGGGCAGACACACGACGTAGAGCATCTGCAGCGCGATCGGCAACACCGCCGCCGAGGCGAACACCCCGAGCCGGACGCCGAGCGGCTGCCCGCTCGGCCGAACGGCACGGGCCGGCATGCGTCTGCGTGCCGCACGGAAGGCGAGAGCCGCAACCGGCACTACGAGTGCGATGCTGGCATTGATCGCCATCCCCCAGGCAACGGCGATGATGCCGTCGGGCTCGACTCGGGTCACGGTGAAGACGAGTCCCGCCACGCTGCCGGCCGCGAACCCGGCGGCGGCCGTCCCGTAGTCGTCGAGCGCAGCGAGGCCGCTTGCGGTGATGCCGGCGAAGAGATAGGCCGCAGACGCGGGAACCATCCACCGCAGAGCCTCGGCGGCGGCATCTTGACTGACGACTGACCCGTCCCCGGTGAGGATGTCCGCGATCGAGCCGGCGAAGAGCTCAGCGACAACGATGAGCGGCACGGCAACGACGGCGAGCGCGACGGCGAATCCTGCGAGCTCGCCCGCGAGCCGATTCTCGTCTCGGGCGTTGGTCAGCGCAGGTATGGCCGCGACACGGACGGACTGCGCCGCGAGCACGATCACGAGGAACACCCCGTAGGCTGCGAAGAAGCCGTCCGTCTCCTCCGTGCGTCCGAACTCTCGCGCGATGACGATGCCCACGAGCGCAGCGACGACGGTCACGACGAGCATGGAGGCCGCCGTGAGCGCTCCACTCGCCAGAGAGCCCAAGCCGGGCGAGTCTGTACGCTTGCTCACCGACGCGGAAGCGTACGCACCATGCCGAACGACAGCCTCTGGACAGGCGGCACGCTCGACGACCTTCGCCGCGAGTTCGGCGATGTCTACGAGGGCCGCACCGTACTCGTCACCGGAGCCGACGGCTTCATGGGCTCGCACCTCACGGACGCGCTCGTCGGGCTCGGAGCGACGGTCCATGCGTTCGTGCGCGCGAACTCGAGCGGCGCGCTCAACAACATCTCGCACCTGCGCGAGCACCTGAAGGTGCACTTCGCGGACCTCACCGACCGGACGTCGGTCGACTACCTCGTGCGCGAGCTGCGGCAGGCGCCCGATCGGCCCTTCGTCTTCCATCTCGGGGCACAGGCACACGTCGGCGAGTCCTGGCATCGCCCCTACGAGACGGTGTCGGCCAACGTCATCGGCACGCTCAACCTGCTGCAGGCGATCGTCGACTGGGAGCTCGAGCTCGAGAAGTTCGATACGGCGGGCACGTCGGAGGAGTACGGCAACGTCCGCGAAGGCGTCTCGGACCACCACGACTTCGACGAAGCGGGTGGCCTGATCCTCCACGAGCGCTCGCCGATCAACCCGAAGTCGATCTATGCCACGTCGAAGGTCGCGGCCGACTTCCTGACGATGAACTACTACGACGCCTTCGGCATACCCGGCGTGGTCACGCGCATGTTCAACAACTACGGGCCGCGCCAGAACCCGCGTTATGTCACGGGGACGATCGTGACCCAGGCGCTGACGCGCGAATCGATCGAACTCGGCAACCTCGAGCCGATGCGCGACTTCTGCTTCTGCCTAGACGGTGTCCGCGGTCATCTCACCGTCGCGGCACATGGGAGCCCCGGTGACGTCTATGTGTACGGACAGGGAGAGAACATCTCGATGCGCGAGTGGGCCGAGCTCATCCTCAACATCGGCGCCGAGCACGGCTTCTGGCCGGGCGACCGGCACCTCGCGTCGGTGCAGGGCAGATTTCGCCCCGGCGCGAGCGACGTCCTTGCCCTCCGCGTAGGACACGAGAAGCTCACGAGCGAGACGGGCTGGAAGCCGCTCGTGTCCTGGGAGGATGGCGTCCTCCAGACGATCCGCTGGTACGCCGAGAACCGCGATCGTTGGATCGGTCGCGTCGACTGGTTGCCAACGGGCGCTCCGCTCGCAACGCAATGACCAGAGTCCTCGTCACAGGCGGCGGCGGCTTCCTCGGCTCACACCTCGCCGAGCGGCTCGAGCGAGACGGCCACGAGGTCGTCGCGGCGCGCAGTGCCGACTACGACCTCACGCAGATGGACGACGTCGCGCGCCTGTTCGACGACGCCGAGCCCGAGCTCGCATTCCACCTTGCTGCAGAGGTGGGCGGAATCGGCGCGAATCGCGAGAACCCGGGCCGCTACTGGTACGCGAACCTGATGATGGGCGCCCACGTGCTCGAGCAGGCGCGTGCCCACGGGACGCGGAAGCTCGTGATCGCCGGGACCATCTGCGCGTATCCGAAGCACACGCCGCTTCCGTTTCGAGAAGACGACCTCTGGAACGGATATCCCGAGGAGACGAACGCTCCCTACGGAATCGCGAAGAAGGCACTCCTCGTCGGCGCGCAGGCGTATCGGGAGCAGTACGGGCTCAACTCGATCTACCTCCTTCCCGTCAACCTCTACGGGCCGCGCGACAACTTCCACCCGACCAACGCCCACGTCATCCCCGATCTCGTCCGAAAGATGGTCGAGGCCGAGGACGAAGGTCGCGAGGACATCGTCCTCTGGGGCGACGGGTCGCCGACGCGCGAGTTCCTCTTCGTCGACGACTGCGTCGAGGCGCTTCGCCTCGCCGCCGAGCGGTACGACGGGCCGGATCCCGTGAACGTCGGGACGGGCGACGAGATCTCCATCCGCGATCTTGCGACACTCGTCGCCGAGCTCACGGACTTCTCGGGCGAGATCCGCTGGGATACGTCGAAGCCCAACGGACAGCCGCGGCGTCGACTCGACACGAGCCGCGCTGAGCGACTCTTCGGGTTCGAAGCCCAGGTGGCGCTGCGCGACGGAATCGAGCGCACAGTGGCGTGGTACCGCTCGACGCGCGTCGCCGGTGTCGGTCGCCAGTAGCTCGCTCGCGGCCGCTCGCGGAGCGGGCCGCACGCTCGACTGGCTGCACGAACGGCCGCGCACGGTCGTCGCCACGTTGATCGTCTCGCAGATCGCCGCGACAGTCGTCCTCGCGTTGTCCGTCGCACACAACGGGTGGGTGTTCTTCCAGGGCGGCGATCAGATCTGGCATGTCTCGCAAGCGTGGCTCCTCGGCCACCTCGAGCTCCCGCCGACCGAGCTTGGCTACCTCTGGTCCCTGGCGATCGCACCGATCACGTGGGTGACGGGGCCGACGTATGTTCAGGCGCTTCCCGTCATCGTCGTGCTCAACGTCCTCGTGCTCGGGCCCATCGCTCTGCTCTGCATCTATGGCATTGCAGCGCGGATCGGAGGGCGATTGCTCGGATACTGGGCTGCGCTTCTATGGGTGATCGCCCCGTTCGCGGCGATCCCGCTCTTCACCGACCGGTATCAGGAGCGATGGGCCGAGCACTTTCTGCCTCAAGCTCTCGGACTGACGGCGATGCCGGACTACCCGTCGATGGTCCTCGTGCTCGCATCGGCGTTCTTCCTGGTGCGCTCGCTCTCTCCCGACCGGCTCACGGATGCCATGCTCGCTGGCGTTCTTCTCGGAGCGGCAGGGGCGATGAAGCCCCCGAACTTGCTCATGGGCTTCGGTGCAGCGCTCGCATACGTCGTCGCGCGCCGATGGCGCTCCGGAGTCGGTTCGGCCTCGCGATCCTGCCGACGCTCCTCGTCCTCGTGCTCTGGAAGGAGCGCGGGCTCGGCCGGATTCCTGCTCTCTCGCTCGACGAGGTGCAGCTGGCCGCAAGCGCGGGGCAGGCGTCGTGGCGCTCGACCTCTCGGGATACTTTGAACTGGACGTCGACCACTGGCGAGACCAGATGAACTACCTCCGCGAGTTCTTCTGGAGTCCGCGGCTCGCGCAGTGGGCTCCGTTCGCAGGGCTGCTGGCCGTGCTCCGCGTCAGGCGCGGGGCCATCGCCGCTCTCCTCGCCGGCTGGCTCGCTGCCTTCATCGTCATCAAGGGATTCTCGACGCGCGCTGACATCCAGGCGAACACCTTCTGGCGCCTACTGATGCCTGCCTGGCCGGCGTACCTGCTGCTCTTCGCATCGATCCCGCTACTCGTCCCGACATTGGCGCGGCGCATCGGCGAGCGGTTGCACGCTCCCCCAAGTCCCACCGTTGCGTCGGCGCTGGGTCGTGCTCGCAGCCCTGCTGACGATTGCGGTACCGACCGTCGCCATCGCTGCCTCGTCCCCCGTCGACAGCCCGGAGCTGGCGGTCTTCCAGGACGACGGGGGCAACTTCATCCTCACCTCGGTGGACGACGACATCGAGCCGCGTACGGAGCGCGTCGGCTCGACCCAGCGAGTGACCTGGACAGCTGGGGGGCCCTGGCGCGCGGACGTCTTCTACCTCGTCTACCGAACGGACGGCCCGGGGCCCGACGTCGAGTGCGAGCACACTGACGCCGCCACGGCGATGTCCTGCTACGTCCGCTCCGTGCCGATCGCGACGACGCGCGACCCGGGCTTCGTCGACACATCGCCTCCTGCCGGCGGCGCGACCTACCGAATCGGCGTCAGCACGAACTGGCTCAACGACCCGGAGGCAGGGGACGTCTTCGCGTTCAGTCCACCCGTTCCAGCGGCGCCGTAGCGCGACCGTCGTCGGTCGCGAGTCGGCCAATGCGCTCCTCGAGAAGGGCGATGCGCTGGGCAAGCTCGACGTTCTCGTCCGTCAGCTTCGAGATCACCGTCGAGTAGTGCAGGAGCACGAGGAGGATGAAGAGCGTGGCCACGGCGAACAGCACTGCCGGCGGGTAGCTCGTGACCCCCACCCACCCGGCGATCGTGTTCAAACCGTCACGCCACGCGGAGAGCACGAGCAGCACGACTCCGGTCGCGAGCCAGAGCAGTGCGTAGCGCTCTTTCAACCGCCGGCCCCGGACGAGCTCGAGGATGACGAGGATCAGCAGTATCGACGCAAGGACCCCGGCGACCGAGACTCGAAACGGAGTCATCGACCAGCCCCTTCGAGCCGGGGGTAGCGCCGCAGGCTGGTGACCAGGAGCGCGAGCATCACCTTGACGATGTAGTAGAGGGAGCGGACGAACGTGATCGAGGACGAGCCGGTCTCGCGCTCCCGCATCTCGACCTGTACCTGCGCGAGCCGTAGACCGCTCCGGAGGGCGACCAACGTCCCCTCCACCTCGGGATAGTCGTGCGGATACTCCTCGGCGAAGAGTTGGATTCCGATCCGGTCGAGCGCGATGAAGCCCGACGTCGTGTCCGTGACCCGCTGGCCGCCGAGAAGGGAGACAAGGCGTGCGAAGAACCGGATTCCGAGACGTCGCGCGAAGGGCGGACGATATGAGCCGGTCTGATCGACGAAACGCGAGCCGATGACCAGATCGGCCTCACCGCTCTCGATCGGAGCGAGGAGCTTCGGAAGCTCCGTCGGGTCGTGTTGTCCGTCCCCGTCGAGACGCACGGCGAGCTCGTATCCGTGCGCGACTGCGTACTTGAACCCCGTCTGAACAGCTCCGCCGATCCCGACGTTGAAGGGAAGTCGCAGCACCGTCGCACCATGGGCTTCCGCAACGGCTGCGGTATCGTCGGCCGAGGCGTCGTCGACTACGACCACGTCGATTCTCGGGTCGAATCCCCGGATCGCGTCGACGACCGCTCCGATCGCGCCGGACTCGTTCCACGCGGGGACGATCGCGACGATTCTCCGCTCCGCATTCACCCGGCCGGGTTCGAGCCCCGGCTGGCTGCCAGTGCTCATGCCGGAGCCGGCACACCGAGCTCCACGAGCTCGAGCAGCCGGCGCGCTCGATGCGCGTACGTGTGCTCGTCGAGGACGCGCTCGCGCGCGCGACGACCCATCTCCTCCGCCTGGCCAGGATCCGCGAGGAGCTCCCGATACGTCGCGACGGCCTCGGCAGCCGACTCGACCACGACCAGCTCCGACCCGGGCTCGAACCAGCGCTCGATCCCCTCGTGCGGGTTCGAGACGATGGCTGCCCCCGAGGATGCGAGCTCGAACGGCCGGGCGGTGGACGAGCCCGGAACCGTGGCGTGCGGCCGGCGAGTGATGTTCAGGTTGACGCGGGCCGCCGAGATCGCACGCGCAAACACGTTGAACGGAATGTCCCCGAGGGCCGCGCGCGGTCCCGGTGTCGCCCTGGAAGTCGAGGCCGCCGAGCGCCAGGTCGATGTCGGGAGCCAGCCTCGACGGCTCACCGACCATGGTCTGCATCCAGTCCCTCCGGAACTTGTCGCCGTAGCCATAGAAGAAGACGTCGACCTCCTTCTCGACCGGCTGAGGTGCGAAGAACTCTGGATCGGCTGCCCAGAAGACCGCCTCCGCCCGCTGAGCCCCCAGCTCGAGGAGGCGTCCGATCCCACCTTCCGAGTTCGAGAGAACGAGGTCGTACTCGGAGGGATCGGCGCCGTGGTACGGGTTGAAGCCCGTGTCCATGCCGCCGTACTCGGGCAAGCTCATCGGCACGTCTCCGTCGTAGAAGACGACCGGGATTCCGAAGCGCTCGCGGAGCGCGGTCGGGATTCCGCTCAGATGTGGCATCGGAATCGTGAAAACGAGGATTGCATCCGGGCGTTCGCGCTCCACGAGCCGCTCGAGGTGTCGTTTCCACCGCGGTGTCACGAAGCGGCGTATCGCCTCGCGCGTCAGCTTGTCGAACCCGCTGTCCTCGGGGCTCGACTCTTCTCGCCGGAGGTAGCGGTCACCCTTGAGTCGCGCCAAGCCGTTGCGGACAGCCTGGTACGACTCGCCTTCTCGATAGGTCGGATTCGGCGCGACGCGCCACCACGGCGACTCCACCGGCCGGCCGCGGTACGGCGTCACGACGAGGTCGACACCGGCCTCGTACATCCCCTTCCAGAGCTGCCACCACGCCGGGGTGCATCCGTACCGGAAGTCGAGGTCGATCGCAGACGCGATCGCAAGGATCTTCGGCGACTTCACCGAGCGTCAGTGTAGGCCGCGGCACGGCGGCCGCCTGGGACGAGCTGGATCGTCGGGAGGCCTCGCTAGTCTCGTCAGCGGTGGACGCTGCCGCGCCACGGTTCTCCGTCGTCGTGCCCCTGCGTAACGAGGAGGAGGTGCTCCCGACCCTCGCCGAGCAACTCGCCGCAGTGCTGGATGGACTGGACGACTCGTGGGAGGTGATCCTGGTCGACGACGGGAGCAACGACGGGACGTACGGACTCGCGGTGGAGCTCCATGCTCGCGACCCTCGCTTCAAGGTCGTCCGCCTCTCGAGGGGGTTCGGACACCAGGTCGCGCTGTCGGCGGGTCTCGATCTCGCCCAGGGCGAGGCCATCGTGACGATGGACGGCGATCTCCAGCACCCGCCCGAGGTCATTCCGGAGCTCGTCGCAAAGTGGCGCGCCGGCGACGAGATCGTCTACGCCGTGATGGACGAGCGGCAGGGCGAGAGCCGCTTCAAGGACTGGACCGCTCGCTGGTTCTACCGACTTCTCGCCAGGCTGGCTGACATCGACGTCCCGGCCGGTGCCGGCGACTTCCGACTGGTCGACAGGCGCGCGCTCGACGCAGTCAGGGCGATGCGCGAGTCCAACCGCTACCTCAGGGGCATGTTCAGCTGGGTCGGCTTCCAGCAGTCGGGCGTGCCGTACTCGTCCCCTCCGAGAACCGCCGGTAGCAGCAAGTACAACGGGCTCCGCATGTTCCGGCTCGCAACGGACGCCGTGATCGGCTTCTCGAACCGGCCCTTGCGCCTTGGCCTCGCGGTTGGCTTCATCGTCTCGATCGCATCGATCGTCTTTGGCCTCTCGGCGGCGATCTCGAAGCTTGCCGGCGTCTTCGTGATTCCCGGCTGGACCTCGATCATGGTGCTCGTCGGGATCGTCGGCGGTATCCAGTTGATCGTGCTCGGCGTGATCAGGGGAGTACATCTCCCACATTTTCGACGAGGTCAAGCGACGGCCCTTGTACGTCGTGAGCCGGACTCACGGCCTGCCCGAAGGGGAAGGACGACGTTGGGACTGATCGCGTACGCGATCGTGTACACGACGCTTGCCACGACGGGGCTCGTTCTTCTCCGACGCTCCCTCGAGGATGCGACGCTCTCCGAGCTGCTCCACGACCCCGCCTTCTTCATCGGAGGGCTTTGCTATGCGGCGAGCTTCGCAACGTTCCTCGTCTCGCTGAGACGTTTCGAGGTCCTGACCGTGTTCCCGCTCTTCACGGGCCTCGCCTACGCGACGGTCGCTGTTGCCGCGGCGGTCGTGCTGGGTGAGTCGATTACCGGCGCTCGGCTCACCGGGATCGCATGCGTCGGCGTCGGCGCCGTGCTCCTCGTCCGCTGATCGACTAGATGCTAGATCCGGAGCGTCCGGAGCTCGACGAGTCGCTCCGGCGTGACGAGCCCGAGCATCGGGTCACGAATGGGTTCCTCGCGCAGCGCCGTACAGCGAAACACGCGCGCCAGCGTGATCTCGAGAAGGGGCTCGAGCGCGTCGTCCGCGCACACGCGAAGCAGGGTGGCGTCCGGGTCCGCGGCGCCGACCACGAGATACGTGCTGCCGTCGTCACATGCCCCCGGTGGGCGCTCAACGACAAGAGGGACGACCACGGGGATGGCTTCGCGCCGCTCGACGTCGAGGCCGGATTCCGCCACGACGCAGCCTGATTCGTACCCGCCGGCGAGCGCTCGCACGAGCGCCGCTTCCTGTTGCTCTTCGTCGGTCCAGCGACGCACTTCGTTCCGGGCATCCGGCGCTGGCAGAAACACGACGGCGATGCCCAAGAGGCAGGTGACTTGTATCGAGACCGGGAGCCGCGCGATCGACAGCGAGAGGGCGACTGCGAAGAGGCCGAGGGCGGGGATGAAGTACCGCGTGGTGACGACCCCCGACTGTCCCGCCAGGAGGAGGGCGAGCACGCCGGATGCGAGCGCACCGAGCGCGAGCACGTCGAGCTTACGGCGATACGCGGCAGCGAAAACGGTGAGCACCACCGCACCGATCGCGACCAGCCTCCAGTTCGGCGGGAGTACTTCGTGTGCCCAGTCATACAGCTGTCTGAGGCCCCTGGCAGCGCCGAGACCCCCATCGACCTCCGCGTCGTACACCAGATCGCCCCGCAGCACGATGCGGAGGCTTTCGGTGACGATGTGAACGAAGGGCAGGACGACGACCGCCGAAATGGCAGCGAGCGCCACTCGACGTCCGCGGCCCACGTCAGCCCACGTCGCGAGCCAGCCTCGGCCGACGAACAACACCGCGGCGAGCAGCGGGATCGCTGCGAGCGACGTCTCCTTCTGGTACGCGCCGAGGATCCAGACGCCACTACCGAGAATCCCGAACACGACCGCCCTCCGCCGCAGAGACGGGCGCCCGGCGTCGAGCAGCTCACGCGCGGCGAGCACCAGCAACGATCCGCCGAGTGCCATCCCTCCGAGGAGTAACGGCTCCTGAGGGCCGAAGCGCGCAAGATCGACTGCGAACTTCGGCGCGGTGACGACGAGAAGTGCCGGGGCGCCTGCGAGCCCGGCCTGGAGCACCGCCTCCCACCGGCCACCCGGTGACGGCATCGCGAGCGCAGTCATGAGACCGAGCCCGGTCACGAGCACGAGAATCCGCAGGATGTTCCAGGCATTCGGACCGACGAGACCCTGGGGTGCATCGAGCGTGTGCCACTGGGCGTAGTTCCAAAGGATCCAGCCCGGGCCGGAACCGCTCCTCCTCCGGATTGTCGAACCTCGCAATCGCCGCAAGCTGATCTCGCGACTTCTCGATCGCGGACCAGTCGTCCACCAACGAAGGGGAGTCGATGGCGAACCGCGGCGAGGTCACCCAGACGCCGATCGCGGAGACGACCACGACGACCACGAGCAGCGCCCACCACTTCAGGCTTGCAGCGGCCTGCGCTCGCCCAGGAGCGTCCGGATCTCGAACCTCCGGCTCGGGCTCCGGCTGGGACGGCCGTACGTCGAGCTGGGTCAATACGCGCCGCGCCGCGTCAGCACGGCCGGAATGGTCTTCGCGATGATCGTGATATCGAGCCACACCGACCAGTTCTCGAGGTAGGTGAAGTCGAGTCGCACCAGGTCGTCGAAGTCGAGACCCGAGCGTCCCGAGATCTGCCAGAGCCCGGTCATTCCCGGGAGCACCGCGTACCGAGCGCGATGCCAGTCTTCGAGCAGTCGGTAGTCGCGCAGGGGGAGCGGCCGGGGCCCGACGAGGCTCATCTGGCTACGGAGAACGTTCACGATCTGCGGGATCTCGTCGAGCGAGAGGCGCCTGAGAACGCGCCCGACCCGGGTGACGCGCGGGTCGTCCTGGATCTTGAACAGCGCGCCCGAGGCCTCGTTCGAGCCCTCGAGCTCCTCCTGGCGAGCTGCTGCGTCCGCAACCATCGTTCTGAACTTGAGCATCGGGAACTCGCGTTCGCCGACGCCGACCCGGCGGTCGACGAAGAAGACCGGCCCACGGGACTCGAGCTTGATCGCGAGCGCGACGAGCAGCCAGAGAGGGAGCCCCACGACGAGCACGACAACGCTCACGACGATGTCGAACGTCCGCTTGACCGCCCAGTCCCAGCCCGTCAGGACGGGCGGGCGAAGCTCGAAGAGCGGAGCGCCCTGACCAGGGACGTACTCGCCGCGCTGCACGAGCAACTCGGTCGTCTCGGGCGCGAGCCGCACACGGATTCCCTGCTTGTGCGCCTGTTCGACGACCTCGAGGACGGCTCGCTCGTCGAGATCCGCTTCTGCGAGCACGACCTCGTCGGGCTGCACATCTTCGAGAATGCGCGCGAGGTCGGCGCGCGAGCCCAGAAGCCGCAGTCCCGAAGTCGGGCTCCGCAGCGACCGCGCCGACGAACTCGTAGGCGAGACCACCGCGCGCCGCGGCCAGAGAGCGCTGGAGCCGGGTAAGGCTCTCTCCCTCGCCAACGAGCACGACACGTCTGCGTATGCCCGCGACGCGCATCACCTCGAGCGAGATCGATTCGTAGGCTGCGCGAAGAAGGCCGATCGTCACCGCCGAGACGACCACCGCCGTCGGAACGAGGCCCGGACGTGCTGAAGTCGTAGTCCGTTCCGAGGCCGAACGCGAGCACGATCAGCGCAACCACGATCAGTGACGCAAGGATGCGTCCGGCCCCGGGTCGACGCTCCCGCACCCGATAGAGCCCCGCCTGCGCGAACACGAGGATCGTGATCGGGGCCACGAACCGGAGCCACTCCGCGGGACCCTCCCTCCAGAGCAGGCTCCAGAGGACGTCGCCGTCGCCTCTGACGAGCTGTCGCAGAACGAGGGCGAAGAAGATCCCGAGCGCGAGGCCGATGACATCGAGCGCGACGAGCGCCACGATCGAAACCGCGCGCCGGACGACGGACAGCACCGGACGACGCGAGAGGATGTAGACGCGAGACGCGCGTACGTCCGCCTGCAACGCGGGCTGCGCGTCAGCAGGGGCTGGCGACTCGGCCGGCGGAGCCGTTTTGCTGCCGGACACGCTTCCGATCTTAGAGACGAGCCACGTCGTCCCAGGCGAGCTCTCGAGCCTCGTGGCGCATGGTTGCGGCGAGCGAGTCGAGGTCGGTCGGTCGCGCACGCCGGCCGAGCACGCTCAGAAGCAGCGGTAGCACCGTCGATCGGCCCCGTACGAGCAGGTCGGTGTCGTGGAAGTACACGTGGACGAGACCGGGGAGCGAACGGCGCACGAGCGCACGACCCAGGTCTCCGAGCGAGTGTGTGGTGGGTATCGCGGCAAGGCTCCGTCCGGATCGCAGCCGAACGGTCGCCGGCGTCGAGAGCGAAGCCCAACGCTCGCCCGCGGCCAGATACGGCGGACGGGTCGCACGCGGTGTGCAATCGACGTAACCGAGCTCTGCGCACGCATCGGCGACATCCTCGTCCGTGTACCAGCC
This sequence comes from uncultured Actinomycetes bacterium, assembly GCA_963756925.1. Taxonomy (GTDB): domain Bacteria; phylum Actinomycetota; class Thermoleophilia; order Gaiellales; family Gaiellaceae; genus GMQP-bins7. The sequence goes on along the minus strand of CAVWPL010000012.1, from coordinate 639,120 downwards.
GCCACCGCAGAACAGCGTCGCCGAGACACCGAGCTCGCGGAGGCGTCGTCCTTCGACGCGCACGCGCTCGCCGGCTCCTGCAGCGGTGGGTCGGGCGTGGTCGGGGGCCGTCCAGTGCGTGTGGTGCCCGAGCGCTCCCAGCTGAGCAGCCTCACGAGCTCTCTCCAGCCAGAGCGCATCGTCCTCCCCCGACTCCACATCGGCCGGGCGCATGAGCGCTGCGATCGGAAACCCGCCCGGGCGTCGCCGCTGCAGCGCGGAGAATCGTGACCAGACGGCGTCGTCGAGCGGTCGTTCGACGTGGCAGGAGACGACCGCGTACCGTTCTCCCGCTGTGCCGACCATGCCCGCCGAAGTATCGCCGGACACCTGGTGATGCGCCGCTGGACCGCTGTTCTCGTCGTTGTTGCAGCGGCCTCGGTCCCGCGACTCGCGGTACTTCTTCGGGAACGCGAGACGATCCTCGAGGAGTTCGTCGACAAGAGCGACCGCTTCGCGACGACACTGCGTCGCGCACGGCACGTTGGATTTCTCCCGGCGTTCCCTCCGCGTACACGCAGCCGCTCTACGGATGGTTCCTCGCCGCGATCTACTGGCCATTTGGCCGCTCCTGGCTGGCGGTCGGGATCGCGCAGATCGTCGTCGCCGTTGTCGACGGCGTTGCTCGTCATGGAGATCGGAACGCGGCTGCGCTCGACCGGGACGGGAGTCGTCGCTGCGCTGATAGCGACCCTGCATCCGTACGTCGTCTGGCACGACGTGCACATGAACCGCGAGCTGCTCGACGGGCTGTTCCTGGCGTTCGTCGTGCTGTTGGCGCTCCTCGCCTTCGAGGACCGCTCGTTCCCGGCAGCTGCCGCGACGGGCGTCGCGGCGGGTATCGCGATCCTCGGCAATGCCCGCCTCGCCCTGCTGCCGCTCCTCCTCGCTCCGTACGTCGCCTGGAAGGTGCGTCCTGGAACGCGCGCGCTCGCAATCGGCGGCGTCCTCGTTGCCGGCGCCGCGCTGGCCGTGGCCCCGTGGGTCGCTCGGAACAAGGTCGAGGTCGGCTGCTTCGCGCTGACCACGGACGCTCGGGCGCTCTGGAAGGCGAACAACCCGAACACGTACGACGTGCTCGCTCGGGGAGGCTGGATCGACGATGTGCCCGAGCTCCCTGGCGCGCCGCCCTGGCCCGAGCTCGCCGCGGATCTGACGCTCGCAGGCACGCCGACCACGGTCGACGAGTGCGCACAGATGCGCATGTACCGCGAGGAAGTGCTCGATTTCTGGCGAGACCAGCCCAACGAGAAGGCGCGACTGTCAGCGCAGGCGGTGCGGATGCTCTGGAGCCCCGTTCCGTCCGAGTCGGATTCGAGCGGAAGCGGGATCGCGCGAGATGCTCGCCGAACCGTCGAGCCGGCGTACGTGATCATCCTGTACGCACTCGCAATCGTCGGCCTCTTCGTGGCCCCGAGACACTTCGTCGCACTCGCGCTCCTGCTGCTCTCCTACAACACGCTCGCTGCGGCGGTCTTCGCAGGAACCGCACGCTATCGCGTTCCCTGGGACTTCCTGCTCGCGCTCCTCGCCGCGTTTGCGCTGGAGGCGCTGTGGACGAGGTACCGGGCGCGTCGAGGCGGCTACTCGCCGTCCGACCCGAGCGCCGCCCGGTAGAGCTCCTCGATCCGCTCGACGCTGCGCTCGGGTGGGAACTCGGCGAGCGCGCGCTCCCGCCCCGCACGCCCCATCGCGGCAGCCCGCTCGAGATCGCCGGCAAGGTAGGCGATTGCATCCGCGAGCGCCTCGGCGTCTCCGGGCGCCACCACGAGGCCCGTCTCGCCGTCCGCGACGATCTCGGGCAGGCCGCCGACGGCGCTCGCGATGACCGGCCTCGCCCGCTCCATCGCCTCGAGCGCGACCATCCCGAACCCCTCGCCGAGCGACGGCACGACAACGATCGCGGCCTGCTCGACGGCTTTCTGGACCGGCGAAACGAAGCCGAGGAAGCGCACGGCGCCGTCGAGTCCGAGCTCGCGCGCGAACTCCTTGAGCGCCGGCTCGAGCGGCCCGCGGCCCGCGACGTCGAGCGTCAGCCCCGGAACGTGCGTCCGCGCCTGCGCAAGTGCGCGCAGGAGCACGAGGTGTCCCTTGATCGGGATCAGGCGTCCCACGCAGAGAAGCCGCGGCTCCGTCCCCGCGAACGGTCGTACGGCGTCACGGGCGGAGATCCCGTAGTGGACGATCTCGAAGGCTTCCTCGTCGAACCCCTCCGTCTCGGCGAGGTAGCGGGCGAGCCCTTGCGAGATGGCGATATGAACGTGGGCAAGCGACCCGACCGTCCTGTCCGCGATCCCGAAGAAGCGCCCTTCACGAAACTCGTTGAAGCCGTGCTTCGTCGAGAGGCGCAGCGGGACGCGTGCCATCGCACCTGCCAGCTGCCCGTAGACGTCCGCGTGCACGAGGTGGGTGTGGAGGATCGCGGGCCGCTCGATCGAGAGGCGCTTGACGACCTCGCCGAATGCGAGCGGATCGACGTCCGCGCGAAGTCTGATCTCGTCGACAGGAACACCGCGTCCTTCGAGCTCGCGCGCGAACTCCCAGGCACCGGGCTCGTCCTCGTGCAGCATCAGAAAGCGGATGTCCCAGCCGCGCTCGCGAAGGTCCGGAAGCAGTTGAAGCAGGTGAGCCTCGGAGCCCGAGATCCCCGCGACCTTCTGGGAGTGAAGGACGACGCCGCTCATCGGTCAGCCTTGGCTGGCCTATGAGCGTGGAGGGGTGTGGGGAACCGGGAGGTTCCCCACGTTCTCGAGAAGAAGGGGGCGAGCCAGAGGCGAACGTTGTTCATGCGATCTCGGCAGCTTGCAGGACGCCGCGAGCCCACGACTCGACCGAGTGACTCTCCTCCACGCGCTCCCGCAGCTGGCGGCCGAGCGCAGCACGCTCGGACGAGGCGAGTGCCGCCAGCGCACGAATCCTGTCGGCGAGATCTCCGGGATCGTCACGGTTGAACATCTGGGCCGGATCGAGCAGCGAGTCGAAGACCGGATTGGATGCAAGAACGGGCGTGCACGCAGCAGCCGCCTCGTAGACGACCTTGTCCGGAGCTCCGGCCCGCATGTTGTTCACGAGTGCGTCGTGGGCGGAGAGCAGCGCCGGGATCTCCGCCCGCGGGACCGCATTCCAGAGGTTGACGCGCCCGTTCAGCGGAAGCTCCGTGGTCAGGCGTTCGAGGTCGGCGCGATGTGCGCGCTCCTCTGCGGATAGTGCAGGCCCGTGGACGTCGAGCCGGACGCCTTCGCCGACGACGGCGAGGGCGCGGAGCACCACGTCCAAGCCTTTCGCAGGGGAGTACCGGCCGAGTGCAAGGAGTCGAAGGCCGTCGTCGGGCGTGTCACGCTGCGCGCACGAGAACTCGGACACATCGATGCCGTGCCCGATCGGCTGCACCTTCTGGGACTCGAGTGGGAACGAGCGCCGATCGACCGAGACGACGGCCGACGAGGCGCGCTCGGCGGCGCGCAGAAGCCGACTCGCCCTCCAGTGCGTGAACCACAGGACGAGCGGGATGCGGAGTGGGCGTACGAGCGGTGCGGCGAGCACCGCGTAGATCGGGCACATGTGGGCCACGACTGCTCCACCGCGCAGTCCGGGGAGCTCTCGTGCGAGCGCCGCCTCGAAACGCGCGCCTCGCCCGGCCTTGGAGGCGGAACGGAACGTGCGCACACGACAGTTCGCCGGCAAGACCCCCTCGACGGCTCCGTCCGCGAGCACGACGACCTCGTCGACGAGATTCGCAAGCGCCCGAACCTTCGGAACAGTGGCCGCAAGCGCCGGATGCGCAGGGTCGACCTGCTGCGTGATGAAGACGAGCTTGCTCAAAAGAAGTCGAAGTCGCCGAGTGTGAAGTGCCACATCGCGCCCGCTTCATCGGGTCGAGCGTCCTCCTGCAGCGACTTGCCGATGAACCGGAGCTGCTTGTTGGTCGGGAGGAAGCCCGACGCGACGAGCGCACGGCGCTCGTCGCGGCCGGGAGGCGGGAGCAGGACGAGCGCGTCCGCACCCCCTCGAACCTCGTCGACCGCACGCGTCGAGGAGCGCGCGCAGCTCGGTCGAGCCGCCGGGAGCGACGACCAGATCGGCGAGGAACCCTGCCGAGACGCCGTGCTTGAACGTGTGCCCGACGACGGCAACACCTGCGAGCGCTTCGTCTCGGATATGCGGCGAAGCACCGGTAGTCGCGCGGCGAGTCGAGGTACCGCCAGTTGAAGTACTCGGCGTCGCGGACGAAGTGATTCCCGTAGCCGGCGGCCGCACGCTGCCCGAGGTCGTCCAGCTCCGGCCCGAAGCGCTCGACCGGGCGAACATCGATGCCCCGGATCGCACGCGTCGACCGATCCGCCTGCCGGAGGCCACCGGCCTCGCCTGGGCGTTTGAGGACATACCGCGCCACCGCGGACGCCCGAAGCGGCCTGGCCCAGAGCCGGAGGCGGGGGAGGTCGATCCACCCGAGACGGTTCACGAAGATCGGATACGACGCTCCGTTCGGGAACGTCACCGTGAGCGGGGAGCCAGAGCTCGCGGCAGCCGCTTCGTTCGCCTGCTCGAGGGTCGAGAAGACCCCCTGACCCCGGTAACGCGGATCCGTGGCCACGTTTACGGGAATCGCAAGCCGTGTGACGGCACCGTTCAGCGCAGTGCGGAAGAAGCTCATCGCCGCTACTCCGACGACGTCCCCTCGTCGACCGCGAGCGAGACGATTCCCTCGCCGGCCGGATTGCGGTCGAACCACCACGCGAACTCCTCGTCGGAGAGCTGGGTCGTTCCGACTCGGGCGAGGAGCGCGACGAGGTCGGCACGCATGTCCGGCGTGTAGCGCACGGTCTCGAAGCTCATGAGGCAACCTCGGTTGGCTCATGAGCGGCGCGTGGAGGGGGTGCGGGGGAACCGGGAGGTTCCCCCGCGGTCTCGAGGAAGAAGGGGGCGCACGGGGGAAACATGGTTTCCCCCGTGAGAGCGAGCCGCAGGCACGCGACGAAGCTCATCGGGAACCCGTGCCGAGTGCCCTGTTGAGCGCACGCCTTGCGTGCGTCCCGACGACGGTGTCCTTTACCGAGATCAGGTCGCAAGCTCCGGCGAGAACGAGCTCGAACGTCCGTGCCGGGTACGGCTCGATGTTGTAGCGACGGAGCCGGTAGCGGTCCGTCGAGGGCGCATTCGCGCCCGAGACCGACGTGAACGCCAGCTTGTAGCCCGCCTGCTGGACGAGGCTGGCGTGCTCGGGTCGGTAGTCCGCCTGAGAGCCCTTCACGAACGCGAACGCCTCGACCTCGCGTCCGAGCCGCTCCTCGAGCCGGAGCTTCGAGAGCGCGATCTCCCGCGTCGCCTCCCCGGGATCGAGCTCCGAAAGCGGGCGGTGTCCGATCCCGTGGGACTCGATCCGAATCCCGCCTGCCTCGAGCTCCGCGAGCTCGCCCCAGTCGAGTGTTTCGTTGCGGACGTCGAGCACGTGCAGCGACTCCTCGTGCGGCAGTGGCCGGCCGTCGTCGAGGAACCCGATGGGGACGAAGAGGACTGCCGGATAGCCGTGGCGACGCAGGATCGGGAGCGCGTTCGCCAGGTTGTCGCGGTAGCCGTCGTCGAACGTGATCAGGACCGCGCGCTCGGGAAGCGCCGCACCGGACACGTAGTGGTCCCGCACGGCTGCCAGCGAGACGGGCTGATAGCCGAGCTCGCCAAGGAGCGCCATCTGCTCCTCGAACACCCTGGTCGGAACCGTGGTCGGGTTCGGCCAGAGATCGTTGACCTTGTGGTACATGAGAATCCGGAGCGTGCGATCGCTGTCGGCGCCAAGGCCGCTGACACCGCTCACGGTCTCACCGAGCGTTCGGTAGACGCCGTTCTTCAGGAGTTGCTTCGCACGGTCGGCTCGCATGCGAGGAGTCTAGGAAACGACTCTCTCCACGAGATCGCGAATCTGGCGGGCGTAGTCCTCCGGCGTCGCAAGCCAGGGCTCGACCCCGGTTCGCCCCGCGCTTCCGATGCGTTCGGCGAGCGGCCGATCGGAGAGCACGCGGACAAGCGCCTCGGCCAGAGCGGTTGGGTCGCCGGAGGGAACGAGCAGGCCGTTGTCCCCGTCCGTGACGATGTCCGGGATCCCACCCACGCGACTCGCGACGACGCCGCGTCCGCGGCAGAACGCCTCGACGACAACGCGCCCGAGCCCCTCCGAACGGGACGGCAGCACCAGAACCGTCGCCTCATCGAGCGCCCTCGCGACCTCCGTAGCGGAGAGCGCCTCCGTCCAGCGCGTCTGGTCGGGTAGATCGGCGACGAGTCGCTGCGGGACCTCTTGCAGCGTTCCACGCCCGACGAGATGCAGCGTCGCCTCCGGCACGAGGGGTGCGGCGATGCGCCACGCATCCGCGAGGACGTCGACCGCCTTGTAGCGCTCGAGAACTCCGACGAAGACGACGCCTGGGCGCTCGGGGAGCGGGACCGGAGCCTCGCTCAGGAACGGCTCGAGGTCCATGAACGCGGCGAACGTTGCCGTCGGCTCCACTCCGGCCTCGCGAACGAGGCGTGAGGTGTACTCCGAGATCGTGCGGACACCGTCCGCGCCGCGCAGACCGGCACGCGAAAGCCGGTCACCGAGCGGGGACAGCGCCTTTCGCAGTGGCGAGCCATACAACCGAGTGGCCGCAGCCGGGTCGCCGTGGACGTCCGCGATCACCCTGGTCGGAACCCTCGCGAGCCTGCGTCCGAGAAGCGCGAGCGCGGTCTCGTGACCGCCCTGCGCGAGCACGGCATCGGGCCGGAACCGGCGAAGCTCGCGCGCGACCCGAAACGGCAGCAGCGCGTAGAACGACGCGCCGTCGAGAGCACGCGGCCGTACGCGCGGAACGAGGCGAAAACGTGCGTCGGTCCCGGCTCCTCCCCCCGCGCTCCCGAGCACGCTCACCTCGAGCTCCGACTCGAGCACGTCGAACTTCTGTGCGAGCGAGGGTGAGAGCGGGAGCGTGTACCGCGTCCGTCCCACCATGAGCAGCTTTCGCCTCATGGTCGTTTCATCCGGCCGCCCTCGCGGAGCTCCTCTTCGATTCGCGCGAACACCGATTCCTCGGTGTGTCCGGCAACCGACGCAGGAGCAGCGTCGGCCAGTCGGCCGCGCAAGTCGTCGTCTGCGAAGCAGCCGCTCGATCGCATCCGCCAGTGCCCTTGGGTCATTCGGCGCGACGAGAAGGCCGTTCTCGCCGTCGCGAACCACCTCGGGCACGCCCCCCACGGAAGTCGCGATAACCGGGCTCCCCACCGCAAGCGCCTCGAGGACCGTATGCGGGAGGTTTTCCCACGCAGAGCTCAGCACGACCGCGTCCGCCGCGCGGAAGAGTCGCAGCACCCCGTCGCGAGGAAGACTGCCGAGGAAGCGTGCTCGCCCTGCGAGCCCGAGCTCCGTCGCCCGGCGTTCGAGCGGTTCACGATCCGGGCCGTCTCCTGCGATCGCAGAGCGTCACCCCGGGCACCGACGCCAGCGCGTCGAACGTCACCCCGAGCGCCTTCTGCGGCCCGAGCCGGCCCGCAAAGGCGAGCACCGGCCCGTCCAGCCCGAGCTCGGCTCGGAGGACCTCGCGAGGCGCGAACGACGGCAGCGGATGGTGCGGGATTCGGGAGAACCGACAATCGCGCTCGGCGTCGAGGCCCCAGCCGAGCGCGATCTCGCGGAGGTATGCGCTGGGACAGAAGATGTGCTCCGCGCGACGCAGCGCGCCGTTCCGGGACGCGCGCAGAGCGCGAATGCGTGCTCCTCCGACGCGCTGGAACTCGTCGAGCGTGCCGGCGAAACGCCCGCTTCGCTGCTGCCGTTCGAAGACCTCGTCGGAGACGAGCTTCACGACGAGCGGCTTCCGCGCGAGTGCCGACCCGATCGCCGCCCGGCGGACCATGCTCGTCGCGTACACGACGTCCGCTTCGCGACCATGCGCGGCGGACGACGCGCACGCACCGGAAGTAGCGCAGCTCGGTCGGCAGGCTGCGCGGCACCCAGTGGACGGGGTACTCGCGCGCCGCCGGCGTCGCGTCCGCGGTCGTCACGACCTCGACCGAGTGGCCGTTCGTGCGCAGGAAGTCCGCGAGTGCCGGAGCATGACTTGCGGGGCCGCCCGCATCCGGAGGCCAGATGCCGCTGACGATGAGCGCTCTCACGATGCAGGGTCACCCGCCAACCGCGTCGGGTCGGCACCCATGTCCGAGCGAATCGCGAAACAGCGCGATCGCCCAGGCCATCGCGAACACGACGGTCGAGACGAGCACCGCGATCGCCGCCCCGGTCGCCCCCCACTCCGCGCCGAGCACGATGACGAGCGGGATCGCCACGACGGTCTCGATGCCATGGGTCACGATGCGCAGCTGCGGCCGGCCGATGGTGACGGGCAGCGACTTCGTCCAGCCGATCGCAAACTGGATCGCCGCTGCGAGCAGAACAATGCGGGCGGCGTCGACGGCGCTGGCGTACTCGTCGCCGAACACCGTCTCGATGAGCCACGGCATCGCGAAGAAGAAGACGGGCACGGCCATGACCATCAGTCCCGTGGCTCCGACCGTGTACTTGCGGATTCCGTCGAGGACGCTCACGTGTCTGCCGCCCTCCCAGTCGCGCGTCTGCTCCGTGAGGAGGACGAGCCGCGCGGGCGAGCTCGCAGCGGCGAGACCCGTCTGCGGAGTCTGGGCGATCCGGAAGAGACCGACTTGCGTCGGACCCGCGACGACGCCGAGCAGCACGGGGACGAGGGTCGTTCGCAGCGAGATGACGCCCGTGGCAAGGCTCGACTGGAGAAGGAAGGAACGGATGCCCGGCGTGTCCTCGCCGAGCGGGCGCGGGCGGCGCGTGAGGGAAATCGCCGGAGCGCCGACAGGCCGGCCACCGACACGGCCGCCGTCGACACGCACTGCGCGAGGACGATCGCGGCCAACGCCTCCGTCACCCCGTACTGCGACTCCGATCGCGATCGCGACGAGGCGAAGTGCGCCCGAGCCCGCCTGGTATGCGCCTCGGAGGTCGTAGCGACTGTGCAGAAGGAGTGCCGTCGCACCGACGTTCTCCGGCGCCTGGACGAGCGGGAGCAGCGCAGCCGCGAGCAGCGCCGCTCCGACGCCTTCCTCGTCGAAGATCGCATCTGCGAGCCGGTGCCAGCGCGAGGAGAATGCCCGTGGCGAGCGCTCCGCCGACGAGCTTGAACTTGAGCATCTGGCGGAAGAGACGACGCAGCTTCCCCCAATCCTCCGACGCGACGTAGCGGAAGCCGTACTTCGTCAGCGACTCCTCGACGGTGAGGTCGAGCAGAACCTGGAAGAAGCCCACCAGCACGAGTGCAGTCGCGAAGACGCCGAACTGGTCGAGCCCGAGCACGCGAGCGGCGACGATCTGGCCGACGATCCCGAACGCAACGGCGGCGTAGACCCACGCAGCGGTCGCCGACCGGCGCCGGAAGACGCGAGAGGACATCGACCGGTCAGTCTAGGGAAGGCCCTTGCTGGGCTTCCCGGACGCGCCGCGCGAGCACGCCTATAGTGCCGCCGGTGCCGACCCGCATCTCGAGATCGCCGTGCTGACCGCAGGTCGCGGTGGTCGAGGTGGTGTTCGGAGTCTGCTCACGAGTCCGGAGAGCCTCGGCGCGCTCGTTCTCGCTGCCGCCGTCCCCTTCCTGTTCATGCACGAGCGCTTCCAGCCCGAGCTCTCGCTCGAGCTGGGATCGACCACCGTTGACATCCGGCTTTCCGACGTCGCCGTCCTCGTGATCGTCGTCGCCGCATTCGTGTCGGCGATTCGGCTCGGGGTCGAGCGGTTGCGATCGGGCCGAGCGCTCTGGCTGGCGGGTGCGGCGCTGCTGGCGTGGCTCGCGTTCGAGACGTTGCGACCTCTCTCGCTCGACGACGACCTCTTCGCCGACCACGCCGTGAGCTTCGTGAAGCTCGGCGAGTACGCGCTACTCGCGGTTGCGGTGCCGCTGCTCGTGCGACGACGTGAGGATCTGACCATCCTGCTCGGCGCCCTCGTGCTCTGGGCGACTGTCGCGTCCACGGTTGCGCTCCTCCAGTTCTTCGGCGTCGATGTCTTCGACGCCTGGAACCCCGGCTGGCGCCAGCCCTCGTTCCTCGGGCACCACGACCTCGCCGCGCTCGCCGCAATCTCCGTCAGCGTCGCGGCCGCGGGAATCGTCGCCGGGCGGCAACGGCTGCCGATCGCCTCGCTCTTCGCGGTCGCGCTCGTCAGCGGGATGCTCGGAGTCGTCCTCGCGGGCTCCATTGCCGCGGTCGGTGGGATCGCGGTCGGCGCTCTCGTCATCGCCTTCGCCGTCACGGGCCCGATTCGCAACCTCCGGAAGACAGCTGCTCGCGCTGGCGGCCGTTGTCCTCGTCGTCGCAGGCGGCGTCACCGCGGTACGCGGGGACGCGCTCGAGGACTTCCTCCGCTTTCTCGGCGTACGAGGCGACGACCCCCCGGTGGGTGTGGAGACGTACTCGCAACGCACCGTGCTCGCCTACATCGGGGTTCGGATCTTCGCAGGACAACCCGATCGCTCGGCGTCGGCTGGCAGCGCTCGGCGCGGCCCGAGGTGTTCGAGCCGTACGTCGACGATGCGCGTCGGCGCTTCCCTGACGTCGTGGAGCTCGCGTTCCCGGCACCGGGCCGCGAGTGGGGTGTCCAGAACTTCTACGTCCAGATGCTTGCCGACGCCGGTGTCGTCGGGTTGGCGCTGCTCCTCGTCGTCGGTGTCGCGGGCCTCGTGCTCGCCTGGCGAACGGTGAGGTATGCCGCGAGCCCCTGGGCGGTCGGAGCCGGGCTGACAGCGCTCTGCGCACTTCTCGCGCTCGCCGGCGAGTGGGCGTCGCTCGGCATCGTCCCGGGCATCCCGTTACAGGCGGCCACGAGCCTGATGCTCGGTCTCGCGGCAGCGGGGGCCGCAACCGTCGAAGATGAGGCAGATGTCTGATCCTCGGCTCGACCCTCCTCACTCGATGCCGACGTATGCGGTGCGCGGACCGCTCGTCCGCTGGTTGGCGGGCGAGGCGCGCCGTGCACACAGCGAGCTCGGCGCGTACCGCGTGCTCGACGTCGGCTGCGGGACGAAGCCGTACGAGCCCCTGTTCGCGCCCGTACGCCGCAAGCTACATCGGGGTCGATCCCGTCGAGAACGCGCGAGCCGAGCTCCGCGGCTCGGTCGAGGCGCTGCCGGTCGAGGATGGAAGCTTCGACGTCGTCCTCTGCAACCAGGTGCTCGAGCACTGCGACGATCCAGCGCTCGCGGTCCGCGAGCTTCGCCGGGTGACGGCCGCCCGGGGACGCGTGCTCGCCTCGACTCACGGCGTCATGCCCTACCACCCGTCGCCGACCGACTACTGGCGCTGGACACATGCGGGCCTCGAGAAGATCTTCGTCGATAGCGCCCCCTGGGCGTCCGTTAGGGTGACGCCCGCGTCCGGCACCACCGCCTGCGTCGGGATGATCGTCGCCATGAACCTCGATCTCGCTCTTCGCCGCCTCCGCGCCGGCAGGCTTTCGCGGCCGCTCGTGACGACGATCAACCGGGCGGCCGAGGCTATCGATCGCCGCTCGAGCCGTCTCCGCGAGCCGACCCAGCCGGGAACCCTCTTCGCCAACTTCCACGTCGTCGCCGAAGTGGCCGCATGAAGGTGCTCGTGACCGGCGGCGCCGGGTTCATCGGCTCGAACCTGGTGCGCGCGCTGCTCGCACGCGGCGACGACGTGCGGGTGCTCGACAACTTCTCGACGGGCAGCCGCAGGAACCTTGCCGGGCTCGAGCGGACCTCGACGTCGTCGAGGGCGAGCTCCGCAGCTACGAACGAGTCCACAACGCCGTACGCGGGACGGAGATCGTCTACCACCTCGGCGCGCTCGGCTCTGTTCCGCGCTCGGTGCAGGATCCGCTGACGTCGAGCGCAGTGAATGTCGAAGGCACGCTCAACGTGCAGCTCGCCGCCCGTGACGAGGGCGTACGACGGGTCGTCTTCGCTTCCTCGTCCTCCATCTACGGCAATCAGTCGGAGCTGCCGCTACGTGAGTCGATGCCACCCGACCCGATCTCGCCGTACGGGGTGGCCAAGCTTGCCGCCGAGCGCTACTGCGTGAGCTTCAGTCGTGTGTACCACTCGTTCGAGACGGTGGTCCTCCGCTACTTCAACGTCTTCGGGCCGCGGCAGGACCCGACCTCGCAGTACGCAGCGGTCGTGCCGCTCTTCATCACGGCGATCGCAGCGGGAGAGCCCGTCACGATCTTCGACGACGGTGAGCAGTCCCGAGACTTCACGTACATCGACAACGTCGTTGCCGCCAACCTGCTCGCCGCTGATGCCGACGGTGCGAGCGGGCGCATCTTCAACATCTCGGGCGGAGCACCCACGAGCGTCAACGCTCTCGCAGAGACCATCGGCCGCCTGCTCGGGAAGCCTGTGGAGCGTCGATACCTGCCGCCGCGCCCCGGAGATCTGCGCGACTCGTGGGCGGACGTGAGCGAGGCGCGACGCGTCCTCGGCTTCGAGCCGCGGGTCGACGTCGAAGACGGGTTACGGCGAACTGCCGAGTTCCTGCTCAACGGAAAGGAGATCTGATGACTCACGCCTTCAGCTCCATCGACGACCTCGGTGAGAGCTACGGCTTCCGCAAGATCCGGGGAGCGCTCGGCATCACCGCGTTCGGCGTCAACGCGATCGTCTATCCGCCCTCGTACGAAGGGTTCCATCACTTCCACGACACGCAGGACGAGCTCTACTTCGTCCACTCGGGCACGGCGCGCGTCGAGGTTGAAGGCGAAGAGCGCATCCTCGGGCCGGGCGGCCTGCTGCACGTCGAGTCGACGACGCCCCGGAAGGTGTCGAACGCAAGCGACGAGGACGATCTCGTGCTCCTCGTCGTCGGAGGCAAGGATGGCTACGTCGCGCGCGACGGGCACATGGTCGACGAGGCGGACGTCGCCCGCCGGGCGGAGTTCGGCACCGGTGGGACCTCGTAGCAGCTGACGCACGCCACGATCGGACACTCGCCGACCCACCCGCCGAGGAGCCGCGGCAACGTGCGTGCACGTCTAGTCCGCAATGGCACGCAGACGACCCGGTTCTGTGCGTGGTGCTCCGACGCCCGGACGAACGAGCAGTACCCCGACGAGGATCGCCGCCGCGATCCCGGGCACGAACGTCTCGAATCCCTCCGAGTAGCCCGGCTTCGGGGTGATCCAGAGCAGCACGGGCAGGAGCCAGAGCGGTGTGAAGCGTGGCCGGTGAATCGCCATGGGGACAAGCAGGACGACCAGGTAGTGCAGCCACACGATCGGACTCCACGCGAGGGTTGCGGCGACCGCACACGTAAACGAGCGCGCCTCGTCGCCACGCCTCGCGAGGACGGCACACCAGGCGAGCAGGCTCGTGCCCACCGCAATCGCCAGCACACGACCGGCGATCTCACCGAGGCCGAGCGCCGACGCCATGCCGACGAGCGAGTAGCTCCGCTCGGACTGGATCGCCTGCGAGACGCTGGAGCAGATCGGGATACTCGAGCAGGCCGTCGAACCCGATGATCGCCCACGCTCCGAGCGTTACTCCGAAACCCACCAGCAGGGCGATGAGCGTTGCTCGAAGTCGCCACGTCGCGAGCATCCAGGCGAACATCGGCCACAGGAGCAACTTGGCCGAGACCGAGAGACCGAGCGCCGCCGCCGACGGCCAAACGGCGTCGCGGTAGCGCCAGATGACGGCGAGCGCGAAGGCGAGCGGGATCGAGACGTTCGAGTGGAGCACCCCGCTGATCGCGGGCACCCAGAGCAGGGCGGCCGCATAACAGCGCACGTCGCGAATCCCGAGGACGTAGAGCGTGAGACCGAGGAGCGCGAGCATGCCGATCGCGACGAGGACAGCGGTGACGCCCACGGGGAGCGGCACGAGCGGGACGAGCACCAGCAGGAACTGCGGCGGGTAGACGTAGCCTTTCTGCTCCTCGAGGATGGGGTCGTCGAGGGCCGGATACGGTGAGTCGCCCTCGAGGAACTCCTCGGCTGCGGGGAGGTACGCGAACCGCACATCCCAGGCGAGAAGCCCGTCGTGAGAGCTCAGACCGATGAGCCCCAGCGTCACCCCGACGGCCAGAACGACGAGACTCGCAGTCAACAGGTCGCCTCGAGACGACCTCGCCCCGACCACTCGCTGCCGTCTACGACTCGACACTGCTGCCGGTTGTAGGCGGGCCGGCGGACATTGCAGCACCTGCAACCAGCACGTGGCCACGGACCTCCGCTATGTCCGTGTGTCCTCGCACCGCTTCGTATCCGCGACAGGGCCACGCGAACGCCTCCTGCGCTCGCGCCGACGATCGGCTTCTAGGCCGCCCCTCCTGGCCGCTTCGTGGCTCTGAACACGAGATCGCGTGCGAGCAGCTGCGGGCGAATTCGGCGGTAGCGCCCGCCGACGAACTCGATCCGCACATCATCGAAGTCTCCGAGCAGCGTCCGCATCTCTCCCGCCGAGAACATGTGCAGGTGGGTCGGGTCGTCCTCGGGCGGGCGCCCGCGCAGGAACCTCAGCCGGCTCTGGAGGCGGTATGCGTTCGGCACGGAGCCGACGAATGTGCCTCCCGTCCCGAGGACACGCCCCGCTTCGGCAACGACCGCTTCGGGAACCCGAACGTGCTCGAGCAGCTCACCAGCGACAACGACCTCGAAGCCGGCGTCCGGGAACGGGAGCGGCTCTTCGACGTTCGCGAGGACGGTCTCGATCCCGAGCTCCGCAGCTTTCTCGAGTGCGACCCGGTCGACGTCGAGGCCCACGACCGCGTTTCCCTCGAGGAAGTGACGCGTGAACGCACCGGAGCGGCAACCCAGATCGAGGACGCGCTTTCCCCGGCCGATCACCGCCTGGAAGAACGGGATGCGCTCGGGGACGAAGACGAAGTCGCCCTCGGCGCGACGCTCTCGGTGATGCTTCTCGTACTGCTCGGAGGAGGCTCACGCAGAGCCGACGGCGGCCTCGTGGCCGAGCGAGGCGATCGTCCGTCGGAGCCCGGCGTCGAGCTCGACTTCGGGCTCCCAGCCGAGCAGCTGCTTCGCACGCGTGATGTCCGGCTGGCGCACCTGCGGGTCGTCGACCGGAAGCGACTCGAACACGATCTGGCTCGAAGACCGGTGAGCCGGATGATCGCCTCGGCGAGCTCGAGCACGGTCTTCTCGTCCGGGTTCCCGAGGTTGACCGGCAGGTGCTCGCCGACTCGGCGAGCAGGACGAGCCCGCGGATGAGGTCGTCGACGTAGCAGAAGCTCCGCGTCTGGGATCCGTCGCCGAACACCGTCATCGGCTTTCCCCCGAGCGCCTGGCGGACGAAGGTGGGAAGCGGCGCGGCCGTCGTTCGCGCCTCATCCGCGGGCCGTACGTGTTGAAAATCCGCACGATGCGCGTGTCGACGCCCTGCTGGCGGTGGTACGCCATGGTCAGAGCCTCGGCGTACCGCTTCGCCTCGTCGTAGACGCCGCGCGGCCCGATCGGGTTCACGTTGCCCCAGTACGTCTCCGGCTGCGGATGCACCTGCGGGTCGCCGTACACCTCGCTCGTCGACGCGAGCAGGAACCGCGCGCGCTTGAACTTGGCGAGGCCGAGCGCGTGATGCGTCCGTACGAGCCGGTCTTCAGCGAGTGCAGCGGCATGCGCAGGTAGTCGATCGGGCTCGGAAGAGCCGCGAGGTGGTAGACGTAGTCGACCGGCTCCTCGATCGGCGATGTGCTCGATCACGTCGTGGTTCAGGAACACGAACGAGTCGTCGCGCAAGTGGTCGATGTTCTCGAGCGACGACGTCTCGAGATTGTCCAAACAGATCACGCGGTGCCCGCGCTCGAGCAGTGCCTCGCACAGATGCGAACCGAGGAAGCCAGCGCCACCGGTGACGAGGGAAGTCGGCATGGTCTCGATGCTAGCCGCCCGGGAACGAGCTCCCGTAGCGCGGAAGCACTCTCCTAGGTACGACGTCGCGCAGGGAGGTCCCTGCGCGGCGCGGGCTAGCTCGCGGCCTTCGTCAGCGCCGTGTGCAGCCGCTTGAACGTCTTGTCGGTCTTCTTCACGGGCTTCGAGCTAATCCACCAGAGGACGACGTTCGCCCCGTACCGGCGTTTCGCCATCCAGTACTTGTCCCCGTAGAGGGTCGTTCCGGATTCCCAGTAGATGTTGCCCGCGCCCGGTGTGCCGAGCACCCCCGTATGTCCGTCGGCCAGAAGGTCGGTGACCTCGGCTTCGAGGTCGCCGCCGTTCACGAGGTACACGGTGAAGGTCCCGTACTTGCCCTTCTTCGCGATCGTCGGCACGCCGAGGTCGAACGCCGTGTAGTGGCCTGCGTAGGAGAAGTTCTTGCTGACCAGGAGCTTGTCGCCCGTCGACTGCTTGAACCGCACCTTGAGCTGCGTCGCCGTGAGGCTCGTCGCCGAAGGATGGGCAGCCGCAACGGTCGCCGAGAGGGCGAGCAGGAGAACGAGGGCTGCGGCGAACCGCCTCATCAAGCTCATCGTCGGCGCTCGGCCGCCAGCTGCAATCGCTCGAACGGGTGGGACGCCGGTTATCGTCGCCGCGCGTTGCGCCCGTTCATCGTCTTCACATCTCCGCGGAGCGGCTCGTCGTGGCTCATCGATCTCCTCGACAGCCATCCTCGTATCGACGCGCCGGGCTAGCGGCGGCTCGGCCAGGGATAGAACGCGAGGTGGAGTAGCAGGATCACGAGGAGCGCTGCGACGAAGGCGGCGACGAACTGGAGGCGACGCCCGAGACCGCGGACCGTGAACACGAGCGTCGTGAACGGGAAGTCCTTCCCGAAGAAGTACGCGGCGAGATTGGGAATGACGACCCAGAACAGCGCTATGAGCGCGTACAGCACGTACCCGACGAGGAACCGGCTATTGCTCGGCGCCACGGCCACCGCGCCGGCGATGACGACGACGGTCGCGAACACGAAGTACGGGACGATCGGCCATTCGCCACGCTTCGGCGGCGCGGGCGGTACGCCGCCTTGAGCGAGCTGATCGAGCTGGACGTCCTGCTTGACGAGGCGTCCCTGAGGGGTGCGGCCGATCGCCTGGAGGTCGGCCTGCACCGCCGTGTCCCCAAGCTTGAAGCGCATGACCGAGTAGCCGGCCATCACGATCAGCGCCACCGGAATAAGGGTGAGGGCGGCCCACCGGTCCTGGAGGTGCCCCACGGTCGTGGAGATCGTCGGCCACAGGAAGTTGTTACCGCCCGCCGCGGCCAGGAGCTCGGGGACCGCGATGACGACGCCCATCGCGCCCCACACGGCGTACCCCCACGCCTCGCTCTTCGAGATGTCCCAGAACCGGTCACGGAAGAAGCGCCGGATGAAGCCTGGCACGAGCTTCCCGAGCCAGTGCAGCACGCTCCGCCAGAAGGAGCGCTGAGACTGTGTCGTCGGCATCGCTAGCGATGCAACAGACGGTACAACCGCCGCCTGACGACGTGTGTGGGCGGCGTAGTCCAGCCCGCTACGCGCTTCGACGCGAACCTAGCGAAGGTCCTTGTTCGCCTCCATGTCGAACCACATGGCGAAGAGCGTCAGCTGGATTCCCGCGATGAGGAGCACCGCTACGAGCACGATCGTCGGCGTCGTGATCTGGTTCCCGAGGATGCGCAGCACCGCCTCGACCACACCGAGCGCGAGCCCGACCGTGGTCATCAGGACACCGAACGCGTAGAAGAAGACGAGCGGGTGGAAGTCGCGGATGACGTACTTGTTCCCGAGCCGCCACCAGAACGCCTTGAAGAGGAGCCAGGAGATGCGCGGGATGACCGAGCGGAGGCGAATGCCCGACTGCTCGCCGACGTCGTAGATCGGCCGGGACGCGAGGTCACGCACGCGGGCGTTCTCCACGTTCAGGTGCACGAGCATGTCGTTGGGGAACCCGTAGCGGGGGTAGATGCCGTCGAGATCGAGCCGCGCGAGCGCATCGCGCGAGATCGCCGTGTAGCCGGCCTGCGAGTCGGCGACGTGCCAGTAGCCGGATGCGATCTTCGTCAGGAGCGAGAGAACTGCGTTTCCGAGGTAGCGCGTGCGCGGGATCACCTTCCAGGCCTCGCCGGAGACGAGCCGGTTCGCCTTGGCGTACTCGACCTCGCCGCGCGCGACCGGCTCGACGAGCCCGGAGAGCTCCTGCGGATCCATCTGGTTGTCGGCGGCCATGACACAGGTGACGTCGATGCCCTCTTCGAGCGCGCGCTTGTAGCCGGTCACGATGGCGGCGCCGACGCCGCGGTTCCGTTCGTGGCGGATCACCTCGACCCGAGGGTCGCCGAGCTCGCTCGCACGCTCACCCGTCGCGTCGCTCGACGCGTCGTCGACGACATAGATCCGGTCGACGAGCTCGGGTATGCCGCGCAGCGTCTCTGCGACAAGGGCCTCCTCGTCGTAGGCGGGCACCACGACGGCGACCCGCTTCCCGTCGAGCATCAGCCGGAGCTTGGGGCGGTACGACGCCGGCGAGCGGCGATCGGCTCCGCCACGATCGCGGCGACCACTCCGACGAGGAGCCCGATGAGCGCGCCGATGAGGAGGGACGTGCGACTCGAGCGCGCGGTCGTCTTCACCGCACCGGCAGGCTCGACGACGCGGCTCGACTCCACGCTCTCGGCGAGATTCAGGAGCTGCCGCGCCTCGAACAGGTCATCTTGGAGGGACGTGCGTCTCGCGTCCGCGGTCGTGATCACGGAGTTCAGGTTCGCGGCCAGAAGGAGGCGCTGGTCGAGCGGGATCGTCTGGTCCGAGATCAGCGTGTCCTGCTGCTCCTGCGCGGTTTGGATCCGCGCCTCCACGGCGGCGAGCTGTGCCTCGCTCACGACCACCTGTCGCTCGAGGAGCTCGACCTTCTGCTTGACGTAGAGCGACACGTTGTCGACGACCCGCGCCGCGAGCACGTCCGCAGCCGCCTCCGCCTTGCGCGGCCCTGACGCCTTCACGCTGATCTCCATCAGCGGGTTGATGCCCCGCGCCTGACCGACCGCGGTCAGCTCCTTGGTCGAGATCGATGACCGCAAGCGCGAGGGCGAGACACCGCTCGCGTCAGAGGCAGCTTCGATCGCTGCTTCCGAGCGGATGATCTCGCCGACCGTGCGGGGATTCGTCGCGAGGCTCTGGATCTGTCCCCCGCCGAGCGGCGCGAAAGGCTGGCCGAGGTAGACGATCGTCTCCGCACGCCAGACGTCGCCCCCGGAGAGCGCGAGCACGAAACCGACGAACGCACCCGCCACGAAACCGACGACTGGGAGCCACCAGCGCGCCTTGATGCGCTGCCACACCGACGCGAGATCGACCTCCTGCTCGCCCTCGAGGTCCGCAGCTTGGGAGGCCGGGCTCATGGGCCGGCTCCCGGCCCAGGAGCGGGGAGGGGCGCGGGAACCGGAAGGTTCCCCACGTTTTAAGAAGAGGGCACGCGGGGGAAACATGGTTTCCCATATGCCTCTCGCCGGGGTGAGCGAGCCGAAGGCGAGCGACGCTCATGGCCCGGCGACCCTATCAGCGGCCCATCGCCATTGAGCTTCGATGCCCTCCTCGAACGACGTCCTCGGCTCCCACCCCGTGTCCGCTCGAATGCGGGACGTGTCGGCCGCCGTTCGCGTCTGGTCACCTTCGCGCCGAGGCGAGCGGACGAGCTCGAGCCGTCGCCCGGCGATCCCGGCGAGCGCCTCGATCGCCTGGAGCATCGAAACCTCCTCGCCGCCACCCACGTTGTACGTCGTGCCGGCAATCCCGCGCTCCATCGCGAGGATCGTCGCATCGACCGTGTCGTGGACGTACGTGAAGCTGCGCGACTGGGTCCCGTCTCCGAGCAGCTCGAAGGGGCGGTTCTCCGCAAGGCACCCGACGATGCGGGCGAGAGCCATGTCCGGCCGTTGGCGCGGCCCATAGATCGTGAAGTAGCGGAGCACGACGCCCTCGAGCCCGAACTCCTGTCCGTATGCGTGGACGAGGTGCTCGCAGGCGAGCTTGGTGATCCCGTACGGGGACAGCGGCCTCGGCGCGGTGTCCTCGGATGTCGGGTACGCCGCTGCGTCACCGTAGACGGATGAGGAAGACACGAACACGGTGCGCGAGCCGGCGGCGACCGCGGCCTCGAAGAGCCGCTGGCTCGCCAGGATGTTCTGGCGCACGTAGACGGGGAAGATGCCGCCGAAGCTCCTGACACCCGGCTGCCCGGCCAGATGGAAGACGCCGTCGACGCCGGAGAGGTCGAGCGCGTCCTCGGCAAGATCGACTCTCACGACGGGCAATCCGTCGGCGTTCTCCTCCTTCAACGCGGGGTCGTAGTAGTCCGTGAACGCGTCCCAGCCGACGGCGTCATGGCCGCGCTCGAGCAGCGAACGGAGGAGCTGTGAGCCGATGAACCCGGCCGCGCCGGTGACGACGTACCGCATGGGCACGGAATGCTAGGCGAGTGGACGCCGAGCGACGACGAGTAGGACGTCCCCGATGCCTAGGTCGGGGAGACGACGATCGATACGACCGCAAGCTCGCATGACACGCGGACCCGCCCCGATGACCGAGAAACGGAAGGTTCTGACTCGTTCCACGACGAGACCGAACCGATGCAAGGTGTCGGTGAGTTCGCGCGCACCGAAGTCGCCATGCGGGAACTTGATCCGTACACGCGCTCGTCGCTTGCCCAAGAGCGTCAAAAGGAGCCAACGCGGCGCGTTGATTGTCCTCGTGATGACGCTCCTCCGATTGTCCGTCGTGAGTACCAGGCGTCCCCCCGGGGCCACGACTCGTGCGAGCTCGCGAATGCCGGCAAGTGGATCGAGGAGATGCTCGATTACCTGGGTGGAGACGACGAGGTCGAACTCGGAATCCTCGAAGGGAAGGCGCTCCAGATTCGCGCGTACCAGCTCCGCCTCGACTCCAGCCTGAGCAGCCGCGCGCGCCGCCGTCTCGAGAATGCTCTCCGCGATGTCGACTCCTACGACCCGCGTCGACGCCGGCAGGAGCTCTGCTAGTGCGGCGAGATAGCGACCATCTCCACAGCCGGCGTCGAGAAATGCGGCTACCGGAAGAAGATCCTTGAGCTGGTCGCTTACGACAGCGAACTTTCTGTCGATCTCAGGATCGGGGACAACAGGCGCCGAGTACTCGACCCGTCCACGCTCCTCGTAGATGTCCCGAAGCTGGTCGGACGGCGCTAGCTGCGTCATTGCCGACGTTGAGCCTACCTTGTGAGGACAGGAGGAAGCCTCGCGGAGATGGCTAACGTGTCGCGGCCGTGGCCGACGAGCCGATCCGCATCCTGCGCGTCATCGCACGCCTGAACATGGGCGGGCCGGCGATTCATGTTGCGAACCTCGCGGCGGGCCTCGAGACCCGTGGGTACCACACGACGCTCGTGGCAGGGAGCCTCGCGCGGGGAGAGGACTCGATGGCCTTCCTCGCGGAACGACTCGGCGTCTCCGTGGTCAGCGTGCCCGAGATTCAGCGCGAGATCTCCGCCGTTCATGATGTGCGCTCCGTGGTGCGAATTGCGGAGCTCATCCGAAGCGAGCGACCGCACATCCTCCACACGCATACGGCGAAGGCAGGCGCGATCGCGAGGGCTGCGGCGCTATTGGCTGGCGCCGCGCGGCCGCCCGTCGTGGTCCACACGTTTCACGGCCACGTGCTCAAGGGGTACTTCGGCACGGGCCGCACCGCGTTCTTCCGTCAGGTGGAGCGGACACTCGCGCGTGCGTCCGACGCGCTCGTCGCCGTGAGCCCTGAGGTGCGTGACGACCTGATCGAGTTCGGCGTCGCCCCGCGCGAGAAGTTCGTCGTCGTACGTCTCGGCATTCCGCTCGACGAGCGGCTCGACGACGAGACGAACGACATCGACTACCGGCAGCAGTACGGGATCGGCCAGGAGGCGTTCGTCGTGGGCTGGGTCGGTCGCATGACCGGCGTGAAGGACACCGGGGCCGTCCTGCGTACCATTGCCGCGCTCCGCGCGCGAGGAATCGACGCCGTCGCATGCCTCGTGGGCGACGGCCCCGACCACGAGCCGCTCGAGCGACTCGCACACGAGCTCGGAATCGCGCGCGCGTGCTTCTTCGTGGGCTATCAGGCCGAGATCGCCGGGCTCTACCGACTGTTCGACGCCTTCTATCTCCCGTCGGTCAACGAGGGAACGCCGGTGAGCGCGATCGAAGCCCTCGCCACGGCGACTCCGGTCGTTGCGAACCGGGTCGGCGGCGTACCCGACGTCGTGCGCGACGGCGTCGACGGGTTCCTTGTAGAGCCGGGTGACACCGAGGCAGCGGCTGAGCGCCTTGCCACCCTGGCCCGCGACCCGGCGTTGAGGGGCGCTCTCGGCGAGGCGGGGCGTGCGCGCGTCCGTGAGCGGTACAGCGTGGCGCGCCTGGTCGACGACGTCGACCGTCTCTATCGTGCGCTGCTCGAGTCGAAGCAGTCGCGCTAGGCGGCGAGCATCTCGGCGACCAGCAACCGGTAGCGCTTCATCGCCACCGAGCGGTCGGCTTCGCGCTCGACGAAGTCGCGCCCGAGGCGACCCATCGCCTCGAGGTCGTACGCGCCGTCGTGCGCCGCTCGAATCGTCCGCGCGAGCAACTCCGGGCGCCCCGGCTCGATCACGAGCCCGCAGCCGACCTCCGAGACGAGCCGCGACGTCTCGCTGTCCTCGTCCGCCGCGGCGATCACGGGTCTACCCGCCGACAGGATCCCGTACAGCCGGCTCGGCACGACGAAGCCAGCGAGACCCTTGGCGAGCCCGACGACGTGGAGATCGGCGCTCGACAGCGAGAGCGGCAGCCTCTTGCGCTTCTGGTACGGGAGGAACCGGACGACGTCGGCAACGTCGAGACGCGTGGCGAGCTCGACCATCTGGGCATGACGCGCGCCGAACCCGGCGATCACGATCAGCAGGTCGTCGAGGTCGCGGAGAAACGTTGCTGCGCGCACCAGGCTGTCGAGGTCCTGGGCATGGCCGACGTTCCCCGAGTGCATCACGACGAACTTCGACTCGAGGCCGTGCGACTGCGCCCACGTGTTGTCCCGCGGCTGCGGGGTGATCGCGCTCGTGTCCACCCAGTTCGGAATGACGCGAAGCCGATCCGGCGCTGCGCCCTTCAGCTCGAGGCGGCCGCGCATCGTCTCCCCGATGGCGACGATCCGATCCGCGCGTCGCAGGTACGCACCCACGAGCGTCCTGAGCACCCCGATGACGGCGGGGTTTCGGAGACGCCCGAGCTCGGTTGCGATCTCCGGGAACACGTCCTGGCTGATGACGAGCACCGGCACCCGGAACCGGCGACCGATGAGCACGCCGACATCGCCCACGATCGGGGGGTCGGTCATGCACACGACGAGATCGGGGGCCGGCCCGCGCAGCGCGTACGTCAACGCCGAAGCGAGGTACGAGACGTAGTTCGCGGCCCTGCGGCCGAGCTCCGACCGCTCGTACGCCGTCGAGGAGACGCGCACGATTCGGACGCCCTTGCGCTCGAGGTCGCGCGCGTCGTCCTCGTGCCCGTGCAGAACGCCGGTCACCACCTCGACCTCGTACTGCTCGGCTAGCGCTTCGCAGAGCTCTGTGAGGAGATGCGCAGTCGCCTCGACGCCGGGCCAGTAGTACTGGTTCAGGACGAGAATTCGAGGTCGAGCGGCGACTGTCGCCACCTGGCAAGGCTAGCGAGGCGGGTGGCCCGCGGCGTCGCGAGCTGCGGTGAGGAAGCCTGCGACGCTCGGCCCGTAGCCCCAGTCCTGCACACGTTCCCTCGATCGCGCTCCCATCCGTCGCCGCTCGCGCGGATCCGCCGCCAGCTGTCGCAAAGCGGCGGCGGCGGCCTCGACATCGCCCGCGGCGACGAGGACACCGTTCTCGCCGTCGACGAGCAGGTCGTGCGCGGCCCCGACCCTGTCGGAGAGGACGAGCGGCAAACCGCAGGCAGCGGCCTCGTTGACGACCACGGCCCACGTCTCGCGCTCCGACAGCAGTGCGAACACGTCTGCCGCGACGTACGACTCCGCGATCTGCTCCCAGGGCCGGTCGCCCGCAAAGATGACACGAGCGCGTTGTTCCCTGGCAAGCGTTTCGAGACGCTTGCGCTCTGGACCGTCGCCCACGAGCACGAGGACGAGACGCGGGTCCTGCGCCGCGACTATGGCTCCGATGAGGGCGCCGTGCGCCTTTTCCGGACCCAGGCGTGCAACCGAGAGAACCGCGACGTCGTCGTCGTCGATCCCGAGCTCGCGTCGGAGCTCAGGACGGCGAGCGGCGAGAAGATCGGCGTGTGTGCCGAACGCCTCGACGTCGATCGTGTTCGCGAACACGTGGATCCGCTCGGGGCGGGCACCACGCTCGATCATGGAGCGACGCGCAAGGGTTCCGGTGACCAGCACACCTGAGGCTCCGCGCACGATGGGAGGAACGACGGCGCCTTTCACCCGCCGGCGCCAGCCGGATCGCGGGCCCTCGTCATGGCTCTCCACGAGAAGCACATACGGGATCCCCCGTACGCGGCACCACGCGATCGCGGCCTGTGCAGCGAAGGTGCTCCAACCCGAGACGACGACGACGTCCGGGCGAATGCGCTCGAGCGCACGGCTCACACCTGGAGTCACGGGGTAGTCGTGGCGCAGGATCCGCTCGGCACCGGGGACGCGCAGGCCGCGGAGGAAGCGGGCATCGTGCTCGTGCTCGATCGCCCACGTCCGGCCGCCGACGACGGAGGGAGCGGCGTAGATCACGGTGAGCTCGATCGCGTCGAGAGCTGCGACGCAGTCGAGGAGCGGCGCCCGGTAGGGCGTGGGCTCCGGAAAGACAGCCGCAACGCGTATCGCGCCGGCCACGGCTGTGTCTCTCCGGAGAAGATCCTCCGCCTGCTTCCGGCTACGGCGTCTTGCCTCGGTCCGGCGCACCCGACGAGCGGCGATGTGAACGAGCAAGGCCGGATCGAGCGAAAGCGCGCGTCTCATGAGCGCTGAACGCTCCCCTCCGCTCGCGGAACGCGCACGGCGAGCGATCGTCCGCGCCGCGACCCCACGCACGCCCGCGAGCTGATCGTCCGAGTAGCGGCCGGAGCCGGAGAACGAGCGCAGGAGCTCGAGGTAGGCGCGCAACGCAGGCTCCACCTCCCCCGGTGCGAGATCGAGCCTGAAGCCAAACCGCCACGCGAGCTCGACGTCGTCACCGGTTAGCGCGGGCGCCGCAGATGCGATCTGCGCGAGTGCCACCTGCCGGCCGAGCGTGCGCTGGAGCTCCGATCGACGGCGCGAAGCCTGCTCGGGATGGAAGCGGTAGAGAACCAGCGGCTCCGCGACGGCGTCCGCCTCGGCGAGCTCGAGCACGCGCGTCCAGAGCTCGTAGTCCTCGCTCTCGCCGAACGACTCGTCGTACCGCAGCCGGTGTCGCTCGAAGAGCTCGCCGTCGAACGCGACCGTGTTGTGGAAGAACGGCGAAGCACTGAAGTGCGAGTGCCAGCGGGTCACGGCAACACCGCTCTCGGGAACGTGGACCTCCCCGAGTTGCCCCGTTGAGACGATCTCGAGCACGCCGGCTCCGACGAGGGCGACGTCGGGCTCGGCCGTCAATCGATCGAGAACATGCTCGAGCCAGTGCGGGAGCGCGATGTCGTCGGCATCCATGCGCGCGATGTAGCGGCCGCTCACCTCGTCGAGTCCGCGGTTGAGCGCGCCGGCGAGACCGAGGCGCTCGTCGTTGCGGATCACCCGCAACCGTGGATCCTCGACGGCGGCCAGAACGACTGGTGTCGAGTCAGTCGACCCGTCGTCGACGACCAGTAGCTCGAGGTCGGAAACCGTCTGGCGCAGGATGCTCTCGAGCGCCGATCGGAGGTAGCGCTCTCCGTTGTGGACGGCGACGAGGACGGAGACGTGCGGGACGGTCGGCACGGGCGTCCCGTAGCCTACGGCGCGTGCACCCGGAGCTTCCGTCGTTCGACCTCGTCGTCGCGACGATCGGGCGCATCGCGGATCTCGAGCGTCTTCTGGCGTCGCTCGAGGCCCAGACCCATACGTCGTGTCGGGTGCTCGTCGTCGACCAGAACGCCGACGACCGTCTCGCGCCCGTGCTCGACGGTCGAACGGTCGATGTCGTACGCCTCACGTCGTCGCCGGGACTCTCCCGTGCGCGCAACGCCGCGCTCGATCGCCTCGCCGCGGACCTCGTGGCGTTTCCCGACGACGACTGCACGTACCCGCCGGACCTCCTCGAGGCAGTCGCACGACGCTTCGCCCGTGAGCTCTCTCTCGACGGGCTCTCGGTTCCGACCGTCGACGCTGGCGGCCGCTCGGAACCGGGCTGGCCCCGGGACGCGGCCCGGCTCACGAAATCCAACGTCTGGAATCTCGTGGCCTCCGCCGGGACATTCCTCAGGCGCCCGCTGATCGAGAAGGTCGGCCGCTTCGACGAGCGTCTGGGTCTCGGCGCGACCGAGCCATGGTCCTCCGGCGAGGAGACCGACTACGTGATCCGCGCTCTCGAAACGGGGGCCCGCGTCGAGTACGACCCGACGATCGCCGTCGAGCACGATCTGAGAGCGCCCGGCGCAGGGCTCCGCGCGCAGGGCCATCGGGAGGGCGCAAGCGTCGGCTACCTGCTCCGCAAGCATCGCTATCCAGCACGAATGCTCGCGCGCATGGCGATTCGTCCCGTCGGTGGCGTCGCCGTGTCCCTCGCACGGCGTGACACGGCGGCCGCGGGCTTCCACGCGGCAACCCTCGAGGGGAGGATGCGCGGCTACCTCGGGGCGAGGCCGTCGAAGAGCTCGCCGTGACGGTCGAGCCACGGCTCGAGCGCAAAACGGTCGACGGCACGCGACCGGGCAGCAGCTGAGTAACGCGCGAGGTCGGTGAGGACGCTGCCGACGGCGTCTGCCAGCTCTCCCGCTGTCGGCGGCTCGTCGCGCTCCCAGGTATCGGGGTGCGGAACTCCGATGCCGGCCTCGTCTCCGACCAGCTCGACCGTACCGCCGCTGGCCGGATACACCACCGGCAGCCCCGAGGCCATCGCTTCGAGCACGAGCGTCGGACACGGATCCTTGACCTTGGTATGGAGAAGGACCTGTGCACGCTGGAAGATCTCGGGCGCGTCACGCTGCGTGTACTCGCCGAGCAGATGCACACGGTCGTGCAACCCGAGCTCCGCGATGAGAGGCTCGGCGGAGGAGACAAGACGTCCGGTGACGAGGAGCCGCGCGTCCGAATGCCGCGGAAGCAACGCCGCCAGCGTGTGCAGCGCGAGCTCGAGACGGTACCGCTGCGTCTGGTCGCCGCCGAGGAGCAGAACCGGCCCCCCCGCCGGCGGCACCTTCGCCGGCGTGAAGCGCTCGACGTCTACGGCGTTCGGGAGGATCTCCCACGAGCCCGTCGGCTCGCCGAGGTAGAGGTCGGCCGAGAGCTTCGAGAACTCGCTCTGGTAGACGACGTGGTCCGCAGCCAGCACCGCGCGCCGGAGCGGTCGGTTGATCTCCTCGGTGTGGTCGCCCGCCCAGCCCGGGTAGGCGACGCCGTCCTGGTTGACGATGATCGGTGCTCCGCGCCGTCGCGCGACGCGGAGGAGAGGGTCGAGGTCCCGCGGCAACCAGGTCGTCCCGAGATAGAGCAACGAGAAGTCGAAAGGGCTGTTCGGAAAGCGCTCGTTCAGCTTCTGCATCTTGGCCGACCCTCCCGCAGCACGATCCCCCGGCGCCGGAACGCGGTCATGGCCGTAGAAGACGCGGACGCCGGGCTTCGCCCGTCCCGCGACGGCCAGACGCGCCCAACGGCCGCCCGCCCGCACATACCGTCCCGCACGCTCGAGGCTCAGGTCCACGTGCTCACCTCTCGCTCGTCACCGGGATGTCCACGAACCCCTCGAGCAGAGCGCGCCACCTCGGCGTGAGCGCGTCGTACGAGTTCTCCGCAGCCGTCTCCAAGCCCTGGCGCAGAACGTTCTCGAGGTCGGCTGCAGGCGCCTCGGCCACGTGCAGCGACCATTCCACGAGCGCGTCGACGTCCTCGACGTCGACCATCCACCCGTTCTCGCCGTGCCGGACGAGGTCCGCTGCCTGACCAACCCGGGTCGTGACGAGCGGGACACCCGTCGCCATCGCCTCCAGCACGGCTCTCGGGCCGCCCTCGTCACGCGAGGCCACCACGCAGAGGTCGATGGCGTCGTACGACTTCGCGGCGGCCTCGACGGTGGGGAAGAGGTCGTGCCGGTAGGGCACGCCGATCCGATCGAGCCCGGCCATCACGTACCCGCGCGCAGGGCCTGTGAGCAGGAACCAGAGGTCGGGAACACGCTCGCGTAGCCGTTCGGCCACGCCGACCAGGACGTCGGGGCCCTTGATCAGCTTCGGCTCGAGCCCCTCGCCCCAGCCGACGCCGTCTTTCTGAAAGGAGCCGACGACGAACGCGGCCTCGGGAAGCCCGAGCTCGCGACGGGCCGCGGTCCGCACGTCCGCGGTACGGAGCCTGTGCATGGCAAGGTCGACCCCGATCGGTATCCGGTGCACCTTCTCGGGCGCTAGCCCGGTTTCGAGCACAACCTTCTCCATCGCCCGGTTCGTCACCTGGACGCGATCGATCTCCGCGTGTCGCCGACGAAGCGCGTCGTAGGACGCGTCGAACTCGGGGAATCCGGGCGTGCCCGGGCGGCCGTGGAAGTAGGCGAATCCGAGCTTGTTGCCATGCCTTTCGAAGTCGTGCAGGAGCAGCGTGAACTGGCTCTCGTGGAAGACCGACTGGTCCCCCACGCCGTTGACCCAGCTGTCCCTGCCCACCCGGATACCGAGACCCTCGGCGAGCCTCCGAAGCTGCCGCGCCTCGTAGGCGAGCACCCATTCCGCACCTTCCTGGGCGATGAACAGGCGTGAGTGGGCGGGCCAGCTTCGGGTGCGTAGCCCGATGGCACGACGGCGGAGCGGGCGCCCGATGGGCGCGACGACGCGACGCGCCTGTGCCCGGACACCCACGCTCAAGCGTCGGCGACGCTCTCGGCGGGCTTGCGCCGTGCGCGCAAACGCTCGAGGTCAGCGTCGACGAGGAGGTGGACGAGGCTGCGGAAGTCCACCGTGGGGGCCCAGCCAAGCCGCTCGCGCGCTTTCGTCGAGTCTCCCACGAGGTCGTAGAGCTCGGCTTTCCCGCGCTTCAGTGACTCGTCGACGCGAACGTACTCCTGCCAGTCGAGGCCCACGCGATCGAACGCGCACTCGACGAGCTCACGGACGCTGTGCGGCTCGCCGGTCGCGACCACGTAGTCGTCCGGCTCGTCCTGCTGGAGCATGAGCCACATCGCGCGCACGTGGTCGCCCGCATACCCCCAGTCGCGCCGTGCGTCGAGGTCGCCGATCTCGAGCTGATGCTGGAGGCCGAGGCTGATGCTCGCGGCGGCGTGGCAGACCTTGCGCGTGACGAAGTCCAGCGGGCGGCGCGGCGACTCGTGGTTGTAGAGGATTCCGGAGGACGCGTGCAGCCCGTACCGGAGGCGGTAGCTCCTGGTGATGAAGTGGCCGTACGCCTTCGCGACGCCGTACGGGGTCAGAGGAGCGAGCGGAGTCTCCTCGGTCTGTGGCACCTCGCGCGGCTCGCCGAAGATCTCGCTCGAGGACGCCTGGTAGAAGCGGATCGAGTCGTCGGCGCGCCGCAAAGCCTCGAGCATCGCCGTGACGCCGACCGCAGCGAACTCGGCGGTGAGCACGGGCTGCCGCCAGGACATGGGAACGAACGACGGAGCGGCCAGGTTGTAGACCTCGTGCGGCCTCCCCGTCGTCAGGAGATCGACGAGCGAGAGCTCGTCCAGCACGTCCGCCTGAAAGAGCTCGATCGCGCCGCGGATCGGCTCGAGGTTCTCGAACGGCGTCGAAGCCGGCTGTCGGACCGCTCCCTGCACCTCGTACCCCTTGGACAGCAGGAGCTCGGCAAGCAGCGAGCCGTCCTGCCCGGCGATCCCGATGATGAGCGCGCGTCGCGAAGCCATGGCCACATGGGCTCAGAGCCCGCGGAGCACCTTAGCGCGCACGCCACACGGCGCGTCCCGCGCCGTCACTAGCATCGCGTGCGCCATGGAGACCTTGCAGGCGCCGCACCGTCGGGATCGAAACCGCTTGCCTGCGATCGCACTCGCCGCAGCGATCGTCGCCGCCGCGGCCCTCTATGCAGGGGTAGGGCAGCTCGTCTCGACCCCGCGTGTGCATCCAGACGAGCACATCTACGCCGGTGGCGGTGCCTCGCTCGCAGAGGGTGAGGGGCTGACTCTTCGTGGTGACGAGTACGGCCTCGGACCCGTTTACCCCGTTGTGCTTGCGGCGGTCCATCTCGTCACACCCGACCGGGAGACCGCGTACGCCTTCTTCAAGGTCGCAAACGGGCTCCTCTTCGCTCTGGCGGCTATCCCGATCTTTCTGCTCGCACGGCGGCTGCTGTCGCAATGGTGGAGCGTCGCAGTCGCCGCGATGTCGCTGGCAGTTCCGTCGTCGATGTACGTGTCGCTCGTGATGACCGAGAGCACCTCGTACCTCACGTACTCGTTGGCGCTCTATGCGATCGTGCTCGCACTCGAACGCCCTTCCACTGCCCGCCAGCTCGCCGCGATCGCGGCGGTTGGCCTCGCCTACGGGACTCGCGCTCAATTCGCCGTGCTGTTCGCCGCCTACCTCGCGGCGCTCGCGCTCGTCTTCGCGATTGCGCGGGATCGACCCGGAGTCGGGAATTACCTGCGAGGACTATGGCCGTCGCTCGCAGCGGTCGTGCTCGGCGTCGCGGCCTTTCTCGGTCGCCCGCTCCTGACCGGCTCGTCTCCGGCCGACGCGGTCGGCGTGTACTCCGTCCTCTTTCGCGGATACGACCCACTCGACATCGTGAAGTGGGTCGCCTACCTCCTCGCCGACCTCGATATCTACCTCGCGATCGTCCCGCTTGCGGTCTCACCGATCGTGCTCGCGCTGCTGTGGCGACGCGGGCGGGCCGGGTCGGCGCCCTCAGCCGCCTTCGTCGCCGCATTCCTCATGGTCAACGCCTCCATGCTGTTCGTGACCGCGGCCTTCTCGAGCACCGAGTTCGGGTTCGACCGCCTTCATGACCGCAATCTCTTCTACCTGGCCCCACTCTGGCTGCTCGTGCTCGCAGTCTGGCTGGCCGAGGACATGCCTCGACCGCGAGCCGAGACCGCGGTCGGTCTCGTGCTCGCCCTCGGGCTCGTGTTGCTGCTCCCGTTTCGGTACATCGCCGGGGACGTCGGGGTCGACGTCGTCCCGAGCGCCCTCTGGGCGCGCCTGAACGAGTTGCTCGCAGGCGAGATCGTCACGGCCAGGAAGCTGCTCGTGCTCATGCTCGTTCTGCTGCTCGTGGCGGTCGTCGTGCTACCCCGTCGGTTCGAGTGGGTCTTCCCCGCCGTCATCCTGACGAGCTTCACATTCACCGCGGTGCTCGCCTGGGACCGGATGATCGACGCTCAGGAGAACGCGGTCTTCGAGGGCGTCGGTGCGGAGACACGCCCCTGGATCGACGACCGTCTTCCGTCTGACGCCCGCGTGACCAAGCTGTACATCGACAACGCGGCATGTCCCAGCTCGGCCGTGACGAGGCATGCGCTGTACCTCACGGAGTTCTTCAACGCGCGCGTGCACCAGGCCGCGTACATCGACGAGTCGATACCCGACGGCCTGCCGATCGAGCGAGTCGACGTCGGCCGGGACGGCGTCCTGCGCCTGACGTCGGGGTCGCCCCTCCTCGCCGACTACGTCTACACCCAGCCCGGCATCGAGCTGGACGGGGAGAAGCTCGGCTCGGGCACGGCCGCACGGCTCGTCCTCTGGAAGGTCGGAGGCCCCGTGGTAGTCCGAGGAGCGCGCGCTAACGAAGACGTCCGTACCGACGGCTGCCCGCCAGCAGGCTAGGGCGCTCGGTTCTGCAAGCGGTGGAGCTCGTCCGCATCCTCGGCGAGCAGCCGGTGCTGGTCGCCGATGCGCTCGTTCCGCTGGATCACCGCCTGGAGCGCCGCAATGCTCGCATCGACGGTCACGAACCACTCGCCGGAGGGCTCGTCGAACGCGTCGTCGAGCGGCGGGTAGCCGAACGCCTCTCGATCGGGCGCGGTCCAGAGGTCGCACGCCGAGCGCGCGGGCGCGTCGAAGAGCGCGGGCGTGAACGGAAGAATCGCGCGGTTCTCGTGGCGCAGCAGCGGGAGGCGCCGCCCTCTGGACTCCAGGTACTCGCCCAGGTGCGTCACGGTTCGATCGATCTCCTCCACACGACCCGTGTGTTGGTACGCGATCGTGGGAAGGCCGACGAGACTCACCTGTGGCTGCCAGTGCGCGTCCGTTCGGTCAGCGTCGCGAAGCGAGACGACGAATCGTCGGAACGAGTCGAGAACGTCTCGAGCCGTCGACGGAACGGCCGGAAACCAGTCCTCCCCGAAGACCGAGACGAAACGCGGGTCTCTCACGAGCACCTTGGAGACCCAGGCCGACCAGACGCGGCGCGCCGGCTCCCGGACGACGGTGAACCTGTACCACTCGTCCGAGCCGAGGATTGTCGCGACCTCAGCCTGAGGGCGACCTTCGAGTCGGTACGACTCACCCCAGACCGATCCGTCGTGCACTGCCAGAGCGCGTGTCGCCTCGAGCTTGCGAGAACGAGCGAGATCTGCTGGGGCGAGCCCTACGACCTCCGCCAGCGCTCCCAGGATCGCGGTGCTGCCCGCCTTGGGCACCGGGGCGTAGACGAGTCTGAGCTCGTCGAACACGTGGGCTGTCCGGAACAGGTAGTCGGGTACATCGCGCATGCGATCCGCCGGCGTGACTACCTCACGCGGCGCAGGTACCCGCTCGGGTTGAACGTGATGAGGAACTTCTCGCGCTCGCGGTCGATCTCGAACCCGTCGGTTCGGCGGAGAAACGAGTGGATCGCCTCGAGTGGGCCGGGCATCAGGTCCTTCCGGACCCGCCCGATGTTCGAGTCCTCGACGACCACGTAGCAGCCGACGGGCACGAGCGGTGCATATGCCTCGAGCTCCGCCTCGACGTACGCCTGCGAGTGATCCGAGTCGAGAATGACGAGCGTCGGGCGACCCGCGGCCCGCTCGCGCACCTTCGCGAGCACCCCTTCGTCCGTCGAGGGGCTCCCCCCGAGATATGTGATCCGCGGATGCCGCGGATAGTCCTCGCGCTCGGGCTCGATGTCGATGGACACGACCTCGCCGCCGCCGAGCAGGTCGCAGATCGACGCGAGGTACAGCGCGCTTCCACCCCGGTACGTCCCTGTCTCGACGATCAGCTCGGGCCGCGTCTCCGCCATGATCTCCTGGTAGATCCAGAGGTCGAGCGGATTCTTGAGAGCCTGGGCGCCGAGCCAGTGCGTCTGCGTCCAGGCGTCGGACTCGTAGAGCGCGTCGTGGGCGCGCGCAACGGCCTCGCGGCGGACGCGCCGCGAAATGCGGAACGCCGCGGCGTCCTTCCCCGTCGCAAGTAGTTCTGCACCGCTCGGCGATTCTAGGTCGGGCGCCAAGCCCGAGAACCTCGGCGTAACGGTCGGCGACGTCCGCAAGCGCGGAACCGAGATCGCACTGCGCCGTTCGTCGATCTCCTCGACGACGCGCCGAAGAGCGTCGGGCACCTCCTCGGCGCTGCGAAACGGAACTCCGCCGTCGCCGACGAGCTCCGGGTGGCCCCCGCTCTCGAGAAACACGGCGGGCAAGCCACACGCGAGTGCCTCGAGGAGTGCATTCGAGCTCGGATCGTCCTCGCTGGCCGCGATGTACACGTCATGCGACCGCAGGAGCTCCGCGACCTCGGTGGAGCCCACGGACCCGCCATGCGGATCCGATCGAAGCTCACCGCCGATTGCCCGACGAAGGTCATCTCGTAGCGGGTCCAGTCGAGATTCCCGTCGAGCCACGAGAAGACCTCGGCGCCCTTGCGCGGGTTTGCCGACCAACTCGTGGAGATCAGGCGCACCTTCCGGTCCGCGAACGGGCCTCGCTTCTCGGGCGGATGGAAGATCGCGGGATCGACGGCGTTCCTGATCAGAACCGGGTCGCGGAGCTCGAACCCGAGCTCGAGGTGCTTCTCGAGGCTGAAGCGGGACTGAAACACCGTCGTCCCGGCGAGCGCTCGGTTGAGCTCCGAAATGCGGGCATCGGTGCCGTCGTCGAAGCCGCGGTAGACGCCGATCGGTCCGTCGACTCGGTGCACCATCCGGCAACCGTCGCGCGCAAACCGCCGCAGGCGGCGGAAGTCGAAGTTGAACGAGTTGAAGAGACAGACGGGGGTGGAGCCCGACAACCGGTTGACTTCGAGCTCGTAGCCACGCGAAGCGAGCTCGCCGGAGAGGGCGCGCATGAACTGGTTTCCACCCCCGCTGGGAGCTGGAGCAAACTCGTGAAAGATCGCGAGATCGGCTCGTCGTCGACGCGACAGCAGCCAGTCGGCTTCGGTTCGCGCACGGTCGGCAAGCCGAAGACCCGTGCGCCTGGCAGCCCTCGGAAGTGCGCGAGCGTCCACCCCGAACACGCTAGCTTCGACGCGCGGCGGCTGACAGTGCCGTCTCGAGTCGTTGCGCGTAGCGCTGCCAGCTGAGATCCCGTTCGACCGTCTCGCGGGCCCGTGCTCCCAGGACCTGCGCGGCCCGGTCGTCCTCGAGTGTCGCGACGAGCGCTCTCTGGAACGCCACCTCGTCGCCAGGCGCAACCAGCCTGCAGTTGTCCCCGTCGACGAGCCCGTACCCAGATGCAATCGCCTGCGTTCGAGTGACGACGATCGGCTTGCCCATCGCCATCGCCTGCAGGAGCACCGTCGTAGCCCCCGAGTAGCTGTTCTCGAGCACGGGCAGCGCGATGACCCGCGACGTCGCCAGCCGCCTCAGCATCTCGGCAAAGCGGAGGTCTGTCTCCAGGACGACGTTCGCCGGCCGTGGCGGCAGCATCCGCGCTCGATCTCCGGTCGTCACGACCAGGAAGCTCGTCTCACGCATGTCCGCGGCAACACGCAACAGGAGCTCGTAGTCCCGGTGCGGGTCGGCGCCGATGGACACCACGTCGACGCTGGGAGCGTCGCCCGTCGGCCGAAAGAGGTCCGTATCGACGCCGAATGGGACGAACTCGACCGGCACCTCCTCGCCGTAGCGACCGAGCCAGTCACGAAGGACGTCGGCTTCGTGCTCGCTGTAGGCGAGGACGGCCGACGACGATCCGAGAGCGCCCGCATAGAGCCGCCGCATGCGTTCGCTTCGCAGTCGCTCGAGCCGTTCGGGCAGCCCGATTGCCGCGTATACGAGCGGGGCGCGCAGCAACCGTGCGCGCTTCAGGAGCAGCAGCGGGATGCCCACGGTGTCCACGGTCGAGAAGACGACGCCGGCACGGTTCGCGCTCCGCAGCGAGGCAAGCACGGTCGCGAAGTCGCCGCCGTAGCCTCCAGCGCGCTCCAGCGAGCGCTTGATTGCGCTCCCCGCAACGCGTGCCCAAGCGGGTGGCGGACCGCTTCGCTCGAGGTTGTGACGGGTCGTGATGCCGTTCGCCGCGAGCTGGTCGAGCCCGTACAGGGCGTAGCGCTCGCCCGAGCCAGGCTCCGCCGCCAGCGCAGCCCGGCGCTGCGGCGCGTCGCGGAACATGAAGAAGACGGTGGCCATGGTCCCGCCGGTAACCTAGGCGACCGGCCAGCGGCGAACGGGCCACGACGATGCACAGGCAGAAGACGAAGCTCT
Source organism: uncultured Actinomycetes bacterium (assembly GCA_963756925.1). Lineage (GTDB taxonomy): Bacteria > Actinomycetota > Thermoleophilia > Gaiellales > Gaiellaceae > GMQP-bins7. The sequence goes on along the minus strand of CAVWPL010000012.1, from coordinate 603,418 downwards.
CACATCGGGTGAACAGGGTGTTCACGCACCGTGCAAACGGTGTGGCAAAAGCCCTCGAGCGACAGGGCATCCGCGCGACCTACGAGCTCCACGACCGCGTGCTCTCGAATCGCAAGAGCCGCGGCCTCTTCGCGCACGACGTCCCGGAGCTCGACGACGTGCAGCAGAGAATCGTGTCCGACGTCGGCGCCGAGGGCTTCTCGGTTGTTCCCTTCGGCGAGCTCTTTCCCGCCGAGCTCTGGAACGAGATCGAGGCCCAGCGCGACCGGTTCGTCGCAGAGACCGAGGCCGACCTGGCGGTCGGCGGGGAGAACGTCCGCGTCCGGGAGGGCAAGGAATTCGTCGTGCGACTGCATAGCTACGGCGTCGACATCGGCCTCGACGATCCGTGGTTCCGGGCAGCTTCCTCCCGGCGCATGCTCGACATCGCGAACGTCTACCTGCGGATGTGGTCGAAGCTCGAGTACGTCGACGAGTGGTACTCGGTGCCCCAGCCCGCAGAAGCAAAGCGGGTGTCCTCCCAGCGCTGGCACCGGGACTTCAACGACAAGCATCTCTTGAAGGCGTTCCTGTACCTCGTCGACGTCGACGAGGCGATGGGCCCGTTCCAGTACGTCCCGGGAAGCCAGCCGGGCGGCCCGTACGCAGACGCCTGGGCCTGGCGGCCGTTGGGGGAGAACTACCCGAGCGAGGAGGAACTCGAAGAGCGGATCCCGAGCTCCGCCGTGCGTGCGTTCACTGCTCCGGAGGCGACGCTGATCTTCTGCAACACGGCAGGGTTCCATCGGGCGGCTTCTCGACGACGAAGCCTCGCGTGCTGGCCACTGCGACATACTCGTCGCCTGCCTCGCTGGCATCGCTCACGGAGCGGAGCTATAGCTTCGCGGGCTCGCTCGGCGAGCTCGACGAGGCCACGCGGTTCGCGCTCAACTGAGGGTCGCGCGTCTCGCGGGCGAGCGCCGACAGCCCCTCCACCGCCTGGATCCGATCGCCCTCCTCGGTCTCCCGTAGCAGCGACCAGTTTGCGTGAAAGCCATCGCTCTGGCTCTCGTGCCAGAGATGGAGGACGGTCGCCTGCGGTCCGGCATGGCCGCACCGCAATCCGAGACGCCCCAGGCGCGTGATGAGGTCGACGTCCTCGTCCGCCCAGCCGACAAAACGAGTGTCGAAGCCGTCAACGAGCTCGAAGTCCGATCGCGCGACCCCGATGAGGAATCCGTACGCCCGATTGTGGGGGTGGAACTCGGGCATGTTCGCGCGCCCGACGCGCCGGCGGTCGCGAGGCGTCAGCGCACGAACCCCGGCGATCTCCCCGCGCGAGCGTGGACCGAGCCAGCGCGCGAGCGACCAGCCATGGACGCTCGTCTCCGCGCTGAGGACACGCTCCGTCAGCGCGAGCGAGAGCTGAAGCCGCCTACCGGCTGCGAACCAACCCGGCCGAATGCTCTTCCGCATCGCGCGGACGAAGTGCCGCCGCGGAATGCAATCGCCGTCGAGGAACACGAGGTAGTCACCGCTCGCGCCGAGCGCGCCGAGGTTGCGCGACATGGCCACACGAGAGCCGTCGTCGGGCTGCCATTCGTGGGTGAGCCTGCCTTCGAACACACCGAGCCAGCGACCGACGACGTCCGACGTCTCGGATCCCGAGCCGTCGTCAGCGACGACGACCTCGAAGCGAGCATCGGACTGCTCCGACAAGGCTCGGAGGACGGCGTCGAGCGCCTCGGGCCATTCGTACGTGCTCACCACGATGCTCAAACCCTGTTCGACAACCGCGTCGTGTCCTCGTGGACGAGCGCTCGCCGTGCGAGGACTGCCGTTGCCGGAGCGCGAGAGCTCGAGCACCTCGTCGTGAAACGCAAGCCAGGCGGCGTTGGCGGTCTCCCAGTCGTAGGAGACGAGCTCGCTCGCGGGACGAGGGCCTCGCTCCAACCAGTGCTCGAGCGCCTCGGACAGCTCCTTCGGCCTCGGGACGAACAACTGGTCGCGCGTTTCCGACCCGAGTACCTCGGGTATGCCGTCCACGTCCGAGCAGATCAGGCTCAGGCCCGGAACGAGCGATGCCTCGACAGCGGCGTTGCAGAAGTTCTCGCGCAGGCTCGGAATCACCGCGAGCGAGTCGGCGGCGTGGTCCACCAGGTATCGCCGCGCGTGCCAGCTGTCGAGATCGGATGCGAAGACGGCTTGAACACCGAACGACGCGATCTCCGCCGCGACGAGCTCCAGGCTCAGCTGCCGATGCCTGCCTTCGCGCCCGAGGAAAACGATCTCGTCGAGCGCGCGTCAACAGCTCGGGCCGCCGCTCGTGAAGCAGGCGCAGCGCAGCGAGGAGGAGGTCGAATCCCTTCAACGTCTCGAGTCGTCCGAAGAGGACGATGCGGCGGAAGGCTTCGGCGAGCCTCGGCGCCTCGTGCGCGGGGTCATCGGGGAACCAGGGGTGCCCGAGCATCCGGGTGCGCCCGCCACGGGGGAGACGAACGCTCTCGGACTCCAGGTACTCGCGATAGGCGGTCGACGGTGCGGCCACGAAGTCGCTCCGCTCGACCGAGAACCGCTCCGCGAAGTCGAGCCTTCGCTCGGCAGAGACATCACCAGGAGGTCGCTCGGAGCCGCCTCGAATCCACTTCGAGCTCGAACGAAGAACGGTCACCGCGACAGGTGGCCAGGTGACGCCCCTTGGATCGCGCCGACGTAGGTACTCGAAGCCGAGCGCGCTCCAGTCCTGGAAGTACACGATGTCGGCGTCAGCGGGAACTGCTCCGGCTACCGCCTCCGAGATGCTGCGGAACGGGAATTCGAGCCCGTGCCGCAACGGCATTCCGGCGCCTTTCTGCGCGGCCACAGCCGTGACAAGCTCGATGCCCTCGTGCTCATAGCGATTCACCCAGTCAGGATCGGGCTGGAGTCTCCTTGGCGACGCCGACCAGGAGCGTGCACAAGATCGCCGCGCCCCCGGAAGAGCCGGGCGAAGTGCACGACCGATGTGCTGATCCCTCCGTTCTCGCTCGTCACACCCCAGGCCTCGGGCGTAACGATCACGACATGAGCCGGCGCCTGCCGTGCGGCGCTCACTCGGAGAGCGAACGCTCCGCGCAGGTCCAGTCGAGGAGAGGCCGAACCACTCCTCGCCACTGTCCCGTGAACGTCCCGCGAGCGGAGTCGCCCTCGAGCGGATCCTGTACGTGGAACGAGACGGCATTGAAGGCGCTGACGTGATGGTTCAGCTTCGGCGAGTCGATCGAGCACACGGCCGCGTCGACCGTGATGAGGCCCTCGTTCAGGAAGTTTCCCGGGATCCAGGCGGTCGCGACGTACTCGCCGGGAGCGCTGTGACGTGTGCCAGCGCGGATCGACGTCCATCGCGTTGAAGGCGATCTGGCCTCCGGCCACGACCTTGATCTTGGGGTGCGACGGGCGGGCCGTCGCGCAGGACACGGAATACGAGCTCGATGCCGACCGGCTGGCGAACGTCGCTGAAGTCGGCAGTCGCCGCCGTCGGGGCCGACGATCCGCACGGAGCGAAGCCGAACGAGGTCGTCTCCCGGTGCCTTCTCGATGTCCGGCCAAGGCTGGCTCGAGCCCATCCCGGCACCCGATTGCAGGTAGTTCGCGACGACCTCGTTGCTCGGCCCGTCGCGTACCACCCGTCCTCCGTCCAGCAGGATCGCGCGGTCGCAGAGCTGGGTCACAGCCTGGAGCTGGTGCGAGACGAAGAGGACAGTGCGGCCTGTCGCGCCGATCTCCTCCATCCGGCCGAGCGAGCGCCTCTGGAACTCGGCGTCGCCGACCGTCAGCACCTCGTCGACGAGCAGGATCTCTGGCTCGAAGTGGGCGGCGACGGAGAAGGCGAGCCGCACGTGCATCCCGCTCGAGTACCGCTTCACCGGTGTGTCGATGAACGTCTCGACGCCGGAGAACTCGACGATCTCCGGAAGCTTCGCCTCGATCTCTCGCCGCTTCATCCCCAGGATCGCGCCGTTCAGATAGATGTTCTCGCGCCCGGTCAGCTCGGGATGGAAGCCGGTGCCGACCTCGAGCAGGCTGCCCACGCGACCCCGGATCTCGGCGCGACCCTTCGGTCGGAGTCGTGATCCGCGTGAGGATCTTGAGGAGCGTGGACTTGCCTGCGCCGTTGCGGCCGATGACGCCGAGCACCTCGCCTTCCTTGACCTGGAAGGACACGTCGTGCAGCGCCCAGATGTCCTGGCTGTGGCGGCGATGCTCGCGACCCGTCGCCCGTCGGGCAGCGTGCACGAGGGATTCTCGCATCGTCCCGTACGCCGCCTGGTACTCGCCGATCCGGTAGCCTTCGAGAGACCCTGCGCGTCGATCGCGATCGGCATCAGATCGTGTCCGCGAACCGCGGCTCGGAGGAGCGGAAGACCGCCAGGCCGCCGACGAAGAGCACGATCGCGACGGACACCCCGACCGCCGTCTGACCGAGGTCGGGCGCATTGGCGTCGAGCACCGCCCAGCGCCAGCCCGCGATCACGGCCGTCATCGGGTTGAACGCGAGGATCCACTGCCACTTCACCGGGATCGCCTCGACGGTGTACATCACGCCCGAGAGCAGCGGCAACACCTGCAGGAACACCGGAATCATGTACCGGACGTCGCGGAAGCGGACGTTCAGCGCCGAGAGCAGAAAGCCGTCGCCGAGCGCGGTGACGACCGCGAGCCCGATAAAGAGCGGAGCCAGGAGGACCTCCGCCCCGCCGGGCCAGGTGTCGTAGTACGCCATCAGAGCGAGCAGCACCGGCAAGCCGATGATGAAGTCGATCAACGGCACGATCACGGCAGAGAGCGGCAGGAGCGTCCTCGGGAAGTAGACCTTCGTGACGAGCGGCAGGTTCGCCGCGAGGCTCATGCTCGATCCGGTCAGCGCCGAGGCGAAGTACTGCATCGGCAGCACGCCGGCGATGACGAGGCTCGGGTACGGGATGGAGCCCGACGGGAAGTTTGCGAACTTGCCGAAGACGATGACGTACACGGTCGCCGTGAAGACGGGCACGAGGATCGCCCACGCGATTCCGAGGAACGTCTGCTTGTAGCGGACCACGATGTCGCGCCAGACGAGCGTCCCGAGAAGCTCGCGGTAGTGCCAGAGCTCGGAGACGTCGAGATGCGGCAAGCGGGACGCCGGCCGGATGACCGTGACGCGCCCGGTCGTCGACGTCTCCGGCGGATGCTCGTCGTGCTGGGCGGCCTCCACGGCAGAGCCTGCACGTCGTCCGCGGCTCGGTCGTCCGCTCGTCCAGCGCGCTCTGTCCCGGACTCACGACTCGATGCTAGCGGCCGCCGCAGCCGTCGCTCGCGGTCGGCAACTGCGTCGGGATCCCCGCCGCGGCCGCGCTCCCCGCGACCGCGCCGAGCGCAGTCACGATGAAGATCGGGTACAGCGGGAGTGCGAACTCGGGCGCGACCCCCTGCGAGGCCGCGTGGATCAGCAGCACGAGCGCGGCCGAGAGCCAGAGGGTCACGATCGTTCGCCAGGCTCGCGGTCGGCGGACGACGAGCGCGACGACGCCGACCGCGAGCCACAACGGAGGCCGTGGGAAGCGGGGCGTGATCCGGTTGAGGATCTCCGGTACCCAGGACGCGCCGCTTCGTGCCGGCAACTCGGCGTCCCACGCCCGCACCTGTGCCACGATCTCCGAGTAGCGCCGCTGACGCTCCTCGTCGGCCCAGACGAGCGAGGGCCGCTCGAGCGTGCACGAGTCGATGTAGTCCGACGCACACCACACGAACCCATACGGCACACCCTCGACGAGGACGTACGCCTTCGGGTTCGGGAGGATGGCGCCATCCCGCTCGAACGTGTTCGGCGGGCGCCTCGGGAGCGGTCTGCTCACGCGGGACAACGTCCTCGCGGAGTGGTCGCTGCAGGAGGAACTGCCAGAACGTGTCGGCGACGCCGCGAGCGTACGTCTGCGGATCCTTGCGGATGCCCTCGAGCGCAGATTCGAACATGACCTGGTAGCCCTCGTCCCAGCCCAGCACGCGGTCCGAGAGGGCGATCAAGCGCACGATCTCGTAGTTCGAGCCGTTCTGGAGGTACTCGTCGAGCGTGACGTCCAGCCCGAGGTGTGGCTCGCGTGCGAGGACCTCCTGCTCGATGAGCGCGCCCAGGCGCCGCGACGCGTCTCCGTTCTCGGGTGAGATGGTGCGATCGGCGAGGAACACGCGGAGGAACGGCACCCACGCCTTCCCGCCGCGAGCGACGGTCGTGTCGTCGTACCGGATCCCGTTGTGCGCGGCCCACGCGGCGAGCGGCAGCAGGGCCGCAGCGAGGCAGACGGCACCGAGCGCGAGTCGACGGCGCCAGGCGACCGGGGCGAGGAGCGCCGCGAGCACGAGCGGGACGAGGAGCACCTGGTTCGCGGGCCGTATGAGCACGAGCGCTGCGAAGCCCACACCGACGCCCACGAACCGTGCGATCGTCGGCGCATCGAGCGCGCGTGCGAGAACCAGCGCCCAGACGGCCAGACCGGCTGCGAACACAGCATCGCTCGACGCCTGGTGGAAGAGCGTCGCGAAGGCCGGGTAGACGAGCAGCAGCCCGGCCGCGAAGAGAGCCGGGACGGGGCCGAACCGAAGCGCTGTCGCGCTCCAGCCGACGATGGCGACGCCGTAGAGAACACCGAAGACGACCTCCAGCAGGACGGTTCCTCCGAGATCGAGCGGGAGGCCGACGACGATCGGCGTGAGCGGCGTGCGGAAGACCTGAAGCGGCTCGAACGGCGGCATCGAGTCGAAGAGCTGGAGGTAGTAGATGAGGTAGTCCCACGTGTCCCGCCCCTTGGCCATCGGCCAGCCGAGCGCCTCGAGCCAGAAGACGCCGAACGCGAGGAAGAACAGGAGCGCTGCGGCCGAGCGCGTCGGGACGAATGCAAGCAGCCGGTCCCACGCGCGTCTCACGAGACGTGCACCCGGGCACGCACGCGACGCACGGCCGAGCGAGCACGCGCTCCGGTCGTGCGCTCGAGACTGCCGATCCTCGCCTCGAGCTCGTCGATCCTGGCCCCGAGCGAGAGACCGAAGTCCGCCTCGGGCATGGCCGCTGCTTCGCCGGCGAACTGTGCGTCGTCTCGAACGGCCGGCCTCGGGAACGACTCTGCGGCGGCGCGTGCTCCGGAGTTGCCGGCCTCGCCGAACCCGAGCGTGCGCAGGATGTCGCGAAGACGCGTGTCGAGCGTCAGGCTGGCGTCCGCGAGACCTCGCTCGAGCTCGACGTCGGAGACGACGAGCGGCTCGTAGAACGCGTCGAGACGGCCCGACCGGTACGCACCGTACGCCTCGGCCATGTGCTCCGGGATGCCCTTCTCCGCGTTGCGCTCGAGTGCGACGAACTGCGTGACGTACTTCCGCCGGCAGTGCTCGAGAGAGCGCACCGGGAAGTGCAGGACCTCGATGGGGTACCAGCCGCGGAGCGGGAGTAGGCCGTCGGCGAACGCCTCGTGATTGCCCCGTCCCACCCGAACTCCCGCCGCCGCCCGGTGCGCGGACTTGAAGTGCGTGCTCAGCGGGTGCGCGTAAAACCCGGGCGCGCAGAGACGAGCGGTCATGCGCTCGGCGAAGAAGCGGTCGTCGTCGGGCCTCGGGACGAAGATGCGCCAGGCGCCGCGAACCGCTCCAAAGCGCATTGGCACGAGCTCGAAGAGCTCCTTGAAGGTTCCGGCGTGCGGCCACCAGAACTCGTCGGCGTCCGTGTTGAACACCCAGTCGGCGCCAAACTCCGTGGCCGCGAGCTGCGCCATCCGCGTGACCCACTCGGTCTGTCGCAGGTCCTCGCCGGGCTCGCGGATCAGGTGGAGCACGCCGGCAGCCGCGTAGCGCTCGAGGATCTCGGTCGTCCCGTCCTCCGACCGGTTGTCGGTCGCGATCACGAAGTCGACGCCGGCGTGGAGGTGGTACGCGATCTGCGCGTCGACGACGTCTGCCTCGTCGCGAACGAGCAAGGTCATGACGAGCCTCAGTGGGAACACCCCCCGCTCAACGCGCCATCCAGAGGATCTGGCTCGCGTCGACGCGTCGGCGGGTGAGCCCGGCGCGTTCGAGATGCGCCGCGAGATCGTCTGCGTCGCAGGGTGCCCACGGGTGCGTCGCGACGAGCGCCTGGGCGACTGGGCGCCACGATTCGGCTGGCGTGCCGAGGACCATCGGGCACTCGGCACCCTCGGCGTTGATCTTGACGATCAGCGGCGACGCCGTCCCGGCGAGAGTCGTAGCCTCGGTGAGGAGATCCGCCATCGCCACTATCGGGACGCGCTCGACGCCCACCTCGTACTCCGCCCACTCGCCGGGCGGCTGCAGAGCGTGGCCCCAGGAGGCATCCATGACGTGCAGGTCGGCCTCGCCCTCCTCGGCCGCGACCGCGGACTGTCGCAGCTGCCAGTCGACACCCGGCCGATCGTACGAGGCCCGGCATCGGGAGAGCAGCTCGAAGTTCGCGGTCTCGGGTTCGAACGAGATGACCGCGCGCGCTCCGCCCTCAACGGCGAACGCACCGAAGTACCCCTTGTGCGAGCCGATGTCGAGGACGACCGCACCCGCGTACTCCGACGCGTAGATGCGGTCGACGACAACCGACTTCATGGTCTCCCAGTCCACCGGATAGTCGTCGTGCGTCACCGGCAGCTTCCCGCGGCCGTAGCGAACGCCGTAGACCCTCGCGGGCGCGGCACGACGCCTCAGCGCCACCCAGACCAGGCTCATGCGGGTTCTCCAGGGCACTCCGTGCTCGAGCACAGCGCGAGGCAGGCGGCGGTCGCGTATGGACATCGGTGACCGGTGAGGCTAGCCCTGCCCTGTCCCGGGCGGTGCGCTTCGGTCCCGGCCGAGTGCCCGCTTCGCGAGACGCGATGCCTTCCGGTAGACGCGGTTCGGAAGCCGCAGCTCGATCGACGCGAGGCGATCCTCGAGCGTGTCGAGCCGGCGCTGGAGGCGGACGACGTCCGCCTCGCCCAGGACCGCAGCCTCGACCGCGTACTGGGCGTCGTCGACGAGTGTCGGCACTGGGAACGCGATCGGCCGAGCCTCGCCGGGAAGGGCAAACTGCTGCGTCGAGCCGGCCGGCGCTCGGAGCCCGCGCAGCGCGTCCCGCAGCCGCGGATCGACGACGATCCGCCCGGACGCCGTGCCCTCCTCGAGCACGTCGTCGGGCAGGAGCTCGGCCGCGTAGTACTCGTCGATCCGTCCTTCGCGGTACGCCTCGTACATCCGCGCGTGGTACGCCGTCGGCGACCTCGCGATGCGCTCGAAAGCCCGGCCTTGGAGCAGCGCCTTGTGGGCGCACTGCTCGGGCGTCCGCAAGGGGAAATGGAAGACCTCGAGCGGGAACCAGCCGCGCAACGGTTGGAGCGAGCTCCCGATGAGCGCGTGATTGCCTCGCGACACGCGCACGGTCGGATCGCCGCGATGAACGACCTTGCGAATCGGCTTGAACAAAGAGGCGGGGTCGTTGATCGGCGCCAGTGCCGAGAAGCGAGCCGTCATCCGCTCGTAGAAGGGCTCGCCGTCTCCGGGACGCGGCGGGAACGTGCGGAGGAACGCGCCAACCGCACCGTACCGGGGCGGCACCGCCTCGAGCATCTCGCGCAGAGACGCGCCGCGCGGCCACCAGAACTCGTCGGCGTCGGAGTTGATCACCCAGTCGGCACCATGCTCCGTCGCGGCGAGACGAGCCATGCGCGTGACCCACTCGTCCTGGCGCAGGTCCTCGCCCGGCTCCCGGATGAGCCGTACGTGACCCTCCCGCTCGTACGCCTCGAGAACGGCGGTCGTGCCGTCCTCGGAGCGGTTGTCGGTAGCGACGACGAAGTCGGCGCCCGCGTTCAGGTGGAACGCGAGCCAGGCCTCCACGATGTCGGCCTCGTCCCTCGCGAGCAACGTCATCACGACCTTCATCGCGGCGGCTCAGTCTACGGCAGCGGCTCGTCGGCGACGGGCGCGCGCGCGAAGGCGCCCCAGGGACGTGCGCTCGACCTGCGCCAGTCGCCGCTCGAGCGCCACCACACGCTGCTCGGCGCGCACGGCACCGTCGATTCCGACGAGGATCGCGGTCTCGCCGGCGTAGGCGGCATCCTCCGCAACGCTCGGCCGCGGAAAGCAGACTGTCTCGTCAGGCGACGGCACAAGCGAGCTGTCGGCTCCCGGCGGTCGCAGCGACCTCAACATGTCGCGCAGCCTCGTGTCGATGGCGTACCTGGCCGCAGTGAGACCCCGCTCCAGGGCATCGTCGTCCACGACCATCGTCGCGAAGTGCTCGGCCACGCGTCCCGCGTGGACGGCCTGCTCCGCACGGACCTGGTGGAGTGGAGCCACGTACCCGGGGTTCCGCAGCCAGCCTCCGTGGAACTTCCGCTCTGCCTGAGCGACGGTGCGCAGCGAGAAGTGCAGGACCTCGAGCGGATGCCAGCCCCGCAGCGGCTCGAGCCCGTGCGCGCCGGCCGTGTGATTGCCCGGGTAGATCAAGATATCCGGACGCGCTCTGTGAGCGACCTTCTGATGAGCGTGGAAGATGGTGGCCTTCTCACCAGGATGGGCCGGCTCGCACAGCCGTACGGTCATGCGCTCGAAGAAGAGCCTGCCGTCGTCGGGACGCGGGACGAAGTGGCGCCAGCAGCCCCGCACGATGCCGAAGCGCTCCGGGACGGCCGCAAGGACGTCCTTGAGCGTTCCCTCCCGTGGCCACCAGAACTCGTCGGCGTCGGTGTTGATCACCCAGTCTGCTCCGAACTCGGTGGCGGCAAGACGGGCCATGCGCGTGACCCACACGTCCTGTTGCATGTCGTCTCCGTCCTCTCGCAGAAGGTGGAGAACACCAGCGCGCTCGTAGCGCTCGAGGATCTCGGTCGTGCCGTCGTCGGACAGGTTGTCGGTTGCGATCACGAAGTCCACCCCTGCGTGCAGGTGGAACGCGATCTGCGCATCCACGATGTCCGCCTCGTTCCGGGCGAGCAGGGTCATGACCACTCTCACGACGTCAGCGGAGGACGTGGGCGACGCAGTGACACGGTCCCGTCGCACCGCAGTCGCGCGCCCATCGTATGAGTCTACGAGACGAGCAGCAGGCTCAGTCGTCGGGGTCGAGTTCGATGGTCGGCTCCAGCCTCGCCGCTCTCGCCTTGGCGAGCAGCGCTCGTGATGCGTCCTCCGCTGCGACATCGTCGACGAACACGCGGACGCGCCCGCAGCCGTCCTGAGCCACCTCGACGCCCGCAAGCCCCGCGGCGACGGCACTCCGGCGCATCTCATCGGCGGCAGGGTAGGAGTCGGCGTACCCGACGACGACCCTGACGTTCTCGCCGGCTACGGGGTCCGAGACACAGGCCGCAGGTTCCGAGAGGCTGGGGAGACCTCCCGGCAGCCCGCTACCGGAGTAGCCGGCGAGCATCGACGCAGGATGCGAGAGCACCGCGACGAGCACGATGACCCAGGCCACTCTCGACCGTCCGAAGAGCACGTCCGGGCCGGGCGGTTCGGCAAGAGCGCGTGAAGCTGGCTCGGATGACCATGCCCGCTGGAGGAGAAGTGGCGTCAACACCGCGAGCACGAGAACCGTTGTCTCGGTAAGTCGCCGGACGAGCCACTCGTCCTGAGTAAGACCGAGCGTGAGATTGGACCAGAACGCCCAGGTGGCGGCTGCAACCGCCGCGGCCAGGAAGGTTCCGGCATACAGAGAGACCGTCCAGGCCCGCGCGAGCAGGGCAAGAAGGATCGCTACCGCCGCCAGGGCTGGAGCGAAGCCCCAGAGATCCTGGTCGAACAGCGTCGTGACAATGAGCTTCAGGGCAGGCCATACCCGCTCGAGGTGCGAGAAGGCGCCGAGATACCCGGATTCAGGGCCATCCCCCGGAAAGCCCTGAGCGGTGAACCAGATCCTCCACGGCAGCGCGAGCGCGAACGCGATCAACCCGGCCGCGAGAAGCCGTCGCCACAGCTGACGTCGATCCGCGAACGACGCGACGAATCCTGCGAGCAGCACGCAGGCCGCCAGCAGGAGCCCCTCGCGCTTCGTGAGCATCGCTCCGGAGAGCAGCACGGTCGCCGCGGCGAGCAGCCAAGGCTCCTTCTCCTCGATCCACAGGATGACGAGCAGCGCAGCAATGGCGACGAGGTAGCCGAGCGGAATGTCGGCGTAGACCGTTGTGATCCATTCCAAGAGATTGGGCGCGACGAGGAACGCCAGGAGCAGCGGGAACAGAATCGCCTGGTGGATCCGCTGAGCGAGGAGGCCGATCGCTGCGGCGACGAAGCCGGCAGCGAGGAACCAGTACTGAAGGTGCAGCGTGGCGGTGTCCGCCGACCCCATCGCATGGAAGGCGCCTGCCTGGATCGTCGCCAGCCCGGGAGGATACGAAGGACCCTGCTCCAGGAGCAACAGGAACTCCGGTTCGAGGCGACCCGACAGGTAGAGCTCCCTGGCTCTCGGGATCCAGAACGCCCAGCTGTCCCACTCACGGGCCACGCCGGCCAGGCGGTCAGCGCGGAAGAGACCTTCGAAGTAGACGACGATGCCGGCAATGAACAACGCCGCAAACAGCGAGATCCCCGGAAAACGCCAGCCCGCCGGGCGAAGGCCGGGCGCCGTGAACCCCCGACGACGGCCAGCGAAGACTCCGAGTGCGACGAGCCCGGCGCCGCTCAGCAGGATCGTTGCGACACCAATCGGGATCCCGACGACGATCTCGAATGTCATGAGGATCATCAGCGCGCTGACCCCGAGGAGATACGCGACGCCGGCGAGTCGCACGAAGTCCGTCCACCAGCGCCAGCCGCGGGCGCCCCAGAGAACTCCTGCCCCCACGCCGAGGATGAAGAGGTTGTAGACGAGAAGACCGACGATCGCCCGTAGGGTCATGGGCTTCTCCGCGCGAACAAGAAGCCGTGTCCCGAGTTGGAGAGAACCTCGTACTCGGTCCCGAGCGTCGAGGGCGTACACCCGAAACAGAAGACCCAGGGCGCAGATTCGAGCTGCGTCTGGTCTCTGGGCTGGAGGAGGACGAAGAGAAAGAAGCGCAAGGAACGGGCTCGCGCCGAGGAGGAGCCTGGCCCTTGGATGACGCGGTAGGCCGCGTCCTCGGGCATCCAGAGACGCGCATCCTCCATGACCTTTTGACCTCCGACCAACCACTCGACACCGGGATACGTGCGCTCGCTGAACGTCGCCGCCCCGTTCTCATCGGCCTGAAAGTCGAAGACGGCGACGGCGTTGTCGAGCCTCCCACTACCGAGGAGACACGCAGCGACAACGCAGGCGACGACTCCGACGCGAATCGCAATTCGCAACGCCGACACGTCTAGCTCGACACCCTGACGGCCTCCTGAACCCCTCCAACGATGGCGTCGACGACGCGCTCGGCTGCATGTCCGTCGACCTCGCCGACGACCTGCCTTGCGACGGTGCGGCGCTCGGCGGCGAGCTCGGCGGGGTTCGCGAGAGCGCGGCCGATCCCGGCCACGACGGCGTCGAAGTCCTCTGCGCGGTAGAACGCACCCGACGCCGCGAGCTCCTCGTAGTGCTTTCCGACGACGTTCTTCTCGGCCCAGAACTCGCCCGGCGGCGCACCCTCGTCGTAGAGCACGCACACGGACGGGCGATCGTTGACGATGGCGTCGAGCAAGATGGTCCCGGCGTTGGCGACGACCACGTCTCCGTGCTGGAGCAGCGTGGCGAGGACGTCCAGGTCCGTGTAGCTCGGCTCCTGCACATACGCGCCCTCGCGATCTCGAGCAGCGGCGAAACGGGCACGCCACTCGCGGTCGCGAGGATGCGGCCTGAAGACCAGCTGGAGCTCTCTCGCGCCCGAGTCCCACCAGTCGACGAGCCGCTCGACGAACCGGTGCTCGTACGGGGTATTGGTCGGCGTGTTCCCCATCACGAGCACGACCGGACGCGACGGGTCGAGCGCATAGCTGCGAAGGAGGCCGTCGTACGCGGACCGGGGACGCGGCTCGTGGAAGACGTCCGTCTGGGGCCACCCCGTGACGACCACGCGGCCTGGATCGATGCCGTGGTACTGACGCAGGTCGTCACGCATGACGACGTTCTGGACGATGTAGCGATCGCAGTACGGAGAGATGACGCCTTTGCCGACCGTGTGGTCCCAGCTCGCGACGTACGCGACGACGGCTTGTCCCAGACGCCGTGCAGCCACGAGATAGGGCACAGCAGAGTGCGGTTGTGCGTTCGCGAGCACGAGCGCCGAGCACTCTCGCTGCATCGCGTCGTGCAGGCGGTGCGGCACATAGCGACGCTCGGCCAGATGCCAGCGCTCCATGGCTCCCTCGAGACGGGACCAGCGCGGAAGCGGGCCGGCTCGGGCAGAGTCGAGCATCCAGTTCGGATGTCCCGGCTGCATCCGCTCCTGATGGAAGCCGTGCCGGTCGTTGAGCCGGATCGCGAGTGGGTAGTAGCCGATCCGCTTGTCGAGCCACGCATCGCCCCGGCGTCGTACTCGCTCCCCGACACCTTGTCCCGGGCCGGCGAGCTCCTCCCCCATGTGGACCGGAAGCCCTTCGAGCCTCGGTATCCACTCCGAGGCCTCGTCGCGACGCACGAGGAAGACCGCGGCGAGCCTCCCGCCGAGCTGTTCGCGGAGCCCGTCGACGATCCCTGTGTCGACGAAGACGCGGATGGAGAGCTGGTCGGGCAGGACGAGCCAGACCCGCTTGCCGGAGGACGGCATCAGGTCACGTGCGCGCGAACGGCGGCGGCGATCCGGTCGGCGAGCGAGGCGCCGTCGAGCCCGTGGAACCCGAGAACCTCGGTCGGCGTGCCGCACGCCGGCCATCCCTCCACGCCGAATGCGGTGATCCGGGGGGAGTCGAGATGCCGTCGCAGCCCGTCTGCCGAGCCCGCCGACGGGCGCGTGATCCTCAAGCACGAAGACGTGGTCGAAGCTCGCCACTTCCTCCAGCCAGTCGGAGTCGAATCGATTGAGCCAGGGCATGTCGACGACGGCCAGCGCGACGGAGCCTCCGTCGGCGAGCAGCTCCGACGCCGCCAGTGCTTCGTGCAGCATCACCGGTCCGTACGCGAGCAAGACGGCATCGCCGCCCCCGCGAAGTGTCGTTCCACATCCGACGCTCACCGGACCGGCCGGGAGGTCGATGCGACGTGGCGACGGCCCGATGGCAAGCCGGATCGCGACGGTGCCCTCCGACTCCTCGACGGCCCACGCGAGGAGAGCTCGCGTCTCCTCCGCGTTGCCGGGCTGGACGATCGTCACGCCCGGAAGCGCGCCGAGGAGCGAGATGTCACGGAGCGACTGGTGCGACTTGCCCGGGCCGGCGGGAATCAGACCGGCGTAATGCAGGGCGTAGACGACCTTCGTTCGCTCGCTCGCCTGGTTGTAGATCTGCTCGTTGGCCCGTGACGCGAGGAATGCGGCGAAGGAGTTCACGACGGGGAGAAAGCCGTGCCGCGCCAACCCTGCGGCCGTCGACACCATGTCCTGCTCCGCGATCCCGCACTCGACGAAGCGGTCCGGGTACGCGAGCTCGAACGCTCTCACGCGGCAGTCCGAGGCAAGGTCGGCGTCGAGCACCACGAGCTGCTCGTGGCGAGCGCCGAGCTCGAGCAACGCCTGGCCGTAGGCCTCGACGACGTACTCGTCGCCGACTCTCGTCCGTGTGCCCGCTCCGCTCTCCGGCTCCGCCTCGAGGCCGCCTCGGGTGCGCTCTTCCTTAGCTTCGACCGCGTCCAGAGCGACGGGCGCGAGCCCGAGCCCGGCGAGCTGCGCGTCGATGCGCTCGACAAGCTCGGCGAAGGCGCGCGCGAACGCCTCGTCGTCCGGGGCGCCTGCGTGCCAGCGGTACGTTCCGCCGCCGTCCTCTAGAGCAAACGGGTGCTCCATGAACGAGACCCCCTTGCCCTTGGTTGTCTCGGCGACGAGCGCCTTCGGTGCGTCGCCCCCTTCGCGGAACGCCGCGAACGCCTGTCGCAACGCTCGGTGGTCGTGGCCGTCGCACGTGCGGGTATCCCACCCGAACGTGCGCAGCTTCCCGGCGAGGTCGCCGAGCGCGACGATCTCGTCCGTCGGCTTGTCCGACTGGACGACGTTGCGGTCGACGACGACCCATAGGTCGCCGAGGCGCTCCTGGGCGGCGGCCTGGAGAGCCTCCCAGTTCTGCCCTTCCTGGAGCTCTCCGTCCCCGGTCATGACCACGACTCGACCGCGCGAGCCCGCGTGTCGTTTAGCCCAGGCGATCCCGCGCCCCTTCGAGATGCCCATACCGAGCGAGCCCGAGTTCGCCTCGATCCCGGGTACGCCGATGTCGGGATGGCCGTCGAGACCGCCGAGGCGGCGAAGCTTGAGGAAGCGATCTCGCGGGATGACGCCGAGCCCGAGGAGCGCGGCGTACACGCCTGGGACGTCGTGCCCCTTCGAGGAGAAGAAGACATCCCGCTGCGGATCGTCGAACCCGCGCTCGGCGACGTCCAACTCCTCGTAGAGAAGATGGACGACGACGTCAAGCGCGCTGAAGCTCGAGCCGAGGTGCCCCGATCCCGCTCGTTTCACCGCGACGAGCGCGTTCAGGCGGCACATGTCGGCGAGGATCGCCAAGCGTGAGATCTGGATCCGCGCCGGCCTCGCGGACACGGTCGAGCTCGGACTTCGGGATCAGGCGGAGGTCGGTCACGACTCGACTCGGGACCGTATCCCGAACGACCCTGTAGCCGCGAGCAGGACGAAAGCGGGTACGACCGGCACGGAGTACTCGGCGACCGCATAGACGGCGAGGGACGTGGCGACGAGGACGAGCAGTGCCGCGCACGTGATCGAGACAGGGACGACCAGTCGCCTGGGCCTGCGAATGGCTATCGCGATCGTCCCCACGACGAGCCAGAGAATCGGGCGGGGGTACCAGCGGGACGCGGAGTTCAGCCGGTCGACCAGGCCGGGTCTCGGGGTCCGATCGGGAAGCGCAGCGAGCAGACCGGCCACCCGCCGGTCGATGGCCGCGGCACGCACCGCGTCGGCTGGGTCGCGGAACACGAGCGAGTGCTCGGTCGGCGACGTCCAGACCTCACGGATCCGGCCGTCGGGAGTCGAGATGTGCGGCGCCTCGCGAGCTGACGGGATGGGTTGCCCCTCGCTCGGCACCGGCAGGCCTTCGACCGCCGTTCCCTCGGCCGCCTGCTCCAGCGCGGAGGCCGAATCGGCGGCGTCCGTGGAGGTCACGGGCTCGTACAGCGGCCAGACGAGCAGCCGTCCTATGTCGCGTGTCACGCCTCGCGCATACGCCGCGGGATGGGCCAATACCGCCTCGCGCCCGACGCGCGCGGCGTGTGCGTAGTCGTCGCCCCAGCCCCATGTCCGGTCGGACAGCACCGTGAGATCGTCGAGCATGCGGCTGCTGCCCGAGGAGAAGAAGCGCTCGAGGTCGATCCCGTACGAGCGATAGGGCTCGTGGGGAAGGAGCTCACGCCGGACGACCTGGGCGAGCTCGCGCGTCGCCGGGCCATTCTCCGGTTCGACGATCCGGTCTGCCACGAACGCGCGGAAGAGCGGCAGGCTCACGCCGCCGCTCCGAGCGACGGTGAAGTCGTCGAAGCGGACGGCGTTGTGGACCGACCAGGCGAGAAGCGGGACGATCGCGCTCGCCGCGCAGACGCCCGTCGAAAGCAGCCGGAGCGGCCACGTCTTCGGCGCAAGAAGCGGCAGGAGGACGAGCAGGAGCAACACCTGCGCGACGGGCCGGATGAGCACGAGCAATGCGATGCCCCCGCCCAGGGCAACGGCGCGACCGGCGTTCGGTCGCTCGAAGGCACGCGCGACCAACAGGGCCAGGAGCGCGAACCCTGCAGCGAAGACCGCATCGCTCGAGATCCGGTGGAAGAGCAGGACGTACCCCGGGTAGAGCAGGAGCGCCGCCGCGGTAGCGATCGACGCGGCTGGACCGAAGTGCCGAGCGGCCGCGAACCACGCGGTGACGGAGAGCGCATACAGGACGGCCATTCCCAGCTCCGGGAAGACCGAGCCCGCATCGAGGAGGGCGCCGGTGGCAAGCGGCGTAACCGGCGTTCGCGTGAGCATCGCGTGGGGAAACACGACCTCCGAGTCGCCGAGCTGTGCGTACACGAGCAGGTAGCGCGCGAAGTCCCGCCCCGCCACGAGCGGGACGGCCAGCGAGGCGAGGCCGTACACGACGAGCGCCGCCGCGGAGACTGCCGGCACGGCCCACCGGCTTTCGGCGAAGCGCTCGAGGGCGTGCCACGCACGCGCCAAGCTGCGAGGGAGCGCCGGCACCGGCGCAGCGTAACGGCGCGACGGAACGGCCCGGTCGGCGGCTGGCCCTGGGAGCACGCATGCTACGGTCGCCGCGCCCTCCGAGATGTCAGCCGAGCCAGAGATCTCCGTCGTCATCCCGTGCCTGAACGAGGAAGACGCGGTGGCGAAGACGATCGAGCAGGCGTGGGAGGGGATCCGGCGCGCCGGACGGTTCGGTGAGGTCATCGTCGTCGACAACGGCTCCACCGACCGCTCGGCCGAGATCGCAGCCGAGCACGGCGCAATCGTCGTGCACGAGACGGTGCGTGGGTACGGAAGCGCGTACCTCACCGGTCTCGCGCGAGCGCGAGGGTCATTCATCGTCATGGGCGATGCCGACGGGACCTACCCGCTCGAGGAGCTCGCGCCCTTCGTCGAGCGGCTCGAGCAGGGCGACGACCTGGTCATCGGCTCGCGCTTCGCGGGCGAGATCCACCGCGGCGCGATGCCGTGGGCGAACCGCTACATCGGCAACCCCGTGCTCACGGGGATGCTCAACGTCCTCTTCGGGGTCAAAGTGTCGGACGCTCACTGCGGCATGCGGGCGGTGCGGCGCGAAGCGCTGGACCTCCTCGACCTCCATTCGACGGGGATGGAATTTGCATCCGAGATGGTCTTCAAGGCGTATCGGCGGGGGCTTGCCGTAAGCGAGCTCCCGATCGACTACTTCCCGCGCACCGGCGAGTCGAAGCTCCGGCGCTACGGGGATGCCTGGCGGCACGTCCGCTTCATGCTCCTGTACAGCCCGAGCTGGCTCTACCTCGTCCCGGGTGGAGTCATGCTCCTGCTCGGCCTGGCCGGAATGCTTGCGCTCGCGAGCGGTCCG
The DNA here is from genome assembly GCA_963756925.1 of uncultured Actinomycetes bacterium. Classification (GTDB taxonomy): domain Bacteria; phylum Actinomycetota; class Thermoleophilia; order Gaiellales; family Gaiellaceae; genus GMQP-bins7. The sequence goes on along the minus strand of CAVWPL010000012.1, from coordinate 584,314 downwards.
GTCGACGTGTTCGGCCGCACCTGGCAGATCCACACGATGCTGGGATTCGTCGCCCTGACGCTCCTCGGCGCTCAGGTCATCCAGCTCGGCGTGTTCGCCCGCACCTACGCCCGCGTGCGAATCGGCGAGCACGACCCACTCCTCGAGCGGCTCGGCGGGCGCCTACGTCTCGAGCACGGGTTGCTCGCCGGCGGCGCGCTCGTCCTGGTCTCGTTCGCCGGGCTCGCCGCGATCGCGATCGAGTGGGCACGAGCCGGATTCGGCACGCTCGGCCGCGTCTACGAGACGGCGCTGCTCGTCACCGGCTTCGGGCTCGGCCTCCAGATCGTTTTCGGTGCCTTCTTCCTCGCGCTGCTGACGATGCGCCTCGCCGAGACGTCCGTTCCGACCGACGCTACTGTCGCCACGACGCCCGACGACGTGCTCGCGGCGAGGCGCTGAAGCTCCACGCGCGACGGATGCGCATCCTCCTCGTCTCCGCGAACTACCGCCCGAGCGTGGGTGGAATCGAGCGCTTCGTCGAGACGCTGGCCGAAGGCCTCGTCGAACGCGGCCACCGCGTCGCCGTCGCCGCGTGTGGCGTGGGTGGGGCGCCACGGACAGAACAGGTTGCAGGAGTCCGGATCGAGAGAATCCCCGCCTCGGACGCACCTCGCAGCCGCTTCGGGATCCCGTACCCGCTTCCCTCCCCTCGGGCCTGTGTGTCGACGCTGCGCACGCTCATACGCCGATCGGACGTGGTTCACGCACAGGACGCGCTCTACCTGACGACGATCGCCGCTCTCATGCTCGCCAGCCGGATGCAGGTGCCTTCCGTGCTCACACAGCACGTCGGGTTCGTGCCGCAGCAGCACGCCGTATTCGATGCGGTCGAAAGGGCCGCGATCACGACGCTCGGCCGTTCCGCGCGGTTGGCCGACGTCGTGGCCGCATACAACGGGAGCGTCGCGGAATGGGCTCGTCGAACGTGGGGTCTCGGAGACGTCCGCATGCTCCCCGTCGGGGTTCGTTCTCCCACGCCGACGCAGGACCGGCAGACCGTCCGTCGCGAGCTCGGCCTCACCGAGGACGCCTTCGTGGCGCTCTTCACCGGTCGCGACGTCCCGAAGAAGAGGCTCGATCTCTTCCTCGCGGCGCGTCATCCGAACCTCGAGCTCGTCGCCGTGACGGACCGCCGGAACGGCTCGAGCCCCGGGGCACGACTGCTCCCGTTCACCTCCCCGGAGCGTTTCGCCGCGCTACTGGCCGCCGCGGACGCCTTCGTGCTCCCTTCGGAAGCGGAGGGCTTCCCACTCGCGCTGCAGGAGGCTCTCGTCGCTGGGATCCCTTGCGTGGTCACGCCGCACCCCGGCTACGAGCGCTACCTCGCAGACGACGACGTACGTTTTGTGCAGCCCGACCCTGACGCGATCCGGGACGCGCTGCTCGGGCTCGCGTCGAACCCGACCGAGAGGCGCGCGCTCGCCGGCCGTGGAGCCGCGGCCGGAGAGCGCGAGTTCGGCCACGATCGCTTCGTCGACGCGTACGAGTCTCTCTACGAGACGCTCGTCGGCCGTAGGCCGTGACTACCGCTCATCCGTTGCCTCGACCGTAGGGTCGAGACCGGCGGCCACTGCCCGGGCGACCCGGTTGTCGAGCTCGCCACTGTTCTCGAGGATCTCGTCCGAGAAGACCCGAACGCGACCGCAGCCGTCCGCGGCTACCTCAGCCGCATCGAATCCCGCCGCCTGCGCCTTCCGACGTAGCACGAATGCCCGTGCGAAGCTCTCCTCGTAGCCGAGCACGAGACGAGCCTGGCGACCTTCGGACCAGGGGCGGACGCACTCTTCGGCGCTCGGAAACCGTGGGAGCCCGCCGGGGAGCCTGAGCGCGGAAGTACCCACGAGCATCGAGGCCGGGTAGACGACGACCGCTGCGATGACGATAGCCCATGCTGCACTCGTCCTCCACCGCTGCTGATGGCCGGGAAAGCTCTCGCTCACGGAACTCGGTCGATCCGCCGAACCGAGCCACGCTTGTGCAAGAACCAGCGGCGTTAGCGTCCCCAGGATGAGCACGAGATCGCCCGCAAGCCGACCGACCGGATTGATGCCGTAGTCCTGAGTGATCTCGAACACCGGGTTCGACCAGATGACCCAGGTCGAGCCGACGATCGAGGCACCGACTAGGCAGAGTGCAAATACCGGAACGCGCCTTGCGCCCGCTGCCAGGGCGAGTGCGCACGCTGCGAGGCCGAGGACGGGAACAAGAAGCCACAGGTCGTAGTCGAACGTCGACGAGAGAACGAGCCAGAACGACGACCAGGCGCGGTCCAGGTCGCCCAGGAAGCCGAAGTACCCGGACTCCGGTGCGTCGCTCGGCACGCCGTGGGCACGTAACCAGACGCGCCATGGGATCGCCAGCGCGAGCGTGACGATCCCTGCGGCGCCCAGCGCTGGCCACCTTGTGCGACGCTCGCGCCACGAGGCGACGAGAGCCGCGCTCAGGACGATCACGACAAAGAGGATGCCCTCGCGTTTGGTCACCGTCGCCCCTCCAAGCAGGACGACGGCGGCGGCGAGTCGCCAGCCGTGTCCGTCGCCGAGCCAGAGCGCCAGGAGTACCGCAGCGGTCGCGAGGAAAAACCCCATTGGCAGGTCCGCCATGAGCTGCGTTCCCCACTCGGGAAGCCCGTGCGGAACGAGTACGAGAACGAGAAGAAGGGGAAGGAGGATCAGCGCGGGTACACGCGAGGAGAGCAGTCCGGCGATCGCGGCTACGAATCCAACCGCGAGGAGAGCGTTCAATTGGTGCAGCGTTACCGCGTCCGCCGACCCCATGGCGTGGAACGCAGCAGCCTGCAATGCGGACAACCCTGGCGGGTAGCTCGGATTCAAGCTCGGGATCGTCTCGTCGAGGTGGCCCGAGTAATAGATGCTCTTGGCCCGTAGCGTCCAGGCGCGCCACGCGTCCCAGTCCGGGCCGGGCCCTTGTAGGCGACCCGACCGAACGAGCGCCTCGAAGTAGACGAGGAGGATCGCGATGAAGAGCGCGACAAGGATCCCCGGCGTCGGGACCCGCCAGCCGGGCGTTGTCAGTCTCGGGCGCTCGTGTCCTCTCCACAGGCCGACGACGACTCCGCCGGCCACGAGCACCGCTCCGCTCAGGAGGATCGTCGTGAGCCCGAACGGAATGCCGACCACGAGCTCGAGCGTGAACAGCACGAAGAACGCTGCGGCCCCAAGAATGTAGGCGAGCCCCGCCAGACGGAGCAGGTCCGTCCACGCCTTCCAGCCCCGGATTCCCCAGAGCACACCGCAGCCGACGAGTAGCACGAACACGTTGAGGGCGGCGATTCCTACGAGCGCTCGAGCCGTCAACGAACGCGTCCGAACGTGATGCCGTTTCCGCTGTCGGACAGCACCTCGAACCGTCCGCCGAGATCGGATCGATCGCAGCCGTAGCAGAACACCCACGGCGCCGACGCGGCGTCAGTCTGTGCACGCGGCAGGAGAATGAATTCGAGCAGGGCGGGCGCGAGGGCAGTCGTGAGCCCGCTCTCCCCTTGCATGTCCGGGCCTACGAGAACGCGGTACGTCGCGTCCGCGGGCATCCACAGGTCGGCTTCCTCGACGACCTTCTGACTACCGACGATGTTGAACGGCTCGCCGTAGAGGCGGTCGCGGTACGCGAGAGATGCGTTTCGATCGGCGCGATAGTCGAAGAGCCCGAGCACATCGTCGATCCGCGCAAGACTCAGAGCGCAGGCGATCAAGACACAGACCACGACACCCACACGGATCGGCCCGAACGGCCGCTCGGTGATCTCAGGAGGACAAGTCACGGCTTTCGCGTCGCGCAGCCCGAGCGCAGAACGGCGAGCACCACGGCTACCGTCACCCCAACACCATTACGCGACCTTGTTGGCTACAACGACGAGCGACGACTGGCTCGCGCGGTCCTTGCCTCCCTCCAGCCGGGCCAGCGACAAGAGAGCGGGAAAGACGACGGAATACATGCGGAGCGGAAGCGTCGATGCGTCCCGCTCCACGTCGGCCCAGGTCCAGGACTTCTGCCCGCGGGTTCGGCGATACACGAGATGTGCGAGCGAGACGAGCCCGGTCGTCGCTCGAAACAGTGCTCCACCCACTCCGCCGACGAAGGTGACCCGAAATCCGGCGTCCGAGAGCTTGGCGGTCAGATCGTCCGCCCGATAGCCAGGGCGGACGTGCTGCTCAGGGCCGGGAAGATCGTGGACGGACTCGAAGCCGAGGCGCTCGAGCAGCGGCGGCGGAGCATCCGCATTCGGAACCGTGACGATGAGCGGCGCCTCGCGGATCAGCACGCGATTGATCTCTTGGAGCGCCTGCGTGTCCTCTCGGACGTGCTCGAGAACCTCCATGCACACGGCACCGTCGAGGCTGCTCGATTCGAGCGGAAGCGCGGTGACGTCACCGTGCATCGGTACGAGAGACCCTCGCCGAACTGCATCGCGGTACGTACGCCCGAGCTCGTCGAGGTTCGGCTGGCTCGCGTCAACACAGACGACCTCGTACCCTCGTCGTTCGAGCTCCGCCGAGAACCACCCGGTACCGCATCCGAGATCAGCCAGCGTCGCCCCGTGTGGAACATGCACGTGAGGGAGAACCGCCTCCGTGCGCAGGCGCATGGAGATGTCGAGTACCTGCACGCTCGAGCCGACACCAGCGGCTCGGCGGCCGCGCCGGGCCTCACGGGCTCCGGTTCGTAGCGCGGGGATGAGGGACCTCTGCGAAGCCACGCTGAAAGGATGCCCCATGCGTCCGACGCGATACCGCACTACCCTAGAGCTCCCTCCACGGATGCTCGCGGAGGACGTCCTCGACGACCTCGACACCCCAGCCCGGCCCTGACGGCACACGGATCTCCCCGTCGGCGATCACGGGAAGGGCCGTGACAAGCTCGTCGCGCCAGGGCACGTCGTCGACGTCGAACTCGAGAATCCGCGCGTTCGGGATCGCCGCGCACCACTGACCGGCGATGAACGTCGCGAGGTGCGAGTAGTAGTTGTGCGGCGCGCAGCTGACCTCGAACGTCTCGGCGAGATCGGCGATCTTCTTCGCCTGGTGAAACCCGTTCCAGATGACGTCGACGGAGGCGATGTCGAGGCCGGCCGCCTCGAGGTAGGGGCGGAACTCGCGGCTGCCGTAGAGGTTCTCGCCCGAACAGATGGGCATCGGCGCACGTTGACGGACGATTGCAAGCGCGGCCGGGTCGAACATGTCGACCTCGAGCCAGTGGAGGTCGAAGGGCTCGAGCGCGCGGGCGACGTGCAGGCATCCCTCGGGCTCGAGGTTGAAGTTCAGATCGACGACCGGCTTTGCCAAGCCGCCGGTTCCGGCTCGGAAGGCCTCGAGCAATGCGACGAGCGCATGTGCGATCTCATCCGCCCGATGCGTCCCGCCGCCTGCCCCGAAACCCGGCATGAGAACAGCAGGCTCGGCTCCTGGGATGACGATGTTCGTCTTGAACGCCTTGTACCCACGCTCGACGACCTCTCGGCCGAGAGCCTCCACATCCGCATACGAGGCAAGCTTCGGCGTTCCCGTGACCTCCCACGCACGCGCGCGTGTCGTGCCGCAGTGCGACCAGTACAGCGGAATCGTCTCGCGTGTCGGACCGCCGAACAGCTCGTACACAGGGACGCCGAGCGCTTTCGCCTTGATGTCGAGAAGCGCGTTCTCGATGCCGCCGAGCGCCTTCGCGATGACCGAGCCCGGACTCTGTCGAGTATGGCGGTACAGATCCCAGTAGATCTGCTCGACCGCCCGGGGGTCTCGTCCGATCACGACAGGCGCAAGGTCCTCGACGATTCCGGCAAGTCCGCGCGGCGAGCCGTGAGAGTCGGTGATCTCGGCCCAGCCGACCAGTCCGTCGTCGGTCGTCGCCTTGAGGAAGATCCAGGGACGCCAGCCGGCGTCACAGAAGAACGTCTCGAGCCCGCTGACCTTCACGGTTCGCGAGCATACGGATGGAACGCCGATGTCGCCACGACGGGTGTCCGCAGGTTCTGAAAGCCTCCGGCCGAGACGATGTCCAGCCCTCAGGTCCGCTCCGGTTCGCAGCTCCCCGCACCTGTCTATGCGATCGCGGCCGCAGCGGCTGTGCTCGTCGCCTTCGCGGCGTCGCCCCTTCCCCGGATCACGCCGGACGCCGCCATATACCTGACCGGCGCCGAGGCAATCGCGAGCTCCGGCGAGTTTGCGGGCTGCGAGCGAGAGATCACGGAGTACGCACCCGGTTACTCCGCAGCAATCGCCGTGTTCGTTCTCGTCGGATTCGACGCGCCCGCTGCCAGCCGGATCGTGAACCTCCTGGCAACCGCCGCCCTCGTGCTGGCGAGCGCTGCCCTGGCGCTCGCTGTCGGTCTCGGGAGGATTGGGGTGATTCTGGTCTCGCTCGCGACAGCGGTCGCACCCGTGACTCTTCGCAACGGAGCGGCCGCCTGGTCCGAACCGCTTTTCGCCGCGTTGTTGGCGGTCTTGCTCGTCGTCATCGTCAACGGTGGACGAGGGCTCGAAGCCCGCATCTCCAGACGTATGGCGGTCGTCCTCGTGCTCTCGTGGGCGTTGCTCATGACCCGCTACTCCGGACTGTTCGTGGTGCCAGCGCTCGTGCTCGCAACCTGGCTCGGGTCTCGGGCCACCGCGAGGCGCACGCTTCGCGTTGTCGCATTCGCCGCTGGAGTTCTCTCGGTTCCAGCGCTCTGGTACGCGCGCAACGTCTCGGTGGGAACGGGACCGTTCGGCTCTCGCTCCGGATCCGAGTACTCGTTCGGCGAGGTCCTTCGCCAACTCCCGGATGGCCTGTCGAGCATCGTGTTGCCCGTCGATGTCCCACTCGCCATCCGGCTCCTGGCGCTCGCTCCGCTCGCGCTCGCCGCCGTGCTCGCGTTCACGCCATATCGGCTCTCGTCGGCCGTGCTCGGAGCCGTCGTCGCCGGATATGTGATCGGAGTCACGTACGCGGCGAGCCGTACCCTGCTCGACCCGATCGACGCACGCCTGCTCTCGCCGATCTTCGTGCCGGCCGCCGTGCTCGTCGCACTCGGCGTCACAGGCCGCGGGACCGAGACGTTGACCGGTCTTCGGCGAGGTCTTCGAGCGTGGGCCGTCGCGACGGTCCTGTTCCTCACCCTGCTCGCTCCCGGCGTCGCCTGGTACCTGCACGACGCCGAACGGACGCTCGATCTCGACTTCCCGGTGACCTGTGCCGACTGGCCGACGCGCTACGACTCGCTGTCCGCCCCACGACGATAGGGCGACCGGCCGACGACCGGAAGTGTCGCGCCGCCCGACGCAAGCAACTGCTCAGCGCGCTCCCAGTCCTCCTCATCGTCGACGTTGAATCCTTCGTAGCCCTCGGTGAGAAACGGCGCGACGACGCGTCCTTCGCGCGTGCCGGTCTCCGCGACGACACGCGCCCACGCGATCTCGAGCGCGCTGTTCTGGACGTATACGACGGGCAGCGCCTGGTACTGACCCGCATGCCAGGCGACGTCGAGCTCCGACTGGTCGATGAGTGGCAGCATGGTGCGTCGGTCCTCGGCGAGAACCCACGTCTTTCCGGGGTGTTGCTTGACGAGCTCGACGGCTCGGAGCGAGTCCGCCTCAGGGGTAGCGAGAAACTGCTCGAACCCGCGCCGAACAGTGTCGGGGCCGCGAAACGGGTTCGTCGCGCGGACGATCGCGAACACCTCGTACGGCTCGTCAAGGTGCTCGAGCGTATACCGGAGCCACTCGATGTCGGGCGAGACCGACGTGGCGTACTCGCCGGGGCGGAGGAACGGGACGTCAGCCCCGTACCAGCGCGCGATGCTTGCGATCTCGTCGGAGTCCGTCGACACGACGACGCGCTCGAAGACGCCGCTCTGCAGCGCCGTCTCGATCGCGTACGCAAGCAGCGCATGACCGGCCAGAGGTCGAACGTTCTTCCCGGGTACTCGCTCGGAGCCTGTGCGGGCCGGAACGAACGCCACCGCGCGCGGCGGATTCGTGCGCGAGACGGTCACGTATTGCGCACGGCGATGTCCGCCGCATGAGCGGTCGCGTCCGCGTAGAGCTCGGAGAGCGTCGGACAGGAAACGCCCAACCGAGCGCCGGCACGTACGACCGAACCTACGATTGCATCGAGCTCCGACGGCCGCCCCTCGGCGACGTCTCGGGCCGTCGAGGTCGTGAGGTCGTAGTCCATCGCGCTGATGATCGCCCACTGGGCAGAGGGCAGGATCGTGGCGCCGTCGGCCGCTGCGATCTCCGACGCTTCCGCAAGGGCTCGCTCGAGCGTGAGGCGCCAAGGGCGATCGTCGAGCATGGCGCCGATCGAGCGCTGGGTCAGCGACGTTCCCGCGGAGAGCACCGCCGCGCGAGCGGCCTTGGTCCAGAGCACCTGCCGCTCGTTCTGCTCGAGCCGGATCTCGAATCTGCCCGTGGCAAGAATCGCGGCGGCGCGTTCCAGCTCGTCTCCGCGAAGCTCCTCGGAAGCCATCGTGATCTCCGCCGAAGGGGTCGTCTGGATGACCTGCACGCGCCCGACGCGGTACGCCTCGAAGTGGGCAATGCTGCCTGCCGCTACACGCGGGCCGAGCCGAGCGCGGAGAACCTCGAGGTGCTCGAGCCCGTTCAGCAACGGGAGGACCACCGCGTCCGCGACGGCGGCGGGATCGATCTGGGCGAGCGCCTCCTCGAGCTGGTACGCCTTCACGGTGACCAGCAGGAGGTCGACCGGCTGCACGAGCTCGTCCCGCACCTCGAATCGCGCGTTGAGGGGATCGCCACCGTCGACCTCGAGCGAGATTCCCGCGAGCGCGACGATGTTGACCATGTCTCTGCGCGGAAGGCAGATCACGTGAGTTCCGGGGTGCGAGAGCTGCACCGCGAGCGCGCCCCGAGAGCACCGGGGCCGAGTACGGCGACCCTCCTGCTCATGTCAGCTCAGGGTTGGCGATCACGTTCACAACCTTCCAATCGGAGTAGACATCCAGGGCTTCGATCCCTGCTTCGCGCCATCCGGTCCCCGACTGTTTCACGCCGCCGAAGCCCATGTGCGGCTCGGAGCCGTGCGTTCCCCCGTTGACCACGACGACGCCGGCGTGCGCCTTCTCCGCGAATCGCATCGCGCGATGCAGGTTGGCCGTATGGATCGACGACGTGAGCCCGTAGGGCGAGTCGTTCACGAGCTCGATCGCCTGCTCGAGGTCGTGCACGCGATAGAGCGACGCGATCGGGCCGAAGAGCTCGGTACGTGAGATCTCCGAGTCATGCGCTGCGCCTTCGATCAGTGTGGGAGCGAGATACCAGCCGCCGCGATCGAGGCGCTTGCCGCCACAGCGGACGTGCGCGCCATCCGCCACGGCCTTGTCGATCGCGAGGACGACACGCTCGAGGCTCGCCTCGCTGATCAGAGGCTCGGGCGCGAGCGCGCTAGCTTCCTCCACCAGCCGGTCTCGAAAGGTGTCGTAGACGTTGTCGAACACCACGAGCCGACTGGCCGACGCGCACCGCTGTCCCGCGTTTGAGAACGCGGATGCGAGCGCCCAGCGCACTGCATTCGCGAGATCGGCGTCGTCGCAGACGACGAGGGCGTTCTTTCCCCCGAGCTCGAGGCAGACCTTGGCGAGACGACGGCCGGCGTGCTCGTTGATCCAGCGCCCCGTCTCCGCCGAGCCCGTGAAGCTGACGAGGTCCACATCGGGATGCTCGACGACGGCCGCACCGGCCTCGGTGCCCGTGCCCTGGACGATGTTGAGCACGCCCGGAGGTACGCCCGCGCGTGCTGCAAGCTCTCCGAAGAACCGGGCAGACGCCGGTGCGTGCTCGGACGGCTTGACGACAGCGGTGTTCCCGCACAGGAGAGCCGGGAACACCTTCCACGCGACGTTCGGCAGGGGCGTGTTGAAGCTCATGATGAGGCCTGCGACACCGAGCGGCTGCCGGATGGTCATGACCGTTCGATGCGGCGTGCTCGACGTCGTGGTTCGGCCGTATGAGCGCCTGCCCTCGCCGGCGACGAAGAGCCCCATCTCCACCGCAGCGTCGGTTTCGCCTCGGGCGAGCTCGATCGGCTTTCCCGTTTCCGCAGCCACGATCTCCGACGCTTCCTCTCGGCGGTCGCGAAGCGCGAGCGCGAGCTCGCGGAGGAGGTCGCCGCGTTCGACCGGCGTGCGCTCCGCCCAACCGGGCTGAGCGGCCTTCGCGGCCGAGACGGCAGCGCTGACGTCGGTCGAGGACGAACGCGCGAGCCGGCAGAGAAGGGTTCCGTCGTCGGGACGCAGCTTGTCCAGCCATCCACCCGTGGCGGCGGGCACGAAAGCTCCGTCGACGAGATTCGGGATCTCCGGCGGAATCACACGGGAATCAGTACTCGATCACCAGGCGGACCAACCTCCGTCGACGACGAGGTTGGAGCCGGTGACGTACGAGGACGCATCGGAGGCGAGGAACACGACGGCGCCGAGCGCCTCGTCGGCCTCCAGCATCCTCCCCATCGGTGCGCGCGCGTTGTAGGCGTCGAGGAACTCGGACGGCTGGTCGTTCCAGACCCCGGCCAGGGTGAGGGTGTTCACGCGCACGCCGGCCTTCGCCCAGTACGTGGCGAGGTACCGCGTGAGGTTCAGGATCGCCGACTTCGAGACGGAGTACGCAACCGGCTTCACGAACGTCTCGCCCTGTTCGCGGCGAAAGGCGTAGAGATCCTGGACCGGCGAGAGCAACCCGTAGATCGACGAGACGTTGACGATCGAGCCCCTCCCCTCGCGGGCCATAGCTCCGCCGATCTCCTGACTTGCCAGAAAGGTGCCCTTGACGTTCACGTCCATGACTGCGGTGAACGACTCCTCGGGATAGCTCTCGAAGGGACCGACCTCCGAAGCGGGTGCGTCTGGCGGCGAGTCCAGCGCCGGCGTTGTTCACGAGCACATGCGGAACACCCCACTCTGTCTCCACCGCTCTCGTCGCTTCGGCGATCGACTCGCGGTCGGTGACATCCACCTCGAACGAACGAACACCGTCGGGCAGCTCACCGCCGACGACGTCGAAGATCGCAACCTTCATCCCGCGCGCGACGAGCCCCTTCACATAGACCAGGCCGAGCTGTCCCATGCCACCCGTCACGACGGCTACACGGCCCGTGAGGTCGAAGAGAGGGTCGGTCACGCTTCCCGCGCGCTCGGAGCCGCCGCCGGGTCGTCGGCTGGATCGCCGGCTGACTCGACGTCGAGGAAGGTGACGTCCTGCTCGAACGAGAGGGCGCGAAGCAACCGTAGCCCGACGAGCTCTTCGACCTGGTACGGGGGAAGCCCGCCGTCTGCGGGTGACTTCGCGACGAGGTCGTCGAGCCCGAGGACGTGCCCCGCAGGAAGGTCGCGGGCAGCCACGAGCTTCTTGCCCATCTTCTCGAGCGGCCTCCGCTCGCTCGGGAGCGGATGCTTGTGGCCCTCCCCGATCGCCGTAGGTACGCGGCGAAGGTCGCGAACGAGTCGGCGCATCCCTTCGGGCATCAGCGAGAACGCGTGATCCGATCCCTTCCACGCGTGGTCGAGGGTGAAGTGCTTCTCGATCACACGCGCTCCGAGCATGTAGCCGACGAGGGTCATCGCGATTCCGCTCTGGTGATCGGACAGGCCGATGACTAGCTCCGGGAACCGCTCGCGGTATGTCTCGATCACGCCCAGGTTGAGCTCCTCCACAGCGCACGGATAGGCCGCCGTGCACTGGAGGAGGCACAGCTCGGGGTTCACGGGAAGAATCGTCTCGACGGCCCGCTCGACGTCGTCCAGCGTCCCGCCTCCCGTCGAGAGAAAGATCGGCTTCCCGAGCGCGGCGACGTGACGCAGAAGCGGCGTGTTCACGAGATCCGCCGAGGCGATCTTGAACGCCGGCGTCCCGAGCTCGGCGAGAAAGTCGGCGCTCGGCTCGTCGAACACGGTCGCGAACAGCGTGACGCCCTCCTCGCGGCTGAACTCGCGCAGCTCGAGCCAGTCGGACGCGGAAAGCTCGAGAGCCTCGCGATGCTCGCCGTACGTCGCGCCGAAGCTGTGCTCGTTGTCGTAGGGCGAGTCGTAGAGCTCGCGCGTGTAGAGCCGGCGGTTGTCGCGCTTCTGAAGCTTCACGGCGTCCACCCCACACGACTTCGCGGTCTGGATGAGCGCCTTCGCCTTCTCCACGTCCCCCTGGTGGTTGTGCCCGATCTCGGCAACCACATAGGCGGGGCCGTCGCCCGAGATCCGCTTGCCGTCGACGATGAGCTCCGGCACGGCCACGATGCTACTCACCCACGCCCGCGCAAGCCCCAGTCGAGCCGGAAGAGGACGAGGAACCCGCCGACGAGCGTCGTGGGGACGTACCACGACGCCTGGAGAAGAATCGAGAAGGCGAGCGCATTCTCGCGGCCGATGTCGAGCACGCCGAGAGCAGCCACCGCAAGCCACTGGTATGTGCCCACAAAGCCTGGGGACGACGGGATCGCCACGCCGAGGTTCAGAACGCCCGTCACGAACACACAGTCGATCGGGTCGAGCTCCAGGCCGAGCGAGCGCGCGACGAGCCAGACGGCCAGAGCGAACCAGCCCCAAGCAACCATGCTCAGGCCGAGCGCGCGAGCAACGCGGCGGCGCCCGAGCGGCTCGGCGAGGGTGTCGACCACATCTCGGGCGATACGGCGCATCCGCCCGCGCGCACGCCGGTCGCGTCGGCGTGACCCCGCGTACAGCCGAGCTCCGAGCAAGAGGACGACAAGGACGGCGATGAGTGCGACGGCACCCAGGGCTATGCGCAGGACCCAGGAGGTCGAGGCAACGAACGGAAGAGACACGGCGAGAAACGCGAAGAGCGTGAGCACGTCGGCGCCGCGATCGAGACCGACGGTCGCAAGCGCCCGTCCCGAGGACATAGGCTCGGCCACTGCGAGCCAGCGAGCACGGAACAGCTCGCCGATCCGGCCAGGGAGCACGTTGTTGCACGCGACCGCTCCGACGACCATCTCGATCAGCGCGAGCAGCCCCGTTCGTCTCGGCTCGGCGATCACTCGCCACCGCGCCCCCTGGAACGCGTACAACCCGGCAAAGGAGGCGATGGCCAGCAACATCAGCGCTGGATCCGCTTCGAGCGCGGCCTCCCGGACCTCGTCGACGCTCGCATCGCGGAAGGCCAGCCACAGGAACACGAGGCTCGCCGGGATCCCGACGACGAGCCCGATCGTCGCAGCGCGTCGTACCGCTCCCGAGGGAGGATCATGGCCACCGCCATTACCCTCCCGGGTCACAACCCCATGCTCGTTCACGCAAGGACGCTAACGTCTGCCGGTGGCCGCAGGCCTTTCGATCCTCATGCCCGTCTACAACGAGCGAGCGACCGTCGAGAGGGCCGTGGCGGATGCGCTCTCCGCGGAGCTGCCCGTGGAGCGAGAGCTCGTCATCGTCGACGACGGATCGACGGACGGGACCGCCGACCTCCTGCGCAAAGGGACCTGGGGGAATGAAGTCAAGGTCGTGTTCCACGACCGCAACCGCGGGAAAGGGGCGGCCGTGCGCACCGCGCTCGAGCACGCGACTCGGGAGTTTGCTGCTGTCCTGGACGCAGATCTCGAGTACCGAGCGTCGGACCTGGCACCAATGCTGGAACCACTTCTCGCGGGCGAGGCAAACGTCGTCTTCGGCACGCGGGCGTGGCACGCCCACTCGTCGTACGGATTCTGGTACGTGATGGGCAACAAGCTCGTCACCTTCGTCACGAATCTTCTCTACAACTGCTGGATCTCCGACGTGATGACGTGTCACAAGGCCATGCGCACGGAGCTGTTCCGGTCCCTACGCCTGCGTGAGCGCGGCTTCGGGATCGAGCCGGAAATCGCCGCTCGCGTTCTCACGACGGGCGAGCGGATCTACGAGGTGCCGATCACCTACCGGGCTCGCTCGCGCGACGAGGGGAAGAAGCTGACCGCGGTAGACGGGTTGCGGGTACTACGGACGTTGATCCGTTGCCGAATCGCCCAGGGGTGACGCCGACACTTCAGCATCGCGTTCTCGAGGCGCTCGAGGGTGCCCGGAACTACAACGCCTGGGTCGCTTCGCTCGTACAGCCCCACCTGGGAGACGACTCGATCGAGATCGGAAGCGGGACCGGAACGTACGCAGAGCTCTGGCTCGCCGGCGGCCTCCCGCGACTGACCGTCAGCGATACCGACCCGGCCATGGTCGAGCGTCTTCGCTCTCGCTTCGCGGATGACGCTCGGGTCTCCGTGCAAGAGCTCGACCTACTCGAAACGGCCGGCGCGCAACACTCGTCGGTCGTGGCATTAAACGTCCTCGAGCACATCGAGGACGACGTCGCGGGACTCGAGGCAGCCGCGCGACTCGTGCGTCGGGGCGGAGCGGTCGTCGTGTTCGTGCCTGCGTTTCCGTTCGCAATGAGCCGGTTCGACCGGGCGATCGGTCATCACCGTCGCTACACCACGGACTCGCTCCGAGCGGCATTCGTCGACGCCGGGCTCGAGGTCGTCGACGTGCGGTACGTCAACGCTCCCGGCCTCCTCGCGTGGACGGTCGGTATGCGGATCCTGCGCATGACGCCCCGCGAGGGCATCGTCCTCCGCGGCTGGGACCGGGCCGTCATCCCGCCGACGAGACACCTCGAGGCACGTCGACGACCGCCGTTCGGGCAGTCCGTGCTCGGTGTGAGCCGCGTCGGCGGGTGACCGAGCTCGAAGGACTCGTGGTCCTGCTCGCAGGATTCGGCGCGCTGGCGGTGGCAGGCGGCCTCGCTGCCGCCTGCTTGAGGCTTCGATCGCCGATCGAGTTCCTGCTGGCGACCTACCTGCTCGGGTGGACCTGGCTCGTGGGTGCGTCACTGGCTCTCTCGCCGACGCGTTCGCTCACTCGCGGGTCGCTGCTCGCCACCATCGGTGTGGGCCTGGTCGCCGCAGTCGTCGTCTGGCACTTCTGCGGCAGGCCGACGCTGCCCGACCCGCGTCCCGCGCTGGCACAGGCCCGGCGCGCCCTTCGGGAGCCCGTGATCCTCGCCCTCGCCGTCGTCGTCGCCCTCGCAAGCCTGTACGTCGGCGCGCTCGCGTTCCTCACGCCTGCGAACGACTGGGATGCGCTGAGCTATCACCTTGCTCGCGCGTCGTTCTGGTTGCAGGAGCACGGAATCGCGTACATCGCCGACGTTGCCGATCCGAGGCTGAACGTCAACCCGCCGAATGCGGAGATCGGCCAGCTCGCGACCATGGTCATCTCCGGAAGCGATCGCTACGCGGCGCTCCCCCAGCTTCTCGCCTACGGAGCGCTCACGTTGTCGGTCGCCGGCCTTTCGCGCCGGATCGGGCTCGGCCACCGGGAGGCGCTGTTCGCGGCGCTTGCATTTGCCACGCTACCCGTGCTCGTCCTTCAGGCCCCGACCGCGCTCAATGATCTCGTCGTGACGTCTTTCCTCGCCGCGGCGACGCTGTTCGTCCTGCGAGCCGGACGCGCGCCGCTCCTCCTCGTCGCGCTGGCGGTGGGGCTCGCGATCGGAACCAAGTTCAGCGGCCTTCTCTGCCTGCCGACGCTGGCTGTCGTCGCCGCGTTCGGCCGGCCGCCTCGTCACTGGCCGGCGGCAGCGGCAGCGGTGCTCGCCGGACTCGCGGCCGGATCGGCCTGGTACGTCGTCAACATCGTCGAGACCGGGTCGCTCGACGGTGGCGCCGCGAAGGAGCTCGACCAGCAAGCCGGCCAGCCGGGCACCGCCACGGTCGTGAGCGCGCTGCGGCTGGCGCTCGGCTTCGTCGACATGCCCGGGGCGCCGCGGCTGATCGCTCTCTACTACGTCCTGGCCGCCGGCGTTGTGGCCGGCATCGGACTGCTTCTCATGCCGACGCTCCCGTGCGCTCGGCGTCGCGGTCCTCGTTGGCGCGGCGCTTACCGCGAGCGTGCTCGCGTTGCCGCTCGTGCACTGGCTCGGCGTCAAGGTCGTGTACAAGACCGGGCTCGTCCTCGGCACGCCTCTCGCGTTCCTGGACGAGGTCGATTGGCAGCTCAACACGCTGGCCGAACCGACATTTTCCTGGTTTGGGCCACTCGGCCTCCTGCTTCTCGGCACCGGCTCGGTGGCCGTGATCGTCGCGTGGCGGCGAAGGATGCTCCCGACGCTCTCGCTGGCCCTGGCGGCCGCACCGTGGCTTCTCCTGGCAACGCTCGCTCTCACGGTGACCTGGGATCCCTGGCGCGGGCGGTTCCTCGTGTTCGGGGTCGCGCTCGCAGCCGCGACCTGGGGGATCCTGCTGAGGTCGACGGCGATCTCGACCGCCACGGCGGCGATCGGCGCAACCGCCCTTTTTCTGACGCTCGGCAACCACGCGAGCAAGCCATCCGGGCTGTTCGCAGAGGCTTCGATCTGGGGCCGCTCGCGGTCGGAGATCCAGACGAGCCTCAGCGGCCAGAGCGCCTTCGTCAAGTTCGTGACCGAAGACGTGCCCGAGGACGCACACATTGCGCTCGCGCTCCCCGGCAACCACCACATCCACCCCTACTTCGGCCCGAGGATCTCCCGGCGGATATCGCTCGTGGCTCCCGGCGGCGGCGGGCGCGCGGCCGCAGAGTCCGAGTGGCTCATCATGGCCCCGGGCACCCGCGTCCGTCGCTGCCCCGGCTCGTGGGACCTGCGCCTCGCAGAGAACAGATGGCGAATCGAGCGCCGCGTGGCGCCCGACGACTGCCTCACCGGCTGAGGGCGTCGCGATACGCGTCGACGAGCGCTTGCGTCGCCGTTGCCCACGAGTACTTCTCGCGAGCGTGCTCGCGCGCAGTGGCGCCCAGGCGCGCGCGCTGGGAAGGGTCGCCGAGCAGCCTCTCGATCGCGCCCCTCAACGCACCGGCGTCGCGAGAAGGGACGAGCGCCCCCGTGATGCCGTTCTCGACCGCCTCGGCGAGCCCGCCCACTGCCGTCGCGACGACCGGGCGCCCGTGTGCCATCGCCTCCCGAGCGACGACGCCGTATCCCTCCCGCCGCGACGGGCAGACGACGATCGCCGCTCGCTCGTAGTACGGCCCGAGGTCGCGTGGAGAGACGAAGCCGACCGCATCCGGGACGCGGTCCCGGAGCGGCCCGTCGCCGACGATGACTCGCGGCATCCCCTCCGTCGCCTCGAGCAGCTCGACGATGCCCTTCTCCTCCGAGAGACGGCCGACGTAGAGGACGTGTGGGGGGTCGGCCGGGTCGGCGACGACTTCCGGCACGTTGACGCCGCTCGGGACGACGCGCACGTCCCTGGCGCCCAGCTCGCGGGCGACGTTTCCGAGTGCTTCCGACGGACAGAGCACGAGCCGCGCGCGACGGAGGAGAGGTCGAGCCAGCCATGGAAACCGCCCCGCAAGCTCGGCGTCCGTCCCCCAGAGCTGGACGACGAACGGCTTACCTGTCTTGAGAGCGGGAAGTGCGGACGGCAGCCAGTGAGCGTGCACCAGATCCGCGTCACGTGCCGCCCGCCGAGCCGCCCATGCATATGACGCGAGGAAGAGCGGAAGTACGAGCGCGAGCCAAGGACGCCTGCGGATGTTCGCGGGAATCCCGTGTCCGTATGCGAGCCCGAAGTGGCGAAACGACGCCGGCGACACGACGACGACGTCGACGCCAGCGAGTCGCAGCTGGTCCACCGCGTCCTTCACGAACACGCCGGCGACATCGTCCTCGGAGCGCGGGTACGACGTCGTCAGAACGACGATCTTCATCCGGCGGACGCGGGTGGAGCCCTCCGCCCGAACACCACCGGAACCGCCACCGCGAGCGTCGCGAAGACGTAGAAGTAGTAGAAGGTCATCGTGAGGTAGAAGACGTTCGCGACGAGCGTTGCGACGAGCGCGGCGGTCATGCCCCAGGCCAGCGGCCGCACGCGTGCGGCAAGCGGGTCGGAGGCGGTCGAGAGAGCTCGGCCGAGCCTGCGGGCCGCACCCAGCCGCCGGAAGATCCAGAGGACGAACACCGTGAAGAGGGCAGCCCCCACGAGCCCGGTTTCGACGATGGTCGCAACGTAGAACGAGTGCGGCCCGAAGTCGGGACGACCGGTCACGAACTCGTAGTACACAGCGAAGTTGTTGAGCCCGAGCCCCATGAACGGATTCGTCGAGAGCACATCGGGGATGAACTCGTACACGAGGAAATGCGGCGACGCCGCAGCTCTCGACGTTTGCGTCCGAGCGGTGAGGACGCGTTCGAAGAAGTCCCAACGCGCGACGACGACGGCTGCGATCAGGACGAACACGGCCCCGAACGGGACGTAGAACGCGGGCTTCCGGAGATACCGACGGTACGGAATCGCAAGAATGAGCGCGCCGCAAGCGAGCCCGAGCAGTCCGCTTCGCGAGAGCGTCGCGAGCTCCACCAGGAGGCAGAAGGCGAGAAACGCTGCAAGCGGACGCTGGAGACGATGACCGCGCTCGAGCCGTAGGTACAGCGGGGTTAGCACGAGAAGAGGGATGACGAGCTCGATCCCGAGATGGTTTGGATCACCCGTCAAGCCGTTCGGCCTGAACACGCTTCGTCCGTCCACCGCACCGAACACGTTGATCGCCGTGTCGCGACCGGTGAGCGGCTCGATCAGGATCGCGTCCAGGTTCCCCCCACCGACCTCCGCGACGAGCAGCTGCACGATCCCGTAGACCGCGTTCAGCGCAATCCCGCCGCAGAACGCCCCGAGCGCGTACCAGTAAAAACGCGGCGCGCGGCGCGCGAGAAGTGAAACCGCAGCGACGAGGAAGCCGAAGTGGAGCATGAACTTGACCATCCCCTTCGTCCACTGCGTGAGCGCCTGCTCCGTGTCGAGATTGAAGAACCCGAGGAGGTAGACGACGAGGAACGCGGCAAAGAAAGCCAGGGCGACGACCGACGACCGCGTGAGTCGCCGCGTCAGCCCGCTCGAACCGATCCCAGACGAACACGATGAGGAACGCTGCCGTGAGGACATCGGCGAGGGAGAGGTCGGCGGCGAGCTCCCAGTGAACCTTCGCAAAGGTGACGAAGAGGATCGTCGTGAGGAAGAGACCGTCGATCGCGGGCTGGACGAGAACGCGCTCGCGCGCCGCGCGGCCGAGGGACAAGGCGTGTGTCGTCACGGCCGCTCGAGCGTAACGATCTCTCGGAGCAGTGCGGCCAGCTCCTCGACCCGAGCTTGCCGGGAGAGCCGATTCCGGACGTCCTCTGCGAGCTCCACCGATGGCAGGCCGCCGTCGAGGAAGCGGCGATGCAAGTCTTCGAGCGCCGCCCGAAGGCCGGCGACGTCATCCGGTGCGACGACGGCTCCGGCTCCCGTCTCGCGGATCAGCGTCGCGGCTGCGCCGTCGGGCGGGACGGCGGCCAGAATCGGTCGTCCGGCGGCGAGGTACTCGAAGACCTTTCCGCTGAGCACGCCCTTCCCCCTCCCGCCCGCTTCCGGCACGAGCAGGAGGAGCGCCTCCGAGTTGCGCTGGAGCCGCAGTGACTCGGAACGAGGCGAGTAGTCGATCAGCTCGAGCCTGTCGCCGAGGTCGAGCCCCTCTGCCCACTCGCGATCCGACGCGCGGAAGTCACCCACGAATCGCGCAACGGCGTCGAGCTCCGAGTCGGCGAGTGCTTGCAGGAACGGGCGGGGATCTCGCTTCCCGAAGAAGCTGCCGGTGTGCGTGATCCGAAAGCGCGGACCTGGCTCGTAGCTCGAGTCCTGCGAAGTCGTCGAAGTCGCACCCGTTCGCGATCGTGCGCACGGCTCCACGCGGGGACAGCCCGCGCAGCTCGTCCGCGATTGCGTCGGAGACGGCCGTGATCCCGTCGGCGTAGCGCGCGACGAGACGGCCGACCTGGACGTTCGCCGCCTGCTTCGCGCGTGTCGCCGCAGTGTCGGCTCGACGGTGCGGGTTCGCAACCAACGCGTCCCGTACGTCTGCGAGCCAGCGCGCACCCGTGGCCCGCTTGACCGCGGCACCGACGAAGTGAACGGAACCCGGCGGAGACGTCGTGATCACGGCGTCGATCCCCTCCCTGCGCGCAATCCTGATAGCCGCCGGAATCGCAGTGAGATTCCACGTCACGCTGGCATCCGGCACGAGCACTCGGCGCGTCGCGATGCGCGCGTGCGCGAGTGCACGGTCCAGCCCGGACGTCTTGTGCAGCTCCTCGGCGGGACGTCGCGCCTTTGGCCCGACGTAGTGCGCGCGATGCACCCACGCCTGGGTCGGTACGCGCAGGTCGGGATCTCGGTGGATCCACTTCGGATCGTCGGGCGCGAGCACGTGCGTCTCGATCCCCAGCGCAGGGAGGTACTGCGCGAGCTTGAGGGAGCGCTGGACTCCGCCGCCTCCGGCGGGGGGGAAGTAGAGCGTCACGAGAAGAACCTTCACCGACAACCCTTCAAGCCGGCGATGGTAAGGAGGCGAACGCCTCGCGCGCCGCTGCGACCGTTGCCTCGATCTCGCGGTCGCCGTGTTCCGTCGAGACGAACCAGGCCTCGAACTGCGACGGCGGGAGGTAGATACCGCGCTCGAGCATCGCCCGGTGGAACGCAGCGAAGCGCTCCGTGTCGGCTCGCTTGGCCGACTCCCAGTTCGTGACGCGGTCCTCCGCGAAGAACAGGCCGAGCATCGTCCCGGCGCGCGCCTCCTGCACCGACACCCCGACCTCTCGTGCGGCCTCGGCAAGACCACGTGCGAGCGCCTCGCAAGCTTCGGCGACGCCGCTCCAGACGCCTGGCTCGGCGATGGCACGAACGGTCTCGATCCCGGCGGTCATCGCGAGCGGATTGCCCGAGAGCGTGCCCGCCTGGTACACGGGCCCGGACGGGGCGACGAGCTCCATGACCTCGCGCCGGCCGCCGTACGCTCCCGACGGGAAGCCCGCCGCCGATCACCTTCCCGAGCGTCGTCAGGTCGGGCGTCACGCCGTACAGCGCCTGGGCGCCGCCAGGATGGACGCGGAAGCCGGTCATCACCTCGTCGAACACCAGCAGGGCGCCCTCGGCCGACGTCAGCTCGCGGAGCCCGGTCGAGGAATCCGTCCTCGGGAAGGACGAGCCCCATGTTCCCGGCGAACGGCTCGACGATGACCGCGGCGATCGTCTCCCGCGTGCGCTGCGAACAGCTCCCGCACGGCGGCGAGGTCGTTGAACGGAGCGGTGAGCGTGTCCGCGACCGCGCCGGGCGTGACGCCGGGCGAGTCGGGGAGGCCGAGCGTCGCGACGCCCGAGCCCGCCTGCACGAGGAGGAGATCGGCGTGACCGTGATAGCAGCCGGTGAACTTGACGATCTTCGAGCGCCCGGTGAACGCACGCGCCAGGCGGAGCGCGCTCATCGTCGCCTCGGTGCCCGAGTTGACGAAGCGAACGAGCTCGAGCGACGGCATCGCCTCGCGGATGAGCTCGGCGAGCTCGACCTCGAGCGGGCTCGGCGCGCCGTAGCTCGTGCCGCGCCGCACGGCGTCCTCGAGCGCAGCGACGACTCGCGGGTGAGCGTGGCCGAGGATCAACGGGCCCCACGAGAGCACGTAGTCGACGTACCGGTTGCCGTCGACGTCGACGAGGTAGGCGCCCTCCCCGCGCTCGATGAACACCGGAGTGCCGCCGACCGCGCCGAACGCGCGAACGGGTGAGTTGACGCCGCCGGGAAAGAGGTTCAGGGCCTCCGCGAACAGCTCGTCCGATCGACGCCGTTCGCCCGTCAACGCGCGCCTCTGGAACCCTTGTAACAACTTGTAACTTGGCTCGGGTAGCGCGCAGTCATCGGTGGGCGGCCGAGAGGCGCGGTGACGAGCGGCGGCCTGCTCCCCCGAGTGGATGCAGTCCGGGATCCCGACGCCACGGTACGCGGCCCCGGCGACGGCGAGTCCGGGATGCCGCGCCAGCGCCGTGTCGATCCGCTCGAGTCGCTCCGGATGGCCGAGGACATACTGCGGCATCCCACTGCGGCCAGCGATGGATGCGAGTCAGCGCAGGCTCGCGCGGCGATTCCGAGCAGTCGCATCTCCTCCAGCGCCAGGCGGACGAGGTTGTCGTCCGAGTCGGCCGTCACGTCACGCGCACCGAAGCGGCCCGCGTACACCCGGATCAGGACGAATCCTTCAGGTGCTCGACCCTCCCACTTGCTCGACGTCCACGTGCACGCGAGCACATCCGAGCCTTCGGACCGCGGCACCACGTAGCCGTAGCCGTCGAGCGCGCCCGCCACGTCCTCCTGCCTGAACGCCAACGTCACGATCGCCGACGATGCATAGGGGATCTCGGCATGGGTCGCAGCGAGCTCGGCGTCGACGTCCACCAGGATCTCGGCCGCGACGAACGCCGGCAGTGCGACCACGACTCCGGCGGCGTGCGATCGTCCGACCGTCGTCGAGCTCGACCTCGTATCCAGCGACTGCTCCGGGAGAGGCGGGTGACCGTCCGGCCGGTGACGAGCCCCGTGCGCTCGAAACGGTCGACGAGAGCCCGCACGAGTGATTCCATTCCCGGCCTGAGCGTGAGAAAGGGCGGAAAGCGGCTGCCTTGGTCCGCGGACTGCGCTTGCAATCCGCGGACAAGGCTTCCGTGCTCGACCTCGAGCGCGCGCAGGTTCGGGAAGGTCGCCTGCAGCGAGAGCTGCTCGCCGTCGCCGCCGTAGATCCCGGTCATCAGCGGCTCCACGAGGTTGTCGTAGGCCTCCCGCCCGAGACGGCGTGAGACGAAGGCGGCGATCGACTCATCTCCGTTCGGTGGCTCCGCCGGAATGTCGAGCTCGTCGGCTAGTCGCCCCTGGCCTGACGCCGAGAGCAGCTCGCTGCCGTTCAACGCGTCGAGATTCGTCGGGATCATTCCCGTGAGGCCTTCGGGAAGCGGGTGCAACCGACGCCGCGCCGCACGTAGCTTCGGGCGTTCTCGGGTCGCCGCCCGACGAGCTCGGGTGCGAGCCCGAGCTCCTCGCAGAGACCGACGCCTCGCTCCTTCCGCGACAGGAAGCTGTCGGGCCCGCCCTCGATCACGAAGCCCTCGCGCTGCTCCGTGATGAGCTTTCCGCCGACGCTCGGCTCCCGCTCGACAAGCACGACCTTCTCGCTCGGCATGAGAGCCTCGATCCGCCGAGCCGCCGCGAGTCCGGCGATCCCTCCGCCCACGACGACGATCGTCATGCCGCGCGAGCCTCCGCCAACCAGCGAGTCGCCCGTTCGCGCACCAGCTCGGCGAGAGCGTCGATGAAGATCGGGTCCTCGTTCAACGAGGTGGGCGCTCTAGCCGAATGCCGCAGCGCTCGGCGATCGCCCGCGCTTTCACATCGACGTCGAACAGGATCTCCACGTGATCGGAGACGAACCCGACGGGAACGACCACGACGTCCCGGGCGCCCTGTTCGGCAAGGACTTGGAGGTGCTCGCCGAGATCCGGGCCTGCCCAGGGCTCGGGCGTTCGACCTGCCGACTGGTAGCTCCACGACCACCTCTCGGCCGCGATTCCGGCGCGCTCGGCGACGAGCCGGGCCGTCTCCCGACACTGGGCGTTGTACGGGTCTCCAGACGCGAGCACCCGCTCGGGAAGGCTGTGGGCACTGAAGACGACGTGTACGCGGTCCCGATCCTCGGCCGGCCAGCGTGAGACGCCCTCGGCGACTCGCGTGGCGAACGCCTCGATCAAACCCGGCGCGTCGTGGTAGCTCGGCACGTGCTCGAAGTCGATCTGGCCGCGATAGAGCTCGAGCCCATCGGCGACTCTCTGCTGGTAGCGAGCGACCGACAGTGCGCTGAAATGAGGCGCGAGGACGACGCTGACCGCGTGCGTGACGCCGTCCGCGACCATCTCACCGACGACGTCCTCGATCCAGGGCGACCAGTGCCGCATCCCGAGATAGCAGCGGTAGGGCTCGCCGAGCGCTCCGGCGAGGGCGGCGACCTGGCGGCGGCTGACATCGAGAAGCGGTGACCGGCCACCGATCGCGCGATAGTTCGCACTGATCTCCTCGACGACGGTCCGGGGCGTCGTCCGCCCCGCGCGGATGTCTGCGAGATAGCCGGGAATCTCCTCGAGCGACTCGGGCCCGCCGTAGGCCATCACGAGCACGCCCACAGGAAGCCGCACCGTCATGACGTTCGCTCCTGCACGCGCTCGACGAGCCGACGAACGTTGTCGACGGGTGTCTGCGGAACGATCCCGTGGCCGAGGTTGAAGACGTGGCCCGGGCCGCCCGCCCGCACGGTCGAGGACGGCGTCGACGCGGGCGCTGAGCTCGCGCCAGGGCGCGAGCAGCGAGATCGGGTCGAGATTCCCCTGAACCGGACGGTCGAAGCCGACGGCTCCCCATGCCTCGTCGAGTGGGAGCTGCCAGTCCAGCCCGACGACGTCACCGCCGCAGCCCGCGGCGTCGGCCAGGTACGCGCTCACCCCGAGCGAGAAGTTGATCACCGGCACATCGGCCCGCGACACGGCAGCGAAGAGCTCGCGGTTCGTGGGTGCGACGTAGCGGAGATAGTCCTCCCGGCCGAGCGCCCGCCCTGCCCACGAGTCGAAGACCTGGAGTGCCTGAGCTCCCGCCCTCGCTTGTGCGAGCAGGTAGTCGGCCTGAACGGTCGTCGAGCTTCCCGAGCAGACGCTTCCAGGCGGCCGGCTCGGAGAGCATGAACGCCTTCGTCTTCGCGAAGTCCTTCGACGCCCCGCCTTCGATCGCATAGCTCGCGAGCGTGAACGGTGCTCCCGCGAAGCCGATCACGGGCACGTCGCGCGACTCGAGCTCGGCACGGACGAGCCGGATCGCCTCGAGCGTCCCGGCCATCGTCTCCTCGGCGGGAGGAGCAGCGAGGAGATCGACGTCACGCGGCGTCGAGACGGGATTGCCGATCCGGGGGCCGTCGCCCTTGACGAAGTCGAGGTCGAGCCCCATGCCGACGAGCGGCGGCAGGATGTCCGAGAAGATGATCGCCGCTCGACGCCGAACGCTTCGACGGGTTGCAGCGTCACCTCTGCTGCGAGCTCGGGGGTTCGGATCAGCTCGAGCATCGAGTGGCGCTCGCGCAACGCGCGGTATTCGGGCATGTACCGACCCGCCTGGCGAAGCAGCCAGACAGGGGTTCTCGCCGTGGGTAGCCCGCGATACGCGCGCAGGACGAGCGAGGTCGGCTCGGCGTCTGCCGGTGACCGCCGGCTCGACCGTCACGCCGCGCGGCTCTGCCACGCCACCCTGCCCACGAAGAACGGCCCGAGCCGCTCGAGGTGGAGCGAGGTCTGCTTCGTCTTTCGCATCCGCTGGACGATGATCGAGAGCGGGTGGAGCTCGGGACCGACGAGCCCGATCACGAAGTCGTTGTCCGCCTGGTCGAGCCCGTGGCACGCAAGGCGGACGTCGTAACCGAGCCCCGCCCGGCCGAACGCCATTCCCACGCCGCCGTGCTCCATCAGGATCGTGTCCTGCTCCTTTCGCGAGAGCTGCTCGAACGAGCCAGAACGCCGCAGCGGGTACCAGATCGCCCAGCGGAGAGCCGGATCGAGCACGCGGCCGCGAGGACGCGCGACGAGGGCCTCGTCGAGGTCCGGCTCGTAGCCGATCGCGTAGGTGCGCCCGAGCATGGTCAGCTCGGGCTTGCGCACGAGCTCGGCAAACGGGGGTTTCTGGAGGAAGCTCCGCACCCCGGAGACGAACTCGCTCGGATCCTCCGCAAGAGTCAGAACGGCTACCCCTTCGGGGTCGTTGACGTCCTCGTAGAGGACCGCCTCGACACCGGATGCCTCGAGCGCGGCGCTGAGTGCGGCCGTGTCGCTCGTGCCCCCGAACGCGTGCAGCTGCATGTAGAGCCGCCGGTCGAGCGAGGTCGTCTCACCGTCGGCGGTACGTCCATGCTCCGCGACGTCGGCCTCGCCGGGTCGTGCTTCGTCGAGACGCTCGTCGATTCTGGCGTTCATGCGCCCTGCTGCAGCCAGGCCGCAGCCTCCTTGGCGTGGTACGTGACGATGAGATCTGCACCGGCGCGCCGGATCCCGGTGAGCACCTCGAGCACGGCCGCACGCTCGTCCAGCCAGCCGTTCGCTGCCGCTGCCTTCAGCATCGCGTACTCACCGCTCACGTTGTAGGCCGCGAGCGGGCGCTCGGGAAAGCTCTCGTGCACACGGCGAACGACGTCGAGGTATCCGAGCGCAGGCTTGACGAGGAGGGCGTCCGCGCCTTGCTCGACGTCGAGAGCGACTTCCCGGATCGCCTCGCGCGCGTTGCCGGGGTCCATCTGGTGCGACTTCCGGTCGCCGAACGCGGGCGCGCCCTGCGCCGCGTCGCGGAATGGGCCGTAGAACGCAGACGCATACTTGACCGCGTACGAGAGGATCGCCGTCCCTTCGAAGCCGTCTGCGTCGAGCGCGGTGCGAATCGCACCGACCATCCCGTCCAGCATTCCGCTCGGTGCGACGACGTCTGCGCCCGCCTCTGCATGCGAGACGGCGATGCGGCCGAGAATCTCGAGGGTCTCGTCGTTCAGAACGTAACCGTCCTCCCCGAGGAGCCCGCAATGGCCGTGATCCGTGTACTCGCAGAGGCAGACGTCTGTCACAACGACCAGCTCGTGGCTCGCCGCCTTGAGCGCACGAACCGCCTCCTGGACCACGCCGTCCTCGGCATGGCTCTCGAGCCCGAGCGGATCCTTCGTCGCGGGGATCCCGAAGAGGAGCACGGCCTTGATCCCGAGCGCGGCCAACTCCTGTGCCTCGGCGCCGAGGAGATCGGTCGAGACCTGGTCGATGCCGGGCATCGAGGGGATCGGGTCGCGCACCCCTTCGCCGGACACGACGAAGAGCGGAAAGACGAGGTCGTCGGGCGACAGCGTCGTCTCGCGGACGAGCTCGCGCAAGGCAGCGGTTCGTCGCCAGCGCCGTGGCCGCTGCGCTCCTGGCTGGAGCGCTTCGATCGATCGGGCGTCGAATTCAGTCACTCAGAACTCCTGGAAATGCAGCACAAGGGCCTGAATCATGCCCTCGGAGGTCGCCTCGTGGGCGACAAGACCGACCGGTAGTCCGACCTCGCGTGCCGCGACGGCCGTCTTCGGGCCGATACAGAGGACGAGAGCATCGGCGGCTCCTCCGTGCGAGGCGAGACTGCGAGCCGCGGATCCACTCGCAAGCACGACGACGTGAGCGCTACGGAGCTCCGCGAGCTCGGCCGCCGTGAGCTCGACCTCCACGGTGCGATATGTCGGCAAGACGTCGACCACCGCTCCCCGTCCTCGTAGCTCCTCGGCGAGCCCGGGGTCGGCGATGTCGGCCTGCGGCAGAAGGATCCGCGCCTCGCCGAGCGGCCCCAAGCCGGCCGCGAGCTCCTCACCCGCGAAGCGCTCGGGCACGAACGACGGCTCGACACCGAGCACTCGCACCGCCGTCGCCGTCGCCGGGCCTACGGCCGCAACCTTGCGTCACCCAGGGACGCTGCGCGGTCGCGAATCGTGGCCACCGCGTTCGCGCTCGTGAACACGATCCAGTCGTAGCCGTCCAGATCCGACGCTCGAGCTTCGGGTCGTCGATCGGCTCGATCGCGATCAACGGGACGACGAAGACGCTCGCGCCGAGGTGCTCGAGCGCGTCGGCCAGCACACGCGCCTGCTCCCGGGGACGCGTGACCGCGATCCGACGGCCGGCGAGCGGACGCTCAGTCACGAAGGTCCCGCAGGATCCGATCCGCACCCGCGGCCAGCGCTTCGCCAGCTAGGCGTAACCCGACCTCCTCGGGCTCTCCCTCCCCGGCAACGCGCACGACGTGGCGACCGTCGGGCGACGCGACGAGCCCATCCAGCACCACCCTTCCCGCGTTCCATTTTCCGTGAGCCGCAACGGGGGCCGCGCACCCGCCGCCGAGCGTTCGGAGGAAGGCACGCTCTGCAGTTGTCGTCGCTCGAGCTTCGGGGTCGTCGATCGCGGCGAGGAGGGCGAGCACGCGTCCATCGCCCGCGCGACACTGCACCGCCAGGGCGCCCTGCCCCGGCGCAGGCAGCATCGTCTCCGGGCTCAGCCATTCGGAGACGTCCGCTTCGAGCCCGAGCCGCTGGACTCCCGCCGCCGCCAGGACCGCCGCGTCGAACTCGCCGTCGTGCACCTTGCGGATGCGGGTGTCGACGTTCCCCCGGATCGACCGCACGTCGAGATCGGCGCGCAACGCCCGGAGCTGCGCCGTGCGTCTGAGGCTGCTGGTGCCCACGACCGCGCCTGCCCGAAGCTCTGCGAGCGCACGTCCGCCGCGCGCCACGAGACAGTCGCGAACGTCTTCGCGAAGGCAAACGGCTCCGACGACGATCCCCGTGGGCTCCTCGGTCGG
Organism: uncultured Actinomycetes bacterium; assembly: GCA_963756925.1. GTDB lineage: Bacteria > Actinomycetota > Thermoleophilia > Gaiellales > Gaiellaceae > GMQP-bins7. The sequence continues at coordinate 556,059 of CAVWPL010000012.1, read as the reverse complement.
AAGATCCTTCAGGGAATGGACAGCGATGTCGAGCTCGCCACGGCGAAGACCGTCTTCGAGCTCCGCGGTGAAGAGCCCCTTGCCGCCGATCTCGGGCAGCGGCTCGCCGGTTCCCTGCGTGCGATCACCCTCGGTGACTATCGGGCGCTCCTCATAGGTCACAGCTGCGGCCGACGCCTGGAGAAGCTCGACAACACGCGACGTCTGGCGGCGTGCCAGCGCCGAACCTCTCGTTCCGACCACGACCGCCTCTCGGGGCGGTGCGGGGCTCACGGCTCGCGCGGCGCGGGAAGCCCGAACAGCTCGCGCACGGCGATGGCGACGTCGTCCGCGTCGCCTTCACCGGCACGCTCTCGAAGGCGCACGGTCGGTTCGTGCAGAAGCTTCGTCACGAGTGAGCGCGAGAAGCGTTCGAGCTGCGCTGCGGTCTCGGGATCGACATCGCCCAGCCGGCCGAGTGCACGCTCGAGCTCCTGCTCGCGAATGGCCTCGGCTCTGAGTCGAAGCGATGCCAGGAGCGGCTCGACCTCGAGCTCGCGGTAACGCCGTCCGAACGCCTCGACTTCCTCCTCGACGATCTCCTCGACCTTCGGTACCTCGCGAAGCCTCGATTCGAGCGCGCCGTCGAGCCCTGCCCGAAGGTCGTCGACGTCGAACAGGCTGACTCCCTCGACGCTCCGCGACCTCCCGGGCAACGTCGGCCGGAACGGCGAGGTCGACGAGCACGAGCGGGCGGTCCGGCCGATCGCTGACCGCGCTGCGAGCGAGATCCACGTCGACCACGGGTGTCTCCGAGCTGGTAGCCGTCACGGCGAAGTCGGCCCAGGCAAGCGCCTGAGCGAGCTCCGAGAACCGGTAGGTGGACGCACCTACCGGGGCGGCCGCCTCGGCAGCACGCTCCGGTGTCCTGTTCGCGACACCGAGATTCGTGATCCCGCGGCTGGCGAGCGCCCTGAGCGTCTGGACGCCGATCTGGCCGGCACCGACGACGAGTGCGCGCTTGCCGTGCAGATCTCCGAGCGAGCTTTCGACGAGCGAGATCGCCATCGAGCTCGCTGTCCCCGGATTCGCCCCGACGGACGTCTCCGCCCGCGTCCTGCGCCCGGCTGTGATCGCCGTGCGGAAGAGGAGCGAGAGCGCAGAGCCGGCTGCAGCGCCTGCCGACTCGAAGGCATCCCGTACCTGCCCGAGAATCTCCGCCTCGCCGAGAACGAGCGAGTCGAGACCGGCGGCCACGCGGGACAGATGCCGTGCGACGTCCTCGCCCGAGTGCACGTAGAGATGGTCGACGAGCGTCCTGCGGTCGACGTCGTGAGCATCGGCCAGCGCTTCGATCAGCGCGCTCCGACCATCCTCGACGCCGTCGACGAGATAGGCATAGAGCTCGACCCGGTAACAGGTCGAGAGCACGACGTGCTCGATCACCCAAGGACAGCGCTCCGCGCCGAGCCCGAGCGTGCCGAAGCGCTCGCGCAGCTCCACCGGCGCGGTGCGATGGCTGAGACCGAGGCAGACGAGGCGCTCCACGATGCGCCGAACACTCTACTCGCGTCCCTGATCGAGAATGCGCGGATGCGTGCGCCCGCGACACTGCTGGGAATCGACGTCGGTGGCACGTTCACGGACGCCGTGCTGGTGAGCGACGGGACGATTCGCACGGCGAAGGTGCCGACGGCGCCGAACCAGGAGGAATCCGTGCTCGCCGCGGCGGAGCTCGTGGGCGCGGGCGACGTCGATCGCTTCACGCACGGGACGACCATCGCGACGAATGCGCTGCTCGAGCGGCGGGGAGCCAGAACGGCGTTCGTGACGACCGCCGGCTTCGAGCACCTGCTTCACCTCAGGCGGCAGACGCGCGCCGATCTCTACCGGCCGTGCGTCGACCACCCCGCGCCGCTCGTTCCGCTGGAGCTCTGCTCCGGTGTCGCCGAGCGGATGGGACCGGACGGCGTGCTGCTCGCGCTCGATCTCGGGTCGCTCGACGACGTCGACGCCGACGCGATCGCGGTATGCCTCCTCTTCTCGTTCCGCCATCCGGGCCACGAGCAGTCCGTGACCGCCGAGCTCCGCCGACGGCATCCTCGGGCACACGTCGTCGCCTCACACGAGGTGGCTCCGGAGTTCCGGGAGTACGAGCGTGCGTCGACGACCGTCATCGACGCGTATCTAGGCCCCGTGCTCGGCAGCTACCTCAACGCGCTCTCCGAAGCCTGCCGGAGGAAGGGCCTGCTCGAACCGCTCGTCATGCGCTCGTCGGGCGGACTCGCCACACTCGAGGAGGCGGCCGGGCATGCGGCGTTCGCGCTCCTCTCCGGACCAGCCGCAGGCGTGGTCGGAGCGGGACGCATGGCTGCGCTCGCCGGCTTCGAGAACGCGATCGCGTTCGACATGGGTGGCACGTCGACTGATGTCTGCGCGATCGTCGGTGGGGAGGCCACGCGCGAGCACGAGCGAACCGTGGGCGGCTTTCCCGTCCGTCTCCCGACACTCGCGGTGCATACGGTCGGAGCGGGGGGTGGCTCGATCGTGTGGAGAGATCCAGGCGGTGCACTACGCGTGGGTCCGGAGAGCGCAGGCGCCGATCCCGGTCCGGCGTGCTACGGGAAGGGCGGCCAACTCGCGACCGTGACCGATGCGAACCTCTTGCTCGGACGGCTTCCCGAGACTCTCGCCGGTGGGATCCACCTCGACCGAGAGGCGGCCGAGCGAGCGCTCGGCAATCTTGATCCACACGCGGTGATCCAGGTCGTCGACGCCGAGATGGTGCGCGCCCTCCGCGTCGTCTCGGTCGAACAGGGCCTCGATCCGCGGGACTTCGCGCTCGTCGCCTTCGGCGGCGCCGGCCCGCTGCATGCCTGCGCACTCGCCGAGGAGCTCGGGATGAACACCGTTCTCGTGCCGGCCGCCGCCGGGGTCCTCTCGGCACTCGGGCTGGTTGCCGCGGACGAGCGACGCGATCACGTGCAGTCGCATGTGACGCCCCTCTCCGACGCAGGCGAGCTGCCTGACGAGGGCGAGGCCGACCTCCGCTACGCCGGCCAGTCGTTCGAGCTGACCGTGCGGCTCGGCCCGGATCTTCCCGCGCGATTCCATGCTGCCCACGCAGACCGGTACGGCTACGCGGACCGAGCGCGTCCGATCGAGCTCGTCGCCATCCGTACCGCAGACGTGCGACCAGGACCGGAGATCGCGCTCTCCGGTCCGCACGTCGTCGTCTCCGGCCCGCAACCGCTCGAGCTCGACGGCGCGACCGCTTGGGTGCCCGGCGGATGGGCCGGCGAGACGGATGCCCACGGAACCCTCGTCCTCCGGAGGAGCGGATGATCCGTCCACTCATCCCTGTCGAGCTGCAGGTCATCGGCAGCGCGCTCCGCGCAATCGCGGAGGAGATGGGCGCGGTCCTGATCCGCTCGGCGTTCTCCGCGAACATCAAGGAGCGCCGCGACTGCTCGACTGCGCTCTTCGACGAGGCCGGGCGCATGGTGACGCAGGCGGAGCACATCCCCGTTCATCTCGGAGCGATGCCCGAAGCGGTGGCCGCTGTTCGAGCGCACGATCCACGTCCTGGTGAACCGTGGATCCTCAACGACCCCTACGCCGGCGGTACCCATCTCCCCGACCTGACGATCGTCACGCGAACGCCACTCGGATACGCGGTAACGCGCGCGCACCACGCGGATGTCGGGGGCTCGGAGCCTGGCAGCCTCCCCGCAGGCTCGACCACGCTCGCCGAGGAAGGCGTCGTGATCCCTCCCACCCGCCTCGACGACGCGACGCTCGAACGCCTGGTCGCCCAGATGCGCAACCCGGACGAGCGCCGAGGAGACCTCCGCGCCCAGCTTGCTGCACATCGCCTCGCCGACGAGCGGCTCGACGCCGTCTGCGCACGCCGAGGTCGGGAGCAAGTAGCTGCGGCGATGGACGAGCTCCTCGCGTATTCGGAGCGCGTCGTACGCGCCGCCCTTCGGGGCCTGCCGGACGGCCGCTACGAGGCCGTCGACCACCTCGAGCGCGCCGACGGGCTCGTCGAGATCCGAGCTGCGGTCACGGTGGCAGGCGACTCGATCGACATCGATTTCGCAGGCACGGACCCGCAGGTCGCGGGAAACGTGAACTGCCCGCTCTCGGTCACGCGCTCCGCGTGCTTCTACGTCGTCCGCTGTGTGACCGCGCCCGACCTTCCGGCGTCGGGCGGGGCGTTCGAGCCGGTCACCGTCCGCGCGCCGAAGGGGTGCCTCGTCAACGCCCTCCCTCCGGCAGCGGTCGTCGCGGGGAACACCGAGACGTCGAGCCGCATCGTCGACGTTGTGTTCGCGGCGCTCGCACAGGCGCTGCCCGTCCCCGCCCAGGGCCAGGGGACGATGAACAACGTCGTCTTCGGAAACGACCGCTTCACGTACTACGAGACCATCGGCGGCGGTCAGGGCGCGTGCCCGGACGCGAACGGACCCTCAGCGGTCCACGTCGCGATGTCGAACACGCTCAACACGCCGATCGAGGCGCTCGAGCTCCAGTACCCGTTGCGCGTCGAGCGCTATGAGCTTCGACTCGGATCCGGTGGCGCCGGGCGCTTCCGTGGGGGAGACGGAGTCGTCCGCGAGCTGCGCGCCCTCGAGCGCTGCCGCCTGTCCCTCCTCACGCAGCGGCGGCAGCTCGCGCCGCGCGGTACGCAAGGAGGTGGCGACGGCCTGCCTGGCCGGAACCTCCTGAACGGCGAGGAGCTGCCCGCGTTCGTGACCACCGATCTCGACGCGGGCGATGTCGTCCGGATCGAGACCCCCGGCGGCGGCGCCTGGGGCGATCCTACGGGTCAGACCCCACGGGTCTGACCCCGGGTCGCCATGACCACGAGTGAAGCCATGGCCCTCGTTGTCGAGTATCTGGGGTGACGAGGCAATGGCGTATGCAGCCAATCTGACGTGCCTGCGCCGCCGTTGCTCGACTGAAGGTGAAGCGACGGTTGTTGTGAGCGCTACTCCCTCTCACACACCGAGGTTGACGCGCGTCGCGTAGGCGGGATCAGGCACTGGGTCGACGAAGGGGTTACTCGGGTCAGGGTCCACTGTGTGTAGCCCGTCATAGATCTCGAGAACTGCTCCGCTCACGGCGGCCTCGGGGATGTCGATCCAGACGAGGAAGTCGTCCTCATTCGCGAAGTCCTGTTCTTGGAGGTTGGCTAGCACATCGTCGTACACGGCCCCGTCGCCGCCCCTGATCTGCATGTTCTCGTGGAAGGTGGTGCTGAACACGTCGGAGTCGTTGCCGTCCGCGGGCGTGATCTTGAAGCTCAGCCAGACGCCGTTCTCTGCTTCCCGCTTCTCGCCGAAGAGATCCGCAACGGGAGCCGTGTCACTCGTCTCGACGTCTGTGACCGTGAATGCATCTCCGTTCCATGTGGCGGGTTCCCCAGCGTTGACAGCATCGCTGGTTGCGGTCGTGTCGGTAGACATCGTGGCGTCGCCGAAGGTGTCGGTCGTGTCGGTGGTGTCGCCGAACGGGTCCGGTCTCGGTCGTGTCGGAAAGGAGGGCATCGACAATTTCCGTCAGCTCGGCCTGACTGGGTTCGTCGTCGCCGGTGAGTGCGATGGCGGCAGCCGCGCCTCCCGCGACGAGCAACACAGCTGCCGCTGCCACAGCGACCCAGCGCAGGGGCCGCTGTCTCGCTGACGAGGCGACTGGGGGAGGCTCGGCGGGCGAGGGCTGCTGATCCTGCGGCGTTAAAGAAGCGCCGCAGCTCGCACAGAACCGCGCACCCTCCCGCACCTCGTTGCCGCAATTCGCGCAGGTCGGCATGTTCCCGCTACTCATGGAGGAGTCCCTTCATTTGCAGATGTCGACAGCTTCGTCCGGCGCTCGACGCCTAGCCAGATCGAAACACCGTCCAGGGTTGGTCGTTCGACGTGCACGTGCGGTTGGGCGTGTCGGGGAAGACGATGTCCTCGCGGAATACGCCGGCCACAGTCGTCGCCCCGGTCGCGTTCGGACCCTGGAAGTACCCGGTGACGAAGTAGGAGATGGTCGCATTGGCCCCGCCGACCACGCCGCTCTGAGAGGTCTTGGCGGTGAACGACCGGTCCCGCTTGATCGTCGCCTTCAGGATCTTGAAAGGAGTGTCATACGAACCGCCGCCTGCACAGTTGACCCTGGCACCGCCGACCGGGATCGAGAAGTTCAACACGCTCCCGGCGCCAGCCGGGACAAGGAAGGCAGGGCTGTAGCCGCTGCCCGAGTAGGTGCCGGGCTCTATGGACTTCCTCGCGGGCGCTAGAGATCGAGACACCGTCCAGGGCTGGTCGTTCGACGTGCACTTGCGGCCTGGCGTGTCGGTGAAGACGATGTCCTCGCGGAATACGCCGGTCGCAGTCGCAGCCCCCGTCGCAGACCTCCCCTGGAAGCGGCCGGTGACGAAGTAGGTGAGTTTCGCTTTGGCACCGTTGACGACGCCGCTCTGAGAGGTCTTGGCGGTGAACGAGCGGCCTCGCTTGATAGTCGTCTTCAAGATCGTGAAGGGAGTGTCGTACGAACCGCCGCCTGCACAGTTGACCCTGGCGCCGCCGACCGGGATCGAGAAGTTCAACACGCTCGCGGCGCCAGCCGGGACAAAGAACGTCGGGCTGTAGCCGCTGCCCGAGTAGCCGCCCGACTCGACCGCAGACTTTGCGGGCGGAGTCGGCTGTGTCTTCGGCCCGACGAACTGTGCCGCGACCACGGCCAAGGCCGACACCCTCACCCTGCACGCGCCAGAACCGGTGCAATCGCCCCCCCATCGGAGAAACCGGGACCCGGTCTTCGCCTTGGGGGTGAGAAGCACGCTCGAGCCAGCCGCGAACGTCGCCGAACACTTCCCGGGACAGGAGATTCCCGCGGGTTTACTCGCAACGCGGCCGCTGCCCACGATGGCCACAGCCAGCGTCGGCTTCTCGGCAGCCGCGCGTGTCGTCGCCGCGCTGCCGCCCGAGCCTCCGACCGCGCCAGACGCGGCGACAACCGCCGCAACAGCCGCCACGCAGACACCCAGCCAAAACCGCTCTCGCAGAGTTCTCGGTACCACGATCCGCCTCCTCCTCGAGCGCTAGAACGCTCGCCAGTGTTCACGGCTCAGGAAGAAACCGTGGCCGCTCTTGTTCCGGCATGTCAGGCCGGTTGTCGCTGACGTGCAGCGCAAACCGCCGCCGCTCCACGTCTTGCCGTAACCGAGGACCCTCGCCTCGCGCTCTCCGACCAGCGCGCCTGGGTCGCCTGCACAGTCGGGCACGTTCACGCTGCCGGTCGCGAACATCGACACGCGGTCGCCCGCGTAGCCTCCGTCCTGACACGGGCGGCGAGGGGGCGCGGGTTTGAGCCCGCTCTTGATCCCACATCCGAGGAACGCCCGCGGTAGGTCCGCGGGGCCGGGGAGTGGTAGCAGACGATGTTGCCGGACGGCGTCTTGAAATAGCCGCTTTTGGACGCCTCGGCTGTGGGCGCCGTCGAGGCTCCGGGTGCGATCCGCTTCCAGGGACTGGCCGTGAATCGAGCGCCGTTCCAGCGCCAGATGCGGGTCTTCCTTCCCCCGCTCGGGCAGCAACGCGAGTCGGCGGGACGGTAGATCGGCAGCGTCTGGCGAATGTCGGATCCGGCGGCGGTGATCGATGCGCCCGCGGGTTGCTTCATGAGGAATTGCCACGCGCCTCCAGCCCAGCGGAAGACAACCCAGTGGACGAACCCCGTATTGCCCTGACCGCGGAGCATGACGACCATGGCCTGGCTGCCAGGACCGGCAAAGGGCCCGCACAGCACCTTGCCGAACGGGTCCGTGACATACGGGTCGCCCAGGCGAAGCTGCTCGACAATCCGTCGTGCCTCGGCCTCCGAGCAGCGACCCGAAGTAGCAGCGGAGACAGTCGTGACCCATGCGGCGGACGGCGTCGCCGCGCTCGCACCAACGGTGATCCAGGCCCCGAGGATGGAGACAGTCACAAGGGCGACCGCCCATGACACTCGGGATGACACCAGACCGGCGCGCGTCGTCGCCATTAGCGGGGACCCTCGACCACAAGCGTCGGATTGAGCAGGCCGGCCCACAAGCTCCCCGACGAAGCGGGAAACGCGACCTGCTGAATTCGAAGCCGTTGCACATCGATCCCGTTCGAGGCGACGGCTGACGGGAACTTGGCGCAATCGAGCTTTCGGGGCGAAGGGCGCGATCCGCTCCATGCGACGGTCTTCGAGCAGACCACGGCGCCGTCGTAGAACACGGTCCACGTCACGCTCGTCCCGCGCTGCGAGGAGGATGAGCTCTCGTCGATCGCTGCCTGCGCGGTCAACCGAACGAGCCTCGACCCTGCCGGGAACGTCCGCCCGGAGAAGCGATAGATCCCACTCGTCCGGCCCGGATCTCCGTCTGCATCGTCTCCGCACTGAACGAAGCCACTCCGGTGCACGACGCCTGACACACTCAGCGAAGCTCTCGACGTATACGGCCCGAAGCACCGACCCTCGCTGCGAGGATCGTCCGGCCTGATGCCCACAAGCAGGGGGGCGAGGTCGATCGTGCGGCGAGTCGCAGTCGAGACCGGCGGCTTCACTACCGGAACGAGCTGAAGCAAGCGGGCGTGATCAATGGTGTTGAGCGACACACCCCCTAGAGCGGGGTCGGCCACCGCGAGCTCCGCGTAGGCAACCTGCATCTCCTCGGCTCGGGCCATCGCGCTCTGCGCCTGTGCGGCGGTCAAGAACCGTGGGCGAGGAGGAAATCCGGAGATCGTCTGCGCATAGGCGAGGTGGGCGGCAAGGGCGCTGCGCAGCAGCGAGAGCGTGGCAGTCTCGTCGCTGTCGCTCGACGCGAGCCCGTCGAGGAACCCTTGAGCTCCCACGACGTCGACGGCTAGCGCATCGGCCGCTTCTCGTAGCGCGGCGAATGACTCGACGCCCGCGCTGAGCGAGCGGACCCGAGCGCTGAGCGCAGCCTGAGCGGTACCGAGCGCGACCAGCCGAGGAGTGACGCTGTCTGCCAGCGTCATGTTCGATGTCGGAGGCCGCGACTCGGACGTCGTTGTCGGCAACGGTTGCTCGGTTAGGGTGGCCTCGTTCGAGTCCTGCCGCCAGTGAGCGAGAGCACAGCAGCGAGCGCTCCCCCGGCCACAAGCAACGCGATGACCGCTCCCGCGGCTACCCAGCGCAGACGGCGCTTTCCCCTTGGCTGAGGCGTTGAACGAGGCTCGACGGGCGACGGCTGCCTCGCGGCCGGCTCGGGCGACGGATCTCAGCTGCGACCGCATCGGCGTGTGCGGGTTGCGGATCCGCCGGCACGAGCGGCGCGCTGCAGCTCCCGCAAAACCGCGAGCCTTCAGGTTCCTCGTTGCCGCAGCTCCCACAGATCAGGCGCGCCGCATCCAGCGAGGTCGCGCGGGCGGGTTGCGGATCCGCCGGCGCGAACGGCGCGCCACAGCTCCCGCAGAACTGCGAGCTTTCCGGCTCCTCGTTGCCGCAGGTCGCGCAGGTCAGCATCGCCGTGCCGGCCAATCCAAAGACCGAATCAAGCGTGACCGCAATTGGTGCAGAAGGTTGCGCCGGGGCTGCGTTCCGCGCCGCAGTTCTCGCAGAAACGCGGCGATGCCGGCGGTGCCGGAGAAACGGGCTCAGGTGCGGCCGAGGTCTCGGCAGGCTCCGCTTCTATCGTCGGCTCAGCCGCAGCCGCGATGACAGCAGGTTCCTGTGCAATCTCTGGCGTCGTCGCGGCGGATGCGATCACCGGGACGGCGGGTGCGATCACGGGGGCATCGACACGTGGCGTCTCGGAAACCGGTGCCGGCGGATGAGCGTCGCCGACGAGATCGTCACGTATCTCCGTGACATTTCCGTTGATTCGGAAGAAGACGATGATCAGCTCCAGGAGGACGCGGGCGTAGATCATCGAGAGCAAGAAGAACAACGGGCCGCCGACGATGAGCATCACGCCTCCGGCACCGCCGGACACATTGAATGCGGCGACGACGAGTAAGAGCGTCCACAGCGAGATCAGGATCGTCGCGAGGACGTACAGGATCTTGATGATCCTCGGCGTGACGAATGACGTAAACGAGTAATCGAACAGCGCACTCAAGAAACCCTTGGCCTGCATCAGCGTCCTTTCTGGGGGACCCCGGCGTGGTTCACCGGATACTCGCCACGGCAGCCGTCGCCACCGCTGCCCACGGCCACATGGGGCCGTAGCCAGCGACCTCCGGCCACAGCCATCGTCTTCCGAACATTGCTCGGTACCACGATCCGCAACTCCCTCGACTCGGTGTGCCCGCCGGCCGGGACTAGCTTCGACCGGTAGTCGTTCCACCCAGAGATCGAGGGGATCGCGCAGCCGTTGCCAACCCCCACCGACGCCACGGGCCGGTTGTTGCGACCCGCACGAACGACCCTACACAGAAAGATTCGCGCCGTCTACGGGCGGGACTCCAAAGCGCAGACCATCCATGCGCCAGTGGTACGGCTAGGTGCGGGGCGGGAGCCGATACAGGACGAACCGCGGGTCGCGGTAGAGCTCCGGAAGGTCGAATGAGCGGCGAATCCGTCGCCGGTCGACGACGAGGAACTCGGCGTCGTAGAGCCTCCGGGATCGAGAGATCGCCCGTGGCGATGAACCTCCGCGCGTCTCGAGCGCGTTCGTACGGGCGATTTCGTTCGGTGTCTGCGACGTGACCCGGCGGTGCGTTGGCGATGTACACCGGCGCAAGGGCAGCGAGACGGAAGCTCGTCTCCGGGTCCGAGAAGACGATGGCGCCCGGCGGCACAACGGTTCGAACCGCCTCGACGATTCCCGGCGAGAGCGCTACGCCCGGTCTCGTCTCGACCGGGGTCCACTTGGCGAGGCCGACGACGACAACCGGTATGAGAAAGAGCGCGGCAGCTGCGCCCGCTGGCGCCTCGAGCGGCGGGCCGCGCCTGGAAACCCCGACGACGAGCCCGACCGCACAGCCGGCGACCGCGATCCAGACGAGCGCGGCCGGGGCTCCCTCGTCCAGGGCGTAGTTGAAATCCCCCGGATACGCGAACTGCAGGACAACGCCGGCGATGAGTGCAAGCGGTAGCAGGAACACTCCGATCAGGCGTGAGAGCACGCCGAGGCCCCCTGCGAACGCGAAGGCGAACGGCAGAAAGCCGGCCGCGCGGCGTGCCTGCGAGATCGAGACGAGATCCGCAAGTGACGTGAAGAGGAGCGGCACGAGCATCACGGCGAGAACCGCGAGCGATCCACCGGCGACATACGCCGCCCACCTTCTGCGCGCGGCGAACGCCGCCAGCGGAAACAGCAGGATCGCTGCCACCGCGACCGCTCCGCTCCTCGTGAACACCTCGGCCGCGAGGCTGTAGCTCGTCTCGGAGCGGACGTCGAGCTGGCCCGCATAGTGCTCCAGCGCCCGCTGAACCTCCCTCGCGTCGGGCGAGACCGACGCCGTGTCGTTCACCACCGGAATCAGCCAGAGCATGAAGAGCGCGGCAGGAACCGAGAGCGAAGCGAAGGCCGCAATGCCGGCCCGCACGTCCGCGCGAGCCCAGAGGGCCCGGACGAGCAGGAAGCCGACGAACGGGATCCAGAGGAAGATCGCGTACGTCGGGTGCACGACGGCGAGCGCAAACCCGGCGGCGGCCGTCGACGCGTACAACGCGAGCGATCGTCGGCGGATCGCCTCGAACGCGAGCGCGAGCGCGGCGGGCACGAGCAGCTGGCGTGACGATGTCGCGGGCAGCGAGAGCACGGTGAACGCGCCGCCGTGGCCGGGAGCGAAGCAGATGATTCCCACCTGCGCAGCGGTCACGGCCCCGGCCGCCCACGTCCTTCTGAAGAGCGCCCAGCCTGCTTCGTACGCGACGACGACCGCGAGCACGCGCGAGCACCGATGGCAGATGGACGACGACCTGCTCCGGATCTACGCCGCTGACCTTCGCGACGAGTGCGAGGAACCCGTGCCAGAGCGGGAACGCGTAGCCCGGGTGGAGACTCCCGTCAGCGAACTCGGACACCCGATTCAGCGAGAGATCGCCGAAGTCGAGCAGCTTCCGTGCGCGGGCGAGATGAAAGAGGCCGTCACCTTCGACCTCCTTGCCCACCCGCCAGAGGATCATCCCGAGCGCGACCCCCGCCCCCCAGACCCACGGTTGGCCGGGAGCCGTCGGCGGGGCGTCGAACCCGCGGGCAAGCAAGGCTACGAGAGCTGCCAGCGCGGCGGACGCAAGCAAGACCATCGTCAGCGTCAGGGACGCCTGGAGTGCGAACGTAACTGCGAGCGCGCCGAAGAGAAGCGTGAACGACCAGCCGAGAGTCGCCGCGACGCCGCGAACGCCGAGCGCCCTCGCAAGCAGCCACCCTGGCGCGAGGACGACCGCGGTCGCGCCCAGGAGGCGAAGGTAGAGCGTGATGCCGTTCATGATTCGAGGAGCTCGGTGACGTCACCCGAGGCGAGCCAGTCCGCTGTATCGCGATACATGCGCCCGCGCTCGCCGGTGAAGAGCCTGCCTCGAAGCCGAAGCGCGACGAGCAGGAGCCTGCGAGCTCGCGCCGCGCTGCGTCGCCCTCGATGCTTTGCGAAGAAACGCAGGTGGCCGCGGAGGTTCTCCCGATAGAGCCGCCCGCCGTGAGACGCACCGCCGACGTGTACGCACTCTGCCCCGGGGAAGAAGAGGATCTGCCACCCCCTCTTGTGGAAGCGGAAGCACCAGTCGGTCTCCTCGCTGAACAGGAAGTAGTCCTCGTCGAGCAGCCCGACCTGCTCGATCGCGCTCCGGCGCACGAGCATGCACGCCCCCATCACGAACTCCGCCTCGCGCACCTCGTCGTGGTCGAACCCACCCCCGTAGAAGCTGTTCAAGGCTTCGGAGCGCGGCGCGAGCTTGCGCAGGAAGAAGTACTCCGTCGCGAGCCGCCAGAGTGTCGGGAAGCCGCGGACCGAGCGCTGGAGGCTTCCGTCCTGGTTCAAGAGGCGCGGCGCGACGACCGCCGCCTCTGGCCTGCGGTCGGCGAACGTCACGAGGCGTGCGAACGCGTCGCCGACGAGCCATGCATCCGAGTTCAGGAGCAGCACGTACGCGGCTCGCGGTCTCGCGAATGCCGATGTTCCACCCAGCCCCCAAACCTCGGTTCTCGGACTCGATGACGCGCACCTCCGGAAACCGCTCCCGCACCAGCTCGACCGTCCCGTCGTGAGAACCGTTGTCGACGACGACCGTGGTCATGCCGGCAAGGCTCTCGAGACAACTCTCGATCCACGGCAGCGCGTCGTACGTCACGACGATTGCGGCGGCGTCGAGTGGTTCCTTCTCAGCCATGCTCGACGCGCGGTCCCGGCTCTCTCCGCAAGCCGTCGCGGATCATCACGACGCCACCGGGCAACGCCATCAGCACCGTGACGAGAAAGAAGAGGAACCCCGCAGCGAACGCCTGCGCTGCGGAGACGTCGAGGCTTCCCAGGAAGCTCACGAAGAACGCCTCGCGCACCGCCAGCCCGTTGAGCGTGAAGGGCACGAGCATGACCAGGAAGAGGAGCGGGCCCATCACGTAGTAGACCCGGACGTCGAGCTCGATGCCGACTGCACGGGCGCAGGCCCAGATGGAAAGAATGCGAACCGTCTGGACCGCGAGCGTGACCGCGAAGACCGTGGCCAGGAGTCGCGGCCTGCTGCGGTAGTGATGAACCCCCTCGTAGAAGGCTTGGAGCGGCCGCGCCAGCCGGACGCGCTCGAACAGCGGAAGCAGTCGCTTGAGAAACGGACGAGCCGATCGCGCGAAGAACAGAAAGCCGACCACGATCGTCCCGAACACGAAGACGCCTTCGAGCCAGAGGTATGCACTCACGTCGTAGCGGCCAATCGAGAGAACGAAGCCGACGGCTCCGAGCAGGACGGTTGCCGCTCCTCCGAACCCCCGCTCGAGAACCACCGTTCCGGTTACGTCCGCCGTCCGTCCTGGGTGTCGGCGCACGGTCTCGACGATGCGTACGGCATCACCGCCGAGTGACGTCGGGAGGAGCTGTCCGGCCGTGTACGCGACGAAGTACGCGCGCGTGAGCCAGCGCAACCGCTCGAGGACTCCGTGTGCCTGGAGGAGCCAACCCCAGCGCGCAGCCAGCGCGGGAACCGTGCCGACCATGATCACGACTGCTGCGACGAACCAGGCGAAATCGGTCTCCCGCAGTACGTCGACCGCCGTTCCGAAGTCGATCTTCCAGACGAGATACGCGACGGCGGCCGCCGTGAGGAGCAGCGTGCCGACGATGCGCACGTGTCTGGTCATGAGCGCTCGGCGAGGACGTCGAGGGTCAGCTGCTCGTACGCGACCGTCGCCGCGGCGACCGCGGTCGGCTGGCCGGGTCCGTCGTACGGCGGGCTGACCTCGACGACGTCGTAGCCCGAAAACCGGATTTCCCGCAGCGCGCGGATGTACGCGAGCGCCTCGCGCGTGCTCAACCCTCCCGCCTCGGGCGTCCCGGTCCCGGGTGCGAACGCCGGGTCGAGGACGTCGACGTCGAACGAGAAAAAGAGCGGGCCGCCGTCACCGACGCGGGCGCGGACGCGCGCTCCGTACTCCTCCCCGCTCAGGGTGACGAGCTCCTCGCACGGGATCACTTCGAAGCCGAGCGCCCGCGGCATCTCTGCGTCGTCCGGGCCGTAGACCGACCCTCGCATCCCGGCGAGCAGCGACCGCCCCGGATCCACGAGCCCCTCCTCGAGCGCGCGGCGAAACGGCGAGCCGTGGTAGTAACGCTCGCCGCAGTAGACGTCCCAGACGTCGGCGTGTGCGTCCAGCAGAACGATGCCTAGCGGCCCGTGCACTGCGGCGTGCGCCCGAAGCTCTCCGAGCACGATAAGGTGGTCGCCCCCGAGGCAGAGCGTCCGCGCACCGGACCGCACGATCGGCTCGAGCTGATCGGCGACCTGCGCGACCGTCTTCTCGGCGTTGCCAGGCGTCACGCGGACGTCCCCCAGGTCGGCCACGGACAGGCGCCCGAAAACCTGTGCGTCCTGCACGGGGTTGTACGGCCGCAAACCGATCGACGCCGACCGAATCGCCTCCGGACCGAACCGAGCACCAGGGCGATTCGTGGTCGCGGTGTCGAAGGGGATCCCCAGCACCGCCACGTCGACACCCTCTGGGTCATCGACGAGCGGGCAGCGGGCAAAGGTCCGGACGCCCGCGTACCGAGGAGAGCTCAGGGCATCCGGGGGCCCGTAACGGGGAGCGTCCTCGGTCGCCACGCGGCGACGGTACCAGCACGCGTGACGCGGGACCGTCCTCGAGCCGAGGACGGTCCCGCGGTAAATAGCTAGGCAGCCTCGGCTTGCGCCACGAGCTCGTTCGATGCGAGCCGCCGGCACTTCCGCCGCACGACGCTTGCGCGGGATGAGCAGCGCGAGCACGGCACCGATCCCGACGACCGCCGCGCCGATCCAGAGCGCCGGCACCAGTCCGTCGTTGAACGTCGTGGGCGACTCGTAGCCTCCGTAGCGGGCGAAGATCGAGGCCAGCACCGCGACTCCGAGAACGCCTCCGACCTCCCGGATCGCGTTGTTCGCGCCGGAGGCCTTGCCCTCCTCGACCGGCCGGACAGCCGAGAGCACGACGTTCGCGACGGGTGCGAAGAACATCCCCATTCCGATTCCAGAGAGGACGAACGGCCCGACGAGCGACTCGTACCCGACCGTCGCGGTCGAGACCGCCGCGATCCACGCGAGCCCGATCGACTGTAGTCCGAGCCCAACAGCCATCAGGGGACGGCCACCGATGCGATCCGAGAGCGCACCGGCGATCGGTGCTACGAACATCGGCATGATCGTCCACGGAAGCACGCGGAGCCCGGACTCGAGCGGCGAGTAGCCCTGCGCGGTCTGGAAGAACTGCGTGAGCAGGAAGATCGAGCCGAACATCCCGAAGTACATGAGTAGCGATGCGCCGTTCGCAGCGGCGAACGCGCGGTCGCGGAAGAAACGCATCGGCAACATCGGCTGCGGGGTGCGGAGTTCCCACACGACGAAGGCCGCGAGCGCGAGTGCGCCGCCGACCAACGCGCCGACGATGGTCGGGCTCGTCCAGCCGTCGCCATTGCCGTGGATGAGAGCCCCACACGATCCCGAGCATTCCCACACCCGCGAGGGCGAGACCGGGAAGGTCGAGGGCCTTGTCCGGCCCACGCGACTCGTGGAGCTGGGTCGCGACCGGGAGGAGCAGGAGCCCGATGGGCACGTTCAGCCAGAAGATCCACTGCCATGAGATGCCGTCGACGACTGCGCCGCCGACGAGCGGCCCCATGGCTACAGCCAGCCCTGCGATTCCCGACCACGCCCCGAGCGCCACTCCGCGGCGCTCGCGGGAGACGGCGGCGCTCAAGAGGGTGAGCGTCAACGGCGTCACGATCGCGGCGCCGAATCCCTGCACGGAGCGCGCCGCAATGAGCCAGTCGGCCGACGGGGCAAGCGCCGCGGCCGCAGAAGCAGCCGTGAAGATCCCGATGCCGATCATGAACATGCGCTTGCGACCGAACCGGTCGCCGAGCGCGGCTCCGGTCAGCAGAAAGACCGCAAACGTGAGCGTGTACGCGTTCACGGTCCACTCGAGCTCCTCGAGCGTCGCACCGAGGTCGACCCGGATGACCGGGATCGCGGTCGAGACGACGAGGTTGTCGAGCACGACCATGAAGAGCGCGATGGAGGTGACGACGAACGTCCAGATGGTGCGAGTCCCGGCTTTCACGGTGTCCTCCTTCGTCGGGAGATCATTGTTAGTAGTGATTGATTACTCATCAAGACGCGAAAAAAGAGAGGGATCTTCCTCCTACCCGTCGATCTCCGGCTCGCACCCCTCGGCCAGCCGTGCGGCCCAGGAGTCTCGCGGATCATCGCCGGATGAGTACTGCATGGCCGCGAGCACGTTCAGCAGCATCCCGGTCGCGAAGAACCTCGCCACCGTCTGGCGGTCGGCTCCGGAGACGGTTTCGACGTAGTCCACCAGGCGGCCGTAGCCCTGCGCGGTACTCGCACGGACCTCGTCGTCCACGACGGATGCCGCGTACGCCTGGAGCTGGCCCTGGAGCATCGTCGGATCGTCAGCGATCAGGCCGCGATACGCGTCGCCGATCGCCCGCAATGCTTCGTCGCCGGACGTGCCGGACGCGGCAGCGCGAAACGTCTCGAGCGTGCGAGCGAAGCACGCCTCGTTGACGGCGAGGAAGAGCTCCTTCTTCGTGCGGAAGAGCCTGAAGAGGTAGGGCTGGGAGATGCCGGCCGCCCGCGCGATGGTGTCGGTCGAAGCGCCCCGCAACCCGTGCTGCGCGAATTCGTGCCGGGCAGCCGCGATGACGGCCTCACGCCGCTCCTCGGCTGTCTGTCTTGTCGCGGTCGTCACAGTCGAGTAAGTTAGCACTCACTCACAAGCCGGTCAAGACCTCCGCGACCCGATCGAGATCCGAGTCGGTGAGCTGCGAGTGGAACGGCAAGGCGAGAGCACGCTCGAACGCCTGATCGGCGCCGGGAAACGGGCCTTGCTGGCGGTACGGCTCGAGGCGGTGGAGCGCCCAGGTTCCGATCTGCGCCTCGATTCCATCCGCGCGAAGCGCGGCGAGCGCGTCGTCACGGCGCTCGAGCTGGACGACGTAGGCCTGCCAGCCATGGCGATCGCCGTCGTCGGCTCGGGGCACGAGGAGGACGTCCTCGAGCCGCTCGCGGTACCCCTCCGCGATCCGCTCTCGCGTTCGGAGTAGATCCTCGAGCCCGGCAACCTGCGGAATCCCGATCGCGCACAGGAGATCCGGGAGCCTGTAGTTGAACCCGGGAGCCGGCATGGTTCCGATCTCGGCCCAGCCGTGGTGACGGAAGCGGCGGACTGCGGCGTCGAGGTCCGCGTCGTTCGTGGTGACTGCTCCACCCTCACCGGTCGTCACGATCTTGCGCGGATGGAAGGAGAAGCAGGCGAGCGACCCGAGAGCGCCGCAGCGCACGCCGGCATGAGACGCACCGAGGGCCCCGGCGGCGTCCTCGATCAGGACGACGTCCTCGGGCACTGCCCGACCGAGCTCCTCCCAGTCGACGGGCCTGCCGAAGAGATGCACCGCCATGACAGCGCGCGTACGGGGCGTGACGGCAGCCGCGACGCTCGCAGGATCGACGAGGAACGACTCCGGGTCGACGTCGACGAGCACTGCTCGTGCACCGCAGAGCTCCACCACGTTGGCCGTCGCAGGGAACGTGTACGCCGGAACGATCACCTCGTCGCCGGGCCCGATCCCGAGCGCGAGCACGGCGAGGTGGAGCGCCGCGGTGCCGGACGAGACCGCGGCGGCATGCGTCGTCCCCACCGCGCCCGCGATCGCCCGCTCGAACTCCTCGACCTGCGGCCCCATGGTGAGCTGCCCGGTCTCGAGCACTGCCCGCAGCGCCGCGATCTCCTGCTCGCCCACGTCGGGGCGCGCCAGCCGGATGTCGGTCAAGGAGCCGCAGCCTCGAGCCGCGCCCGGTACCAGGCGATCGTTCGAGCCAGGCCGTCGTCGAGATCCACCTTCGCCTCGAATCCGAGCACCCGCCGCGCCTTCTCGATGTTCGGGATGCGGAGCTCGACGTCCGTGTAGTGCAGCGGCTGGAACACGATCTCGCCGGAGCAGTCCGTCAGTCGCTTGATCCGCTGCGCGAGCTCGTGGATCGTGACCGTGGAGCGGGCATTCCCGATGTTGAAGCTCTCGCCGACCGCATCCGGATGCTCGAGCGCGAGCAACGTGCCGTCGACCATGTCGTCGACGAAGCACCACGCACGGATCTGCGAGCCGTCGCCGTGAATCGTGAGGTCGCGGCCCGCGAGCGCGGCCTCGATGAACGCCCTGATCGCGCCGCCTCCGATCTGGCCCGGCCCGTACACGTTGAACGGGCGAACCGAGACGGTCGGCAGGCCGAGCTCGGCGTAGTAAGCGTGCGCCATGTGCTCACCGGCGAGCTTCGACACGGCGTACGTCCAACGCGCCTCCCCGACCGAGCCGATCGTGGTCACGTGGGCCTCGTGAACGTTGAAGGCCTGTTGGCCGAATACCTCGGACGTCGAGAAGTCGACGATGCGCTCGAGCGTGTCCTTGGTGGCGGTCCCCGCCTCGAGGACGTTGTACGTGCCGATCACGTTGACGCGCATGGTCCGCACGGGGCTCTCGAGGACCGTGTCGACTCCGGCGATCCCCGCGCAGTGGACGATGTGCGTCGCTCCACGCACGAGCTCCACGAGGTGATCCAGATCCAGCACGTCCGCCTGGACGAGCGTGAAGTTCGGATGCTGGCCGAGGTCGAGGCCGGACAGCGCATCGCGATGCAGATTGTCGAGCGCGACGATCTCGTTCTCGTCGACGAGCCGCCGTGCAAGCGTCGTCCCGATGAACCCGGCGCCGCCGGTGATGACAATTCGTTTTCCGCTCAGAGGCACGCGGCGAGTTTAGAGGCTCGGTTCGACCGCGCCGCCGCACGTGTCGGGCTGTTTGCATCCCGTTAGGACGTGATGACAGACGTCCGTGGGGGCGTACCCTGGTTCGAGATGCGCGCGTTCGCGATCCTCGCCCTCGTGGCAACTGCCGCCGTCGCGATAGTCGCCGGCTCTGGCGACGCGGCGAGCGCGTCCAGCCACACCGCCCTTACCGTCACGTACTGGGGTGGCGGGCAGCAGTCGGCCGACCGCGTTGCCTGGACTCTCCGTTGCGACCCACCCCGCGGGACTCATCCGCGGCCAGCCGCGGCATGCCGCCGTCTCGACGACGGCGGTTGGAAGCTCGTCGCGCCGGTGCCGGCGTCGACGATCTGCACGGAGATCTACGGTGGGCCGCAGGTCGCCATCGTCAAAGGCGTCCTCCAGGGAAAGCGCGTCTGGGCTCGCTTCACGCGTGAGAACGGCTGCCAGATCGCCCGCTGGAGCCGGCTCTCGCCGTGGCTCTTCCCGGCCGGCGGCATCACCCGCTAGCCGGCACGCGCGATGCCGGCGGGGTAGCCGGCCGCATAATGGCCGGCGTTGGCTGCGCCGCCTCACCGCGACCTACCTCGAGACCGGCCCGTGCTCGTACTCGGGCTGCTTCCGGCCGGGCTCGCCCTTGCGCGTAGCCTCGGCCGTGCCGGACTCCCCGTGTATGGGGGCGCCTTCCGCGGCAACGAGTTCGGGCTCCGCTCACGGTATCTCCGCGGCCGGTGCGTGACCACATCCGGCGACGAACCGGCGCGCGATCGGCAGCTGCTCGCCTACCTGCGAGAGCTGTCGCGCCAGGGTCGCCCGGTGCTGATTCCCGAACGCGACGAGCACGTCGAGTTCGTGCTCCGCAACTGGGACGACGTGATGGAGCTGGCAGACGTGCCGCTTCCACCGGATCCGGAGATCGCCAATCGTCTGCGTCGGAAGGACCTGCTGCCACTGGCCGCCGCCGAGGCGGGAGTGCCGGCGCCCGCGACGTTTCCCGTGGAGAACGAGGACTCGCTTCGGTCCGCGGACCTCGAGCCACCGTTTCTCCTCAAGCCCGCCGAGGGTCAGGAGTACGCCCTGCGCTTCGGCGACAAGGCGGTGGTCGCCGAGAGCGTCGATGCCGCGGTCGCTGCGTGGCGGAAGGCGGATGCCGCGGGCTTCGACATGATCCTCCAGGAGCTCGTGCCCGACTCCCACGAGCAGGTCTTCTCGCTCTTCACCTATGTCGGGCGATCAGGCGAACCGCTCGCCACGATCGTCGGGCGCAAGGTGCGGCAGGGCCCGCTTCGTTTCGGGACGAGCGCCGTCTTCGCAGTCGAGTACGACGCCAAGGTCCTCGAGCTCGGACTCAAGCTGCTCGAGTCGGCCGGGTATCTCGGCTTCGCGCACATCGAGTTCGCCCGGGATCCCCGGGACCGGAGCTTCAAGGTGCTCGAGGTGAACACGCGCCTTCCGGTATGGGCGGGGATAGCCATGACCCGCAGATTCGACATCGCTCGAGCTGCCTACGACGATCTCTGCGGCCAGCCGGCGCCTGCTCGCGAGACGTTTCGTGGCGACCTCGCCTGGGTGTATCTGGCCAAGGACCTGTGGGTCTCGGCGCAGATGGCACGACGGAAAGAGCTCACGCTCCGCGACTTCCTCGGCCAACACGTGCGGACCGGGAAGGTGAGGGCAGTCTTCGCCCTGGACGATCCCCTTCCGGCGCTCGCGAGCGTCGGTTATCTCCGCTCCAGGCTCGGTTAGCGACAGCCGTGCGGATCGCACTCGTCGACCCTCTCGGCTACACGACGCCGTACGACCACCGCCTCGCCGCGGCTCTCGGAGGGCGTGGGCACGACGTGCACCTGCTCACGTCACCGTTCATTCTCGATCGCCCGCCCGCGCCAGACGGCTACGTACGCGAGGAGCTCTTCATCCCGATCTCCAGCAAGCTGCTCCAACGCTCGCCACGCGCTCGGCTCCGGAAGCTCGCGAAGGGTGCGGAGTACGTCCCGAGCGTCTGGCGCCTCATGCGCCGCGTCGACTCACTTGATCCGGGGGTCGTCCACGTCCAGTGGCTCGCCCGCCCCGAGCTCGACGTGCGTTGGCTCCGCCGGCTCGCGCGCAACCGTCCGCTCGTGCTCACGGCGCACAACGCGATGCCTCGGCGCACACGAGCCTACGACGCCTGGCGCGAGGCCCTGACGCTGGCTCGCCGCATCGTCGTGCACTCGAGCCAGGCCGTCGACCGTCTCGCGGAGTTCGGGATCGACCGCGGCAAGATCGTCCGCATCCCCCACGCGGTCTTCGACGCGGCCGGGCGGAACGAGGTCGAACCTCCATCCGGGAGCACGCTGCTCTTCTTCGGCCTCATCCGGCGATACAAGGGCCTCGACATCCTGGTGTCTGCGATGCCGGAGATCAGACGCCGGGTGCCCGACGTTCGGCTTGTCGTGGCAGGAGACCCGCTGGAGCCGATCGACCCCGTGCTCGAGCTCGCGTCGTCGCTCGGCGTCACCGACGCGATCGACTGGCGACTTGGTTTCGTCCCGGACTCGGAGGTCGCGCAGATCGTCGCGTCTGCGGCGGCAGTCGTTCTCCCGTATCGGGAAATCGAGTCGTCGGGAGTGCTCGCGCTTTCGTTCGGCCACGGACGGCCTGCGGTCGTGTCGGACCTCGGCGCCGTCGGCGAGTCCGTTCGCGAGTTCGGCGCCGGCCGAGCCGTGCCGGCGGAGGATCCGGGCGCGCTCGCCGATGCGTGCGTCGAGCTCCTGACCGACCGAGCGGCGCTCGGTCGCGCCTACGAAGGCGCGCTCGCCGCCCGCGCTGCTCTCACCTGGGAAGAGACCGCTCGAGCACACGAGGCGCTGTACGAGGAGCTCGTGGGGAATGCGTCGACGAAACTGACCGCGTCATGAGGTCTCCGCAGCTCGCCGCGAAGTGGATCCTGGATCGCGTGCTCGCCGCCGCCGGGCTCGTCCTCCTCGCACCCGTGTTCGTGGCGATCTGGGTCTGGGTGCGCCGCGACGCAGGCAAGCCCGTCTTCATGACCCAGCTCCGTGCGGGCAAGGACGGCGTCCCGTTTCGTCTGCTCAAGGTGCGGTCGATGGTTCCGAATGCGGTGCTGGTCGGCCAGGAGCTCGGACTCACGGACGACCCCTTCGGTGTCGTGCCCGAGGACCCGCGGATCACGAGGAGTGGACGGGTGCTCCGGCGGACGGGCCTCGACGAGTTGCCCCAGCTCGTCAACATCCTCCGCGGCGAGATGAGCGTCGTCGGCCCGCGTCCAGATCTCGTCGAGCAGGCGGCCCACTACACGGAGGCCGATCGCCGGCGGCTGGCAGTTCGTCCGGGGCTCACCGGCTGGTCGCAGACGCACGGACGCGAGGAGATCGGCTGGCCGGAGCGGATCCAGCAGGACCTGTGGTACATCGACCACTGGTCGCTCTGGCTCGATGCCAAGATCGTCTTCCTCACCTTCGCCCAGCTCTTCCGCTCGGACCCGGAGCCGGTCGAGGACACGATGAACATCGAACGGTCGCGCGCCGCCGGCGAGAAGGCGGACGACCTATGAGCGAGCTGCGGGAGATCGACCCGGAGGAATGGGACGACCTCCTCGATCGGGTCGGCGTTCACGATGTCTACTTCCGCTCCGCCTATCTCGAGAGCGCGGCGCTCCTCGGCCAGGGGGCACCGGTCTACCTGCACGTAGGCGGTCAAGCAGGTGACGTCGTGTTTCCGTGCTTGAGCCGGGAGGCGCGGGATGGCTTCTCCGACGTCGGGACCCCGATGGGGTATGGCGGGCCGGTTGCGACGGGGGCCGAGCCGCCCATCGCGGGGTTTTGCGACGCGTACGACGAGTGGTGCAGAGAACACGGCGTCGTGGCGACGTTTGCGCGCTTCCACCCGGTTCTCGAGAATCAGCGTGTCGCCGAGGGTCGCTGGCACACGGAGCGCATCGGGCACTCGATCGGCTGGCGCCTTCGTGGACGGTCGGGCGACGACCTCTCGGCCGGCATGGACGCCCACCATCGTCGTGTCGTTCGCAAGGCCCGCACGGCAGAGATCGAGGTCTCGGTGACGCCGGCACCCGAGGAGCTCGACGCGTTCGTCTCGCTCTACGAGGATACGATGCGCAGGCGAGCTGCGTCGGCCTTCTACTTCTTCCCGACCGTCTACTGGCGACACCTGGCCCACGAGCTCCGGGACTCGCTGGTCCGCGCAGACGCCCGGCTCGGTAGCGAGCTCGTCGCCAGCATCGTGTGCTTCGCCGCTCCACCGCTGCTCCACTACCACCTCGGTGCCTCGTCCGAGCGTGGACAGGCGCTCGGAGCCAACCATCTCCTGTTCTGCGAGACGGCGACATGGGCCGCCGAGCACGGCTTCGAGCGCTTTCACCTCGGAGGAGGAGTGGGCGGATTCGAGGACTCCCTCTACGAGTTCAAGCGGCGCTTCGATCCCGGCGGAGCGCTCCCCGCGGTCCTCGGCAAGGCCGTGCACGACGCCGACGCATACCGAGCACTCTCCGGGAACGACGAGATCGACTACACGGGCTACTTCCCGGCGTACCGTCGATCGAGTTGAGCCGCTCTTCTCCAGCAAGTGATGACTTGTAACTTGGCCAACTCGTCGGCCTGGAGCCAGGTTGCAGCCAAGTTACGACTTGTAACTTGGCTTCTGGCTATCGTCGCGCCATGATCCGGAAGGCCCTGTTCTGGGGAAGCCTGAGCGCGCTCGCCTGGACGCACGTCGGGTACCCCGTCGCGGCTGCGGCACTTGCGCGCGTCCGACCGAGGTCGATTCGAAAGGACGACGTCACTCCCGAGGTCTCCGTGATCGTCGCCGCCCACGACGAGGAAGACGTGATCGCACGCCGCGTCGAGAATCTGCTCGAGCTCGACTACCCGGCCGACCTGCTCGAGATCGTCGTCGCGTCGGATGGATCGACCGACCGCACCGATGCCATCGTCGCCGACATCGCCGCGCGTGTCCCTCGTGTCCGCCTGGTGAGGAGCGAGCGTGCCGGCAAGGCAACTGCGCAGAACGGAGCAGTGGCCGGGAGTACCGCGGAGATCGTCGCCTTCTCGGATGCGAACTCGACGTGGAGTGCCGACGCGCTGCGCAAGCTCGTGCGCAGCTTCGCGGACCCCGAGGTCGGATACGTCTGCGGACAGGTCCGCCTGGAGTCGCAGAACGGCGAGAACCAGGAAGGGCTCTACTGGCGCTACGAGCTCTGGCAACGGCAGAGCGAGTCGGACCTCGGGTCCGTCACTGCGGGAAACGGGGCCATCTACGCGGTGCGCAGGTCGGACTACCTCGGCTGGGACGACCCCCGGATCGGCCACGACTTCGGGCTTCCCTTTCGTCTCGTCCAGCGCGGACGACGTGCGGTCTACGAGCCCGCCGCACTCGCTTCGGAGAAGCCCGCAGGGACGGTCGAGGACGAGTACGGCCGCAAGGTGCGGATGATGACTCGCAGCTGGCGGCCTTTGCTCGACGGCTCGCTGGCACGCACGGGCGACCCGTTGTTCCTCGCCGAGCTCGTTTCGCACCGGGTTCTCCGGTACGGGAGCGGCGTGCTCCACATCGTCCTGCTCGGGTCGAGCGTCGCCCTTGCCTCCGAGGGAGGCATCTACCGCCTCGCGCTCGCGGGTCAGATCAAGGCGCTCGCGCTCGCGCTCGCGGGGCGGAAGAGGCTGCCCGTCCCCGGCGCGGGAATCGCCTACTACTACGTCCTGACCACCGCAGCCACGGTGGAAGCGCTCGTTCGCTATCTGCGCGAGGGATCCCCCGCGACCTGGGGCAAGGCCGAGGGGACTCGCTGAAGACCGTTCTCTTCGTCGGAGGCGGGCGACATCAGCGCGGGGCGATCCTGCGCGCCCGAGAGCTCGGCTTTCGCGTGGTCGCGGTCGACCGAAACCCGGATGCGCTCGGCCTCCAGGCGGCGGACGTCGGCGAGCTCGTCGACTTCACCGACGTAGCCGGCGTGCTGGAGGTCGGCCGCAGACATCGGGTGCATGGAGTGCTCACGGTCGCGGCGGATCGCGCCGTCCCAGTCGTTGCTGCGGTTGCGGAGGCCCTCGGTCTTCCGGGAATCGGAACCGCGACCGCCAACCGAATGACGCACAAGCTGGAGATGCGCCGTGCATTCGGCGAGGCAGGCGTGTCGCAGCCTCCGTACGCCGAGGTGCGATCGGCCGACGATCTCGGGGAGGCACTGTCCACCGTGCAGCTCCCGGCGGTGTTGAAGCCGGCCGACTCTGGCGGCCAGCGCGCCGTGTTCCGAATCGAAAGCCGTGAGGATCTCGAGCGCGATCTCGACGACGCGGTCGCAGAGTCACCGACGGGCGTCGCGATCCTCGAGGAGTTCGTGGACGGGATCGAGATGAACGGAATCGTCGTCGTTCGCGACGGAGAGCCGACGCTTCTCACGCTCTCTGACCGGCTCAGGCCACCGGGCATCGGCTTCGGGGTCGGGTGGATGCACGTGTTCCCACCCTCCCCGAATGGCGACCAGCTCCGACGCTCCCGCGAGCTCGCTGTCACCGCCGTTCGCGCGCTCGGCCTGCGCACCGGTATCGCGTTTCCTCAGCTCATCGCAGCGCCCGACGGAGGCGTGGCCGTGGTCGAGGTCGCCGCGCGTATCGCAGGTGGGCAGATGGCCGACCTCGTGCGGCACGCCGTCGGGGTCGACGTGGTCGAGGTCGCGCTCACGCAGGCTCTCGGCGCGGAGGTGCCCGACTCGCTCGCCCTCCCACAGTTCTCCCAGCCGCTCGCAATTCGCTTTCTGACCGCATCCCCGGGGCCGCTACCCACAGGGCGCGTCGTGCGCGTCGGGGATCTCGACCGCGTCCTGGCAGCACCGGGTGTCGTGCAGGCGGAGACGTACCTCGAGACCGGCGAGACGATCCGGCCGGTGCGCCGGGACGGCGACCGCCGCGGCTACGTGATCGCGATCGGAGACGATCGCGAGGAAGCGGTGCGGCGGGCCGACGCGGCGGCGGCACTGCTCGACGTGGAGGTAGCTGCATGACGTGCAGCTTCGAGCTGGCCCACTACCGAGAGCTTCTCGAGGCTACGAAGACCGGCGGCTATCGGTTCGCCCGCTTCGGCGACGGGCCGGAGCCCGGCGATCTCTTCCTGCGCCACGACGTCGACCTCTCACTCGACGCGGCGGTGACGATGGCCGAGGTCGAGGCGGAGCTCGACGCCACTGCGACGTATCTCCTGATGACGGAGTCCGTCTTCTACAACCTGGCGTCGTCGGAGGGCGTCGACGCGATCGCGCGGCTTCGAGACCTCGGTCACCACGTCGGCCTGCACGCCGTTCATCCGAACGTCGTCCTGGACCACCGATTCGACCATGTCGTCTCGTGGCACAACCCGAAGCCGGAGTACATGTCGGAGGAGATCCCGAACGCTGTCAACGCGTACGGCGAGCGGTACTTCTCGCCGCAGACGTATCGGTCCGACTCGAACCAGCGCTGGCGAGCCGGCTGCCCGCACGAGGAGTTGCGGGCGGGGTCGTTCCCGTGGCTCCAGATTCTCGTACACCCCGAGATCTGGGTGTATCCCGGCCGGACGATGGGCCAGACCATGCGAGCCATGGTCGAGGCCGAGAAGACGCGTCGGCTGGACCAACTCGCCGCCGACGGAATCGACCTTGGTTAACACCCGGTGTCAGACACCCAGCGCAGCCACGTCGACCGTAGCCACGGACAGTTGAGACCCCCACAGATCGCTCTAGCTCCATGGAATCTCGCTCTAGGTGCCACTTGTCCCGTGGAAAAACCTGTGGAGCGATCGGCGCAGTCTCGGTCCACTCTCCTCTTGACGGAAACCCGTGTCTGACACCGACCGGCCGCTCCGCGTCGTCCACTGCCCGGTCAACACCGCTGGCGTACCGTGGGCGAACGTCGAGGCGCTTCGACGGCGCGGCGTCGATGCGAAGCTCGTGGTCTTCAACCGCTACAAGCTTCACCCGGAAGCAGACGAGTCACTGGAGCGACGCGGCGGCCTCGCACGCCGGCAGGCGACGCAATGGCGCTCGCTTGCTCGCCTCGCGCCCCGAACCGATGTCTTCCACTTCTACTTCGGTCTCACGCTCGTCCCGCAATCGCTGCAGTTCCCGATCCTGCGCGCATTGAGGAAGAAATCGGTCATGCACTACCTGGGCTCGGACATCCGCGGGAAGACACCCGACGAGCTCGCTTTCGGGAAGAAGGCCGGAGCCGAGGTCGTCGGGTCGTACGACGCGATTCGGTGGGTGCCGGAGGCCGAGTTCGTACCCCCTGGGATCGACGTCCAGTCCATCGCGCCGTCACCGCCGAGCGACAGAAGCAGGCCGGTGATCCTCCACGCACCGTCATCTCGCCGTCGCAAGGGCACGGAAGACGTCATCGCCGCCTGCGAAGGGCTCGACGCCGACCTCGTCCTCGTGGAGGGCCTGCACCACTCCGAGGCCTTCGAGCGCTACCGCGATGCTGACATCGTCGTCGATCAGCTGAACGCCGGTTGGTACGGGCTCTTCGCCATCGAGTGCATGGCGCTCGGCAAGCCCGTCGTCTCGTTCCTGC
Source organism: uncultured Actinomycetes bacterium (assembly GCA_963756925.1). Lineage (GTDB taxonomy): Bacteria > Actinomycetota > Thermoleophilia > Gaiellales > Gaiellaceae > GMQP-bins7. Next base: position 528,063 of record CAVWPL010000012.1, on the reverse strand, counting down.
ACGACGAGGCTGTGCTGCGGACCGAGGAGGCGCTCGGGGAGCGAGTGCCGATCGTGCGTGCAACGCGGGACGACCTGCGCGCCCGGCTCGAGCCGCTCGTCGCATCGGCTGCGGAGCGGCGGCGAATCGGCGACGAGTCGCGTCGCTACGTCGAGCGCGTCCACGACCTCGAGCGCGTCGCCGACCGCCTGCTCGCCCTCTACGCTCGCCTGTAGCAGTGCCTATCGGCGAACAGCTGAAGCGGCTCGGAAAGCACTCCGTCATCTACGGCCTCGGCGGCCTCGTATCGCGGATCCTCGCTGTCCTCCTGCTTCCGCTCTACACGCGCTTCCTCTCGCCTTCCGACTACGGAAAGGTCGAGACGCTGATCGCACTCACGACGGTCGCCGGGATCGTGCTGAGGATGGGAATCACGAGCGCGTTCTTCCGCTTCTACTTCGACTCCCCCGAACCCGAGCGACGGCGACTCGTGCTTCGAACCTCGTTCTGGTTCACGATGACCATGGCCACGATCGGGATGACCATCGGGCTCGCGCTCTCGCCGGAGATCTCGAGCCTCCTGTTCGACACCGTCTGACGACGCCGACCTGGTGGCAGCCGCGTTCGTCGGGCTCTGGTGCGGCATGAACTACGAGCAGCTGACGTCGCTCTTCCGCGTCGAGGAACGGTCCGTCGCGTTCGTGTCTGCGAGCCTGACCAACATCCTGCTCACCATCGGCGCCACGCTCTTCCTCGTGGTCGCGCTCGATGCAGGCCCGATCGGCGTGATCGTCGGGAACTTCACCGGAACGCTCATCGTCTACGTCGCTCTCGTCGGCTACCGGCGGGAGCAACTGGTCTCCAGTTCGATCGCCGGCTGCTGCGCGAGATGAACCGCTTCGGGCTACCCCTCGTCCCGACTGCGTTGTTCCTGTGGACGACCAACTTCAGCGACCGGATCTTCCTCGTGAAGCTGTCGGGAACCGAGGAGGTGGGCCTCTATTCGGTCGGTGTGCGGATCGCGTCGGCGATGGTTCTCCTTCTTACCGCCTTCCGCCTCGCCTGGCCCGCGTTCGCATACTCGATCAAGGACGACCGCGAGGCGCGTCGCACCTACGCATTCGTGTTGACCTATCTCGTGCTCTTCACGACCTGGGTCGCAACCGGTCTCACCCTGCTCTCGCCGTGGATCGTCGACTGGCTCGCGGCGCCCGACTTCGAGAGCGCGTCGCGCGTCGTCGGGCCGCTCGCGTTCGCCGCGGTGGCATTCGGTGGCTACATCGTGGTCGCGATCGGCGTCGGTCGCGCTCGCCGGACGCAGTTCAACTGGGTCGTCACCGGCGCGGCTGCGGCGGTCAACGTCGCGCTCAACCTGATCCTCATCCCGCCCTACGGGATGATGGGCGCCGCCGTCGCGACGATCGCCTCTTACGGGACGATGTTCGTCGGCATGTCCTGGTGGGCACAGAGGATCTACCGCGTCCCGTACCAGTGGCGACGGGTGCTGACCGCTGCGCTCGCGGGGGTGGGGCTGGCGGTCGCGGGCAAGCTCGTCGGAGGCGGGTTCGGCGTTGCGCTCGTCCTTGCCCTCGTCTACCCGCTCGCGTTGCTTCCGCTCGGCTTCTATCTCCCCGCCGAGCGCAAGGCGATCGGAGCACGCTTGCGCCTCGCACGACCGTGAAGACCACGCGTGCGTTCCGTGCGAGGCGGCTCGTCTGGCGCGTGCGCAGGAGCACTCCGAGGATCGCCCGACCCCTGTCCCGCGTCCTTCCGGCTCGCGGCAGCCCCCGGCGAAGCCGGTGCTGATCATCGGCTGTCCGCGCTCCGGAACGAGCCTGCTGCTCGAGGCATTGCTCGCGAGCGGCGAGCTGCGCTCGGTCCAGCGCGAAGGCCACATCCTGTGGGACGAGTTCCATCACCCGCGCAACCGCGGCTGGGACTCGGACGGCTCTCGACGCTTCGAGTCTGAGTGCTCGCGAGCGCGAGTACGTCCATCGCGCTATTCGCATGTTTGCGCGCCACCGGCGCTTCGTGGACAAGACGCCCGAGAGCTGCCTCCGAATTCCGTACCTCCACGCCCTCTTCCCCGATGCGACCTTTGTCTTCCTACGTCGCCGTGCGGCAGACAACGTGAATTCGCTCATGGAAGCGTGGCGCGCACGGCCTCGATTCGTGAAGTACACGCTTCCGGAGGAGCTCAGAGGTCTCGGAGTGCTCTCGGGCAATCGCTGGAGCTTCACGCTCGTGCCGGGGTGGCGCGACCTTCGCGACGCGCCGCTCGAGGCGATCTGTGCCCACCAGTACATCGCGTCGAACGAGGCTGTGCTGGACGCGCGGTCCGGAATGGACGAGTCTCGCTGGGTCGACGTCTTCTACGAGGAGCTCGTGAGTAACCCCGCTCGATCAGGTTGGCAGTCTGTACGCGGAGCTGGGCCTCTCCTTCACCGACAGTGCCGCGCGGTTCGCGGCCGGCCTCGTCGAGAACGTCTCTGCGACTTCGTTGACGTCGCCGCGTCCCGACAAGTGGCGCGATCAGAACCTCGAGGAGATCGGGCGCATCCTTCCGCTAGTCGCTGGTACCGAACGGAGACTCGGTTACTGACCACCAGTTGATTTTTTTCCATCTCGTTGTAGATAATTCCATCCGTGCAAGCCGAGCTCGAGCTCCGGGACCCGGCCGCGGTCAAGGCCCTCTTCGACCCGCTGAGGTTCCGCCTCTTCGGCCTGCTCAGAACCCCGTATTCCGTTCCCGACCTCGCCCGGGCAGTCGACATGCCCGCCGATCGCCTCTACTACCACGTCCGCCGTCTCGTCGAGTGCGGCCTGGTGCAGCAGGTCGACGCCCGGAGCACCGGTCGCCATACCGAGCGGATCTTCGGCCGGACAGCAGAGCGGTTCACGTTCTCCGGCGAGCTCGACCTCGCAGGTGAGAGCCCGCTTCGGGGCATCGCACACGAGCTCGACGACGGTCTTCGCTCGGCGTCAACTGCCGATCCGGCGTCGGTCTCCTACCACGTCTTCTCGCTTACCGACGCCCGCGCGCAAGAGCTGGAAGAGCGTCTTCGCACCCTCATCGCCGAGTACGACGATCAGGGCAAGACATCGCCGGGCACGCGTCGGTTCGGCGTTCTCGGCGTGCTCGCTCCCGTCGCGGAGGAGCGGGCGAAGTGATGGAGATTCGAGATCTGACGGAGGATGACCTCGCGTTCCTGCACGAGATGCTGTACGCCGCACTCGCGTGGCGTCAGGATGTCGAGCTCCCTGGGGCGGAGTGGGTGCTCGCACACCCTCAGGTCGTCGTCTTTCACCGAGACTGGGGGCGTCTCGGCGACACGGCCCTCGTCGCCGAGGAGGATGGGCAGCGGATCGGGCTCGTCTGGTGTCGGCTCTTCACGGAGGCGGAGCACGGCGAGGGCTACGTGGACGAGCAGACCCCCGAGCTCGCGATCGCCGTCGTCGACGGATTTCGTGGCCGGGGAGTCGGGCGCCAGCTGCTGGAAGCGATACACGAGCGGGCACGCGAGGACGGCGTCTCCCGGATATCGCTGAGCGTCGACGCAGATAACCCGGCCAGGCGGCTATACGAGAAGCTCGGCTACGTCGATCACGAATCGGGCGGCGGGCTCATGATCCTCGAGCTCTGATCCACCACGATTTGTCGCTCCAGGTTGAGAGCCTCGAGGCGAACGCGCAGCGCGGCGATGACCGTCAGGCGACGATGCGGTAGACCTGGAAGCACTCGGCGTACTCGCGGTTCACGTTGACACCGTGGACGCGGGCGAGGTTCCAGATGTACTCGGGATCGGCGTAGCGCCGGTGCTGCTGCGATGCATAGCGGGCGAGCGCGGCGACCTTCCTGTCCAGGTGACGCTTCTCGAGCGCGATGTACGCACCGTACGAGAAGTCGAAGTTGTTCCACGGCACCTCGTACCCGAGAATCGTCGTGCGCTTGAACGCCCGCAGCCCTTCCTGGGCGATCGTCTGGTGATCCTGGTGGACGTCGTGATGCGATGGCTGGAAGACCACGTCCGGCTTCAACTCCTCCCAGAGCGCGACGAGAAGCTCGAGGATGTCCTGGCGCCGTTCCGGGAACGTGCGGACATCGAAGTCGTGCACGGTCAGCGAGGTCTCGGGGATTCCGATCTCACCCGTCGCCTCCCGCACCTCGCGCGCAAGCGTGTCCGGCTCGAAGCCCGCTGGGAGGGAGCGTGTTGCGATCGAAAAGGCCACGTAGCGGACGTCGCAACCTGCCTCGACGAGGCGCGCCATCGTCCCCCCGCAGCCGAGCTCGCCGTCATCCGTGTGTGGCGCGAGCACGAGCGCGCGCTTCCAGGCCTCTATCACCGCGCTATTCCTACCAGCAAACCCGTAACCTCTTCACGCGGTGGAGCACTCGGACGCTGCCCAGGTCGCTGCGCTCCTGGGAGCGCTCGGCGGAGTGCTCGTGATCCTCGGCCGCCAACGAGCCGCTCCGCTCGCCGGATTCGGGTTGCTCGGAGTCGCCGCAGCGCTGCTCGGCCGCTCCCTCGCGGGCGACGACAAGGTCGAGCTCGTGCTCACCGAACCGACCGGAATCGCGCTGATCGCCGTCGGTGTGGCGGGAGCGGCGCTGTTCGCGGTCGTGTTCGCCCGCTACCCCGACCGTGGTTCCCGTCGCGTTACTCGCGGCCGCCCCGTTCCGGGTTCCGGTCGAGCTCGGCGACGAGAAGGCGTTCCTCCTTCTCCCGCTGTACCTCGTGCTCGCAGGATCGGTGCTCGCTCTAGCGGCCAACATCGTGCGAGGTGCACGACCCCCTTCCACGCCGCGACTGCTGGCATTTCCACTGGCAACGTTCGTCGCGTACGCGTCGGTCTCGTACCTCTGGACGCATGACGAGCGCCAGGGTGGGATCGCACTCGCGTTCTTCGTGTTCCCGTTCGTGGCGGGCTTCGGCGTCGTGGCGAGAACGCCGCTCGCTCCCTGGCTTCCGCGCGCGCTCGCCTTCGCGCTCGTCGCGCTCGGCGCGTTGTTTGCCGCGGTCGGGCTCTGGCAGGCGCAGACGCGGACGCTCTTCTTCGCCCAGGACCTCGAGGTCGCCAACGCCTATACGACGTTCTTCCGGGTGACGTCGCTGTTCAAGGATCCGAGTCTCTACGGCCGCTACCTCGTCGTGCCGATCGCCGTGCTCCTCGTGGTTCTCCTGTTCCGACGCGGGCGACCGCTCGACTGGACCGTCATTGCCCTCCTCGTCGCGTTTCTCTTCGCCGGTCTCTATTTCTCGTACTCACAGTCGAGCTTTGTCGCTCTGTTCGTCGTCGCATTCGCCCTCGCTCTGCTCGGCGCAGGTCGTCGGGTTCGGATCGTCCTCGTGTGCTGCGCTGTAGCTGCCACGGTTGCAGCTGGGGGCATTGCGGCCCAGGCCGTCGAGGGCCAGTCTGCGAAGGAGGTGACGAGCGGTCGCTCGCGCCTCGTCGACATCACGCTGGACGCGTTCAGGATCAACCCGGCCGTCGGCGTGGGAATCGGGGGCCAACCGCTAGCGAGCGCGGAGGAGAACGGGCGGCGGACGTCGAGGAGAAGCGCTTCCCATACCACGCCATTGACCGTGCTCGCGGAGCTCGGAGTCGTCGGCTTCGCCCTCTATGGCTGGCTGCTTATCGCAACCGCATGGGCGCTTCTGCTGGTGACAAGACGCCGCCGACTCCTCGGCTTGGGGCTCGCCGGCGTGCTGGTTGTGCTGTTCGTGCACTCGCTGCTCTATGCCGGGTTCTTCGAGGACCCGCTGACGTGGGGCGTCCTCGGAATTGCCGCGGCCGTCCTGTCGTCGAGTCCCACCGCCGCGGCCCCCGGGTCCTCGAGACCTGCACCCGAGCCTCCGCCCCGACTGGCACACTGAACGCCGGTCGGGCGTCGGCCGTTTCTTCATGCCAAGGCTGCTCAAGTGGATCATCGGAGGAGTCGCCGTGGTCCTGGTCGTGCTGGCCGGGATCATGGGCGCGATCCTGCTCTCCACCCGAGATGCGCCGAAAGGCGCGCTAGACACCGACCTTTCGGGCGTCACCGTGACGACCGCCACAACGCCCACTCCGGCGCCGGAGCCCCCCACGCTCGAAGAGACAGGCGACCAGCTCTGCTGGCGCTACTTCGGGGGCGACCCTCAACGCGCGCTCGCTCGCCCCGACGTGAAGCTCGGCCCACCTGTTCGGAAGCATCTCTGGACACGAGCGCTGAACAGCTACATCGAGTACCCGCCGAGCTACTGCGAGGGGATGCTGTACGTGAACTCGTTCCGTGGGACGACGTATGCGATCGAGTCGGAGACAGGCAAGGTGCGCTGGACACGCCGCGTGGGTGGCACGCTCCCCTCGACGCCCGCGATCGACGGCCCGCGGCTCATCGTCTCGTCACAGGGTGACGGCACGGTGACCGCTCTCGACCGCGCGACGGGGCGAACGCTCTGGCAGGTGCGCACGAGCGGAAAAGTGGAGTCGTCGCCCGTCGTCGTCGACGGCATCGTGTACTTCGGCTCGACGGACGGGCGACTCTTCGCAGTGCAGTCGCAGTCAGGCCGGGTGCGCTGGGCGTATGACACGGGCGGCCGTATCAATGCGAGCCCGTCCGTCTATGGACACCGTGTATGCATCTCCACCTATGCGGGCTCGATCCTCTGCCTCAACCGGCTGACGGGCGCACGGCTTTGGATCACCTACGTCCGGCGTGACGCGTTCCGCTACGAGAGCTTCTACGCGAGCCCGTCCACCGATGGCGAGCGCATCTACTGCGTCGCCCGGTCGGGGAAAGTCGTCGCGCTCGATGCCCGCGACGGCGACGTCGTCTGGACCGGAGCGGTCGGCGGACTCGGGTACACGACCCCGGCGATCGCGAACGGCCGCGTGTTCGTCGGCGGCTTCGACGGCCGCCTGCGAGCATTCCGCTCGACGACCGGCGCGCAGCTCTGGAGCACGTGGGTCGGCGGCAAGATCCTGGGCGCACCATTCGTCGCCGGCAACCACGTGTTCTTCTCGAACCTCGACAAGCGCACGTTCGGCCTGCGAGCGACTGACGGGAGACTCGTCTGGCGACTTCCCATGGGCCGCTACTCCCCCGGGATTGCAACCGAGCGGACGTACTACTTCTCGCTGAACGGCCGCCTTATCGCTTTCCGTGGCCGGGACAGCCCGCCCGCCTAGTCGAGCGGCGGATGACCGCGCCGCCACAGCGGCGAGCGCTGGTGTGCATGCGCGGCGGCCTTCCAGGCGGCGATGCGCGCTCGATACCACCCGAGCTCGAGCCGCGCACGGGCTCCGGGGCGGGCATGCGAGCGATCTGCGAGCTCGTACCCGAGCTCCGAGAGAAGCCCACCTGCTACCGCCTCGAACGACTCGACGTCCTTCGCGTCCATCTCGTCCCGCCAGTCGCGGCCTCTGCTCGGCTGCTCGAGCAGACGGCGATGGTGCGGCTTCTCGGCAAGCGCAACCTCCTCGGGCTGGAGCATTCCGGTGTCGAACGGAAGAGCTGCGAAGGCGCAGACCTCTCCGACTACGCGGTCAGGCTCGTCGACGAGAGCCTCATAGCGCACCTCCCGGTACCGGGCGCTCCCCACACGCCGGCCGAGCTCCTGGGCGGCGCGGATCTCGGAGACCCATTGACACGCGAACCCGGCTGCGCTCTCCGGATGCGCCCACGTTCGAGTCGCCGCTTCGTCGGGCATCTGCAGGAAGGAGAGCGCGCAATCGCGTCCGTCGCGAACGACATGGACGAAGAGCGCGTCCGGGAAGAGGGATTCGAGCAGAGGCAGATAACGCATGTACGCGGGTGTCTTGTCACCCCAGCGCGACTTGCCGTGGAGCGCTGCGTAGGCCGAGAACACCGCACCGATCGCCTCGCCCGCCGTCATCTCCGGGCGCAGAAGCAGACGCAACCTCGTCCACGGTGATTCCCCACCTGCGTAGCGTCTGCAGCCGGCCCAGGTCGTCGACGAACGCGTCGACGTCCACCGGCGTCGAATGGCGATGAGCAAGCTGTGGAACGAAGTGGGACTCGTCGGGGATCGCGATTCCCGGAGAGCGATCGAGGATCACCCGGAGCAGCGTCGTCCCGGAGCGCCGGACTCCGAGGACGAGCACGGGAGGACCGTCACTGCTCCTCGGGAGCCGACACGTCGACCGTGGCCCGTCCGCGAAGCGGCCGCTTGCCACATAGAGCACGTACGTTCCGGGCTCTTCGGGAGCGCGGAGCACGAGTCGAGGTCGACGCGCGGTGCCCTTGCGCCCGTCGAACAGCCAGCGGTACGACACGGCGTCCGTCGAGACGCCGATCCCGAAGCGCCTCCCCGCGACCGCCTCGACGGTGTCGCGCGCGAACGCGACGTACCGGACCCGAACCGGAACTGCGCGGGTCCGCGCCGATCGATTCCCCGCGCGATCGAATGCGCGGAGGCGGATCTCGTAGGTTCCGGGCCGCACCGAGCGGCCGTCGACGAGGCCGAACCAGACCAGTCGCCCCTCGGTTGCGCGGAACTTGCTGAGGACGCGACGCTCTCCGTCGACGAGCATCATCGCGCGGGCCGGCTCGTCGATCTCGTACTCGGCGGTGACCCGATCGTCTCGTCCGTCTCCGTCGGGCGAGAACACGCGCGGAAAGACACGGAGAAGGGTGATCGTCGGAGCAGTCGTGTCGACGCGTATCGGGTTCGGCAGCACGATCGTTCGCCCGTGCTCGTCGAGGCGGACGCGTGGCCTGTAGACGCCTTCCGCGACGACCCTCTCCGCGTTGTCGCGGCCGTCCCACGTGTACGAGACCCGGCCGGGCTGCTCACGACGGTCGCGTACGAGCGTCCGCACGGGCCTCCCTGACGAGTCGAGCATGTCGACCGTGACCGTGAACGCTTGCGCAGGCGAAAGGAGATGACCGCGATGTCCCTCGCGCACTCGCAGACGGGCGAGAAGACCTTGTCGACCCGGGTTCCCGTGATCGGGCTCTTCTCGAGCTTCAGACGCTCCGTCACGGCAAAGGCTGCAGCGGTCGCACCGAGCAGCGCGATGACGATCAGGAACGGTGGAAGCCGCCGCCCCAAGGCGCGGCTCAGGTCTCGAGCCCGCGTACGAGGACGAACGGCTCTGCGTACTCGCACCCGGAGCTGGCTCCGAAGAACTCCGCCGCCGCACGAATGGCCCGCTCGCTCCGCGGGTGCGGGTACGGCCGCTGCTCCGTCTCGTAGTGCGCGAACGCGGCGAGCTTCCGCTCGAGTGTCTCGGTGATGTCGACGAACCAGTTCGGGACGAACCAGTTGACCGCGCGCCGGCGTCCACTCCGTGCTGGAGGTCGGCGCGTACGTCAGCAGCCGCCGAACCGACTGCTCGGGCGTGGGACGTGTGGCCACGGCAACCGAGTCGAACAGAGCGCGGTGATCCTTGTTCACATCGGGCTGCGGCGTGTAGACGACCTGGGGCGCAAACGCGGCGACATGCTCCTCGACGACACGGTTCACCTCGACGTGGGCAAGCGTGTCGAGCCGCATGTCGGGCAGGTCGAGATGCACGTAGTCGTCGACTCCGAGCTCGCCGGCAGCCCGCCGCGCCTCCTCTTCCTTCTGCGCGCGCTTCGCGGCATCGCTCGGGTACTGCGTCGAGCTGCCGTCGGTGACGCAGACGATCCGCACCGCGTCGCCGCGGACCGCTGCGTGGAGCGCGATCGTCCCGCCCATCCCGAGCACCTCGTCGTCAGGATGCGCCGCGAAGACGAGCACGCGCGCTCATTGGCCGACCTCTGTCGGCCTATGAGCGTGGAGGGGTGTGGGGAACCGGGAGGTTCCCCACGTTCTCGAGAAGAAGGGGGCATATGGGGGAAACACTGTTTCCCCCATGAACGCGAGCCGAAGGTAAGCGTTGCGTCATCCGAGCCTCGCTCCGACGCTCGAGTACCGCCCGCCGCGGTCTCGATCTCCTCGAGCACGAGCGCGCCTCGCCGCACGCGACCACGGGCCCTTCCGGGCGCTCGGCGACGATCGTCCCGGCGGGTGCCGACCCGTCGAGCTCCGACCGGCCGCGCGCGCCAGACGACGACCTTCTCGTCCCGAGAAATGTGAACGCGCCCGGATACGGCCGCGTTTGCGCGCGCACCCAGTCGTAGAGGTACGGAGCGCGCGTCTCCCAGTCGATCACCCCGTCCGCGGGTCTGCCGTTCGGCCAGAGCTCGCTCGAGCGGATCCTGCTCGATGCGCGGCGCACTTCGCGCCGAGAGCTGCGGGACGAGCTCGCGGATCAGCCCGACGTGGCGCCTTCGCTGATGCGCTCGAAGAGGGACGTCGCCGTCTCGTCTCGCGCCACGTCTACGACCACCTGGCCCACGATCGACCCCGAGTCGGCGGTCGCGTCGACGATCTCGAACAGCGTCACGCCGGTCCGGGCGATGCCGCAGAGGATCGTCCACGGAATCGCCGCGCGCCCGCGATGGCGCGGAAGCAACGTCGGATGCATCCCGAACACGCCCTCGCGTGCGACGGCGATCAACGGCTCGCGCACGAGCTGCGACCAGCCGACGACGAACACGAGCTCGGATCGAGGCGCCGTATCGCGCCGACGTCTCCTCCGAGTTGATGTCCGCCGACTCGACGAGCTCGGCCTCGAAGCGGGCCGCGACCTCGTCGAATGAGCACTGCCCAGACCGGTTCGGCTCGATCGGCCCCGGCAGCGTGACGACGCCGACGATCTCGCAGCCCGACTCCGCCGCGGCGACCAGGCAGTCGCGGCCGATCGTGTCGAAGCTGACCCAGACCGTGCGCACAGCGTGGCGATGCTATCGGACGTCAGTCGACGGCCGGGGAAGCCTTTCGCCGCGGCCGCGTTGGATGCGAATCCAGCTGTGTCGACCGAGGAGGACGAGCAGAGCCGACCATTCCCGCCGAGAGCGCGATCACGACGATGACGCCTGCACCGGGAACGTCGAGCAGCTTGATCCGGCGAGGCCGAGTACGGACGCAAGCACCAGCCGGAGCTTCTGTTCCGGAATCGCGAAGCTGACGCGCCCGCCGATGAGCACGCCCGGGATCGAGCCGAGCAGAAGCCAGAAGAGAATGCCGAAGTCGACGTTCCCGGCAGCCCAGTGCGCGGCGCCGGCGACGTACAGGAGCACCGCCGCATGGAAGATGTCGGTGCCGACCACCTTGTGCGCCCGCAGCGGGAAGATGATCGAGGAGCGTCGCCCGAAGAAGACGCCGCTGCCGACGGACGTCAGGCCGACGATGAATCCGCCAAACGCGCCGATGAGGATCGCGGCGACGCAGTCTCGCCTGCTCAGACGCCCCGGCATCTCTCCGGTGACCGGGATGCACCACGCTCTTGGCCACGAGCCCCGCAGCGCCGAAGAGCAACGCCGCCCCCAGCACTTGGCCCATCACGGACTCGATGTCGTCGCCGTAGCGCCTCGTGAGCTCGACCGATACCCAGACCCCGAGCAAGGACATCGGCGCGATCCGATCAGCATCCAGCCGGCCAGTCGCGCGCGGACGTTGCCCATGCGCCGGTGCTGGACCGCTCCCACGGTCTTGAACACCGCACCGTGGGCGATGTCGGTCCCGATCGCGGTCGTCGGCGAGATCCCGAACACGAAGACGAGGATCGGAGTCATTAACGACCCCCCGCCCATGCCGGTCATCCCCACGAGCACGCCCGTGAGGAGACCGACGAGGACGAATTCCCAGTCCATCGCTATGACCGCAATCCGCTAACGCGGCTGTCCGGTTCGTACGCAGGAACGACCTTGGCACGCGAAAACCCTCAGGCCGGCCACCGGAGTAGGAGGTTACTTCCGGTACGCGTCGATGAGCACGCGAGCCACCTCGGGTCGCGTGAACTCGACCGGCGGCACGTCGCCTTCGCCGAGCATCTCGCGAACCTTGGTTCCCGACAGGAAGACGCGATCCTCCGGACCGTGCGGGCACGACTTCGTGCTGGCCATCGACCCGCAGACCTTGCACCAGAACGTGTGCTCGAAGAACATCGGCTCGACGTCGAGCTCGTGCGGGGCGAACTCGTCGAAGATCAGCTGGGCGTCGTAGGTGCCGTAGTAGTCGCCGACACCGGCGTGGTCGCGGCCGACGATGAAGTGCGAGCAGCCGTAGTTCTTGCGGCAGATCGCGTGCCAGATGGCCTCACGCGGACCGGCGTAACGCATGGCGGCGGGAAACGCCGAGAGGAGCACGCGGTCCTCCGGGTAGTACCCGGCGAGGAGCGTGTTGTAGCAGTCGACCCGAACATCGACCGGCACGTCGTCCGACTTCGTGTCGCCAACGAGCGGATGAACGAGAAGCCCGTCGACCGTCTCGAGCGCGACCTTGGTCAGATACTCGTGCGCACGGTGGATCGGATTTCGCGTCTGGAACCCGACGATGCGCTTCCAGCCACGCTCGGCGAAGATCCGCCGCGTCTCCGCGGGATCGCGCGCGAGCTCGGGGAACTCGGGCTGCGCCCGCTCGAACACGGTTACGCGGCCCGCGAGATAGAGCGGCTTCTGACCGTACAGCCGGGCGACGCCGGGATGTGCGTCGTCGGTGGTCCGAAAGCAGAGCTCGGCTTCGTGCTCCTTGTCGTACTCGTAGACCTCGTCGACCTCGAGCACGGCGACAGGACGTCCCGACTCGTCGACGAGCCCGACTCGCTCGCCCGCCGGAGCCGCATCCACGGCCAGGCAGACGGGAAGCGCCCAGGGCAAACCACTCGTGAGATGCATCCCTTCGACCACGAGCTCGTAGTCGGCCCGACCCATGAACCCTTCGAGAGGCGAGAGCGCGCCCGACGCGATCATGTCGAGGTCGGAAAGCTCGCGCGAGGTGAGCTGGACCTGCTCGAGCCCGTCGAGATCGTCGGGACGATCGCCGGTCCGGTCGACCAGCGAGCCGCCATGAGGGGCGATCAACCGATCCGTCGCGGCGACGGTCACGCCCGTACCTCGGCCGGGATCAGACCCGAGCTCCTCGAGCTTGGCGATCACGATCTGCGCGGCCTCTTCGGGCTCCGTCGCCTCCGTGTCCAGCACGATCTCGGCCGATGTCGGCGCCTCGTAGGGATCGTCGACGCCCGTGAAGCCCTTGATCTCGCCGGCGAACGCCTTGGCATAGAGCCCGTTGACGTCACGTCGCGCGCACTCGTCTACCGACGCGTCGACATGCACCTCGACGAACGGCCCGAACCCCTCGACCAGCGCCCGGGCCTTGCGACGCGTCTCCTCGTACGGCGAGATCGCCGCTGCGATCACGGTGCCGCCCTGGCGCGTGATGCGCGAGGCGACCCAACCGATCCGCTCGATGTTGGTGTCCCGGTCCTCCTTCGAGAATCCGAGACCTTTGGAGAGATGCGTTCGCACGGTGTCGCCGTCGAGATACTCGACGAGCAGACCTCGGCGGTCGAGCTCCGGGCCGACGAGGTGCGCGATCGTGGACTTGCCCGAGCCCGAGAGACCCGTGAACCAGATGGTCAGGCCGCCGCCTCGTGCGTCGGTCCGACTCCGGGTGGTCGTGTGCGTGGATGTGCGTCCGTCATGTCGTCCTTTCAGCAGTCGCAGTCGCTTCTTCGTGGATGCCGCATTCGAGCTTGTCGGACCCCGCCCAACGCCCGGCCCGCTCCTCATCTTCAGGACTCGTGGGGCGCGTGCAAGGGATGCAGCCGATCGAACGGTACCCGGCATCGTGCAGGGGGTTGTAGGGGATCTCGTTGACGTTGATGTACGCCCACACCCGCTTCTCGTCCCAATCGGCGAGCGGATGGATCTTGAAGACGCCGTAGCGCTCGGACCACTGGACCTTCGGGGTGTCCGCGCGGCTCGGCGACTGGTCGCGGCGAATCCCCGAGATCCAGGCGTCGTACGGCGCCAGTGCGTTCACGAGCGGCTCCACCTTCCGGATGTGGCAGCAGCGGTCCGGGTCGCGCTCCCAGAGGTTCGCCCCCTCGGCGCGATGCTGCTCGCCGACCGTGGGAATCCCCGGCTGGATGAGCTTCAGGGCGTAGCGCTCGACGAGCCGGTCGCGCGTCTCGTACGACTCGCGGAAGAAGAGGTGGGTGTCGAGCTCGACGGTGTCCATGCGCAGCCCCATCTCCGCGACCATGTGCACGAGCGCGGACGACTGCTTCTGCCACGAGCACGTGAGGCAGAGGCGCGGCCAGAAGAACTGGTGCGACCAGGCGATGAGCTCCTCGGCACTCATCGCCTCGAAGTCGAGATCAGGAAGCTGGAGCGGGCTCGTCGACGCGGGAACGGCCAAGAAGCACCTCCTTCAGCGTGTCGCCGCGTAGCCCGAGGCGGAGCGTCTCGAGTGGGATGACCTCGTCCGGCGGGATGTTCCCGACGTTGACCTCGGGGCCGAAGTGCTTCACGAACCAGGCCTGCGACTCCTTGGTCGGTGCCTCCCAGATCAGGTCGTGGAAGCTCAACGAGTGCTCGATCTCGTCGACGAGGCCCGTCCGCAGCTCGCCGGTCGGGCGGTAGATGCCGGCGGTGCCGCCCTCGCGACCCTCGGCGATCACCTTCCACGCCCCTGCGTCGAGCTCCTCGCGCATCCATTGCACCCAGAGGTACGGCGCGATGTTGACGTCGGCGTCCTTCGAGCCGACCTCGGAGAGTACGACGAAGTCGCGGGCGAAGTCGGCGATGAGCTCGAGCTTCGAGTCGCGCGGGATCTCGATCGTGCCGTCCGAGATCTCGACGTGCGAGAAGCGGTAGTGCTCGAGCCAGCGCTTGTACTCGTCGAGCTTGCCCTGCGCGTAGACCGCCTCGAAGAGCGTGCCCCCGCATACGACCGGGGTCGAGAAGGACCGATACAGCGCGGTCTTCTTCTCCAGGTTGTTGGTGACATAGCTCGTGCCCCAGCCGAGCTTGACGATGTCGACGTACTCGCCGCGCGGTGTCGAAGAGACCCTCGATCTCGCGGAGGTTCAGGCCCTTGTCGATCACGTGCGTGAGACCGCGCGAGCGTGGCTTGCCTTCGCGCGTCGGAACGTCGAGGAACGAGTGCTCAGGAGAGTCGTGCATAGATGTCCTCCAGCTTCTTGTGGGCGCGCGCCTGGACATCGCGGTAAAGCGAGCCTCCGTGGGCGTCGATGCCGACGGTGAGCGGGCCGAAGTCCTTTACCCGGAACTTCCAGAGGCACTCGGGCATGAGCTCCTCCCAGGCGACCTCCTCGATCTCCTCGATCTGGGTCGTCTCGAGCGCCGCGGCGCCGCCGACGATCGCGAAGTAGATCATCCCGAGCCGCTGCATCGGCTCGATCGCCTCGTCCGGGAAACCGCCCTTCCCACAGATCGCGCGCACGCCGTACTGCGAGCCGAGCCCCTCGGTGAAGCGCACCATTCGTGCGCTCGTCGTCGTCCCGATGCAGAGCTTCTCGTACTTCCTCTGCCTTCGGAATCCGTACCGACCTTGCGCACGTTCGGCGCGGTGTGCAGGAGGAACGCGCCGGCGAGGTCCATCGGCGGCTCGATCCCCTGGTCGAAGATCCGGATCTGCGTCCGGTCGCGGATTCCGATGATGTGACCCTGGACGATGACCTCGTCGCCGGCTCGGAGCTTCAGGATCTCCGCGGGATCGGTGACGGGGAACGTGACCTCGTGCGTCGCCATCAGGCGTCCCGTCTCGTACTCGACGACGCCGTCGGCGGCGACGTGAGCCGAGGCGCGTCGCGCCGCCCAGCACTGGTAGTTGACCGCGACGGGATTGAGCGTCATGTGCGTGTCCGCATGCTCGATGTGAACCGAGAGCACCGTCACGTCGCCGCCGAGACCCATCGGCCCGATGCCGGTCTCGTTCAGGAGGTCGTACAGCTCGCCCTCCAGCTGGGCGACGAGCGGATCCGGGTTGCGGGTTCCGACGGGTCGCGCGATCGCCTCCTTGGCCAGGTGCATCGCATAGTCCGCGGAGCCGCCGATTCCCACTCCGACGATTCCCGGCGGACACGGCTTGCCTCCTGCGTTCACGATCGACTCGAGGACGAACTTCTTGATTCCCGTGACGCCGTCGGCCGGCACGCACATCTTCAGGAAGCTCATGTTCTCGGAGCCCGAGCCCTTGGGGACGCACTTGACGTCGAGGCCGTCCCAGTCGGGAACGAAGTCCCAGTGGACGATCGGCACCCGGTGGCCGACGTTCGGCCCGGTGTTCTCACGCGTCAGCGTATGAACGGTGTTCGAACGGAGCGGGTGCTCGACCGTCGCGCGCTCGGTGCCGATCTTGAGCGACTCGTAGATGCGCGCCGGATGCAGCGGAAACCTCTCGCCGACCCGGCAGTAGTAGACGGCGAGGCCCGTGTCCTGACAGACGAGGTTCTTCTCCTCTTCGGCGACGTTCACGTTGCGATGAATGGTCTGGAGGACTCGCTGGCCGGTCACCGAGGTCTCCCTTTCGAGGCCGAGGCGAGCGCGTCGCGAAGATCCTGCGGAATGTCCTTCAGCGCCCAGACGTAGAGGTGGGCCGCGGCGTCCTCGACGGCACCGGCGAGATCCGTCGACGTCAGCACGCTCATGCGCGCGCCTTCTCGGCGGCGGCGCGTCCGGCGCGACGCCCGAACACGGTGCATTCCAGGAGGCTGTTTCCCATCATCCGGTTCCTTCCGTGGGTTCCGCCCGCGATCTCGCCGCAGGCGAAGACTCCGGCGAGCGTCGTCTCGGCGTCGGGGTCGATGACGAGGCCGCCGTTTTGGTAGTGCAGGACGGGGTAGGTGTAGATCGGCTCCGTAAGCGGGTCGATACCGGCTTTTCGGTACCGGCGCAACATGTACGGCAGCGAGATCTCCGCGTCGTCGGGGGCGATCCGGGTCGTGTCCAGCCACACCGCCGGTCGCCCGTCGGGTGTGAGACGCCCTTCCCGCGCTCGACCTCGTCGAAGATCGCCTGCGAGACCGCATCCCGCGGGCCGAGAGAGTCGGTGAACTCCTCGCCGTCCGCGTTCAAGAGGACCGCGCCGTAGGCGCGCGTCGTCTCCGGGATGGAGTACCCCTGCATCGTCGCGGGCCAGGCGCCGCCGTTCGGGTGGTACTGGAGCGCATCCAGATCCCTCGCTTCGCGCGCCGGCATCGAGAGCGACCCTTGTCACCTCGCCCGTCGCGTTGGGATGGTTCGTCGAAACTCCCCCGCGTTGCAGCTTCGCGGAAGCAGCGACCTCCGGCGGCGAGCACGACCGCGCTCGCATCCACGGAGCCGTTCCCCCGTGCGGTCTCGAACGACGCCTGCCAGCCGACCGCACCGCGCTCGAGTGAGGTGAGGGTGTGGTGCGACAGCACCGTCCTGTTCCGGACTCGAAGGCCTCGCGCAACGACTTCGTGATCGCGTGCCCCGTTCTGTCGCCGACCTGGAGAAGCC
Source organism: uncultured Actinomycetes bacterium (assembly GCA_963756925.1). Taxonomy (GTDB): domain Bacteria; phylum Actinomycetota; class Thermoleophilia; order Gaiellales; family Gaiellaceae; genus GMQP-bins7. Next base: position 510,758 of record CAVWPL010000012.1, on the reverse strand, counting down.
GCGTTCGGCTTGCGCCGCCGCAGCGCGCCAGGCGATAGCCGCCGTTCGAGCGCGTGAACTCGACCCCGGGCTCCTCGAGCCAGTGGATCGCCGACGGCGCCTCGCTCGTGAGGATCTCGACCAGTCGAGGGTCGGCGGTGTCATGCGAGCTCCGCATCACGTCCTCGGCGTGAATCTCTGGCGAGTCGTCGTTCGCAAAGGCAGCCTGGATGCCGCCTTGTGCCTTGGCGGAGTTGCAGGCCTGCAGCGTGGTCTTGGTTGCGAGCCCGACGCGCGCTCCGGCCCGTTCCGCGGAGACAGCCGCTGCCAGGCCGGCAGCACCGCTTCCGACCACGAGCACGTCGAATGCAGCCGGCGCAGGCACCGTCAGAGATACACGTTTTGGTTATTCCTGTCATTAGCGATGATTATCTGTGAGCCTTTTTGCGCCGCGAGCGCATCGCTCGTCGCTCGGTTAGACTCGCGCGATGGGAACGCTCGCCGACGTCGTCAAGCCGGATTTCCTGACGGTTGCACCGGAGGACACGCTGGGTGAGGTCGCGGAGAGGATGACCCACAAGAACGTCGGAGCCGTGATCGTCAAGGATCACGGAAGGCTCATCGGGATCCTCACCGAGCGCGACATGCTCCGGGCGATGGCCGCTCGCGTGCACACGAGCGACGCTCGCGTACGGCAGTGGATGACCGCGGATCCGATCACCGCTTCGGCCGAGATGGACCTCGAGGAGGCATCGCGCATCATGCTCGACAACGGCTTCCGGCATCTCCCGGTCGTGAGGGCTCGACGGTGCTCGGCGTCGTCAGCCTCAGGCGCGTTCTCGGCGGACGACGGCATCCTGCCCCTGCGCCCGAAGCTGCCTAGCCGAACCGTCTCGGACTAGACGCTCGCCGCTCGCCGCGCCCGACGGGCGCGCGAGAGCTGTCCCAGGCACGAAGCGCGAAGTAGGTGAGCACGATGCTCACCACGAGTACGAGCAACACCTCGTACGTCGAGAGCATTCCGAGCGCCCCGGCGACGAGAAAGAGCACGCTGACCATGACGAACCAGATGACGAGCGCGCGAACCACCGTCATGACAGCGCTATCGTCCCTCTGCGAGCGGTAGGCGTCAAGGAGCTACCAGATCGACCGCAGGAGCTCCACTGCGTCTGCCGCGGTGACCGGCCGGGGGTTCGCCCGAGCGCCAGGGCGCGCGACGACCTCTTCGGCCAACGCCTCGAGCTCGTCCTCAGGTACCCCGAGGTCGCGGAGCCTCTCGAAACCGCCAAGACGGGCGAGCTCCTCGACCCGTGACGCCGCGTCATCCGTCTCGAGGGAATCGCAGAGCAGCGCGATCGCCTCCGGTACGGCCGGCTCGTTGAAGCGGAGCGCAGGCGGCAGCGACAACGCGTTCAAAGCGCCGTGCGCGAGGCCGTATCTCCCGCCGAGCGCCTGCGCAATCGCGTGGGCGAGGAACAGCCCTCTGTCCGCGAGCGCACGCCCTGAGTGCATCGCGCCTTCGAGCAATGCGGTCCGGGCCGTCAGGTCGTGGCCGTCGGCGACGACCAGCGGGAGCTGGCTGCCAATCAGCTGTGCTCCGCGGACTGCATCGTCCAGCGGCCCTGCGTACAGGGCTTCGGCGGAGTGTGCGAGGGCGTTCAACGCTGTCCCGACCGTCTCCTGCGAGCGGGAGGTCGAGCGTCAGCGCCGGCTCGTAGACGATTCCGACGGTTCGCGCTCCCGAGCCACCGGTCTTGAGCCGCCGCGCCTCGTCCCGCATTCCGAAGTACGGCGTCCACTCCGCGCCTCCGTAGGTCGTCGGGATCGCGACCAGGGGCAGACCCGAAGCTGCGGAGACCGCCTTGGAGGTGTCGATCGCGCTGCCACCCCCAGCGGCGAGGAGCATGTCGGCTCCCTCTGCGGCCTTCGTGGCCGCCGCGACCGTCTCGATCGGGCTGTGCCGCCGAGCGCCGGCAAATCGAGAAGCGACAGGGACGTCGAGCTCCGCCAGTCGGGCAGTCGTGACGAGCAGCGCCCTCGTGCTTCCGAGCTCCGAGAGAAGCGGCCCGACCTCCCCGATGCCCCAGCGCACGATCACGAGTCCAGCCGGCCGTGTGCGAAGTCGACGAATGCCTCCGCGACGCGCGAGCGAGGACGCCCGGTCGCCGATGCGAGCGAGATCTCGCGTGTCGCCTCGAGGCCCTGCACTCGCGCCTCCGCAAGCGTGCCGGACTCCAGGTTCGACTCGACTGCGGTGCGAGAGATGAACGTGACCCCGTACCCGGCTTCGACCGCGTGCCTCACCGACTCCTGGAGACCGAGCTCGAGACGTACATCGAGGTCTCGGAGCCGTACGTCGTTGCGCTTGAGGGCGTCCTCGACGATCTGCCTGACGCCTGCGCCCTCCTGCATCAGGATCAGGGGCTCCTCGCGGAGCTCGTCGAGCGCGATGGTCCGCCCGGCGAAGCGATGTCCCGGCGGGCAGGCGAGGATCACCTCGTCCGAGAAGAAGGGCGCGAAGCGAACACCGCGGTGCCTGCGCGACGCTCCGACGATGCCGAGCTCGAGCTCGCGGGCGGCGACACGTTCGACGATCGTGTGCGTGTCGGAGACGGTGAGCGAGACGTGCACGCGGGAGTTCTGCCGCTGGAACTCGCAAAGCAGCAGCGGAACGACGATGGCCGCAGGTCCCGTCGAGGCGCCGAGCACGAGCTCTCCCTGGAGCTCGCCCTCGACCGTCGCCGCCACGTCGGACTCGATCTGCTCCTCGAGAGCAAGGAGCTTCTGAGCACCGCGATACAAGCGCCAGCCGGCTTCGGTGGGCTCGACCCTGCGTCCGGAGCGGTCGAGCAGCTGCGTACCGAGTCGCTTCTCGAGCGCACGGATCTGCAGCGATACCGCGGGCTGGGTCACCCCGAGGCGCTCGGCGGCCTGCGAGAAGCTCCGACGGTCCACGACCGCACAGAACGCCGCCAGATTGCGTGTTTCCATATAAGCGGAGCTTATCCGTGGATCGGCTAGATGCTCGACCGGAAATTGGCGCGCCATGGGGGCGGTCACGACCGAGCTGGGCGTCGCCTGTACGCGTCGTGCAGGCTTGGCGGCGGACCTTCGTGGCCGGCCCGCGTGAATTTCCGGTCAAGCATCTAGGGTCAGCCCGTGCGGGTCTGGATCGACATCTCGAACTCCCCGCAAGTCCTCGTCTTCCGCCCGCTCGTCGCCCTGCTGCGAGAGCGCGGGCACGAGGTGGACGTCACGACGCGGGACTACGCGCAGACGGTGGAGCTCCTCGAGCTCCATCGCATCCCGCACGAGGTGGTCGGCCCGGGACACGGCGGTGCCGGCGCATGGAGCAAGGCTCGAACCATGACCAGCCGCCTTCGGGCACTCCGAGCCTGGGCCGGCGGGCGGGCATTCGATCTCGCGTTCTCGCACGCGTCACACGAGCTTCCGCTGGTCGCCCGGTCGCTTGGCATCCCTTCCGCGTATGCGTTCGACTACGAGTTCGCGCGCGCGCAGCACACGCTCGGGTGCCGAGCGGCACGGCGCGTCGTCGTACCGGAGGCGATTCCCCAGAGCCGGCTCGACCGGCTCGGAGCGAGAACGACCAAGGTCAGGCGGTACCCAGGCCTGAAAGAGGAGTACTACCTCGCCGGGTTCGAGGCAGACACGTCGGTGCTCGACGCCGTCGGCGTCGATCGCGACCGGGTGCTCGCGATCGTGAGGACACCGCCCGACGTGGCGCTGTATCACCGTCACGGAAACCCGTTGTTCGGCGATCTCCTCCGACGGCTCGGCTCCGACCCTGCCGTGCACGCGGTCGTTCTGCCACGCACTGCGGAGCAACGGAGCGAGATTGCTGCCCTCGAGCTCCCGTCGATCCGGATCCCCGAGCACGCCGTCGATGCGCAGAGCCTCGTCGCACTCGCGGACCTGGTGATCTCCGCCGGCGGGACAATGAACCGTGAAGCAGCGGCTCTCGGCGTTCCCGCGTTCACGACCTTTTCCGAACGCCTCGGCGCGGTCGACGAGATGCTCGTCGCGGACGAGCGACTCGCGATTCTGAGCTCGCCCGCCGAGCTACAGCTCGAGAAGAGGCGCTCGAACGAGCGACGAGTCGAGCGCGATCCGTCGCTCTTCCTCGATCTCCTCGTGTCGGCGCTCGAGGGGTAGCCCGGCTAGATGCTTGACCGGAAATTGGCGCGCCGTCGGGGGCGGTCACGACCAAGCCGGGCGTCGCCCGTACGCGTCGTGCAGGCTTGAAGCCTGTGCGACGCGCGCGGGTGGCGATCCGGCGACGTGTCGTGGCCGCCATCCGGCCCGCGTGAATTTCCGGTCAAGCATCTACGCGGTCTCGGATGCGGGTGCAGCACCCGCTGCACCCGCGCCGTCTCCGGCAGGAACACCGTTGCGGCGCGGCTGCACGACCATCGAGCTCAGGCGCCCGACGAGGTCGAGGGTCTCCCCTTCTTCGACGAGGCGCTCGAGCTCGTCGAGCTCCGCGTCGAGCCAGGTCGGATCGATAGGCGGACGCGTGACGAGCAGGATCGCCTCGTGCGACGACGGCGTGACGCTCTCGTCATCGGACCAGAGCTCCTCGTGCAGCTTCTCGCCCGGACGAGCGCCGACGAACTCGATCTCGATCTCGCGTCCCGGCTCCTTGCCCGACAACTTGATCATGGTCTGCGCCAGGTCGACGATCCGTACCGGCTCGCCCATGTCGAGCACGTACACCTGGCCGCGCCCCCCGATCGCTCCGGCCTGGATAACGAGCTGGACGGCCTCCGGGATCGTCATGAAGTACCGCGTCATCTCGGCGTGCGTGACGGTGACCGGACCCCCCCGCGAGATCTGCTTGCGGAAGATCGGGATCACGCTTCCCGACGAGCCGAGAACATTCCCGAAGCGCACCGCCGCAGAATCGCGTAGGCGTGTCGTCGCGATGACCCCACGACTCGACGAGCCACTCGCAGAGCGCCTTGGACTGCCCCATGACCGTCTTCGGATTCACGGCCTTGTCAGTGGAAACGAGGACGAACCGCTTCGCTCCGAACTCGACGGCGACGTCGGCAACGGTCCGCGTGACGAGCGCGTTGTTGCGAACGGCCTCGAGCGGGTTCGCCTCCATGAGAGGAACGTGCTTGTACGCTGCCGCGTGGAAGACGACCGCTGGTCGGTACTTGTCGAAGACCTGGCGCATCTTCGTCGCGTTGCCGGCGTCCGCCAGCACCGCGGCGGTCGCGCGGAAGTCGCGCTCGTCGACGAGCTCGCGCTCGATCTCGAACAATCCCGGCTCGCCGTTGTCGACGAGGACGAGCCGCGTCGGTCCGACGCGAGCGATCTGCCGGCAGAGCTCGGAGCCGATCGAGCCACCTGCACCTGTGACGAGAACCACCTCGTCCGTCAGATACTCGGCGATCGAGGCGATGTCGACCTCGACGGGCTCACGACCCAGTAAGTCCTCCACCTCGACCGGGCGGATCTGCCCGGTCAGGTTGAAGTCCGTCGAGATCATCTCGACCAGACCGGGCAACGTTTTCACGGGAATCCCCTCGGCTCTCGCCACCTCGACGATCCGCTCGCGCGACTCGCCCGACGCGGACGGAATCGCAATCAGCAGCTCGTCAGGCTTCCGGTCGCGCAGAAGATGACGCAGCTCGTCAGTCGTACCGAGCACACGCACTCCGTGCAGACGGAGGTTCTTCTTCCTCGGATCGTCGTCGATGAGGCCGATCGGTGTGTAGCCGAGCGCCGGTGTCCGCAGCATCTCGCGCAGGATCTGCTCCGCTGCGTCCCCGGCACCGACGATGATGACCTCCTTGCCGCGGGCGACGACCGTTCGGGCTGACGGGCGCTCGATCAGCGTGCGAGCGAGCAGGCGGGATCCCATGACGAACGCGAGCAGGAGCAGAAGGGCGACGATCCAGATCCCCCGAGGGACCTTCAGCGTGTGGATGTCACGCCCGAGGAGCGAGAAGGCGACGAAGACGGCGATGATCGCAACCGCCACGCCCCGGGCGGCACCCCACATGTCCCGGGTCGACACGTAGCGCCACCAACGGTTGTAGAAGCCGAAGGCGAAGAAGATCGGGATGGTGATACCGACGACGAGCGCCACGACCTCCCAGTCGAGATACCGCTGGTAGCGGAGTGGTGGCTCACCGTCGAACCTGACGTACCAGGCAAGCAACCAGGCTCCGGCGATGAGGGCGGCGTCGACGACCACCTGCCACAACCGGTGTCGGTTGATGGGCGATCTCACGACGCAGGCACTCGAGTTGCCGCGAGTACCGCCGCGACGACGCGCTCTTGCTGCTCGGCGGTGATTCCTGCCCAGAGCGGTACCGAGAAGTTCTCCTTCGCGGCGTGCTCCGTCTCGGGAAGATCGCCTTCCGAGTACCCGAGGTACTGCAGCGCGGGCTGAAGATGAAGAGGCGGCTCGTAGTAGTCGGCACTGCCGATCTGAGCCTCGGTGAGCGCGGCGCGGATCTCGTCGCGCTGGGGCGAGCGCGAGACGAAGAGGTGGTAGACGTGGCCCGGCTCGTCTGCCGGGACGTCGCAGACCTCACCCAGCCCGAGCTCGCGGTACCGATCGGCGGCCTGCCTCCGGAGCTCGGTCCAGGTGTCGAGCTCGCGCAGGAAGATGCGAAGAGCTGCAGCCTGGATCTCGTCGAGCCTCGAGTTCGTTCCGACGTACTCGAAGAGGCGCTTCGCTTTCGAACCGTGGAAGCGCAGCATCCGAATCCGCTCGGCAAGCTCCGGGTCGTTCACCGCCACGAGCCCACCGTCGCCGAGGCCGAAGAGGTTCTTCGTCGGGTAGAAGCTGAACGTCGATGCGACTCCGGCGCCGGCGATCTCCGAGGAGCCGAACGCCTGCGCGGCGTCCTCGATCAACGGCAACCCGAGCTTCGCGAGCGCAGCCAGAGGCGCGGGTCTCCCGAACAGGTGCACGGGCATGATCGCCTTCGTCCTCGGCGTGATCCGCTCCGCGACCCGGTCGGGGTCGATGTTCAGGGTCTGCGGGTCGATGTCCGCGAAGACGGGAGTGGCGCCGACGCGGGCGATCGCCTCAGCAGTCGCGTAGAACGTGAACGCCGGGCAGATGACCTCCGCGCCCGGGCCGATCTCGAGCGCATTGAGGACGAGCACGATGGCGTCCGTCCCGTTTCCGACACCGATCGTCTCCCGGACGCCGAGATACCGCGCCGCCTCTTCCTCGAAGGCGCTGACGTTCGGGCCGAACACGAACTGCCCGCTCTCGAGCACACCGTCGATCGCCTCCTTCACCTGCGAGAGGAGCGGCGCGTACTGCGCCTTGACGTCGATGAGCGGGATCGGAGCGCTAGGAGTGGTCACCGGAGGCGAGTGTAGCGAGGCGTTTCGTCTCGAATTTCATCATTCGGCGGACGATTCCTGGGCAGCACGTCGCCGGCGCCGCCAGTGAACGACGAGCCAGGCGCCAACGCGCCACGACTGCGACCGCGACGACGTAGTCGAGATACCGGAACGCGTGATGGAAGTCCTCCCAGCTCTCGCCTGCGAGATAGCCCGCGCCGGCGAAGGCGAAGCACCAGATCGCCGACCCCGCGAGCGTCAGGAGCGTGTAGCGGACGAGCGGCGTCTCCATCACGCCCGCGGGGATCGAGACGAACGACCGGATGACCGGCGTCAGACGTCCGAGAAACACCGCCCAGTCCTCCCAGCGCTCGAACCAGCGCTCGGCTCGGTCGAGCTTCTGCTCGTCGAGATGAAGCCAGCGTCCGTGTCGCTCGAGGTACGGCCGCCCTCCGTAGAGGCCGATCGCCCACCCTCCGACCGAGCCGATCGTGTACCCGATCGTGCCGGCGAGCGCGATCGCCAGATAGGCCGGAAGCCCCTCCTCGATCGTCCGACCGAAGAGCACGACGTCCTGACCCGCGAACGCGCCCGAGGCAACGGCGCCCCCGTAGACCATCACGACCTCGCTTGCCGTCGGAAACACCGCGTCGACGAGCATCAGGACAAAGACTGCGTACAGGCCGTAATCGCCGATCGTCGACGTGACCGCGTCGGTGATACCGCTCAGGATGGACGCGGTTGGAAGCGCGCCTTCGGGAAACCAGGCCAGGTACATCGGGGCGAGTCTAGAGAGAGGTGCCGCGGCGTCTTTGCAGTTAGTTCCGGGCGGCGGCGACTCGCCGCACTCGGAGCTGCTGGTCGAGCGATACCGCCCCGACCTCGTTGCGAGCCGCGACGCGAACACGATAGAGGCCGCCGAACACCGGCCTTCCGTTGCGCAACCGTCCGTTCCAGAGCGACCGATGCCGCCCCCGGCTCGAAGCGGCGCTTGACGATCGTGCGGACGGGAACGCCACCGAGGGTTTCGACGGTCACGACGACCTGCCCCGTGCGCGCCTGCGTCCACGCGATCGTCGCACTCCGGCCGGCGCGCGGCACGAAGAGCGTCCGCGGCTGCACGTTGAGGAAGCCGAGCGTCGAGTTCACCCAGAAACGCCGCACCGCCGTCGAGGCCAGCCCCTGGTCGTCCGTTGCGGACAGGCTCAGGGTCCAGCGGCCCTCGGTGGGCGGAGCCGGCTCGGCAGGCGGTGTGGGTGGCTGGGTCTCGAGCGGCGGGAGCACGGCGGGCGGGAAGGGAACGTCGTACGTACCGGGCTCACGGACGGCCGCCTCCTGGAACGACACCGATCCGTCGGGTGCGGTGAGGGTCACCGTCACGGTCGACGGTCGCACGACCTTGAAAGCGAGGGTCTGTTCCTCGGCGATCCCGTCTCCGTTCGGCGAGAGGACGGACACCGCAGGGGGTGGCGCGTACACGCCCGAGTAGAAGAGCATCAGGGCGGTCGAGATCGGCCGTTCCCTCCCGTCCGACGGCCGGTTGAGGACGGTGCCGTCGAACGCGATGGTCGTCGAGCCCCCGCCGTCGAGCGCCATCGCCCGGACGGCTCCGAGCCTAGCCATCGCCTGCGCCAGCTCGAACGTGGTCATCCCGACGGAGTACCCGGCCTGCCGTCCGTCCACGGCCACGAGCAGGATCCGGCCGTCGGCGAGCTGGCCAACAGCGGTCCGCGGATGCCGGGGCGCGATCTGCTGGGTCGTGAACGCCTCGTTCGCTCTGAACACCGGCTGGCCGTCTCGCACGAGCACCGGCCCGCCGCCGATCGCGTCGCTCACCGTCGCCCAGTCGGGCTGGAGGATCAGGCGGATGGTGAGTGCCGCACCGAGCGGCGCTTCGGTGGCGAGCTTCTGGGCAGCGGTACCGCGGGCGACGAGCACCGCCGTCCCCGGAGCGATGGGCGCCGAGCCGTTCGGGCTGGAGCCGGACACGGTCGCAGTGAGATCCACGTTGGGCGTCGTGGCCGGAAACGGAGAGAGCACCACTGCGAGCGCCCCCTGGATCACAGGCGTCCTCGCGCCCCAGTCGGCGGTGAAGAGAGCCATCCCGTTCGCCGCCGGAGGCTCGTTCAGGCTGTTCACGGCTCTCCGCTGCCCCAGGCCGCGCCAGGTGCCAAAGAGCTTGACCTTGCGCACGTCGAGCGTGCCGTCGAGGGAAATGCCCGTGCTCGAACGGTTGCTGCTCGGTGCGCTGACCAGCACGCCGTCCCGCAGGAGGATGCCGCTCGGCCCGCCCTGCCTCGACGAGAAGAAGTCACCGTTCACGCCCACCGTGGTCGCTCCCGCGGTGAGTCGGCGCTGCATGGAGCTGACGGTCTCGCGTCCACGCACGGCCTCGTTCGAGAGCACCGGCCGCAGGCGGTAGAGCCCGACCGGTCGCGGGCCGCGCACGATGTGCAACGCGACCGGACCGTGCGCCGTGAACTCGACGCCTGTCTCGTAGGTCACTCCCGGGAGCAGCTGCGTCGTCGCAGCCCGAGCGGACACGCCGATCGCAAGAGCGGCGGCGGCAAGTCCGAGGACGAGCAGCACGCGAGAGAGGAGGGGCCGAGCCACGGCGAGGTCGAGGGTACCCGGACCCGAACGCACGATTTGCAGGTTCTTACAGGTTGCGAACAGACCGCCTGTCATCCTCCGCGGCGATGAGAAGCGCGCTGACTGCGGGGGTCATTGCAGCACTCGTCGTCGCAGGCTGCTCGGGCTCCTCCGATTCGAGCCCGGAGGCGACAACCGTTGCGAAGCCGCCGCCACCGACGTCGACCCTTCGTGCGTCGTCCCGCATCCAACCGGGATCAATCGCCGTCTCGCCGCTGCGATCGCCGCCGGCCGCGGAGCGATTGCCTGCGTTCCGAGCCGCGAGAATCACTGCTGCGAATTACCCAGCCGGGCTCGCGGCGGCTCCCGACGGACGCATCTTCTACTCCGAGCTCTGGGCCGGGAGGATCCGGGTGATCCGGCCGGACGGCACCCTCGAACCGACACCGTGGGCAGACGTCAACCGGCAGCTCGGAATCCGCTGGACGCGCTACTACCACGGGGGCCTGTCAGGCATCGCCTTCGACCCCGACTTCGCGAGCAACCACTTCGTCTACGCCGTTACCCAGATTCCGAACGCGCGCACGGGGCTTCCCGCGAGATCGTTGATCCTGCGCTTCACCGAGAAGGACGGCCGGGGCACCGCGATGCGGGTCCTCTTGACGATCCCGGCACGGATCTTCGACAACGTGTACAGCCTCGTCTTCGGGCCAGACGGGATGCTCTACGTGCCGTCGGGCTTCCTGGGGCGGAGCAGGCCTGCCGGGACGAACGAGCTCCGCGATCGGCGTGGCAAGATCCTGCGCGTCACGCGCGACGGCAAGGCGCCAGGGGACAACCCGTACGGCGCGCGCGCGCCGCTCGTGTGGGCGATGGGGTTCAAGAACGCCTTCGACCTGGCGTTCTCCTCGAGCGGCGACTACGCGATTGCCGGCGAAAGCGGCCCCGAGGCGCACGACGAGATCAACCTCGTGATGCCCGGCCACGACTACGGCTATCCGGACCATCAGGGTGCCAAGCGAGCCCCGGGAGTCACGCCGCCCCTCTACGACTACGAGGCGGACAGAACATCGCCCGTCGGGATCATCCGCTACACGGGCAGCCGGCACCCGGCGCTCCAGGGGAGATATCTCATGTGCGAGAACCACGGCCAGGGGATGCTCGCCCTTCGAATCGACCCCAAGCGTCCCGGGAAGCTGCGCAACCTGACGCCGATCGTCCGCGAGTGCACGATCGATCTCGTCCAGACCCCGGACGGCTCGATCGTGTTCAGCGACGCAGGGGCGATCTACCGGCTCGTGCCCGCGTAGACGAGGGGCCTGGTTGTGACCGATACACGAACGTGATATCTGTCGAGAGGTCGTGCGGCACCGGCGAGCTTCCAGCTCACCGCGTCGAACACCGTGCGGACGCCCTAGAGCGTCTAGTCGAAGACCTTGACGTCTCGGTACAGCGTGTCGCGCTGCACCGGGATCTTCCCTGCCGAGCGAATGAGGTGGACGAGCTCGTCGGTCGTCGTCCGGTGCGTGGTGCCGGCGGCCGAGACGACGTTCTCCTCGATCATCACGGAGCCCATGTCGTCGGCGCCGAAGCCGAGCGCGACCTGCCCGATCTTCATCCCCTGCGTGACCCAGGACGACTGGATGTGCGGCACGTTGTCGAGGTAGATCCGCGACACGGCCTGCGTCAGCAGATAGTCGAACGAGGTCGGCATCGCCTCGTCGGACACCATGTCGTCCATGCGGTTGCCATCGCGCTGGAACGTCCACGAGATGAACGCACGGAAGCCGCGGGTCTCGTCCTGGAGCTCGCGGACGCGGCGCATGTGCTCGACCCGCTCCTCGAGCGTCTCGACGTGGCCGTACATCATCGTCGCGGTCGTCGACATGCCCAGCCGATGCGCCTGGCGCATGACGTCGAGCCATTCGTCAGTCTTCGTCTTCTTCGGAGCGATGATCCGCCGCACGCGGTCGACGAGGATCTCCGCGCCGCCGCCGGGAACCGAGTCGAGGCCGGAGTCGCGCAGCCGCGTCAGCGTCTCCGGGATCGTGAGCTTGGAGCGGCGCGCGATGTGCTGGATCTCCGGTGGAGAGAGCGCATGCAGGTGGATCTTGTAGCGCGCCTTGATCGAGCTGAAGAGATCCTCGTAGTAGTCGACCCCGAGATCCGGGTGGTGGCCACCCTGCATGAGGACGCCCGTCCCGCCGATCGCGAGCGTCTCCTCGATCTTCTTGTAGATCACCGGCTTGGGAAGGAGATAGCCCTCTCTCTGGTCGCCCGGCCGTCGGTAGAACGCGCAGAAGTCACAGTCGGTGACGCACACGTTCGTGTAGTTGAGGTTCCTGTCGACGATGAACGTGACGCGCGCCGGGTCGGTCAAGCGGTTTCGCATCTCGTTGGCCACACGGCCCACCTCGACGAGGTCGCGAGAGCGGAGAAGCACGACGGCGTCGTCGTCCGAGATGCGCTCGCCGCCGACTGCCTTCGCGAGCACGTCGTCGACCGACGGCAACGGAGGCGCGGTGATCGTCATGCGGGCACCTCTTCGCGGACGAAGCGGAGCTCGGGGACGTGCGCCAGCTCCCCGGCGTCCCGCGCCATCTCGAGGAAGGTGTAGAGCCCTGCCCGCTCCCTTGGCCCGAAGCTGTAGCGAAGCTTCTCGAAGTAGCGAGCAAGGAATCCGGGCGGATAGCCGTACATCTCGCTCGCTCGACTCGCCAGCAACTCGGGCTCCGAGCGCGCGAGCCGAACGGACGAGACCAACGAGTGCTCGAGCTCGATCAGCCCGTCGACGAGCGGCTCCGGAGCGGCCCAGACCGCGAAGACCATCGGCAGTCCGGTCTTCTCGAGCCAGAGCTTCCCGAGGTCGAAGTGCGGGGTCGGATCCTCGAAGGCGCTCCGCAGCGCGGCGTCTCCGATGAGCAGCGTCGCGTCCGCGTCGATCCCGAACGGGACGATCTCGGCGTGCGGGAGCAGGATGCGAACGAGGACGACGCTCGTCGCGCTCTCGGGCGTCACTGCGACCGACCGGACCTGACCGAACGGGATGCGCGTCACGAGCTGGATCGAGTCGACCGCACCCTCGGACGACACACAGAGCCGCGGCAGGATCCGGAACCGATCGGCGTTGCGGGCGTACTCGATCGACGGGATCGGAGCGATGTCGATCTCGCCGTCGAGGAGCATCCGATTGAGCTCGGTCGGGACGCCCGAGACCTCTTCGACGTCGGCCTCGAGGCCGTAGAAGACCGGCGCCATGTTGACGTAGGAGATGCGACCGAGGCGGATCATCAGCCCTCCCTGACCACTGCGACGACCGCGGCGATCAAAGCCGGAAGGAGCAGCATCCCGATCGAGAAGCCCGTCAAGACGCACCACGCACCCAGGACGGCCATGGCTGTGACCCGGACCACGTGCCGGGGGATGAGGACCGGAACCGCCGTGACGAAGAGCGGAGCGACGACGAGCCACCACAGGACGCCGGCTGGGTCGGAATCGGAACCGAGAATGAACCAGATCGAGAACGCCAGGCCGATCGCCGCGAGAGCGAGCGCCAGCAAGCTCCAGCGCCCGGCTGCTGTACGCGTTCCCCCCACACGCAACGCGACGTTCACGCCCACCGCCGGAGCTCGTTGTAGAGCGTGTCCCGCTGGACGGGAACCCTGACCCGTCTCGCGCACGAACCTGACCAGCTGGTCGACCTTCTGCTCGGTCTCCGTCTGAGCGCCTGCGGCGTGGAAGATCTCCTCGCGCACGACCGTCCCCTGGACGTCGTTCGCACCGAAATGGAGCGCGACCGCCGCGAGCGGCATGCCCATCATGATCCAGTACGCCTTGATGTTCGGCACGTTGTCGAGCATCAGCCGCGAGAACGCGAGCATCTTCAGATCGTCCGTCCCGGTCGTATGCCGCCAGCCGCGGCGCTCGAAGACGGTGTTCTCGGGATGGAAGGCGAGCGGAATGAACGCGAGGAAGCCGCCGCTGCGGTCCTGCTGGTCGCGGAGCCGCAGGATGTGGTCGACCCGCTCCTCGTACGTCTCCACGTGCCCGTACAGCATCGTGCAGTGCGTCGGGATTCCCATTCGGTGAGCCGTGTCGTGGACGTGGAACCAGATCTCGGGGCTCTCCTTGCCGGGTGCGACCAGGCGCCGCACACGATCGGCAAACACCTCGGCTCCACCGCCCGGAAGCGAGCCGAGCCCGGCGTCCTTGAGCTCCCGCAGCACGTCCTCGTGCGTCAACCCGGACGAGCGTCGTCATGTGGTGGATCTCGGACGCCGTGTAGCACTTGAGGTGCACGTCCGGAAGCGCGCCGTGGAGCGCCGCGATCGTGTCCCGATAGAAGCCGAAATCGACGTGCGGGTTCTCGCCGTTGACCATGTGGATCTCGGTGAACCCGGTCACCTCACGCTGATGGAGGACGTCCTCGACGAGCTCCTCGGCGGTGATCGTGTAGGCCTGGGATTGCTTACTCGTCGCTGCGAACGCGCAGAACTTGCATTTCACGCGGCAGACATTCGTCTGGTTCACGTACAGGTTCTGGACGAAGTACACGTCGTCCGTCCCCCCTCGTACGCGGCGGGCGAGATCGGCCAGCTCGCCGAGAGCGAGCACGTCGTCGGACTCGAGAAGCGCCACTCCGTCCTCGAAGTCGAGCCGTGCGCCGTCCTCGATCTTCTCCCGGATCGGCTCCAAGCGTGTCCTTCAGGGCGAGTACGGCGATCAGAAGCTCCTCTCGACGACCGCTTCCGCCAGTGCCTCGAGCTCTGTACGCCGCCCGGCGCCGTCGAGACTGGCTTGAGCCCTTCTAGCGTAGTCGCGCGCGACCTCGCGGGAACGCACGAGCGCACCCGAGTCGGCGACGCGGACGAGCGCTCCCTCCTGCGGCCCGCCCGCAAGGGCGTCGCGCACGACGGGGTCCTCCTGCGCGGCGAGCAGCAGCGGCAGGGTCGGCGTTCCGTCGCGCAGGTCGGTGCCGGGAACCTTTCCGGTCTCGATCGTCTCGCCTTCGCAGTCGAGGATGTCGTCTGCGATCTGGAACGCGACGCCGAGCAGCAGGCCGTACTCACCGCTCCCGCCGCCGAGCACGCACGCCGCCTCGAAGAGAGCTCCCGTCTTCAGCGCGCAGCGCTCGAGATAGTCCTCGATTCGGGTGTCGGGGTCGTGCAGCTGAAGCCGCTGCATCGCCTCGCCTCGCGCGAGCGCGAGCGACGCACGAGCGAGAACGGCAATGCGGCCCGCGTCGCCCTCCTCGGCGAGCACCGAGAACGCGCGCGCGAAGAGAAAGTCCCCCGCTGCCTTCGCGCCCGCTACGCCGTACTCCCGCCAGGCCGCGGCCTGGCCACGCCGAACCGGCGCGCCGTCCACGAGGTCGTCGTGGACGAGCGTCGCCATGTGCACGAGCTCGACCGCCGCGCCCGCTCGCACGGAGGGCTCGCCGCCGACCGGCGACGACAGGAACGCGAGCGTCGGTCGAAGCCGCTTCCCGCCGGCGGCGAGCGCCCCCTCGGAAACGCGGGCCACGAGTCCCGGATGCTGCGACACGGCCTCGCCCAGGCACTCCTCGACGAGCTCGAGGTAGGCGTCGAGCCCTCGCGTCGCGCGCAGTGTCTCGAGCGCGCTCACGCGGGCCGCTCTCCCGTATGGAGGGCGACCACGCCGGCGCCGAGCAGCCTGAACGAGACGCCCTCGAAGCCCGCCCGCTCGAACACCGCGGAGAGGTCCTCGGGGCCCGGGAATCGTCGGATGCTCGCCGGGAGGTACGTGTAGGCCTGACCGCCGGGAAGGACCTTCCCCGCGAGCGGAACGAGCACGTCGAGCCAGATCCGGAAGAACGGGCGCAGGAGCCCGCGGGGCTGCGTGATCTCGAGCACGGCCAGACGGCCACCCGGACGGAGGACCCGGTGCAGCTCGCGGAGCCCGCGCTCGAGGTCGTCCAGGTTTCGCACGCCGAAGCCGACAGTGGCAGCGTCGAAGTCGCCGTCCGCGAACGGCAACGCAAGAGCGTCACCCTGGACCCAGTCGATCGTCCCGGATTTCTGACGCGCACGCTCGAGCATCCGCTCGGAGAAGTCGAGCCCGACGACACGCCCGCCGCGTCGCTCCGACTCGATTGCGAGGTCGCCCGTGCCGCAGCACGCGTCGAGGACGCGGTCTCCCGGCCAGACGATGGCTCGAACCGCAAGACGCCTCCAGCGCCGGTCGAGCCCCATCGTCATGACCGTGTTCATCACGTCGTAGACCGGCGCGATGCGGTCGAACATGCCGCGAACTTCCTCCGGCTCGAGCGTGCCGGTCTCGAAGGACTTTGCAACAGGCTGTTGCTTAGCTGCTCATGACTGGCCCCACCGGCCCGAGAGCGTGTGTGCGACGCCGATCTGGTCGAGGCAGCGGGCGACGACGAAGTCCACGAGATCGTCTATCGAGGCTCGGCGCGTGGTAGAAGCCCGGAGCCGCGAAGAGGATGATCGCGCCCGCCTCGTTGAGGGTCGCGAGCCCGCGAAGGTGGATCGACGAGAGCGGCGTCTCCCGCGGTACGAGGACGAGCTTCCGTCGCTCCTTCAGCGCCACTGACGCAGCTCGGTGGATCAGGTTCTGCATCGCTCCCGACGCGAGCGTGCCGACGGTGGCCATCGAGCACGGGCAGATCACATACGCGTCGACGAGAGCCGAGCCGCTCGCGTACGGGCTCTTGAAGTCCGACTCGTCGTAGACGGTCACACCTTCGGCAGCAGACCCGACGAAGCGCTGGAGCACCTCGTCCCGCGGGAGCAAGGGGTCGCCGTAGAGCTCGGTGGCGAGCACCTCGATGCCCGATCGCGAGGCGGAGAGCCCGACTTCGCAGCCCGCCGAGGCAAGCGCCCGCAGCAGCCGTTCGGCGTAGGGAGCACCCGAGGCGCCGGTCACGCCGAGGAAGACGCGCATGGCGCGCAAGGCTACTGGGTCGTCCTGTGACCGAGATGCAACATGCACCTGACCCCGAGCTACCTCGTCCGGCCCCTTGGAGGCGGCCAGGAACTCGCCGAGCGCGGCGAGATTCTCCTCGCCGAGGTAAGCGTACGAGCCCATGACGGTGTTGCCGAACGCTGACGGATTGGTCAGGTACCGGACGAAGTAGGCAGCGTCGTTCGTCTGCCCCACCTCCGTGAGGTCGGGTGCACCCAGGTTCCCGGAGCCTTGACCCATGTACGTGTGACAGTTCAGGCACCCGGATACCGCGAACAGCTCCGCCCCCTTGACGGCCTCGGGATTGTCGGCGAACCCTTGCTCCTCGGACCACTCCGGGACGAGCAGGATCAACTCCGATCCGAGTGCCTCGGATGCGGTCGCACCTTTGTACGTGAGCACGCCCATCGAGACGATGGTCAGGACGGCGGCGATCATCGCGACCGGGCGTCGCGAGGGACGTCGCTCTCGACGCCGGTCGTAGAACGGCAGCCCGAGCAGGAGCACGAGGCAGATCGTCGGAATTCCGACCGTCGCGATGACGACCGTCTCCGGCCACTTGAAGATCCGAAGGAGATAGAAGAGGAAGTAGAAGTACCAGTCCGGGCGCGGGATGAAGTCCGTCGTCGCCGGGTCTGCGGGCTCCGTGTACAGCGGCCCGAGCACGCCCGGCTCGACGCCGTCGGCGTCCCAGTACCAGATCACCGCGAGACCGATGATCACGAGCACGACGACGAACCCCATGATCGTGTCGTGCAGCATCGCGCGCGGGAAGAAGGCCTTCCCTTCCTTCTTGACGTCGTTCTTGTAGCGCGCGTACCACTCGCGGTTCTGCTCGCCGAGATCGCGGGCCATTACTTCTCACCTCCGCTCGAGCCGCCACGAACGAGGCCCTCACGTGCGCCCGTGGGCTGCGCCGCCGCGCGCTCACGGCCCGCCTGCTCCTTCGACCACGGCGGCGACGTGACGCCGAGACGGGTGACGAGGTAGATGTGGATCCCGATGAGCGCGAAGATCGCGCCGGGAAGTAACAGCATGTGCAGCGCGTACCACTTGGCGAGCGTGTTCGCTCCGATCTCCGGGCCGGACGCCAGGAACTGGGCCAGCCATGGCCCTGCAAAGGGAGCCGTGCCGTTCAGGTTGATCCCGACGACGGTCGCCCAGTAGGCGGTCTGGTCCCAGGGAAGCAGGTAGCCCGTGAAGCCCATGAGCATGCCGGTCGCGAGCAGCAGCACACCCGTGATCCAGGAGAGCTCGCGCGGGTACTTGTACGCGCCGAAGAGGAAGACCCGCCCCATGTGCAGGAAGAGCAGGATGATGAAGACGCTCGCTCCCCACCGGTGCATCCCGCGCACGAGCCAGCCGAGCGTGAGCTCGTTCGTGATCATCTCGATCGACGAGTACGCCACTGGCTTGCCGGTCTCCGGATTGATCGACGACGAGGGCTCGTAGTACATCGCGAGAATCGCCCCTGTCAGCGCCTGCGTCGCGAACGCGATCAACGTCGCGAAGCCGAGCGTCTGAGCCCAGCTGATGTCGCGTGGCACGTTGCGGAACAGGAACCACTTCGTCCCTCGTGACTGCGCCCGTGCGCTCGTCGATCCAGTCGAGCGGCGCGAGGACAGCCAGGTCGACCGACCGTCTGCGCCGGGTCTTCCGCTTGGCCATCGCCTACCCGGTCACCTGGCTCGGCACTATCGGATAGAGCCAGGCCTCGATCCCGTCGACGTGCGTTCCCGGAGTCGACCACGGGTACCTGGAGATCGTCGCGTTCGCGCCCGCGCCCGACACGCTCCCGACCGCAAAGAGCTGGCCGAGGATGAGCCGGCCGTTCTTGATCGAGAACGTCTGGCGGTCGAGCGAGCGAACGGGTGGGCCGGCAGTGCGGTTGCCCTCGGCGTCGTAGAGACCTCCGTGGCAGGGGCAACCGAAGGACTGCGCCAGCACCGGCCGCAACTCGACCCCGTTGACCTCGGTCATCCCCGCCTCGTCGATGGGCCCGTTCGGCTGCACCGGGCAGCCGAGATGGACGCAGCGGCTGTAGAGGATCGTGAAGCTCTGCTCGCCCGCTTCGCTCGGTCCGTTGTTCCTGATGAACGACGTCCGGCGGCTCACCTCTCCGGCGGCCGGGGTTCGTGAGATACGTCGCGATCACGTACTTGCCCACGGGAAAGTTGTCGATCGGCCCGAGGTCGGCGTCGTCCTCCTCGACGTTGGTGAACGACGGAAGCACCATGAACCCGAGGACCGGGAGCGTCAGGACGGCTCCCATCGCCGCGCTGAGCCCGATCAGTGACGCTTCGAGGAACTTCGAGCGAGGGAATCCAGGGAGCGGCTCGTCAGGCGTCGCTGCGGTCGCAGGAGCGGCCTGATCCGCGACCGTACGTGTCTCGGGCTCGATCTCGGGAACGTCGCCGCGTACGTCGCGTGTGACGTCACGCGCCCACAGCAGGCCGCAGACGACCGCGAGCACCGCGCCGATGGCGGCGATGATCCAGTTGAGCACGAGGCCGAGGAGGAGACACGCGACCCCGATCGCGAACCCGATCGGCCAGAGGCTCGGCCCGGGAACGTGCGGGGTGTCGTGACGGGATTCGCTCAACTCGGGCCTGCCTGGGATTCAACCGCTCGAACGCAGCACGTGTCAACGACGTGACGACTGTCGCGACGCGAGGATTCTGCACTTTCCGGAGGACGGGTGCGGAGAGACGAATTCAGGGCAACGGGTCGAGCCCGTATTCGGCCCATCTCCGCGCCACGAGATCCCGGATCTCGTCCGACATGACGATCTCCTCGGGCCACGGCCGGGCGTCTTCCTCGGGGAGCTTGTGCGTCGCGTCGATGCCGAGCTTGCCGCCGTAGAACTGTCGCCCGGGCGCGTGGTCGAGATGGTCGAGCGGCCCCTCGCTGATCAGGATGTCCCGCTTCGGGTCGACGTTGGCGGTCACGCGGAAGAAGACGTCCGCGTAGTCGTGCACGTCCACATGCGCGTCGACGACGACGATCGACTTCGAGAGCGAGAGCATCCCGAGTCCCCACAAGGCGTGCATTACCTTCTGCGCGTGGCCGGGAAACGTCTTTCGGATCGAGACGATCACGCAGTTGTGGAACGCGCCCGCGATCGGGAGGTCGTAGTCGACGAGCTCCGGCAGCGTCATCCGGACGGCGGGCAGGAAGATCCGCTCCGTCGCCTTGCCAAGCCAGGCGTCCTCGGCCGGGCGGCTTGCCGACGACGATCGAGGAGTAGATCGCGTCCTTGCGCATCGTCATGGCCGACAATCGGAAGATCGGGAACGGCTCGGCGTGCGAGTAGTAGCCCGTGTGGTCGCCGAACGGGCCCTCGATGCCCGTGTCGTCCTTCGAGACATGCCCTTCGAGGACGATCTCCGCGTTCGCGGGCACCTCGAGGTCGACGGTCTTGCAGCGGACGAGCTCGACCGGCTCGCCGCGCAGGAACCCGGCGAGCATGAGCTCGTCGAGGTGATGCGGGAGCGGCGCGCTCGCCGAGTACGCGGTCACCGGGTCGAGCCCGATCGCGACCGCGACCGGGATGCGCCCGTCCTCCGACGCGAGCAGATCTGCTCGGCCGTCCTTGTGCATCTGCCAGTGCATGAAGGTCGAGCGGCGGTCGATCACCTGCATTCGGTACATGCCGACGTTGCGGATGCCCGTCTTCGGATCCTTCGTGATGACGGCCGGGAGCGTGATGAACGGCGCGGGGTCGCCCGGCCAGCAGCGCTGGATCGGGAGCCGGCCGAGGTCGACGTCGTCGCCTTCGTAGAAGATCTCCTGGCAGGGCGCCTTCGACACGGTCTTCGGCCGGGAGTCGGCGACCGACTTCAGCTTGAGGAGGCCCTCGGACCTTCTCGCGGATCCCCTCCGGCGGCTGCATGTCGAGGATGTCGCCGAGCTTGGCGGCCGCGTCGTCGAGCTTCTCGACGCCGAGCGCGAGGCACATGCGCCGCTCGGTCCCGAACTGGTTGATGAGGAGCGGGCGCTCGGAGCCCTTCGGGTTCTCGAAGAGGAGCGCGGGCCCGCCCGACTTGACGACGCGGTCGACGATCTCGGTGATCTCGAGGTCGGGGTCTGCCTCCGCGGAGATACGCTGCAGCTCGCCCTCGCGCTCGAGGAGCGCGATCCACTCGCGGAGATCTCGCGGCGGCGTCGGCACGGCGCGAGTCAGTCTAGGGAGGCGAGTGCGTACTCGACGGCTTCGTCGAGTGCCATTGCAAAGCCTCGGGTGTGAACTGCGGCATATCGTGCGGACTGCAGGCCATCTCGAACAGCCAGCTCGGTGCGCTGCCGGAGCTCTGCCTCGGCACCCACGAGCGTGAAGCCAGATTGCTCGACCACAGCGTCTGCCGCCCCCAGGAGCGTTCCCGCCGCCTCCAGGTCGTTCCGAAGCGCGAGCAGGGCGGCAATGAGATTGAGCGACCACACCACCACAATCGAGTCTCCGAAGTTGTGCGAGGCAGCGAGGCTCGAACTGGAGTACTCGCACGCATTCTCGCTGTCGCCTTCGCCGTAGTACGCAAAGGCCAGGTTGTACGACGCCCAGCCGATTCCCTGCTTGTCGTCGAGTCCCCGGAACAGTGCGAGTGCCTCCGCCGAGGCTCTGCGCGCACGTTCGTAGTCGTGCCTCCTCAGCGCCAGGTCTGACATGTTGGCGAGAGTGGAGGCCGCGAGGTCGTCTCGTCCTTCCTGTCGTGCGAGAGCAGCCGCCTCTTCCAGGGCACCCTCCGCCTCGTCGTGATCACCGAGATCGGCGAGGATGCGGCTGAGAACACCGAGCACGCTTGCGACATCACTCGCACTTCCTACCTCGCGTGCGATGGCAAGGCACTCCTCAGCGTAGATCTTTGCCCCCACCGGGTCGCCCAGATCACCCGCGAACGAAGCCGCGGCGAACAGCACTCCAGCCTGTTGAAGTCGCGCCGGTCGCTCATGGCGAGAGCTCTTTCGGCCCAGAGAAACCCTTCTCTCAAGAAGCCCCGCAGCGTCCAGTAGAGCGTCGTGGCATAGACGAGTTCACAGAGCTCGTCGCGGTGTGAACGTTCCTCGAGCCACGACCGCGCGGAACGAACGTTTGCGAGCTCGGCATCGATCCGAGCGAACATGTCGCAGCGTCGCCCAAGCGCAGTCCAGCCCTCGTCTCTAGCGCGAGCGCTACGACGTGCTGCGCGAGACGGAGGCGGAGTTCATCGTGCTCGGATGCATGCTCCAACTCGCCCTCCGCGTACTCGCGGATCGTCTCCAGCATCCAGTAGCGCCGTCGGTGAAGCGAAGGAGGCTCTTCTCGACGAGCGACTGGAGGGTGTCGAGATCGGCGTCGGCGACCTCCTCGGCCGCCTCCAGCGTGCAGCCGCCGGCGAAGACGGACAGGCGGGCGAAGAGCTGCTGCTCCTCCGCTGAGAGGAGCTCGTAGCTCCACTCGATCGTCGCTCGCAGCGTCTGCTGGCGGGGTTCTGCGTCGCGGCCGCCCTTGAGCAGGTCGAGCCGCTGCGAGAGGCGCTCGAGGATCTGCGCCGGAGAGAGCACCTTCGTGCGCGCGGCGGCGAGCTCGACCGCGAGCGGCAGGATTGTCGAGCCGCGCGCAGAGCTCGGCGATCGTCCTCGTCGGCGGCGAGCTGCGAGCGCTCGCAGAAGAGCGAGACCGCCTCGGGCTCGGCGAGCGGCGGCACCGGGTACTCGACCTCGCCTTGCACGCGCAGCAGCTCACGGCTCGTGACGAGCAGGGTGAGGTTGGGGCAGCGGTGAGGAGCGAGCGCGAGCTCAGGAGCCGCCTCGATCACCTGCTCGAGGTTGTCGAGCAGGAGCAGCTGCTCCCGCTCGCCGATGTGCTCGGCGAGCCCGTCCTTGGCGCCCAGCGTCTGGGCGATCGTCTCCGTGACGAGCGCCGGGTCGCGGAGCGTGGCCAGGCCCGACCCAGAAGACGCCCGCCTTGTACTCGGGAACGAGCGTCGGACGCGGCCTCGATCGCGAGCCGCGTCTTGCCCGTGCCGCCGGGGCCGGTCAGCGTGACCAGGCGCGCACCTTCCTCGAACCGCGAGAGCACCTCCAGCGACTCGTCGTCTCTGCCCGACGAACGAGCTCGCCGGCCGCGGCAGGTTCGTGTTCGAGATCGTCTTGAGCGGCGGGAAAGCTGCCTTCGCCGAGCTGGAAGATGGAGACGGCCTGGTCGATGTCCTTGAGCCGGTGCTCGCCGAGATCGGTCAGCTCGAGCGTCGACAGAGCTGCGCGGTCGCTGCGGAGAGGATGACCTGGCCGCCGTGGCCGGAGGCGGCGACTCGAGCGGCGAAGTGGACGTCGTCACCGACGTAGCCCTCCTCGGTGAGCAGCGGCGTGCCCGTGTGCAGGCCGACGCGCACCTGGATCGGGCCGGGGGCGAGCGCCTCCGTCATCTCTCCCGCAGCAGCAAGCGCACCCGGCGCAGTCGGGAAGGCGAAGAAGAAGGCGTCGCCCTGCGTGTCCACCTCGACCCCGCCCTGGCGAGCGCAGGCCTCACGGATCAGCCGTCGGTGCTCGGCGAGCGCTTCCGCATAGCCCTCCGCGCCGAGCTCGTGCAGCAACCGCGTCGAGCCCTCGACGTCCGTGAAGAGGAAGGTGACGGTGCCGCTCGGGAGGTCGTCGCGCACGCGGCAAGCATGGCGCCCCGGCCCAAGCCCTCCAAATGTCGCGACGCGGCTAGTGGCGCGTGCTGCGCCGGTGGCGCCAGTCCACGAGCTCGCCGAGCGCGATCACCGCGAGGAAGATGAGCCCCACGACGAGCATCGAGAGGATGATGTCACGGCCCT
Source organism: uncultured Actinomycetes bacterium (assembly GCA_963756925.1). Lineage (GTDB taxonomy): Bacteria > Actinomycetota > Thermoleophilia > Gaiellales > Gaiellaceae > GMQP-bins7. The sequence continues at coordinate 487,113 of CAVWPL010000012.1, read as the reverse complement.
CCTCTGCGGCGGTCTTGGCGAGGAGCCCGGCGAACGCGCTGCTCATGGCGCGCGACTTTACCCGACGAGGCGGGCGTGCGCAGCGAGCGCCCGATCGACCGCCTCGTCACCCGCGGCAGACCGCGCGGACGTCTCGAGCACCTCGGTCTCCCCGCGCAGCCGGAGCGCGTCCCGCCCGCTTTCGAGACCGCCGGATCCGAGGAGAGCCGCGGTCGCCACCCACGCAGCCCCGTCCCCCGTCGCGCCGTCGGCACGGGCCTGCGCGCACAGCGAGATCAGCTCGGCAAGGTCCGAGACGGCTGCGACGTTTCCGGTCTCCGCAACACGGACGAGACCATGTGCGTAGAGGTAGTCGCCGAGAAGCAAAGCCGTGTCGTCGTCGACGGGAGCGAAGAGCCGAGACCGCCCGTAGTGGACGAGGTAGCCCTCGTAGATCGTCTCGACGCCGAGCTGCAGCTCCGCCGGCGCCAGCTGCGAGAACACCGGCTCCGCGCGCTGCGTGCCCTCGGTCGCCAGCGCGTCCGCCCAGAGCGGGCTCTCTGCGGCCGCCGCCCCTGCAATCGTCTCCCACACGGAGCCGGAGACTAGTCCGCCCGACTCGCAGCCCGCGGCGGTTCGATCTCCACCTCGACCGGAATGTCCGGCGACGCGTCATCCCAGGGCTCGAGCTGAACTCGCTCGCGGAAGAACCCCCAGATCGCCCGCAGCCCAGCCATGGTCGGCAGCGCGACGAGCACGCCCGCGATCCCGTACAGCTCGCCACCGGCGAGCAGCCCGAAGATGACGAGCAACGGATGGAGTCGTAAGGCGCTCGCCATGACATTCGGGACGACGATGTGCCCCTCGACCTGGTAGATGAAGAGGAAGAGCAACCCGACCCAGATGACGCTGACCGGGTCGACGAACAGGGCGTAGATGACCGGTGGCACCGCCGACAGCCACGGCCCGATGTAGGGAATCACCTCGATGAACGCTGTCCAGAGGCCGAACAGGAGCGCGTAGTCGTCGGCGCCCTCGACGAGGCCGGTGACCCCGAGGATGTACATCCCCACACCGGCGCTCGTCCCGATGACCGTCGAGAGGATCGCCTGGCCCTTCACGTACCCCCAGAGCGCGCCCTCGATCTGCTGCGTGAGGGGAGGGCCGCCGTGGGGCGGAAAGCGCGAGTCGATCGAGCGCTCGAGCCGCGGCATGTCGAGGAGCATGTAGATGGAGATCACGACGATCAGGATCAGCGAGAAGAGGAGCAGCACCGCCGAGAAGGCCGCGCCCTGGGCGAACTCGATCGCCTCCTGTGCGTAGCCGGAGATCTCGCCCGCACCGAGCCCGTCGATCCATTCGTTCACCTGCTCGCGAACCTGGATGCTGTCGAGCCCGTGGTCGTCGAGCCACCCCTGGAGTCCGTCGATGTCGTCTTCGGCGGCCGTTTGCCCGCCGTCGAGCTCCTCCGTGACGTAGTCGTCGACCCGTTCCGCGGCATTGCGTGCCTGGTCGAACGCGACGACCGCGATGGCGATGAGCACGGCGGTGACGACGGCCGCAAAGACCAGATAGACGGACATCACCGCCAGCGCCCGCGGGAGCTTCAGCCGGGTCAGGTCCCGAACGAGCGGGTTGAGCATGAACGCGATGACCGACGCGGTCAGGAAGAGGAACAGCACATGGCCGAGCGTCGAGGCGAGCAGGAACGCGAGAACCAGCAGAACCGGTAGCCCGACGAGCTGAACCCAGCGTGGGATCTTGATGGTCGGGCCGGAGCCGGCCATGCGGCGGATCGTAGCGCGACCCTTGGCCGACCCAGGTAACCCGCTCCCGAGCTTGCTACGTTCCGGACGATGACGACGCCTCGCTCACGGCACGCCGCACGGCTTCGCGCTCACCGCCGCAGGGCGCAGGCGCGGGCACGGTGGCTCGCATTGGGCCTCGTCGTCGGCGTTCTGGCTCTCATCACGCTCGGGGTTACGGCCTTCTCCGGCAACGACCCGACGGGGTCGCCGTCGCTCGTGCCCACGAGCGCGCCGGTAACGACCTCCCGCCCCGAACCGCTCGTCCTCGCAACGGTCGGGAATCTCCGAGTCCAGTCACCGGTCGCCGAGGACGGCGTCACCACCGTCGGGTTCCACGGCTCCGGAGGAGGGCGCGCTCGTCCTGCAACCCGTGGGACCGCAGGCGAACGAAGGCATCCTCGCTCGGCTCTGGCATCGGATCACCGGGTCAACGCATCGCGGCCTGCCCTGGTACCAGCTCGAGAGCGGTGCGCTCAGGACACTCGACGTGGGCGCCGTGCCGGGAACGGACGTGTACTCGCCCGTCGACGGAACCGTTGTCGCCGTTCGCGACCACATCGTGTCGGGTCGCCGCTTCGGTGCAGAGATCGAGCTGCGGCCGTCGTCAGCGCCGTCGCTCGTCGTCGAGCTCCAGCACGTCGAGCCGGATCCGGCGCTCAGCGTGGGGGCGAACGTCGCCGCCGGGTCGTCCAAGCTCGGAACCGTCGTCGACATCACGCGGGTCGAGCGGCAATCCCTGGCTCGCTACTCCGGCGACCGCGGGTCGAACGTCGCGATCCGCGTCTACCCCTCTGCGACGCTCGGCGTGCCGTAGGCTCCCGACCGCTCGCGGGCTCTTTCCATGCGGATCCTCTTCATCGCCGATGTCGTAGGCACTCCGGGCCGTGGTGCCCTGGAAGCCCGCCTTCCCACGATCCGGGCCGAGCTGGATATCGACGCATGCGTGGTGAACGGCGAGAACGCAGCCGACGGAGTCGGGATCACCCCTCGCCTCGCGGACCGCCTGCTCGAGGTCGGGGTGGATGCGATCACGCTCGGTAACCACGCATTCAGACGGGCGGAGATCGGGCCGTACCTGGACGGCTCCGAACGCGTCGTGAGACCCGCGAACACGTCCGTGAACACGCCCGGGAGAGGACTGGCGATCGTTCCGACGTCAAATGGGGCGCAGCTCGCCGTGATCAATGTCCTCGGGTCGCTTTTCCTCCATCCGGCGACCTCGATGTTCGAGGTGATCGACGGCCTCGTGGAGGAGGCGAGACGATCGACGCCGCTCATCCTGGTCGACGTCCACGCCGAGGCGACGAGCGAGAAAGTCGCGCTCGCCCGCTGGCTGGACGGCCGGGTGACCGCGGTCGTGGGGACGCACACGCACGTCCAGACCTCCGACGCGCGCGTGCTGCCGGCCGGGACCGCCTTCATCACCGATGCCGGCATGACAGGCCCGCACGACTCCGTGATCGGAGTCGAGGTCGAGCTTGCGATCCGTCGGATGCGAACGGGAATGCCCGTGCGGTTCCACACCGCGCAAGGCGACGTTCGGATCGAGGGCGCGCTGATCGACTGCGACGAGACGACCGGTCGCGCTCGCGCGATCGAGCCGGTGCGTATCTCACACACCTAGAGCTCCGGCGTGCCTGACCTCGTCGCGCTGTTCGCCGCCGACTGTCTCGACTCGCTCGCCTTGTGAGCGCTCTCGGGTAGCAGGAGCCAGAGCGCGACGAAGGGGAAGAACCACGGCAGGTAGAGGTAGAACCAGTGACTCAACGAGAGCTGGAACGCCATGAGCACGACGGCCGTCAGTGCGGCGAGCTCCACGGGGCCCTTCCGCCGCGGATAGAGCGCGACGAGCGAGCGCGAGCACGACCGCGGCGACGCCGAGCACGGGCTGCACGAATCCGAAGTCGGGAATCCCCTGGGCGTGGTACTGCCCCCAGCTCCCAGAGCGAGAACGGTGAGTCGCGTTCGAGCTGGTATTCGATCGTGCGCTCCCAGAACGTCCGCGCGGCCTCCCACAGGTCGGGCTCCAGCAGCAGAACGGTCGCAACGAGGGCAGTGGTCGCCGCAAAGGCTGCCGCAAACCACGCGAGCGTTCGCACCCGCACCGTGGGATAGCTAGCCCAGAGCGGCGCGAGCAGAAGCGCGCCGAACTTCGACCACCCCGCAAGCGCGACCGAGGTTCCCCGCGCGCACGGGTGACGTCGCCAGCCAGAAGCCCCAGACGAGGAACGCGGACATGAACGTGTCGTTCGTGTTCGCGTTGAGCGTGTACGCCGTGAACGGGTACGCAGCCCACGCGAACGCAAGTGCAGCGGCCAGCCGCGAGCCGCCGAAGCGGAGGCCGACCAGGACCAGCCCGAGGACCGTCAGGAGATCGAACGCGATCGACGTAGCGTGCGCGGCCGGCAGCGAGTCCCACTTCCCGCTCCAGCCGAACGCCAGATAGGCGGGTACGTACCCGAGGTACGAGACCGGCCCGTACGTGTCGCCATGGTCGTTCGCCGACTCGCAGCGGCCGTTCGCCTGAATCCGGTCGCGGACATCTGCCGTCCGCATCCTTCTGCCCGCACGGCTTCAGGTCGCCGCGGATCGGCATGTGGCCGTAGGGCGCCTGCCCGTCGACGATGCGACTCGCGCCGATCACGCCCGCGTAGCCGACGTCGATCACGCCACGCGGCGTCTCGACGTTGAGCCCGATGCGGAACCCGAGAAGGAAGACGGCCGCCACCGCGAGGATCCACACCGGCCAGACGGGCCGCAGCCGCGCCTCGCGGCGCCGGAAACCACACCACAAGCCGCGTGCGATGAGGTACAGGAGCGGTGGATACACGAGCGGCGCGCTGGTGAAGATCTCCCCGCGGTTGAAGAACGCGAGCGAGACGGAGAAGGCGAGGAGCGCGAGCAGGTCGACGTTTCGTAGCGACAAAGGCCGGCGCAGGTCCGCGAGCCCGACGAAGAAGACGAGGCACAGGCCGACCCACACGTACCAGGTGTTGAGCGTCCGGCCTCCGAAGGCGCCCTCTCGACCGCGCGCCATCTTCCAGGCGACCTGTGGGCCGGTCCACGCCTCGGTCACCTGGCGGCTCGAGTCCTGGACCGTGGCGAGGACTATCTGGCCCGCAGCGCCCGACCATGCCTTGACGACCCAGGTTTGCGACGTCGGGTCGGAACTTCGCCGACGTGGTGGGGTCGGGGGGATAGCGGTCGAGCCAACGAGCGATCTTCGGCTGGGCGAGTGCGGTGCTCGTCGCCTCGGCCTTGGTGAGCGTCGCGGGGTCGCCGGGGGCCGCGGCCCGCGCCGGGCTCGCCACCGAGAAGGTAAGAGCCGCGGCGGCGAGAGCGCGCGATCAGCCGCGCGGACCGAACGACCAGAGCTTGTTGCCGATGAAGTTGACGGGCGTCACCAGAACGATCGCGATCGCCTGCGCGACGACCTTGCCGAGCCCGAGCGAGACGAGGACGTGAAGAACGGCGAGGTTCGCGAAGAGCGCGATCGTCGAGACGATGAGGAAGCGCATCCCCTGGTACGCGACATCGCCCCTCTCTGCTCGGAACGTCCAGATGCGGTTCCAGCTGTAGTTGTTCGTCACCGCCACGAGGAACGAGCCGACGGCGGCCGAGATGTAATGCATCCCGACACCGTCGAGGAGGAGCGTGTAGACCGCGAGGTTGACGAGGTAGCCGCTCGCTCCGACGAGACAGAATTTGACGAGCTGCTCCCAGTTCCCCCGGCGACGCAGCGCCGCGCCGATTCGGGCACGCGACGACTGCACCCCTGCGTCGGCCTGCGGGGATTCCATCGCCGGCGAGAGTAGCCAAGAGCTCGGCCACCGGGACCCCCGACGGGTCAGCTCCGATGGAACCCGTCGGCACCGACGAGAGGCACGAAGCGACATGGAAGGGAGGTGCGCTCGACGGGCCCATCCTCCGTCCTGACGACCGCGATCAGCTCCTGGCCCGATCTGGAGCCTCGCGGGAGGACGAGCCGTCCGCCGTCGACGAGCTGCTCGTAGAGCGCGCGCGGCACCGTCGGTGCGGCCGCCGCGACCGCGATCGCATCGTACGGCGCCTGTTCCGCGACGCCGAGCGACCCGTCCCCCAGACGGGCGTCGACCCGACCGTAGCCGGCTCGCGCAAGAGCCGCGCGCGCCCGGTCGTGCAAGCTCGGACACACGCTCGATCGTCGTCACCTCGAAGGCAAGTTCGGCGAGCACCGCGGCCTGGTAGCCGGATCCGGTTCCGACATCGAGCACGCGCTCTTCCCCTGAAAGCTCGAGGAGCGAGCAGATCGCACCGACGATGTACGGCTGCGAGATCGTCTGCCCGAAGCCGATCGGAAGCGCGCCGTCCTCGTACGCGAACGTCGACCATGCTCTCGGGAACGAAGAGCTCCCGCGGAACGGTCGCCATCGCTTCCAGCACGCGCTCGTCGGTGATCCCGCGCTGGCGTAGCTGACGCTCGACCATGAGGCTCCTGGCCTCGGCGGGCGTCACTTGGCGAGCGTGCGCAACCCGGCGAAACGTGCGGCTTCACGTCCGCGCATGCGTGCGGCGAGGAGCGGCAGAGCGACCGCGACGACGTATCCCGCGAGCGGCACGAGAGCCACCAGCCCGACCAGGATCCCGACGACACCGACATAGGCGGCGACGCCAAGACGGGTCGCGCCGCGCCTGATGGCACCGCGCACGACAGCGGCTGCCGACAGAGCGCCGAGCAGCCCGCCGAGTGCCGCCCGCGATCGTCTCGGCCGTATCACCGACGAGGAGGCCGAGCCCGAGCCCCGCCGCGGTGCCGAGCACGACTGCGACTCCGGTGCCCACCGTGTTCGCAGCGAGCAGCCCGGCCAGGATCACTCCGAGCCCGAGCGCAAGCCCGAGGGTGACACCGATCGTGTACCAGCCGCCCACTCGCGCCAGTCTAGGAAATCGGTCGCCGTGATCGGGTTCGGAAACCAGTCGGCGTCGTCTCCCGTAGTCATCGGAGAACCTACGAGAGGGGAGGCTCTGCCATGCGCAGGCGCAGTGTCGTACTGGCCGTCGCAATCATCGGAGGCGCGCTCCTGGTTGCGTCTCTGGCCGTTGCTGCCGGAGGCAAGAAGAATCTGAAGGCGGGCGATCTCAACGGATACGAGGAGAACCCGGACATCTCGACCGTCGCCACGGGCTCGTTCAAGCTCACTATCGACGACGACGCACAGACGACTCGCCTACGAGCTCAGCTACTCGGGGCTCGAAGGAACCGTCCTGCAGGCTCACATTCACTTCGCAAAGCGAGCCGTCAACGGCGGCATCACGGTGTTCCTGTGCGGGACCGCGGGCAGTCCAGGGCCGGCGGGCACACCGGTGTGCCCGGCCGACGGGACCGTCAGCCGCACGGTCGGCGCGGCAGACATCCTCGCGCCCGGCACCCAGGGCATCGAGGCGGGGAACTTCGCCGAGCTCGCGGCGGCGCTTCGCGCCGGGGCGACCTACGCCAACGTCCACTCGACGAAGTGGCCGGGCGGAGAGATCCGCGCACAGATCAACGACCACTGACCGGCACAGCGGCGCCTCCGGGCGCAGCTGGCGGCAGGACGAGGGCCCGGTCACACGCCGGGCCCTCTCCTTCTCGAGCCGGCCTTCTAGCTCCGTTTCTCGATCCGGGCGATCACGGCGAGGCCGAACGCGGCAGCCCGGGCGCCGTCGACGACGCGGTGGTCGAACGTCAGCGCGATCGTCCCGGTCCGCGCACGACGACCTCGCCGTCGCGTACGACCGGACGCGGGGCGACGCGTCCGATGCTCAGGATGGCGACTTCGGGGTGGTTCACGATCGGCGTCTGGAACAACCCGGCGAGCTTCCCGGCACTCGTGACCGTGAAGGTCGAGCCTCGGATCTCCTCGGGCACGAGAGTCCCGGCCCGTGCGCCATCGGCAAGCCGCTCGATCTCGACCTGGATCTCGCCCGGCGTCTTCGTGTTGCAGCCTCGGACGACGGGAACGACGAGACCCTGCTCCGTCTGGACGGCAACGCCGATGTCGTACGCGGTCCAGGTAGACGATCTCGTCCCCTCGAGCCGCGCATTGAGCTCCGGGAACTCGGCGAGCGCCTCCGCACACGCCTTCACGACGGCGGGGAGCAGCTCGTCGAGTGCCAGCGCCTCGAAGTCGCACTCCTCGACCCACGTGACCGGGGGCACCTCCCGGTGCGCGCGCGACATGTGCTCCGCGATCAGACGGCGCACGCCACGGAGCGGCTCGCGCCGCCCTTCGTCGGACGCCGTGCCGGCGCCCGCCGCGGAGCGGACGTCTTCCTCGGTGATCCGCCCGTCCGGGCCGGTTCCGGTGACGCCCGCCAGGTCGACCCCGAGCTCCTCGGCGATCCGGCGCACGAGCGGCGTCGCCTGCACCCGGGTCGCGAGGAGAGCTCGACGTGCGGAGCGGACGAGCTCATGCCGCCTGCGGCAGTTCGCAGGCGCACCCACGTCGGCGCTCTCCTCGCCGGGCTCGCCGATGACGACGAGCACGGCGCCGACGGGCGCGACCTCTCCCTCGGCCACGAGGATCCGCAGAACCGTCCCCGCGTACGGCGACGGGATCTCGACGGTCGCCTTGTCCGTCTGGATCTCGACGAGCGGGTCGTCCTCGGCGATCTCCTGGCCCTCGGCGACGAGCCAGCGCGCGACCTCGCCCTCGGTGAGGCCCTCGCCGAGGTCGGGCAGCTTGAAGGACTGCGCCATGTCAGGAGATTGTCGTGAAGCGGATCGCGTCGTGCGCCAGCACCGCGTGGACGCCCTTCACGCCGTTCACGATCTGGGTGACGCGGAGATCGACGACGACGCTCGCGAGGGCGAGCGCCTCTCGTCGTTCGAGGCCGTGCTCACGTCCCATGAGCGTCGACCATCCCCTCGTCGCGATCGGTGGCCGCCTCGTCGAGATCCTCGTCGAAGCCGAACGCGAGCCAGGCGTCCGGCGTCCACGCGATCGGCCACTCGAGCAGTCAGGATCGTCGCGGACGGTGAGCGTCAGCTGCGGCCGTCGACCGGCGCCTCGATCGCGAGCTGCGAGACCTCGCCGTCGCCTTGCGCAGCGTGCCCGTCGCCGGCCGAGAAGAGCGCGCCGTGGACCGGAATCGGGAGGAAGAGCACCGTCCCGGCGATGAGCTCCTTGCAGTCGATGTTCCCGCCGCACGGTCGCGGCGGCGCGTCGAGTGCACGCCCGTCGTCCGGCGGCATGCCGATCACGCCGAGAAACGGACGCAGAGCGACGCTGCGACCGTGCTGGTCGCGACCCACCGACGGCCTCCGTCGAGCTGCCAGTCGAGAGACCGGCTCGCGTCGTCCACGCCGAGACGCTCGTTCAGCGGCGTGTGCCAGCCACCAGCATCGGTGACGCCCCACCGCCCATCCGGATCTCGTCGATCCGGACCTCGAGCATCTGCCCGGCCCGCGCTCCACGTACCTCGATCGGCCCGACGAGCGCGTGTCCGGCGTCGAGCTCCTCGCCTTCGGATCGCCGCTCCGGAACCGCTCGTGGATCGTGTCTCGCCAGCCGGCGTGTAGGAGGCGAACGCAATCGGTCGCCGGGGTCGACGGTGAGCACCGGCCCGAGCCCACGGGAGAAGTGGCCGTGCAGCGTCCTCCGCTCGAGCGGGAGCTCGATGCAGCGTCACGACGCGAGCAGGCGACGGACCGCGTCGACGACGCGCTCGACCGACGGCATGTACGCGTCCTCGATCTGCCAGTACGGGTACGGCACGTCGTAGCCGGTGACGCGCAGCACGGGCCCGCGCAGGTCGAAGATCGCCTTCTCCGCGAGCACCGCCGCGACCTCGGCCGCGAACCCGCAGACCCGAGGCGCCTCCTGGATCACGACGCCCGCCCGGTCTTCGCGACGGACGCGAGCAGCGCGTCCTCGTCGAGCGGCTTCAGCGTCCGCAGGTCGAGCACCTCGCACGACGCCTCGCCGTCGAGCGCGTCCGCGGCTCGCTCGGCCAGCGGCACCATCGCGCCGTACGCGACGAGCGTGACGTCCGTGCCCTCGCGCGCGATGCGCGCCTTCGCCGAGAGGCACGACGTGCTCGCCCTCGGGAACCTCGGCCTTCGCGGTCCGGTAGTGGAGCTTCGGCTCGAGGACGACGACGGGGTCCGGGTCGCGGATCGCCGCGGCGAGAAGCCCCTTCGCGTCCGCCGGCGTTCGACGGGATCGCGACCTTCACGCCGGGCGTGTGCACGTAGTACGTCTCGGGCGAGTCGTCGTGGAGCTCGGGCGCGCGGACGCCGCCGCCGTACGGCATGCGGATCGACGAGCGGGAACTCCATCGTCCCGCGCGTCCGCCAGCGGTAGCGCCCGACGTGGTTGATGAGCTGGTCGAGCGCCGGGTAGCTGAACGCGTCGTACTGCATCTCGCACACCGGCCGCCAGCCGGCCATGCACAGCCCGACCGCGGTGCCGAGGATCCCGGCCTCGGCGAGCGGCGTGTCCACGCAGCGATCGGCGCCGAAGCGCTCCTGCAGCCCTGCGGTCGCGCGGAAGACGCCGCCGAGCCTGCCGACGTCCTCGCCCATGACCATCACCGTCGGGTCGCGCTCCATCTCGACGTGCAGGGCGTCGTTCACCGCCTCGACGAGGAGCCGCTCAGCCACGGCCGAGGACTCCTCCGCAGCTCGGCGAGGTCGTCGGCCTGCGAGACGGCGGCGGCGTCCGCGTACGCGTGCTCGAAGACGAGCGCCGAGTCGGCCGGGCGGCTCGGCCTCGGCCTCGGCGATCCCTGCTCGCATCAGCTCGAGCGCCTCCTACTTGATCGCCTCGGCGCGCTCGTCGGTGAGGACGCCGAGGCGCAGCGAGGTAGCGCTCGTAGCGCCCGACGCACTCGTTCTCCCTCTCCTCCTCGACCCGCTCGGGGTCGATGTAGATCGACGGGTCGTCGGCCGTCGCGTGCGGCGCAGCGCGGTAGGTGACCGCCTCGATGAACGTCGGGCCCTCCCCCGCGCGGGCGCGCGCGACCGCGTCCCGCGTCGCCTCGTAGACCGCGAGCACGTCGCCGCCGTCGACGCGCACGCCCGGGATCCCGTACCCGATCGCCTTGTCGGCGAGCGTCGGCGCCGCGGTCTGCGCGGAGAGCGGAGTCGAGATCGCCCACTGGTTGTTGTTGCAGAAGAGGACGACCGGCGCCTTCATGACCCCGGCGAAGGTCGCGCCCTCGTGGAACGCGCCCTCGGAGGTCGCGCCGTCGCCGAAGAACGCGAGCGCGACCCGGTCCTCGCCCTTCAGGCGCGGAGCCCCAGGCGAACCCGACCGCATGCGGGATCTGCGTCGCGATCGGGACGCAGATCGACGCGACGTTGAACTCCGTCGGGTTCCACCACCCGGCGGGGTGGCCGCGCCACCAGGAGAGCACGGTCGACACCGGCATCCCGCGCAGGAGCCCGATCGCCGACTCGCGGTACGCCGGGAAGATCCAGTCGCGCTCCTCGAGCGCGAACACCGCGCCCGCCTGCATCGCCTCGTGGTTCCAGAAGATCGCGTACGTGCCGATGCGGCCCTGGCGGTGGTAGACGACCGAGCGCTCGTCGTACGTGCGCAGCAGGACGAGGTCGCGATAGAGCGCGAGCAGCTCGTCCGGGCCGAGACCCTCGACCTCGCCGTCCGGAACCGCCTCGCCGTCGCCGATGACGCGGCGCAGATCCCCCTTCGGCGGGCAGCACCCGGCTCATCGGGCGGCCGAAGTGTAAGGATCTTCGACGCCCGGCGCAGACTCCGGTCAGACGAGGACGGTGACCGCATCGCGCTCGGCCTCGTAGACGGCCTCGAGACGTCGCCCGCGTCCTCGCCGTCGACCTGGAGCGGCAGCGGCCGGTCGCAGCGCACGACGAGCCGGTCGAGGTCGCGGCGCAGACGAGCGTCCCGCCCGTCCCTCAGGCCGCGGCCGCGCGCCCGTGGAGCACGAGCCGCGGCAGGTCGCGGCCCGCAGCGCTCACCGGGGCGAAGCACGTCGAGCCCCTCGTCGAAGCTCGCCTCCGGACGAGATCGAGCGCGACGCGCGCCCGCGTACGTGTACGGCGAGCAGTTCGCGACGAGCGCGAACGCGGCCCGGCCCGTGCCCCTCGCACCTCGAGCTGCGGCTCGAAGCGGGCACGGCTGCTCGGCGAGCGCTCCGAACGCGACCCGCATGAAGGCGACATCGCCGGGTCGGCGTCCGTCCGGCCGCCGGCCGAGCTCGTCCACGCGCGCGCACGAGCTCCGCGTCGAGCCCGATGCCCGCGCTGAAGCCGAACCGGCGCCCGTTCACGCGCCCGAGGCCGATGCGCCGCGTGTCGACCTCGGCGACGCGCAGCGCCGCCTGCACCGGGTCGCGCGGAGAGCCCGAGCGCACGCGGGAAGACGCTCGTCCCGCCGCCCGGGAGGAAGCCGAGCGGGACGTCGCCGTCGATCGCCGTTCAGCACCTCGTTGTACGTCCCGTCGCCGCCGAAGACGTAGATCGCGTCGACACGCGCCCGACGCCCCGCGGCGATCTCGGTCGCCTCGCCCGGCGCGCGTCGTCAGCCGCGTCTCGGTGCCGGCGGGAGCGCGGCCTGCACCGCGGCGAGCCGATGCTCGTCCACGCCGCGCGCGAACGGGTTGACGATCAGGAGTCGGACGTCATCGCGGGGTCGCGTACCCGCGCACGCCGTCGACGAGGATCGCGGTGAAGCGGTCGGCGAGCTCGTCGGTGTCGCGGCCCGGGCGCGAGCCAGGTGTAGGCCCAGTTCGCCGCCGAGAGGACGAGCAGCGTCGCGGCGCCGGCGTCGAGGTCGGTGCGGAGCCCGCCCGACTCGACGCCCTCGCGGAACAGCGCGCGCCACCGCTCCTCGTACCGGCGTCGCTCGGCGACGATCTCGTCGCGGTAGCGCGTCGTCGAGGTAGCGCCACTCGCGCGTGAACACCGTCGCGACGTCGAGCTGCTCGGCGACGACGCGCAGGTGGCCGCGCAGCGCGAGCCGGATCGCGCTCGACCGCCGGCGCGTCCTCGGGCACCGCGTCGAGCGCGGCGTGGAACGCGCGCGCGCCCTCGCGCATCGTCTCGAAGAGCAGCTCCTGCTTCGAGCCGGTGAGCGAGTAGAGCGAGCCCTTCTGGACGCCGAGCGCCTCGGCGAGGTCGCCCATCGAGGTCCCGTGGAAGCCGCGCTCGGCGAAGAGCCGCGCCGCCTCGCGGGTGAGCTCGTCCCGCCTCGTGGCCATATACTCGATGCTAACGACCGTTCGGTAGGGAGGCCACAGTCGTGGATGCGCGCACGCAGGAGTTCCTCGAGTACGTCCAGTCCGGCGGGCAGGTCGAGACGGGCGACTGGATGCCCGACGAGTACCGCTCGCGGCTCGTCAAGTTCATCGAGATGCACGGCAACTCGGAGCTCATGGGCGTGCTTCCCGAGCGCGACTGGATCCTGCGCGCGCCGACGCTGCAGCGCAAGCTCGCGCTCACCGCGAAGATCCAGGACGAGGTCGGCCACGCGCAGCTGATCTACCGCGTCGTCGAGGACCTCGGCAAGCCGCGCAGCGCCTGCCTCGACGACCTCGTCTCCGGCAAGTCGAAGTTCCACAACGTCTTCCACTACCCGACGAAGACCTGGGGCGACGTCGGCGTCATCGCCTGGCTCGTCGACGCGGCGGCGATCGTCTCGCAGAAGGCGCTCCTCAAGTGCTCGTACGCGCCGTACGCGCGGATCATGAAGAAGATCTGCTGGGAGGAGTCGTTCCACATCCTCCACGGCCGCGACGTGATCCTCGCGCATGGTCACGGGGACGCAGGAGCAGTTCGAGCTCGTGCAGGAGGCGCTCGACCGCTGGTGGGAGCCGCTGATGCACTTCCACGGCAACCCGATCCCGGCCGACGAGGACCCGATGTTCGTCTGGCGGATCAAGAGCCAGGCGAACGAGGACGCGCGCCAGCAGTTCCTCGACGGGCTACGTGCCGCAGATCCGCGAGCTCGGGCTCGAGATCCCCGACCCCGCGCTGCGCAAGGACGAGGAGACCGGGACCGTGGGTCTACACCGAGCCCGACTGGGACGAGCTGCGCGCCGTCGTCACCGGCCACGGGCCGGCGTCGCGAGGAGCGCCTCGCCTTCCGGCGGCTCTCGCGCGAGGACGTCGCCTGGGTCGAGCGGGTGGTGCTCGCGGAGGCGGCGTGAGTCTTCGAGGTCTTCCGACAGGAGCGGAAGGGCCAGCCGTTCCAGCACGCGGGCTCGGTCGACGCGCCCGACGAGCGCTTCGCCGAGATCTACGCGCGCGAGCAGTACGGGCGGCGGCAGGAGTCGGTCGCGCTCTGGCTCGTCCCGCGCGACGCCGTGAGCGAGATCGACGAGTTCCCGGACGAGTTCGAGATGAAGTACCGGCGCGTCGACGGCTACTCGATCAAGGCGCGGCTGAAGGAGGCACGCGAGCGAGCAGGCACGCTCGACATGGCTCCGGAGGGCGGACGCGAGTGAGCGACGCGCACCGACCTCCTGCTCGCGATCGCCGACGACGAGCTCATCCTCGGCTGGCGGAACTCGGAGTGGACGGGGATCGCGCCCTTCCTCGAGGAGGACGTCGCGTTCTCGTCGATCGCCCAGAACGAGATCGGGCACGCGCGGGCGCTGTACGAGCTCGCCGCGGCCGAGCTCGGCACGACGGCCGACGCGCTCGCGTTCGACCGGCAGCCCGAGGAGTACCGCTGCGCGCCGCTCGTCGAGCTGCGCCGGCTCGAGTGGGCGAGGACGATCGCGCGCCACTGGCTGTACGAGACCGCCGACGAGATCCGGCTCGCGACGCTCAAGGGCTCCGACGACGCCGAGATCGCGGGTCTCGCGGCCAAGATCGACCGCGAGGAGGCCTACCACCGCATGCACGCGGAGATGTGGATCGACCGGCTGCTCGCCTCCGACGAGGGCCGCGCGCGGCTGAACGAGGCGGTCGACGAGCTCTGGCCGTACGCGCTCGGCGTGCTCGACGACGAGCTGCGGCCCGAGCTCGACGCCGCGCCGAGGAGCGGCTCGGTCGCGAGCTGCCCGACGTCGAGCCGGTCCCGCGCGGCGTGCACGAGGCCGAGCTCGCGGAGCTCTGGGAGGAGATGACGATGGTGCGCCGCTCGGCGCCGGAGGGCGCGCAATGGTGACCGCCGACCAGGTCTGGGCGGCGCTCGCCGAGATCCCCGATCCCGAGATCCCGGTGATCTCGCTCGTCGACCTCGGCGTCGTCAAGGACGTCGACGTCGAGGACGGCACGGTGCGGATCGACTTCACGCCGACGTTCATGGGCTGCCCGGCGCTCGACGTCGATGCAGCGCGCGATGGAGGCGAAGGTCGAGGAGCTCGGCGCGAGGCGCGAGGTCCGCGTCGTCCTCGACGACTCCTGGTCGACCGACGAGATCACGCCGGCGGGCCGCGAGAAGCTCCGCGCCGCCGGCTTCGCGCCGCCCGCTCCGCGACCCGCCGGGCAAGCTCGAGCTCGTCCAGCTGCAGCGCGGCGTTCCGCTGCCCGTACTGCGGCTCGACCGACACGAAGCTCGAGAACCTCTTCGGCCCGACCCCGTGCCGCTCGATCCGCTACTGCGACGCCTGCCGCCAGCCGTTCGAGCAGTTCAAGACGATCTAGCCGGTCGACGGAAGTCCTTCAGCAGTCGTGCGCACGACGCTGCGGACGCGCTCCTTGTTCCTCAAAGTCCCACGTCACTCGTAACGGAGCGCGTCGGCGGTGCTGATCCGTGTCGCCAAGCGGGCCGGGAGGCTGGTCGCGGCGACGACGACGAGCACGGTTCCGATTGGGATCAGGGCGAGCAACCACCACGGCGCGAGCACGGCATCGTCGGTCGTGCCGCTGGCGGCTTTGTAGAGGGCGAGGTAGAGCCCGAGGCCGAGCGGGATGGCGAGGAGTGAGGCAACTACTGCGATCGCCGCGTGGGCGCTGACCACGGTGGACGTGATCTGCTTCGGTGTGAGGCCGATCGCCTTGAGCACGCCGTAGTCGCGGATGCGCTCGCGCACCGACAGCAGGGTGACCGCGATGAGCGTGGTGGCGGTGATCAGCAGCAACGCCGCGTCGAGGGCGTAGATGAGGAGCGGCAGCTCGTCCGGCACGTCGCTCACTTCGCCGGCGGGCCGCGCGTCGAGCGTGGCTTCGACCGAGAGCGCCACGACCACCACAGCGCCGGTCAATGCGATCGCGGCTGCGAGGAACAGCGCCCTCCGCCCTCGTGCGAGGAGATCCTTGAGCCCGAGCCCCATCGTCAACGGCAGGAAGGATCGGGTGACGGCGCGCGCAAGACGTGAATTCGGTGGAGACGAGCTGCCCGCCCGTATCGCTTCGAGTGCCGTGTAGCGGGTGCTGCGACGGGTCGACGTCCATGTGCCGGCCAGGAGTACCGGAATGACGATCGAGCTCGCAACGAGGATGTGCCAGGGGTTCGCCGCGATCGTCGGTGAGCCGAGAAGCGTTTCGGCGCTGGGTGCGGCAAGGCGCGGTGCGAGCAGCATCCCGAGCGTGAAGCCGAGGGCCGCCGCGACGAGACCGAGGGCGGCGGACTCGAGCCCGAAGACGGCTCCGACCTGGCGCGGGGTGAAGCCGGCCGCCTTCAGCAATCCGATTTCACGGTGTTGAGCGCTGGCGCGGGCGCCGACGAGGATCCCGACCACGACGAACGCGACGATCAGGAGCAGGATGCTGTACGTCGTCACGATGACCTCGATCGGCTGTGCATCGGCCAGTGCGTTGTCGCGCTGGACTTGCCAGGACTCGAAGTAGATAGCGCCGGACCGCAACGCGTTGCCGAGAGGCCTGCGGCCGCCCGCTCGGTGAACGCCGCAGCCGCGGAGGGATTCGCCAGTCGAAGCGCCTCTGTCCAGCGCCAATGCGTGCTGTCCGGCTCGATTCGCTCGAGCGTGGCGCGGGTGACCCAGGCAAGGCCGGGGTTGCGGCGAGGGTAGCGCGGCTGGCTGGGTACGACCGCGATCCCGAGAACCGGAAGCTCGAACGAGCCGCGTCGGGTCGTGAGCTCAAGCGTGGCGCCGGCCTCGATGCCTAGCGCGCGGGCGAGGCTGCGTTCGAGCACGACGCCCCCTTCGCGCAACTGCGAGCCGGAGGTCAGCACGGGCACGTTCACGGTCGTGCGATCGCTCAAGCCGGCGAGCTCCACTCGATCTCTGCTGCCAGGCGGCCCCAGAGTCGGTCCCAGGCTCGCCGTTACGAGAGGAACCGGCGCGTCCCGCTCGGTAACGCCCGGGAGGTTGGCGATCGCGCGCGCGTCGGCCTGCGAGTGAGCGAACGCGAGCACGTGTGCCCCGTTGGCCGCATCGAACGTCTGCTGCCAGGGATCCCGCCCGCTCGAGCGCACCTCCAGCGCCAGCACGATCGTCGCCGCCGCTGCCCCCGCGATCGCGATCGTGAGCGCGCTCGCAAGCAGACGCGAGCGGATGCCAGCGAACGCCAGCCTGAACAGCAGCGCCGTCATTCCGCGCTCTGCAGCTCGAGCAGAGGAGCGACCTGGCGAGCCGCAACCAGCTCCGTCTCGTCGGCAACCAGCCCGTCGCGGAGCGTGATCACCCGGTCCGCCGCCGAGGCGACGCTCGCGTCGTGCGTGACGAGCAGCAGCGTCTGCCCGCGCCCCCGGGCCTCGCGAAAGAGCCCGAGCACGTCGCGAGCCGCTCGCCGAGTCGAGGTTGCCGGTCGGCTCGTCGGCGAGCACGACGTCAGGCCTGTTCGCCAGCGCGCGTGCCAGCGCGACCCGCTGCTGCTGCCCGCCCGACAGCTCGACCGGGAGCGGCTCCGTGCCTTTCCGCGAATGCCGAGATCGCTCAGCAGCTCGTTCGCGGACCGGCGTGCCTCCTTGCGCCGGCGGCCGACCAGGAGCAACGGCAGCTCGACGTTCTCGACCGCGGACAGCGTCGGCACCAGGTTGAAGAACTGGAACACGAAACCGACCTTGCGACGACGCAGGCGCGCGAGAGCGGTCTCGCTCAACCCGTCGATCCGCTCGCCATCGAGCCAGACCTCGCCCGCTGTCGGTCGATCGAGCCCGGCGAGCAGATTGAGCAGCGTCGACTTCCCGCACCCGCTCGGCCCCATGATCGCGACGAACTCGCCGCGCTCGATCGAGATGTCGACGCCGCGAAGACCCAGAACCTTCGCGCCGCCGGTTTCGTACGTCTTCGCGAGATTCCTCGCCTCGAGTACCGGTGCCATCAGACCTCCTCCTTCAGCGCAAGTCGCTGCTCGATCAGTTCGAGCCACTCCAGATCGGCCCTCAGATGCAAGATCGCCCCCTCGACCAGGAGCTCAGCCGCAGGGGCCCTTCCATTGGCCTCGAGCAGCGCGTTCAGGTCGCGCAGCGACTGCAAGTACTCGCGTCGCTGCCCCTCGATCAGCTCCTTCGGCTCCGCCAGGTGAGCTGATGCAGCGACGACGAGCTTCATGAAGAACTCGTCCTTGAGCCGCCTGCCCGAGACGGGCAGCTCGATCCAGGCCGCGAGTGCGGCGCGCCCGGCGTCCGTCAGCTCATACACGCGCTTGCCGCGGCTGTCCCCGGGCACCGCCGTACCGACGACGAGGCCATCGCGCTCGAGTCGGGCAAGCGTGGAATAGATCTGGCCGGCGTTGAGCACCGGCAGCGAGTCGCCGAACTCACGCTCCAATGACTGCTTGAGCTCGTATCCGTGGGCGCGCTCGTCGCTGAGCAGGGCGAGGAAGAGCTCCCTCATAGATACCGAATATATATTCTCGCTATGTATCGGTCAAGATCACGTGCCGGTCACCAACGTCGCGGCGGGAGCACACCGATACCCTCACGCGGCATGGCCTTGCTCCACGCCCGCGACCTGACGAAGACCTTCGGCTCCGTGCGGGCGCTCGACGGAGTCACGTTCGAGATCGGTGAGGGGATCACGGGCCTCCTCGGATCGAACGGAGCGGGCAAGACGACGTCGCTGAAGCTCTTCATGGGGCTCATCGAGCCGGACAGCGGCTCGGCGGAGGTGCTCGGGCAGGACCCGCGCGTGTCGCCGGAGTTTCGGACGCGGATCGGCTACGGCCCCGAGCACGACTGCCTGCCCGCCGAGGTGTCGGCGGCGGAGTTTCTTGCCTACATGGCGGAGGTGAGCGGTCTCCCGCGCACGATTGCGCGTCTCCGTGCATCCGACATGCTCCGGCACGTCGGGTTGTTCGAGGAGCGGTATCGCCCCATGGGGACGTACTCCACGGGGATGAAGCAGCGAGTGAAGCTCGCGCAGGCTCTCGTCCACGATCCGCTGCTCGCGTTTCTCGACGAGCCCACCGCCGGCCTGGATCCGATCGGACGCCGCGAGATCCTCGAGCTGATCCGGCGCGTCGGCCGCGACTTCGGGATCAGCATCGTCGTCTCGACGCATCTGATGGGGGACGTCGAGCGTGCGTGCGACTCGGTCGTCGTGCTCGACGCGGGTCGCCTGCTGCGAACGGGTGCCGTCTCCGGACTCACGGAGGAGACGGAGACCCTCGAGATCGAGCTCGTCGAAGGCGCGCCCGCACTGCTGGAAGCACTCACCGTCCGGGGCCTCGTGGCACGCCTCGACGGAAACCGACTCACGCTGGAGCAAGTCACAGGCGAGGACTACGACGTGATCCGAGACGCGGTCGTGAGCTCCGGAGCGCTCCTCTATCGACTCGCCCCGACCCGCCTCGCGCTCGCCGATGTGTTCTCCGCGCCGTCGGCAGCTGGCACCGAAGACGAGGGCGAGGCGGCATGACGACCGGGCCGGCGGAGATCTTCGACCTCGGGTACCGCGGCTACGACGGGCAGCGGACGAGCCGCTGGAGCCGGCGGCGAGCGATCTGGAGGGACGGGGTGCGGATCTCGCTCGGCCTCGGGCGAAGCACAGGAGCCAAGTTTGCGTCCTGGCTACTCCTCGCCCTTGCGCTCGTGCCCATCGTCGTGCTCGTCGTCTTCGCGGCGTTTCTCTCGCCTGCCGAAGAGGCGGCCGACGACTTCGAGCTGCCGTCGTACCCCGACTACTACGAGTGGGCGATCCTGCCACTCGGGCTCTTCGCCGCGGTCGTCGCGCCCCTCTTGCTCTGCCCCGACCGACGGGACGGCGTCCTGTCGCTGTACGCAGCACGACCGATCAGCGCGAGCGACTACGTCGGCTCGCGGTGGGCAGCGTTCCTGACGGTGTTCACGATCGCGGCGTGGCTGCCGGAGGCAGTCCTGTTCACCTGGAACGCCCTCGACGCGCCGGGCACCGGGTCGTGGCTGACCGACAACTGGGATGTCGTTCCGCGGTTCCTGGTGGCCGGAGCAGTCGTTGCGATCCCGCTGACGACGCTTTCGCTGCTGACGGCCTCCTACGCCAAGCGGCGCGCGTACGCAACCGTGGCGACACTTGCGGTCGTCCTGGTCGGTGGAGCAATCGGCGGCATCGCGCAGGAGAACTTCGACGGCTCGATCGCGGACGTCGGGTCCCTCGCCGACCTGACCCAGGTCTCACTGGACGCTGTCCAGTGGATCTTCGGCGGCGAGCCCGACCCGCCGCGCGCGGGTTGGATGTCCTCGCTCTGGCTGGTCGGGGTGACGATCGTGATGGGCGCATGGCTCGTGCGGCGCACACGAGCAGCTGGTGCGCGAGTGAGCGAAACCGTCGCGGCGCAGCCGACGATCGTCGTGGACTCGGTGTCGCGCTGGTTCGCCGGCGTCGTCGCAGTGAGCGACGTGTCGCTCGTGGTCGAGCCGGGAGTCACCGCGCTGCTCGGGCCGAACGGCGCCGGCAAGACGACTCTCCTGCGCGCGATCGCGGGTCTCACGGCCACCTCTCAGGGGACGGTGAGGATCTTCGGCGAGCCGGTGCGCGGGAATCCGGGTCTCTACCGCCGGATCGGATACATGACCGAGCACGAGTCGGTCTACGACTTCCTGACCGGACGCCAGTTCGTCGAGCTCAACGCGAGGCTGCAGGGTGTCGAGGATCGCGCCGACGCGGTCCAGCGGGCGATCGAGACGGTCGACCTCGTCGAGGCTCAGGACCGCCGTCTGCAGCAGTACTCCCGCGGCATGCGCCAGCGGATGCGACTCGCGGCAACGCTGGTTCACGATCCCCCCCTGCTCCTGCTCGACGAGCCACTCTCGGGCACCGACCCGACACAGCGCCTGCACCTGCAGGACGTCATCCGCCGCCTAGGTGCCGAGGGTCGCACGATCGTCGTCTCGTCACACATCCTCGAGGAGGTCGACCAGTTCGCCGACCGGATTCATCTCATGGTCAGCGGGAAGCTCGCCGCAAGCGGCGACTACAGGGCGATCCGGCAACAGCTGAACGATCGTCCGTTCCTCGTTCGTATCGATTCCTCGGACACGCGCGCCCTCGCCGCGGGCTTGGTTGCAATCGACGCGGTCGAGTCGGTTGAGATCGACCGTGAAGGACACCTGCGCGTCAGGAGCGGCGACGTCGCAGCGCTACAGCGCTCGCTGCCAGTCGTGGCAGCCGGGCTCGGCATCCGGCTGCTGCGCGTGGAACCGCTCGACGACTCCCTCGAAAGCGTGTTCGAGTACCTCGCCACAGGGTCTGCGACATGACGGCGATCCTCACGCTCACCGCACGGCAGCTGGCAGGAAGCCGCCGGCTGTGGCTCGTGCTCACTCTCGTTGCGCTTCCGGTATTGGCCGGTGTGCTCTTCCACGTCGCGGATTCGACGACGCCGAGCGCCGAGTTCGCCGACGGGATCACAGCGACTCTCGTCGCGTCCGGGATCCTCCCGCTCGTCATGTTGCTGTTCGCGACCTCGGCCTTCGGCAACGAGCTCAGCGACCGGACGCTCGGCTACCTGGTCCTCAAACCCCTGCCGCGCTGGCACATCGCCGCCCCGAAGCTCCTCGCGCCCGTGCTCGTCGGAGGGGTCCCGGTTGCGGTCAGCGGCATGCTGGCCGTGGCGATCATCGAAAGCGGCGACCTCGGCGACGCCGCGGCCACCGGAATCGGGCTCCTGCTCGGAGCTGCTGCGTATGCGGCGATCTTCACCTGGGCAGGCCTGGCCACACGTCACGCGCTGATCTTCGGGCTCGTGTACGTGTTCATCTGGGAGGCCGTGCTCGCTGCCTACCTCGACGGGATCCGCTTTCTCAGCGTCAGACAGTTCACGCTCGCTGTCATCGCCGGGCTGAACGACGAGCGGCTCGACACGGTCGACCTTTCGCTCAGCGCGAGCAGCGGTGTCATCGGCGCGGCGATCGTGATCGTCGCGTTCTCGGTGCTCACGGTCCGGAAGCTCGGACGCATCGACGTGCCCTAGCCTCCGCGCGCGGCCACGTACGTTGACTCGACCAACGACGACTGCCACGGTACGCCGTGCATGGGCGCAGCTGTCCAGTGGGTCGTCATCACGCTCGCTGTGATCGGGGCGATCGTCGTCGCGATGGGGATCTGGGAAGCGGTGTCCGAGCGAATCCCCCGACGTGACGCGACCGACCTCGAGGACGACGAGTTGGGAATCGGAGGGGTACGCGGCGCCGCGGCCGAGCTCGACTCCGAGCACAACTGGTGGGACATGGATCTCGGCACCCTCGAAGCGCTGCCCGAGTTCGAGGGCGGTGTCTACGTGCTCGCTGATGACGAGACTCCAATCGACGATGTCGTCGCGCTCAGCCGTGACGGCAACGGCTGGATCGCGTCGATGGCGCTTGCCGCTCTCGACCAGCGTGACGACGTGCCCGACGAGTGGGTGCGGTGGGCAATGCGGAATCCCGGTCGGCCGTCGAACTGCGAAGACGCGCTTCTCCTGCGGGCGCTCGGGACGCATGCGACCTCGCCGGTGATCGCGTCTGTCCTTCCTGCTCTGGAGTCGATTCGCGACGAGCTCGTAGCCGAGTTCGTGACCGGTCGCGTGGCAAGCGGGGAAGTCGTCGACATGGAGACATTCCGCGAGATCTCACTCGATAACGCGGACGCGGTGGAGGCATTTATCGACCGGTACGAGGTCGACCTCGGCCCCGGCTTCCGGTCGAGCTTCGAGGCGTGGCGCGCAATCCAGCACCTCAAGGGCGTGGGCCGGGTCTGGGAGCGGCCGTTCGACCGGCCGCCCGCGTTTCTGGCCGGCAGGCGGCGAGAGCTGGTCGAGCTCGTCGTCGCAGCGCTCGAACAGGCTCCTCCACGCTCGGTCCTTCTCGTCGGCGAGCACGGCGTGGGCAAGACCACGCTCGCTCGCGCCGCCTTCGACCGACTCGACGACACCACGGTCGTATTCGAGACCACGTCCGCCCAGCTCATTGCGGGCGCGGCGTATGTGGGTGAGCTCGAAGGCCGAATCAAGGCGCTCGTGAACGCCCTCGTCGGCCAAGACGTGGTCTGGGTTCTGCCGGAGCTTCAGGAGGCGCTCTTCGCCGGGCAACACACGCGAAGCCCCCACGGCCTCCTCGACGCGCTGCTTCCCCATATCGAGGCGGGAACGATCACGCTCGTGGCCGAGGCGACGCCGACAGCCGCGGAGCTCGTCCTCTCGTCACGGCCGCGCGTCGGGAGCGCCTTCGAGCTCGTTCGCGTGCGCCCGCTCGACGATGCGGACACCATCGCCGTCGCACGGCATGCGCTCGAGCACAACGCGCTCGGCGTGGCAACCGACGACGAGACGCTCGCCGAGTCGCTCGAGCTCGCGCAGCACTTCCTGCCCGGCATCGCTCCACCCGGAAGCCTGCTCCGCCTCCTGCATGCAACCGCCGCAGAAGCCGCCGAGCAGGGTGCTCCAGAGTTCGGCGAGGCAGAGGTGCTCGCCAGCCTCGCCGCCGGCTCGGGCCTTCCCCTCGCCTTGCTCGACCCTTCGGTACCGCTCCCGCTCGAGGATGTGCGGGCGTTCTTCGAGGAGCGGGTGCTGGAGCAGCCTGACGCAATCGAGTGCCTCGTCGAGCGGATCTCGATGATCAAGGCCGGTGTCACCGACCCGACTCGACCGCTCGGCGTCTTCCTCTTCGTCGGGCCGACCGGGACCGGCAAGACCGAGATCGCCAAGGCGCTTGCGGAGTTCCTCTTCGGATCCGCCGAGCGGCTCGTCCGTCTCGACATGACCGAGTATCAGACTCCCGAGTCACTCGAGCGCCTTCTGTCCGACACCGCCACCGAGCCGCGCGGCGCAACATTGATCTCGTCCGTCCGCAAGGACCCCTTCGCGGTCATCCTGCTGGACGAGTTCGAGAAGGCCGCCCAGCCGGTATGGGACGTCTTTCTCCAGGTCTTCGACGACGGGCGCCTTACGGACCTCCAGGGGAGAGTGGTCGACTTCCGGCACTGCGTCATCGTGCTGACCTCGAACATCGGCGCACCGCTCGCGCAAGGCCCGAGCGTCGGCTTCGAGCCTGCCGACCGGAGATTCACGAGCGCCGGAATCGAGCGCGCCGTGCAGAGCTCGTTCCGTCCGGAGTTCCTGAACCGCCTCGATCGGGTCGTGGTGTTTCGCCCCTTCGAGCGTGCGGCGATGCGTGCGCTGCTCGACAAGGAGCTTGCCGACGCGCTCGCCCGTCGCGGGCTACGCAGTCGACCCTGGGCCGTCGAGGTCGACGACTCCGCGTACGCGTTCCTGATCGACAGGGGATTCAGCCCAGAGCTGGGTGCACGCCCGCTAAAGCGCTCGGTCGAGCGGTATCTGCTCGCGCCGATCGCCGCCGCAATCGTCGAGCAGTCGGTGCCGGACGGAGATCAGTTCCTCTTCATCACCGCCGCGGACGGCGATCGCATCGACGTCACCTTCGTCGATCCCGACCTCGAGCCTGCTGCCGCGGACGCTGACGTGGACACGGACGAACCGCTAACTCTCGATCTCCGCGCGATCGTCCGCTCTGCTCGGGGAGATGAGCCGTCGGTGCTGTTCGTGCTCGCCGAGCTCGAGCGCGTGGCGGATGCCGTGAGCGAGCTGCAGATTCGAAAGGGCCACTCGCTGTCGGTGATCTCGGAGCCTGGTTTCTGGGAGCGCGCGGACCGTTTCTCGGTGCTCGCCGATGCCGAGTATCTCGACCGGCTCAATGCGGCAACGAAGACAGCCGAGCGACTCGGTGGACGTCTTTCGCGAAGCCTCAGGCCCGACGGTCGCGCGAACACGGAGCTCGTCGAGCTGCTCGCGAGTCGCGTCTACGTCCTCGACTCCGCACTCGCTGGCGTGGTCGCGGACGCTCCGACCGATGTGTTCGTCCGCATTCATGCGTCGGGAACGGGCAGCGATGCGGACGCACACTCGTTCGCGGGCAAGCTTGCTGAGATGTACACGAATTGGGCGAAGCGCCGCGGCATGCAACTGCAACGGCTCGACGCTCCGCCGGGCGAGCATCTCCTGACCGTCTCGGGGTTGGGCTGCGGCGAGATCCTCGTCAGCGAGTCCGGGCTGCACGTTCTCGAGCACGCCGACGACGAGCGCGACGGCGGCAAGATTCTGGATCGCGAGCACGTTCGGGTGCACGTGGTCGATCGCGCACCCGGGCCACAGCTCGGTGTAGCACGACTCGCACGCCTCGCCAGGACGGCTCTCGACCAGGTGGAGGCGCCCACGGTGATCGTCCGCCGCTACCGGCCAGGTCCTGCGCCGCTCGTGCGCGACAGTGTCCGCGGGTATAGGACCGGCCGCCTCGACCGCGTTCTCGCCGGCGACTTCGACCTGTACTGAGCGCAGGTCCACGATCGTGATCAATCAGCCTTTTCTCATCCCTGCGGAGTCTTGACCGCCACCCGTGGCCCGGGTACGTTCAGCCATGCAACAACCGGTTGCAAACCAGGCGTCAAGTAGTACTGGAGCGGAGGAAACGTGGAGAAGAAGCAACCTGCGGTGACGAAGTACGAGAAGCCCGAGGTCAAGGACTTCGGCGATCTCCGTGAGCTGACAGAAGGTGGGTCGAAGCTCAGCAACATGGACTCGCTCTGGCCTACGAACGTCAAGGCTCACAAAGACTTTTCGTAACTGCGAGCTCGCAGTTACACCGGTCGGTTTCTCGTCAGAAGCCCGGGTCCCTCGGACCTGGGCTTCGGTTCGAGTCCGTCGCCCTTTTGACCTGACGTTCTAGGCTCCACCCGTGGCAAGACACGTCGCGGGTGTCTTCGGCCGTCGCGCCGAGGACGCTCGCCCAGCCGTTCACCGTGCACTCGGCGCCGATATCTCAGGCGACCGGGCGACCAGCGGGCTCGTTGTCGCATGGACCGGGCCGCCGCCGGGCAGCAGCGATCGGACCGTTCTGCTCGCAGGAACGCTTCGGAACGCTCGGTCGGTCGCGGCCGAGCTCGGGATCAGCCACTCATCGTCGCCCGAGCACGTTCTCGAGCAGGGGTTCGACCGCTGGGGAGAGGGGGTCCTGCCCAGGCTCCGTGGGGGCTACGTCGTAGCCGTGTGGGATCCCGGAACGCGGACAGGGTTGATCGCGGTCGACCACCTCGGCGTCGGCGGGCTCTTTCTGCACGAGTCGCACGGCCATCTGACCTTCGCCACCGAACTTCGGGCTCTCGTACGCGCCCTTCCCGGTACTCCGGCACCCGCTTCGGGCTCCGTGGTGCAATGGCTGGCCGACGGCTACCTGGAAAGTGGCCAGACCATGTGGGACGGAGTTCGCCGGCTCGAAGGCGGCAACCTGGTCAGGCTCGCGGGCGATCGCTGGCAGACCGTGCAGTACTGGTCACCACGCTACGAGGAGCCCGAGCGCATCGACGTCCACGAGGCGACGTCGCGACTCGGCGATGCGCTCGACCGAGCTGTCCGCGGACGCATGGATCCAGCGGGAACAACCGGTGTCCTCCTGAGCGGCGGGCTCGACTCCTCGACCGTCGCGGCGTTCGCGCGCAGACTCGATCCTTCCGCCGGACCGCTCAAGGCGTACACCCATGTCTACCCCGAGCACCCGGAAATGGACGAGTCGCGTCTCGTCGCACTCACCGCCGACACACTCGGGATCCCGTGGGAGCCGCTGCGCGCGCCCTCTGTGGGTGTTCTCACCGCGTCGCTCGAGTTCCAACTCGCGTGGGAGGTGCCCGCAGCTACCCCGATGCTGGCATTTACCCAGCCGCTTCTCGAGCGAGCCGCGCAGGACGGGATCTCGGTCTTGCTGGACGGCGAGGGTGGCGACGAGCTTTTCGGCTGTTCCCCGTATCTGGTTGCAGACCGACTTCGCAGGGGCCGACTAGGGCAGGCCATGGCCCTCGCTCGGCTCCTCCCCGACGCCGCATCGCAGCCCTCCCGGCGAGAACTGCTCGCACTTGCGGCGGCGGTTGGCCTCAAGGGAGCAGCTCCTCACGTACTCCACCGTGCGGCTCGGCGGCTTCGCCGGCCGCACCGCTACTCGCCTCCCTGGCTCACGGGCCCGAGTGCACGGCTGTACATCGATGCGCGAGACGAGTGGGCCTGGAAGCGCCGAGCAGGTCCGCGGTGGTGGTCATACCTCGCGAACCTGCTCACGTCGTGGCGCGAGCAGATGGGTGCGTACGACTTCTTCCGACAGCGCGACGCACTCGCGGGAATCGAGACCCGGCACCCATTGCTCGACGACGTCGACCTCATCGAGGTCGTCCTCGGGTTGCCTCCGGAGCTCTCGTTCGATGCGGAGCGCACACGCCCGCTCGAACGTGAGCTCCTCGCCGGCGTGCTGCCGGACGAGATCCGGCTGCGCCGCGACAAGTCGACGTTCGACGAGCTCGTTATCGACGCAGTAGGCGGGCCCGACCTTCCGTTGATCGTGTCCCTGCTCGATTCATCCGACGCGGAGCTCTGGGCGTATGCAAAGCGCGACTCGGTGCGCACCCTCCTCGAGATGCCCACCGGGCGACGAAGCCTCAAGACGGCGAGTTTCCTGTGGAGGCTCGCGACAACCGAGAGCTGGCTCCGCGCCCAGGCAGATCAGGATTTCCCCGCGCGCATGCTCGAGCGCTGACCGACGTCAGCGGCGACTCACTCGCTCGTCGAGTCCCTCGTCGTGCTGGGACTTCTTGAGCCGAGCGTTTCGGAGCGCGCGGCGCGAGCGCTTGAGCTTCGCTTTCCACGTCTCGTTGTTCTTCGGCCGGAGGTCGAATGCGATTCTCTCCCTCGTCACGCTCGCGCCGCGCCGCACGCCAAGAGCAGAGAAGCCCGCTAACCACCGCGCAAGGTGCGTCTCGAACACCGTTCGCTCGCGAACGGCCGGCAGGTTCCGCGCCCACAGGCGGAGCGCATGCGGCTTCCGCGCATCGAAGAAGATGGCGTCCGCGGCTCCGATCGTCGTCTGCCAGAGGCCTTCGACTCCCCAACGCTTCGCGAGCTCGCGAAGTGCCTCCCGCTCGAGACCGTCAGCCATGACCGCGACATCGACGAGGTCGCGCACCTGCGAGAGAGGCCCGTGAGCCCATGCGTGAACCGCGACGATGAGCGCATGGTGCTCTGGAGCGAGGGTCATCAGCTCGTTCCCGAATGCCGACGGCACGACTTGCTCGAAGAGCTCCGCCGTCGGCGGCCCGCCCAGCCAGCTCGGCCAATTCGGATGCTGGTGCACCTCGACGTGGATGGGTAGCCCCGGCCACTCGACCGGCTGCTGATGCGGGGACGCGCCGTAGCTCGTCGGGTCTCCGACCTCCACGAAGCCTGCAGCCAGTAGGGCTGCCTGAGCAGCGGCTGTGTCTAGGGCGAGCACGTCGAGATCGATGAACGGACGCAACGCTGGGTCGGGATAACGCCGGGCTATCTCGGGGCCTTTGTGCACGACAAGCCCGTCATACGCTGTACCGACGCGCGCCAGCACCTCGGGCACGATCAACGCCATGAGCAAGCTTCGGCGAACGTCCGCCTCGAGCTGTGGTGGTAGCTCGCGTCCGAGATCGCTCCAGCGGCGTGCGGCAAGCAGGTGGATCCGATTCGCCTTCAGCGCGACGATGTCCGGAGTGGCGTCGATAAGGCGATCGACCGCATTCCAGATCGCATGACCGTCGCGCTCGAACGGTCCGGCCACGGCCGCACACTGTGACAGATTGATTGCCCGCTCGCAGCGTGCGGCGGATCAGTCCGAATCGCCATCACACGCCTAAGCTTCGAGTTCTCTTGCGCATAGAACATTCAGTCGCGGTGGCGGCATCGGTGCGGATGGCCGCGCGCCTTGCGCGATCCCTCGAAGCCGAGGGACTGCGGGTCGACGCGCAGGTGCGCGCGCAACCGGATATCCAGCTCGCCGACGGTATCGAGGCGGTTGTCATCCACACGACGGATCTCGGCCCCGATCTCGTCGACGTGACTCGCGCAACCCGCGAGTCGCTTCCCGAGGCGAGAGTCGTGATCGTCGGTCCCATGCCCAACCTGCGCCGATTGCGCGAGCTCATCGCCGAGGGCGTCACCGCGTTCGTTCCGGCCGACACCGTCGACCGCTGTCTCGGGCTCGCTGTCAGAAGTGCCTGCGTCGATCAGCTCTCGTTTCCGCGCGCGCTGGGCACGACCCTCGCGAGACCGGCTCTCTCGACACGCGAGAAGCAGGTCCTTGGACTCGTCGTCCTCGGTCTCACGAACGGTGAGATCGCAGCCAAGCTCCATCTGTCCCTGAGCACCGTGAAGACGCACCTCTCCACATCGTTCACGAAGCTCGGCGCACGGTCACGAAGTGAGGCCACCGCGCTGATCCTCGACCCGGAGACCGGCCTCGGGCCCGGGATCCTGTCGATCACGGACGGCACATGACGAACGGAGCGCGCGCCGTCGAACTGGCTCCAGAGATCTCGCCGGAGGGGAACGAGTGTCGGCTCCTGCTCCAGGGTGTTGCAAAGAGATGGGGGAAGAACGACCCGCTCTTCGAGGGCATCGAGCTCGAGCTTGCACCGGGGACGCTGGCGGTCGTGGAGGGACGAAACGGCGCAGGGAAGACCACGCTGTTGCGAATCGCAGCCGGGATGATCACGCCCGACGAAGGCATCGTCCGGCTCGACGGGCTCTCGCCCCGACGGAACCGGCGTGACTACCAGCGCCAGATCGGATTTCTGTCGGCGGGTTCGTCCGGTCTGTATGGACGCCTCACGACGTTTCAGCATCTCGTCTACTGGGCCCGGCTCTCGCTGCTTCCGGTGCGGGAGCGCCGACCCAGAATCGAGTCGGCACTCGCTCGATTCGAGCTCGAGGACATCGCGCAGCGACGCGCGAACCGACTGTCTATGGGCCAACGGCAACGACTCACGCTCGCCCTCACGTTCCTCCACGCGCCGTCGCTCGTTCTTCTCGACGAGCCCTGGAACAGCCTTGACGGCCAGGGCATCGAGCTCGTCAACGGCGTCGTGGCCGAGTTCGTCGCGAACGGCGGCGCAGGAGTCGTCTGCGTTCCGACCGGACACGATCTCGATCTCGGGTACGCACACGTCTCGTACGCGCTCGCGGACGGTCGGCTGGAGGCGACGGCGTGAAGGTCTACCGAGAGCTCACCGGAGCGGCCGCGATTCTGAAGCGCGACTACGTCATCTTCACGAGCTACCGCCTGCGCTTCGTCTCCGAGATCGTGTCCGCACTCCTCGGTGTGACGCTCTTCTACTACGTGTCGAGGCTCGTGACGGGAGGGTCATTCGAGAGCTCGGACGCGTACTTCGCGTACGCCGTCGTCGGTCTCGCCGTGCTGCAGGTGCTGACGGCTTGCCTGGTCGTCCTTCCGATGTCACTTCGGCAGGAGCTCCTCGCGGGCACGTTCGAGCGGATCCTCGTCTCGGCGTTTGGGCCCGCGCAGAGCATCCTGGCGATGTCCATCTTCCCGTTCCTCTCCGCGCTCCTGAGCGCGTCGCTGACGATCGTCTTCGCCGCAGCCGTGTTCGGGATGCATGTGAGCTGGTCCACGGCAGTGCTCGCGTTTCCGGCGGCCGTGCTCGGGTATCTCGCGTTCCTCCCGTTCGCCGTCGTCGTGACCGGACTCATCTTCGTGGCCAAGCAGGTGGGCACGGGCGCCGGGTTCCTGATCACCTGCCTCGCGCTCGTTGCCGGCGTGTTCTTCCCCATCGCCCTGCTTCCCGACTGGATCCAATGGACGTCCGAGGTGCAGCCGCTCACACCGGCCGCTGATCTCCTTCGCCATCTCGTCGTCGGGTCGCCGATCGATTCGGTTTGGAACGCGACCCTCCGCCTTGTAGCCTTCGCCGCCGTCCTCGTGCCCGTCTCCATGCTCTCACTCCGCATCAGCCTGAGCTATGCGCAACGCCGCGGCTCGGTGCTCGAGTACTGATGGAGGCGTTCGAAGGCCAGGCACTTGCGGACATGCTCGACCTGATCTTCCGCATCCCGCAGGAGGTCGTGTATCGCTCGTTCGCCCACGAGACCGTCATCCTCAACCTGAAGACGGGGCGCTACCACGGGCTCAACCCGACAGCCGGCATCATGCTGGCAGAGCTCGAACGTGGCGCGTCACCGCGCGATGTAGCAGCCGTTCTCGCGCTCCGCTTCGAGCGCCCCGTCTCCGAGATCGAGCACGACGCGTGCGGGCTCTGCGCGGAACTGCTCGAACGAGGATTGCTCGAGCCCAGCGCTCCGGCGCGCGGCGATCCCGATGGCGCCTGACCAGCGCGGCTCCGCATTCGGGATTGCTGTCCACACCGCATTCCGCATCCCCGAGCTCCCGCCCCCCGGCTCTTCGAGCGGCTATCCGGTATCACGCCTCGAACGAGGCTCCACGCGAGAGATCCAGCGCGCGTGGCCCGCGCGAGGCACACGCACGGCGCTGAGGCGGGATCTCCCCGACGGGAGCCCGATCATGGTGGTCGAACGCCATGACGACGCGGGCTTCCAGGTGTGGGCGCCTCGCTATGGACGCCATCTCGTCAGCCCCGACGGCACGGATATCCGGTGCTCGCTTCCTGAGATCGCCGCCTGGCGCTGGGAGCGACTTCTGTTCGCGCAGGTTCTTCCGCTGGCCGCCGCCCTGCAGGGACGTGAGCTCTTCCATGCGAGTGCCGTCTCCATCGGAGGCGGGACGTTTGCATTCGTCGGGTTTCCAGGAGCCGGCAAGAGCTCGGTCGCCGCGCACCTGGTGGCTCGCGGCGCGAAGCTCGTCACCGACGATGTTCTCGCGCTTGCTCGCGACGGCCAACGCGTGATCGCCTACCCCGGTGTGGCCCTCGCCGGGATCGATCGCGGCGAGCTCGCATCCATGACGGTCGCGGGTCGTGCCCGTCTCGGTCGTCGAATCGGGAACACGCACAAGGCCTATCTTGCTGCGCCCGTGACCGACGGTCCCGGCACGCTGCGGGCTCTCTATTTCCTCGCTCGAAGCTCCGCGCAGCGCTCGATCGAGATCACGCGCAGCGACGCGACGACCATGCGTCTGCTGAGCAGCAGCTTCATCTCCTACCTCGATCTTCCGGAGCACCTCGTTCAGCACCTCGACGTCTGCGCACACATCGCGGCGACCGTGCCGACGCTCGAGGTCTCGTCCCCGGCCTCCGTACGCGCATCCGACGTCGCGGTCGCTGTCGAAGCGCATGCCGCGAGCCTGTCCGCGGACACCGAGTGAGCACACCACCGGCGGACGAGTGGCTCGGCCGGGGCCTCTCGCCGCGGGAGAAGCTCGGCCTGATCGCGGAGATCGTGGCCACCTACTGTCGGGTGCGCTGGCTCCTCCGCCGCTCCAGTCTCCCGCAGACGGTGGCAGCCCTCCGTGCGCCACCGGTGGATCATGCCACTCCGGTTCAGAAACCAGTGCGAGCCGGGGTCAGACTCGGGCAGGCGATGGGGAAGACCCTCCGCCACATCCCGTTCGACTCGCGCTGCCTGATGCGCTCGCTTGTCCTGACGAGCCTTCTCGCACGGCGCGATATCGAGTCGTCGCTCGTCATCGCCGTCCGTTCGGAGCCGTCGTTCAAGGCTCATGCATGGGTCGAGTCGGACGGCGTCCCGCTCATCGAGCCCGCAGGTCCACCCTTCCAGGTCATCGCACGGATGTGAGCGGAGCAGCCCGCATCGGCCGTCGTCAGCGCAGGATGAATCCTTCGCCTAGCGGATCCTCGGGATCGAGCTCGAACACATGCTCGCCCGTTCGGTAGGCGCTCCCTTCGACCTCGGTGACAACCGCAGGGGTGCCGGCCACGTCGGTCTCTCCGACGACGCGTCCTGAGAACTCCGAGCCGACGATGCTCAGGTGACGTAGCTCTTCGCCGCGGGCCAATCGACCTGACCGATCGAGGAGCGCCAGGCGTGCCGAGGTCCCGCTCCCACACGGCGAGCGGTCGACCTCGCCGTCGGCGAAGACGGTGACGTTGCGCTGCGTGAGCGGGTTGTCGCCCTCCTCCTGCCAGAAGATCACGCCGTAGACGTCTCGGAGCTCGGGCTCGATCGGATGCACGATGTCGTGCGCCGCCTCGAGCTCTCGCTTCAACTCCCGCCCGAGCTCGATGAGCCGAGGGAGCTCCCTCGGCTCGATGCGCTCCTCGAGGGATGCGTAGAACGCGCCGCCGAACGCCACGTCGAGCGTCCGGTCGCCTGCCTCGAGACGTTCGCGCCCAGACGTACGCGGGCACGTTCCGGAATCGAACCGACCGCACATGTCCGCGCTCGACCCACGCCCAGGTCTCGAGCCGGCCCGACGGTACGTCGACGACGACTCGATTCTCGCCCTCCCGCCGTTCGACGATCCCGTCGTCGAGCGCCCACGTGACGAGCGCGATGGTTCCATGGCCGCAGGCGGTGGAGTAGCCGGCGTTGTGGAAGAACACGACGCCAAGATCCGCGCCGGAGTCGTTCGGCTCGACGACGTGGCATCCGTACATGTCTGCGTGTCCACGAGGTTCGAACACCAGCAGCCGGCGAGCCTGGTCGAGCCGCTCCAGAGCATCGCGCCGCTTGTCGAGGATCGTCGCGCCGCGCAGCTCGTCGACCCCGCCCGTGATGATGCGGAACGGCTCGCCGCCGGTGTGGTAGTCGACGGCGCTGATCCGCGTCATGACGCCGATCCTGACATGAACGCCTCTCGAGGACTCGGCGGCAATAGGAAGGGCGCCCGAGGATCTGCTGGAACCGAGACCCCCGGACGCCCGGATCACAGCCGGACGAAGGGGGAACGACGCCCGGCGTTGGTCGTCACTCTCGACCTTCGGCGAGCTTGCCCGCCCTCCTGCGTGGGGCGGTCTGGCGTTAGCGGCCCCGGAACTCGGCCAGGCGCTTCTCGACGAAGGCCTGGACGCCCTCGCCGAAGTCGTCGCTCTGCGTGGCGGCCTGCTGAAGTTGGGCCTCGAGCGCGAGCTGTTGCTCGAGCTCCGCCGTCGACGCGTGCTCGAAGAGCTGCTTCGTCATTGCCACGGCGCGAGTCGGAAGCGCCGCGTACCACTCGGCCAGCTCCGCTCTTCGCTTCCCGAACCGCTCGTGCGGGACGACCTCGGAGACGAGACCGCGGATCAACGCCTCGTCCGCGCTCAACCGTCGGTTCGACACCATCCACTCGAATGCGCTCGCGTACCCGAGCAGGCGGTGGATGAACCACGAGCTGCCTGCGTCGGGGACCAGCCCGATCCCGATGAACCCGGGGACGAACGACGCTTCGGCCGAAGCGATCCGCACATCGCAGGCGAATGCAAGCGCGAGGCCCGCCCCCGCGGTCGCACCGTTGATGGCAGCGATCACAGGCTTCTCGAGCGCCCGGATCGCGCGGATGTTCGGGTGGTACGTCTCCTCGAGCGCTTGACCAACGCCACCCGGAAGCTCGCTGAACTCCTTGAGATCCTGACCCGAGCAGAAACCGCGGCCGGCTCCGGTGATGACGACCGCGCGAACCTCCGGATCCGCCGCCTCGACGAGCGCGGCTCGCAGCGCGTCGTGGAGCGCGCGGTTGAACGCATTAAAGACGTCCGGCCGATTGAGGGTGATGGTGAGAACGGACCCGGCGCGCGCGCTGAGCACCTCGTCAGCCATGGCCGGAGCCTACTCGCTCTTTCCTCGCGCGAGGAACCCGCGAACGGCGTCCTGCGCCTCGTCGCCGAGCATCGAGAGCGCGAGCCAGTCGCGGGCGTGGCCCACCGTCTGATGCCAGGCGAGATCCCGCCAGACGTTCAGCTGCTGCTTCGCGTAGCGCGTCGTTTGCGGGAGCTTCGCCGCCAGCTTCTCGACCCACTCGTCGACGACAGCATCGAGCTCGGCGACGGGGACGGCGCGGTTGACGAGACCCCATTCCGCGGCCTGCGGTGCGGGAATCTCGTCGCAGAGGAACACGATCTCCCGTGCCCGCCGGTCGCCGACCATGAGCTGGAGCCACTGCGTCGCCCCGCCCGCCGGCACCGAGCCGTGCTCGAGCCCGACGTGTCGGATGAAGGCGTCGTCCACCATCACCGACAGATCGCACGCCATTTGCAGCTCGTTGCCGCCGCCAACTGCGATTCCGTTGACGCGAGCGATCGTCGGCTTGCCGACCTCGCGGAGCCTGTCGTGGGCGTCCTTGAACGCGCCGAACCACTTCCAGTACTCGCCCGGCTTCCCGAGGTAGTCCTCGTCCCAGGAGCGGAGGTCCGCTCCCACACAGAAGGCACGGCCGGTTCCGGTCAGCACGACGGCGCGAATGTCATCGTCCCAGGACGCGTCCTCGCACGCACGAGCGAGCTCGCGGAGCATCCGGAAATCGAACGCATTCAGGACCTCCGGGCGGTTGAGACGAATCGTCGCGCGCGGAGGAGCCTTCTCGTACACGACCGCCTCGAAGCCGAGCTCGGACGGGTCGCGGGGTCGCGGGTGGGTCGGCTCGCTCACTCGATCGCGGTGAAGTTGACGGTGAAGGGGATTCCCATCGCCATCGCATCCTTCCCGGATGCCGCAAACGCCTCGGAGCTCACCGCCGCCTTGAACGACTCCATGTCCGCCCACTCGAACTCCGCGTGGTAGCGGTACGTCGGCTCTCCGAACGGGGACCCGAACACCTTTCCGTGTCTGAAAGCCGAGCAGTCGATCGGCGGGATGAACTCGTCGAGGTGCTGCTGGTAGCGCTCGGCATCGGGCTCGGACTCGTACTGGATGATCGCGCGGATCATTCGCTCTCCTTCGTCGCGGACAAAGGTGAGCGTATAGCGTCCGCCGCGTGAGCTCGACCGGACTTGCCGCGACCCTCGCCTTCACTGCGGGACTGGGCGGAGCTGTCCAGATCGCAGTTCAGGGGCGACTCGGCGGTCGCGTTGGCACCCTCGAAGCGCTCGCGACGGCGGCCGTCATCGGCGGCATCCTTGCACTCGTCCTGCTTCTGGTCGTCCGACGCTCGCTCGGCGGCGTCGGCGAGGCGCTCGTCGGGCCGAAGTGGCTGCTGCTCGGAGGCGTGATGGGCGTTTTCATCGTGTTCTCGGTCACGGTCGCAGGGCCCCGGATCGGCGTCGTCGCGACGACTGCATTCCTCATCGCAGCCCAGTTCGGTCTCGCTGCGGCGATCGACCGGTACGGCTGGTTCGGGGTCGAGCGAGCCGCGACCACGTGGACACGGGTGCTCGGGATCGGGTTGTTGCTCGCCGGCGCCGCCCTGACGCTCCGGCGGTGAGCCACGAGACGCTCCTGGCGCTGGAACCACGCCTCGTCTGGGATCACTTCCTCGCGCTGACGCGCATTCCCCGGCCTCCGAAGCAGGAAGAGGCGGTTCGGGCTCACGTCCTCGGTTGGGCCGCCTCACGCGGCTTCGAGACCGACGTCGACAACGCCGGAAACGCCGTCGTCCGAGTACCGGCGTCGAGGGGCCGCGGCGGTGCCCCGACTGTGGTCCTCCAGTCCCACCTCGACATGGTCTGCGAGCGCGATCCCGACAGTCCCAACGATCCACGCAGCGGGCGGATCCACGTCGTGCGCAACGGCGATTGGGTCGCCGCAGACGGTACGACGCTCGGTGCGGACAACGGCATCGGGGTGGCCGGCGCAATGGCGGCGGCCGAGGATGGGGCGATAGAGCACGGGCCACTCGAGCTGCTCTTCACGGTGTCAGAGGAACAGGGCCTCGATGGAGCGAAGGCACTCGATCCGGCCCTCGTGACGGGCCGGCTGCTCCTCAATCTCGATGGAACCAGCGACGAGGCGGTCACCGTCGGATGTGCCGGAAGCACGCATACGTTCACTCGGCTCGGTCTGTCCCCCGAGCCGGTTCCGAACGGACATTTGTCGCTCGCTGTGTCGGTCTCGGGCGCGCGCGGAGGTCACTCGGGCGGCGACATCGCGCGCGGACGCGTGAACGCGATCAAGGCGCTCGGTCGCGTTCTTGCGCGAGCGCACACAGCTGCCCCATTCCGTCTCGCGACCCTCGACGGGGGCGTCAGCCGAAACGCCATTCCGCGGGACGCGATGGCGGTCGTCGCTCTGGCGCCCGACTCGGAGGAAGCATTCCGGAGGGCGGCAGACCGCGAGCTCGCCGTCCTCCGCGACCAGTTCGCCGACTCCGACGCCGGGATCGAGATCGTCATCGGACCAGGTCGCGCCGCGGCGGCTGCCGAGGAGTCGCCCACGTCTCGAGCGCTCGACCTGCTCGCCGCCCTTCCAGCGGGCGTCATTGCCATGGATCCTCGGCTGCCGGGCGCGGTGGAGACGAGCACGAGCCTGAACGTCGCGGACACCGAAGCGGGCATCCTCACCTTCGCGTCGATGACGCGCAGCGCCAGCTCACCGGCACTCGACGATGTCGTCGCCCGCATCGAAGCAGCCGCGCGGCTTGCGGACGCCGAGGTCGAGATCGTGCGCTCGTATCCGCCGTGGCGTCCCGACCTCGACTCCGCGCTCCTCGGGACCGCGCGCGAGACGTTCTCACGATTGTTCGGATCGGACCCGAAGCTCGAGATCGTCCACGGCGGCCTCGAGTGCGCGGTCATCGGAAGCCGCGTCCCCGGGGTCCAGATGATCTCGATCGGCCCGAACGTCGAAGGCCCTCACGCACCGGGTGAGCGACTCGGGATCTCGAGCACGCAGCGCTTCTATAGCCTGCTCGCCGCGCTGCTCGACGATCTGTCGCGCTAGCCGAGGTGACAGCGACGCCGAAGCTCGTCTGCGTCGAGAACGGTCACCCGCCCACGCTGGAGCGCGACGGATCCCCGCTTCTCCTCGTCGCGAAGAACGCGGTTCACCGTGGCGCGCGACGTGCCGGCCATCGCCCCCAGGTCCTCCTGTGTCAAGGGGACGACGTTCGAGCCGTAGGTCTCGGCGAGCTCGCAGACGCGGCGACGGACCCGCGTCTCGGCATCCACATAGTGTGCCTCGACGATCCGGTCGCTCGAACGTCGGAGCTGGTCGGCGAGCAGCCGAAGCAGGACGTCCTTGACGCCGGGGTGGTCCCGCTGGAGCAGCGCAAAGTCGTCCCGAAAGACCGATCGCGTCTCGCCGCTCTCGAAGGCAGCGACAGTCGCGGAGCGTCGGGAGCCCGGAAGCAGCAACGCAAGCTCACCGAACGCCTGCCCGGGGCCGAGCACGTCGAGGAGAACGCTGTCGCCGACCGGCGTCTGGAGACGGGCGGCGAAGTGCCCGCGGACGATGAGATGCAGTGACTCGGCGGGGTCGTCGCGATGAAAGACCACCTCCCCCTTCTCGAACGTCCGCCGCCGGGCGATCGAGAGCAGCTCACGGATGTCGTCCTCCGGCAGACCGACGAGCATCGGGAACTCCACGGCATCGCAGTCTGTGTGACGGGCGTGACATTCGCAATGTCGTGACCGCGCACGACACCGAACGCTCCTGCTCCTACTCTCGAGACATGACGGATCGGACGAGAAGGGAGCACACCATGAAGCGCATCGCAGCCATCCTCGCTACGGCAGTCGCCATCGGTATCGGCATCGTGCCTTCGGTAGCGGCCGCCGGCAACGGAGCGACCGTGCAGGCGAAAGTGCAGGCGAAGGTTCAGCTCAAGGCCCAGCTGAAAGCACAGCTCAAGCTTCAGGCGAAGACCCAGGGGGCCACCGTGCAGGCCGTCGTCCTGAGAGTGAGGCCGGCACTCACGGCCCAGAGGGTCAGCTCGCACAAGGCCCAGATCGCCAGGTTCACCCTGTTGCTCGCAGCGCAGCGCTTCTAGCCCTTTCGACCGATCCATCCGGGGGAAGCGAAGAGGGGTCACAAGGCCCCTCTTCCCTCGTGTGCGCTAGAGCCCGACGATGTCGTCCGGGCGAACCGGCACGCGCGCGAGCTCGCGCCCGGTCGCGTCTCGGAGGGCTGACGACGATCGCCGCCGTCGACACGACCGTCGGCGGCTCACCGACGCCCTTCACGCCATACGGAGCGTCAGGCTCGGGAACCTCGACGAGCTCGGACACGACGGGCGGCATGTCGAGAAACGTCGGGATCAAGTAGTCCGTGAAGCTGGCGTTCGTGATCTTGCCGTCGCGGGTTTGGATCTCCTCCATCAAGGCGAGTCCGAGCCCCTGGGCGGTGCCGCCCTCGATCTGGCCCTCGACAGCCGTCCTCGAGAGTGCGGTGCCCGACGTCCTGCGCGGTCCCGATCCACACGACTCGGTCAGGCCGAGGTCGACGTCGACCTCGACGACGACCCGCATCGCGGCGACTGCGAAGGCGACATGCGCCTGTCCGTCAGTGATCTGGCCGGTGTCGGGGTCGAGCGGGAACGTCCGAGGGTGACGGTAGATCCGCTCCACGTCGACCTCGCCGCCACCGCTTCGACGCTGCTCGTCGAGGGCCGCACGACAGGCAAGCTGGACGGCACCGGCCGCCATCCACGTCATGCGGGAAGCCGATGCCGAGCCAGCCGAGCCCACCTCGGAGGTCGTCCCGTCTGCGAGCACGATCGCTCGCGTCGTACCGAGCTCCCGCCGTGCGACCTCGAGAATCACCTCCGAGACACCCTGGCCGACCTCGGCGGCCGCGCAGTGAACCTCCGCGCTCCCCGAAGCGTCGAGCCGGACTCGCGCCGTACAGAAGTCGTCGAAGCCCTCCGAGTAGCAGATGTTCTTGAACCCGACGGCGAAGCCGACGCCGTGGCGAATGCCTTCCCCACGGGTGGTGTTCCCTGCGCCGCCGGGCAACCGGATCGCGTCGCGCGGGAGCTCCTCCTGCTCGGGAACGTCAAGCGCGGCCGCACGCCGGATCACCTCCTTCGTCGGAAGGGACCCGGTGATCACCTGCCCGGTCGCGAGGACACCCCCTGGCTCGAGGGCATTGAGGAGGCGAAGCTCGACGGGGTCGATCTCGAGCTCCGCCGCGAGCTTGTCCATCTGCGCTTCGGCCGCAAAGCACGTCTGAACGGCGCCGAACCCGCGCATCGCGCCGCAGGGCGGATTGTTCGTGTACACGGCGAGTCCGTCGAGGAGAACGTTGTCCACGGTGTACGGCCCGACGGCGAATGCGCACGCATTCGAGATAACCGCCGTCGAGCTCGAGGCGTACGCGCCTCCATCGATCAGGATGCGCATCCGGACGGAGACGAGCTTCCCGGCTGTCGTCGCCCGATGCTCGGCCCAGATGGTCGCGGGGTGACGGTGGACGTGGCCGACGAACGACTCCTCGCGCCCGTAAACCATCTTCACCGGACGGGTCGTGTGGAGCGCGAGCATCGCCGCGTGGATCTGCATCGAGAGGTCTTCTCGGCCACCGAACGCGCCGCCGACGCCTGCGAGATGGATCCGGACCTGATCGGCCTCGAGACCGAGACAGGGCGCGACCTGATCGCGGTCGACGTGGAGCCACTGAGTCGCCACGTGGATGTCGACCCCGCCCTCGCCGTCCGGAATCGCAATCCCCGACTCGGGGCCGAGGAACGCCTGGTCCTGCTGACCGATCTCGTAGACCCCCGAGACCGAGATATCGCCTTCGAGATCCGGATCTCCGCGGCTGATGACGAGCGAACGAACGACGTTCGGGCGCGCGTCGTCCCGATACCCGTGCTCGATGCCCATCGTCGGCCGGTCCGGATGCAACGGCGCCATCTCCGTCGCTCGCGCGGGATCGACCACCGGCTCGAGCGGCTCGTATTCGACGCGCACGGCCGCGGCCGCACGCCGCGCCTGCTCCGGCTCGTCTGCGGCGACGACCACGACGGGCTCGCCGAAGTAGCGCACGCGGTCGATCGCGAGCACGGGTTGATCGCGAAACTCGAGGCCGTACAGCTTTTCGCCCGGGATGTCGTCGTGAGTCAGCACCGCGTGGACGCCGGGCAGAGCGAGCGCCACGGAGACGTCGATACCGGTGACACGCGCGTGCGCGTGGGGACTGCGCACGGTCTGACCCCAGAGCATCCCGGCGGCGTGGAGATCACTCGCATACGCGAACTCGCCCTTCACCTTCGGCACGGCGTCTCGACGCCTGACCGTCGGCTCCGCATGACCCCGGGACAGCGTGCGAGCGGGAGCGCTCCCGGAGGAGCTCATCGACCCACCGCCTCATGCACCGCATCGAGGATCTTCTGGTACCCGGTGCACCGGCAGAGGTTTCCGGAAAGGGCCTCGCGGATCTCGTCGTCCGTGGGATCGCCAGTCCGGCTGAGCAGGTCTGCGGTCGCGACGACGAGCCCCGGCGTGCAGAAGCCACATTGCACGGCGCCCGCGTCGGCAAACGCCTCCTGCACAGGGTGCAGGTTCTCTCCGTCGGCAAGCCCCTCGACGGTCACGACCTCGTGGCCGTCCGCCTGCGCACCGAGCACCAGGCACGAGCAGACGAGCATGCCGTCGAGCAGAACCGAGCACGAGCCGCACTCACCCTGCTCGCAGGCGTTCTTCGAGCCGGGCAGCCCAAGCCTGTCGCGAAGCGTGGTCAGAAGGCTCTCTCCCGCCCAGACATCGGCCTCGACCCGTGCGCCGTTCACCACGATCCCGATCCTCACGCCAGACACCTGTCCAGAGCACGCTGCGTGAGAACGCGAAGTGCATGCCGTCGATAGACAGCGGTGCCGCGAACGTCGTCGATCGGACTCGCGGCCTCGGCCACCGCGTCCGGAAACGAATCCGCATCCTCGATCGGCGCCGTCACGAGCCGCGTCACCGGGGCGGCGGAGCCGAACGCCGCTCTCAGCTCGCCCCGTTCCGAGTCGGCGACGACGGCAAGCGAACACACGGCGATCACCATCGCGTTTCGCGGCCCGACCTTCATGAACGTCTGGGGCTGCCCGCCCGGCCGGACGAGGACACTCGCAATCAGCTCGTCGGCGGCGATGGCGTTCTGCTTCGGGCCGACCAGAAACGCGCCCAACGGGATTCGCCGAGATCCGCGAACGCTTGCGAGCTCGATCTCCGCGCCCTCGACGAGGAGCGGTGGTAGCGCATCGCCGGCGGGGGACGCCGTCCCCAGGTTGCCACCGATCGTTCCGCGATTTCGGATCTGCGGCGACCCCACGGTGCGAGCCGCCTGGGCAAGTGCGGGAAGCTCGCGGGCAAGAGGCTCTTGCATCGCCTCGGAGTAGGTGAGCCCGGCACCCAGCCGAAGCGTGCCGTTCTCACGGGTGAAGCCGCGGAGCTCCACGACCTCGTTCAGATTCAGGAGGACGGGCGGTCGCACGCGGTCGAAGTTCAACGCGACCATGACGTCCGTACCGCCCTGAACGGGCAATGCCTCGGGATACTCCGCTCTGAGCCTGAGCGCATCGTCCAGCGAGCGCGGGGTCAGCACATCCACGGTTCCCTAGGGTATTACGCTGCTCGCATGGAAGTGCTGCGCCGCAGGCTCGAAGTCGCCCGCGGAGACACGCCCGCCGACCTCGTCGTCCGGAGCGGAAAGGTGTTCTCGGCCTTCACCAGAGAGTGGCTGGAGACGGATGTCGCGATCGTCGACGGCACCGTGGCAGGGCTCGGTGACTACGACGGTCTCGAGACGATCGATGCCACCGGTAAGTACGTCGTTCCGGGCTTCATCGACGCCCACATGCACCTCGAGTCGGTGAAGCTGATGGTCGACGAGTTCGCCCGTCTGGTTCTGCCCCTCGGAACGACGGCCGTCGTCGCCGACCCGCACGAGATCGCGAACGTCCTCGGCGTCGACGGGGTCCACTGGCTGCTCGACGCGTCCTCGGCACTTCAGCTCGACGTGTTCTTCATGGCCTCGTCCTGCGTGCCTGCGTCGCCGTTCGAATCGCCCCGGAGACCGCTCACTCCGGGCGACCTCGAGTCGCTCATGCGCCGGCGCCGCGTGCTCGGGCTCGCGGAGATGATGAACTACCCAGGCGTGATCGCCGGCTCGCCGGCGGAGCTCGAGAAGCTCCTCCTCGACGGCGCAGCTCACGTCGACGGTCATGCCCCGGGTGTCCACGGCAAGGAGCTCCAGGCGTACGCAGCGGCGGGTATCGCCTCGGACCACGAAGCGCTCACGGTCGAAGAGGGTCGCGAGCGCTTGCGCGCAGGGATGTGGCTCCTGATTCGCGAAGCCTCGATGGCTCGGAACCTGATCGACCTGCTCCCGCTCGTCCACGAGCTCGGGCCGACCCGCATCGCGTTTTGCACCGACGACCGTGACCCGGAGGACATCGCAGACGACGGCCATGTGAACGGCATGGTGCGGAAAGCAGTCGCCGCGGGCATCGCGCCGGAGGACGCCCTCCTCATGGCCTCGCTCCACCCCGCTCTCTGGCACGGCCTTCACCACCACGGCGCGATCGCACCCGGCTACCACGCCGACCTGCTCGTCCTGCCCGACCTCGTCAGCTTCGCGCCCGAGACCGTGCTCAAGCGTGGGCGCCGGATCGAGGACGCGCCCACGGCCGCCGTCCCCGACTGGGTGCGACAGAGCGTGCGCATCCAGCCCGTCTCGGCGGATGACTTCGCGACACCCGCGCCCGCTGGTCCGATTCGCTCGATCGGATTGATCCGCGATCAGGTCATCACCGAGTCGATCGTCATCGAGGAGCCTGCAGTGCTCGACGGAAACGCGATCGCTGCTGCCGGACTCGACCTGGCCAAGATCGCCGTCGTCGAGAGGCACCTCGCGAGCGGCCGAATAGGGCTCGGGTTCGTGTCGGGCTCCGGCCTCCAACGCGGCGCACTCGCCTCGTCCGTCTCACACGACGCACACAACCTGGTCGTGGTCGGAATGTCGGATGCGGACATGGCATTCGCGGTCGAGCACCTGGCGGAGATCGGCGGAGGAATCGTCGCGGTCGAGGACGGCAGCGTCCTGGCCGAGTGCCCACTCCCGATCGCCGGGCTCCTGTCGGACGCGCCCCTCGCGGATGTGATCGCGCAAAGCCGAGCGTGCAACGAGGCCGCTCACGGGCTCGGCTGGACGGGCGCGACGCCGTTCCTGACGCTCTCGTTCCTCGGCCTCTCGGTCATCCCGAAGCTCAAGATCACGGATCGCGGCCTCGTCGACGTCGACCGCTTCGAGCTCGTCCCTCTCGAGGCGTGAGACGCCTGTACGCAAATGCGTGGGTCGTCACGTGCGACGACCAAGGCACGGAGCACCCGTCGGGCTG
Source organism: uncultured Actinomycetes bacterium (assembly GCA_963756925.1). Taxonomy (GTDB): domain Bacteria; phylum Actinomycetota; class Thermoleophilia; order Gaiellales; family Gaiellaceae; genus GMQP-bins7. The sequence goes on along the minus strand of CAVWPL010000012.1, from coordinate 443,096 downwards.
GGTGCTGGTCGACGACACGCTCATCGCCGCAGCGGGTACCGGGCTCGAGCCCCAAGCCGACGAGCGGATCGACCTCGGCGGCGCCGTCGTCACTCCGGGCCTCGTCAACACGCACCACCACCTCTACCAGACGCTGACACGCGCCCGAGCGCAGCAAGCAGACCTGTTCACGTGGCTGCGCGAGCTCTACCCCGTGTGGGCAGGGATCGATGCGGAAGCCGAATATGCCGCGGCCCGGACCGGGCTGGCCGAGCTTGCACTGTCGGGGTGCACGACCGTTTTCGACCACCACTACGTGTTCCCGCGCGGCCGCACGGGTTTGATCGAGGCCGAGGTGCAGGCGGCGCGTGAGCTCGGGGTTCGGATCGTCGCCTCGCGAGGCTCGATGGACCTCGGTGTCTCAGCCGGTGGGCTTCCGCCCGACGAGCTCGTCGAGGATGTCGACACCGTGCTCTCCGATACCGCGCGTCTCGTCCATGAGCTGCACGAGCCCGGGCTCGGAGCCCAGGTGCAGATCGCCGTCGCTCCCTGCTCTCCGTTCTCGGTGACGCGTCGCCTGATGACCGAGTCCGCATCGCTCGCGCGGCAACTCGGGCTGCCGCTCCACACGCACCTCGCGGAGACCGCCGACGAGGAGGCGTACTGCCTCGAGCTCTACGGCTGCACTCCGGTCGAGTACCTCTCCGAGCTCGGCTGGCTCGCGGAAGACGTCTGGTGCGCGCACTGCGTCCACCTCTCGCCTGCCGACACCGCCGCACTTGGATCGTCACGGACGGGCATCGCGCACTGCCCGACGTCGAACCTGCGGCTGGGCGCGGGTGTCGCACCGGTGCGCGCGCTCGTGGACGCCGGTGCCAGGATCGGGCTCGGTGTCGACGGCTCGGCCTCCAACGAGCGAAGCGACCTCTTCTTCGAGGTCAAGCAGGCACTCCTCGTCGCGCGCGGACGCGGCGGGCCGGACGCAATGACGGTGCGTGAAGCGCTCCACCTCGGCACGAGGGGAGGCGCGTCCGTGCTCCAACGAGAGGACATCGGCTCGATCGAAGCGGGACAGTGTGCGGATCTCGCGATCTGGCGAACGGACGGGCTCGAGCTCGGCGGCGCCGAGGATCCGGTGGCCGGGCTCGTCCTGTCCGCTCCACATCGCGTCGATCGCCTCGTCGTCGGAGGGGCGGACGTGGTGCGCGACGGGGCACTCGTACGCGCCGACGAAGCCCAGATCGCACGTGACCATCGGGTGCAGGCGCAAAGATTCCTCTCGTGAGCGTTTCGATCTCGACCCACGTGCTCGACACCGCGCGCGGAGCGCCCGCATCGGGAGTCCGCGTCGAGCTTGCTCGGAACAGGACGGTCGTGGCCAGTGCGACGACCGACGACGAGGGTCGCGTCCACGAGCTCGCCCGAGACCTCGAGCCGGGCAGGTACGAGCTCGTGTTCTGGCCGCCATCGCCCTTCTTCACTCGCGTCGAGCTCGAAGTGGAGCTCGCCGACGGCCATCACCACATCCCACTCCTCGTCTCGCCGTACGGATGCGCGAGCTACCGCGGAAGCTGAGCCCGGACGAGCTCGCCGAGCTGTTCGAGGGCAAGACACGGCTCGTGGAGCACCTCGCCGAGCTCGACGACCCCCTCTCCCGGGCCGAGGACGTGGTCGCGACGCTGAGCTACGACGACAAGCTCGAGGCGCTGAACGCGCATCCGGCGATAGGCAGCAAGAAGCTTTCCTCCCGGTCAGCCGCGGAGCAGGGTGCGGACGCCGATCCCGCAGTCCTCGCCGAGCTCGAGCGCCTCAACCAGGCCTACGAGGAGAGGTTCGGCTTCCGGTTCGTGGTCTTTGTTGCCGGGCGCCCGAAGACGGAGATCCTCGAGGTGCTGCGCGCGCGGATCGCGCGGTCGGAAGGGGAGGAGCTCGACACGGGTTGCCAGGAGCTGATCGCGATCGCCCGGGATAGATGGACCAAGGATCGATGGACCCGTACCTGAAAGACGTTCTCGACGTCTGCCTGCGCATGCTCCACGTCGTCGCGGGGATCGCCTGGATCGGTGCGTCGTTCTACTTCGTCCGGCTCGATCTCGCGCTCCGCCCGCCGAAGAGCGCGGAAGACGCCGAAGCGGGTGTGGCCGGCGAGTTCTGGGGCGTGCACGGCGGCGGTCTCTACCACTCGCAGAAGTACCGCCTCGCCCCGGCCGAGATGCCGGAGCCGCTGCACTGGTTCAAGTGGGAGGCCTACACGACCTGGCTCTCCGGCTTCGCGCTGCTGGTCGTCCTCTACTACTTCGATGCGGACATCCGGCTCGTCGACCCGGCCGTCGCCGATCTCGAGCCGTGGGCGGCGATTGCGCTGTCGGTCGGCGGGCTCGCGCTCGGCTGGGTGGTCTACGACCTCCTGTGCCGAACCGTCGGCACGAGGAGCCAGGTCGCGTTCGCCGTCGCTGGAACGGCGCTCGTCGCACTCGCGGCGTGGGGTGCGGGAGAGCTCTTCGCGCCTCGTGCGGCGTACCTGCAGGTTGGCGCGATGCTCGGAACGATCATGGTCGCGAACGTCCTCTTCGTGATCATCCCGGCACACCGGAAGCTCGTGCAGGCGATGGCCGAGAAGCGCGAGCCGGACCCTGAGCCGCTCCTCCGCGCGAAGGACAGGTCTGTCCACAACAACTACCTCACGCTCCCCGTGCTCTTCACGATGCTCATCGGGCACTTCGCGTTCGTCTTCGGCGCGGACGAGGCCTGGCTCGTCTTCGTGCTCGTCGCTGTGCTCACCGCGTCGATCCGCCTGTTCTTCAACCGTTGGCATGCCGGCCGGCGCGTGTGGTGGATCCCGGTCGCTGCAAGCGTTGGAGTCGTTGCGCTCGCTCTCTGGCTGGAGCCCGATCGCAGCGCGCCTGTTCAAACCGACCCGGTGGCTTTCACGCAGGTGCAGGAAGTCGTCGAGGAGCGGTGCGTGACGTGCCACTCAGGCGTCACCGCACCTCTCGGAGTCCGGCTCGAGACAGCTGCCCAGATCCTCGCCAGGGCGAGCGATATCGAGCGGCAGGCTGTTCTGACGCGGGCGATGCCGCCGGGCAACCAAACCGGCATGACGGACGACGAGCGCGAGCTGCTCGCTTCCTGGCTCGCACAGCAGGGTTAGTCGGCCTCACGGGAGCCCGCTGCCGACTAGTGTCCTCCGAATGCTCGCGATCACCGTTGGTGGCTTCGAGTTCAAAGCGCGCCTCGAAGACGAGGTCGCGCCCGCGACCGTCGCCGCATTTCGAGCCATGCTCCCGCTCGAGTCGAAGATCATCCACGTCCGCTGGAGCGGCGAGGGCGGTTGGATCCCGATGGGGGACCTCGACGTTGGCATCGGCCCGGAGAACGCGACGCGCTACCCGAGCCCCGGTGAGCTGATCCTCTACCCCGGAGGCGTCAGCGAGACCGAGCTCCTCCTCGCGTACGGCTACGTCGCATTCGCGAGCAAGGCGGGCGGGCTCGCCGGCAACCACTTCGCCACGATTCTGGAAGGCAACGAGAACCTGCGCGAGCTCGGCCGCCGCATGCTCTGGGACGGCGCCCAGGACATCGCGTTCAGGGCGAGCTAGTCAGCCGACGCAGCGCGGCGGTCAGCACGTCGACCGCCAATCCGATGTCCTCGGCGCTCGAGAGCTCGGTGGGGGAGTGACTCACGCCACCGTTCAGGCTCCGGACGAAGAGCATTCCGCTCGCTACGCCTGCGGCGGCGAGGATTCCGGCGTCGTGGCCCGCTCCCGAGGGAAGCTCGACGACCGGAAGTCCGTGTGCCTCCAGCTCCACGCGAAGAGCACGTTGTACCTCCTCGGCCATCGCGACGGGCTCCGTCCGTTGCGCCGGCTCGAAGTCGATTGCGGAGACGAGGCGCTCGAGCGTCGCGGGATCGGCGGCCCGCGCATCCACTGACAACCGGACGCGGCCCGGGATGACATTCGACCCCCTGGCTCGACCTCGAGTCGACCCACGGTCGCAACCGCTCCGTCGAGGCCGCGAGCAGCGTCGCGGATGCGGAGCACCGCCTCGGCCGCCGCAACCAGGGCGTCGTCACGTCCCGCCATCGGCGTCGTCCCTGCATGGCCGGGACTGCCCTCGAGCTCGAGCTCACCGTGCGCGTACCCGACAATCCCGGTCACCACTCCGAGCGGTGCGTCGGCACCGGCGAGCACCGGCCCCTGCTCGATATGGAGTTCGAGAAACGCGGATGGCAGCGAACCCCCGCCCGCCACGAGGGCCCGGCTTCCGACGCATCCGACCTCCTCACCTCGGAAAACGACGATCGCTCCGGCGCCGATCCGCTCGACGGCCTCGATCCCCGCCACGACACCCAGCGCGCCGTCGAAGCGGCCGCCCCGAGGCACCGTGTCGAGATGGGATCCGGTCCACACGTCGCCTCGTAGCTCCGACCGGCCCGACGAGGTTGCCGGTCGCGTCGGCTTCGACAACGAGCCCCGCCTCCCGCATCCAGCTGCCGGCGAGCTCGACCGCTTCGTCCTCCGCGGGGGAGTCGTACGCCCGGTTGGCGCCAGGCCCGCCGCCGATCTCGTACAGCTGCTCGAGTCGATCGAGAACCCTCATGCGTCAGCGCCGCCGCGCTCGAGGTCGTTCACGTTGGGCGCTCCGACCGGCTCGAGCCAGGCGGGGAGGTGCTGGTGTTGGAGCGCAGCCATCCGACCCCATTATCCGCGGCGGAGCGCGACTAGTAGTCGCGGAGCGGACGTAGGCCAACACCCCGACGAGCGGCAGGAGAGCCGCCACGGCGAACGCCACGGGCCACGACGCCATGGACACGATGGCGGCGAACACGATCGGTGAGACGACGCCGACTCCTCCGAGCACGGTCTGCTGCAAGCCAATCGCGGCGCCGCTCCGAACGGGGCCGGCGAGCTCGGCAGCGGCGGTGAAGGAGAGCCCGTTCCAGGCCATCGAGAGTCCGCCCGCAAGCGCGATTGCGGGTACGAGCAACCAGAGTGGCCCGTCGGCGAGCACGGCCGTCAACGCGAGCGCCGCGGAGACGGCGAGCCCGACCTTCAGAAGCGGCCCGACGCGCGAGCGCACGACGTCCGACCAGCGCCCCGCTCCGATCCGAAAGACCATCGCGAGCACCTGCGAAGCAGCGATCACGAGCGCGGCGCGGCTGTCCGAGAGCCCGTGCTCGTCGTGCAGGAAAAGGACACCGAACCCGATGACCGCGAGCTGGGCATAGAGGTAGAGGCCACTGCCGGCCGACAGCCTCCAGAGCCGTCCGTCGGCGAGCGTCCGGATGATCGAAGCCACCTCCAACTCGTCGCCCGGCTCTCGTTCGCGGAGGACGAGCGCGCCGACGAGGGCGCCGGCAGCGCAAAGCGCCGCAAGGAAGAGGAACGCGGCCTCGGAGCCGCCGGCGCTCGCAATCGCCGGCAGTGCGAGCGCACCCACGAAGCCGCCGACGGGAATCGCGGTCTGGCGCACGCCGAGCGCCAGTCCTCGCTCGTCCGCACCGAACCAGTGCATGACTGCTCGCCCGCTTGCGGAGTTGACGCTTGCTCCCGACGCTCCGGCGAGCGCCAGGAACACGAAGAGTGCGGTGGCGCTCGGTGCGAAAGCGGCCCCGGCGCTGAACACGGCACAGCCGCCGAGCCCTGTGGCAAGGACGATCCGCTCTCCGAAGCGGTCGGCCGCAAGACCCCATGGGAGGAGCGTCAAAGTCGTCCCGACCCAGATCGCAGCAAGGAGCACACCGATCTGCGAGAGCGAGAGCGAGTACTCCTCACGCAGCGTCGGGACGAGCACCGGAAGCCCGATGAAGAGAACAGCAGAGCTCGCAGTGGCTGCCGTTCCGGCGGCCAGTACCGCCCACCGATACGGATGCGGGGTTACAGCCCGAAGGGGTTGATCGGGCGAGCGCCGGTCGACGTGACCACGCCCTTCGTCTCGAGGTAGAGGTCGAGCGTCTCGAGCGCCAGCTCCCGGCCGAACCCGGATTGCTTGTATCCGCCGAACGGGATCCCCGGGAACGCGGTGTACGGCATGTTGATCCCGACCATCCCCGACTTGATGCGTGCGGCAATGCGATGTCCACGTGCAGGGTCCCCGGTCCAGACGGTTGCCATCAGCCCGTAGCGAACGTCGTTCGCCAGTCGGATCGCGTCCTTCTCGTCCTCGAACGGGATCACGGTGACCACGGGCCCGAAGACCTCTTCCTGCGCGATCTCCAAAGCGTTGGACCCGCCCGCAACCACCGTCGGCGGATAGAAGGCTCCTGCTCCGGCGGGAATCGTCCCGCCAGCGACGACCTCTGCCCCCTCGCCGACGCCACGCTCGACGAAGCCGTGCACCCGCTCCCGATGTCCGGTCGAGATCAGTGAGCCCATCTGGGTCTCCCCGTCGAGCGGGTCACCGACGCGAATCGCGCCTGCGTACTCGCTCATCTTCGAGACCGCCTCGTCGTACACCGACTTCTCGACGAGGAGCCGCGACCGGGCTTCGCAGCTTTGGCCGGCGGCGTAGTAGATCGCCCAGGCCGAGCTCGGCAGCGCGCTCGCGAGGTCGGCGTCGGCGAAAACGAGGTTCGGGCTCTTTCCCCCGAGCTCGAGCGTGACCCGCTTCACGGGGTCGGACGCAAGACGCATGATCTCGCCACCGGTCTTCGTCGAGCCCGTGAACGCGACCTTGTCCACGCCAGGGTGCCGCACGAGGTATGCGCCCGTCGTCGGGCCGTCGCCGGGCACAACGTTGATCGACCCTGCCGGAAACCCGACCTCGGTCGCGAGCTCCGCGAGTCGAATCGCGGTGAGTGGAGTCTGCGGATCCGGCTTGAGGACGATCGAGCAGCCTGCTGCGAGAGCAGGCGCGAGCTTCCAGGTCGACATCATCAACGGGTAGTTCCACGGCACGATCTGGCCGACGACACCAACCGGCTCCTTGAGCGAGTAGAAGAGCAGCGAGCCACCGATCGGGTTCGCGCGGCCGCCGATCGTCGCGATGGCGGAGGCGTAGTAACGGAAGTTCTCGACGGCCTGGTGAAGCTCCGCCTTGACGGACGAGATCGCCTTGCCGACGTTTCGTGTCTCGAGCTCGGCGAGCTCGGCGCGGTCGGCCACGATCGCGTCGGCGAGCGCATGCAGAAGCCGCGCACGTTCGGTACCCGGCGTCCTCCCCCAGTCTCCGTCGAGTGCGCCGCGCGCCGCCTCTACGGCGCGATCGACGTCCGCCTCACCGGCCATTGCGGCACGCGCGAGGAGATCGCCGGTTGCGGGCTCGCGCAGCTCGCGCACGTCGCCCGACGCGGGCTCGGTCGACTCACCGCCGATGAAGAGTCCGTACTCGCGGTCGGTCGTTCGAGCCACGGCCCGTGAATCTACCCTGATCTAGACGCCAACACCCACGGCAGCGTCGTCGAGCAGCGCGGGATCGATCCACGGTCCACCCGCACGCTTCGCGAGATCCGCGAACGTCACCCCGCCGAGCAGCGTGATCGTCGCGTCCCGAACCTCTTCCCAGACGCCTCGGAGCGAACATCCGACCGTCATCGGGCAGGGCTCCGGGCTGTGCCGAGTCGCGCAGCTGATCGGCGCCAGCGGCCCCTGGAAGAGGCGCACGATGCGCTCGAGGGTGATCTCCTCGGGCTTCTTGTTGAGCCGATAGCCACCCGCCGGCCCACGCTCCGAGCGCACGAGGCCGGCCGTCCGCATCGTCGGCATCACCTGCTCGAGCACCGACAAAGGGACCGCCGTCCGCTTCGCGAGCTCGTCGAGCTTCAGCGGCCCGCCGCCCTCGAGCGACAGGACGAGTATCGCCCGCGTCGCGTAATCAGTTCGTCTGGAAACCCACATCGAAGCCTCCTGAGTTGCCCCTTGACAGGGTGGGGAGCCGTGACTACCTTCTGAGATTAGGTTTGTCGACGCACTTTGTCAACAATGGAGGTCTGGGAATGCGTAAGAAGATCATTGGCGTGGTGATCTCGCTCGGAGTGATCGCCGGAGTCACTGCGGCAGCCGCCATGGGCGGATCGGCTGCTCCCGCGCGGAGCACCGACACCGAGCTCAACCTCGTCGCGTACTCGACGCCCCGAGAGGCGTACGGGAAGTTGATCCCGATGTTCGAGAAGACGGCCGCCGGGGAGGACGTCTCGTTCACGCAGTCGTACGCTGCATCCGGAGAGCAGGCCAGGGCAGTCAAGGCCGGCCTGAAGGCGGACATCGTCGCTCTCTCGCTCGCCCCGGACGTCGACGAGCTCGTCGCCGCCGGACTGGTCGACCCCAAGTGGAAGAAGCAGTCGTTCGCCGGCATGGTTCACGACTCGCTCGTGGTCTTCGTCGTACGCGACGGCAACCCGGAGAAGATCAAGTCGTGGAACGACCTGCTCAAGCCCGGACTCGAGGTCATCACTCCCAACCCGTTCACCTCCGGTGGCGCGCGCTGGAACATCATGGCCGCCTACGGCGCCTGGCGGAAAGCCGGCAAGACCGACAAGCAGGCACAGGCCAACCTGCTCAAGCTCTTCAAGAACGTCGCCGTGCAGGACACGAGCGCACGGGCGTCGCTCAACACGTTCAACAGCGGCAAGGGTGACGTCCTCCTCGCCTATGAGAACGAGGCGCTACTCGCACGGTTGCAGGGTCTCGACATGCAGTTCGTCATCCCGAAGTCGACGATCCTGATCGAGAACCCGATCGCGGTCCTGAAGTCGAGCCCTGACAAGGAGAAGGCGAACCAGTTCCTCCGCTTCCTCCGGACGCCCGCGGCGCAGCAGATCTTCGCCGACTACGGCTACCGCCCGGTCGTGAAGAGCGTGCTCGAGAAGAACCGGAAGAAGTTCCCGGTGCGCCCGGGCGAGTTCACGATCAACGAGCTCGGGCTCGGTGGCTGGGAGAAGGTGCAGAAGCGCTTCTTCGCACCGAGCAACAGCATCATGGCGCGCATCCAGCGAGCGGTGGGCGGCAGCACTGGCTGAGATCGCCGTAGCCGAGCCGCGGCGGACGCGGGCTTCGAGGGACAGGGTCGGTACCGCCCTGTCCCTCGGCTTTGTGACGACCTTCCTGACAGTGATGGTCGCACTGCCCATCGCTGCGCTCGTCTTCAAGTCGACGAGCGAAGGATCGCAGAGCTTCTGGGATGCCGTCTCGAGCCCCGAGGCGGTGTCAGCGCTCAAGATCACGCTGGGTACGTCGTTTGCCGTCACGCTCCTGAACGCCGTGCTGGGCACGATCACGGCCTGGGTGCTCGTCCGGGACGACTTCCTCGGGAAGTCCATGGTCAACGCGATCATCGACCTCCCGTTCGCGCTCCCGACGATCGTCGCCGGGCTCACTCTCCTGGCGCTCTACGGCCCGAGCTCACCGGTGGGCATCAACGTCACGTTCACGAAGGTGTCGATCGTGCTCGCGATGATGTTCGTGACGCTGCCGTTCGTCGTCCGAACGGTTCAGCCGGTTCTCGAAGAGCTGGATCCGGAGCTCGAGCAGGCAGCCCACTCGCTCGGTGCCTCGAATCTGCGGACGTTTCGACGCGTCATCTTCCCGTCTCTCCTGCCGGCGATCCTCTCCGGGCTCGCCCTCGCATTCGCCAAGGCGATGGGCGAGTTCGGCGCGCTCGTCATCATCACGGGGAACATTCCGTTCGAGACCGAGGTCTCGTCCGTCTACATCTACGGCCGCATCGAGAGCGGCGACTCCGCGGCGGCGGCGGCCGCAGCGGTGGTGCTGCTCGGCATCTCGTTCGCGACCTTGCTCTCGATCGGCGTCATTCGCACCTTCGCGACGAGGCATGACCGTGTCTAGCCCGCGACGCTCCAGGCTGAGTCCATCCAAGCTGGGCCTTCGATTCGTCGCGCTCGCCTATCTGGCGATCATTCTCGTCGGCCCGCTCGCGATCGTGTTCAAGGAAACGTTCGCGGACGGGTTCGCACCCGCCTGGGACGCGCTCACGACGCCGGAGACCATCCATGCTTTCAAGCTGACGCTGATCATCACCGCGATCGCCGTACCGGTGAACACGGTCTTCGGCATCGTCGCGGCCCTCGCGATCGTGCGAAAGTCGTTCCCGGGCAAGAGCCTGCTGAACGCGTGCATCGACCTGCCGCTCGCGCTCTCGCCGGTTGTTGTCGGGCTGGCGCTGTTCCTGCTCTACGGGCGCGAAGGCTGGCTCGGAGGCTGGTTCGAGCGACATGACATCCAGTTCCTCTTCGCGCTCCCTGCGATGGTCGTGGCCACGATCTTCGTCTCCCTTCCGTTCGTCGCACGGGAAGTCGTCCCGACGCTCCAGGAGATCGGAGACGAGCAGGAACAGGCCGCGCGCACGCTCGGTGCGAGCGGCTGGCAGACCTTCTGGCGGATCACGCTTCCCTCGATCCGCTGGGCGGCGATCTACGGCGTGATCCTCACAACCGCCCGCTGTCTCGGGGAGTACGGCGCGGTCGCCGTCGTGTCCGGGCGCGTCCAGGGTCAGACGGAGACGGCAACGCTGCGAGTGCAGGAGCGCTACGACTCGTTCGACCTGGCCGGTGCGTATGCGATCTCAATCGTTCTCGCACTTGTGGCGATACTTGTCCTCGTGGCAATGACCGTGATCAGGCCCCGGGAGAGGACGATCTAGATGTCGATCCAGGTCCGCAATGTCTCCAAGCGATTCGGCGACTTCGTCGCCGTCGACGATGTCTCGCTGGACGTCGAGAGCGGTTCGTTGACGGCACTCCTCGGCCCGAGTGGCTCGGGCAAGTCGACGCTGCTCCGGATCATCGCCGGGCTCGAGTGGGCAGACATCGGCCAGATCGAGATCTCGGGGAAGGATGCGACCAACCTCGCACCCCAGAAGCGCGGCGTCGGGTTCGTCTTCCAGCACTACGCCGCCTTCAAGCACATGACCGTGTCGGACAACATCGCGTTCGGGCTCAAGGTGCGCAGACGGCCGAAAGCAGAGATCCGCGAGCGCGTCGACGAGCTCCTCCATCTCGTCCAGCTCGAGGGCCTCGGCGACCGTTACCCGTCACAGCTGTCGGGCGGCCAGCGCCAGCGCATGGGCCTCGCACGCGCTCTCGCACCACAGCCCGAGGTTCTGCTCCTCGACGAGCCGTTCGGGGCTCTCGATGCCCGCGTCCGCGCCGAGCTCCGCGAATGGCTCACCCGGCTCCACGACGTCGTGCACGTGACGACATTGTTCGTCACCCACGATCAGGAGGAGGCGATGGAGGTCGCCGATCAGATCGCCGTCATGAATCACGGCGTCCTCGAACAGGTGGGGACGCCACGCGAGCTCTACGACCGGCCGGCGAACGAGTTCGTCATGCGCTTCGTCGGCGATGCGAACGAGGTCGGCGGCGTGCTCGTGCGACCGCACGACGTCGAGCTGCTCTCCGAGTCGTCCGACGGCGCAGTCGAGGCGATGATCGTGAGAGTGACGATGCTCGGCCGCGACGCCAAGGTCGAGCTGCACGATGCGGCCGGCGCCGAGATCGTCGCCGTGCTCACACGGGACCGCTTCGAGGAGCTCGAGCTCTGGCGAGGCCAGACGGTGTGGGTTCGCCCGCGACGCGCGCGCGTCCTGGCTACCTAGACAGGCGACTAGCGCTCGAAGAGCGCGGCGACGCCCTGGCCGACGCCGACGCAAAGCGTCGCCAGCCCATAGCGACCGTCGCGGCGGCGAAGCTCGTGGAGGAGCGAGACGACGAGCCGCGCCCCGCTCATCCCGAGCGGATGGCCGAGCGCGATCGCGCCGCCGTTCACGTTCACACGCTCCTCGTCGAGCCCGAGCTCGCGGATGACCGCCACGCTCTGGGACGCGAACGCCTCGTTGAGCTCGACGAGGTCGAGCTGGGCCGCGTCGATTCCGGCGCGACCGAGAAGCTTCCGCACTGCCGGGACGGGACCGATGCCCATGACGCGTGGGTCGACACCGGCCACCGCACTGGCGACGAAGGTGCCGAGAGGCTCGACTCCGAGCGTCGCCGCGTGCTCCGCGCTCGTGATCACCAGCGCGGCGGCACCGTCGTTGATCCCCGCAGCGTTCCCGGCCGTGACCGATCCGCCGGCGCGGAACGCCGGCTTGAGCCCAGCCAGCGCGTCGCTCGTCGTGCCGGGCCGGGGTGCTCGTCCGTGTCGACCTCGCCCACGGCAACGATCTCGTCGACGAACCGGCCCGCTGCGCTCGCGGCGGCCCAGCGCTCCTGGGAGCGGAGCGCGAACGCATCCTGCTCCTCGCGAGAGACCGTGTACCGGTCCGCGACGTTCTCCCCGGTCTCGCCCATCGACTCGAGGGGGAACATGTCCTCGAGGCGCGGATTCGAAAACCGCCAGCCGAGCGTCGAGTCGTACACGATCTGATCGCCGCGGGGAAATGCGGACTGCGGCTTCGCCAGGACGAGCGGCGCGCGGCTCATCGACTCGACTCCCCCCGCGACGACCACGTCGGCGTCACCGGTCATCACGGCGTGGCACGCGGAGACGACGGCGGAGAGACCGGAAGCGCAGAGTCGGTTGACCGTGACGCCCGCCACGGATTCCGGCAGCCCGGCGAGGAGGGCGGCCATGCGGGCGACGTTGCGGTTGTCCTCTCCGGCTTGATTGGCCGCACCGAAGTACACGTCGTCGATCGCGGCTGGATCGATACGCGCACGCTCGACGGCTGCCGAGATGGCATGAGCGGCGAGGTCGTCGGGGCGAACGTTGGAGAGCGCGCCGCCGTACCGACCGATCGGCGTGCGTACACCTGCGAGGACGACGGCGCTCTGCATCCTCGCGGACGCTAGCTGACGAAGTCGACCTGGACGGGAGCCGGGAATGCCCCGATGGCTTCGCCGCGGCGCAGGAACTCGGTGACCGCCTGACGTCCCTCCTGGCCATAGTCCTGCGTGAGCTCGTTGACGTACATCGCAACGAAGCGGTCGGCCACCGCGGCGTCGATTCCACGCCCGAACTGGACGGCATATTCGAGCGCCTCTGCGCGGTTGTCGAGCGCACACCGGATCGCCTCTCTCAGCACTTCGGAGACGTTGTGCAGTACCTCGGGCCCGAGGTCGCGCCGTGCGGCGTTGACGCCGAGTGGAAGCGGGAGCCCCGTCTCCAGGAGCCACCACTCACCGAGGTCGAGCACCTTCGCGAGCCCGAAGCTCTCGAACGTCAGCTGGCCTTCGTGGATGACGAGCCCCGCATCGGCTCGACCGGACGCCACTTCGTCGGGGATCTCCTCGAACGCCAGCTCGCGGTAGCCGAAAGTCGCCCAGCACGAGCCGGAGCGCGAGGAACGAGGTCGTGAGAGTGCCCGGCACGACGATCTCGAGCTCAGCGAGCTCGTCGTGTGTGAGCGATCTCTGCGCGACGACGATGGGCCGTAGCCGGAGCCGATGCTCGCACCGTGCGGGAGGAGCGCATAGTCCTCCTGCACGAACGGGTAGGCGGCCAGCGACAGCGCGGTGACCTCGAGCCGCGCGGCGCGCGCCCACTGGTTGAGCGTCTGGATGTCGGCGAGCACCTGCTCGCACTCGAGCCCCCGCCTGTCGACTCGGTCGGTGGCGATCGCCCAATACATGAAGGCGTCGTCTGGGTCTGGGCTATGTCCGATGCGGATCCGCACGCGGCGCGGCACGCTAGCACTGCGTACCGCCCGATGACCTGACAACCGCTGGTCCGGGGCTTCCGGAGGCCCGCAGCGGTGAGCCGTGTCAGCGGTTGAAGAACCAGCGCTCGAGGAGCGGCAGCACTTCCTTGCGTGTGAACGGACGCGCGTCCGCTGGCCGTCCATCCTTCTCGAGCACGCTGACGTCGTCCTCGAGCGCCGCGTTTGCGTGCTCGAGGGCGTCCTCGAGCTCGTACCCCTCGAACACCACGTCGTCGGCGCGCGGCTCGTCCGACTCCCGAAGCTGCGGGTTCACCGTCCGCCCGACTACCCACAGCGCGCCCGGCCGTCGCTCGATCCAGAGAACGATCCGCTCCTCCTCGCCGATGTCGTCGACGCCTACGAGGGCGCGCTCGGCGTAGCGGCCGTCGCGGAAGCTTCGTCTCATGCACCCGGGATACAATCGCGTTCCGTGGCCGCGTTCAAGAACATGTTCTCGTTCCTCTTCCAGCGCAGCTCCGCGGAGGAGCATGTCGCGCGCTATGTCGTTCGAGAGCACGAGCGTGGACGACCACTCGACGAGATCCTGAGCGACAAGTACGTACAGAACCGTCTGTCGCCCGAGCAACAGAAGCGCCTGCTCGACCGCCCGGAGATCATCGGGGCCATCTCGGGGGACATGCTCGAGGCCACCAAGGCATCGATCGCCTCGTCCTGAAACCCGAGCCGGCAGCGTTTCCTAGAGCACGGTTCCCGCGCCGAGATCACGCGCTCTGCGCAGCGCTTCACCGCCGAGTGCAACATCCCACGCGGCCAGGCCGTTGGACTTGAAGACGACGATGTCCGACTCCGACTGGCGGCCCGGAACCTCACCGGAGACGACCTCGTGGAGCTCGTGCACCTCGAGCCAGTCGAGCACGCCTGCCGCAACGGGCTCGATGAGATCGCCGGACTCGATGCGAGCCTGCTCGATCCAGTCGCAGCAGACGAACGCCGCTCGCTCCAGAACGACGTTGTCGAGCTCGCGCCGGCTCGGATGATTCGCTCCCGCCGCGGCCACGAGTGTCCCTGGCTCGAGCCATTCCCCTCGCAGAACCGGGTCCTTCGAGCTCGTGATCGTGACAACGACGTCCTGGCTTGCCGCCTCCCGGTGACTTTCTCCCGCTCGAGCGCCCACGCGCTCGCAGAAGTTGGCGAGGCGTGCAGGCGTTCGGCAGAACGCGACGACGCGCTCGATCGAAGGGACGGCCGCACGAATGCACGCCACCTGCGTCTCGGCCTGGCTGCCGCACCCGATGACGCCGAGCGTGCGAGCGCCGGCTCGTGCCAGATGGCGTGCGGCGACCCCGCTTGCGGCGCCGGTGCGGAGGCGGCCGAGCTGATCGGCCTCGATGACGGCGACGAGCTCGGGCGTCGACGCATCGAACAGGCAGAGCACGAACGCCGCTCCCTCTCCGAACGCCGCGTAGATCTTCGCCCCCGCCAATCCGATGCCGAGGTCGGCTGCGGCCATGTCCGCGAGCGAGCCGTCCTGTAGGCGAAGACGACGGCGCGGCGCGATCTCGACGTCACCGGACGCCATTCGCTGAAAGCTTTCTTCGACGACTTCGACGGCGTCGGCCGGCGTGAGGAGTGATTCGACCTCGCTCTCACGGAGGTACAGAGGCATGGCGCCGAACTCTAGGTCGAGAGCCGCCACCGCCGTAGACTCGACGGTCTTGGGCGACGAGAACTACCTGGAGCTGCGGCTCGACGACTTCCTTGCGCGAATCGCGGCCGGCGAGCAGGCTCCCGGTGGCGGGTCGGGGGCGGCGTTCACGGTTGCGATCGCGGCCGGGCTCGTCGCCATGGTCGCGCGCTGCTCGAGCGACTCGTGGGGCGACGCGCGCGGGGTCGCCGCGCAAGCGCTCTCGATCCAGGAACGCGCCGCACCACTCGCGAGTGTCGACGCGGAAGCCTGGGACGAGGCAAACGCTGCACTCCGCAGAGCTGCAGAGGGGGTGGCGACCGCCGGCGACGGCGACCTCGAGTTGAAGCTCGAGCAAGCCGCCGCAGTGCCGCTCGAGATCGCACAGCTCGGAGCGGATGTCGCAGCGCTCGCCGTCCTCGCCGCGGAGCGATGCGACGGCGCGTACCGCGCCGACGCGGCGGCGGCGGCGGCGCTCGCCGCCGGTGGCGCCCGGGCCGCGGCCCACCTGGTTCAGGTCAATCTCGCCGTCCGCGACGATGACCCGCGCCTTGCCCGTGCGCGAGCGAGCGAGCAGGCGGCGGCCGCCGCAGCCGAGCGAATTCTCGGACCGGTCCGCTGAGTCCGTGACTCTGCTCGAGACGCTGTCCGACGCCGAGCTCGTGCAGCGCTGTCGCGCGGGCGAGCCGGACGCCTGGAACGCGCTGGTCGAACGCTTCTCCCGGTACGTCTACGCCATCTGCACCCAGGGCTTCCGCCTGTCGGAGGCAGACGCAGAGGACGTGTACCAGGAGGTCTTCACGCGCGTCTACACCCGTCTCGAGACCCTTCGCGACGACGCTGCCGTGCGGCCGTGGATCGCACAGCTCACACGCCGACTCTGTATCGACGCCCTCTCGGCTGCGAACAGAGAGCAGCCGACTGCGGAGGTCATCGGCGAAGGGCACGAAGACGTCCTCGCCGACATCGACGAAGCGTTCGTGGTGAGGGAGGCGGTTACCGAGCTTCCCGAGCACTGCCAGGAGATGCTCGACCGCTTCTTTGCCCGCGACGAGAGCTACCGCACGATCTCCGCCGAGCTCGATCTCCCGTCGGGCACCATCGCGAGTCGGATCGCCCGCTGCCTCGCGAAGCTCCGCGACAGGCTCGAGGGAAGAAATGAGACCCCTGAAGGGTCTAGGGGGTAGCGATGACGATGTACGACGAAGAACGTCTAGGCATGCTGCTCCGCATCCTGCGACCCGCGCCTGCCGGTTGGGTGCAAGCAGCGCAGGAGCTTCCCTCGGCACGACGCTCGCTCGACGAGATCGTGCTGCGCGCCGAAGAGGACGCCGAGTTCCGGAAGGAGCTCATCGCCGGCCTCGAAGGCGCGCTAGAGCGCGAGGGCTTCGATCCCGACCCTCGCCTCGTCGACGAGCTGCGCAAGCGCCTTTCCGAGCGCTGATTCCCGAAAGCCGAGCGGCGTCCCGTCTAGAGTCCGCTGCGTGAACGGCGTGCTTGCCCACGCTTGGGACGCGAGCAAGGAAGCGCTCCCGGCGTGGAGCCTCCCGAAGGACGCCGTCGAGCGCATCGCGTTGCCCTCCTCCTGGCCGGAGCGGGTCACCCGCGAGTGGGCGTGGGAGGGATCGGGTGGAGCGGGCGCGCGCGTGTGCATCCTCGACTCCGGCGTCGACGGGAGCCATCCGCTCGTGGGCGGGCTCGAGAGCGCGGTGACGATCTCGGTGGGCGAGAACGACGAGGTGATCGCCGAGGAGGACACGGAGGGAGACCTCTCGGGGCACGGCACCGCGTGCGCAGGGATCGTGCGCGCTCTCGCCCCGGAGTGCGCACTCTCGAGCGTACGCGTCCTCGGGGCCGGCTTCACGGGGAGCGGAGGTGTCCTTCTCGCCGGGCTTCGCTACGCGGTCGAGCAGGGTTTCGACGTGATCAACATGAGCCTCTCCACGACCAAGAAGCCGTTCGCCGCGGTTCTGCACGAGATCGCCGACAGCGCGTACTTCCGGCGCACGGTGCTCGTCGCCTCGGCGCACAACATGCCGGTCGAGAGCTACCCGTGGCGTTTCTCGTCGGTGATCTCGGTCGGAAGCCACGAGGACGAGGAGCCGACCTCGTTCTACTACAACCCGAATCCGCCGGTCGAGTTCTTCGCCAAAGGCGTGAACGTGGATGTCGCCTGGCTCGGCGACCGTTCGATCAGGGTCTCGGGGAACAGCTTCGCGACGCCTCACATGACCGGTATCTGTGCGCTGATCCTCGCCAAGCACCCGGAGCTGACCCCTTTTCAGGTGAAGAGCGTCCTCTATCTCACAGCGACGAACGTCGGAGGTGGCCAATGACCGAGTCGGGTGATCTGCGGGCGGCTGTAGCCGCGGGGGTCGTGGGCTCGTCCGAGTCGTTCCGCGACCTTCTGAGCGCGCTCGTACAAGTCGCGCGCTCGATCTTCGGAGCGAAGGCATCGTCGATCCTGCTACTCGACGAGTCGACCAACGAGCTCGTATTCGAGGCAGTCGTGGGCGAAGGCGAGGAGTCGCTCCTCGGCATGCGCTTCCCCGCGGAGCACGGCATCGCGGGCTGGGTGCTGGCGACGCGCACTCCGCTCATCCTCGAGGACGTCCGGAACGACCCACGCTTCGCCGGTGACGTCGCCGAGGGAACGGGGTACGTCCCGAGCGGGTTGATGGCGGCGCCGCTGCTCCATGACGAACGGGCGCTCGGGGTGCTGGAGGTCCTCGACCGTCCCGAAGCGCGCGCACTTCTCGCTCCAGGAGATGGATCTGCTCGGGCTCTTCGCGAACCAGGCTGCGATCGCGGTCGATCTGCTTCTGCGCGCACGCCAGGCCGAGCGGTTGCTCGACGAGGAGGGCGACGGCTCGGGCGATCTGGCTGTCGTCGCCAAGCTCGCGGCGTCTGTGAACACGCTCGATGAGGACCAACGAGCGGCCGGCATGCGACTGCTTCGCAATCTGGCCGACACGCTCGAGACGTAAGCCGGAAGCCGAACAGCGCGCAAGAACGAGCAAAGCCCGGGCGGCTGTACATCCCGCCCGGGCCTCGAGTACTCGGAGTAGCTCGAACTACTCGGCGACAGGACCTTCTGCGACTGGCCCTTCGGCAACGGGACCCTCGGCGACGGGCCCGTGGGCCTCGACGTCCGGCTCGCCGTCCGACCGCTCCGCAACGGGCCCCTCAGCTACTGGACCCTCGGCGACTGGACCCTCAGCCACTGGCCCGTGACCCTCGACCTCTGGATCCGCTGGGCTGGTCTGCTCGTCCGACATCTCCTGCTCCTCCTTGTCCGGCGCGCTCATGTGCGCGGTTCTGACCAACTAGACCGCGCGTGAGTAGGAAATCTTCCCTACCTCATTGCGCTTTCGCAAGAGGCGATGAGATGCTCTCGCCCGTGACGGGCCTCAAGGAGCGGCTCGCCGGCTCGGCGGCAGCGTTCGGCGCGGTCTTCAGGAACCCGAGCCTGCGCTGGCTGGAGCTCGCCTGGACCTCCTCGATCATCGGTCATTGGGCCTATCTGATCGCCGTCTCCGTCTACGCGTTCGAGCAAGGCGGCGAGAGAGCCGTCGGGCTCATCTTCCTCCTTCGCCTCGTCCCCGCCGCGCTGATCGCCCCGTTCTCGGGACTGATCGCAGATCGCTACCGGCGTGAGCGGGTCCTCGTTGCGACGAACGTGGCTCGGATCGTCCTCATCGGAGCCGCGGCGATCTGCGTCTTCGCAGACGCCGAGCCATGGATCGTCTACGCACTCGCGATCGGTGCGGCGATCGTGACGACACCGTTCCGCTCGGCGCAGGCTGCCCTGACCCCGACGCTCGCTCGGAGCCCCACCGAGCTGACCGCGGCAAACGCCGTCGCAAGTGGCATCGAGAGTCTCGCGGTGTTCGTCGGACCGGCCCTGGCGGGTTTCGTGCTGGCCGTCGCGAGCACCGAGGTCGCGTTCATGCTCACGGCACTGCTCCTCGTCGTGTCGACGTTCTTCATCCTGCTGATCCAGGTCGAGCAGAAAGAGCGGCCTCGCAGGGAGATCGAAGCGGGAACGATCGTGTCGGAGGCGTTTGCCGGATTCCGCGCGATCGGCCACAACCCGTCGCTCCGCGTGATGATGCTCCTTCTCACGGCACAGACCGCAGTCGCCGGCACGGTGCAGGTCTTCATCGTGGTCGCGGCGATCGACCTCCTCGACCTCGGGACGGGCGGAGTCGGCTATCTCAATTCCGCGATCGGAGCCGGCGCGCTGCTCGGCGCCGTGCTCGCCCTGACACTGACGGGTGCACGACGACTGAGCCCGGCGTTCATGCTCGGCATCGTTCTCTGGGGTCTTCCGCTCGTGGCCATCGGCCTCTGGCCGGAAGCCGGACTCGCACTGGTCCTCTTCGCCGTGCTCGGGCTCGGGAACTCGCTCGTCGACGTGGCGGGGCTGACCCTCGTACAGCGCGCGGTGCCCGACGAGGTTCTCGCTCGGGTATTCGGCGTGATCCAGATGCTCTGGCTCGCTTCCATCGGAATCGGCGCCGCCGTCGCGCCGCTCCTCATCGATTGGCTGGGAATCGACGGCGCGTTCGTCGCCGTGGGCCTCGTCCTTCCCGCACTCGTCGCGCTCTTCGGCTGGCGCGTCGTTCGCATCGATGCAACCGCTGAGGCCCCGGAGCACGACGAGCTGCGGATCCTCGCGGCGATTCCCATCTTCACGCCGCTTCCGGGAGCGTCGCTCGAGCATCTCGCCGGCCGACTCGTTCCGCTTCGCCTCGAGCCGGACACCGTGATCGTTCGGGAGGGCGACGCCGGTGACCGCTTCTACATCGTCGCGGAGGGAACGGTCGAGATCTCCGAGTACGGAAGGGCGCTCTCGGAGCTGATCCCGGGCGGGTACTTCGGGGAGATCTCGCTCATCCGCGACGTGCCGAGGACTGCGACCGTGACCACCAAGACGGCCGTCGTGCTCTACGCGCTCGACCGCGAGGACTTCCTGGCGGCTGTCACGAGCCACGCCCCGAGCGCCGAAGCCGCCGAGGAGGTCGTCAGCTCGCGGCTCGCCGGAATTCCTGTTGCGGGAGCCCGGCTTCCCGCCGGTTAGAAAACGCCAGAGGTGCGCCCGGCAAGATTCGAACTTGCGACCTCTGCCTCCGCAGGGCAGAAAGGCGTTTGCAACGTTACGCCGGGCTAGTTCAAGAAGCCTCTAGTTGTGCGGGTTTGCGGCTCGTTTCGCGAAGGCGCTCCGCATGGCTACGCGGTGTCATTTCAGGACGTTTAGGCGTGGAGTAGGCGTGGGCAATGCCCGTTGCCCACCTGCGACGCGAGCGAGTGCCAACATCGCCCCATGCGCGTCTACCGTGATCCTCGACGAGCGCTCTAGTCCCGAGTCCCCGCTCGACGACGCCGTTGAGACATTCGTCCGGCGCGATGACGCCGAGCGGTTCATCGAGGAGGTACGCGGCGACGATCCCGAGGTCGCGGGCGAACTACGGATCGAGGAGCGCGAGCTAGATGCGGGCGGGCTGAACCAACACCCGCCTTCGGGTCTTTTGAGCGCTTCTTGAGCGCGAACCAGCAGACTCGCGACACATAGCACTCGTAAGTGAATCCACGATGGCATCGCGGGCTGGCGGCGAGAGAGTCTGACAAGGAGGCGTGGAAGTGCGACTCTCTGTCGTGTGTTTGTGAGACGTCTTCCCAGAGGAAGGAGGGGTCATGAGCCGGATACGACAAGTACCCCCAACAAGAAAACTGCATGCAGCGCTGCGGATGGCGGGCTTCCTTGCTGCCATGTTGCTCGCAGCAGCGTTCACCCTGGCAACCGCCATGCCCGCCAGCGCGGATGTGTGCGTGTCGAGCTACCTCACCAACGAAGTCCTTCGCTACGACGAAGTGACCGGTGCTCCTGTCGGCGCTTGCGCCAGCGGTGGGGGGCTCGCTCAACCGCATGGAGTCGCAGTTGGACCCGACGGGAATGTCTACGTCAGCAGCGGGGGTACCAAGAGCGTCCTGCGGTACGACGGTGACTCGGGGGCTTTCATTGATGTGTTCGTCGCTCCGGGTAGCGGCGGGCTGATCGAACCGCAGGGTCTCACGTTCGGGCCTGACGGCAATCTCTACGTTGTCAACTGGGCCTTCAACGTGTTGCGCTACGACGGCGCAACCGGCGCACCGCTCGGGACATTCGCGTCGCCCGTGCTTGGCGGTGCATTCGAGTTGGTGTTCGGGCCGGATGGGAACCTGTTTGTGACGTCGTTCAGCTTCGTGCACCAGTTCGACGGGGCTACCGGCGCTCTCATCAATCTGACCTTTGCAGGTACCCCCGGAGGACTCACGGGGCTTGATTTCGGCCCCGACGGGAATCTCTACGTCGGAGTAAATCTCGGCGGAGCTTTCGATTCGCTCGCACGGTTCGATGGGGGGACAGGCGCGTACCTCGGCTCCTTCGGTAACTCCGCGCTTGCGGGCTCCCTCGGTCTTACGTTTGGTCCTGATGCGCGACTGTACGTTGCCAGTAGAGACACAGATAGCGTTGTGCGCTTCGACGCACAGTCAGGAACGTTTATCGACACGTTCATCACGACCGGTAGCGGAGGACTGGACCTTCCGTGGGACGTTGTCTTCATGCCGCCTGATAAGGCTCCAACCGTTTCCGGCCACGGCCGCTTCAACACGGACGGGAACGGCCAGGTCATGTTCACGCTCTCGAACGAGCAGGTGAGCTTCGACCGCGTGCGCGGGAAGCGCTTCAGCTTCGCGGGCCAGGTGGAGTCGGTCACCGGCTCGGGGAACGACGCCACCCTGACGGGCAGCGGGACCTGGAATGGCCAGAGCGGTTACTCGCTCGAGGTCTCCGTTGTCGACAAGGGCGGCTGGGGCAGGCTCGAGGACACGATCGCGGTCGTGATCCGCGATCCTTACGGAGCAGTCTCCTTCACGAGCCTCGGGCCGCAGGTGCTGAAGCAAGGAGACATCGCTGTGATCTCGGCCGATTCGGGATAGACACACGCATCGTTGACGCAGGGGTCCCCGGCTTACCCGGGGCCCCTTGCAACCCGCGTCCGGAAGCCATCGTGGCGCGTGGAGCCGTCGGGGGCTCTCCGACGGTTACAGCGATTCAGGGGGCTTTTCTGGTGGAAGCACGTCTGGAGGCCCAGAGGACAGGCGACGGGGCCCGAGCTCGCCGAGCTGCCTGCGGATCGAGGAGCGGGAGCTCGAGGCGGGCAGGCTGAGCTGACCGTGGTGGCCGATCGTTACTTCCGCGTGACGCGAACTCGAAATGCGCGACCGTCACTCGCAAGCACCTCGACCTTGACGTTCGCGTCGTCGAAGGCTCCGCCGACCTCAAACGGTGCCCCTCCGGGGAAGCAACCGCCTCCATTCCCCACGCTGATAGGCCCCTGTGCGCTCGGGCGCAGCGAGTCCACGGTATAGACGAGAACTCCTTCCTTGCAGATGGTGCCGTCATAACCGCTCCGCCGACGAACCTCGATCACATAAGCGGTCGTCCCGCTCGTTGGAACCACCACAAGCTTCTTTCCACTCCGACTGTCGAGCTGCGTCACGGTCTCTTCGAGTTGACCCGCTTTGCTTAGGCAAGTGAGCTGAGCGGGGTCCAGCCAACCGAGTAACCACTTGTGCCATCCCAGGAGGTGGTTCGTCGCATAGAGACTCATCGGGTCCCATCCGCCGACGCTGTTGTTCCCTCCATGGACATCCGGGAGACCGAGGGTGTGCAGGAACTCGTGGTTGAGGGTGTTGGCCGCCCGCCCAGTGTCGAACACTGATGGGCCGAGCACGACGCCGTAGCGAATCTCCGTCCCATCAGCACGGATCCCCCTCCCGGGAAACGCCAGAAAAGGTCCGCCCACGCCTTGATGCCATCCCCTCGCCCCGACCACGAAGACCGCCTGGTAGTCGGAGTAGTCGACCGCGGCATCCGACGCGGCGATCGCGTCGGCGAAGAGGTCGGGGTGATGGACGGATTGAGGTAGGGGCGTATACGACGAAGTGGGACGAGGCAGTCGGAACCAGCTCTGAACCGGCGTCACCGACAGGTTGAAGCGACCATACGAGACCTCGTCGAACCAAGGGACGTGCGTCGTGAGGCGTGGTGCGAGCCCGCTGACATTGCCGCCGGGTGCGTCGGGGAAGTCGACAAAGATGAGAGCGGCGTCGACTCGACCTCGAGGCGACAGCCATTCCGATGAGAGTGGTCCTTCACTGAAGCGAAACGTTCCCTGGTTGGGCGGGAACGTGAAGGCGCAGCTCTCGCCAGAACTTGGTGGCAAAGCGGGGACGGTGCATGCCGCGGCTGTCTCTAGGACACGCAGGCGTGCGCTCTGCCGCTTCACGAACGCCCGACGGAGCTTGGCCTCTCGATGCTTCTTGAAGTAGGCGCGACGCGCGGCGGCCATGCCCTGCTTGAAGCGCAGAAGAGCGGCTTCCCGGCGGACTTCTGCTCAGCGCTGCAGCTCGCCGTAGGTGCAACGACTTTCGACTGAGCGATCTGACCCGTCGCGAGTGCAAATCCCGTGGCGGCGCTGGCAAGGACCACCGCGACACCACAACGTCGACAGGTAACGCGCACGTTTACGACGAATCCCTTTTGCCGCAGTGGAGCGACCCTACAGTCGTCGAGTCTCCGGCGCACTAGGCGTGAGAACATACGTTTGACCGCCCAGCCGCACGCCCTCGTCCGCTTCCGCCGAGCGATGCGAGCGTCGGCCCTCTGGGCGGCTGAGGACGCAGCGCGTGACCTCCCGAACCTTCCGCTCGAGCACGCGCTCCAGCTCGTTCACCTCTACGCAGAACGTGACTCACCGAAGTACGAGAAGGCGGCCCTGCGCTGACTCGAGCGGTACCTGACTGAGAGCGCGCCGAGGCTCCGGCACTTCGCGGAGGTCGCGGCTGATCTCGCGAAGCGAGAGGTCTAACGGCGGATCGCCGGAGCGGGAGCTCGAGGCGGGCGGGGCGGAACTGAAGATCAGGGGAGAGCTGCAACGCCAAGCTGACGCGGCTCGAGGCGACTGAGCGGCAGCGGGAGGCCGCCGGAGCGGCCTCCCGCGCCACACATCTCACGCAGCCAGCGCTGCGCAGGCCTCGGCGACCCTGCCCGAGATGTCGTGACCCGGCTCGTGGACGACCTCGCCGGTTTCAAGGTTGATCTTCAGCGCACCGATGAAGTCGAACGGGACCTGCCCGACGATGGACAGGATCGGGCCCTGCTTCGTCAGCTTCACATGGTCGGAGCCGACGTCGCGGAACCGATAGGTGTTGCCGTTCGCCATCGCAGTCAGGGCGAAGTTGAGTGTGTTGACCGCGACCGTGCCCTTGTTCCGGTCCGGCCACTCCCGGATGATGATGTGCCCGCGCTGACGCGTCATGACGTCGAACCCGCATTCCGCAGTCAGGAAGTCGTCGTGGAACGTGATGTCGATGTCTATGCGCTCTCGGACGGGCGGGGCCGCCCAGACGCTCGAGGCCATGACCGCGACAGCTGCAAGCGCGACGCCCAGCGTCACGGCCGCCTTCACATATCCCCTCATGATCTCCCTCCTCCTTGGAGCTCGCATCCGATTCGCCGACTATCGCACTGCGGGCCCGCCTGTCAAGGAGGCGCTTGCGGCATTACGACGGCACACATCTCGAGTCAGAGCGCGTCGAGCAAGACGGATCTGGCGCTCCGTCGCTGCGGAGCTCGGCTGCCACTGGTCGAGACGCACCTGGGCTGGCCGGACATGTCCGCTTGAGCGTCTACGCAGAGGGCTTGAGGCAAGTCACTGTTCTGAGGGGGCCGGGTGCCCGTGAGCAAGCGTCAGGACGTAAATGGTGTTCGGCTCGCCGCCCGGCCCGTTACCAACCGGTCGTCGTGCTTTTGTCAGGGAAGGCGCATAATCGGTGGAGGTTCGACCAAGACCTGCCCGGCGCGATAGACAAGGAGGGGTTTCTCATGCTTCGACGCCTGGCCATCGGCCTCTTGGCCGTAGGTCTACTCTTGGTTGCGCGGCTCCAGCCCTCGCGCAGCCGCCGACAACCGTAACCACCCACCAAAAGGGGCTCGTCGAGACCTTCGTTGACGTGATCCCGAGTTGCGACGAGGACGGCCCGCTCTACACGGTCACGACCACCAGCAACCTCGTCATGCACGAAACCATCTTCGACGATGGCCGAGTCCACGCAACGTTCACCCAGACGGGCACGTTCGTGGCAGTGCCGCTGGAGGATCCGAGCCTGCCAAGCTTCACCGGTCGCTTCACGCAATGGGGAGGCTTCAACCAGAACGGGAAGACGGTAAACGGCACGTTCACCTTCAATCTTCGCGGGACGGGCTCGGACGGGTCAATCGTGAGCATCCATCTCACCGACCATTTCAACGTTCGGCCGGACGGCACGGTGAACGAGTTCTTCCGCTGCCACTAGCCACTCGTACTTTGCGGCTCCGTCACCTTGCGCGCCGGGCTTGGCGGAGCCGCCGCATACCGGGCTGCGGTCTCGTTCCCTCCTATGGCGCGATCGACGAACGTCGGGACAAGCCATGACGAGAAGCGTCAGGGCGTCCATGGTGTTCGGCTCGCCACCCGGCCCACACTCGTGCCGTGTCCAGGCGACCCCCGGAAGCGCTGTCGACACCCGGCCATCTTCCCGGCGCCTGTCTCGGGGGCGTCTACCGTCTTGACAACTTCCGGGCCGCGCGGAGTTCGCATGGGCCGTCGAGGCTGCGGGTCTACCGGAGTCGGTGACGCCGTACACACTGCGTCATTCCGGGCTCTCGTGGGCACTCGCGGCAGGCATCCCGGCCGTCGACGTAGCGCGATTCGGCGGAACGTCGGTGACGATGCTCGAACGTGTCTACCACCACTTGCTCGTCTCGAGTGCGGAGAGCGCGAGGACACGGCTCGACGCTTTTGCGGCGGAGCACGAGGAGGCGGCCATCGTTTAGGCGTGGAGCAGGCGTCATGCCAAGCGTTCGCACTCACCGCCACAAGAGACAAAAGCCCCGGATTACCGGGGCTTTCTTGTGAGTGCGCCCGGCAAGATTCGAACTTGCGACCTCTGCCTCCGCAGGGCAGCGCTCTATCCCCTGAGCTACGGGCGCGGGGAGGGGAAGTCTAGCGGCCTCGCAACGCGGCTCCCGGTTCCGAGCTCGGCGTCTTCGGGGACCTCGACGCGAACGTAGCCGAGCGCGATCACTCCGAGCTCGGGATCGCGCGCGGTGCTGGTGACACGCCCGACCGCCTTCCCCTCGTACGTCAGCTCCTCGTCGTATTGCGGCAGCTCGTCGCCCTCGACCGCGAGCAGCCGGAGAGCGCGATTCACCCGCCCGCGATAGTGCTGCCGTGCGATGGGTTCCTGCCCGGGATAGCAGCCCTTCTCGAAGTCGATCGCGCGCTCGTCGAGCCCTGCCTCTGCGGGAAGCACCCGGTCGTCGATCTCACGCCCGAAACGGGGCGTCCGCGCCTTGATCCTGAGCAGCTCGAGCTCGTCCTCGGCGAGCGTCGCCTCGAGATCGGCGTCGAGCACCTCGACTGCGGGCACGCCGTAGTCCATGGTCGGGATCCCTTCCGCGGCGCCCAACACGACCACCGAGGTATGCGTCTCGAGCTCGATTGCGCACTTCGCTGCAAAGCGAGTTCGCAGCAGCGTCGACCTCACGAGCTCGCCGAGACCGGGCTCCGTGAGCAAGAGATAGTCGTCGGGCGCCCGCCTGAAGACGGTGAGCGGAGCGATGACTCGGGCCTTCGACGTCAGGAGCAGAGCTTCGTTGGCAGCTCCGGTGTCGAGCTTCTCCACGTCGTTCGACACCATCGCCTGCAGATACGACTCCGCGTCAGGCCCACGCACCCCGACGAACTCCCTCGGGCGAGCTGCCACTCGGAACGTCGTTACAGCCACGAGGACTAGTGTAGGAGCGTGTTCCGGAGCCGCGCCGAGAGGAAGGTCGTCGAGGCCGGATACGACCCCGCGCGGCTGCCGCCGGGGCAGTACTTCACGGAGAAGTGGCCGGTGCTCCATGCCGGTTCGATTCCCCACACCGACCTCGCAACCTGGGACTTCGAGGTCTCGGGCGAGGTTGCGCAGCCGATCCGCTTGTCGTGGGCGGAGCTGAACGCGCTGCCGCACACCGAGGTGACGGAGGACATCCACTGCGTGACTCGTTGGAGCCGGTTCGACGTGACCTTCGCCGGTGTCCACTGGAGCGCCCTCGAGGAGCTCGCCCAACCCAAGGAGTCGGCGCACTTCGTCGTCGCGCACGCCGAGGAGGGCTATACGGCCAACGTTCCGATCTCGTTTCTCCGCGATCCGCTCGCGTTGCTCGCGACGCACGCCGACGGAGCGCCGCTCACACCCGAGCACGGTGGGCCGCTTCGCCTGGTGATCCCCGGAAAGTACTTCTGGAAGAGCGCAAAGTGGCTGCGGGGAATCGAGCTCACCGCATCCGATCGCCCGGGCTTCTGGGAGCGCTACGGGTACCACAACGACGCGGACCCGTTCGAGGAGCAGAGGTACGGGTTCTAAGTCCCCTCGAACGGGGGATGAGCGCCGAACTCGGGCGGCCGAAAACCTAGGCAACCCATCCTCCCCAGTTCTTCCCCTGTGAGCGGCCGTCCCAGCGGCCGCTCTCTTTATGTGGGGAAACCATGTTTCCCCCACTGCCCCTTCTTCAACTCAAGAGCACCAACGGAAACGCGAAGGGCCGGCTAGCGCCGGCCCTTCGCACTCCTCGCCAATCGTGATCCGATTGGTCTAGAAGCCCATCCGTCGTTCTAGAAGTCCATCCCGCCGCCGGGCATACCGGCAGGCATCGCGGACTGCTTCTCCGGCGCCTCGGCGACGATCGCCTCGGTCGTGAGGATGTTCTTGGCGATCGACGCGGCGTTCTGCAGCGCCGCGCGGGTCACCATGGTCGGGTCGATGATCCCGGACTTCACGAGATCCTCGATCTCGCCGGTCTCGACGTTCAGGCCCTCGCCCCTCTTGGCGTTGCGGACCTTGTCGACGACCACGGAGCCCTCGAGGCCCGCGTTGAACGCGAGCTGGCGAAGCGGCTCCTCGACAGCACGGAGGATGATCTGCGCGCCGGTCTTCTCCTCGCCCTCGAGCGAGTCGAGGATCGCGGTCACGGCACTGGATGCGTTGAGGAGCGCGACACCGCCGCCCGGCCCGATGCCCTCTTCGAGCGCGGCGCGGGTGGCCTTGAGTGCGTCCTCGACGCGGTGCTTCTTCTCCTTGATCTCGACCTCGGTTGCGGCGCCGACCTTGACGACGGCAACGCCTCCGGACAGCTTCGCAAGCCGCTCCTGGAGCTTCTCGCGATCGAAGTCGGAGTCGGTGTTCTCGATCTCCGCCTTCAGCTGCTTGATCCGGCCCTTGATCGCGTCGCTCTCACCGGCACCGTCGATGATCGTCGTGGTGTCCTTGTCCACGACCACCTTGCGAGCGTGACCGAGCTGCGAGAGCTTCGTGTTGTCGAGCTTGAGACCCATCTCCTCGGTGATGACCTCACCACCGGAGACGATCGCGATGTCCTCGAGCATCCGCTTGCGGCGGTCACCGAAGCCCGGGGCCTTGACAGCGACCGCTGTGAAGACGCCGCGGAGCTTGTTGACGACGATCGTCGCGAGCGCCTCGCCCTCGACGTCCTCGGCCACGATGAGCAGCGGCTTGCCGGCCTGGATGACCTGCTCGAGCACCGGAAGGAGATCCTTGACCGCGCCGACCTTCTGGTTGGCGATCAGGATGTACGGATCCTCGAGCACTGCCTCCATCCGCTCGGCGTCGGTGATCATGTACGGCGAGAGGTAGCCCTTGTCGAACTGCATGCCCTCCGTGAACTCGAGGTCGAGCCCGAACGTCTGGCCTTCCTCGACGTTCACGACTCCGTCCTTGCCGACCTTCTCGATCGCGTCGGCGATGACGTCGCCGATCTCGCGCTCACGCGAGACGACCGTTCCGACCCGCGCGATGTCCTCCTTGCCCGAGACCTCCTTGGACTGTGCCTTGAGGTCCTCGACGACCGCGTCGACGGCCTTCTCGATGCCGCGCTTGAGCCCCATCGGGTTCGCTCCGGCAGCAACGTTCTTCAGGCCCTCGCGCACGATCGCCTGGGCGAGCACGGTCGCAGTCGTCGTGCCGTCGCCGGCGACGTCATCCGTCGACGTGGCGGCTTCGCGAACGAGCTGTGCGCCCTGGTTCTCGAAGACGTCCTCGACCTCGATCTCGCGTGCGATCGTGACGCCGTCGTTCGTGATGGTGGGCGCGCCGAACTTCTTGTCCAGGACGACGTAACGCCCCTTCGGGCCAAGGGTCACCTTGACCGTATCGGCGAGGATGTTGACGCCGCGCTCGAGCGCACGACGCGCGTCCTCGTTGAACTTGAGCTCCTTGTGAGCCATATCGCTTCGTTCCTCCTTGATTCCCTAGACCGCGGCGCGATCGCCGACGACTTTTGCGAGCACGTCGGACTCGCGGAGGATCAGAATCTCGTCAGTGCCGAGCTTGATCTCCGTACCGCCGTACTTCGAGAAGATGACCTCGTCGTCTACCTCGACATCCATCTTGATGTACTCCCCGTCCTCGTCCCGCGGGCCGGGGCCTACGGCGAGAACCTTGCCGCGCTGCGGCTTCTCCTTCGCCGTGTCGGGCAGCACGATGCCGCTCACCGTCATCTCCTCCTCTTCGAGGACCTCGACGATCAGCCGGTCACCGAGTGGCTGCAAATCCATGCGATAGACCTCCCTGAGAAGTTTGTGACAACACTGGCACTCTCCGAACGTGAGTGCCGACCGATCATAGCACCATGAACCTCTCTCACCAAGCGAAACCGAGCCAAGTCGCTGCGCATCCGGTGAAACTGTGGGATCGGACTGTCACAAAGTCATGACCCGACGTGAGCTGTCAGCCGGTGTGGTTCTCGTGCGCAGGATGCGAGGTAGGCACTGGTTTGCGGCGGTTCGCCCACGCGGAAAGGCAGCCGGGATCTGGGCTCTCCCCAAAGGCCTCATCGATCCAGGCGAGGACCCGACCGAGACCGCCTTGCGAGAGGGTCACGAGGAGACGGGCGTGCACGGACGTCTCGAGTCCAAGCTGGGCGACGTTCGCTACGTGTACACGTGGCGTGGGGAGCGCGTCTTCAAGATCGTGAGCTTCTATCTCGCCCGCGCGACGAGCGGCCGGATCGGTGAGCTACCGCCGGGGATGGATCGCGAGGTGGCCGAGGCGCGCTGGCTTCCGCTGTCCGCCGCGCCGCGTCTCCTCGCCTATCGCGGCGAGCGGGACATGGCAAGAAAGGCGCTGGAGAAACTGCCGGACGAGCCTCTCTAGCCGCCCTCTATAGTTGGCCGGCGCCGTGCCTACGTTTGCCCTCAACTTCTACAACCCCGCCGTCTCCGACCAACTTCGCAATCTTCGCAAGACAGCGACGATCCGGCTCGGCGACAAGTCCTCGAAGTACCGCAAGGGGATGATCGTCACCGTGCTCTGCGGTGCCCGCTACGGCCAACGCGAACGCGTCTTCGACGCGGTGATCGACAAGGTGGAGGTCAAGCGGCTCGTCGAGCTCTCCCCGCGGGAGATCGAGCATGACAACCCCGAGCTCAGACGCACGGATGAGCTCGCGCATTTCCTGAGCCAGCTCTACAACCGCGAGGTCACCGAGGAGGACATCGTCACGGTGATCCGCTTCTCGCAGATCGTCAGCAAGTAGCCGCCCTGCGCCGGCGCAGGGGAGCGTCAGCGACCAGGCTTGCGGATCGCTGTCCCGAACAGGTCCGGACGGCGAATCTCCGCGTCGCATTCCTCGCAGCGCACCGCAAACGCAGACGGGATGGGCGCATCGCACGCGGGACACCGGTGCACGAGCGTGCCTTCGCATTGCGGGCACGCAGCTGGCAGCTGCGACTCGAACTCGAGGAAGTAGCGTTGCACATGGCCGCAGTCGAGGCAGAGCGCCACCCAGTCGCCGAGGGTCTTGCGACGCTCCTCCTGGATCCAGTTTCGCTTCGCGTTCGCCATCCACCCGCACTGTAGTAGTGGCCGGACCTGCACCGCCCCGAGGTCCGCGGTGGGCGACGGGTGCGGTCGCTAGAGTGCGAGCGACTGACCTCGACGACGGGGGAATCGCTGCATGGCCGTACGTGAAGCCGAGCCGGTTGGCTCGCTCCAGGAGGTGAAGGAGGTAGGCCTCGACCGCGAGGATCTCCTCGCGATCTTCCGCCACATGCTGGTCACGCGCGGGATCGAGGAGCGCGGGCACATCCTCTACAAGCAGGGCAAGATCCCCGGCTCCTTCTACACGGGTCGCGGAAACGAGGCGGCCGCCGTCGGTGTCGGGCATGGCGATGGGTCCCAACGACGTCGGAACGCCGCTGCACCGGGACATGGGCGTACACATCACGCGCGGTGTCGAGCCGTGGAGGATCTTCGCGCAGTACATGGGTCGCGAAGGAGGCCCGACGCGCGGGCGTGACGGGAACGTTCACATGGCGATGCCGGAGCTCGGGCTCCATCCGATGGTCAGCCATCTGCCGGCGATGCTCCCGGTGTCCACCGGAATGGCGCTCGCATTCAAGATTCGCGGCGACAAGCGGGTGGCGCTCGGTTGGTTCGGAGAGGGCGCCTCGGCCAGAGGCGACGCGCACGAGAGCATGAACCTCGCCGGTGTCCGGCGCCTTCCGATGATCTTCATCTGCGACAACAACCAGTGGGCGTATTCGACGCCGACGTATCTGAGCTATCCCGTCGAGCACATCGCCGACCGCGCAGCCGCATACGGCTTCGACGGCGTCGTCGTCGACGGGACCGACGTGCTCGCCGTGTACCGCGAGGCGAAGCGTGCGATCGAGAAAGCGCGCTCCGGCGGCGGGCCGACGCTCGTCGAGTGCCTGACGCTCCGCATGGAAGGCCATGCCGTCCACGACGACGCGTTCTACGTCCCGAAGGAGATGTTCGAGCAGTGGGCGGCGCAGGATCCGCTCGAGCGCTACCGGACGTGGCTTCGGTCTCACGCCGAGATGACGGACGACGAAGAGGAGGACGTCACGTCGGCCGTGAAGCGGCTCCTGAACGAGGCGCTCGAACGTGCCGAGGCCTCACCTCTCCCGGATTCGGTGCGGCTCGAGGACGGAGTGTTCGCCTCGCCCGAGGACCTCGACACGCCACACCACAAGTATATGGCCGAGCGGACGTACATCCAGGCGATCTCGGACGGGCTGCGCGAGGAGATGCGGCGCGACCAGCGGGTCTTCGTGCTCGGTGAGGACGTCGGCGTGTACGGGGGCGCGTTCAAGGTCACGCTCGGCTTCCAGGAGGAGTTCGGCCCATGGCGCGTCATCGATACGCCGCTGTCGGAGACCGCGATCGTCGGCGGTGCGACCGGCGCAGCGTTGATGGGACTGCGACCCGTCGCCGAGATGCAGTTCGCCGATTTCATCTCCTGCGCGTGGGACCACCTCGTGACCGTGGCCGCGAAGCAGTTCTTCCGAGGCGGCACTCCGGTGCCGATCGTCGTGCGACTGCCGTCCGGCGGTGGCTTCTCGGGCGGGCCGTTCCACTCGCAGAACCCGGAGAGCTCGTTCGCGCACATTCCCGGTCTGAAGATCGTGTGCCCCTCGACTCCAGAGGATGCGAAGGGGCTCCTCGCGACGTCGATCGAGGACCCGAACCCCGTTCTCTACTTCGAGCACAAGCACCTGTACCGCCGGATCAAGAGCGAGGTGCCCGACGAGCGGTACACGATTCCGTTCGGGCAAGCGCGCGTGCACAGGCCGGGCGACGACGCAATCGTCGTGACCTGGGGTGCGATGGTGCATACGGCCAACGAGGCCGCGGACGAGCTCGCCAAGGAGGGCTTCGACGTCGAGGTTCTCGACCTTCGAACGCTGATTCCGTGGGACAAGGAACGCGTGCTCGAGGGCGTTCGCCGCACGTCGAAGGCCCTCGTCCTCCACGAGGACACCCGCACAGGTGGATTCGGCGCGGAGATCGCAGCGACGATTGCCGAGGAGGCGTTCGAGGATCTCGATGCGCCGGTCATGCGCCTCGCCGCGCCCGACACGCCCGTCCCGTTCTCCCCACCGCTCGAGAAGGCGTTCATCCCGCAGGTCGAGGACGTGCTCGTAGCCCTTCGAGAATTGACGGCCTATTGAGGGCGGCGCACGCCCCTCGCCCCTAAAGGAGGACACGTGTCCACAGGAACGCAGATCCAGGTCGTGATGCCCCAGATGGGCGTCTCCGTGTCCGAGGGCACGGTCACGAAGTGGCTCAAGCAGGTGGGCGAGCCGATCGCCCAGGACGAGCCGCTGCTCGAGATCTCGACGGACAAGGTCGACACCGAGGTCCCGAGCCCGGGCGAGGGCGTCGTGGCGCAGATTCTCGTGCCGGAGGGTGAGACCGTCGAGGTCGGAACCGTGCTCGCGCTGATCGGCCCGGCCGGCAGTCAGGTCGAGTCGGCTGCCGCCGCGCCGGCGACGGAGCCCGCGGCGGAAGCGCCGGCTCCAGCTGCACCCGAGCCGGTCGCGGAGACGCCGGCACCCGCCAACGCCGGTGCCGTCGACAGCTGCGCCGGCCGCGCTGCCGGCGTCCTCGGAGAACGGGAAGAGCTTCGTGTCACCGGTCGTCGCCCGGATCGCGGCCGAGCACGGGGTGGATCCCACGACCGTCCCGGGGACGGGGACCGGCGGTCGCGTCACGAAGAAGGACATCCTGGCCTACATCGAGACAGGAGCCGGCGCAGCTCGCAGCCCGCTCCGGCAGCACCACGCTCCGCCGGCACCGGTTCCACCAGCGCCGCCCGCTCCCGAGCCCGTCGCGGTCGCGGCACCTCCGCCACCAGTGACGGCGCCCGAGCCTTCCGTGGCAGCACCGCCTCCGCCTCCCGCACCGGTCGCTCCCGCGGCACCCGCCCCCGCACCACCAGCGCCTGCGGCCGCGCCCCAGCGCACCTGTCGAGAGCACGGCAGAGCTCTGCCGGGCGAGGCGCTCGAGCCGATGACCGCGATGCGCCGCGGCATCGCCGAGCACATGCGCCGGTCGCTCGACACGTCTGCGCACGTGACGAGCGCGATCGAGGTCGACATGTCGCGTGTCGTCGCGCTGCGAAAGAGGCTCAAGCCGGAGTACGAGCGGAGTCACGGCGTGAACGTCACCTACCTCGCGTTCATCGCCCGGGCGGCCGTCGAGACGCTCAAGGACTACCCGTGGATCAACGGCGAGATCCGTGGCGACCAGATCGTCACGCACAGCTCCATCAACCTCGGCTTCGCCGTCGAGCTCGCGGACGGGAAGGGCCTCATCGTGCCGGTGCTGCGAAACGCGGAGACGCTCAACCTCCTGGGCATCGCGAAGGGCGTCGTCGACATCGCGCAACGCGCACGCGACAAGAAGCTCCTCCCCGACGAGGTCCAGGGCGGGACCTTCACGATCACGAATCCGGGCGGCTACGGCACGTTCCATGGAACGCCCGTGATCAGCCAGCCGCAAGCCGCGATTCTGGGTACGTACGCTGTCGTGAAGCGACCATGGGTAACTCAGGACGAGATCGGCAACGACGTCATCGCGATTCGCCCGATCATGAACGTGACTCTGACGTACGACCACCGCCTCGTGGACGGCGCGCTCGCGGGGCGCTTCCTCCGAGATCTCCGCGAGCGGCTCGAGTCCTGGGACGAAGCCGCGTACTAGCGGGCGAGCCGTGGCAGATCTCATCGGTGGTTGCCTGTGTGGCGGGGTGCGGTTCGAGGTGACGGAACCGTTCGAGCGAGTTACGGCGTGCCACTGCACGCTGCTGCAAGAAGATCTCGGGCGGAGGTGGAACGGTGAGCGGCCGGGTGCCGCTCCGAGGCGATCACGATCCTCGCCGGCCACGACCTGCTTCGCACCTACCAGCCTTCCGAGGGATCGGCGAAGACGTTCTGCGCGGAGTGTGGCTCCAACCTCTTCGGAGGCGGGTGGCCGGAGGCAGAGCATTCGAGTGTCCGTCTGAGCGCGCTCGACTCGTTCGAGGGCAAGCCATCCGCCCACACCTTCGTCCGCTCGCTGGCAGCGTGGGAGACGCTCCCAGACGACGGCACCGAGCGCTTCGAAGCTCGCTACGGCTAGGGCGTTCAACTCGTGTCAGCTCGCGGCGCCTACCTCCTGAACCTCGGCCTCGTGCCATATTCCGAGGCGCTCCAGCTGCAGCGATCACTCGCAGGCGCGGTCTCGCAGGGTGCGATCCCCGAGTCCGTCATCTTTCTCGAGCACCCGCCCGTGGTCACCGTCGGCAGGCGTACCGAGACGGACAGCGAGCTGCACATCCCGGATAGCGCGGAGGTCGAGATCGCAGAGACCGACCGGGGCGGAAAGTCGACGTTCCATGGACCCGGCCAGCTCGTCTGCTACCCGATTCTCGATCTCGCAAATCACGGCAAGGATGTCAAGCGCTACGTCCGCGACCTCGAAGATGCCCTGATCCGCACACTCGCCGCATTCGGTCTCGAGGGGGTCCGGATCGAAGGCTTGACCGGCGTCTGGATGCCACCGAGCGGAGGTCAGGGACCGCGCAAGATCGCCTCGATCGGTGTGCACGTCTCACGCTGGGTGACGACGCACGGCTACGCGCTCAACGTCGACCTCGACCCTGCTCCGTTCACGGAATGGATCACGGCTTGCGGGCTCGAGGACGCCACCTTCACGACGATGGCGCGCGAGCTCGGGCGCAAGCTCGCTGTCGAGGACGTGCGACCTGCCGCGATCGCGGCGGTGGCCGACGTCTTCGGGCTCGCCCTGGAGGAGCTCCCGGCCGACAGCGACGCCGGCCTCTGGCCGCAGCAGATCCACGCCTCCTCGCGGCCCGATGACCATCGACATCCGGCCGTTCCCACTGCTCGGATGGGATCCTCTCCCCGGTGAGGGTGTGGTCGGTGTCGTCGGTCGAGTGCTCGTCAGGGAGGACGACTTCTTCGTCGCCCAGCTGAGGTTCTCGGAGCACGCGACCATCCACGAGCACCCCGGCGATCGGGACGCGATCGTCGTCTGCATCGAAGGCGAAGGCTTTACGTCGGTCGCCGGAGAGCGTCTCCGCTACACGAGGGTCAGCAGGTGCGGTGGCCGAAGGGGATCACCCCGACTCTGGACGGGGGATCGACGATGACCACGCCCATGATCGAGCGCTTCGCCTCGACGTAGCGGACGGCTTTCGTCCCTCAGTCGCCCGGAAACTCGTCTGGGCACGGAATGGGCTTGTCCTCGGGAAAACGGGCGTACGCCTCACCCGGGTCGGAAGTCTCGTCTCAACCCCCGCCCCGTGCCTGAGCGCTGTCTCGTTAACCGGATAGCGAATCCCGCGTCCCGCTCTGCGCGCACCGACTGCGAACACGAGACTCGGGCCGTCGCCCGCACCGACGAAGACGTGCTCCGTCCACGCGGGGCAATGCACGAAATCCCAGGCCTTGAGCAGTCGCTCCTGCCCTTCCACGATCAGCAAGACCTCACCTGCGAGCACGAGAAAGTCCTCCTGTGCCTCCTCGCCGTGGTACATGCAGTTCGGTTCGCCGGGCCGAAGGATGCCGATGCCGACACCGAGCTCGGGAAAGCGAACGGTCTCGCTCTGGAATGTCGCATAGAGCCCGAGCCCTTCGCTCTCGAACCACTGCGCGTCGCGCGCGTTGACGACGAACCAGCCCTCTCCGGCCGGCGCGAGCCCCGTATCGGTTTGCTCGAGAGGAGCTTCCGGAACCACGATCTCTAGACTAGTCCGCGCATGCAGAAGTCGCTCCCAGTGGCGGAACGCCCCCGTCGCCCCGAGTGGATGCGGGTGCGCGCCCCGAGTGTGAACTCCCGCTACTACGAGGTGAAAGGCCTGATGCGCGAGGGCCAGCTCGTGACCATCTGCGAGGAAGCGCGCTGCCCGAACATCGGCGAGTGCTGGGGGCGCGGGACGGCGACGTTCCAGATCCTCGGCGACACGTGCACGCGTGCCTGTCGCTACTGCTACGTGCACTCGGGGAAGCCCGACGAGCCGCCGGACCCGCTCGAGCCTCTGCGACTCGCACAGGCCGCGCACCAGATGGGGCTGTCCCACGTCGTGGTCACCTCGGTCGACCGCGACGATCTCGAGGACCGCGGTGCTGCGCACTACGCAGCGACGATTCGGGCGCTTCGCAGGAAGCTCCCCGACGCCACCGTCGAGATCCTCACGCCGGACTTCCTCGGGGTCGAGGAAGACGCGCTCGCAACCGTGCTCGGCGCGCGGCCTGACGTGTTCGGCCACAACATCGAGACCGTCAGGAGATTGCACGCGCGCATGCGCGGGGCGAAGGCGAGCTACGACAAGGCGCTCTGGCTCCTGCAGCGGGTGAAGGAGCTCGCCGAGTACGACGTGATGACCAAGGCCGGAATCATCGTCGGGCTCGGCGAGACGAATGACGAGGTCGTCGAGACGATGCGCGATCTGCGCACGCATGGCGTCGATGTGGTCACCATCGGGCAGTACCTTCAGCCCTCGCCGAAGCATGCGGAGATCGACCGCTGGGTACATCCGGACGAGTTCCGCTGGTTCCGCGAGCGCGGCGAGGAGCTCGGGTTCGGCTCGGTCTTCTCCGGCCCGCTCGTCCGCTCGTCCTACCGCGCAGACGAGCAGCGGCACGCTGCCGAGACCGGTCGCGGCGCGGTCGCGTACTAGCGCGTCAGTCGTTCGGCTTCGCCATCGCCCGATAGTCGAGCGCGGCGTCGAGAGTCGCGTCGTCCACTCCCGCTTCCCGCGCGACGTCGCGAAGCGACCTCCCCGACGCTGCGGCTTCCTTCACGATCTCGGACGCCTTGTCGTAGCCGATGTACGGGTTCAGGGCGGTCGCAGCCGAGAGCGTGAGCTCCGCGTACCGCTCGAGCTGCTCCCGGTTCGCCTCGATACCGTCGACGCAGCGCTCCGCGAGGAGACGGCTGGCGGACGCAAGAAGTGAGATCGACTGGAGCAGGTTCCGGGCCATCATCGGGATGAAGACGTTGAGCTCGAAGTGACCCTGCATCCCGCCGACCGTGATCGCCTGGTCGTTTCCGATCACCTGAGCTGCAACCTGCGTCACCACCTCGGGAATTACGGGATTGACCTTGCCGGGCATGATCGAGCTCCCCTTCTGGAGCTCGGGCAGGAAGAGCTCACCGAGGCCTGCGCGCGGGACCGGAGCCCATCAGGCGAAGGTCGTTGGCGATCTTCGTGAGGGACACGGCGATCACCTTGAGCGCCCCCGACGCCTCGACGAGCCCATCGCGGGCCGCCTGCGCCTCGAAGTGGTCGACCGGTGCCGAGATCGCGAGACCCGTCTCGCTGGAGAGGCGCTCGCGAACGCGGGCTGCGAACTCCGGATGGGTATTGAGTCCTGTCCCGGTCGCCGTCCCTCCGAGCGGTATCTGGCCGAGACGTGGCAGCGCATCCTCGGCACGCGCAATGCCTTGGCGAACCTGGGCCGCGTAACCACCGAACTCCTGGCCGAGCGTGACCGGCACGGCGTCCATCAGGTGCGTGCGCCCGGACTTGACGACGTCGTCGAACTCGCGCGCCTTCCGCTCCAGCGACTCGGCCAGCCGAGTGAGTGCCAGCAGAAGGTCGTTCTGTACCCCGTCCAGCGCCGCGAGGTGAACTGCCGACGGAAACACGTCGTTCGAGGACTGACCCATGTTCACGTCGTCGTTCGCGTGAACGCCCTCGCCCGCAAGTGCCGCGATCACCTCGTTCGCGTTCATGTTCGAGCTCGTCCCGGACCCGGTCTGGAACACGTCGATCGGAAACTGATCGTCGAACTCACCCGCGGCGATCCGGTCGGCTGCTTCCGCGATTCGCTCCGCCTTGTCTCCGTCGAGCAGCCCGAGCTCCGCATTCACGCGTGCCGCGGCGGCTTTGATGCGGCCGAGCCAACGGGCGACGCTGGCGGGGATCGGCTCGCCCGAGACGGGAAAATTCTCGACGGCCTTGGCCGTCTCGGCTCCCCAGAGCTCCCCTGAGTGCAACGTATCCGCCACCGCGGCGAGTCTAGCGCTGCTCGGTCAGACTGACTCCGTGCGACCCCTGTCGATAGCCGAGGCCCAACCCTTGTGGGAGCCGGCCGGCACGTACGTCAACACGGCTTCGTTCGGGCTCCCGCCCCGACCGGCCTGGGACGCGCTGCAGCAGGCGCTCGAGGACTGGCGCGGTGGCCGTACGAGCTGGGAGCACTGGGGTGTGCCCGGTGAGGAGGC
The DNA here is from genome assembly GCA_963756925.1 of uncultured Actinomycetes bacterium. GTDB lineage: Bacteria > Actinomycetota > Thermoleophilia > Gaiellales > Gaiellaceae > GMQP-bins7. The sequence goes on along the minus strand of CAVWPL010000012.1, from coordinate 403,684 downwards.
GCGTGCGACGTTCGCTCGCATCGTCCAGGTCGAAACCGATGCGGTCGCCATCGCAGCGAACGCGTCGACTCTGATCGGCCTCGTCGCCGCTTCGATTCCGGACGGCACACGGGTGCTCGCACCCGACGTCGAGTTCACGTCTCTCCTCTTCCCGTTTCTCGTGCAGGCGCACCGTGATGTCTCCGTACGGCTCGTGCCCGCTGCCGAACTGCCCGGTGAGATCGACTCGGGCGTCGATCTGGTCGCTTTCAGCGCCGTGCAGATGGCAACAGGTGAGATCGCCGATCTCGACGCGATCGCAACCGCTGCCGCGGAGCACGGCGCAACCACGGTCGTCGATGCGACCCAGGCAATTGGCTGGCTCCCGGTCGATGCGAGCCGATTCGATGTCGTGGTCGCCGCCGGTTACAAGTGGTTGATGACGCCCCGAGGCACGGCGTACATGGCGATACGAGCGAGCCAGCTGCACACCGTCGTCCCACACGCTGCCGGCTGGTATGCGGGCGAGGATCCGTACGCGACGTACTTCGGTGGGCCGCTCCGTTTGGCCGAGAACGCACGACGTCTTGACACCTCGCCCGCCTGGTACATGTGGGTGGCTGCCGCGCCAACGCTCGAGATGGTCGAGCGGATCGGTGTCGATGCGATCCATGCCCACAACGTCGCCCTCGCGAATCGCTTTCGCGCTGGCCTCGATCTGCCGAGCGGTGCGTCCGCGATCGTCTTCTACGACGCGCCGGGCGCAGCCGAGCGGCTCGAACGCGCGGGAATCCGCGCCGCGGTTCGCGGGGGAAGCCTGCGCACGTCCTGGCACGTCTACAACACGGAAGCCGACGTGGACTCGACGCTCGAGGCGCTCGTCGGCTAGCGGCGCGCCGCGGCGAGCAGCTCGTCCCAGGTGCGGAGCTTCACACGAGGTCTGCCCTGCGCCTCTCCTCGCGCCCGCTCGAGCGCGTCGATCACCTCCCAGCCGCCGTAGGAAACGACGTCGACACCACGCTCGGCGAGAAGCTCGTCGACGCCGGCCCCGGTGTCTCTCGGGAGCACACCCGCTCGGACGTCCTCGAGCAACAGGTCTACGGTCTCGGTTGCGTCCTTCTTGTTCGTCCCGATCACTCCCGTCGGACCGCGCTTGATCCAGCCCGCGCAGTAGAGACCTGGGATCGACGCACCGTGTTCGTCGAGGATGCGCCCTCCTGCATTCGGCATCGTCCCCGAGCGTTCGTCGAACGGGGTGCCCGGCAGCGCGACTCCGTGGTAGCCGACGCTCCGGAACACCACCCCGGCGGGGACCACCTCGAGCTCCCCGGTGGGAACCGCACGGACGCGGCCGCTCGAGTCCGCCTCCAAGCGATTGTGCACGACCTCCACCGCCTCAACGCGTCCCTGTCCCAGAATCGCCACCGGCGAGACGCCGAAGCGAAGCCGGATCGCCCGTGGCTTTCCCTCGGGCTTTCGCGCTGCGAAGTCCCTGAGCACATCGACATTTCTTCGGACGAGCGCCGTTGCGCTCTCGAGCTCGGCGGCGCTCGCCGGTTCGAGCTCGAGCTCCGCTGGGTCGACGATGACGTCGGCGCCTGCCAGGTCGCCGAGCTCGGCCAGCTCGGGCGGCGTCCACGACGCCTGGACGGGGCCGCGCCGACCGAGGACGACGATCTCGCGGATGCCAGATTCGGCAATTGCGTCGATCGCCGGATCGGTCGTGTCGGTCGCGGCGAGCTCGCCGCGCGTCAACGCAAGCATCCGTGCCACGTCGAGCGCGACGTTTCCGTTGCCCACGACGAGCGCGCTCTCGCCCGAGAGGTCGAAGGACAGGTCCTGATAGTCCGGATGGCCGTTGTACCAGGCGACGAACTCGGTCGCAGCCCACGATCCGGGTAGATCCTCCCCGGGAATCTCGAGGCGCCGGTCCGTCTGCGCCCCGATCGCATACACGACCGCGTCGTACCCGCTCAGAAGCTCGTCAGGCGTTACGTCACGCCCGACCTCGACGTTCCCCAGAAACCGGAAGCCGGGTCGCTTGGCGATCTTCTCGAATGCGCGGGAGACCGCCTTGATGTTCGGATGATCCGGAGCCACCCCCAGGCGGACGAGCCCCCACGGCGTCGGCAGCCGCTCGATCATGTCCACCTCGACCGACTCTTCTGCCTCGAGAAGATGACCGGCCGCATAGAAAGCGGCGGGCCCAGAGCCCACGACCGCCACACGGAGTGTCGTCACGCTCCCAGCCATCGGCGGCCAATCCTACGGCGCTCCCGAATGCGAGCAGCGTGCGACCATGTCGGCCGTGCTCCGACGGGTGCTGCCCAAAGTCGCGATCGCCTGCGGTGTCGCCGTGTTGCTGGCGATCGCCGCGGTCGTGGGCAAAGCGTGGTACGACAGCCGCCTGCCAGACACGTACAGCGTCATGGACTATGGCGAAGCCGACCTCGGCGGAGGGTCGCCCGTGGCGAGTCACGAGCACGGTCACGGAACCAGCGTCGCGCAACTCCACGGGCCGAGAACGGAGACGCCGGCTCATCGGTTCGAGCTGACCGCACAGTCCGCAACGGTCGCTCTCGTTTCCGGTCGCCACGTGGACGCCTTGACCTTCAACGGGATGGCGCCGGGACCCGAGCTTCGTGTGAGAAAGGGGGACTTCGTCGAGGTGACACTCGTGAACAAGGACGTCGATCAAGGCGTGACGATCCACTGGCACGGGGTCGATGTCCCGAACGCGGAGGATGGCGTCGCCGGCGTGACGCAAGACGCGGTGCCCCCCGGCGAGCGGTACACGTACCGGTTCCGCGCGGAGCAGATCGGAACGTTCTGGTACCACAGCCACCAGGTCTCGTCGAGCGAAGTGCGGCGTGGTCTCTTCGGAGCATTCGTCATCGAGCCCAAGAACGGTTCCAGCGCTGGACTCGACGCGAGCATGGTGGCTCACACCTTTGACGGGATCCCGACGGTCAACGGCGCGGAGGGACTCCAGCATCGCGCCGTTCGGCCCCGCACGAACGTCCGCCTGCGCTTGATCAACACCGACAGCGCGGAGCAGCGCTTCGCGTTGTCCGGAGCTCCGTTCCGGGCCGTCGCCATCGACGGCACCGACCTCAACGCGCCGACGCCGCTTCGCGACCAGACGCTACGCGTGCCCGCCGGAGGACGCATCGACGTCGTCTTCACGATGCCAACGCGCCCGGTGCGGCTGTCACTTGCAGAGACCGATGCCGGCGTCGCTTTCAGCGCGGACGGCAATGCCGCGGTCGCTGCGGCACCTCTCGGCCCCGACTTCGATCCGCTGGCCTACGGTAGTCCGGCTCGGACGCCATTCGATGCGTCGAGCTCGTTCGACCGGCGCTTCACGTTCGACATCACGCGCAAGCCCGGCTTCTACGATGGCGATCCGGGGCTCCAGTGGGCCATCAACGGTGGCATCTATCCCGACGTGCCTGATTCGTCGTCGAGGCGGGCGACCTCGTGGAGGTCACCATCACGAACGACACCGACGGAGTCCACCCGATGCACCTGCACGGCCATCACGTACTCGTCCTGAGCCGAGACGGAGTGCCGTCGTCTGGCAGCCCCTGGTGGGTCGACACGCTCGACGTGCAGCCCGGCGAACGCTACGTCACGGCGTTCCGAGCGGACAACCCGGGCGTCTGGATGGACCACTGCCACAACCTGAGGCATGCCGCCGACGGTCTGACGATGCACGTGATGTATGCAGGAGTCACCACGCCGTACCTTGTTGGCGGCGACCCGGGGAACGACCCGGAGTGACTCCCGGCCCGCGCGCTACGTCGCGGGCGCCTCGGCGAGCCCCGAGCGACGGCGCTGCCACTCGTCCCATGAGATCCAGCTCGACAGCGCCAGGATGAGCATGGCGTTGATCGGATGAAGGAAGCCGACGGGGAATGGCAGCTCGAAGCCGATCCATGCCAGCCAGAGCTGGATGAAGAGCAACAGAAACAGTAGTCCGTGACGCCCGAGGCGCCACTTCCCGATGCCCGCGATGAGGCCGAGCACCAGGAGGATCAAGCCTCCGAGGATGACGAGATACCCGACGCCTGCATGGAGGCCGAAGCCGTCCATGAACACCTCGTCGTCGATCGTCGAGCCCTCGTCGTCGAGCTTGCTCGCCGCATAGAACGCCCCGTATCCCGGCCAATCCGATCTGAACGACGATTGCGGCCGTGAGAACCATCGACCAAGCCCAATAGACCGTCCGCACGGAGCCCTCCCGGTAGCTGACGACGCGAGCCTACGACACCAGGTGGCCGAGGCTCAAGAACGGGCGTCGAGGACGCGAGGATCAGTGGCTACAGCCGGAGCCGCAGCCGTGCTCGGAAGAACCGTGCCGCCTCGTCGCCCGGGCCCTCACCCTCGGCGACGGTGAAGCTAGTGACCGCATCCGCACGACGCGGCGGCGTTCGGGTTGTCGATCTTGAACCCGGACTCCTCGATCGTGTTCAGGAAGTCGATCGTCGCTCCCTGCGAGATACGGCGCGCTGTGCGGATCGACCACGACCCGGACACCCTCGAGCTCGAGCTCGAGGTCTCCCTCAGCCGGCCCCGGAGTCGAAACCGAGGCCGTACTGGAAACCCGAGCAGCCGCCACCCTGAATCGCGACGCGGAGGACGAGAGAGCCTGCATCCGGCTCCTCGGCCATGAGGTCTCTGACCTTCGCTGCCGCGAGGGGCGTGAGCGTTGACAAGGGGGAGCGGAGTCTCGCGTCTCGGGGGTATGCTCGACGCTGGCCACCTGCTCATCGTAGCGGACAAGGGATCGGACACCAGAGGCGACTTTGTGACACTCGTATCGCTCATTCCACGCTGACTTTCGCCTTCCTTCGTGCGCCTCCGAAGCAGAGTGCTAGGCTCGGCGCCACGGACATCGATGGTCCCCCGCGGGGGTCGATGCGTGCTCGCAAACTGGCTGCCGTTCCTGATCTACGCGCTCTTCGCGGCTGCGATCCCGGCTTCGATGATCGCCATGTCGTTCGTCCTCCCCGGCCGCCCAGTCGCCGCGAACGCGGCAGAAGATGCTGCCGTTCGAATCGGGCGTCTCGCAGGGCCCTCCCGACCGTGAGCGGCGGTTCACGGTCAGCTTCTACCTGACGGCGATCCTCTTCATCCTCTTCGACATCGAGATCGTGTTCCTCTACCCGCTCGCCGTGCGCCTCGACGCCCTCGGCTGGTTCGGGCTCGTCGAGTTCCTCGCTTTCGTCGTCGTCCTCGGCGTGGCATACGTCTACATCTGGAGGAAGGGAGCCCTGAACTGGCACTGAAACGGGGCAACGGACGCCAGTTGCCGTTGGTCAGCGACCGCCCCCTGGCAAACGCCGGGCTTCAGTCCGAGCGCGTGCTCTGGCCCGACAAGGGCCCGGGCGTCTTCGAGCGCGAGGTCGAGGAGGTCGAGGATGCGCTCCTCTTGACGACGATGCGAGAAGGCCATCGCCTGGGCACAGTCGAGCTCGGTGCTGGCCCGACACGTTCGGACTGGCGTGCTGCGCCATCGAGATGATGTCCATCGTCTCGTCGCGCTACGACATCGCGCGCTTCGGGATGGAGCGCTTCAGCTCCTCGCCGCGGCAGGCGGACCTGCTGATCGTCTCGGGTCGCGTCACGCACAAGATGGCACCGCCTCTGAGACAGGTGTACGACCAGATGCTCGAGCCGAAGTGGGTGATCGCGATGGGCGCGTGCGCGAGCTCCGGCGGGATGTTCAACAACTACACGATTCTCCAGGGCGTCGACAAGATCGTGCCCGTGGACATCCACGTGCCCGGATGCCCGCCGCGGCCCGAGGCGCTGATGGAGGGAATCATCCGGCTGCACGAGAAGATCCGCGCGGGCGTGCCTCCGGCGTACCAGATACGCGGGGTCGCAGAGTGAGCACGACCGCAGCCGCAGACATTCCCGGCCTCGTCGAGCGCCGCGAAGCGCTCGGGCAGTCGACGGTGGTCGTCGAGGCGGCGCGTCTTGTCGATGCCTGTCTCTACCTCCGAGACGAGCGTGGGTTCAACTTCCTCAGCGACATCGGCGCAACCGACTACCTGGGCTGGGGTGAGCGCGCGGTCGCCGGCTACATCGGAACCGCTGACGGACGCGACCTCAACAACCCGGGCTCGCAGGGGTACGCACGGATCCCGGAGCCGAGGCCGAAGCGGTTCTCGGTGTCGTACCAGCTGCTCCGCCTCGCTGCCGACCCGGAGAGGTTGTGCGTTCAGGTGTGGCTCGACGAGGGCGAATCAGTGGCGAGCGTCATTCAGGTCTGGCCCGCCGCCGACTGGTTCGAGCGCGAGGCCTGGGACATGTTCGGAATCACGTTCGAAGGCCATCCCAACCTGGTTCGCATCCTCATGCCGGACGACTGGGACGGCCACCCGCTGCGGAAGGACTACCCGCTGGGCGGGGAGCCAGTGCGCTTTTCGGACGAGGACTGACAGGAGATGGCCACCGTCACTCGTCCGAGGATCTACGAGGGCTCGCGCATCCCGCAGCCGGTGCCCGACCATCCTCGAGATCGACCCGGAGAAGCACTCGCTCGACGACATCATGCAGGTCAACTTCGGGCCGAACCATCCTTCCACCCACGGTGTGCTCCGACTCATCGTCGATCTAGACGGCGAGACGGTCGCCGGCATTCGCGCCGTGATCGGCTACCTCCACACGGGATTCGAGAAGAACATGGAGGCGAAGACCTGGTGGAAGTCGGTGACGTACGCACCGCGGATCGACTACGTCTCGTTCCAGGCCAACGAGCTCGCTGTACGTGCTCGCCGTCGAGCAGCTTCTCGAGCTCGAGGTCCCGCGCCGCGCGACCTGGGCACGTATGGCGCTGGCCGAGCTGAACCGCATCCACTCGCACCTCGTGTATCTCGGCACGCTCTGCGCTCGAGATCGGCGCGATCTCGATGTTCTGGTACTGCTTCGACGACCGCGACGAGATCCTCGACCTCTTCGAGATGGTCGGTGGAACGCGGATGCACACGCGCTACTTCCAGGTTGGCGGTCTCGCCGAGGATCTGCCGCCGGGATTCACGGACCATGCCCGGAAGTTCTGCGACGCGATGCCGAAGTCCGTCGACGACTACGAGGCGATCCTCGACCGGAACACGATCTGGCTCGAGCGCACGAAGGGCATCGGCCTCCTCTCGGCCGCCGACGCGCTGGCGCTGGCTCAATCAGGCCCCGTCCTCCGCGGGTCCGGCGTGGACTGGGATCTGCGGAAAGCGATGCCGTATCTCGCCTACGACGAGGTCGACTTCGACGTACCCGTCTACGAGAACGGGGACGTGTACGACCGGTACAAGGTGCACATGGACGAGATGCGCGAGTCCGTGCGCATCGTCCGCCAGTGCCTCGATCGACTCGACGAGCTAGACGGCGAACCGTGGGTGACGGACGACCGCAAGGTCGTCCTCCCTCCACGGCACGAGCTGCACACGTCGATGGAGACCCTCATCCACCACTTCAAGCTCGTCACCGAGGGCTACACCGTGCCCGAGGGCGAGGTCTACACGGTCATCGAGTCGCCGCGTGGCGAAGCCGGCTGCTACCTCGTCTCCGACGGCGGGCCGCGACCGTGGCGCGTGCGCTTCAGGGCTCCGAGCTTCGCTGCGCTGCAGGCAACAGCGACCGTCGTCCAGGAGTGCCTCATCGCCGACCTCGTTGCGGTCGCCGGCTCTCTCGATCCCGTGATGGGAGACGCCGACCGCTGATGAGCACCGCGCTCTCCACGAGGCTCCGGAAGCTCACCGCCCAGTACCCGCAGAGCCGGGTCGGCGGTGCTGCCCGCACTGCGTCTCGCACAGGAGGAGCACGGCGGCTGGCTTCCACCTGCGGCGCTGCGGGAGGTGGCGGACGCGCTCGACGTCACGCCGGCGTATTGCCTCTCGATCGCATCGTTCTACGACCAGTTCCGCCTCGAGCCGATCGGGCAGACCCTCGTCGAGGTGTGCACCAACGTCTCCTGCGCGCTCACCGGTGCGCAGCAGGTCGTCGAGGCGTTCGAGCGCGAGCTCGCGACCGAAGCCGGGTCGACGTCGGCGGACGGCCGCTTCACGCTCGGTACCGTCGAGTGCCTCGGCGGGCTGCGGTTGGGCGACCGTCGTGGCGATCGACAACCGCCACCACCTGCGAGTCAGCGCCAGCGACGTGCCGGAGATCGTCGCGGGGCTCGGGAAGGCACCCGATGCCTGACCGGCCGCAGATCGTCTTCGCCGGGGCGGAGGAGAGCCCGCTCGTCGCGATCGAGGACTACGTGGCGGTCGGCGGATTCGAGCCGCTCGCGAAGGCACGCGCCATGTCTCCCGACGACGTCATCACCGCGCTCGAAGGGTCCGGGCTGCGCGGGCGAGGGGGAGCAGGATTCCCGACGGGACGAAAGTGGGCGTTCGTGCCGAAGCCGGACCAGCTCGCGAAGCCGCACTACCTCGTCGTCAACGCCGACGAGTCGGAGCCCGGCACCTTCAAGGACCGCGAGATCATGCAGCGCGTCCCGTTCAGGTTCCTGGAGGGTTGTCTCATCGCAGCGCACGCGATCCAGTCGCAGCACGTCTTCGTCTACATCCGGGGCGAGTACGAGCTGGAGTTCGAGGTCCTGCGCGACTCGCTCGAGGCGATGCGAAAGCGAGATCTCCTCGGCGGCGTCACGGTCGTCCTGCATCGCGGCGCCGGGGCGTACATCTGCGGCGAGGAGACGGCGCTGCTCGAATCGCTCGAGGGCAAGCGCGGGCAGCCACGGACGAAGCCGCCGTTCCCGGCGATCGCAGGCCTCTACGCCGCACCGACCGCGGTGAACAACGTCGAGTCGATCGCGACGGCGGCGCCGATCATCGCCATGGGAGCCACGGAGTACGCAAAGCTCGGCGTCGAGGGCTCGACCGGAACGCGCGTGTTCTCGCTCTCGGGCGACGTCGCCAATCCCGGGAACTACGAGCTTCCGCACGGGATCACGCTGCGCGAGCTGATCTACGACATCGGCGGCGGCGTGCCGGGCGGCAGGGAGCTCAAGGCGGTCATCCCTGGCGGCTCGTCCACGCCGATCCTCACGGCCGCGGACATCGACACGCGGCTCGACTTCACATCGCTCGTCGCGGCGGGCTCGTCGATCGGCTCGGCGGGTGTCGTGGTCATCGACGACCGCTGCTGCATGGTGCAGCTCGGAATCCGCGTCTCGCAGTTCTACGAGCACGAGTCGTGCGGGAAGTGCACTCCGTGCCGCGTGGGGACACGCTGGCTCACGCAGATCCTCGAGAAGATCGAGGGCGGTCGCGCGAGCCAGGCCGACCTCGACCTCCTGCTCTCCGTCTGCGATCGAATCCTCGGCAAGTGCCTATGCCCACTCGGCGACTCCGATGCGATCGCGGTCATGAGCTACGTGGACCGCTTCCGCGACGAGTACCAGGCACATATCACGCTCGGACGCTGTCCGTTCGGGGGCGACTCCTCGCTCGAGGACATCCTCGCCCCGACCGCGATGCACGCGCGCCACGCTCAGGAGGCGGCGCACGCGTGAGCGAGACAGCTTCGACGGATCTCGTCACGCTCAACGTCGACGACCGCACTGTCCAGGTTCCGAAGGGCACGGGCATCGTCGAAGCGGCGCTGGCGGCGGGCATCGAGATTCCCGTGTTCTGCTACGAGCCGCGCCTCGGGCCACCGGTCGGTGCGTGTCGCATGTGTCTCGTCGAGATCGAGGGCATGCCGAAGCTCCAGGCGGGATGCACGCTGACCGTCCAGGACGGAATGGTGGTACGGACCGCTGCCACCTCCCCCAAGGCCAAGGACGGTCAGGAGGCGACGCTCGAGTTCATCCTGGTCAACCATCCGCTCGACTGCCCGGTCTGCGACAAGGGCGGCGAGTGTCCGCTGCAAGACCTCACCTTCCGGTACGGGCCGGGGTCGACTCGAATGACATTCTCGAAGGTCACATTCGACAAGCCGATCCCGATCTCGCCACTGATCGCGCTCGATCGCGAGCGCTGCATTCTCTGCTACCGCTGCACGCGCTTCTCGGAGGACGTCGCGGAGGACGGGCAGCTGATCGCGCGGAACAGGAGCGCACGCACGGAGATCGCGACCTTCGAGGACGAGCCGTACCGCTCCGCGTTCTCCGGCAATGTCATCGAGCTCTGTCCTGTCGGCGCACTCGACGTCGACGCTGTACCGCTTCGAGGCTCGCCCCTGGGAGATCCAGGACGTGCCGACCGTCTGCACGGGCTGCGCAGTCGGCTGCAACATCACGGCGACCATCCGCGAGGGCAAGGTCAAGCGGATCCTGAGCCGCAACCATCCCGAGATCGACCGGGGCTGGCTCTGCGACAAGGGGCGCTTCACCTATCCGCACCTCCGGGCCGAGGACCGGATCACGACGCCGCTCCGGCGCGGCCCCAAGGGGCTGCAGGAGATCGGCTGGGACGACGCGCTCGACGAGGTCGAGGCGCTGCTGCGCGAGGCAGAGGGCTCGATCGTCACCGCGCTCTCCGGATCGGAGACGATGGAGCTGGCGTACGCGCTCGGCCAACTCCTCCGGAATGGACTCGGAGCGCACTCGGCGGTGCTCCCGGAGGCGACGTCGACCGCCCTGGACGCCTTCCGGCTTCCACTCTCCGGAATCGGTGACGCGGAGCTCGTGGTCATCGTCGGAGACGACCCAATCGCCGAGCGGGCGCCGGTCGTCGAGCTCTGGGTGAAGGAGGCCGGGCGACGCGGAGCGGAGATCATCGTGTGCTCGCCGAGCGGCTCCGTGCAGACCGAGCCGGGCGGGGCAGCAGCGAAGTGCGCGGAGCTCGCCGGCGCCCGCAACGCAGTCGGCAAGCGTCTGCGCGCAGCCGATCGCGCGGTGCTGATCTGGTCTGGGCCGGGCGGAGGAGGCGGCGCGCGTATCGCGGAGCTCGCGCACGCCATCGGCTTCGAAGGGAAGGACGGGTGTGGCGCGTTCCACATTCCAGGAATCGCCAACGGCCTTGGGGTCGCAGCGGCCTGGGCGGTGGCAGCCGACGCCGAGGAGGTCGACCCCGAGCCGATCGAGCTCCTGTTCGTCTCGGGCGACGAGGCGGCAGCCGATCCGAGCGTGCGTGCACTCGCGGAGCAGGCTGGGCGTGTGATCGCAGTAACCATGTACCACGAGCTCGCCGCAGGCTGGGCCGACGTCGTCCTTCCCGCGACCGGCGCGCTGGAGCGGGACGGGACGACAATGAATCTCGAGGGTCGCGTCCAGCGCCTCCGCCGGGCGGTGCCTCCTCCGTGTCCCGACGAGCTGGCGTGGGTCAGCAAGCTCGCTGCGCGCTTCGGCGTCGACGTGCCTCCGCATGCTGCGGGCGTTCAGGCGAGCCTCGCGGAGCATCTCTTCCCGGAGCTCGCGCTCCAGGAGATCGGCCTACGAGCTCCGCTTCCGGTAAGGCGACCGTATGAAGCGCCGGAACCCGCGTCGACGCCGTCGCCGGCTCCGTCAACCGCTTCCGGCGACGGCCACTTCGTAGGCGAGCTTCGCCTTCATCGCTACCACCCGCTGTTCTCCGGGCCCGCCGTGGAGCGCGTCGCAGAGCTTCAGTTCCTCCGACCGGAGCCCGCGGTCGAGCTGTCGTCCGAAGACGCCCGACGACGGGGGATCGAGACCGGGGACACGGTGCTCGTCCGTTCGAACGGGACGTCGGTCGAGCTGCGAGCCGAGGTCTCACGGAGACTGGTCGCTGGTGTCGCCCGCATCGCGGACGAGCACGCGGGCGACCTCCATCCGTCGGTCGAGGTGGTGAAGACGTGAGCGTCGCTCGCCTTTGGCTCGCAGGGAAAGGCTGGGCCATGAGCGTCCCGCAGCCCGAGTGGTGGGTCAGCGCGATCGAGGCGGTCGTGGTCATCAATCTCGTGCTCGCGACCTTCGCGTACCTGACGCTCGCCGAGCGGAAGGTGATGGCGCGCATGCAGCTCCGCTACGGCCCGAACCGCGTGGGCCCGTACGGCCTGCTGCAGCCGATCGCCGACCTGCTCAAACTGCTTCACAAGGAGAGCTTCCGCCCTGCCGCCGCGATCGACTGGCTTTACATCCTCGCGCCGTTCCTCGCAGCGTTCACCGCGCTCGTGACCTTCTCGGTGATCCCGTTCGGCCCTGGCTGGGAGATCGGCGGCGTGTACATCCCCGGCCAGATTGCCGACGTCTCGATCGGGCTGATCCTGATCTTCGCGATCGGCTCGGTCGGGATCTACGGCTTCATCCTCGGGGGCTGGGCATCCGACTCGAAGTACGCGCTCCTCGGGTCGATGCGCACCTGCGCACAGCTCGTCTCGTACGAGGTCTCCCTGGCTCTCTCGGTCCTCGGCGTCGTGATCATGGCCGAGTCGCTCCGGCTGAACGACATCGTCGCCGCGCAGGACGGAACCGTCTGGTACGCCGTGCCACAGTTCGTCGGGCTCGTCGTCTTCCTGCTCGCAGGCACCGCCGAGACCGCGCGTGCACCGTTCGACCTCCCCGAAGCCGAGCAGGAGCTCGTTGCCGGGTACCACACGGAGTACGGCGGCATGCGCTTCGGCCTGTTCTCGATGTCGGAGTACATCAACCTGATCACGCTCTCGGCGCTCTGCATCACCCTCTTCCTCGGCGGCTGGCACGGTCCCGGATGGGACGGCCCGAGCTGGATGGGACCCATCTGGTTCATCGCCAAGCTCGTCGTGCTGCTCTACATCTTCATCTGGATGCGAACGACGCTCCCGCGTCTCCGCTACGACCAGTTGATGCGGTTCGGGTGGAAGATCCTGCTCCCCGTGGCGACAGTGAACGCCGTCGTCACCGCCGTGCTGGTGGTCTGGCTGTGAGCCCGCAACCGCTCGGCACGTTCAAGGGGTTCGCGGTCACGTTCCGGCAGATCTTCCGCAAGCCGATCACGCAGCAGTACCCCGAGTACAAGCGCCCGGTCTACCCGCGCTTCCGCGGTCGCCATCGGCTGCACAAGCACGAAAACGGCCTCGAGAAGTGCGTCGGCTGCTCGCTCTGCGCAGCCGCCTGCCCCGCGGACTGCATTCGCGTCGTCGCGGACGAAAACACAGCCGAGAACCGCGTGTCCCCGGGCGAGCGCTACGCGCGCATCTACGAGATCAACATGAGCCGCTGCATCTTCTGCGGCTACTGCGAGCTCGCGTGTCCCTTCGACGCGATCACGCTGGGCAACGAGTTCGAGATCTCCGAGTACTCGCGCGACGACCTCATCTACACGAAGGACATGCTGCTGGCAGAGCCGATCAAGCGGGTCCCCGTCGCCGACCCGAAGCTGTACGACACCCCGGTGCCCGCGTACAAGGACAGGTCGTAGGGAATGGGGAACGTCCTCGTCTGGATGGTGTGGTTCCTCGCAGCCGGCGGCTGCGTGGCCAGCGGCATCGCGGTCGTCAGCCTCCAGAACCCCTTTTACTCCGCGCTCGCGTTGATCGGGAACCTCGCGTCCCTCGCGGTCCTCTACCTCCTCCTTGCGGCCGAGTTCCTCGCCGCTGCCCAGGTGCTCGTCTATGCCGGAGCCGTGATGGTGATGTTCCTCTTCGTCATCGCGTATCTCGGAGGCCGTGCGGACGCCCCGTGGGCCGGCGGCCCGCCGCTCCTGCGAGCAGCCGCGATCGTCGCGGCGGCGGCAATCCTGGTCGAGGTCGTGATCGTCCTCGGGCTCGCCTGGGGCGACAGTCTCTCCGAGCCCGCGCAGGTGTCCGACTCCTTCGGAAGCCCGGGTGAGATCGGCGAGCTGTTCCTCACCGACCATCTGCTCGCCTTCGAGATCACGTCCATCGTCCTCCTCGTCGCCGCAATTGGCGGCGTGGTCCTCGGGACGACGCGCGAGAAGGAGGGATCACCGTCGACGGACCCGGCGTAGGGTGGTACCTGATCGTCGCCGCGATCCTGTTCGCGACGGGAGCGATGGGGGTGATGCTCCGGCGGAGCCCGCTGATCGTCCTGCTCTCGCTCGAGATCATGCTGAACGCAGGCAACCTCGCGCTCATCGCGTTCTCGCGGCAGGCGGGAGCCCTCGACGGCCAGATCTTCGCGCTCGCGGTGATGGCGGTCGCAGCAGGCGAGGTCGCGGTCGGCCTCGGGCTGATCGTCGCGATGGCCAGGCGCGGAGTCGCCCTCGACGTCGACCGGGCGAACGTCCTCCGAGGGTGATCGGCGCCTAGCGTGATAACCGGCGCGTGGATCTGCCTGCTCGCCCCGCTCGTGGGTGCGGTCGTGATCACGGTCATGGACCAGGACATCACGCGGCGAACGGCCGGCTGGATCTCGACCCTGTCCACGTTCGTCGCCTTTGGTGGCGCGGTCGTCGCGCTGATCGGGCTCCTGGGCAAGGACGCAGAGGACAGAGAGCACGTCGCAACCGCGTACACCTGGCTCGCGGCCGGCGACTTCGATGTCGGCTTCCAAATACTGGTCGACCCGCTCTCTGTCGTGATGATGCTCGTCGTCTCCGGAGTCGGCGGACTGATCGTCTGGTACTCGATGGGCTACATGGCCGGCGACGACGAGGAGCGCCGGTACTTCGCGTACATGTCCCTCTTCGTCTTCTCGATGCTGCTGCTCGTGGAGGCTGGAAACTTCCTCCTCCTCCTCGTCGGCTGGGGACTCGTCGGCCTCGCCTCGTACCTCCTGATCGGGTTCTGGCATCAGCGGCCGGCGGCGATCGCGGCGGCCAAGAAGGCCTTCATCATGAACGCGGTCGGCGACGCGACCTTTGCCGTCGCGCTCGTCCTCCTCGTGTGGGGTACGGGGACGCTCGAGTTCTTCGCCGTGTTCGAGCAGGCCCCGTCGTTGTCGTCGACCACGCTGAATCTCGTCGCGCTCGGGCTCCTGGGCGGTGCGATTGCGAAATCGGCCCAGATACCGCTTCACACCTGGCTTCCGGATGCGATGGAAGGGCCAACGCCCGTGTCCGCGCTCATCCACGCCGCGACGATGGTCACCGCAGGCGTCTACTTGCTCGTGCGAGCACACCCGCTCTTCGAGCTCGCGGTCGACATCCAGCACCTGGCGGCGATCCTCGGGACGATCACCCTGCTCGTCGCCGGGCTCATCGCGCTCGTCCAGTGGGACATCAAGCGCGTCATCGCGTACTCGACGATGTCCCAGATCGGCTACATGTTCCTGGCGGCCGGAATCGGCGCGTACGGCTACGCGATCTTCCATCTCATGACGCATGCCTTCTTCAAGGCGCTCCTCTTCATGACCGCCGGTGTCGTCATCCACCACCTCGGCGGCGAGCAGGACATCCGGAAGATGGGTGGCCTGAAGGCAGCTCTCCCGCGGACGCACATCGCGTTCCTGGTCGGCACGCTCGCGCTCGTCGGAATCCCGCCGTTCGCGGGCTTCTGGTCGAAGGACGGGATCCTCGCGTCCGCCCTCGCACTGGGGGGTGCGCTCGGCTGGACGCTGTATGCGGCCGCACTCGTCGGGACGCTTCTTACTGGGGCGTACGCGTTCAGGCTCTACTACACGGTCTTCCGAGGGGAGGCGAAGGAAGCCGAGGCGAGCGCAGCCCACGCAGCCCATGGCGAGGGGCCGTTCTCGATGCTCGTTCCGGTCGGCATCCTGACCGTGCTCGCGACGATCGGCGGGCTGGTCGTGATCCCAGGCGTCTGGGAGCCGTTCATCGAGTGGATCGGGGAGACCGCAGAGCCTCTGGTCGAGCCGACGCTGACCCAGGAATACCTCACGAGCGCGATCGCGGTCGCGCTCGGCCTCGTCGGCCTGTACCTCGCGCGTCGTGCCTTCTACGCGGGTCGGCAGCTCGTGACTCGTCCAGAGCTCTGGCGCGTGTTCGAGCACAAGTTCTACTTCGACGAGCTGTACGACGGCCTGTTCTACCGCCCTGCCGTAGCGCTCTCGAGCGTTCTCAGGAGAAGAGTCGAGGAGCCGGTGATCGAGCGTTCGCTCGACGAGATCGGCTCCGGAACCATTCAGGTCGGCGGCGAGGTCGCGCGCATCCAGTCCGGCCTCATACGCATGTACGCGCTGGCGATCACCTTCGCCGTTGTCGTCCTCGTCCTCGTCTTCGTCGCGGTGCGGTAGATGCTCACCGACCGCGCTCATCGTCCTCCCCTTCGCCGGCGCACTTCTCGTCTTCGCGCTCCCGCTGCCCAGGATCGCGACCGCGGGGCTGGCGCTGGTCGTCGCCCTGGTCGAGGTCGTGCTGTGGGCCGTCGCTGTCAGGCAGTTCGACTTCGACGTGGGCGGGGTTCAGCTCCAGACATCGCACGAGTGGGTCGAGAGCCTCGGGATCTCGTACTCCGTCGGCTTCTTCAGCTTCACCCTCTGGCTCACGGGCGCGAGCGTCGTCGTGGCGGCTGCGGCCATCGGCTACGCGCTGCGGGCGGGTCGAGAGCGACCGCGGGCGTACTACGCGCTGATGCTCTTCCTCACCGGCGCGGTCGTCGCGACGTTCGCCGCGCAGGACCTGCTCCTGTTCTACGTCTCGTTCGAGTCGATGCTGATCCCGCTGTACATCCTCGTCGGCGTCTGGGGTGGGGCGCGCCGGAGCATGGCGACCCTCACCTTCGTCGTCTACACGATGGCCGGGTCGCTGCTGATGCTCGCATCGGTCGTCGCCTTCGGCGTCACCCAGGGGACGTTCTCGCTCGTCGCGTCGGGTCCGAGCGACAACGTCTGGATCTTCCTCGGATTCGCCGTCGCGTTCGTGATCAAGGCTCCGATCTTCCCTCTGCACGGCTGGCTCCCTCTCACGTATCGCGAGGCCCCGATCGAGGTGACCGCGGTTCTCTCGGGCGTCGTCTCGAAGACTGCGGTCTGGGGTTTCGTGATCCTGCTGCTGAAGTTTCCCGAGCCCGTGAACGACCTGCGTGGCGTGTTTCTGGTCCTCGCAGCGGCCGGAATCGTGTACGGGTCCGTCCTCGCATTCCGTGCTCCGGATCTGAGAGGGATCGTGGCGTACTCCTCGCTCGCGCAGATGGGGCTGATCACCGTCGGGTTGTTCTCAGCCACCGGTGGTGGAATCGCCGGCTCGATCCTGCAGTCCGTGAACCACGCGCTGATCTCCGCGTCGTTGTTCCTGCTCGTCGGGATGGTGGAGCACCGGTGCGGCACGGGCGAGCTCGGCACTCTCGGCGGAATGGCTCGCGGTCGGCCTGTCCTCGCCACCGTCGTGCTCACCGCGGGAATGATCGCACTCGCGGTGCCGGGCTCGGCCACGTTCGCCGGCGAGTTCCTGATCATGACCGGTGTCTACGCACAGGGCTGGGGCTACACGGCGGTCGTCGCTCTCGGAATCGTCCTCGCCGCGATGTACGTGCTGCGCGTGATCTCCGCCGTGCTGCACGACCGCCAGGGATCCGCGGTTCGCGACGAGGCACTCGACCTTCGCCCCGGCGAGCTGAGCCTCGTGCTCCCCCTCGTCCTGATCCTGGTCGTGCTCTCTGCCTGGCCCGCTGCGATCAGCGACCGTGCGCTCGACGTCCGGGACTACACGGCGTTCTTCGTGCCAGAGGACACGGGATGATCGACACGCCCCAGGTCGACTGGCTCGCGCTCTCTCCTGCGCTCGCGCTCCTGGCTGCGTCCGGTGTCGCGCTCCTCGGCTCGGTGCTCGCGCCGGCCTGGATGCGCAAGGCTCTGGCTGCAACCGTCGTGCTCGTGGGCTTCGTTCTCGCCGCGATCCTGGCGGGCGTCGTCTTCGACGAGACGCCTACGCCGGAGGTGCTCCTCTCCGACTCCATGGTCCGAGACCAGTTGGGTGCGTTCTCGCAGGTGCTCCTCGCGGTCACCGGAGCGGTCGTCGTACTCGTTTCGTGGAGCGAGCGGCGTCGCGAGAGCCACGGGGAGTACTACGCGCTGCTCGCGGCTGCCGGCGCCGGGATGGTGTTCTTCGTGCAGGCCGAGAACCTCATGACGATGTTCCTCGGGCTCGAGTGGTTCTCGCTCTGTCTCTACATCCTGGTCGCGCTCGACACAGAACGTGAGACATCGCTCGAGGCAGGACTCAAGTACCTGATCGTCGGAGGCTTCGGGTCGGCGATCCTGCTCTTCGGGTCTGCACTCGTGTATGGGGCGACTGCGGAGCTGGGCTTCTCCGAGATCGCGGCAGCGGGTGCCGGGGATGACGCATTCCTCGTCGCCGGTCTCGCGATGATCCTCGCTGGGCTCGCGTTCAAGATCTCGGCCGCGCCGTTCCACATGTGGACACCCGACGTCTATCAAGGTGCGCCGACGTCGGTCACCGCTTTCATGTCCGCCGCGACGAAGGCGGCCGCGCTGGTCGTCACCCTGCGCCTTCTCGTCACCGCGTTCCCGGAGGAGAGTGAGATCTGGACGATCGCGGTCGCGGTCATCGCATGCATCTCACTTGTCTGGGGAAACCTTGCGGCTCTGGCGCAACGCGACGTCAAGCGGCTGCTCGCGTACTCGTCGATCTCGCACGCGGGGTTCATGCTGATCGCGATCGCGGCCGCGAGCGAGCGGGGGGCCGAAGCGCTCCTCTACTACCTCGTCCCCTACGCGGCGATGTCGATAGGCGCCTTTGCTGTCGTCGCGGCTCGCGAGCGAGAGCTCGGAACAGCGGTGACCCTCGAGTCACTCGCCGGGCTCGGCTGGGAACGGCCCTACTACGGCGCGGCCATGTGGGTCTTCATGCTCGGCTTCGCAGGGTTCCCGCTGACGGGCGGGATGTTCGGAAAGCTCTTCGTCTTCTCTGCGGCGTACGACTCGGGGGACTGGTGGCTCGTGCTCGTCGGCGTGGCGGCAACGGCCGTGTCGCTTGCCTACTACCTCAACGTCGTGCGCTGGATGTACATGCGGAACGCGCTCGACGGTGCATCGCTCGCGATCGCCGGCGGTGCTCCGCCCCGCGACCCGTTTCTCGCGACGGCGATCGGAGCAGCCGTGGTGGTCACGGTCGGATCGTTCTTCGTCGTGCAGCCCATTCTCGATCTGGCCTCCGATGCAGCCGCATCACTGCCCTGGTTGGCGCTCTGATGCGAGAGCGCTGGTTCGGCTCGACCGGACGGAAGGTCCCGGAGATCGTCGTCCAGGGAACGGTCGATCTCGAAGGCGCGCTCGTCCTCGATGACGTGGGTGACCTCGAGACGATCCGAGCCGCTCACGAGCGCGGAACGCCGATCGTCGTTCGCGCGTCCACGGCGCAAGACGTCGTCGCGGCGCTCTCCCGCGGCGAGGTCGCGTGTGTGCTCGTTCGGGACGACACTCTCCTGACCCTGAACCTCTCGGAGCTCACGTACGGCTAGCCCACTCGTCAGCACGTATTCGATCTGCGCCTGCGATCTCGGCGCACGACAGTGGGGCGTGGCGGTCCAGTCGAAGTTCCTCGCGGTCGGCTCGATCGTCCCCTGGGCGGAGCCACTCGTCGGCGCAGTCGCGACGCAGTCCTGGGCAAATCCCCGCTACGGACCCGGCGGCCTGGAGCTGCTCCGCGAAGGACTTCCCGCCGGTGCGGTCGTCTCGCGCCTGACAGACGCGGACGAGGAACGGGCCCAGCGCCAGCTCGGGGTGGTCGACGGCGAAGGCCGCGGCGCCTCGTACACAGGGGAGAAATGCCTCGCATGGGCTGGCGCGCGAACAGGTACCGGCTACGCCGCGCAGGGCAACATCCTCGTCTCTGGCGAGACGGTTGATGCGCTCGCCGAGACGTTCGAGAGCACGGCGGGAAAGCCGCTCGCCGAGAGGCTTCTCGACTGCCTCGACGCAGCCCAGACCGCCGGCGGGGACGCACGCGGCCAGCAGTCGGCCGCGATCCTCGTCGTCGGGCCCGAACAGGGCTTCGCGGGTCTCTCGGATGTGTTCGTGGATCTGCGGGTGGACGACCACGAGCGACCGCTCGCAGAGCTCCGGCGGATATTCGCCATCCACCAGGAGCTCTTCGTCGCGACGCCCCGCTCGAAGTGGATTGCCGTCGACGACGGGCTCCGCTCGGAGATCGACGAGCGCCTCGCCGTCCTCGGCTTCGAACGTCTCGAGGACTGGGCCGGCGTCGAGAACCTGGAGGAGCGCGTCGACGGCGAGGATGCCGTCGATCCGTTCGTGCTGAATGCGCTTCGACGGAAGTCCAGCTAGATCCGTCCGTGAAGTTCCTCGCAACGCGTCGCTATCCCGGGCCGGCGCTCGCTGAGCTCGGAGACCTCGAGGTGCTGCCGCTCGCCGAGCTCGACCGCGTGCGCGCCGACGTCGAAGGTCTCGTTGTCGCGAACGAGCCAGTTCCGCTCGACCTTCTGCCACACCTGCGCATCGTCGCCAACTTCGGCGTCGGGTACGACCGCATCGGTGTCGAGGAGTGCCTCGCACGCGGAGTGATCGTCACGAACACGCCGGGCGTCCTCGACCGAGCTACGGCCGATCTCGCGTTCGCGCTCATCCTCGCCACGAGGCGTCAGGTGGTCGAAGGAGATCGACTCGTACGCACGGGCGGATGGACTGGATCGTGGCCCGATGGCCCGGTCGCAGAGGAGCTGGCGGGATCGACTCTCGGCATCGTCGGCCTCGGGCGGATCGGCACCGCGGTCGCACGGCGAGCGCAAGGGTTCGATCTGCGCGTCCTGTACACGCAACGCCACCCCGTCGAGAGCGAGCTCGGCGAGTTCCGCGAGCTGGCCGCGCTTCTCGCCGAAGCCGACATCGTGACCTTGCACGTGCCGTTGACTCCCGAGACATGCGGCCTGATCGGCGCGACGGAGCTCGCACTGCTTCGTGACGGAGCCTGCCTGGTCAACACGGCGCGAGGCGAGGTTGTCGACGAGAGAGCGCTCGTAGCGCAATTGCTGTCGGGTCGTCTCCGGGCGGGCCTCGACGTCTTCGTGGACGAGCCGCGCGTTCCGCCCGAGCTCCTCGGTCTCTCTAACGTCGTTCTGACCCCACATCTCGGCAGTGCTACCCGCCAGGCGCGAGAAGCGATGACGCGGCTCGTCGTCGACAACCTGCAGGCATTCGAACGGGGCTTTGCGCCCGCCGACGCCGGTCCGGTTGTGACCCGCTAACCTCCCGGAAGGCGCGTGCCTGCCGCGAGCTTGCGGATCGCGGGCACGGGGTCGTGCTCGGGACGAGCGACGACGAGGACCGCGCCGTGCTCGGGTCCGGCGAGCGCACCGACGAGAAGCTCGAGGCCGACCGCGAGGGCAAACGACTTGTGCGCGTGCTCTCCGCCGAACGGGACGAGATCCTCGGCTCGAGCGTCCCCGGAGAGCACATCGCCGTGCGTGACCGCGCCCATCGAGACGTCTGTGACGATCGGCGGGCCGTCACTCGAGGGAATCGCGATCGCAAGTGGGTTGGTGCCGGTCAAGGGTGGGCCGCCGTCGGGGTGCGAAAGCCGCCGTGGCGACGTCGCCGTGAGCGCCGCCACGAGCCCACCTTCTGCGAGGCGACGTGCCCAATAGCCGAGTACGCCCGTCGGAAAGCAGCGCTCCGCTACCACGACTCGTGCGTGCGCCGGGGGACTTGCGAGGGTCGTGCGCACGATCTCGTCCAGAACGAGGTAGCCGAGCGCGCCGTTTCCACTCCAGCGCTCGAAGCCTTCACCCTCGAGAACGCGTACGGGCTGGGCGTGCGGATCGAGCTCGAGCGTCTCGAGCCAGGCGACGCGGGCGAGTCCATGGCCACGTTTGCCCCTGCGGTCCGCGTCCTCGAAGTGGGCGAGGAGCACCTCCGCTGCCACGGGCTCGAATCCGAGCAGCGCCAGCCGATTCCTCGCCTCGGCGCTCGTCATGCTCACTCGAAGGCAGGAATCCGAAAGGTCAGCACGGGCCAGTTGCGCTGCGCTGCGACGTCACGAAGTGCGCGGTCCGGGTTGACCGCGACCGGATGGCCAACGGCTTCGAGGAACGCGAGATCCGTGTGCGAGTCCGAATACGCCGTCGAGGCCTCGAGATCCAGATCATCGTCGGCGGCAAGCTCCTGGAGCGCGACGGCCTTGGCAGGGCCGTAGAGGCGTCGTTCGAGCCGCCCTGTGTACAGCCCGTCGACGATCTCACCGCGAGAGCCGACGCCACCGTCGAATCGCAGTTCCTCGGCGAGCACCTCCACGACCTCCTGGAGCGCCCCTGAGACGATGTACGTCCGCTCGGCACGCGCGACATGCTGTGCGACCAGGTCGAGAGCCTCTCGGAAGACGAGCGGCTTCAGGACGGAGTCGAGGGCGCCGGACACGATCTCGCGCATGGTCTCGACGGGAAGCCCCTGGAGAATGGCCATCGCACTGTCCGCCGTCTGGCCGACGCGCGACTGGCCGGCGCCAAAGCGAACGAAGACGAGCTGCGCGACGCGCGCTTTCAGCAGCTGCCGTCTTCCGATCAGCCCGCGCTGCCGGAACGTGCCCGCCAAGGACAGCGAGCTCGATTGCGAGATCAGGGTCCGGTCGAGGTCGAAGAACGCTGCGGCCGGCACGTCCGCGAGTCTAGAGAGCCGCTAGCCGAGGACGGTGAGCGGCTTGCGGATCATGCCCGCGCGCGACGCCAGCACGGACTGGGCCAACGCCGAGATCGCAGCGGCCGCCTCGGAGTCGGGAGCGACTTCGAGCACCGGGGTTCCGTCGTCGGCGGACTCGCGCAGAATCGGGTCGAGCGGAATGCGCGCGAGCAGCGGAGCTCCGATCTCGTCCGCAAGCCGCTGACCTCCGCCCGAGCCGAAGATCTCCTGGCCCGTTCCTACGAGGTACGACATGTTCTCCACGACTCCGAGAATCCTCATGTCCATCTTCTGAGCCATCCGCGCCGAGCGCACGGCGACCAGCTGTGCGGCTGGCTGGGGCGTGGTCACCACCAGGACCTCGGCGCGCGGAAGGAGCTGGCCGAGCGACATCGCAACATCGCCCGTTCCGGGAGGCATGTCGACGACGAGCGTGTCGATCTCGCCCCAGTGGACGTCGGAGAGGAACTGCTCGAGCGCCCGGTGGAGCATGGGGCCGCGCCACATGACCGGTGCGTTCTCGTCCAGGAAGAACCCGATCGACATGAGCTTGAGGTCACCGCGCACCGGCGGGACGATCATCTCGTCCACGGAGATCGGCTTCTGCTGGACGCCGAGCATGTGCGGAATGGAGTGCCCGTAGACATCGCCGTCGAGAACACCGACCTGCTCGCCGAGCAGCGAAAGCGCGTAGGAGAGATTTGCGGTGACCGTCGACTTCCCGACGCCGCCCTTCCCGGACGCGACGACCACTACGCGGGTCGAAGGCGAGAGCGAGATGCTCTTCTCGGGGCGACCCCCACGCAATCGGGACGCGAGCGCCGCCTTCTCGTCCGCACTCATGACATCGAAGTCCAGTCGTACGCGGGTGACGCCGGGAACCTCGCCGACGAACCGGCCGACCTGCTCCTCGAACGAGTGGCGGAGGGGGCAGCCCACGACCGTAAGCGCGATCGTCACGAGCACCGCGCCGTCGTCCTCGACGACGACATCGCGAACCATGTCGAGCTCGGTCACAGGACGCTTGAGCTCGGGGTCGATCACCTGCTCGAGCGCTTTCAGGATGGCGTCGCGGTCAGGGGTCATCGAGTTGAGGGTACCCGGCGCGAGGAACCCGAGGATGAAGGCAGAACCCGTGGACATGGGCCATCGGCTCTCCATTGCGCTCTCCGCAACTGCACTCGTCGTCGCCGTGCTCGGCTCCACTCCACTCGGAAGAGCAGCCGCGAGCCTGGCCGTGCCGCGCGGCTCGGTGGGAACGGTCGAGCTGCGCGACGGGGCGGTGACCGCTGCGAAGGTCAGAAATGGCTCGCTGCTCGCACATGACTTCAGACCCGGACAGCTTCCTCGCGGTGCCCAGGGCCCGCCCGGGCCAGCTGCCACGATCGATGGGGTCGCGGCGGGCGGTGATCTCGCAGGCGCCTATCCGAGCCCTGCGATCGGGGAAGACGCCGTAACGGGTGCCGAGATCGACGACGGCTCGCTCCTGCTCGCGGACACAGCCGTGCTCGACGGACAAGTGCGTGTAAACCTCCCTTCGATAGCCGCACACACGTGCCTCTCGCAGCGCGCCGCGGTTGCAGGCATCCAGGCCTACGACCGAACGCTCGTGCTCCCGACCCGCAATCTCCCCACCGGGCTCTTCGTGACACCGCTCTTCAACACGAACGCGCCGGGACAGCTTCTCTTCCGGGTGTGCAACGCAACGGCAAAGGCCCTCGACGCGCCGCTCGGTGGCTGGGCGTACGTCGTCTGGCGCTCGTAGCGGCTAGTCGGCGAGAGCCCGCGCAAGCGACTCGACGTGCGCCTGCGTAGCGGCCGCGGCCAGACGCGAGCGGGGCAGGAGATCGAGGGGTGCCGCGGCAAACGGTGGATCCTCGAAGAGCTCGATTGCCAGGCCGCACTCGCGCACCAGAAGCTGCGCAGCCGCGATGTCCACCGAGCGCGCCGGCTTGAGCGAGCACACGGCGTCGACGCGGCCCGCCGCGAGATGGCAGAGCGACAATGCAAGCGAGCCCATCACCCGCAGCCTGTCCGCGACCGTGGACACGGATTCCGACCGCTCGGCGATCGCAGCTGTCGTCGTCCCCTCGAAAGACAGAATCTCGATTCGCTCGCTCGGCTCGACCAGCGGGAGCTTCAGGTCGTTCAAGAACGCGCCTCCACCCCTCGTTGCAGTCCACTCCTCGCCGGTTCCGAAGTCGTAGACGTAACCAAAGACCACATCGCCCAGAACCGGCCCTTCTGCAACGGCAAGTGAGAACGAGAAGAACGGGATCCCACGCTTCGCGTTGATCGAACCGTCGATGGGATCGACGACAACGACCCGTGCACCGCCGGTGCCGAACATGCGGGTACCGAGCTCCTCCGAGACGAGGACGAAGCTCTCACCTGACGCGTCGAGTCGCGCGACAACCGCATCCTCGGCTGCCTGGTCGATTGCCGTCGTATCGTCACCGCCGTGCCCACGCCGAAGAACGGGCTCGCGCTCAGCCCTTGTCGGCAGGCGCTCGAGGACCGCGCGGATGTCGTGGACGCAGTCGCGGCAGATGTCGAGCCACGGCGTCACGCCCGCCCCGAAATCTCCACCGGGTGGAAGAGAAGCCCGGACAGCGGCTTCGGGAAGAAGTACGTGCTCTTCTGCGGCATCCGCTCGCCGCGTCGAGCGGCGGCGAAAACATCGGCGACGCGCGGCTCGCGCACGAGGAAAGCGACATCGGCATCTCCTGTATCCACCGCTGCCACCGCCTCCTGCGCGCGTGGCGTGTACGAGATCCCGTCGAGCCCATGTCGATCGACGAGATCCACGTCGAGCTCGCCTTCGTGACCCTGAACGAGCTCGATGTGCCCCGCGCGGTAGGCGACTGCGGCGGAGCGTGAGTACGGCTCGTCCGACAGCCTGGCGAGTGCCTCGTCGAGACTCGCGAGCGACTCGCGTTCCGGCCCGGCACGAAGATCGGGTCGGGCGGTGAACACGCGATGCGTCGGGAAGACATGTAGCCCCGGGTCCTCCGTCGAGACGAGGAGCGCCATGATCCGCGCGGTGGACGACCCCGACTCCGCAGCAAGTTCGACGGTGCTCTCGTACCGGTGGTGTCCGTCGGCGATCAGAAGCTGCGTACCGTCGACGATCGGGCCCGGGAGAGTGTCCGGAAGCCGCCAGAGACGGGAGCGGCCGACCTCGAGATCCGGAGGGCGTTCGGGCTCCTCGACCGCGATCCCTCGGTCGACGAGGACGAAGATCGGCTCGGCGTGCACCTGGGTCTCGCGCAAGAGGCGATGGCGGTCGGCCTTGATGGGTGGATGCGTGCGCTCGTGCGGCAGAACAGATCCGGTCGAGTACGGCTCTGCAGCGAGCGAGACGACCAGCCCATGGCGCTCGCGCTCGATGCCGTCGGGACCGACGTAGCCCTCCGCCAGCAGCCAGATCGCGGGGCTCTCGTCCTGAGCTACGACTCCATCCGAGACCCAGCTCCGGTAGAGCCGACCAGCCTCCTCGACCGAGTCCGGAAGCGTCAGGTGAACGACGTTGAACGGACTGCGCGAATAGAGCTGCTCGCGCTCCTCGTTCGAAACCGTGTCGTACGGAGGTGCGACGAGATCCGCGAGCGATCCGGCCGCGCCGGAGTACCGAACGGCCCGGAACGGCTGCACGTCGGCCATCCGGGCGAGCGTACCAACGAGCCTCATAGACTCCGACCGTGACCACGATCGCCGATCTCGACGAGGACCGCGTCGTCGAGGGCGTGTATGCAGTCACCAGGAAGGAGCGCCGCCGGACGCGCGCGGGAGCGTCCTACCTCGCCATCGAGCTCGCCGACGCGAGCGGGCGCATCGAAGCACGCGTGTGGAGCGACGTGGAGCTGCTCGACACCAGGTTCGCCCAGGGCGACGCCGTCCGTGTCCTCGGCCGCGTCGAGCGCTTCGGCGGCAAGCTGCAGCTGCAAGTTCGCGCGCTCGAGGCCGCGGAGGACGCTGACCCGGCAGCACTTACTCCCGCTCTCCGCCGCGATGCGGACGAGCTCGACGGATTCTTCGAGTATCTCGCGGCCGACATTGTCCATCCCGGCCTGGCGTCGGTCGTGAACGGGTTCGTGCGCGACACGGAGCTACGTCGTCTGTTCCGCGTACTACCCGCCGCCGGGGCGGACGGCCACCACGGCTACGCCGGCGGGCTGCTCGAGCACACGGTTGGCGTCGCGACGCTCTGCCGTGAGACGCTGCAGCTGCATCCGCGGCTGCGCGGCGACCTCCTCCTCGCGGCGGCATTGCTCCACGACGTCGGTCGCATTGCCGAGCTCCGCCCGGGGCCCGCTTTTACCCAGACCGAGGAAGGACGACTCCTCGGCCATGTTCACCTCGGCCTGCGGATGATCGAGGAGCGCGCGCACACACTCGAGACCGCCGCGCTTGCCGAGCTCCTGCACGCGGTCGCCTGCCATCACGACCGCCAGGCAGCACGCACGGCCGAAGCCTCCGTTCTCTACCACGCAAATCAGCTCGACGCACAGGCCGCAACGCGTCCGGTCGGCAACGACTAGAGGCAACCCGCGCGACAGGAGGCGTGCAACGCGCAGCGAACACGCAAGCGATGCAGGCCTCGCCGCTCCGTCTTGGTGCGATCGCCAGCCTCACGACCCTGGGAATCGCCGCGCTGATCGGCGTCGTCGCGGTGCTCGACGCAGACCATGTAGCCGTCGGGTTCGGCACCGGGCTCGGCGTCGCATTGATCACGTTCGTCGCGGGTGCGACCATTGCCTGCGCGCTCTCGTGCCTCGGGCGCAGGCGGATTGAGATCGTCGCGCTCGTCAGCATCCTCGCCGCGGGTCTCGCTCTCGACCTGATCGTGCTCGCCGTCTGGCGTGAGATCGACAGCGAGGCCTACACCAAGACCGCCGCGGTCGCATTCTCCTGGAGTTTCTTTGCGCTGATCATTCTCGGGCTCACGCTCGCGGTCGGTGCCGCCGCGCGACTCGCACGCTGGCTGTATTTCGCCGCCGTCGCCGCTGCCGCGGGTTCCGGGCTGATCACGACCTGGCTCATCGCGACAGCCGGCGACGCCTCGGGCGGCGTCGGAGTGGGGGGAGAAGTCCTCGGTGTCCCTATCACGGCCGTTGGAAATGGCGAGTTACTGCGCGCGCTCGGCATCGCGTTCGTGCTTCTGGCCACTCTGTGGTTCGCCGCCCTCGCGGCGCACCGACTCGAGCCCGACGAGGCCTAGGTCTCCGTCAGACGTTGAAGCGCACGTTGACGACGTCGCCATCCACAACGACGTAGCTCTTCCCCTCGAGCCGCTGCAACCCGCGTCGTGCCGCCTCTGCATGAGAGCCGGCGGCGAGGAGGTCGTCCCAGCGGATCACCTCGCAGCGAATGAAGCCGCGGGCGATGTCGGAGTGGATGGCCTCGGCCGCGTCGAGAGCCGTCTGACCCTGGCGCAGCGTCCATGCCCGCGTCTCGGTGTCGCCGGCGGTGAAGAACGCAATCAGGCCAAGCGCTTCCTTCAAGCGACGGATCACCTGGTCGAGAGCGGAAGGCCCTTCACGAAACTGGGCTGCCTCATCGGGTGGAAGCTCGGCGAGCTCCATCTCGAGCTTGCAGTCGATCCCGTCCGGCCCGTTGACGACGGTGATCAGCGGCCTCGTGGTGAGTGGCTCGAGCTCTTTCGGCAGCTCGGCGGGGAACGCGGAGAGAGGGTTGCCTGCATCGAGGTGCGCGAGCGCCTGATCCAGCCGTTCGACCTCCTGGAGCGTCGCAGCGAGGCCCGGACTTCGCCTCCTTCCGCACGCGTTCGAGGCGGCGCTCGACATGATCCCGATCGGCCATGAGCAGCTCGAGCCGGAGAGCATCGAGGTCGCGCTCGGGATCTGCGTCCGAGGAGAAGCCGTCCGCGACTGCGAGGAGGGCAGCCGACTCTCGCAGGCCGGCGAGCAACGACCCGCCCGTTCCGGGAACGTCCATCACGCGAATCGCCGCCGGCGTGACCTTCCGCGAACCGACGGTCGCGCCGATCTGCTCCGGCCTCGGATCGGGGATCGCCGCCATCCCGACATTCGCCTTCTCGGTCACCTGCGCGTACGCCGTCACCTCCGCGCCAGCTCGGGTCAGCGCATTGAAGAGCGTCGTCTTCCCGGAGTTCGGCAGGCCGACGAGCCCGACCTGCATCGACCTAGACCTCGAAGCCCACTCGGCCCTCGCGGGCGAAGCGCTTTGCGTACAACACTCGCGGCAGCACGAGGAGAATGCTGCCTTCCTCGGCTTCGAGCGTGAGCGTGCCGGCAGCACCCGAGGTCAGCGACCGCTCGAGCTCGTCTGCACTCGCGGGCGACACCAGCCAGCTCAGGATCTGCCCGCCGTCGAGTGCGATCTCGATCCGGACGAACGCTTCATCAGGCACTGAACACCACCTCCGTGAGGACGCCGTGGACGGCGTCGGGATGGACGAACCCGACCTCGAGCCCGTAGAGGCCACGCCTCGGCGTCTCGTCGATCAGCCGTGCGCCTGCAGCGGAGAGCTCGCGGAGAGCCGCCTCGACGTCATCGGTCTCGAGAGCGACGTGGTGCATGCCGGGGCCGCGCCTCGCGATGAAGCGACCGACGGGCGTGTCTTCGCCCGTCGGCTCGAGAAGCTCGACCCGCCCGTCACCGACGCGCATCGCCGCGGCTTCGACGCCTTGCGTTGCCAGAGAGTCCCGATGCTCGAGCCGGGCGCCGAACAACCGCTCGTACGTCGCGATCGCGTCATCGAGATCGATAACGGCGACGCCCACGTGATGGATGCCGCGCAGGTACACGGGCGCGATGCTACCCGCGAGCGCGCGCGCGTCGATCTAGTCTCGGAGCGGCAGCGCGCGGACGGTGCCGACGGTCTCGGACGATCGGGACTCCACCTTGACGTCGGCGAGCAACGCCTCGAGCTCACCGCGATCGAGCGTCTCCTTCTCGAGCAGCGCCTCGGCAACGCGGTCGAGCGAGCCACGGTGCTTGGCAAGGAGGCGCTGGGCCTCCTCGTAGGCGTGATCGGTCAGACGTGCCTGCTCGGAGTCTCGAAGGCGCTTCGTCTCCTCCGACAGCGCGTAGTTGTCAGCGCGCATCGTCCTCGCCGGAGCGATCTCCGACATGCCGAACTCGAACACCATCGAGCGAGCGATGTCGGTGACGCGCTCGAGGTCGTTCGCTGCCCCGTTCGTGATCCTGCCGAACACGATCTCCTCGGCCGCACGTCCGGCGAGGTACACCATCATCAGGTCGACGAACTCCTCCCGCGTGTGCAGGTAGCGATCCTCGTTCGGCATGTTGAGGGTGTAGCCGAGCGCCTGCCCGCGCGACACGATGGTCGCCTTCTGCGCCGGGAAGAGCTCGCCCGTGAGGTGCGACATGACGGCGTGACCCGCCTCGTGATACGCAAGGATCCGCTTCTCCTTGTCCGAGACCACGCGGCGCTGTTGGAGGCCGGCAACGATTCGCTCCATCGCCGCCTCGAAGTCCGCGTAGCGGATGTACTGCGCCCCGTTGCGCGCCGCGAGGATTGCCGCCTCGTTGCACAGGTTCGCGAGATCCGCGCCGGTGAGCCCGGCCGTCTGCCTGGCAATCCGCTCGAGATCGACATCGGCGGCCAGTGGCTTGCCCTGCGTGTGCACACCCAGGATGTCCTGGCGACCGGCGACGTCCGGCGGTGAGACGTTCACCTGGCGATCGAAGCGACCGGGACGGAGCAGAGCGGGATCGAGATCCTGAAGCCTGTTCGACGCCGCCATGACGATGACCTCGTCACGATGGCCGAAGCCGTCGAGCTCGACGAGGAGCTGGTTCAACGTCTGATCGTGCTCGCGATGGAAGCCCCCGCCCGTTCGCGCCGATCCGACCGCGTCGAGCTCGTCGATGAAGACGATCGCAGGGGTGTTCTTCCGCGCTTCCTCGAAGAGCTTGCGAATGCGCGCAGCGCCGAGGCCCGCGAACATCTCGACGAACGACGACGCGCTCGCGGAATAGAAGTTCGCGCCCGACGCGCTCGCGACGGCTTTGGCGAGAAGCGTCTTCCCGGTTCCCGGTGGTCCGTGCAGGAGGATTCCCCTCGGAACCCGGGCGCCGAGGCGCTCGAAGCGCCTGCGGTCACGCAGGAACTCGACGACCTCCTGAAGCTCTTCCTTCGCTTCGTCGAGGCCGGCTACGTCGTTCCACGACACCTCGACCTGAGAGCCCTTGACGACGGGCGCCGGCTTCGCGCGCGGCATGAACCGGATGGTCCAGATGAGAAGGGCGATCACGATCCCGAAGAAGAAAATCGGGAGCCACGTGATCAGCGTGTACTCGAGGTCACCCACTCCGCTTCGGGTATCGGCACGCCGAGGCTTCGCCTCAAGGACGGCCGCAAATCTGGCCGCCTACGCCTCGAGAGCCAGGCAGGCGTCGCGCGCCGCATTCGCCACGTCCAGCTGCTCCGCGGACGGCTCTGCGGTCGAAACGTGGCGCTGAAGCTCGTAACCGGGTCGCGAGAGCGCCCGAGCGACCGGGTTGCGGGGGTTGCGCAGCATCCATCCGAACAGCTCCACCGACGCCCCGACCGCCGCCGTGGTTCCGACGAGTCGTGCGAGGCCCCGCGCCGGTGCCGGAGCCTTGCCTGCAACCAAGTTTGCGGCCACAGATGAGACGAGGATCGGTCCGATGAGCTGAGATCCGCAGCGAGGGTGCTCCTTCGGCGCCGGTGCTCCTGTCTCGTACGTCCCGATCGAGACATGCTCCGCACCGTGATAGGCGGCGAGATCGGGACCGCGAAGGGCGAGTCCCGCGGGAATGAGCGTGGCCACGCCGGCGACGAGCTCGCGGCCGCCGGTCGACAGGAAGCTCGACCGCCGTGCCACGCGCGCCAGCACCATCGACGCACCGATGCCACCGAGAACCGCGGGGCGACCAAACGGGAAGCGCGCCTGGGGCAACGCCCTGCGCACAATCGGGAGCAGCGCGAAGGCCTCGGCGAGCCGCAGTGGGCCGCGCAACACGGGCGCGGTCACCGCGCTGCCGAAGCGGGGCTTCCTCCCCGAGGCGACGTGCAGCGCTCCATGCTCGTCGCGCACGGCACACCCCCAGGCCGTGGGACCATGCACGAGAACCCCGTTCTGCAACGCCATTCCCCCGAGGCGGATCGTCTCCATGGCCGAGAGGGTAGCTGCACGATCGGCGCAGACGAGAGACCCCTCAGGCCGCCGACACGAGCGACCGCAGGGCCGTCTCGAGCCGGTCCGCTGCCGGACCTCGGCCGAGCGTTCGCCCGTCGATCTCGACGACCGGCATGACCTCGCGCACGGACGACGACGTGAACGCCTCGTCGGCTTCGAGGAGCGCCTGCAACGGGAACGCACCCTGCTCGACGGGGTATCCGAAGGAGAGCGCGAGCTCGACGAGAGCGGCACGCGTGACACCCGCCAGGATTCCGAGCTCGAGCGACGGCGTGTAGAGCGTCTGCCCGCGACGCCACCAGACGTTCGTGACGGTTCCTTCGAGAACGATCCCGTCGGCGTCGACGAAGATCGCCTCGTCGGCGCCACGGCGCCTCGCTTCCTCCTCGGCGGCGATGTTGATCGCGTAGCTCGTCGACTTCACCCCTGGGAGCAGCCACGGCACGACCGCACGCACGCCGAGGAGCGAAACCGCACGAGCGCCCCTCGCCCGCACTGCGTCGATCCAGGCGGGGATCTCGCTGAGCAGCGCTATCCCGGTCGGAGGCCCGTCTGCCGAACCGCCGGTCCACACGAGACGGAGAACGGCATCTCCGGCGACATCGGCGTGTGGCAAGACGAGCGCCACGAGCTCCTCGAGCTCGTCGCGTGCTACCGGTGGCAAGCCGATGCGCTCGGTAGACGCATCGAGACGATCCAGGTGCGACTCGAGACGGAACGGTCGGCCGGAGTAGACGCGGAGGGTCTCGAACGCCGCGCGGCCACGCAGGAGCGCCTCGTCATCTGCGCGGACGACAGGCTCGTCAGGGGCGCACAGCCCCCGCCCCGTGACGGCGACCGCCAGCACGCTCATCCGGTGCGTTCCACGCCGCTGCTCGATCCGATCGCGGCAAGGAGAGGGCGAGCCTTGATCCAGGACTCCTCGACCTCCGCCGCGGGATCCGAGTCCCACACGACCCCTCCACCTACCCAGAGGTGGATGCGACCGTCCGCGACCGCGAACGTGCGGATTGTGAGCGCGAGGTCGATGTCACCGTTCCCGTACACGCGTCCGAGCGCACCCATCGCCGCACCGCGACCGACCGGCTCGAGCTCTGCGATGAGATCCACTGCCGCGATCTTCGGCGCGCCCGTGACCGATCCCCCCGGGAACATCGCCCCGAGCAACTCCGCGAGCCCCATGTCGTCTCGAAGCGTTCCCTCGACGATGGAGACCATGTGCTCGACTCCGGCGAGCTCGCGCGTGACCATGAGCTCGGGCCAATGCACGGTTCCCGCCCGACAGACGCGCGAGAGATCGTTCCGCTCGAGATCGACGATCATCATGTGCTCGGCGGCATCCTTCTCGGAACGAGCAAGATCCGCAGCGGCGCCGAGCGGGCGCGTGCCCTTGATCGGCATCGTCCAGACTCGCTGTCCGCGGCGGGCGAGAAAGAGCTCCGGCGAGCCGGAGGCTACGGCCCAGCCGTCACCGACGTACGGCGCCGGGCAGTGCGGTCGGAGCGGCGCAAGTGCCGTGGCAAGTGAACGAGCGGTCGCACCGGGATCACCCGGACATGCAGCCGAGAGGTGCTGCACGACGTTGACCTGGTACACGTCTCCACGAGCGATCGCCGCACGCACCCGTTCGGCAGCAGCACGATATTCGGGTTCGGACCAGGTCGGCTCCCAGGTGCCCGTCCTCGCGCTCCCGCGACGATCGGATTCGAAGTGTCTCGGTCTGTGTCCGAACCGTGCACGCCGCGAGCGGAAGCGCGCACGGCTCGGGCGGAGGTGGGGTCTTCTCGCGGCGAATCGTCTGCGAAAGCCCGTAGCCGAGGAAGAGATCCGCGACGAGGCCCTCGCCACCGGGCTCGAAGAACCCGTGCGCGCGTAACCACTCGTCGATCCGCTCGAATGCGCCCTCCGGCGCGTGGAGCTCGAGCGACTCGGGGCCGCTACGCGCCATCGCGCAGCGCGATCTGCGCTCTGAGCTCTGCGTATGCCGCAGGCGGGTCGTCGCGCCAGAAGACGGCACTGCCGGCGACGAGGAGATGCGCTCCGGCAACGTACGCGCGATCGATGGTCTCGCGGTTGATACCACCGTCAACCTGCACGCGCACGTCTGCCGGGAGAAGGGCCCTGGCCGTCTCGATCCGCCCGATGGCATCTGGCATGAGCTCCTGGCCGGAGTACCCCGGATGAATGGACATGCACAGGACGAGATCGACGCCGCTCGCCGCTGCAACGGCGTCCTCGACGGCGGTCTCCGGATTGAACGCGCACACCAACCCCGAGCCCGAGCCGGCGTGCCGTTGCGATCGCGCGAAGCGGGTCGTCGCACGCCTCGACATGGAACGTGACGCTGTCGCCACCGGCTCGTGCCACCGCCTCGAAGTGGCGCTCCGGCTCACTGACCATCAGGTGGCAGTCGAGGAATCCGCCGCGCGCATGGACGAGCGGTGCGATCGAAGAGAGGACGATCGGCCCAATGGTGACCTCCGGGATGAAGTGGCCGTCTCCCATGTCGAAGTGGAAGCAGCGCGCCCCTGCACCGGCAAGCGCGGCGAGCTGATCTCCCAGGCGGGAGAAGTCGGACGCGTAGATCGAAGGCTCGACATAGAGGCGCGTGCCCCAGGTCGTCCCACATCGTCGTCACCTCCACGATCAGCGGCTAGCCGAGGAGCGAGCGCGCGACGTGGCGCAGCATGTGGACGCCTGCCTCGAGATCGTCGACCGGAACGCGCTCGTTCGCAGAGTGGACGAGCTTCGTCGCCTCCACGGCGTCCATCGCCTTCACGGGAAAGAACCCGTATGCGACCGTCCCGAAGGGTCCCCTCAAGTAGTGGCTGTCCGTGAACCCCGGGCACGCGTACGGCGCGATCGCGGCGCCCGGCTCGAGCTCCTCCACGAACGATGCGAGCGCGTCCCAGAGCGGCGTTCGCGATCCCCGAGCGTGTCCCGCCGACGGCCTCGATCCATTCGAGCTCGTAGTCACCGTCGCCGAGCGCCGCACGGATCAATGGCTCGACGTCCTGCGGCGTCTGTTCAGGCAGGAGCCGGCAATCCACGGTCACCTCGCAAACGGCCGGGATCACATTCCGCTTCGCGAGGCCTCGATCATGGTCGGCGACGAGCGTGAACGAGAGGAGCGGCTCGACGAGCGCGCCGAGCAGCGGATGCAGCGCGTTCGCTCGCTGGAGCGCCTCGTCGAGCGGGGGCGCCTCGCCGAGAACCGCCTCCAGGAAGCCGCGCGCCTCGGGAATCATCTCCTGCGGCGGCTCGTATGCGCCGAGCGCCTCGACGTACCGGGACGCCTTGACGAGAGCGTTGTCGGCAATCCCCGGCATCGACGCGTGGCCGCTCCGGCCATGGACGCGGAGGATGAACGGCGCTGACATCTTCTCGGCGGTCGCGCAGAGGTAGACCGGCCGGTCGCCGAGAACGAGCCGCTCGCCGCCTCCCTCGTTGACGGCGTAGTCACAGCGAACGGCGTCCGGATGGGCTTCGACGAGCCAGCGGAGCCCGAATCCATCGCCCACCTCCTCGTCGGCCACGGCCATGAAGACCAGATCGCCCGACGGGACGAAGCCCTCGCGCTTGAGCGACGCGAACGCAACGGCAGAAGCCGCGACCTGCCCCTTCATGTCGAGAGCCCCGCGACCCCAGATCTCGTCGTCGACGAGGTCTCCCGACCACGGGCCTCGATCCCACTCCGCCGGGTCCGCGAGGACCGTGTCCGTGTGACACAGGAACGCAAGCGACGGGCCGTCTCCGCCCGGAATCCGCGCGACGATGTTGGCCCGCTCGGGCACACGAGCGATGAGCTCGCTCTCGATGCCGTCCCGGGCGAGGTAGTCGCTCAGAAGCCGCGCCGCAAGCGTCTCGTTCCCGGGCGGATTGACCGTGTCGAGACGGATCAGCGCCTGAAGAAGCTCCGTCACCTCCTGACGAAGGCCCGTTGCCTCCTGCACGGCCATCGCTACGAGTCGGCCTTCGACAGCGCCGTGAGGTCGTTGCGTACCTCCCAGAGCTCAGGGAACGACGTCTTCGCGATGAGCCGCCCGAGCAGCTCCACCGGAGTTCCCTGCGTGCCGACGACCTGATCGCCGATCACACGAGCGACGACCTGATAGTGGCGCATGCGCCAGAGCTGCGCCTGCTCGTCGAGCTCGATGAGCGCCTCCGCAAGCTGGTAGAGCTGCTCATGGTCCCGTCCCTGCACGTAGAGGTCGCGGAGAGAGAGCCCGGCGGCGCGGCGCGCGGCATGAAATGCCTGTCCGAGGCGCGGGAACACACGGCGCAGCTCGTTCCAACCCGGTGAGTCGAACCCCGAGCCGTGCCCGAGCACCTGCCGTATCTCCTGGTACTCCCACGGAGACATGTTCTCGAGCATCTCGAGCTGCGGGACGAGAAACCGGATGCAGAGAGATGCGCGCTTCAAGAGTCGGAGGGCGCCTCGCAGGTCGCCCTCCTCGATCAGCCGCACGGCTTCCTCGGCGTCGTTCCAGCTGAGCTTCAGCCATAGCTCCGAGCTCTGGTGAGTGACCTGGAAGAGAAGCTCGTCACGGTGTACCCACTCCTCCGGTCCCTTCTGGAGCGCGAGCAACCCGTCGGTATTCAGGTACCGCTCGTAGTCCGACGCGGCGTCTCCGGGAAGGACCGGCTGCGAGTAGTCCTCGGCCTGCTCCGGCGGTTGCTGGGCCTCGTGCGCGGCCATTGCCAGAGCATACTTCGCCGCGTGGGAGACCTCTTCACCGACGCGGCGCAGAAGCAGCAGGCTGCGAACGCTCCCCTTGCGACGCGGCTCCGGCCTGAAAGCACTCGACGAGCTGGTCGGTCAGGAGCACGTGCTGGGCGAGACCTCGGCCCTCCGTCTGGCCATCAGCGAGGACAGGATCCCGTCGTTGATCGTGCACGGACCCCCCGGCGTCGGGAAGACGACGCTCGCACGTATCGTCGCCGAGACCACGGGGTCGGCCTTCGAGGAGCTCTCGGCTGTCTCGGCCCGAGTCGACGACGTACGTGCCGTGATGGCGAGAGCGCGTGACCGGCTGGGAGGGAACGGCGTTCGCACGATCCTCTTCGTCGACGAGATCCACCGCTTCAACAAGGCGCAGCAGGATGCGCTGCTGCCCTCGGTCGAGGACGGCCTCGTGACGCTGATCGGCGCGACGACGGAGAACCCGTACTTCGAGGTCAACTCCGCGCTTCTCTCACGCTGCACCGTGATCGAGCTCACGGCGCTCGGCGAGGAGGACGCTCGGCGAGGTCGTGCGGCGCGGCGCCGCTCGCGCTGGAGGTCGAGCTGGACGCTGACGTTGTCTCGCTTATCGCCGGTCGTGCGGGGGTGACGCGCGCGGCGCGCTCCAGATCCTCGAGCTCGCGCACGACACCGCACGTGCCGAGGGCAAGGCGATCGCCGAGCGGCACGTCCTCGACGCAGCGCGCAAGCGTCCGCTCCTCTACGACCGCAAGGGTGACCAGCACTACGACTTCGCGTCCGCGTTCATCAAGGCGATGAGGGGCGGTGATGCCGACGCGTCCGTCTACTACCTCGCCGCCATGCTCGAGGCCGGCGAGGATCCGCGCTTCATTGCCCGCCGCATGGTGATTCTCGCCTCCGAGGACGTCGGGAATGCCGATCCGAGAGCACTCGCAGTCGCGGTCGCAGCGGCGCACGCTCTCGAGCTCGTCGGCCTTCCGGAAGCGCAGCTCAGCCTGGCCCAGGCGGCTATCTACCTCGCCAGAGCACCGAAGTCGAACGCTTCGGCGACGGCAATCTGGGAGGCGCGGCGTGACGTCCGGGAGCAGGGGAACGCGCGACCGCCGGCGATGCTTCGCTCGACCGGGCACTCCGCTGCCGCAAAAGCGCGCGGCCACGGCGAGGGCTACCTGTACCCGCACGACGACCCAGCCGGGTTCGAGCTCGAGTACCTGCCCGAGTCACTCCGCGGCCGGCGTTACTATCGCCCCTCTGGAGCGGGCGAGGAAGCCGCCGAGCACACGCGCGCAGGCGCGCCGGAGGGGGACGATGGCAGTCAAGAACGGTGAGAGAGCACCTGACTTCGACCTCGAGGTGAAGCACGACGAGCGCGTTCGCCTTTCCGACTTCGCGGGCCGCTCGAACGTGCTTCTCGTCTTCCATCCATTCGCGTTCACGCCGGTCTGCGAGGACGAGGCACGGGATCTCCAGGAGAACCTCGAGTCGTTCCGCAACGCGCAGACGGAGGTCGTGCTCGTTTCGTGCGACCCCTCGCCTGCGCGGCAGGCGTGGAAACGAGAGATCGGAGCCGAGTACGTCTTCGCGTCCGACTTCTGGCCGCACGGCACCGCAGCGAAGGCGTACGGCGTCTTCAACGAGGACACCGGCGCGCCGTTCCGGGGCACGTTTCTCATCGCCAAGGATGGCACGGTGATCTGGTCACTCGTGAAGGTCGACGAGCGCAGGACCGAGATGGTTCCCGAGTCGCTCGAGACACTCCGCGCAGGGTGACACGAGCGTTGACGCTCGCGCTGGAAGAGTGGGGCGAGCCGGGACAACCGCGCGTCGTCTGCCTTCACGGCATCACGAACCACGGACGGCACTTCGCGAGGCTCGCCGAACAGGGACTCGGTGGATTCCGCGTGCTCGCACCGGACCTCCGCGGCCATGGCTCCTCGCCGTACGAGCCGCCATGGAGCATCGACGCCCACGTCGCTTCGATCGTCGCGACCGTCGGCACCGAGCCGGCCGTGCTGATCGGCCACTCGTTCGGAGCCAGGCTCGCATTCGAGATCGCGGCTCGGGCGCCGAAGCTCGTACCCCGACTCGTACTCCTCGACCCGGCCATTCTCGTCCCGCCGGAGATTGCGCTGCTCGCGGCCGAGAACGCCCGCCAGAACCGCGCGTACGTCTCCTTCGACGAGGGCGTCGACCGACGGTACGACGAGAGCCAGCTGCAGAGCGCACCGAGGGAGCTGGTCGAGGCGGAGCTCGCAGGGCACCTCGTCGCGAGCGACGATGGGTACCGGTACCGGTACTGCCAGTCGGCGGTCGTCGCGGCCTACGGCGAGATGGCCTCACCGCCGCCGGCGTTCGACCAAGTGCGGGTTCCGACCCTGCTCGTCCTCGGCAAGCACTCGTACCTTCCGTACGACCATCTGCTCGAAGCGCACAAGGACGTCCTCGGAGACCTCCTCGAGGTCGCGTTCGTCGACGGCGGCCACACCGTCTTGTGGGATGCCCTCGAAGAGACCGCGGGAGCTGTGAGCTCGTTCCTGGGCGACTATGCGCAGAGCTCGACGGCGACCGAGACGTAGATCTCGACGCAGCGCTCGAGATCTCCCAGGTCGACCCACTCGACCTCCGCGTGGGCCCCCTCCCCGGACGGCCCGAACAACACCGTGGGAACACCTGCTCCCGCGAGCAGGGCAGAGTCGGCCCAGAACGGCGCTCCGACGAGCTCCGGCTCCGATCCGGTCACGCGTGCGGCGTGGCGACGCACGAGCTCGACAATCGGTTCGCCTTCGTCGATCTCGAACGGCTCGCGGGTAACGACGACCCGGAGCTCGGCGCTGAAGTCCGGGTCTCCCTCCGCGGCCGCGTCCATGATCGCGCGGAGCTCAGTCTCGACGGCAGCTACGGACTCGCCGGGAATCGTCCGTCGCTCGGCCTGGAGGACACAGCGCGCCGGATAGCTCGAGAACTCCTGGCCCCCTTCGATGAGCGATGCGTGGATGCTTCCGCTCCCGAGGTAGCGGTGGCGCGGATCGTGCGCGCAGCGCCCGTGTCCAGCTTCTCGATTCCGACGAGAACGTGTCCCATCTTCGCGATCGCGTCGATACCGAGCTCGGGCCGGGACCCGTGCGCCGCCCGTCCTTCGGTCGCTATCTCCATCCCGACGAAGCCCCTGTGCGCCACTACCAGGCGCATCTCCGTCGGCTCGGTGACGATCGCTGCGTCGGCCCCGAGCGACCTTGCGACGGCCTCGGTGCCGACGCTCGCATACTCCTCGTCGGAGACCGCGGTCAAGATCACGTCACCGCGCAGCTGGCGACGGCTCGCCGCAGCGGTGGCGAGCATCGACGCTGCCAGGCTCCCCTTCATGTCGTAGGCGCCGCGGCCGAACAGGCGGCCGTCCTCCCGCCTTGGCACGAAGGGCTCCTGCATTCCCGCAACCCCGACCGTGTCCGTGTGGGCATTGAGCATCAGCTTCCGCCCGCCTCCGCT
Organism: uncultured Actinomycetes bacterium; assembly: GCA_963756925.1. Lineage (GTDB taxonomy): Bacteria > Actinomycetota > Thermoleophilia > Gaiellales > Gaiellaceae > GMQP-bins7. Next base: position 363,939 of record CAVWPL010000012.1, on the reverse strand, counting down.
GCCGCGCGCGACCGCGACGACGTTGGGCCTCCCTGGCGCGGCATCCTCGACCGAGACCTCGAGCCCGGCGCGCTCGCACCACTCTGCGACGAACCGTGCGACTCCCGTTTCACCAGAACCGCCGGGGACCACGTCGGGGTTGATCGACTCGATCTCGACCAGTCGGGCGGTCAGGTCAGCGACTTCGCTTGCCACCGCTAGCGGTGTGCTCGTCCGCGATCGCGAGCACCTCGTCCAGGATCGCCACCCCTTCGTCGACCTCGTCTCGGGTGACCGTCAGGGGAGGCACGGCCATGATCACGTTCCAGTGCGTCATCAGGTACAGACCGCGCTCGAGCGCCGCTTTGGTCAGGCGCGCGACCGGCGCCGCCGCATCGCCGGACGCGTTGAATGGCACGAGCATCTCGCGCGTCTCCCTGTTCCTGACGAGCTCGACTCCCCAGAAGCACCCGAGGCCGCGCACCTCGCCGATCGAAGGATGGCCACTCTGCAGCTCACGGAGCCGCTCGCCCAGGTACGCGCCGACCTCGGCCGCATTCTCGACGATGCCCTCTTCCCGGAACGCCTCGATCGACGCGACCGCGGACGCACACGCAAGCGGATGTCCGGCGTAGGTCAAGCCGCCCGGGAAGTACTTGTCCCGGACCCAGTCCGCGATCGGCTTGCGGAAGATCATGGCGCCGAGCGGCACGTAGCCGGAGTTGATTCCCTTCGCGACGGTGATGATGTCAGGGACGACATCCCAGTTCTCACACGCGAACCAGCGCCCCGTACGCCCGAACCCTGCCATCACCTCGTCCAGGATGAGCAGGATCCCGTGGCGGTCGCAGACCTCGCGGATCGACTGCAGGTAGCCGTCCGGGGGAGGAATGACACCGTTCGTCCCGGTGACGGTCTCGAGGATGACGGCCGCGACGGTCTGCGGCCCCTCGTACGAGAGGATCTCCTCGAGGTGCGGCGCGCCGGAGCACACCGGGCACGGATCAGGATGCCCCGCCGGGCAGCGGTACGTGTAGGGGTCGAGCATTCGCACGACACCGGGCATGCCCGGTTCCGTCGGCCAGCGGCGTGGGTCGCCGGTCAGCGAGATCGAGCCGTGCGTCGCTCCGTGGTACGAGCGATAGCGCGCGATGATCTTGTGGCGCCCCGTGTAGAGCCGTGCCAGCTTGATCGCGTTCTCGTTTGCCTCCGCTCCCGAGTTCGTGAAGAACGACATGCAGAGATCGCCGGGTGTGACCTCGGCGAGCAGCCGGCCCAGACGGGAGCGCGACTCGTTGGCCATCGGCGGACCGATGGTGCTGAGCTTCTCGGCCTGCTCCTTGATCGCCTCGACGATCTTCGGATGCTGGTGGCCGATGTTCACGTTCACGAGCTGCGACGCGAAGTCGAGGTAGCGCTTGCCGTCGTAGTCCCAGAAGTGACGGCCCTCGGCGCCCGCAACGGGAATCGGGTTGATCGCGTCCTGCACCGACCACGAGTAGAGGACGTACTCCTTCGCGTCCTCGACGATCCGCGCGCCGAGGTTCGGGTTCGCTTCGATCACGGCCATGCTCGCTCCTTCGTGTCGCTCGCCGCGATCCTAGCTTCGCTCCCTGGAACTCGAAGGTGACCTGCCCCGAGCAGGACTACAGACATTCGTGCGCGGTGGGCGCCAGGCTAGGGGAAAGGTGCCCGGCGCGCCTCCGCGCACTTCGGTGTCAGCGCGCCGCAGCGGGCAGCAGTTCCTGCCCGAAGGCAGCTCGCTCGACGAACTGGCCGACGCCGGGCCGAGCGACGAGCTTCCCGCCCTCCACGAGCACGGTGCCGCGCAAGATCACGGTCTCGGGTGAGCCCGTGACCTCCGTGCCCTCGTACAGGGAGTAGTCGACCTTGGAGTGGTGCGTCGCAGCCGAGATGAGATGCCGCTTCTCGGGGTCGAAGATCACGATGTCCGCGTCCGAGCCGGGCGCGATGGTGCCCTTCCTCGGGTAGAGGCCGAACAGCTTGGCAGGGCTCGTGGACAGGAGCTCGACCATGCGGTTGAGGCTGATTCGCCCGGTTCGAACGCCGAACTCGTGGATCATGTGAAGCCGGTTCTCGAGTCCGGGCCCTCCGTTCGGGATCTTCGAGAAGTCGTCCTTGCCCATCGACTTCTGGCCGTCCCACAGAAACGCGCAGTGGTCGGTCGACACGACGGAGAGGATGTCCGAGCGGACGCCGTGCCAGAGGATCTCCTGGTTCTCCTTGGCTCGAGGGGGAGGTGTGTACACGTACTTGGCGCCCTCGAAGTTCGGGCGCTCCAGGTGCGTGTAGTCGATGAAGAAGTACTGCGTGCAGGTCTCGCCCCAGACGTCCCACCCCTCCTCACGCGCACGGGCGATCGGCTCCATGGCCTCCCGGCAGGACACATGGACGACGTAGAGCGGGGCCCCGGCGACGCGCGCGAGCTGGATGGCGCGATTCGTCGCCTCGCCCTCGAGCTCCGGCGGGCGCGTGAGGGCGTGAAAGTGCGGGGCGGTGTTCCCTGCCGCGAGGGCCTGCTTGACGAGGACGTCGATCGCATCCCCGTTCTCGGCATGCACCATCACGAGTGCCCCTGTCTCCGCGGCGACCTCCATGGTCTTGAAGAGCGTCTCGTCGTCGACCATGAGCGCGCCTTTGTAGGCCATGAACAGCTTGTAGGAGGTCACGCCCTGCTCCGGAAGCCGCGCGAGCTCCTCGAGCGATCCGCCCTCGCGCAGATCCGTGACGGCGATGTGAAAGCCGCAGTCGATGATCTGCTTCCCGTCCCGCTTGGCATGCCACGTGTCGAGCGCCTCGGTGAACGACTGGCCGGGTGTCTGGATGCAGAAGTCCACGTGGCGACGTCGTGCCCCCGAACGCAGCGGCAGTCTGTCCCGACGTGTAGTCGTCGATCGTGACCGTGCCACCGAACGGCATGTCGAGATGCGTGTGCGGATCGACGCAGCCGGGAAGGACGTATCTCCCACTCGCATCGATCACTCGGTCCGCGTTCATGTCGAGGGACTCGCCGATCAACGTGATCCGCTCGTCCTCGATGAAGATGTCGCCGACGTAGTCGTCGGCCGCGGTGATGATCCGCCCACCCTTGATCAGAACCGACACGTGATCCACCTCTTTCTCTTTCGGGCAGGCGCATCCATACCACACTCTCGAGCGCTCGTTAGAGTCGCCGCATGCCGCTCGACCCGACGCGGACGGTCGCCGAGCTGAAGGAGCTGCGGAAGCTGACCGGCGACGGTGACGGCGCGCAAAGGGTTGCCTGGACCGATACGTGGGAGCAGGCGCGCGCATGGCTGCGCGAAACGCTCATTGGCACCAGCGTCGAGGAGGAGCTCGACGCGGCCGGGAACCAGTGGTTCACCCTGGGCGGGGATTCGAAGCGAGCAGTGCTCATCGGAGGGCACATCGACTCGGTCCCGAACGGCGGCTGGCTCGACGGCGCTCTGAACCTGGTCGCGGGCGCCGAGGTCGTGCGGCACATCGCGGACGACGGGACGCCGCCGGTCACGATCCGCCTAGTCAACTGGGCTGACGAGGAGGGGGCTCGCTTCGGCCGGAGCCTGTTCGGCTCGAGCGCCGCGGCGGGCTCGATGGTCGACCAGGACGAGCTACGGGTGCTCGCTGATCAAGACGGTATCGCGCTCCCGGACGCACTGGCGAAGCACGGAGTCAACCTCGACCGAGCGCTCGAGGCGCGAAGCCAACTCGAGTCTGCAGCCGCATACCTCGAGCTGCACATCGAGCAGGGCCCCGTCCTCGAGTCTCTCGACCTTCCTCTCGGCGTCGTCCTCGGGACCTTCGGCGTCGAACGCCACCGCATCACCTGGCGCGGCCAGGCAGCGCATGCGGGATCGACGCCGATGGATCAGCGCCTAGATGCCCTGGCCGGTGCTGCCAAGCTCGCGCTCGAGATCCGCGAGATCGCCGCGCGGACGGGCGACGGGGCCGTGTGCACGTCCGGTGGAGTCGTCTGCAAGCCGGGCATCGTCACGTCGGTCGTCGAGACCGCAGAGCAGCTCCTCGACCAGCGCCACCTCGACGCCGACAAGCTCGCTTCGCTGCTCTCCCAGGCCAGGGAGGCGAGCGAACGGTTTGCCGCCGAGGAGTCGCTCGGCGTGGAGTTCGAGCGGATCTGGTCGATCGAGCCGATCCTGTTCGACGAAACGCTCCTCGGCTTCTGCGAGGAGGCAATCCTGGAGGTCACGGACACGACGCACCGCCTTCCCTCCGGCCCCCTCCACGATGCCGCCGAGATCGCGCGAGCCGGAGTCCCCACGGTCATGCTCTTCGTCCAGAGCCTGCGCGGCCTCTCGCACACGAAGCTCGAGGACACGAGAGAGGAGCACCTCGAGCTCTCGGTCGCCGCTCTCGACCGCCTCGCCTCGAAGACGATCGACTGGGTCGCCGCGGGCGGCGGACGCTGATCCGCGCGCCCGCGGAGGACGAGCTGGCGGCCGTCGCCGAGCTCGTCGCCACGCTGCAAGCTCGCCCGCAGGACCGGATCGCCTTCTTCGGCGACACGCCGCAGGAGATAGCCGCTTGGCTTGCGTCGTGGGAGCCAGCGTGGCATCGATCGAGCCTGGTCACCGATGGACGCGGTGGGCTCGCGGGCTATATCGGCGCAGAGCTCGACGAGTCGCTCGGGCGCTGCTGGATCCACGGGCCTCTCGTTGCTGGCGCCGCGTGGGACGAGGCTGCGGACGAGCTCTTCGAGGCGCTTCTCACCGACGTCGTGCCACGTGCGGTCGAGGATCACGAGCTCGCCGGAGACGTCGCGAACGAACGGCTCGCTGCCTTCGCCTCACGCCATGGGTTCAAGACAGGCGGCGTCCACCACCTCATCTCGCTTCCTGCGTCCGACATCGAGCGGCTTCCGACAGCGGACATCCCGACGATTCGCCCGGAGCACAGACAGGCCTTCTTGGAGCTCCACGCCGAGCTGTTTCCCGGCACGTACTACTCGGGTAGCCAACTCCTCGAGCAAGGGAACTCCGATCAGGCGGTCGTACTGGGCCTCGTCTCGAGCGGTGAGCTCGTCGGGTATGCGGCAGGACGGATCGACGAAGGCGGGAACGGCTACCTCGACTTCGTCGGAGTCGTACCGACGAGACGGCGCGAGGGCCACGCTCGCGCGCTCGTGTCGGCGATCAGCCGGACGCTGCACGCGCGCCAGCCGATCTCGCGGGTGAGCCTCACAGTCAGCGGGGAGAATGTCGCTGCGCAAGCGCTCTACGACGCGCTCGGGTTCGAGCGCACCTCGAGCGGGGTCGGATACCGGCGGCGCCCGGAGCTCGCCGCCTGAGAGCCTCGGCAGCGCGTGCTTCCCAGAGCGATGCTGTGAGGCGATACTCCCAACTTCGAACGAGCGAAGGAGAGGAACCATGGCCCTGAGCTTCGGCGTCACCGTTCTACCCGACCCCCCGGCGAGCCGGCTGGTCGAACTGATGCAGCTGGCCGAGGGTCACGGCTTCGAGTACGGCTGGACCTACGACTCGCCGATCCTCTGGCACGAGTCCTACCCGCTGCTGACGATGGCGATCCAGGCGACGAGCCGCATGAAGTTCGGCCATTGCGTGACGAATCCGGGTACGCGCGAGCCGACGGTCACCGCGAGCGGCTACGCGACCCTGCACGCCATCTCGGGCGGCCGGATGGTCATGGGAATCGGCCGGGGCGACTCGGCTCGACGCGTAATCGGCTACCAGCCGGTGAAGATGGCCGAGTTCGAGCGGTCTCTCGTGATGATGAAGGACCTCATGAACGGGCGGAAGGTCGAGTGGAATGACAAGGAGCTCGAGCTCACCTGGGCGCTGAAGGAGCCGCCGATCGAGATGTGGGTAGCGGGTTACGGGCCGAAGGCGCTCGCGGTGGCGGGGCGAGTCGGGGATGGTGTGATCATCCAACTCGCGGATCCGCAGATCGTCCAGTGGATCATGGAGACCGCACGTGCCTCAGCCGAAGAGGCAGGGCGTGACCCGGCCGCGCTCAAGTGCCATGTCTGCGCACCGAGTCACATCTCCGACGACATCGCCGATGCTCGAGAGCAGGTTCGCTGGTTCCCCGCAATGGTCTCGAACCATGTCATGGACCTCGTCGAGCGCTACGGCTTCGACTCCGAGATCCCCGAAGCGCTCACCGCGTACGTCAAGGCGCGGAAGTTCTACGACTACAAGGACCACAGCCGCGTCGGCGCCAAGCACGGAGAGTTCGTGACCGACGAGATCTGTGACCGTTTCTGCGTCTTGGGCACGGCCGAGCAAGCAGCCGCCAAGCTCAGGGAGCTCGAGTCGGTCGGCGTCGACCACTTCAACATCTACCTCATGACCCACAACCAGGAGGAGACGTTGGAGGCATACGGAAGAGACATCATCCCGCAGTTCTCGAACGTCGCCGCCTAGCTAGAAGATCGTCTTCCCGAGGGCGCTCGCCACGAGCTCGACCGCGGTGAGCGCGGTCGTGTTCTCACGATCGAGGATCGGGTTGACCTCGACGACCTCGAGCGAGCCGACGATGCCCGACTCGGCGACGAGCTCGAGCGCGAGGTGCGCTTCCCGATACGTGAGACCTCCCCGCACCGGAGTCCCCACGCCCGGCGCGAGCTCGGGGTCGAGTGCGTCCATGTCGAGTGAGACGTGAACGAAGCCGGGGCCGCTGATCCGGTCGAGCGCCTCGCGGACCGCGCGCTCGACTCCGATCCGGTCGATCTCGCTCATCGTGAAGACACGAACGCCGGCCTCCTTCAGCAAGCGCCGCTCCCCCTCGTCCGTCTGGCGGATCCCGACCAGCGCAACCCGCTTCGGATCCACCGCCGGCAGCGGCCACGCGTCGCTCGCGAACGCGTCTCCGGCGAGACCCAGGACGGCGCCGAGGCTCATCCCGTGGACGTTTCCGCTCGGGCTCGTATCGGGCGTGTTGATGTCGGGATGCGCGTCGATCCAGAGGACGCCGCCCGGACCGTGCGCCGACGCGAGCCCGCCGAGCGTGCCGAGGGCGACGGAGTGGTCGCCTCCGAGAACGAGGGGCGTCGCCCCTGCTTCGACCTCCTCGACCACCTTCGCCGCGATTCGCTCGCACGTCTGCTTGATCTCGGGCAAGAAGCGAGCGCGCTCGTCCTGAAGCGCGGTCGCCTCGGGAACAGCCGTTTCCACGTTTCCGTGATCGCGAACCCGGAAGCCGAGGCTCGCGAGCCGCTCGTCGAGGCCGGCAGAGCGCATCGCCGACGGACCCATGTCGACACCCCGCCGCCCCTGTCCGAGATCGAGCGCGGCGCCGATGATCGCGATCTCGCGTTGTCGCTTCCCTGCCACGATGCGGAAGGCTAAACCTTCCGGGGTACACTCCGATGTCCGCGGCGAGGTAGCTCAGCTGGTAGAGCACACGGCTGAAAACCGTGGTGTCGCCGGTTCAAGTCCGGCCCTCGCCATCTCAGTCGACGCTGGTACGGTCGCCGAATGGAGCTGGCGTTCCTTCCGGCGACCGAACAGGCTCGGCTGGTTCGATCGCGAGAGATCTCGTCCGTCGAGCTCGTCCAGCTCTATCTCGACCGGATCGATCGTCTCGATTCCGAGCTCAACTCATTCGTCACCGTATGCGCGGAGGACGCACTCGCCGATGCGCGGGTCTCCGACGCGAGCGACGCAGACGCACCGTTCCGAGGCGTCCCGATCGCGATCAAGGACCTGACGGCGACCGCCGGGATCCGGACGACCTACTCGTGCCGTGCTTTCGCCGACAACGTCCCGGATTTCGACACGGCCGTGGTACGACGGATCCGCGACGCGGGCTTCGTGATCGTCGGGAAGACGAATACGCCGGAGTTCGGGACGGTCGCCTTCACGGAGTCCGACCTGAACGGGGCGACTCGGAACCCCTGGAACCCGGCTCTCACCCCCGGGGGCTCGAGCGGTGGCGCTGCAGCGGCGGTCGCGGCCGGGCTCCTCCCGCTGGCACATGGAACGGATGGCGGAGGTTCGATACGCATCCCGGCGTCCTGCTGTGGGCTCTTCGGCCTCAAGCCGTCTCGGGGTCGAGTTTCGACTGCACCGTTCTCGACGTTGGAAGGATTCTCGATCGCAGGGCCGATCACCCGCTCCGTCACGGACGCTGCGGCGCTTCTCGATGTGCTTGCGGGACACGAGCCCGGTGATCCGTGGTGGGCTCCGCCACCCGACCGGCCGTTCTCGCGAGAGGTCGGTAGCGACCCGGGCTCTCTCCGAATCGCCGTGACGACAGAACCTCCGACGGACGCGCCTGTGCATCCCGAATGCAGGGCCGCGGCGCACTCGGCGGCTGCACGCCTCGAGGAGCTCGGGCATGACGTCGTCGAGGCCACGCCGCCCTGGGGCGACGCCGGTCTGCTCGACGCCTTCATCGCCGTGTGGCAGGTGAGCCCGACGCTCTATCCGCTCGACGAGACGCTCCTCACACGATTCAACCGGGAGCTCGCCGCCCAAGCGCGGGCGGCCTCGGCGGCCGACTACGCGAGTGCTGTCGTGCGTCTCCAAACGGCGTCGCGGCGCATCATCGGCTTCTGGGAGCAGTTCGACGTCGTCGTCACTCCTACGCTCGCCTTGCCTCCGGTACCGATCGGATGGCAGGAGGAAGGCGTGAATGGAGCGTTGGAGCAGCTCCACCGGAACACGCTCTTCACCCCGTTCACGGCGGTCGCGAATCTCACAGGCCTGCCTGCAATGTCGCTCCCTCTACACACGTCGAGTGAAGGGCTCCCGATCGGCGTGCACGCGATCGGCCCGCCGATGGGTGACGCGCTGCTCCTCCGACTGGCGGCTCAGCTCGAGGAAGCGCACCCCTGGCACGACGCCCGCCCCGCGGTCGGCTGACGAGACCGTCTCAGAGCGCCAGCGTCATCCGTATGCGCTGACCCGGCGCGGCGTGCAGCATGCGAGCCGCACTTCCGCGCGAGATCGCAACGGACATGTTCCCGTAGCTGTCGAGGTAGAGGACCACGTCGCCCGGGCGTGCGTCGGCGAACGTCCGAGCCATTACCGCGTAGTAGTGCTCACCCGCGAGCTCGAGCTCGACTTGTGAACCAAGCGTGACCCCGATTTGCTCCACGTCTGCACGCGTGAGGTTCAACGCGATATTGCCGAAGCTGTCGACGTAGAGGACCGTTGCAACCGCGGCGCCGTCTGCGATCTCCGGCTCGGGGAGATCGAGCGCGATGAGGCCTTCCGGGTCGATTGGAGGCCCGAGCTCGGCGAGAGGGACACCGAGCGCGAGATGGGCGGCGGCGGGTGCGAAGAGATCCCTCGCGTGAAACGTCCTGGAGATGGTCTCGAGGGCGTAGTCCGGGTTCGCGAGCTCGTGAGCCGCAGAGATCCCCGCGCGGCTCGCACAGGGAAGCAGCAGGCCGTTGTCCGGGCCCACATACAAGCGCCCGTCCCCGTCCTGCAACGCCAGTGGGCGGCGCGGCCCGCCGACACCGGGGTCGACCACGGCCAGATGCACACCCACCGGCATGTACGTGATCGTGTTCGCCAACACGAGTGCGCCTTGAAGCACGGCCTGGGCTGGAATGCCGTGCGTGATGTCGATGATCTCCACCTTCGGTGCAATGCGCTTCATCACGCCGTGGCACGTGCCGACGAAGTCGTCCTGTAACCCGAAGTCGGTCAGGAACGTGATGAACACGCGCCGGAGCCTAACGCCGCACCGGCCCGATCTGCGTGGCGCGAGCCCTAGCGGTGGCGGTACATCGCGAACGGTACGCAACGGCGGCTGCGCGCTGTGCGACCTTCACCGCAGAGCCGCGGCCCGCGGGAACGAATCCGCACGAACGATGTGGGTGCCTGAAGCGGGAGCGGCCTGCCTGCCAAGGGTCGCCGCGTCACACGGATGCCCGGGTCGATCACGCGCGCAGCATAGACACGAGACCGGCCGTCAGCTGGGCGGAACCGACGTGGCCTTTGTCGCCTGCTGGCCGTCTTGCGGCCGAGGCACGAGCTCGAGCAACTCGGCAGTCTGACGCTGGAGGCGCACGAGCTTGGCCGCGATGATCGCCACGTACGCCAGGACGACGACGAAGACGACGCCGTAGACCGCCGCTACGTACTCGCCCTGGCTCATACGGCGTCCCTCACTCGAGTGCCTCTCGCAGCTCCCGCAGGTCCGCATCGACCCGTTTGCCGAGGAGCTCGATGCGGTAGAGGACGTATGCGAGCAGAGTGACTGCAGCCCACGAGACACAGAACGCCAGGAACATCGACCCGGTCATCTGCGGGCCTTCCCGCGTGAAGACCGTCGGATGGATGAAGTCCTCGGCGAGCCGGATCGCCAGGAAGCTGATGGGGATCAGGACGACGCCGAACAGCGCGTATACGGCCGAGGACCGCGCCCGCCGCGGGCCATCCTCGATCGAAAAGCGGAGCATGAAGTACGCGCAGTAGAACAGGAAGAGCACCAGGAAGAGCACCAGCTGGTTGGAGTCCCACGTCCACCAGACGCCCCACGACGCTTTCGCCCACAACGCTCCGGTGATCAACGTGAGCGACCCGAAGATCGTTCCCTGGTGAATCGCGACGTAGCTCTCGAGGTCGTAGCGCTCGGTGCCTCGCCAGAGCAGCAGCAGCGCCTTCCACGCGCCGAGGCCGAAACAGAAGTACGCGGTGAGCGCGATCGGAACGTGGATGTAGAAGATTCGCTGCGAGACACCTTGGTCTGCGTCCTCGGGTGCCACGACGAGAGCGAGCAGAATCGCAAGCCCCATCAGCCCCGCCGCGGCAGCAGCGAGAACTGGAAGGCTGCGAAACGAGGTCAGGATGCTCAGCGGTCTACTCGGTGACGACGTACTCGAAGGACGCCCACGAGAGTACCGCGAAGACCGCGTCGTACAGCGCGAGGAACAGAAGGTAACGAGCTCCTTCCGGGGAGATCGCCGCGCCAACGCCGCCCACTACGAGCGGGATGGAAAGCGGGAGCACGAGCAGTGGCAGCAGGAGCTCGCGGGCGCGGCCGGCCGCAGCCATGGCAGCGAGCAGAGAGCCGACTGCGCTGATCCCCACATCTGCCAGCAGGACCCCGACAACCGCCGTCGCATCGAGGGGCGCGAAGAAGAGCGCGAACGCGGGCAGCGCGACGGCCTGCGCGGCGAGCAGAAACGCGAGCGTCGCAAGTGTCTTGCCGAGCCAGATCGCGCTCCGGTCGCACGGCGCGAGGACGAGACCGTCGAGAACTCCGTGCTCGTGCTCGGGCACCCAGGCCCGTGCGAGGCCGAGCAAAGCCGTAAAGACGATGGCCACCCAGAGGAGCCCGTATGCGGCGTCGCCCGCTGTGTCTCCCGGCAGGGCAAAACGAAAGACAACGAGCGTCGACAGGACGAAGAGCAACATCGCAGGCAGCGTGTCCCGCGCCCGAAGCTCGACCTTGAGATCCTTCCGCGCGAGGGTGGCAACGTCGGTGAAGTAGGTCAAGCGAGCACCAGTCGCGAGGTCGCGAGCGGCTCGAGACGCAGCGGGTCATGCGTCGACACCACGAGCACGCGCTGGCTCTCGAGCAGGGCGAGCTCGCCGTCCAGCAGAGCCGCACCGTCCTCATCGAGGGCGGAAAACGGCTCGTCGAGAACGACGAGGTCGGACTCGTGCAGGAAGGTCCTGCACAGCGCCAGGCGCTGGGTCATTCCCCGTGAATACGCATGGACGCGCTCATTGCGAGCATCCCAAAGACCGAACCGCTCGAGCAGCATTCCGATTCGCTCCCTCCGTTCCGGGACTCGATAGAGCTTGCCGAACAGATCGAGGTTCTCGAGTCCGGTGAGCTCCCGGTACACGAGCGGCTCGTGCGAGAGAAAGCCGATGCGTCCGCGATCGACGTCGACCTCGAGGCTCCCGCGCGACGGTGCCGACAACCCGACCAGGAGCCGCAAGAGCGTGGTCTTTCCCGAGCCGTTCGCGCCGGTCACGACGAGCGTCTCTCCACGCTCGAGCTCGAACGAGACGCCCCGAAGCACCCGGCGCGATCCGAACCGCTTCTCGACGCCTCGTGCGCTGATCACGCGCGAGAAGCTACTCCATTGGTGTCGTCCGCTACTCGGCGAGGCCGACTGGCGCCGCCAGCGCTCCTGTACCAGTCAGGCGCAGTCGGTCGCCCGTGACCTTGACCATGCTCGCGATGATCGCACCTTCGATCCTGCTTTCACCAGTGTTGAGATTGATGCGCCCGCACGGATTGAAGATGACGCCCGTCCAGTCCTGACGGCCGCCGCTCAGCTCCATGTCAATACCGGAACTCGGGACGCATGACGGATTTCCACCCTGGCCTACCGAGCCGTCATTTTCCGCGCTGGTGTCGGTATTCGGCACCGTGAAAAAGAGCAGGTCGTTGGCGAATGGATCAAGATCCAAGTTGCTTCCAGAAATCACAATCGCCGGCGCAAGCGCTGTGATGGTGCCGGACCGGCCGTCAGCGCTGATAGCGAAAGTGTCAGTCGCACAGTACGTACCAGTAGGGATAGACCCGGCGTAGGGAATCAGCAGATCGGGGTTGGTGATCTGGACGCGGTTCGCGAGCACTTCAATCGTCCGGCCGCTGAACCTACAAGCGGGCCATCCGAACTCCGCCGGCGTGAACCACATCGGCCAGTTCATCATCTGAAACACGTCCAATGGAAGGAAGTCCGGGCCAGGCCCATACTGCGCGCCGTTGGGCTCCGGGTCCAGATTCGAGACACAGTTCTCCCTCCAGATCGATCCTTTCTGCGCCCACAAGGCGTCGGGGGGTGGGCCTGAATACACGTCGTACTGGCCGTTGCTGTGGACATAGCCGTCGATCCGCGCTTCGAGTGCGTCGATCTCCAGCCCGTCGCTGCAACCGTGGTAGTTGTGCGAGAAGATCGCCAGGTTGCGGCCACCGTCGACCCGCTCGGCAACCGCTCGTCTCGAGACCGTGGGATCCAGAAGACCGAAGAACCCGCCGAAGAACGTTCCGGTCGGATGCGTGACGGTCACCTCGATCTTCGTATAGTCGGGCGCCCCGCCGCCCGTGTTACCCCCTGCGACGGAGCCCGGGACGTATGGGAACTCGATCTCAGGTTCGGGCGCATCCGGCATGTTGGCGAAGACGTACTCCTTTGCAACGCGCCGCGCCTCGGCGTCGTTCGGCAACTCGCGCGCGGCCGCCAGCGCCGCAGCATCTGCGGCGTCTTGCGCTGTCTTCTTGACGACGTACCAGTAGCCGATGTCCACGGTGATCGCGCCGAGACCCAGGAACAGCGGCAGCAGGATGGCGAAGAGCACCACGGTTTGCCCGGCCTCGTGTCGGAGGCGGCTCACGTCGGAAAGTCTAGGACCTCCTTCGGAGGACGCCCTCGATTCCAAGGGTGGGGCCGCGGCGTCAGCCGAGGACGTCGAGCGCCACGAACACGAAGAACACGACGCTCATCACGCCGTTGATCGTGAAGAACGCCGCATCGAGTCGTCGCAGATCACCCGGTCGCACGATCGAGTGCTCATAGCCGAGCAGAACCGCGACGGCACCCACTCCGAGCCAGTAGAAGACACCGCCGGCAAGACCGGCACCCGCCAGCGCCAGGAACAGCACGGTCAAGGCGTGAAAGACACGAGCGGCGGTGAAGACACCACGCTCGCCGAAGCGGGCGGCCCATGAGTGCAGCCCCTCCTGGCGATCGTGATCGAGGTCAAAGAGCGAGTAGAAGAGATCGAATCCCGCAACCCAGAAGAGGACCGCGGCCCCGAGGGCCCATGCCTCCCACGGCGCTGACCCGGAGATCGCAAGCCATGCGGCGACGGGTGCCAGGCCGAGGCACGCACCGAGCCAGAGGTGGCAGAGCCACGTAATCCGCTTGAGGTATGGGTAGACGACGAACATCGCGACAGGGATCGGCCAGAGCCACCGCACCACCGGGTCGAGTTGGAAAACGGCAACCAGATAGAGCGCGAACGCAAGCGCGCAAAGCACGAGCACCTGTGCGCGAGTCAAGACGCCGGCCGGTAGCTCGCGCGAGGCTGTGCGCGGGTTCCGAGCGTCGAGCTCCGCATCGACGAGACGGTTCAGAGCCATGGCCAACGTGCGAGCGCCGAACATCGCGACGGTCACCCAGAGCATGTTGGACAGTCCCGGCCATCCATTGGCGGCGAGAAACGCTCCGACATAGGCGAACGGGAGCGCGAAGACCGTGTGCTCGATCCGAACGAGCGATGCAAACCTGCGAGGCAGTGCCGCGGTCGTGGTGCTCATCGGTGAGACGCGATCACGTCTGCCGATGCGGCGTCGCAGTGTCACCCGACGCGAGCTCGAGGCCGTGTCGTAGTGCTCCGCGAATCACGGCGAAGCCGTCGCGACATCCCCCCGGTGAGCCCGGAAGGTTGACGATCAACGTCCTCCCGCGGAGCCCGGCGATTCCTCTCGAAAGGAGGGCGTGCGGGGTGCGAGAGAGCGCGTCCGCCCGGATCGCCTCGGCAACTCCAGGCGCCTCCCGCTCGAGGATCCTTCGTGTCGCCTCGGGGGTCACGTCGCGCGGCGCGAAGCCGGTCCCTCCCGTTGTCAGTATGAGCAACGCCAATTCGGTGAGCTCGACGAGAGTCTCGGAGATGACCTCGATCTCGTCAGCGACGACGCGGCGGTCGACCTCGAACCCGTCGCTGCGCAGAAGTTCCTCGAGAACCGCACCGCTCGCATCGTCGCGAGCTCCCGCATGCACACCGTCGGAGACGGTTAGTACCGCGGCTCTCATCCGGTGGGCTCCTTCGTCTTCTCGACCAGGTGGACGTCAGCAATCGTCATCCCGCTATCGATCGCCTTGGCCATGTCGTAGACCGTGAGAGCGGCGACTGTTACCGCGACCAGCGACTCCATCTCGACACCGGTCTGTGCCGTCGTCTCGGCGGAGGCTTCGATCTCGACGGACGCCTCGCGCACGTGTGCGTGGACCTCGATATGAGTCAGCGGAAGCGGGTGGCAGAGCGGAATGAGCTCCGCGGTGCGTTTGGCGGCCATGATCCCCGCAAGTTGTGCGGTAACCAGCGCGTCACCCTTCGGGAGCCGGCTGAGTCGCCCGGTCGTTTCGGGCTTCATGCGAACGCTCGCGCGAGCGACTGCACGCCGGCGTGACAGTGGCTTGTCGCCGACATCCACCATCTGGACGCCACCGGTTTCGTCGACGTGCGAGAGATCAGTCATCTTTGGCACCGGATCCACGGGACGGATCGTAGACGTGTCTGGATGCAGGCTACGCGTCGTACGTCGTCGCGTTTTCACGTGAAAACACTGCGAGCGGGTCGGCGACGGACTCGCGGCGCTGCGTGGCGGGAAGCTCGAGCGTGAACACCGTACGTCCTGGGCGCGACTCGACCCGTACTCCGCCACCCATGAGCAACGCGAGTTCCTTCGCGATTGCGAGACCGAGGCCGCTTCCGGACGCCACACCACCCTCGGCGCGGTAGAACCGCCCGAAAACCGCTTCCTGTTGCGTGGCGGGGATGCCAGGTCCCTCGTCCAGCACCCCGAGCTCGGCGTTTGCCCCACGAACACTCGCCCCAATAACGACGCGTGTGCCAGGAGGTGTGTGCACGAGAGCGTTCGCCACGAGAACCCTCCCGATCTGAGAGATTCGCTCCCCATCTCCGAGTGCCCACGGGTCTCCTTCGACGCTCGTCTCGAGCACGTGGCCCGTCGTCGCGCTCAGGTGCTCGAGCTCGTCGGCAAGGGCCAGCGAGATCCTGCCGAGGTCTATCGGCTCCCGAAGAACGCTGAGCTGCCCGGCGTCGACGCGAGAGAGATCGAGGAGATCGGTCGAGAGCTTCGCCAATCGCTCGACCTGCGTCTGCATCGTGCTCAGGAACGTGTTGCGCGTCTCCTCGTCGAGATCCTCGTCCGTGAGCAGCTCGAGAAATCCGCCGATGGAGAACAGCGGCGTCCTCAGCTCGTGGGACGCATTCGCCACGAACTCCTTCCTGGCGTTGTCGAGTTGCGCAAGCTGGACGCGCATGCGGTCGAAAGCCCGCGCGAGCTGGCCGATCTCGTCGTCTCCACGATCGATGACCGGATGGTCGAAGTGTCCACCGGCGATTCGCTCCGCAGCTGTCTCGAGCCGGCGAAGTCGGTGAGCCAGCATTCCCGATGCGAAGAGCCCGAGGGCGAGGGCGAGGGCGAGGGCGAACGCGGTCGCAAGCAACAGCCGGCGCTGCACGAGTCGAACGGTCGCAAGTGAATCGGAGAGGGACGCTCGAAAGAGGACGACGGCCTCGGATCCGACGGGCACGGCGACATCGGCGAAGTCGGCGTTCGCGCTCGTCATCCGACCGCGCTCGGCCTTTCCGCTTTCGAGGGCGCGTAACGCCGTCGGGTTGTTCTCGACATCTCGCGAGCGACTGCCTTGAGAGTCCGCCACAACCGTGAGTGCGGGCGGCTCTTCCATGAGCACCGCGAACGCCGCGACTCGCGAGTTGGTCGCGAGCGCAAGTGCGTCGACGGTGTCCGCCCAGCGGAAGCGATCCTCGGGAAGCGTTTCGGCGAGTGGGACGGCGAGCTTCTCGAGCTGATCGAGCCGCGCGTCGACGAGACGTTGCTCGAGCGACGGTATGACGATGAGATAGGCCGCGCCGAGAGCGGCAGCAACGATTCCGGCGAGCGCGAGGGCAATGCGGACCCGGATGCCGCCGGGAATTCTCACTCGGATCTGAAGCGGTAGCCGGCCCCCCGGATCGTCAGAATGAGCTCGGGATTGCTTGGGTCGGTCTCGATCTTCTCGCGAAGGTGCCGAACGTGAACGTCGATCGTCCGCGGCTCGCGGTAGTCCGCGCTACCTCGAAGGCGCTCGAGCAGCTCACGCCGCGAGAACACGACCCCTGGATTCGAGGCGAGCACGACCAGGAGCTCGAACTCGATGAACGTGAGCTGGACGAGCTCGCTACGCACTTCGACCGTACGGCGCGGGATGTCGATCCGCAGCTCGCCGCGCTCGATAACGGCGTCGCGCTCCCGGGAGAGATGCGGCGTCACTGCTCTTCGCAAGAGTGCGCGGATGCGGCTACGGAACTCGCGTATCGAGAACGGCTTGGTGATGTAGTCGTCCGCCCCGAGCTCGAGCCCGAGAACCTTGTCGAGCTCGTCTCCGCGCGCCGTCAGCATGATGATCGGGACCGTGCTCTCTCCGCGAAGTCGCTTGCACACCTCGAGACCGTCGAGCTTGGGAAGCATGACGTCGAGCACGACGAGATCGACCTTCTCCTCCGCGAAGCGGCGTAGCGCCTCTTCACCGTCCCGAGCCTGCACGACTCGATAGCCGTCCCGCTCGAGCGGGTACGTCAGCAGTGTCTGGATCGAGTCCTCGTCGTCGACGAGAAGGATGGTCGAGGAGTTCGGCATCGGGGCGGAGAGGACGAACGCGCAGGTGCCTGCCCGCCTACTATAGCCCCGCGATGGATGAGGCTCGGCCCCGGCGGCGGAGGCGGCGGCCGCGCCGCGGCACCGTGGACAGACCGCTCAACGCCCGCCTGGTGCGGGTTTCTTCGCTCATCGTCGCACCGGCCGTACTCGCCGTGCTGTTCTCGATCTCGGAAACGGGAACCCTTCCGCGCGCTCCACTCGAGCCGTTGTTCGACGCGAGCGACGGCCGGCGAGCTCGCGACGCAGCTCTCGACCCAGTACCCATCCCGAGTACCAGGAACGATCGGCGCCGAGGACGCGGCGCGTTGGTTCGGCGAAACGATCGCGGCACTCGGCTTCACTGTCGAAGAGGACGTCTGGAGCGAGGACATACCCGGCCTCGGCAGTGTCGCGCTTCGAAACGTCGTCGCGGTCGTGCCTGGCCAGTCGGAGCAGGCGATCCTTCTTGTTGCTCATCGAGACAACGCCGGAACGGGTCTGCCCTACGGAGACAATGCCTCCGGCACGGCAGCGCTCATCGAGCTCGCCCGGGGATTCGCGCCACGGGGAGCGCCGGTTGCGCCGCGACCGCGTCGGACGCTCGTTCTGGTTTCCACGGACGGTGGGGCGTACGGGGGTGCTGGAGCAGCGCGGTTTGCCTCGGAGTCACCCCTCGCCACTGGCGCCTTTGCGGCGGTCGTGCTGGATGGCATTGCCGGCACCGGGGTGCCGCGGATCGCAATCGCGGGCGACGAGCCGCGGTCGCCAGCACCTGCGCTGGTCAGTACAGCCGTCGCACGAGTACGCGAACAGGTGGGTGTCGAACCTGCTATCTCGAGCGTCCCGACCCAGCTCGTCGATCTCGGCATTCCCTACGCCGCCGGCGAGCAAGGGCACTTTCTCGCCGCTGGCGTCGCGTCCCTGGCGTTGGCGACGGGCACGACCGGCGACTCATCGATCCCGTCCGGAGACCCGGGTGCATCCTTTTCGATCGAACGGCTGGGAGAGTTGGGGCGGGCTTCTGAGGCGCTCGTCGGATCGATCGACCAAAGCGGCGGCGCCGCGTTCCGCACTCCGGACAGTGTGTTTTTCGGCGACCGCGTTGCGAGTGGCTGGACCGTCCGACTTACTCTCTTGGTTGCCGTTGTGCCGTTTGCGCTGGGAAGCCTCGACCTCCTGGTCCGTGGCCGTAGGCGACGGCTTCCGCTTCTGCCAGCAGCCCGCGCGCTGCGCGCGCGCGCCTTGTTCTGGGCCTATGCAGGGTTGCTCCTCTGGTTCTCCGGGGTCGCAGGCGTCCTTCCCACCGGAGCGTCGCTACCGGTCCCTCCGTACGCACCGTTCGTCAGCGATTGGCCGTTTGCCGGGCTCGCACTTCTTGCGCTCGCGCTCGCGGGAGGTTGGACGCTCACACGACGCCGGCTGGCTGCTTCAAGGCGAACAGAGCCTGAGGAGCGGCTTGCCGGTTACACGGTTGCCCTCACCTGGCTCGCACTGGTTTCGATCACAATCGGCCTGGTCAAACCGTATGCGCTGGTGTTCGTTCTCCCATCGTTGTATGCGTGGCTTTGGCTGCCCCTCCGAACGCGCGTCTGGGCGCGGGCGGCGCTCTTTGTCGTCGGACTCCTCGGACCGGTCCTCGGTTACCTCGTCTTCGGATCCCAGGTGGGCCTTGGTCTTCTCGATACCGGCCTCTATCTCGGCGGTCTCGCGACCATCGGCTACATCTCGTGGTCGTCGGTGGTGTTCGCCCTCGCCTGGGCTACCGCGGCGAGTCAGCTCGCGGCGCTTGCACTTGGCCGATACGCACCGTACGCGGGAGGGGCCGAGCCCCCGCCGCCCGGACCCGTCCGTAGCACGGTAGGCGCGGTTTCGAACAGTCTGATCCGACGCTACGCGAGAGCGAGGTAGCGGACCGTCTCCCCGGCTGAGATCTCGCCTTCGCCGCGGGGCAGATGGATCAAGGCATCGGCGGTTGCAGCGCGCACGATCATGTGCGACTCCTGACCGGAGACCGGCTCGAGGACGAATCCGTCCTTCTCTCGCACGGTCCGCGCCCGGACGAACTCGTCGCGATGGAGGTTGCGCCTGAGCGCAGTGCGTGTTCGGCCGAATCCGTACGACGGCCCGGGATCGGCAGCGCCCTGGAGGGCAAGAAGCGCCGGTCCGACGAAGACGGTCGACGCCACGAGTGACGAGACCGGGTTCCCCGGCAGCCCGAAGACGAGCGTCGCTTCCCGAACGCCGAACGAAAGTGGCTTCCCGGGCTTGACCGCGACGCCCCAGAAGACCTCCTCGACACCGAGCTCCGCGGCGATCTTTCGGACGAGGTCGTGTGGTCCCATGGAGACACCGCCCGAAGTGACGAGCACATCCGCATCCAGCCCTCGCTCGAGGGCACTGCGATGCTCGCGCTCGTCGTCAGCCACCGCCGCGAGGACCTCGACCTCCGCTCCCGTTTGCTCGAGTACCGCCGCGATCATCGGCCGATTCGATTCGAAGATCTCACCCGGAGCAGCACCTCGCCGGGGGAGCGAAGCTCGCTGCCGGTCGCAAGCACTGCCACACGTGGCCGGCGGCCACAGCGGACTTCGGCAACCCCGGCCGCGGCGAGCGCGCCGATCTGGGCAGCTCCGAGTCTGACGCCGGCCTCTGCGACCAGCGCTCCCGCACGGACGTCGCCGGCACGCGGGCGAATGTGGGCGTTTGCCTCGGGACGCACATCGATCGCCACTCGATCGTCCTGTTCGACAGCCTGCTCGACGGGTACGACGGCGTCGGCACCCTCCGGGACGACGCCACCTGTCGCGATGGCCGCGGCGGTTCCCTGGGCGAGAGGATTCAGAGCCGGGTGCCCTGCAGCGACGCGCGCCGAGATCGGCAGCGTGCCGGGAGTGTCTGCCGCTCGAACCGCGAAGCCGTCCATCGCGGAGCTCGGGAACGGCGGAAGATCCACGCCCGCATGGGCGGGCTCCGCAAGGAAGCGGCCCGCTCCTCGCGCGATTGCGACGGATTCGGGTGAGAGAGCGTGGGCACGGCTGAGGATGAGGTCGCGAGCCTCGTCGATGGATAGGAGCTCCGGCATCGGCGGTGCGGCGCTCAGGGATCAGTCGACGTCGAGCCAGGTTTCTCGGACTCCGGCTCTTTGTCAGTCCCATCGGTCTCGCGTCTCGGTCTCCGACTCCGGCTTGTAGTAGGGGTCGTACGCAAGTGCGTACTTCCCACGGGTGAACGGCTTCCATGTAGGCCAGCGATCGGGCTCCGCGAACGGAGTCTCCGGTGTCTCCTCGAGCGCCTCGTCCATGAAGATCCTCCAGATCTCCGCAGGGAACGTGCCACCCGCCACGGAGATGCCATGAACGCTGTCCATGGGGATCTCGCCCTTCGTATACCCGACCCAGACTGTCGTCGCGAGGTCGGGGGTGTAGCCCGCAAACCATGCGTCCGTGTGATCCTCGTTCGTACCCGTCTTGCCCGCAGCTGGTCGCGAGATGTTCGCGCGGGTGCCGGTTCCGTACTGGATGTTCTGCTCCAGAATCCGGGTGACGATTGCCGCGGTGCCCTCGGAGATCGCGCGATGACGCTTCGGGACACCCCACCCCGCCTCTGTATCCTCGCGGCCACCTCGGAGCACCACCCTCCGGATCGCCATGGGCTCCGCGTACACGCCACCCGCCGCAACGGTCGCGTATGCGGACCCGATGTCGAGCGGGGAAACAGCTATCGAACCGAGGCCCATCGCAGGCACATACGCTCCGTTTACGTCGAGCGGGGACTGGACACCCATGCGCTGAGCCGTCTCGGCGAGCCGTTCCGGAGTGACGTCGAGCGTCAGCTGCGCATACACGGAGTTGTCGGACCGGATCGTCGCGCTCCTGATCGAGCTCCATCCCGAGTAGCTGTTGTCGTACGTATGCACGCACCACCAGCTTCCGTCCTCGCAGTTGCCGTCCGTGCGGGTCTTGTACGTGAAAGGTGCCGAGACGTAGTACGTCGAGTCGGGATTGATCCCCATCTCCACCGCCGTGGCGAGCACCATCGTCTTGAACGTCGAACCCGATCCGCGACGTGCCTGCGAGAGAAGGTTGAACTGGTTCTTCGGCTGATCGGGGATCACGGCCGCCATCGCACGGATCGCTCCGGTGCGAGGGCTGATCGAGATGAGCGCGGCAGCCGGGTCACTGCGGTACGTCAACGTGCTCCGGATCGCCTCTTCGGCGAGGCGCTGGTAGTGCGGCCGAATCGTCGTGTAGACCCGAAGGCCGCCCGAGCGAACGTTTTCCGCGCCATATACCTCGATCAGCCGGTCCCGTACGTACCCGAAGAAGTACGGCTCTCGGATCTCGTTGTAGAGCGCGCTCCCGCGCCGGAGCCTGAGCTTGGAGCGACGCCCTTCTCGAACCGCGCGCGAGAGATGACGCCGGTGTCGAGCATGGCAGCGAGCACTTCGTTTCGCCGCGCAACGGCGAGTGCCGGGGCGATGAAGGGGTTGTAGACGGATGGTGCCTGAGTCAATCCTACGAGGAGCGCCGACTGGGACAAGGTAAGGTCGCGAGCAGGTTTCGAGAAGTACGTTCGGGACGCCGCTTCGATGCCGTATGCCTGGTTTCCGTAGTACACGCGGTTCAGGTACGTCGTCAGAATCCGCGGCTTGCTCCAAGCACCGTCCAGCTTCGCCGCCAGGCAGGCCTCCTTGAGCTTTCGCTGAATCGTCCGGTCCTGCGAGATGTAGAGATCCCGAACCAGCTGCTGGGTGATCGTCGAGCCACCTTCGACGATCGCGCCCGCCCGGACGTCCGCGACTGCGGCTCGGGCGATCCCCTCCATGTCGATTCCACTGTGCTCGAAGAACCGTCGGTCCTCGACGGCGATCGTCGCCTTGCGGATCCAGATCGACATGTCCTCCGGAGCAACGGGCTGGCGATTGCGCTCGGCGGGAATCACGCCGAGGAGCGCCCCATTGGCGGCGTAGACGAAGGAGTTCTGCCCGATCGCGGTGCTGCGAAGGGAGCCGAGATCGCACGAGGACCCGTACGCGAACACCGCGGCTCCGCCGCCTACGACAGCAGCGGTGCCGAGAGCGACGATTGCCACGAACGTCGCGAGCACGGCGGTACGGCGGCGGCGGCGGCGAACTGCGCGCTGTCGCCGGTGTCGGGCGAGCAGAAGCTCAGGATCGAGCGGGGGTTGCCGGCGGCGGCGGTCCGGGCTCATGCGCTGATGCTAGCCCCCACGACCCCGTGTTCGACAGGGCGCGAACGGCTCCTTACCGGCCCGACCGGGCGTCGTGGTGGAATAACGCACCGATGACGGGCAGCCTCAGGAGACAAGCGAACCGCGTGGCGACTCGTCGCGTGGCTCGTGTTCGTGCTCTCCCTCACAGCCCTCGGATACGCAAGCCGGCTCAGCCGGAGAGGACCCTCCCGACGACCTCGCTTACCGATGGTCGTCCTCGGTCGCGGCGCTGTTCCAGTACGGGCTCATGCTCGGGATCCTGTTGCTCATTGCTCGTGGGTTGCCGAAGCGAGAGGCACTCGCACTTCGGAGGCCCGCGTCGTGGCCTCGAGCAGCGGGTCTTTCGGTCGTCGCGTTGCTCACGATCTGGATCGCCGGCGCCGCGCTCAGTCCGTTTCTCGATGCCGACGACGAGCAGGGCTTCGTTCCGGACACATGGGACTCGAGCCGAGCTGGCGCATTCGCCGCATTCTTCGTCACGGTGACGTCGTGGCGCCGGTCGTGGAGGAGCTCATCTACAGGGGCCTTGGCTACTCGCTGCTTGCTCCGTATGGCGCCTGGGTGGCGGTCGCCGTGACAGGAGTTCTCTTCGGTGCGTCGCACGGCCTGATCATCGCGCTCCCCGTGCTCACGATCTTCGGGATCAGCGTCGGCTGGCTGCGAATGAAGACCGAGAGCGTCTACCCGTCGATGATCCTCCACGGGATATTCAACGGCGTGGCGCTCATCGTGTCCGTGGCGGTTCTCGACTAGTCGGCCGCCAGACGACTACGCGTCGTCGTCGTCGTCGTCCTCGAGCTCCTCGAGACTCGAGGCGAACTCCTCGGGCGTCACCGTCTCGAGGAACCTTCTGAACTCCGCTGGATCGAGATCCGCGAGGCTCGACGCCGTCACGAGCCCCGGCTGGTCGTCGTCATCCGCCTGGAACTCGATTCCGGACTCCGCGATGACCTCCTCGGAAGCGAAGATCCGCGCATCGCAGCGCACCGCAAGTGCGATCGCATCGGACGGCCTCGAGTCGATCTCCACCTCACGGCCGTCCTGCATCACGGTGATGCGTGCATAGAACGTGTTCTCACGAAGCTCGGTGACCTCGACCCTGACGATCTCGGCCTGAAGCTCGGAGATCACCTCGGTGAAGAGGTCGTGGGTCATCGGACGAGGTGGCGATGCCCCCTGAAGCTTCATCAGGATCGCCGCCGCCTCGGGGTGGCCCACCCAGATCGGAAGGAACTTGTCGTCGTCTGCCGTCTTCAACAGCACGATCGGCTGCTTGCCGATCGGCTCGAAGCTGACACCGTAGAGGGTCATTTCTCGCATGGCCTGGCCCGCGCTCATCTTAGACGCGAGGCCTACGCTACAGTTGCCCGCGCCGGGCGATTAGCTCAGTTGGTTAGAGCGCCGCTCTGATAAGGCGGAGGTCCGTGGTTCGAATCCACGATCGCCCATCTCGCGTACCCGCGCGCGACTAGGCCCGGTCAGAGAGCGGCGGCTTCGAGTGCTTCCACGAGCTCGGCAAGCTTGGTCTCGTCGCCGAACCTGATCTGAAGCGTTCCTCCGGCGATTCTCGTGGGCAAGCCGGTGAGCTTCTCGGACGCAATACGCGCGCGACTGGCGAGCTCCGGATCGACCTGAGCCACGCGGCGGGGACGACGGCGCGCGCCACCATCCTGGGCAGCCCGCTCGGCCCCACGCACCGTCATGCCCTCCTTCGTGATCCGGCGCGCGAGTCGCTTCCGGGCGTCGTCGTCGGGGAGAGACAGGACGGCTCGGGCGTGACCCTCGGTGATGTCCCCGCGAGCGAGCATCCAGAGCACGTCTTCGGGGAGCTCGAGGAGACGAAGTCTGTTCGAGACGGCAGGCTTCGACCGCCCTACGCGCTCCGCGACATCGCCGAGCGAGAGCTCGAACTCGTCGACGAGCGATGCGTAGGCGCGCGCCTCCTCGACGGGCGACAACTGCTCGCGAGCCACGTTCTCGACGAGCCCAAGGAGAAGTGAGTCGCGGTCGCCCACGTCCCTGACGAGTGCCGGCAAGGTCGGACTCGCCGGCCGCACGCGCAGCCCGCCAGCGGCGCTCGCCTGCGATCAGCTCGAAGCCACCCTCCTGTCGCCGACGTACGACGACCGGCTGCAACACGCCTTGTAGACGGATGGAGGCGGCCAGACCAGCCGCGGCTTCGGGCTCGAACCGTCGCCGAGGTTGGCGGGGGTTCGGATGAATCGTCTCGACGGGAAGATGCAGCAGCTCGGGCTGACCCGCCTCGCCCAGTAGGACTTCGAGCCCGCGGCCGAGACCGCGGCGCTCCTTAGGAACGCTCGACAAGCTCCATCGCCACCTTCCAGTAGGCCTGCGCGCCGGCCGAGCGCCGGTCGTAGGCGATCGCGGGAAGCCCGTGGCTCGGCGCCTCGGCGAGACGCACCGAGCGCGGTACGGTCGTCGTGAAGACGAGGTCGCCGAAGTGCGCCCGGAGCTCGGCTTCCACATCGGCCGACAGACGCGTGCGTCCGTCCGCCATCGTGAGGAGAACACCAGCTACCGCCAAGGCCGGATTCAGGCGGGCCTTGACGAGGTTGATCGTTCCGAGAAGCTGCGACAGTCCTTCGAGTGCGTAGTACTCCGCCTGGACAGGAACGATCGCTCGGCTGGCGGCTGCGAGTGCGTTGACCGTAAGCGAGCCGAACGACGGCGGGCAGTCGAGAAACACGAACGAGTAGGGATCGAGCCGCCCGTCGAGAGCATCTGCCAGATACCGCTCGCCGCCGTCGCGCGCGGCGAGCTCTACGGCAGCCGCCGCAAGATCCTGCTTGGCAGCGATGACATCCAGATTCGGAAATGACGTCGCGTGAACGAGAGACGAGAGCGGGGCTCCGTCGAGGAGGTCGTGCGTTGACGTGCCGTTGGCGCGGACACCGAGGCCCGAGCTTGCATTTGCCTGGGGATCGAGATCGATGAGGAGCACGCGTTCGCCGGCTTCCGCGAGGCAGGCGCCGACGTTGACCGCGGTCGTCGTCTTGCCGACGCCCCCCTTCTGGTTCGCGATTGCGTAGACCCGGGCGGGCACGATGCGCAGGCTAACGGGGTGGGCGGACGCCCAACCTGCAGCGATCTGCCTACGCGAGCGGGCGCTTCTTCGGAATCCCCGGGCGGCGCGGGAAGCCGCTCGGCGTCGGGCCGGTCTTGCGCAGGACAAGGAGTCCATCGTGAGTACGCTCGACGCGCGCAGCCAGGCGCTCCGCAACAGTGGCCACGCTCTCCGTATCAGCGGTCTCCCCGACCCAGAGCACGACAATTCCACCGGGTCGGACGAGGGGGAGACAGAGCTCGGCCGCAACGGGCGGCTTGGCGAGCGCCTTCGCGAGCGCGACCTCGAAAGCGTCCACCTCCTGTTCCTCCGCGCGTCCCCACACGACCCGGATGTTCGGAAGCTCCGAGGTGAACCGGTCGAGAAAGCTGCACTTCCGTCGCTCCGCCTCGAGCAGCGTGAACTCACGATCTGGCATCGCAGCGGCGAGCGGGATCCCGGGCGAGCCCCCGCCCGATCCCACGTCGATGACGGCGCCGGGACTGGCGGCGAGGATGGGTCTCGCCACCAGTGCTTCGTCGATCAATACCCGTCGCGCCGAGACCGCGTCGCGGAGGCCGGTCATCCCCGGAGTGGCGAGTACCTCCTCGAGCCAGCGCTCGAGCACGACGGTCGTCACGACTCAGTCGACGAAGTGACGCGGAACCACGACCACGCAGCGATTCGGCTCCATGCCTTCGCTCATCGTCTCCACTGCCGGGTCGTCCTTCAGCGCCTCGTGAACGATCTTGCGCTCGACCGCAGTCATCGGCTCGAGCTCGACTCGGCTGCCGGTCCCAGCTGCACGCTGCGCGCTTTGCTTTGCCAGAGCGTCGAGCGCTGACGTTCGCCGGGCACGGTAACCGGCTGCATCGACGATGACGTCGTGACTTGCGCCCTCGGCACGCACCATGGCGTTCGCCAGGTACTGGATCGCGTCAAGTGTCTGGCCGTGCTTTCCGATCAGGAGACCGAGATCGGCTCCGGTACACGTGATGGTGACCGTGCCGTCCCGCTCGGCCGCAGCAGCAGAGACATTCGCTCCGATCGCGTCGGCGACCCGTTCGACGAACTCCTTGGCGGACGCGGCTTCGTCGGATCCGCCTTCGGCAGCAGGCGCGGCTTCGACCTCCGCGACGACGTGCGCGGGCGTGAACCCCACACCCAGCAGGCCGCGCTCACCTTCCGAGACGACCTGGAAGCGCACGGTCTCGCGATCGAAGCCGGGCGCAAGCTGCTCGAGCTCGCGGACCGCATTCCACTTCGCCTCGCCGACGGTCTCGCCGGTGGCCTCGACCCGCAGAACGTGGACTCGCTCACCGCTTCGGCCTCCCGCCGCGCTTCCGCTTGACCCGCCGGGGAGGACCCGACCGCGACTCGTGCGGACTGGAACCCCCGGCGGTCGCCGGGGCGGGGTCACCGGTCGCGGTGGCTTCCTTCGGTGGCGTGCGGCTTGTTCGCTTCGGTGCCGGTGCGGGCCGTGGCATTTGCCTGCGAGTGATGAGTCCTTGGCCCGTCGTCCACAGGTTCGTTGTCAGCCAGTAGATCATGAGACCGGACGGAAAGTTGATGATGAACGGGATGAAGACGATCGGGAGCACCATGATCATCACGCGCTGCGCGTTGCTTTGCATCGACGTCGACATGAGCCACGTCGAGGTCAGCTGGCTGACGACGTAGACGACGAGCAGAACCGGGCCCCAGCCGTCCTTCGTGGGCTCGGTGATGTTCACGAGACCGATCCAGTCGAGAGTCGACTCGGGAAACTTCGGGAAGATCTCCTCCTCGAACCCGCGGAGGACGAAGAAGAGCGAGATGAAGATCGGGATCTGGAATACGACCGGAAGACAAGCCGCATACGGGTTGATCTTGTTCTCGCGATAGAACTTCATCAACTCTTCGCTCTGCTTCTGCCTGTCGTGCTTGTATCGCTGCTGGAGCGCCTTCATCTCCGGCGCGTGGATCTGGAGGCTCTGCATCGAGTGGATCTGTCGAAGGGCGACGGGGACGAGGAGAATCCGGACGATCACCGTCAGCGCGACGATCGACCACGCCCACGTGAAGCCCACCGTGTCGTGCAGCCAGATGAGAACCTCGGTGAGGACGTTTTCGATCGGCGAGAGGATCCCGCCGAGAATCACGCTTTCGCTCGCTTCGAGCGGTGAAGCGGGAACACCGACTGGTCGTGCGCATAGTCGACGCCGCCGTGGCTCCACGGATTGCAACGCAGAAGCCGCCAGGCGGCGAGAGCAGTACCGCGGATGAGCCCGACCTCACGAAGTGCGTCGATCGCGTACTGCGAACAGCTCGGGTGGTACTTGCAGGTCCCCGCTGGCGTCAGAAGACCGAAGGTCCAGCGCCAGATGTAGACGACAGCCACTCCGAGGTAGCGCGGGCGCAGATAGGTCACCTATCCACCTTCTTCAGAACTTCCGAGATCTCCTCGGCGAGCCAGTCTCCGCCTCGAGTGTCGGCCGGCTCGGCGAGACCGGGCCGTGCCACGAGCACGTAGTCGCGTCCCACTGGAACGTCCTCCAGGCGCGATCGCCACGCCTCCCGAAGCAGGCGCTTCACGCGGTTACGGACAACCGCAGTCCCGACGGACTTGGGAACCGCGAGACCGAGCCTCGGCGTGCCGGCGCTGTCCTCTTCGCGTGGAAACCAGTGGAGCGTCAGGTACCGCGTCGATGCCGACGACCCGTGCCGGTAGACGGCATCGAAGTCCTTCGAGCGCGAAAGCCGGTGACGGCGTTGCACGGGCAACGCCCTACGCCGAGAGGCGCTTGCGCCCCCTCGCGCGCCGGCGCTTGAGGATCGCTCGGCCGCCGCGCGTCGACATCCGCGCGCGGAAGCCGTGCCGGCGCTTGCGACGGCGGACGTTCGGCTGGTAGGTGCGTTTCACGTCTTCGAATCCCCTTCGAAAAGAAGGCCCGGGAAGGCCGACCGCGGAGTATAGACGACGAGATCACGTCGGAGTTTTCCACAGTGACAGCCCGCTAGCGCTCCGCCAAAGTAGCTGCTCAGAAGGTCGTAGCATTGTCGGTTCAGGCAACCAAGAGGTGCTCTTCCACACCTGTGGACAGAGGTGTGGATAGCGGAAAGTTCCTGCAAATAGCGGGGTTTTTCTTCCACAGTCTCCCCCATTGGGGCGTTGAGAGCCCCCTCGAAGGGTGGTATGCTCGCCGTTCTCTTACGACGGCGAACGAGCGCGGCGGCGGGTGGAACAAGCTACGGAAACGACAGCTGAAAGTCTCTGGGACGCGATCGCGCTTCGCCTTCGGCAAAGTGTCAGCGGACCCACGTACGACACCTGGTTCGCGCACGCGGAACCTCGGTCCCTGAGCGACGAGACCCTGGTGGTGACCGTCCCGAACGACTTCACTCGCGACTGGATCGAGAGCCATTTCCACGGCTACGTGTCGACCGCCGCCCGCGAAAGCGTTGGCAGAGAGATTGCTGTCTCCTTCGCCGTCGTCGAGCACGCCGTCGTCCAGCGACCGCCTCGATCCACTCCCGCTCCCCCCAGCACACGCGAGCCTGACGCGGACACCGGCTTCCGCGAGGGTCCGGAGGTCGAGCTCAACCCGAAGTACACCTTCGACCTGTTCGTCATCGGCTCCTCGAATCGGTTCGCCCACGCCGCTGCACTCGCCGTCGCGGAGGCGCCGGCTCAGGCGTACAACCCGCTCTTCATCTACGGTGGGACGGGTCTGGGCAAGACACACCTGCTCCAGGCCATCGGGCACTACGTCCGCCAGCACTCGCGGCGGCTCACCATGCGCTACGTGACGAGCGAGACGTTCATGAACGACTTCATCGACTCGCTCCGCGACAAGCGCATCGAGGGGTTCAAGCGTCGTTATCGAAACTACGACGTCCTGCTCATCGACGACATTCAGTTCTTCGAAGGGAAAGAGCGGATTCAGGAGGAGTTCTTCCATACCTTCAACTCGCTGTACGAGGGTGGCGCGCAGATCATCATCTCGTCCGACCGGCCACCGCGAGAGATCGCGACCCTCGAGGAGCGTCTCCGCTCACGGTTCGAGTGGGGCCTCCTGACCGACATCCAGCCGCCCGATCTCGAGACACGTATCGCGATTCTCCGAAAGAAGGTCAACACCGAACGGATCGCGGTCACCGATCCCGAGGTGCTGACGTTCATCGCAGGGCGTGTCTCGTCGAACATCCGCGAGCTCGAAGGCGCCTTGACCCGTGTTGTCGCGTTCTCGTCGCTCACCGACCGGTCGATGACGGTTGAGCTCGCAGAGCATGTGCTCAAAGATGTCTTCCCGCAGGGCGACGCCGCCCCCGAAGTCACCATTCCGCGGATTCAGGAGGCCGTCTCACAGCGATTCGGCGTTACCCTCGACGAACTCGTCAGCCCGCGTCGCTCGCAAGCGGTCGCCTATCCACGGCAGGTGGCGATGTACCTCTCACGCGAGCTCACGGATTCGTCGCTGCCCAAGATCGGCAAGGAGTTCGGCGGTCGCGACCATACGACCGTGATCCATGCGACATCGAAGATCACACGCCTCATCAGGGAAGACCGCTCTGTGTACAACCTGGTGCAAGAGTTGACTGCGCGCATCAAGCAGGCCCGCTAGAAGTGGGGGTCCCGCCGGTATCACTCACCGGGGGTGTGGATGGTGTTGATGGTCGTCCACATGCGCGTCCCCAGACGTTTCGCCCGCAAGTCGCGCCTAAATCGCCCGTCTTCCACATCGTGCACACTCCTACTACGACTACTGGTCTTTTTCTCTAAGTAATGAACACAGACATAGCCACCGCGGTCGAACTCAAAGCAACCTGCTCGCGCGACGAGCTTTCGAGTGCGCTCGCAGTCGTCGCGCGCGGTCTCTCGACGAGAAGTGCAGTGCAGGTGCTCACAGGCATCCTTTTGCAGCCCGAAGATGGAAGGTTGTTGCTCGGGACGACCGACATGGAGCTGTCACTGCGCGCGACGGTTTCGGGCGAGATCGAAGGAGACGGCGCGGTCGTCGTACCCGGCCGCCTTCTCACCGACCTCGTACGACTGTTGCCGGACGCAACGGTGACGCTGTCGTTCGACCAAGGGGATGGAGTCCTCGGGGTGACCTCCGGCCGGTATTCGTCGAAGGTGAACGTCTTCAGTGCAGAAGACTTCCCTCGCCTGCCGTCGCTGGACGTTCCGTTGCACACGATCCCGGCGCCGGCGCTGCTCGGGACGATCGAGAAGGTGGCCAGAGCCGCATCTCGCGACGAGTCCCGGCCAGTGCTAACGGGCATTCTCGTGCGGTTCGACGGGGACAAGCTGACCATGGCCGCGACCGACTCATACCGGCTCTCGGTCAAAGAGACGGCGCTCGGCGAATCCGGCCCCGAGCTCGACGCGATCATTCCGGCCCGCGCGCTCCAAGAGCTCGCACGGCTGGCAGCCGGCGGGGACGTCGTGTCCCTGGGCGTGCACGAGAACCACGTGGTCTTCGGCGCCAACGACATCTGGCTTACCACGCGCAGGATCGACGGGCAGTTTCCGAACTATCAGCAGCTCCTTCCCGAGACGTTCGAGGTCGAGGTCACCACCGCCAGAGAACCGCTCCTCGAGGTCATTCGCCGTGCGGGCGTCATGGCCCAGCGAAATGCGCCGCTCCGCCTTCGGTTTTCCGAGGGAGAGCTCGCCGTCTCTGCGCAGACGCAAGACGTCGGCGAAGCGAGCGAGTCCCTCGAGATCGACTACGCCGGCGAACCACTCGAGATCGGCTTCAACCCGGAGTTCTTGAGAGACGGCCTCGAGGCCTTCGGGGGCGAAACGGTGCAGCTCAAGCTCATCAACCCCCTCCGGCCTGGGCTGCTCGCTGCGACCGACGAGAACTTCTGGTACCTGATCATGCCGATCCGGCTGGCCGGCTGATCGTTGGCCGGCTGATCGTCCGCGAAGTCACACTGCGAGACTTCCGCTCGTACAACGGGCTTGAATTGACGCTCGAACCGGGGGTCGTGCTCGTCGCGGGCGCGAACGGCGCGGGCAAGACGAATCTGCTCGAGGCGTTACACATGGGTACGCAGGGCTTCTCGCCACGTGCGAGGAACGACGCGCAGATGGTGCGCTTCGGCGCGAAAACAGGGCGCATTCGGTTACGCGGAGCTCGCGCAGCAACGCCCGTCCACGTCGATGTCGTCCTAGCGGTGAGCGACGCGAGAAGCGCGACTCTGAACGGGACGGCGCTTCGTTCTGCCGAGCAGCTTCGTGGGGAGCTGCAGACTCTGGTCTTTACGCCCGACCGGCTGGCGGTTGTGAAGGGTGGCCCGGCGACACGCCGTGCTTACGTCGACCGAACGCTCGGACGATTGTTCCCGAGCAAGGCCCAGCTTCCAGTCGACTACGCCGCCGCTGTCGGCCAACGCAACGCTGCGTTGCGACGGGTCGCAGTCGGCGCTTCCACGCTTGACGCGGTCGCGCCGTGGACAGAGACGGTTGTCGACCTAGGCGCGTCGCTCGTCGAAATGAGGCGCGATGCACTCGAGCTCCTCTCACTCCCGCTCGAGAACTGCGCCGGTCGCCTCGGACTCGACTCGTTGGCGGCGCTGTACGAAGGCGATCCACCGACGGCCCTGGACTTGGAGGCACGAGTGGATCGAGACCTGCAGCGCGGCGCCACCGGTCTTGGCCCGCACCTGCACGAGGTTCGGATCGAGTGCGGAGGTCGCGACCTCCGCACGTTCGGGTCGCAAGGAGAGCAGCGCGCTGCGGTTCTTGCGCTCGTTCTCGCCGAGGCGGAGGTACTTGCCGAGCGCAGTCAGGCAGGCCCACTCGTCCTCCTCGACGACGTTCTCTCCGAGCTCGACGGAACTCGAAGACAATCGCTCGCCGAGCTCATCTCTGGTGGAGGACAGACGCTTGTCACGACGACTGCTGCGGCTGCTCTGCCAGGGGAGCCTGCACAATCGCTCGTCGTCGAGCCCGGGCGCGTGCGAGCGGCGTGATGGAGCGAATCGACAATGAGGTGAGGCGACGCCTGTCGCATACGGGCGGCGGACAGGGTCTTGCTCTAGCCGAGCTCACGGCGGCATGGCCGGAGACCGTCGGCGAGGCGATCGCGAGGAACGCCTGGCCGCTTCGAATCGGGAGAGACGGAACTCTTCACGTTGCGACGTCATCGGCGACCTGGGCGTTCGAGCTCGACAGGATGGCGCCGGAGATCGCCGAGCGGCTGACTGTCCGGCTCGGCGAACGTGCCCCAGCCCGGTTTCGCTTCCGGCCGGGACCTGTTCCCGAGCACGGATCGGACGGGGCGCAGACGGAGCCAAAACGGACTTTCGAGACGACCCCGGAAGTGTCGGAAGCAGCGGACTCAGCTGCCTCGGCGATCGAGGACTCGGAGCTCCGGGAGCTCGTCGCGAGAGCCGCGCGCGCGAGCCTCTCGGACGACCGGTCCGACCGCGGTTTCTGGTAGACTCTCCCGTGCCCGCAAAATGCCAATTTGCAGGGCTTTTTTAATGGCTGAAGCCGCCTACACCGCAAAAGACATCACCGTTCTGGAGGGCCTCGAACCGGTCCGCCTGAGGCCGGGCATGTACATCGGCTCGACGGGCTCTCGAGGGCTCCACCACCTCGTCTTCGAGGTCGTGGACAACTCCGTCGACGAGGCGATGGCCGCCCGCGCTGACCGAGTCGAGGTGGTCCTGCATCCGGACAACTCCGTCACCGTCACGGACAACGGCTCGGGCATCCCCGTCGACGTCATGCCGGACCAGGGCCTGCCGGCGGTAACGGTCGTCCTGACGAAGCTTCACGCGGGCGGAAAGTTCGGAGGCGAGGGCTACAAGGTGTCAGGAGGCCTCCACGGAGTCGGCGTCTCGGTGGTCAACGCACTGTCCGAGTGGCTGACGGTCGACGTCTCGCGAGACGGGAAGGTCTGGCGTCAAGAATTCGCTCGGGGGAGCCGGCCACGGACCTCGAAGCGACGGGGCCCACGACGGAGACGGGCACGACGATCACATTCATGCCCGACCACGAGGTGTTCGACGAGGTCGAGTGGGAAGAGGACATTCTCATGCAGCGCCTCCGCGAGACCGCATTTCTCACGCGTGGCCTGAAGATCTCGTTCACCGACGAGCGCGCAGGCGGCAAGAGCGCCGAGTTCCTCTACCAGGGCGGAATCCGCGACTTCGTTGCGCATATCAACGAGACGAAGGACGCCTTGCACAAGACGATCGTGTACTTCGAGGGCCAGTTCGACGGAGAGTCTCAGGAGCACGGACAGGTCGAGGTTGCGATGCAGTGGAACTCGTCGTACGTCGAGTCGGTGTTCTCGTTCGCGAACAACATCAACACGCACGAGGGCGGCTCGCACCTGACCGGGTTTCGGAGCGCTCTCACGGCAACCCTGAACAAGTACGCGCGAGACAAGGGCTTGCTCAAGGAGAAGGAGGACAATCTCGAAGGCGACGACGTCCGCGAGGGCCTTGCGGCGGTGATCTCCGTGAAGCTGTCCGAGCCTCAGTTCGAAGGGCAGACGAAGACGAAGCTGGGCAACGCCTGGGTGGAGGGCCTCGTCAGGCAGACGATGAACCAGAAGCTGGCGGAGTTCCTCGAGGAGAACCCGACGGACGCGCGCCAGATCATCCTGAAGGCCGTCTCATCAGCTCGAGCGCGACAAGCTGCTCGCAAGGCGCGTGACCTCACGCGTCGCAAGAGCGCCCTGGAGAGCAACGCGCTGCCCGGCAAGCTGGCGGACTGCCAGATCAACGATCCCGAGCTCGCGGAGCTCTTCCTCGTCGAAGGCAACTCCGCCGGCGGCTCTGCTGTCGACGCCCGGGACCGTAGCTACCAGGCCATCCTGCCCCTCCGCGGAAAGGTGATCAACGCGGAGAAGAACCGCATCAACAAGGTGTTGTCCAACGAGGAGATCCAGGCGATCATCACGGCGATCGGGACCGGGTTCGGCGAGGAGTTCGACATCTCGAAGCTCCGGTACCACCGAATAATCGTCATGACGGACGCCGATGTCGACGGGGCGCACATCCGGACGCTCATCCTCACCTTCCTCTACCGGCAGATGCAGGAGCTCGTCGACCGAGGGCACATCTACATCGCGGTCGCGCCGCTCTACCGGGTGAAGCTGGGCAATCAGCTGCGATACGTGGAGAAGGAGTCGCAGTTCGAGGAGCTGCTCGTTCAGGAGCGGATCAAGGACATGGAGGTCGTAGACCGTACGGGCGAGTCTCAAAAGCTCACCGAGACCCGCTACGGGCGCCTCGTCAGGGTTCTGCACGAGTTCGACGGGTGGGTCTCGCGGCTCCGGGAGGATTTCGGGCCGGCAGCAGCCAACTTCGTCGTCGACCACCGTCTGGTCGAAGCTGACGAGGCCGTGGGCGTCGAGGCGGCGCTCGCCGGTCTCGAGCCGAACGGGTTCGAGTTCGCGGTGCTCGAGATCGACTCCGACGGCGCGACGATAAAGGTCGTCGAGCGAGAGACTGGATCGGCTGCGAGCGTGATCGTGCCTACGGTGCTCTTCGAATCTCCGATCTACGCCAACGTCAAGAAGACGTATGCGAGGCTCGTCGAGAGCGTCGGGCACCCGCCATTCGAGATCACGCTCGGCAAGAAGAGCCGCCGTGCGGAGACGTTCAGCGAGCTTCGAGGGACCGCCCTCGACCTTGCCAAGGAAGGAATCCAGGTCAGCCGCTTCAAGGGCCTCGGCGAGATGGATGCGGACGAGCTCGCCGAGACCACCATGGACCCCGCGAACCGGATGCTCATCCGAGTCGAGGTCGAGGACGCGGCGGCGGCCGACCGAGTGTTCTCCATGCTCATGGGTGATCAGGTCGAGCCAAGACGCCAGTTCATCGAGCAGAACGCCCGCGACGTGAAGTTCCTGGATGTCTGAGATCGAAGGCGGCGTGCTCGGGCCCGGACGCATCGAGCCCAGAGAGCTCGAGCAGGAGATGCGCGCGAGCTTCCTCGACTACGCGATGAGCGTGATCGTCGCCCGCGCATTGCCGGACGTCCGCGATGGGCTCAAGCCGGTCCATCGGCGGGTGCTCTTCGCGATGGACGAGGCAGGGCTCCAGCCGAATCGGCCGCGTCTCAAGAGCGCGCGCGTCGTCGGGGACGTCATGGGTAACTACCACCCGCACGGCGACCAGTCGATCTACGACACGCTGGTACGGATGGCGCAGCCCTTCTCGCTGCGCTACCCGCTGGTCGACGGCCAGGGCAACTTCGGGAACATCGACGACTACCCGGCCGCAGCAATGCGCTACACCGAGGCGCGGCTGACCCGTCTGGCCACGGAGATGCTTCGGGACATCGACATGGACACCGTCGACTTCGTCCTCAACTACGACGAGTCGCGGCGAGAGCCCACGGCTCTGCCATCCCGCTTCCCGAACTTGCTCGTCAACGGCTCCGCGGGAATCGCGGTGGGGATGGCCACGAACATGCCCCCGCACCGTCTCAGCGAGGCGATCGACGCCGTGCTCCAGTTGATCGACAAGCCCGATGCGAACGTCGAGGACCTGATGGCACATGTGAAGGGCCCCGACTTCCCGACCGGAGCGATCATCGCCGGCCGCTCGGGGATTCGCGATGCCTATCGCACCGGGCGGGGCCGCATCGTGATGCGTGCCCGCATGCATACGGAGGAGCTTCGCGGAGGCAAGAACGCGATCATCGTCACCGAGCTGCCATATGGCGTGAAGAAAGGCGGTGATACCGGCGTCATCAAGAAGATCGCCGACCTCGTGCACGAGAAGGTCCTGCCCGAGATCTCGGATGTCAAGGATCACTCGGACAAGTCGGGCATGCGGATCCAGATCGACCTGAAGCGCGAGGCGATTCCGCAGGTCGTCCTGAACAAGCTCTTCAAGCACACGGCGCTTCAATCCACCTTTGGCTACAACGCTGTCGCCCTCGTCGACGGCGTGCCACGCACTCTCTCGCTCCTCGAGATCGTCACCCACTACCTCGACTACCAGCGAGAGATCGTCATTCGCCGGTCGAAGTTCGAGCTGCGGAAGGCCGTCGATCGAGCGCACGTGCTCGAGGGCTATCTCATCGCCCTCGACAACCTCGACGAGGTCATCGCGCTCATCCGCGCCGCCGACGATTCGGACCAGGCGCGGGCGGTGCTCATGGAACGCTTCAGCCTCTCCGAGATCCAGGCGCAGGCGATCCTCGATCTTCGGCTTCGCGCGCTCACCGGCCTCGAGCGCAAGCGGGTCGAGGAGGAGTTCGCCGATCTTCAGGAACGCATTGCCGAGCTCCGCGCGATCCTCGGAGATCAGACGCGGATCGACGGAGTCGTCCGCGACGAGCTTCTCGAGATCAAGGAGGTCTACGGCAAGGGCGACGACCGCCGATCGGAGATCGTGGCGGGAGAGTCGGAGCTCGAGCTCGAGGACATGATCGCCGAGGAGGACATGGTGATCGCGATCACGCGGTCCGGCTACGTCAAGCGGCTACCCGTGACGACCTATCGCGAGCAGCGGCGAGGCGGGATCGGCGTCATGGGAATGGATCTCAAGGACGACGACTACATCGAGCACCTCTTCGTCGCCTCGACTCACGATTACATCCTCTTCTTCAGCTCGCGAGGGAAGGTGTACCGCCTGAAGGTTCACGAGCTGCCGCTGGGATCCCGGCAGTCCAAGGGACGCGCGATCGTGAATCTCCTGCCATTCCGTCAGGACGAGAAGGTGCGGGCGGTGATTCGCACCCGCGACTTCTCGGAGATGGAGTACCTCGTTCTCGCGACCAGGAACGGGGTCGTCAAGAAGACGAAGTTCACGGACTACAACACCCCGCTCAAGTCGGAGGGGATCATCGCCATCAACCTTCGTGACGACGACGAGGTCGTAGAAGCGTTTCTCTCGTCCGGCGGCGACGACCTCATGCTCGTCTCGAGACGGGGACAGGCGATTCGGTTCAACGAGAAGCTGGCACGCCCGATGGGTCGCGCGACGGGTGGAGTTCGCGGCATGTCCCTTCGCGCCAAGGACGAGGTGATCGCCGCGATGGTCGCTCAGGACGAGGCCGACCTCCTCGTGGTCACCGAGCAGGGGTACGGCAAGCGAACGCTGATCCGGGACTACCCGCGCAAGGGCCGAGGCGGTCTCGGCGTGAAGACGGTTCAGCTCACCGAGGCCAAGGGCCAGCTTGCGGGTGCGCGGCTCGTCCGCGACGGGTATCAGGTGATGCTCATCTCGACCGGCGGAACCGTCATCAAGATGCCCGCCGAGGGTATTCGGCGTGCCGGGCGCTCGACGCAGGGCGTGATCGTCATGCGGCTCCGTGGTGATGAACGGGTATCTGCGCTCGCGCCGGTCGTTGCGGGCGACGATGCCGAAGACGAGCTGGAAGAGGGTGCAACGACCGAGGAGCCACGGGAGAGCGAGACCTCGGACGTTACAGCCGAGGACGTGCTCGACATCGCCGAGCTGGGTGCCGTCGAGCTTCCCGAGGGCGACGACCGCTAGGCGGCCGGCCGGACGCGGTCCGTGGCGCTAGTCGTCAGACGCCGCCCTCATCTCGCGCGGTCTTGGCGAGTTTGGTCAAGATGTCGATCGGAATCGGGAAGACGATCGTAGAGTTGTTGTTCGACCCGATCTCGAGGAGCGTCTGCAGGTAACGCAACTGCACGGTGATCGGCTCCTGTGCCATGACAGCCGCCGCATCCTTAAGGCGCTCGGACGCCTGAAACTCGCCTTCGGCAGAGATGACCTTGGCACGACGCTCGCGCTCGGCTTCGGCTTGCCGTGCCATCGCCCGCTGCATGTCCGACGGGATCTCGACGTCCTTCACCTCGACGACCGACACCTTGATGCCCCACGGAGATGTCGCGTCGTCGATGATCCCCTGGAGGATCGCGTTGATCCGGTCACGCTCCGAGAGCAGCTCGTCGAGCACATGCTGGCCAAGCACGGATCGAAGCGTGGTCTGCGCGATCTGGGACGTCGCGACCATGTAGTTCTCGACCTGGACGATGGCCGCGTTCGCGTCGACGATGCGGAAGTAGGCGACCGCGTTGACACGTACGGGGACGTTGTCCTTCGTGATGACCTCTTGCGGCGGCACGTTCAGCGTCACCGTCCTCAAGTCGACCTTGACCATCCGGTCGATGACCGGGATGAGGAGGAAGAGACCAGGCCCCTTCGGGATGGGCAACAGTCGGCCGAGCCGGAAGATCACACCTCGCTCGTACTCGCGTGCGACCTTGATCGCCGCGAAGAGAAAGATCAGGACGATGACGAGCGCAGCGACGAGCGCGATCAATCCGGCAGAGACGTTCATGAGATCGTGCCCTCCTCGATTGGTGACATCACGGATCCTACGACCAGTCGCAAGTCGTCCTCGACTTCCTCGACTCGCACGTGCTGGCCGGGGACGAGAGGCGAGTCGTCGTGCGTATGGGCTCGCCAGAGCTCGCCGTTGAGGGACACGAGCCCGCCGCGCTTCACAACACCTTCGGCACCGACGAGCCCATGAGCGCCGACCGCGGCAGGCTGGCGAGATACGCGCACGACTCGCGTCAGCGCGACACCCAACATCAGCACGAGCGTTCCCGCGATCCCGAGCGCGACGGGCAGAGACACCTGGTAGGCGTCACCGGCGGGATCGAACAGCACGAGCGCGCCGAGGACGAATGTGATCGCCCCGGCAACGGTGAGAGCACCGTGCGTTGGAACGAACGCCTCGCCGATGAAGAAGGCGGCCGAGAGGAGCAGCAGCAGCAGCCCTGCGACCGAGACCGGCAGTACCTGCAACCCGTAGAGGCCGAGAATGAGGGAGATCGCCCCGACCGTACCCGGGAGGATCAGGCCGGGGTTCCAGAGTTCGACGACGAGGCCGATGAGGCCGATCGAGAGCATGATCGCGATCAGGTTCGGGTCGACGAGCAGATCTCTGGCCCGTTGCCAGAAGCTCATCTCGACCTCCTCGATCTCGGCTCCCCGCGTGTTCAGGACGATGCCCTTGGGAATCGTCTTCTGTCCGTCGACCTCGTTCAGGAGCACCCGAAGGGTGGGTGCGACTTCCTCGACCAGACCGATCGCGAGCGCTTCCCGGGCGCCGTAGTTCGAAGCTTTTGTGACCATCTCGCGCGCCGCCTTTACGTTGCGGTCGTGCTCGCGGGCGAGCTCGCCGACGTACGCGGCGGCGTCGTTGATGACCTTCCGCCTGAGGTCGTCCGAGATGTCTTCTCCACCGAGCGAGATGGGCGTCGACGAGCCGATGTTGGTCTGGGGTGCCATCGCCGCCAGGTCTGACGCCATGGCAATGACTGCACCAGCCGAGTCTGCGCTCGATCCAGGCGGTGCGACGTACACGATGACCGGCACCGTCGCCGAGAGAAATCGCTTGACGATCCCTCGCATGGACGAAGACAGGCCGCCAGGGGTGTCCAACACGACCACGACTCCATCGAAGCCTTCGTCCTCGGCACGGTCGATCACGCTCTCGAGGTAGTCCTGGGTGACCGGGTTGATGTCGTTCGCCAGGTGCGCAGCGAGAACGCGGGGTCGCTCGGGCTCTGCTCCTTGTGCGATCGCGACGGCCGGGATGCAGAGCGCGCCCGCAACGAGTCCGAGCAGCAGGCACTGGCGAGAGCTGCGTGTCACGGTGTAAGGATTGCATCAACGCAGGGTTCTCCGGCTTGCGCTCGAAGTGCGTGCGAGCAACCCTGGCTCCGAATGCGCCGTTTGCTCGTCCTTCTTTCCGTACTGCTTGCTGCCGGGATCTTGGTCCCAGCTGTTTCAGCGGCTGGCCCAATGCCGACCGCCGTGATCGAGGTAGCGCCGCGGCCGGGAGCGGCTCCGACACCGCTCGACCCCGGGCGCCGGTTCTCGCTCGTCGGCCTGCACTGGCGAGGACCCGGCGCGGTTTTCTTCCGCACCCGCTCGCTGCGCGATCGCGCATGGACCACGTGGCGATCGGCCGCTCCCGAGGACGAGGACGGTCCGGACCGTCGCTCACGCGAGGGACGCGTAGGCGCAGCGTGGCGGATCGGCAATCCCTGGTGGGTCGGACCCTCGGATCGGCTCGAGGTTCGAGCGCTCGGCCGGGTCGCGCAGGTTCGCGCACACCTCGTGTGGAGCCCGGCGACCCAGCGGCCGCTCCGGACACTCGCTACGACGGAAACGCCCGCGATCGTCTCTCGTGCAGCGTGGGGTGCGAGTGAGGCGATCCGCCGCGCCGCGCCTTCGTATGCGCCCAGCATCCGGCTCGCGATCGTTCATCACACGGCCGGAAGGAACGGCTACTCGCGCGCAGAGGCGGCGGCGATCGTGAAAGGCATCCAGCTGTACCACGTGCAAGGAAACGGCTGGAACGACATCGGCTACAACTTTCTGGTCGACCGCTTCGGGACGATCTACGAGGGTCGGTACGGCGGTGTCGACCGGAACGTCATCGGTGCACATGCCAAAGGGTTCAACACCGGTTCGACGGGCATCGCGCTCCTCGGGACCTACGGTGACGTCGCACCCTCACGCGCAGCGCAGGA
Organism: uncultured Actinomycetes bacterium; assembly: GCA_963756925.1. GTDB lineage: Bacteria > Actinomycetota > Thermoleophilia > Gaiellales > Gaiellaceae > GMQP-bins7. The sequence continues at coordinate 322,818 of CAVWPL010000012.1, read as the reverse complement.
CGCGCTGTCGAAGCTGGTCGCATGGAGGCTCGACGTTGCCCATGTGGACCCAGTCAGCCTGCACACCGCGGTCTCGGCCGGCAACGAGCGGTTTGCCCCGAACATCCCCGTCCCACTGCGTGCCGTATCGGGTCATCGCGACACGGGGTCCACCGAGTGCCCGGGCAACTCCCTGTACGCACAGCTGAATGCCTTGGCGAGCGCAGCGGCGAAGCTCGGCGGGCCGAAGATCTACGACCCGCGGGTCGCGGCGAGCGCGGAGGGCCAGGTGCGCTTCCGCGCACGCACCTCGACGCCCATTTCGTGGACCGTCGTGGTCAAGAGCTCCGGAAGCGAGGTCGCTCGGGCCTCAGGGTCGGGATCGGCGATCGATTGGACGTGGGACGCCGCCGCCGCCCCGGCGGGGACATACGCGTGGTCGATCACAGCTGGCTCGGCGCGTCCTGCGGCCGGAACCGTACGTGCGGGCCTCAACGTGACCGAGCTCGCCGTCGCGGAAGCAACCGTGACACCCGCGGGCATCACACCGAACGCGGACGGCCAAGCCGACACGGCACTCGTGACTTTCGCGCTCACGATGCCCGCGAACCTGACGGTCGATGTCGTGGACTCCGCCGGGTTCACTGTCACGACGATGGTCGACCGCGTTTGGACGAGTGCTGGCGAGCACTCGCTCGTAGTCGACGGCGCGGATCTACTCGACGGCAGCTACTCGATCGTCATCAAGGCAAGAACGGCAACGAGCGACGAGGTCGCCGAAGTGATACCGCTCACGGTCAGCCGAAGCCTGGGACTCGTATCCGTCCAGCCGGCCGTCTTCTCGCCCAACGCCGATGGCCGGCTCGATCGGGTCGCGATCGGCTTCTCGCTCGCGGCGCCGGCGTCGGTCACCGTGCGCATCGCTCGCGAAGGTCGATGGATTGCCTCGCCACTCACGGCAGCGAGCCTTGGTGCCGGTTCACAGCACGTCGTCTGGGACGGCACTCGCAGTGACGGTCGACTCAGGGACGGCTCGCTTTCGGCGGTTGTCGAGGTGACGGACGAGATCGGCACGGTCTCGTTCGGGGTGCCGTTCGTGTCGGACACGATCGCACCACGGGTACGGATGCTTCCGAGCCCCCGCGTCCGGATCCGGGTAAGTGAGGCGGCGGTTCTGAAGGTGTGGATCAACGGACAGCCAGTCCGCCGAGATGTGAAGCGCGCTCGACTCGTGTTGATTCGCTGGCACGAGCCTGTTGTGCGTGCTCGCGTCACGGCGGTTGACGCGGCCGGGAACGCAAGTCCGGTGGCGATCTGGCGGCCGGTAAACGGGGGGGTCGGGCAGTAGACTCGCGGCGTGACTGGAGCCGCTTCCCGGGCCGCCGACCGCTCCGTTCGGCACGGATGTCATCGAGACGATCCTGCCGCATCGCGCGCCGTTTCTCCTCCTCGACGAGGTGATCGAGCTCGACGCAGGACGCCGCGTCGTCGCACTGCGCAAGGTGAACGCCGACGACTGGTGGTTCGCCGGCCACTTTCCGGGCCGGCCGGTGATGCCCGGGGTGCTCATCGTCGAGGCGATGGCCCAGGCAGGGGCGGTCGCGGTTCTCATCGAGGAAGAGAATCGCGGGCGGATCGCCTTCTTCGCGGGCATCGACGACTGTCGGTTCAAACGCATCGTCGAGCCGGGCGACACGCTCACGCTCACCTGTGAGATCGAGACGGTCCGCGGTCCGATCGGGAGGGGTAAGGCGACCGCACACGTCGGGGGCGAGCTGGCCGCGCGAGGGACCCTGACGTTCGCAGTCGAGCGCTGATGCTCGGGGCTGCCAAAGGAGACAGGATCGGCATCACAGGGCTCGGCACGCACGTCCCGGAGCGGATCCTGACGAACGAGGAGCTCGCGCGAATCGTCGAGACTTCGGACGAGTGGATCCAGGAACGCACCGGCATTCGCGAGCGCCGTATCGCGGCCAAGGACGAAGCCCTGACGGACATCGCTCTCCCCGCAGCAAGGGACGCGCTCGCAGACGCGCAGGTCGAGCCGTCCGACATCGATCTTCTGATCTGCGCGACGGTTACGCCCGACATGCTGTTCCCGACGTCGTCCGCGATCATGGCGGACGCGCTCGGAATGCCGCGGGCAGCCGCGTACGACCTGCTCGCCGGTTGTACCGGCTTCGTGTACGCAATCGCCCAGGCTTACGGGATGTTGTCGTCCGGGCTCGCGCACCGCGCGCTCGTCGTGGGCGGGGATGTCCTCTCGAAGATCCTCGACTGGAACGACCGCTCGACGCTCGTGCTGTTCGGCGACGGCGCCGGAGCCGTCGTCATGGAGCGTGTCGAACGCGGCGGGTTCCTCGGATTCGAGCTCGGTGCCGACGGAAGTGGAGGCGAGTACCTGTGGCTGCCGGGCTCCGGCTCGCGGCACTTCGAACACCCGAACGCCTACGTGAAGATGAACGGACGAGAGGTCTTCAAGTTCGCAACGCGGATCATGGTCTACTCGGCGGAGCAGATTCTCGGCGAGTGCGGGAAGTCCATCGAAGACGTCGACGTCTACATCCCTCACCAGGCGAACAAGCGGATCATCGACTACGCGGTCGGTAAGCTCGGCATTCCTCGTGAAAAGACCGTCGTGAACGTGGAACGCTATGGCAACACCTCCTCCGGCTCGATTCCGCTCGCGCTCACCGATGCGCGCGCCGAGGGCAGGCTGCAGGACGGAACGCTAGTGCTCATGACCGGCATGGGAGCTGGCCTCACCTGGGGCTCCGCGCTGATCGAATGGACGACGAACGGGAGACCCACATGACGAAGATCGCTTTCTGCTTTCCGGGGCAGGGCTCCCTCGAGCGGGGAATGGGCCGCGAGTTCGCGGAGGCGTTCCCGGCAGCGAGGGAGGTGTATCGCGTGGGCTCGGAGGCCTCGGGTCTCGACCTCGAGCATCTCTGCTTCGAGTCGCCGATCGAGGAGCTTGTCGGCACCGAGCTGCAACAGCCGGCGCTTGTGGCCACCAGCCTCGCGATTCTGGCGGCGCTTCGTGAGCGTGGCCTCGAACCCGACGTTGTCGTCGGACACTCCGTTGGTGAGTTCGCAGCTCTCGCCGCGGCGGGAATCATCGGCACCGGTGAGGCGATCGGCCTCGTTCGCGAGCGCGGACTGGCAATGGCCGAGGCCGCACGGCAGCGTCCCGGGACGATGGCGGCAATCCTCGGCCTGGAGGACGAGGAGGTCGAGAAACTCTGTCGGAGGATCGTGGGCGTATGGCCCGCGAACTACAACTGCCCGGGTCAAATCGTCATCTCGGGCGAGTTCGACGCCGTAGAGGAGTGTTGCGCCGAGGCCGAGAGCCTCGGCGCCCGACGAGCAATCCAGCTGAAGGTCTCGGGTGCGTTCCATAGCCCACTGGTCGCGCGGGCGGCCGATCGGCTCCGTCCCGCAGTCGAGCGCGTTCGATTCGCCGAGCCACTTGCGCCGTTCATGTCGACGGTGACTGCGAAGATCGAGCCTGCGCAGCGACTTGCGACGCTCCTCGTCGACCAGCTGACAGCTCCGGTCCGGTTCACCCAGGCCGCGACCGAGCTTGTTCGCTCGGGCGCATCGACGTTCGTCGAGGTCGGTCCTGGAAATGTGCTGTCAGGGCTCGTTCGACGCATCGACCGAGGTGTGAAGACGTTCTCGGTCAATACGCTCGAGGGGCTCGACCGCGCGCAGGAAGCGCTCTCCCGTTGAGCGAGGCGTTCTGCTCGCTCGAAGGGAAGAACGCGCTCGTCACCGGCGCTTCGCGGGGAATCGGACGCGCGATTGCCGTGGAGCTGGCGGCGGCGGGAGCGACCGTGGCCGTCTCGTACCGAAGTGGCGCAGAGGAAGCGGAGGAGCTCGCCGCAGAGATCGGGGGAGCCGCGATCCAGGCGGATGTCTCCGACCCGGACTCTGCGCGCGCGCTGGTCGAGAGCGCGGGCGAGCTCGACGTGCTCGTGAACAACGCAGGAGTCACGCGTGACGGGTTGCTCGTGCGCATGTCGGACGACGACTGGAAGACGGTCATCGACACCAACCTCGCGTCGTGTTTCTACACGAGTCGCGCTGCCGTACGCGGAATGATGAAGAGGCGCGCTGGGTCGATCGTCAACATCTCGTCGATCGTCGGGCTCCGCGGAAACTGGGGCCAGACGAACTACGCCGCGTCCAAGGCGGGCATCATCGGATTCACGAAGTCCCTCGCGCGCGAGCTCGGCAGCCGGAACGTGCGCGCGAACGTGGTCGTCCCCGGCTACGTCACGACGCGCCTGACCGAGGTTCTTCCCGAGGAAGCGACGGGAGCGATGCTCGAGAACACGCCTTTGGGACGGCTCGGTGATCCAAGCGACGTCGCCGGGGCGGTACGGTTTCTCTCGTCCGAGAACGCAGCGTTCATCACGGGTGCGGTGCTCCTGGTGGACGGCGGGCTCGGGATGTAGGACGAGATGAGCGAAGCCGCAGACAACGGACGCCGGCGTGTGGTCATCACCGGTGTCGGGATGCTGACTCCACTCGGGAACGACACCGAGTCGACCTGGAGCAATCTCATAGCCGGCGAGTCGGGCGCGGGGCCGATCACACGGTTCGACGCGACCGAGTACGCCGTGCGGTTCGCGTGCGAGCTGAAGGAGTTCGATCCCACCACCTGGATCGAGCGAAAGCAAGCGCGGCGCATGGACAGGTTCTCGCAGCTCGCGCTCTCGGCAGCGCGCATGGCCGAGGCGGACAGCGGGATCTCGATCGCGGATGAGCCCGACCGCGTCGGCGCGGCGATTGCGACCGGGATCGGCGGGCTGACTGCGTTCGAGGACTGCGTCCGGCTCCTGATCGAGCGCGGCCCCGACCGGACGAGCCCACTCTCGATCATCCAGATCATCCCCAACATGGCCGCGGCGTGGGTATCGATGGAGCTCGGTGCGCGAGGCCCGCTGGCGGCGGAGTGCACTGCCTGCGCGGCTTCGAACATGGCGATCGGCGACGGGCTGGACGCCATCCGTCTCGGTCGTGCCGAGGTCATGCTCTGCGGTGGGACAGAGGCGCCGGTCACACACGTCGGCATCGCGGGGTTCAGCGCGATGCGCGCTCTCTCTCAGCGCAACGACGATCCGAAGCGCGGCTCACGCCCGTTCGACGCCCAACGCGACGGCTTCGTCATGGGAGAGGCGGGGGGCGTGTTGGTGCTCGAGGAGCTCGAGCATGCTCGCAAGCGCGGTGCGAAGATCTACGCGGAGCTGCTCGGGTACGGCGTGTCGTCTGATGCGACTCATGTGACGGAGCCGGATCCCAGCGGAACGAACCCGGCGCGTGCCATGCAGATGGCCTTCGCGGACGCGCGGATCTCGCCGGACGCAGTGGGGTATGTCAATGCGCACGGGACCTCCACGCCGCTCGGAGACTCGGCGGAGACGAGGGTGCTCAAGCTCGCCCTGGGCGAGGAGAAGGCGTTCGAGACGCCGGTGTCGTCGACCAAGGGCGCGACGGGACATTGCCTCGGCGCGGGCGGCGCGATCGAGGCCATCTTCACGATCTTCGCGATCGCCCGAGGCGTGCTCCCTCCGACGATCAACTACGAGACTCCCGATCCGACGTGCGATCTCGACTACATCCCGAACGACGCACGACCGCGGGAGATCGAGATCGGCGTCTCGAACTCGTTCGGCTTCGGTGGGCACAACGCCTGTGTGGTCTTCCGCCGGTGGAGTGACGAGTAGCTCGTCGAGCGCCGGCTACCTCTAACGTCGCCGCCTGACCGGCGTCTGAACGTGTGATGGCGGCCGTGAGGGTTGGTGCGGTGAGGCCTGACGGCACGGCCTATACACGCGCTGTCGTAGGTGCCTTCGAGGTGACGCGGCTCGTCTTCCCCCCGAACTTTCGCCACGGCGCGGTCGAGCCGGATCGTGGCTACATGGTGGTCGTTCTCGACGGGTCGGTTCACAAGTCATTCGTTCGAGACTCGTCGACCCTGTCGTGTGGCAGCTTCGCGACGCTCCCGGAGGGCGCGACTCACTCGAGCTGCTTCGCTTCGAACGGCGCCCAGATACTCGCTCTGCGGCCCACCGACGCCGAAGCGCGAGCTCTGTTCGGGTCACTGCTGACGCGACATCGGCACGTGCGAGCTGCGTCCTCGACCGAGCTGGGCTGGAGGATCGCCGGTGAGCTCGAGTCGCAGGACGCGAGCTCGAGCCTTGCGATCGAGGGCCTGATTCTCCAGCTGCTCGCGGTCGCGGAGCGCGGCACGGCCGATCCGTCGGGAGGCCGAGCCAGCTGGTTGCACGCCGCGCGCGATCTCCTGCATGACCGCACGCCTGATCATCCCAGCCTGTCCGAGCTCGCCGAGTCAGTGGAACGCCATCCGACGCATGTCGCACGAGCCTTTCGGCGCGAGTACGGCGTCACGGTCGCCGAGTACGCGCGGTCTCTTCGGCTCGAGTGGGCGCGAACGCAGATCGTGTTGGACGACGGTCCGCTTGCTCGGATCGCCGCCGAAGCGGGTTTCGCGGATCAGAGCCACTTCACTCGCGCGTTCAGGCGCCATACCGGGATCACGCCGGGGCGGTATCGCACGCTCGTGCGGTCCTGAGGCACGACCGGGCCGGAGGGCAGCGGCCCGGTCGCTCTCCGCCGGAGGTCAGTCGCGAACCTTGAGGTCACCCCGCTCGAGGAGGAACGGAAACAGCACGGCGGGGTGGTCGTCGCAGTACTTCTGAGCGGCACCCGCGGCGCCGGCGCCGATCGTCGACGACATGTCCGGATCCGTCTTACCCTTGCCGTTGTCCTGGGCCTGGAACCACATGTCGAGCCCGACGAGTGATGCACGTGAGCTCTCCTCGATGAGCCCCCCGACCCAGACGTGGTTGCCGATGATGGTCGCGCAGTGCAGCGATCCGCTTACATCGAGCTGCACGCCGTCCCGCACCTGCGTGTACTTGTAGTGGCCCCTCGCATTACCGTTCGCGAGGAGCTGTACCTTCCAGCGGAACGGATCGATCACGAAGAAGCTTCCGGCTGCGGGGCCGCTGAGCTCATAATCCCCCGACGCCGAGGCGACGACGCGTGACGCGGGCCCGGCACTTGCGAGGTTGGCGACCCCGAGCGCCGCGGCGCATGCCGCGGCAATGATGACGCTTCTCTTTCGCACTCCTTGCCTCCTCCGAAGTTGACGGACGGGACGCTAGGAGCGACGCACGCCGACGTCTTGAACTCGTGCTTCGTCCTGGAACGGCGTTAGCGCATCCTCAATCCGAGCCGATGCCATTCGCGGATCTCGAGCAGCTCACCAGAGACTAGGCTTCGGCCGTGGGGGAGCGCTGGGCGACCTTCGACTGCTACGGCACGATCGTCGATTGGAACGGCGGGATCCGCACCGAGCTCGAGCGTCTCTTCGGCGTCGAGCGGTCGGGCGAGCTCCTTGCGCGCTACCACGAGATCGAGCCCGAGGTCCAAGCGTCCAACGCCGGTGCGAGCTACCGCGAAGTGCTCACCATTGCGCTCGAGCGACTTGCGGAGGAAGCTGCGCTCCCGATTCCCGAGGGTGACACGGGCGCACTCGCGCGTTCGCTCCCTTCCTGGCCGGTGTTCGCGGATGCTCCACCCGGTCTTGCCGAAGCGAAGCGACGAGGGTGGCGGCTTGGCATCCTCTCGAACACGGATCGCGATCTGATCGACGCGTCCATGGATGAGATCGGGGTGCCGTTCGATCTCGTGATCGTCGCCGGGGAGATCGGCTCGTACAAGCCGGCCAAGGGCCACTGGCGCACGTTTCGCGACCAGGCGGGTGCCACGGACGGTACGCACGTCCACGTCGCGCAAAGCGTGTATCACGACATCGCTCCCGCGGCCGAGCTCGGCATAACGAGCATCTGGATCAACCGCCTCGGCGAGCCTCCCGATCCCAGGCCCGCGGCGACCTTGCCGGATCTCTTCGGCCTCGCCGATGCGCTCGACGAGTTGGTCGCGGCGTGAGCACGACACTACGGGCACCGCGCGAGGGCGACATACCTGCGGTCGTTCGCCTGACGAACGAGCACAGGCCCGAGCCTATCGACGCTGCGTCCGTGAGGCTTGAGTGGACGGCACCCTGGGTCGACCTCGAGCACGACGCGCGCATCGAGGGCGATGCGTTTGCCCTGGTGGAGAACTTCGACGAGGAGAGGGTGTGGATCACCGTCGAAGGGCGTCCGTCGGCGGCGCTCCTGGACTGGGCCGAGGCACGTGCCAGCGACAAGGGACGCAGGTTGCTCTCCGGGAGCTGGGCGTCGAATGAGCCGCTGTTGCGCGAGTTCGAACGCCGCAGCTTTCAGCGCATCCGCAACTCTCACAGGATGACGATCGAGCTCACAGAGCCGACAACGGCACCCGTGTGGCCAGAGGGGATCGAGGTGCGCACGTTTCTGCCAGGCGACGAGCCCGTCTTCCACGCGCTCCACCAGGAGACGTTCGCAGACTCGTGGGAGCCGATCGAGGAGCCCTACGACGAATGGGCGCACGTATGGCTGGCCGCGCCGAGGCTCGCTCCCGAGCTCTGGTTCCTCGCTCTGGCCGACGCTGAACCGGTTGGCTTTGCGATCTGCCATCCACTTCCTGGCGACGCCGAGCTCGGCTGGATCGGGGTCCTCGGTGTGCGTCGTTCCGTGCGCAGTCGCGGTGTCGGGCGCGCGCTGCTCCTACATGCGTTCGCGGAGTTTCGGCGACGTGGGCTGACGCGCGCTGCCTTGGGGGTGGACGCCGAGAGCCTTACCGGCGCGAACAGGCTCTACGAGCGGGTCGGCATGCGGGTCTCGGCACGCTTCGGTATCTACGAGAAGATCACGGCGTGAGCTCTCTTCGCGCACGATGCCCGGACTGCCGCACATGGACGGCGGTTGCGATCGGTCCCGGATACGAGTGCCACACTTGTGGGCGCGAATACGCTGCTGGGCTCGTGCGCGTTCCCCGCGCGTGGGGGAGCGGGGGAGACGCAATGGCGGAGGCCTCGTCGCTCGAGCTGCCGTACCCATGCGCCGCGGTGATCGAGGAGTCTTCGCTCGACGCGCAGACGCGAACGCTTGCGGCTGCACTTCCCGTGCGGCCCGTCATCTTGGGCGGCTGCTGTTGCTCGCACATCGGCGCAATGCAGGGTCTCGCGGCACGCGGTGGTCGACTCGGCGTCGTCTGGCTCGACGCCCACGGCGATCTGAACACGCCCGAGACCTCGCCGTCCGGAAACCTCTGGGGGATGCCGTTGCGGATGGCGATCGACGCCGGCGCCGTTGCCGCGGAGAGCGTCGCGTTGATAGGGGCGCGCAGCCTCGACCCCGGCGAGGAAGAGTTCATGGCGCGCACTGGGATCGACGACTCACTCGACCGCGCACTCGACGGCGTCGAGACCGTCTACATCGCCCTCGATCTGGACGTTCTCGAGCCCGGTGAGATCACGGCGTTCATGCCTGAGCCGGACGGCCCCACGGCCGGCGAGGTGGAGGTAATCCTCGCGGAGGTCGCCCGCCGAGCGAGGATCGCCGGGATCGGCGTGACAGGCCTCGTCCCCGACGACGCGAACCTTCCGGTCGTACAGCGCTTGCTCGCGGCGGCGGGCTTCTGAGGCAAGTCGGACCCGGGTGTCGAACCCGGGCGTCCGACCCCGCATAAGATCCAGCCATGTCCTCCGGGCAAGGCCGCGTCGACGTCGAGATCGAGAGCAAGGGTGCGGCCGAGCCTGCAAAGCAGAAGGAGCATCCGAACACGTGTCCCGGCTGCGGATCTCACTACCGTGACGACGAGCTCGCGCGCAATCTTCGAGTGTGCCCGCAGTGCAGCCACCACTTCCCGGTCGGCGCACGCGAACGGATCGAGCAGCTCGTGGACGCCGGGACGTTCGCCGAGGAGGACGAGGAGCTTCGGTCTGCAGACATCCTCGGGTTCTTCGATCTGAGGCCCTACACCGAGCGGCTCGCCGAAGCCGAAGTCTCGACGGGCCTCGGCGACGCGATGCTCATCGGGAGCGCCTCCATCGAAGAGCAGCCGTGCCGGCTCGCGATCATGGACTTCGCGTTCATGGGCGGCTCGATGGGAAGCGTCGTCGGCGAGAAATTCGTGCGCGCGTGCGAGAGCGCGACGGAAGCCGGCGTACCGCTCGTCTCCGTTTCGGCGTCAGGGGGAGCACGCATGCAGGAAGGGATCCTTGCCCTGATGCAGCTGCCGAAGACCGTCTGTGCCATCGAGGAGCTGCACGAGGGCGGCAGCACGCTTCTTTCCGTCCTGACGCACCCGACGACGGGCGGAGTCCTCGCGAGCTTCGCGAGCCTGGGCGACGTCGTCCTCGCGGAGCCGGGAGCGCTGATGTCGTTCGCAGGCCCGCGGGTCGTCGCCCAGACGACGCGGGAGAAGCTTCCGGACGATTTCGGACTGGCGGAGTCGAACTATCGGTTCGGCCACCTCGACGCGATCGTCCCGCGGTCGGAGCTTCGGCCGACGATCGGCCGGCTCCTGCGGCTCTTCGACTCGACCTAGATTGCCAGCGTAGATTGTCCGGGTAGATGGCGAGCGAGGCGGAGATCCGGCTGCGCGAGCGGTTGAGTAAGCTCGGCGGCATGAAGCTTCTGCGAGGCGCGAAGCTCAGTGGCGAGCTCGATCGGTTGCAAGAGCAACTCGAGCGATTGCAGGAAGAGCCGAGCGCCGAGGACATCTGGCGGTCGGTCGAGCTCGCGCGTCACCAGGACCGGCCCTACACGCTCGACTACGTCGAGCGCATCTTCGAAGACTTCTTCGAGCTGCACGGCGATCGCGGTAGAGCCGACGACCACGCGATCGTCACCGGGCTCGGGAAGCTCGACGGTCGTACGGTCGTGCTTGTCGGCCATCAAAAGGGCCGTGATCTGAAAGAGCGGACGAACCGCAATTTCGGGATGGCATACCCGGAGGGCTACCGCAAGTCGATGCGCGCGATGGCACTCGCCGATCGGCACGGCTTCCCGCTCGTCACGATGGTCGACACGCCTGGTGCGTATCCGGGCGTCGCGGCCGAGCAGCACGGGCAGGGAGGCGCAATCGCGCGCTCACAGGCGGCGATGGTCAGGCTGTCGGTTCCCACGGTCGCGTGCCTCATCGGCGAGGGCGGATCGGGCGGGGCCGTCGCCATCGCGGTGGCGGACAGAGTGCTCATGCAGGAGAACGCGATCTACTCCGTGATCTCTCCCGAGGGCTGCGCGGCGATTTTGTGGCGGGATGCAGGCGAGGCTCAGAAAGCAGCCGCGGCGTTCAAGCCTGACGCCGCACACTGTCTCGAGCTCGGGGTCATCGACACCATCGTCCCGGAGCCGGAGAACGGCGCCCAGGAGGACGCCGATGTCGCTGCGCGGTTGTTGGGGTCGGCGATCGCCGAGGCGCTCGAAGAGATCGATTCGATGGATCCGGACGAGCGACGCCGGGAGCGACGCGCGAAGTACCGGCGCATGGGCGTCCTCGCGTTTGCCTGAGGAACATGCGGACCGCGGTCGCGACGCAGCCGGCTGATTCAAGCTATCCACAGGTTCCACAGGCTTATCCCCCGGGCGTAAAGCGGTGTCTTGCAGGAAAAATGTCAGATCTGCGACCAGTGAGTGAAGAAAGTGTTGCGCTGGTGGCGACAATCCACAGGTGAGCCTCGACGAGTATCGCGGCAAGCGCGACCCCGCTCGCACTCCTGAGCCCTTCGGCAAGCGCGCGAGGCGTGGCGCGCAACCACGATTCGTCGTCCAGCGCCACGCCGCACGCCGCCTGCACTACGACTTTCGGCTCGAGCGAGGCGGTGCGCTGGCAAGCTGGGCGGTACCCAAAGGCGTGCCGCTCCACCGCGGCGACCGCAGGCTGGCCGTGCACGTCGAGGACCATCCGCTCGAGTACGGGGACTTCGAGGGGACGATTCCCACGGGCGAGTACGGCGCGGGGACGGTCGAGATCTGGGACCGCGGCACGTACGAGCTGCTGGAGGAGAAGCGTGACGGCGGGCTCACCGTGCACCTTCGGGGCGAGCGGCTCGACGGCGTGTGGACGCTCGTTCCCGCCCGTCTCGACGGCGACCCCAAGAACTGGCTTCTGCTGCGAAAGGACGGTTCGCCGGCGCGTGCGACGCCGTACGAGCCGATGCTCGCAACTGCGTCTGAATCACTCCCTCACGGCGAGGGTTGGGTCTACGAGCCGAAGTGGGATGGCTTTCGGGCAATCGTGTCGGTGTCCGGTGGTGACGTCGTCTTCACGAGTCGAAACGGCAACGATCTGACGGGTCGCTTCGGGGATCTGGCCCGTGCCGCGCAGCTCGCCATCCGTACGGCGGACGCCGTGCTCGATGGCGAGATCTGCGCACTCGACGCTCGTGGCCGGTCTCGCTTCTCACTTCTTCAGGACGGAACCGGGAAGCACGTGCTCGTCGTCTTCGACCTCCTCGAGCTCGACTCCGAGCCGCTCCTCGAGCTGCCACTTGCAGAGCGGCGGAAGCGGCTCGAGCCGCTGTGCGACGTGGCCCAAGGCACGGTGTTGGTGTCACCGCAGTTCGACGACGGCGAGGCGCTTCTTGCGGCCGCCCGCGAGCAGGGTCTCGAAGGAGTCGTCGCAAAGCGGAGCGACTCGCGCTATCTGGCGGGACGACGAAGCAGCGAGTGGCGCAAGCTGAAGTTGCGAGGGCGCCACGAGGCGGTGATCGCCGGCTACACGCGAGGGCAGGGGCGAAGGACTGGGGGTTTCGGCGCACTCGTCCTCGGAGTTCAGGAAGCGCAGGGGCTGCGCTGGGTAGGGAACGTCGGGACGGGGTTCTCGGACTCCGAGATCGCGCGCCTACTCGGGATCCTGAAGCCGCTCGAGCGCTCGACCAGCCCGTTCGCCGAGACCCCGAGGATGCCGAGGGTTCGGCCGTCCGATGTCGTCTGGCTGGAGCCGAAGCTCGTTGCTGAGATCGAGTTCGCGGAGTGGACGCGGGAGGGCCGTCTCCGCGCTCCCGTCTACCAGGGTCTACGCGACGATAAGACTGCGTCCGACGTGCGCAGGCAACGACCATCGGTACCGGACGTGATCCGGAAGGGCCGTCGCGAGCTTCGACTGACCAATCTCGACAAGCCGTTCTGGGTCGAGGAGGGAATCACCAAGGGCGACGTCATCACCTACTACCGGGAGGTAGCGGAAGTGCTCGTCCCGCACCTCCGCCAACGCCCCTTCACGATGAAGCGGTATCCCGACGGGTGGCAGGGCAAGAATTTCTTCCAGAAGCAAGCTCCCTCGCACATGCCGTCCTGGATCGCTCGGGCTCCGCTGCCGGCGTCGACCCGGGACGGCGAGAAGAAGATCATCGACTACGCGCTCGTCGACGACGAGCTGGCGCTTCTCTGGATGGCCAACATGGGCTGCATCGACATGCACGTCTGGTCTTCCCGCGTCGACCGACCCGAGAAGCCGGACTGGGTGATGTTCGATCTCGATCCGTCCGAAGGCGCGACATTCAACGACGTCGTGGCGGTCGCGAAGCTCGTCAAGAACACGCTCGATCTGCTCGAGCTCGAGGCGTTCCCGAAGACGTCGGGCTCCCGTGGGATCCATGTTCTTGTCCCGATCGCGCGCCGGCACTCGCATGCGGAAGCACGAGAGTTCGCGGCGGTGATAGCCGGAGCCCTTGCTCGAGCGCACCCGGGCCTGGTGACGACCGAATGGGCGAAGCAGAAGCGTCGCGGGGTGCTCGTCGACGCGAATCAGAACGGACCGGGAAAGACCAACGCGTCGGTGTACTCGGTCCGGCCTCGGGCGGGAGCCACGGTGTCGACGCCGCTTCGTTGGGACGAGGTCGTACCCGGTCTCGACCCGGCTGCATTTACGATGGACGTGGTGCTCGCACGTATAGCGCGCGACGGAGATCTCTTCGCAGGAGTCCTCCACGGGAAGCAGTCGTTGAAGCAGGCTCTTCGCGCTGTGCGCTGAGCTCGACTCGGATCAGTCACCGAGCTTCCGCGGGTGACCGAGGACGGAGAGCTCGACAACGTCTCGCCGGAAGAAGAGCGCAACCGTCCAGTCGAGGACGACGCGCAGTTTCCGGGAGACCAGGGGTAGTTGGTAGAGGTGGTACGTGCGGGCGACCCACCAGCCGAGAAAACCACGCAGACGGAGTCCCGGAATCTCGGCGATCCCCTTGTGGTACCCGAGCGTTGCCACCTGGCCGAGCATGCGATAGCCGTATGGCTTCTGTCTCCCGGACAGGTTCTGTGCCAGCCGCCGCGCCTGGCGAAGAGCGTGTTGGCAGGTCGGCGGGTCCGTGACTCCGGGCGTGCACGTGTTCAGTACCGCCGCGCAATCGCCCAACGCCCAGACGTCCGCGCGCCCTTGGACGTTGAGCATCTCGTCGACGTACACGCGCCCACGCTCATCGAGGGGGAGTCCGAGGTCCTGGAGAAGCGGGTGCGCTTGTACGCCAGCTGACCACACGAGGGTCCGGGCCGGAATCCGGGTTCCGTTCGAGAGCACTGCCTCCCGGCCGTCGTACGACTCGAGCGTCGTCCCGACGTGAATCTCGACGCCGCGGTCCTCCAGGTGGCGAGCCGCGTACTCACCCAGGCGTCGCGGGATCTCCGGGAGGATCTTCGGAGCAACATCGACGAGGACCCAGCGTTGCGGCACATTGCGAAGAGTCGGGTAGAAGCGGAGCGCGGTGTGGGCGAGATCGTTGAGCTCCGCGAGCGCTTCGACGCCCGCATACCCCGCACCGATGAAGACGAAGCCGAGCTCCTCGCGAGCGTCGGGAGCGATCGCCGCGCGCTCGAGCTGTTGGAGGAGGCGGTTTCGGAGTGCGATGGCGTCGGCCAGGTCCTTGAATCCCAGCCCGTGCTCTCGGAGGCCCGGAACGGGAAGAAACTCTCGTCACCGCCCCCAGAGCGATGACGAGCCGCTCGTATTCGATCTCGCAAGGCCCTGCAAGCGTGTCGGCGCTGACGACGCGCCTTTCCTCGTCGAGTCCCGTCGCGCGTCCGAGTAGCAGCTCGGCGTGAGGGCACATCTGGCGCAGCGGCACGACGACGTGCCGCGGCTCGAGCGTCCCCGCCCCTGCCTCCGGGAGGAGCGGCGTGTACAGCATGTAGTTCTCCGGCGAGACGATGGTTGCGCCCCGCTTCGCGAGCAGTCGTGCGACGTAGCCGCCTGCGAACCCTCCGCCGATGATCAGCGTGCCGCCGTGCGCCGTCCGTTGTTCCACGCGTCATGCTTACCACGGTGGCAACTCAGGTGTCCGTCATAGGGAGCGGTGCGGAGTGGGAGGTGGTCGCGGAGGAAGCCGGGCGCCTGCTTGCAGAGCGCGGCTGCACCGTCGTGACGGGCGGTCTTGGTGAGGTGATGGCCGCGGCTCATCGCGGGGCCAAGGCCGCGGGCGGAACGACAATCGCGATTCTGCCCGGCGAGATACACGAAGCCGCGAACGAGTGGGCGGACCACGTGATCGTCACGGGCGTCGGACATGCGCGGAACCTCGCCGTGGTCGCGTCCGGGCATGCAGTGATCGCGATCGGCGGCGCGTGGGGAACGCTCGCGGAGATCTCGTTCGCGCGGATCCTCGGCCGGCCAGTTGTCGCGATCCGAGGCGCTCCGACGGCAGAGGGCATTGAGCTGGCGCAGACGCCTGCGGAGGCGGTCGATCTGGTTCTACGACACCTCGAGTAGGCGCCGCTCGAGATACGCGCGCTCCGCGTCGTTCGACGCGAGCGAGAGCGCCTCTCTGTACGCGGCTGCTGCATCGCTCCTGCGATCGAGCCGCCGGAGCAGATCGGCACGAGCGGCATGGAAGAGGTGGTAGCCCTCGAGATCACCGAGCTCGTCGATCAGGGACAAGCCTTCCTCGACGCGCCCGCCAAGCGCAAGGGCCACCGCGCGATTCAGGAGGACGATTGGTGATGGGTCGATCGCGGCCAGGCGGTCGTACAGCACGACGATCTCCTCTTGCGGGCGATCCTCCGCATGGGCCGCGGCGATGGCCGCCTGGAGCACGTACGGGCCGGGCGGCCCGAGGGAGACAGCGCGGTTGAGCACGCGCAAGCCTTCGGCGATGCGCTCGCGGCTCCAGAGCGCACGATCCTGATCGGCGAGCAGCACCAGCTCTCCGTCGTGTCCCACCCGTGCGGCTCTGCGCGAGTCCTGGAGGAGCACGAGAGCGAGAAGCCCCAGCACCTCGGACTCGTCGGGCATCAACACCGCGAGTAGCTTCGCGAGCCGAATCGCCTCGTCGCAGAGGTCGTCGCGAACATGGTCACTCCCGGTCGTCGCGGCGTAGCCCTCGTTGAAGACGAGGTAGAGGACGGCGAGAACCGAGCGCAGCCGCTCGGGTAGCAGATGATCAGGGGGTACTCGAAACGGAATCCCGGCCGCGCGGATCTTGCGCTTCGCGCGCACGAGCCGCTGCGCCATTGCGGGCTCCGCGACGAGGAACGCGTGCGCGATCTCGGTGGTCGTGAGCCCGCCGACCTCCCGGAGTGTGAGCGCGACGCGGCTCTCCGGCGCGAGCGCGGGGTGGCAGCACGTGAAGACCAGTGCGAGGCGTTCGTCGGGGATCGCGCTCACGTCCTCCTCCTCTGCCGGTAAGGCCTCGAGCCGGGCGAGAAGCTCGGCTTTCTGCTGGAACACGCGGTCCCGGCGGATCCGGTCGATCGCGCGATTGCGTGCGGTCGTGACGATCCACGCGCCTGGCGTGCGGGGCATCCCGTCTTGCGGCCAGCGCTCGAGAGCCGTTGCGAACGCATCCTGCACCGCGTCCTCGGCGAGCTGGATGTCGCCGAGGACGCGTGTGAGGATCGCGACCGCGCGTCCCCACTCCTCGCGAAAGACCTCCTCGACGGTCACTCCACGACGGGTCGAATCTCCAACGAGCCATGCTTGGCGGTCGGGACGAGCGCCGCGACGCGGATGGCCTCGTCGAGATCGGGCAGATCCGTGAGAAACACGCCGCCGACGATCTCCTTGGTCTCTGCGAACGGGCCGTCGGTGACGATGCGCTCGCCGTCACGAACCCTCACGACCTTGGCGGTGCGGCGACCGTCGAGCTCGTACCCGCTGACATTGGGGTCCGCTTTTCCGAGCTCTTCGAAGAGTGCGACCCACTGCGGCATCTCCTCTGCCCGGAGTGCGGCCTTCTCGTCCGCGGAGAGGTCGCTCCACTCCGAGTCGTCTCCATAGATGAGGAGCGCGTACTTCACAGCTGCACCTCCGCCGGGTCCACGTGCACGGGTCGAACCTCGATCGCGCCGTGCTCGGCTCCGGGGATCCGGGCCGCATAGTCCACGGCGTCGTCAATCGAGTCGCATTCGAACACGAAGTAGCCCCCGAGCGCCTCCTTCACCTCTGCGTACGGGCCGTCCGTTACGAGCGTCTCGTCGTTTCTGACGCGAACCGTCGTCGCAGCTCGTGGTGAGGCGAGCTCGTCGCCACCGAGCATGACGCCGGTCGCGCTCGCCTCCTTTGCGAACGAGCGGTAGCGCTCGTACACGCCCTCTCTCAGCGGCCGAGAACTCATCCCACACGCTCTGGTCGCCGTAGATCAGTGCCATGAACTTCAACGCGCCTCCCTTCGACGTGAATATCGATTCCATCACGACGACGAGCGACGGGCCACGAAATCGACATCCTCTGGGCTGGCGACCACGATCAGTAGCCGAGCATCCGTTCAAGCAGCGTCCGAGCGCCACCCTTGTCGAGCGGTTCGTTGAGGTTCCCGCACTTCGGGCTCTGTACGCACGAGGGGCACCCGCTCGCGCACGGACAGTCGGCGAGGAGTCGCGCCGTGTCCTCGACCCAACCCTCGAAGCGATCGAAGCCCCGAGCCGTGATTCCGACTCCACCCGCGTGACCGTCGTAGACGAAGATCGTCGGAGCGCCGGTTTGGTAGTGGACGTTCGTCGACAGACCGCCGATGTCCCAGCGGTCGCACATCGCCCAGAGGGGAAGGAGCGCGATCAGAGTGTGCTCCGCAGCGTGCAGCGTGCCGAGGAGCTTCGGCATCTGCTCGAGGCCGGCGAGTTGCGAGGGCTCAGGTGAGAACCAGACAGCCTCGGTCTCGAACGATGTCTCGGGCATGAGCAGCGGAACGACGTCGATCGTCGAGCTGTCGCGGGTTGCCTTGCGCGCATACGCGATGACCTGCTCGGTCACTGAGACCCGACCGAAGTTGAGGTCGACGCCGAGCCGCGGCTCGGTACGCATTGCCTCCTCGATCGTCGTCTCCGTCTCCTTCTTCACCTGGGTGTACCAGTCGACCCTCACCGGCGAGACGAGCGCGGCGCCGCCGACGAGATCGAGCTCCTCGACGAGGTACTGCTCGCCGAGATGAAGGTAGAGCGCACCCTCGTGGACGGTTGAGTACGCCCGCTCCCGCTCGACGAGTCCCAGGAGGGACCCGGTCTCACGGTCGATGACAGTGAACGCCTCTGCGTCGCCGGAACGCAACGAGATTCGAGCAGCTGGGTAGTCCCGTCCTTTCCAGACGAAGCCCGCCGACGTGTGCTCGAGCTCCGGGAGCACGGCGGCGCGGTCGAGCGCCTCGTGCCCGAGAATCTCGGCGTCCCCCTCATCGAGCGGAGCTTCGAACGCCGCCGCCAGGACATGCGGGTCGAGAATCCTGGGGTTCGAGTGGTCGACGATTGCCGCCTCGACCCGGCGAGAGAGCAGGGCCTCCGGCTCGCGTGCGAAGAACTGATCGAGGGCGTCCTCGCTTGCGACCAGGACAGCCAACCCGTGCCCGCGGCGGCCGGCTCTGCCCCACTGCTGGCGAAGCGACGCCACGGTGCCCGGAAATCCGACGGAGATCGCGCAGTCGAGCAGTCCGATGTCGATCCCGAGCTCGAGCGCGTCGGTTGCGGTGACTCCCAGGAGCTCGCCCTCGACGAGGCGTCGCTCGATCTCACGCCGCTGTTCGGGCGTGTACCCCGCGCGGTAGGGAGCGAGCCGGTCGGCTGTCGCCGCGTCGACTCGGTCGATGGCGAAGCGATGGATGAGCTCGGCCGCCTTGCGGCTCTTGGCGAAGCAGATCGTCCGTAGCCCGCGAGACGTCAGCTGCGCGAGAAGCCGAGCGGCGTCGCCGAGCGGGCTCGCGCGCAGCCCCAGCTCGGGGTCGAGGAGCGGTGGGTTCCAGATCACGATCTCGCGTTCCGACCTGGGGGCCGTGTCGCGCTCGATCACGGTCGCGGGCACTCCGGTGAGCGATTCGGCGAGCTCACCCGCGTTCGCGATCGTGGCGGTCGCGAGCAGAAACTGAGGCTCTGCGTCGTAGATGCGAGCGAGCCGCCGCAGCCGGCGGAGCACGTTGGCCACGTGCGAGCCGAACACGCCCCGGTACACATGCGCCTCGTCGACGACCACGTACCGCAGGTTGTGCAGGACGTCGCCCCAGCGGTCGTGGTGTGGAAGGAGGCCGACGTGGAGCATGTCCGGGTTCGTCAGGATCAGGTTCGACCACTTGCGGATCTGCCAGCGCCGCTCGGCGGGCGTGTCCCCGTCGTAGATCGCCTGGCGAAGCCCCTTGAGCCGGAGCTCGCCGAGCGCGCGAGCCTGGTCCTGCGCGAGCGCCTTGGTGGGATACAGGTAGAGCGCGCGCGTCTTCGGGTCGCGCGCGATCGCATCGAGCACGGGGAGGTTGAAGGCAAGAGACTTCCCGGAGGCGGTGCCGGTTGTGACGACGACGTTCTCGCCGCGCTCCAGCCGCTTCCCACGTCTCGGCCTGGTGGCGGAAGAGCGACGTCACTCCGGTCGCGACCAGTGACGAGGCGACGCGCGGATCGAGATCGTCCGGAAGCGACTCGGTACGCGCCTTCCGAGGCGGCTCGACGCCGCGATAGGCGATCTCCTCGCCTTCGAGCAGATCTGCCCAGGCCGTGGTCCCGGACGCCGTCGTCATGCCCGCCATTGTGGGGCTATGACGCCTCGAGCCGAGAATCGTCGTCCCTGTCGGGTCGCTCTGCCCGCAGGACGAGCGCCGCGATGGGCAGGACAACGGAGAAGACGACCCGTGCGACGCTAGTCGAGATACGGCGCGAACGCCTGCTCGTAATGGTCCCGCGAGTGCGCTCCGAAGATGGTCGCTTGCGTCGCGCCGCTGGCGAAGAGGACCACGGTCGGAAGTGCGAGAACGCCGTAGCGAGACGACACGCCGAGGTTCTCGTCGACGTTCAGGCGCACGAGGCGGATGCCTCTCGCCTCAGCGAGCGCTCGGAGATGCGGCTCGATCGCCTCGCACGGCTTGCACCAGGGCGCCCAGAAGTCCACGATCACGGGCTCGGCCGAGGCAAGCACCTCGTCGGCGAACGTCTCGTCCGTGACATCGTGCACCGCTAGAGCTTGCCGATCAGAGCTCGCCAGCGGAGGGCGGGAACCTTCCACATCGCCTCCGCGATGATCGAACCGGTCATCTTCGACGCACCCGCCCGCCGCTCGACGAAGCGGATCGGGATCTCCTGCACGCGCAGGCCCGCACGCAGCACGCGGTACGTGGTCTCGATCTGGAACGCGTAGCCGTGCGCCGAGAGCGCGTCGAGGTCGATCGTCTCGAGCGCCGTGCGGCGAAAGCACTTGAACCCGCCGGTGAGGTCGCGCACTCGCACTCCGAGGATCACCTGCGCGTAGATGCATCCCGCCACGCGAGACGACCCGTCGCACGAGCCCCCAGTTCTCGGTACCCCCGCCTTCGACGTACCGCGAGCCGAGCACGAGGTCCGCATCGCTTGCGGCAGCGATCAACCGCGGGACGTCGGCGGGATCGTGCGAGAAGTCGCAGTCCAGCTCCAAGATCAGCTCGGCGCCCTCGGCGAGCGCATGCCGAAAACCCGCGACGTACGCCGGCCCGATCCCTTCCTTGTGCTCCCGGTGGAGGACGGAGACCCACGGAGAGCTCCTCGGAGAGACGGTCTGCGAGCTCGCCTGTGCCGTCGGGCGACGAGTCGTCGATGACGAGCACGTGGTCCTGCGACGTGTCGATCACCTCGCCGAGCGCTCGAAGCATCGGCTCCAAGTTCTCGCGTTCGTTGTAGGTCGGCAGGCAGACGACGGCACGAGGCACGTCCCTATCATCGCGGCATGGCGAAGGCGTTGCCTCGGAATGCGGATCTCGCCGACCAGCTCGATCTGCTCGCGGACATCTCGGAGATCCTCGGCGAGGAGTCGTTCAAGATCATCGCCTACAGACGCGCGGCGACGAGGATCCGGGAGTCCCCGAGCCCGGTCGCGGAGCTCGCGATCACCGGACGAGCGACCGATCTCCCTGGGGTCGGCAAGACGATCGAGCAGAAGGTTCGTGAGATCGTCGAGGACGGCGAGATCCACGCGCTGACGCGCCGGCGAGAGCAGGTGCCGGTTGGTGTCGTCGAGTTCCTCCGCCTGCCGGGCGTGGGGCCGAAGACCGCCGCACGGATCTGGACGGAGCTCGGTATCACCACGCTCGACGGCCTCCAGGCCGCCGCGGAGGAAGGCCGTCTCCGCGAGCTCTCGGGCCTCGGTCAGCGAAGCGAGGAGAAGATTCGAGTTGCGCTGGAAGCCGGAGCCGGTCGCAAGCCGACTCGCGAGGACCGCGGACTGCTCGGCGCGGGCCTCCCCGCCGTCCAACGTGTCGTCGCGGAGCTCTCGGAGCACCCGGCGGCTATCGCAGTCTCGGAGGCGGGCAGCGCGCGCCGCCGGCGTGAGACCGTTCGCGATCTGGACGTGATCGCAACGTCGGTAGACGCACCCGCGCTGATCGCCGCGTTCTGCGAGGCGCCGTGGGTGGCGGAGGTCGCTGCCAGGGGGGACACCAAGGCGACGGTCGTCGGGCACCAGGGACTGCGGTTCGACCTCCGAGTCGTGCCGCCCGAGTGCTACGGCAACGTGCTCCAGCACTTCACCGGATCGAAGGACCACAACATCGCTCTGCGCGAGGAAGCCCAACGGCGGGGTCTGTCGATCTCCGAGTACGGCGTCACCGACGTCGAGAGCGAGCAGGTCGTGACGCACGCGACCGAGGAGGAGCTCTACGACTACCTCGGGTACGCGTACATTCCTGCGGAGCTGCGCGAGAACTCGGGCGAGCTCGCGCTCGCGCGGAGAAGGCGCACTTCCGGCGCTAGTCGAGCTCGCAGACCTTCGCGGGGAGATGCACTGCCATTCGAGCTGGTCCGCGGACGGGAAGAACACGATCGAGGAGATGGCGCTCGCGGCGAAGGCGAGGGGATACCGGTACATGTGCCTTACCGACCACTCGCACTATCTCCGCGATGGGCGACTCGAGCTGCAGTGGGCGGAGATCGAGAAGGTCAACGCTCGCGTCAAGCCGTTCCGAATCCTGCGTGGGATCGAGGCCAACATTCGCGCGGACGGGACGATCGACGTCGAGGACGACGTGCTCGCGCAGCTCGACTGGGTCGTCGCATCCCTTCACACCGCCTTCGATCGGGATCCGACCGAGCGGATCCTCGGAGCCATCGACAACCCGCACGTCGACTGCGTGGGCCATCTCACCGGCAG
Source organism: uncultured Actinomycetes bacterium (assembly GCA_963756925.1). GTDB lineage: Bacteria > Actinomycetota > Thermoleophilia > Gaiellales > Gaiellaceae > GMQP-bins7. The sequence goes on along the minus strand of CAVWPL010000012.1, from coordinate 300,360 downwards.
GCGCCTGCTGAAGCGCGATGGAGCGACCGTGGACGTCGAGCGGATCGTCGAGCGAGCGGTGGAGACCGGCACCGCGCTCGAGATCAACTCCCAGCCGGACCGGCTGGACATGCGCGACACGCACGCGCGGCTTGCCGGGGAGGCCGGTGTCCGAATCCCGGTGACCACCGACGCTCACTCGACGGCCGCCCTCGACTACGCGACACTCGGCATCGGTCTTGCTCGGCGCGCCTGGCTGACGAAGGAGCAGGTTCTGAACGCACGCTCGTGGCGCGACGTCGCCAAGACGCTCGCGTGAGCAGCTTCAGAGACGACGGAGCGCTCGCGCTCGACTGGCTCGCGTCGTACTTCGAGCGGCTTCGGGACTTTCCCGTGCTCGCGCAGGTCGAGCCGGGTGAGATTCGCGGACGCCTCCCGGCGTCGCTCCCCGAGACGCCGGAGTCGTTCGAGGAGTCCTCCGCGATCTCGAGGACGTGCTGCTTCCCGGCATGACGCACTGGCAGAGCCCGCGCTTCTTCGCCTACTTCGCAGCGACGGCATCGGAGCCGGGTGTGCTCGCCGAGCTCCTGATCGCCGGGCTCAATCAGGTCGGCATCCTCTGGCGCACGTCGCCGGCGCTCCAGGAGCTCGAGGAAGTGACGCTCGAGTGGCTCGCGCAGCTGCTCGGGCTGCCGCCGGAGTTTCACGGGCACATCGAGGACACGGCCTCGACGGGAGTGCTCTCGGCGCTTGCGGTTGCGCGCGCGCTCCGGCCCGACCGGCGGGTGGTCCTCTGCTCCGAGCATGCGCACTCGGCAGTGGACAAGGCTGCCCGGCTCCTCGAGCTCGAGCTTCGCAAGGTGCCGGTCGACGAGTTCTTCCGCCTCCGCACCGACGCGATGGACCTGGATGACGCGTGCGCGGTCGTGGCGACGATCGGCACCACCGGCGCAGCAGCCGTCGACCCCGTTCCGACGATCGCGGACAGTGCGAGGCGGCCGGCGTCTGGCTGCACGTCGACGCTGCGTACGCCGGCTCCGCCGCGATGTGCCCCGAGCTCAGGCATCACTTCGACGGTTGGGAGCGTGCGGACTCGATCGGCGTGAACCCGCACAAGTGGTTGGCGACGCCGATGGACTGCTCGGCGCTCTGGACTCGCAGGCCCGACGACTTCCGGCGAACGTTCAGCCTCGTTCCGGAGTTCCTCCAGTCGCCTGACGATGCCGTCAACCTGAGCGAGCTCGCGATCCCGCTCGGCCGGCGCTTTCGCGCGCTCAAGCTGTGGGCGGTGCTGCGGTGCTTCGGGCGAGCAGGGCTCCAGGAGCGGATCCGCGAGCACGTCCGGCTGGCGGCGCTCGTTCGAGAGCTGGGTGCGCGCCGAGGCAGGCTGGGAGGTCGTGGCTCCCCGGCACTTCTCGCTCGTGTGCTTTCGGCTGCGCGGCGTCCGACGAGGAGAACGAGCGCCTGCTCGAGCGCGTGAATGCCTCGGGGGAGGTGTTCATCTCGCATGCGCGTCTCGGCGGTGCCTACTCGCTACGGCTCGCGATCGGCAACTACCGGACGACGGAGGACGACGTGCGCCTCGCGTGGGATGTTCTCAGGCGTGAAGCGGCTCGTGCTCTAGCGCGTCGCACGGATGTAGAACTGGCTCGCGACGCACCGTTCGCCCTGCTCCAGCCGGACCTGCGTCTGGTACGCGCACGATCTTTCCCGCCGCGATGAGGCCGCGTTTTCCGATCAGCGCGAGTGCTGCGCCACGTTCGGCCGTGCTAGCCCCGGAACCTCGGAGGTCGACGTCCGACACGTTGACGTGCCGCCCGCTGTTGAGCGCAGCGGCGTGAATCGAAAAGCACGGGGACGTCACGCAGCGGATGCCGTTGTCGACGAGTTTCCGGAACGAGCCGCCGGAGCACTTCCTCCGCGCGAGGCCGTCCAGACCTCCGAGGCGACGAAGCCGTCCAGTGGCACGCCTTGAATCGTCTCGGGAACGAGCCTGCCCCGGACGATGGCTCGACCCGTCGAGATCAGCTGCGCCAGCCGCACTGCCTGGTGTTCGGAGAGCCGAAGGCGGGACAGGTGCATGCCCGCCACGTAGCACTCGCGCTGCTCGGTCCCGTCGCCGCACGTCGTGCGGCTCTCGTTCACGAGTCGCACCCAGAGCCCGCCGCATCTCGGAGAAGGACAGAGCGCGGATCGGGGCGTGCGAGGTATACGAGGAGACGGCTTGCGGCACGTCGCCCGCCGCGGGCGAGCGCGCCGACGAGCGCGACCCAGTGCAAGGAGCAGGATCCTCACCCGTCCCTAGGATAGAACGGTGCGCCTCGTCGCCATCGGCCTCGTGGCGGGAGTCTTCTCCGCGCTCTTCGGTGTCGGCGGCGGAATCGTTGCCGTACCCCTCCTCATCCTGTTTGCGCACCTGTCGGAGCGTTCCGCCACCGCGACCTCACTCGGCGCGATCGCAATCACCGCGCTCGCGGGGGTCGTGGTGTACGCGGCTCGTGACGAGGTCGAGGTCGGATACGCGGCGCTCGTGGGCCTTCCGGCGGCCGCGGGCGCGATCTTCGGAACGTCGATCCAGCAGCGGATCACGACCACGGCGCTGACGTACGGATTCGCGGCGCTCCTCGTCGCGGTCGGGGTGTGGCTGGTTCTGCCATGAGTGCCACGACCGTTGCACTGGCAGTGACGCTCGGGCTCGCGGCAGGTGTGCTCGCGGGCCTCTTCGGTGTCGGGCGGCGGGATCCTGTTCGTCCCGACACTTCTCGCGCTCGGCCTCGGCCAGATCGAGGCCCAGGCGACATCGTTGCTTGCGATCCTGCCGACGGTTGCCGCCGGTGTGGTGAATCAGCACCGCTACGGCCACTTCCGCCCCCGTGCCGCCTCTGGTCGTAGGACTCGCATCGATCTTCGGTGTCGAGGTCGGAGCGCGGATTGCGACCTCGCTGCCGGAGGATGTGCTCCGTCGTCTCTTCGCGCTGCTCCTCTTCGGCGCCGCACTCCAGCTCGCGTTGCGTGCCCGCCGCGCGAGTCGCGCGCTACCCTGAATCGCCGTGATGCGAAGCCGCGCGATCCGGGTCGCCGCCTTGGTGGGTGGCACGCTCGCCGCCTCGACGGCGCTCGCCGCTGCGGCGCCACCTCCCCGAACGGCCCAAACCGAGGCAAGCGCTGCGATTCTCCGGATCACGGTTCCCGGCCAGCCGGCTGTGACACTCGGCGAGCTCTCGTGGCCCGCGACGACCTCGACCGAGGTGCAGTCGTTCGCGTACCCGAACGACGGCTCGGTTGTCGCCACGGGCCTGTCTCGTGCCGGCGTCACAGTGCAGACGGGCTCGACCGCCGTGTCGCAAGCCTCCGCCGAGACCATCGCGCTGTCACTCTTCGGAGGCGAGGTGCTCGCCGCGCAGGTGTCGGCCAACGCGAGCGCCGGTGCGAGCGCGCGCTCGGCCGGAGCGGACGTCGGGCGTTCGGCCGTGCAGGGACTTCGTGTGCTCGGGGAGAACGTCGCGTCGACGCCGGGTACCGTCGCGCTCGAGGACTGGGGCACGTTGCAGGTTCTCGCGCAGGACACCGGCAGTCGGCGTGGAGCTGCGCCAGCTGCCCAAGGGACGGTGGCCGTGCTCCGTGTCCGCATCGTCGCAGCTCACGGGGGCCTTCCAGCCGGGAGCGAGATCGTCGTGGGCGAGGCCGCTGCGACGGCGGTCGTCGAGGAGCCCGCGCCGTCGGACGTGCCGCGTGGTGCAGACGGAGGCCCACCCACGAGCGGCGGGCAGGCGACCGAAAACCCGCGCCCACCCGAGCCGGAGACCGATGAAGCGACGATTCCCGGAGGGCCCGTGCAAGCGGCACCTCCGGAGGTCACAGCAACGCTCACCCGATCCGGATACGTCTTTCCGATCTTCGGAGCGGCGTCGTTCGGCGACAGCTTCGGCGCGCCCCGGCCGAACGTTCAGGGTGGCTGGCATCACGGCGAGGACATCTTCGCCCCGCTGGGCGTGCCGCTCCTGGCGGTCGCGAGCGGCACGCTCCACTCGATCGGCTTCATTCCCATCGGCGGCTACCGACTGTGGCTCCGTGACACCGAGGGCAATGAGTTCTACTACGCACACCTCTCTGCGTACTCGCCGCTTGCGGTCGAGGGCAAGGAAGTGGAGGCGGGCGACGTCATCGGCTTCGTGGGTGCGACGGGTGATGCCGATGGCGGAGCCGCCCACCTCCACTTCGAGATACATCCGGCGGCGATGATCGGGCTCGGCTACGACGGGGTCGTTGCTCCGTACCCGTTCCTCATCGCCTGGCGACGCGCCGAGGATGTCTCGTTCGCAGCGGGCAGGATCTACGTACCGTCGGGCCCGAGCGCCCCGACCCTCCCCCGCCTGGGGCGGTTCTCCTCCAGGCGGAGGACATCGCCTCGCTCAGCGGGCTCGTTCCGGGCGCGCTCGAGAACGCCCTCACACGCAAGCGCGGCTAGCTCTCGTTACGAGTCGCCGAGCTCGACGCCGCTCGTTGCCGCGTCGACTTCCGCCTCGAGAACCTCGGTGAACTCCTGCAGCCCGTCGCCGTTTCCGCCCGCGACCTGGTCCATGATCCACTCCCGCGTTGCAGGCCCCGACCACGGGTTGTAGAGGACGCCGAGCGTCACGCCCGTGAGCAGGACGACTCGGTTGCGCGCTTTGTGGCTCTTCTTCGGCGACTTGCCCTGGATGCGCTCCGTGGCGGTCGTCAGCTCGGCGACGAGATCCTGCAGGTCCTCCTGGAAGTCCTTGTCGGAGATCCTCTGCGCCTTTGCCTTCACGCCGCGACCCTTGCCGAGCTGCCCGTAGAGACTTCGAGCCGTGACGAACGCAGCGAGCAGATCCTCGCGAAGATCCGGATCCTCCATCGCACGCTTGACGTACGGCCGCAGCGTCTCGACGGCGACCGTCGGCTTGTCTTTCGTCTTTCCCATGTGAACTCCCACCTTTCTACGACTTGACCTGAAGTATGTCGGCTAGCATCGCCCCGGTGCGGGGGGTGCTCTACTTCTTGCGTCGACCGCGTCGCATCTTGGCGCTCTTTGCAGGCTTCTTCGGTCTCATCGTGTACGTGTGGGTTGCCGCTGTACGCGCTGTTCCAAACGTGAGGAGGCGAAAAGCCGAGCAGCGACGAGCACGCGAGGCTGCATGGAAAGCCTGACCCGCTTCGTTCTGCGCCATCGCTGGCTCGTGCTCTCGGCCTGGTTCGCGGTCTTCCTCGTCTGCGGGCTCGCGTCCTCCCAGCTCGCCGGGCTCCTCACGAACCGCTTCACGCTCCCGGGCACCGATACTCGTCGTGCGGAGGTGATCCTCGAGGATCACTTCGGCCAACGATCGACTGGCTCGTTCACGGTCGTCGTCCGAAGCGACGGAAGCGCCGAAGCGCTCGTGCCGCAGGTGCGAGCGGCGGCCGAACGAGCGGCCGCCGAGCTTCCGACCAGCCGTCTGGTCTCGGTGACGCCCGTGAACGAGGACGTCGTCGTCGCGCAGCTCGTCTCCAATCTCGAGCCTGCGGACTCCAAGGGTCGGACGGATGCCATGCGCGAAGCGCTCGGAACGATTCCGGGCGCCGAGATCTTACTCACGGGGCAGGCGGCGATCGAGCACGACCTCGACCCCGTCTTCGCCGAGGACCTGGCAAAGGGCGAGCTCATCGCGATCCCGATCGCCCTCCTGATCCTCGTCTTCACGTTCGGGACGCTCGCGTTCCTGCTCCCCTTCGCGTTCACGATCGTGACGATTCCCACGACGCTCGGGATCATCTGGATCTTCGCCAACTTCATGGAGCTGACGACGTACCTCACGAACCTCGTCACGCTGATCGGGCTCGGGATCGCGATCGACTACTCGCTGCTCATCGTCTATCGCTACCGGGAGGAGCTCCGGCGAGGTCGCTCCGCGCGACGAGGCGATCGTTCAGACCATGCTGACGGCGGGCCGCGCGGTCGTCTTCAGCGGCACTGCCGTCGCGATCGGACTGGCGATGCTCCTGTTCATGCCGCTCCCGTTCATCCGCGGATTCGGGATCGGCGGGCTCATCATCCCGGCGGTCTCCGTGCTCGCGGCCGTGACCTTCCTGCCCGTCGTACTCTCGTCTGCCGGAAAGCCGCTCGACCGTGTCCGGCTCCTGCCGAAGCGCTGGATCGAGCATCGTGCCGACCACGAGCGCGGCTTCTGGCCGTCGCTGGCGCGGTTCATCATGCGTCACGCGAAGCTCGTCGCAGTCGACCACGACGACGTTCCTCGTGCTGCTGACGCTGCCGGTCCTCACGCTCGAGCTCGGACCCGGGTCGAACGAAGGGATCCCCCGCGACCTCGAGGCCGTGCAGGGGTTCGACATCCTGAGCGAAGCGCTCGGAGCGGGAGCGACCGCGCCGGCGGCGATCGTCGTCGACACGGGGAGCGCCGGCGGTGCCGGCGACCCGGCTGTCGCAGCCGCGCTCACCGAGCTCGACGCCGGCTCGAGGCCGATCCGCAGGTGGCAGCGATCGTCTTCGACACGACGCCACAGCACGTCGATCCGAGTGCGCGCTACCTCAACGTCGAAGTGATCGGAAAGGAGGACTACGGAAGCCAGAGAGCCTCGCGTTCGTCGACCGGCTGCGCGGGGACATCATTCCGGCAGCCGGCTTCCCGGAGAGCGCGGTCGTCTACGCAGGCGGCGGGCCGCCGGGAGGCAAGGACTTCATCGACCTCACGTACAGCTGGTTCCCCTGGCTCGTGCTCGCGGTGCTTGTCGCGACGTTCTTCCTGCTCATGCGCGCTTTTCGCTCGATCGTGCTGCCGCTCAAGGCGATCGTGCTGAACCTGCTCTCGATCGGAGCCGCCTACGGCCTGCTCGTCATCGTCTTCGAGTGGGGAGCCGGTGAGTGGGCGGGTCTGATCGCGTACGACCAGATCGAGGCGTGGATTCCGGTGATGCTCTTCGCGATGCTCTTCGGCCTGTCGATGGACTACGAGGTCTTCCTCGTCTCCCGCATGCGCGAGGAGTGGGACTACGGGCGCGACGAACGAGGACGCGGTCGTGCTCGGGCTCACGAAGACGGGGCGGCTCGTCACCGCGGCCGGCCTGATCATGTTCGCGGCGTTCATGGGCTTCGTCGCGGGCTCGGTCGTGGGGCTGCAGCAGTTCGGCTTCGGCCTCGCAGCGGCGATCCTCATCGACGTCACGATCGTGCGTGCCTTGCTCGTTCCCAGTGCGATGAAGCTCTTCGGCAAGTGGAACTGGTGGCTGCCCGACGGGCTCGCCGGGTCGTCCGCGTCGAGCCGTCTCCGCTCGGACGAGCACCGCCGCGGGCCGGCGGTCACCGCGACCGGCGACTGAGCCCGCGCTTAGCATCCGCGGGCTGTGCAGCCCGAAGGGCCTGATCTGCGCGGGCGGCGAGGCGACGCGTCTCGGCGAGCTGACGCGCATCGCCAACAAGCATCTGCTGCCGGTCGGCCGCTGGCCGATGATCTACTACCCGCTGCAGCTCCTCCAGCGCGCCGGGATCGCGTGACGTCCTCCTCGTCACCGGCAAGGGCCACGCGGGGCAGATGATCGACCTGCTCGGAGACGGGCGGCTTGCGCCCCGCGAAGGCGGAGACCCGATCCTCGAGCTCGACCTCACGTACAAGGTGCAGACCGAGCCCGGCGGAATCGCCCAGGTCGTCGGCATGGCGCGCGACTTCGCAGGCGGCGTCGCCGCTCGTCGTCGTGCTCGGCGACAACATCTTCGAGTACGCGCAGTCGGCGGCGATCGCGGACGTGGGCGCGAACGCCGGCTGGCGCGCAGATCTTCGTCAAGGAGGTCCCCGACCCCGAGAACTTCGGTGTCGTCGTGTACGGCGAGGACGGCCGCGTCGCGGACATCGTCGAGAAGGCAGGAGTCGTGGACATGCGCTACGACGGCGCCCCCCACCTCGCACGCGGTCGTCGGCCTCTACTGCTACCCGCCGGATGTCTTCGACGTCATCGCCACGCTCGAGCCGTCGAGTCGTGGCGAGCTCGAGATCACCGACGTCAACCGCCACTACGCGGTCGAGGGCCGGCTGCACGCGCGCGAGGTCGAGGGCTGGTGGGAGGACGCCGGCAAGCACTGGCAGCACCTCGCCGAGATCGGGCGTCGTGATCGAGGACACGGGAGTGAACAAGGCTCGCCGTGATCGCAGGGATCCAGCGCATCCCCCTGCAGGTCCACGCCGACGAGCGCGGCTGGTTCGCGAGTTGCGGCGGGACAGCGTTCTTCCGAAGGCCGATGGTGCAGACGAACCTCTCGTTCTCACGCGCGGGCGTGATCCGAGGGCTGCACTTCCATGAGCGCGGCCAGGACGACCTGTTCACCTGCCTTCGAGGCACGGCACGCATCGTGGTGCTCGACCGCGAGACCGGCGAGACGTTCACGGAGGACATCGGTGACTCGAACCCGGTGGCGATCTACGTTCCAGGCCGCCACGCGCACGGCTTCGAGGCGCTGACGGACGTTCTCTTCTGTTACCACGTGACGGCGGAGTACGACCCGTCGGATCCGGACGAGCACACGGTTCCGTGGAACGACGACCGCGGTCGCGCACCTGTGGAGCGCGACCGCTCCGATCCTGTCCGCGCGCGACTCGACCGCCACGTCCTGAGCAGCGTCGTCATCACGGGCGCGGATGGCCAGCTCGGCCGCGCGCTCCAGGAAGCGTTCGCGGACCGGGACGTCCGGGCGCTCACGCGCGCCGACTGGGATGTGACGTACCCGGCAAGCGCGGATCAGGTGAAGGGAGACGTCGAGCTCGTCCTCCACACCGCGGCGTGGACCGACGTCGACGGTGCAGAGGCCGACCCCCAGGGAGCGAGCCGCCGCGAATGTCGGCGGGACAGCCCACGCGGCCGCCCTCGGCGCACCGCTCGTCGCGTTCTCCACCGACTACGTGTTCGACGGTCGGACGCGCGAGCCGTATGTCGAGTCCGCTGCGCCCAACCCCTTGTCTGTCTACGGACGCTCGAAGCTGCTCGGCGAAGCGGCCGCAGGTACCGATGCCTGGATCGTGCGGACGTCATGGCTGTTCGGCCCGACGGGCCACAACTTCGTTCGAACCATGCTCCGCCTCGCGGCCGACCGTGACGAGGTGTCCGTCGTGGACGATCAACGCGGATGCCCGACGTACGTCGGGCATCTGGCGACCGCGGTCCGCACGCTCGTCGACGACGTGCGGCCGCAAGGTCTATGGCACCTGTCTGCCGCTGGAGACTGCACGTGGGCGGACTTCGCCGAGGCGATCTTCGAGGAGGCCGGTGCCGATTGCCGGGTTCGGCGGATCACGACGGAGGAGCTCGGTCGACCTGCTCCGCGGCCCGCGCATGCCGTGCTCCGAAGCGAGCGCCTCGACGCGCCGCGCGCTGCCCCATTGGCGCGACGGCCTGCGCGCGTGCCTCGCCAGGCTGGGCAGCGAGCGCGGATAGCTAGCCTTCGGCGCGATGCGTCTCCTCGTCACCGGCGGAGCGGGCTTCATCGGCTCCAACTTCGTCCACTACTGGCTCGAGCGGTACCCGGCCGACCACGTCGTCGTCGTACGACCTGCTGACCTACGCGGGCAACCGGCCGAACCTCGCGACGGTCGAGGACCGCATCGTGTTCGTCCAGGGCGACATCGGCGATGCGAGCCTCGCCGAGCGCACGCTTGAGAGACGAGAGCATCGATGTCGTCGTCAACTTCGCGGCCGAGTCGCACAACAGCCTTGCCATCGTCGATCCGAGCCGCTTCTTCCGCACGAACGCGCTCGGGACGCAGACGCTGCTCGAAGCCGCTCGGGCGGTCGGTGTGGAGCGCTTCCACCACGTCTCGACGTGCGAGGTCTACGGCGACCTGCCGCTCGACTCCGACGAGGTGTTCACCGAGGAGTCGCCCTACCGGCCGCGCACGCCCTACAACGCCTCGAAGGCTGCTGCCGATCACGCCGTTCGTGCGTACTTCGAGACGTTCGGGCTCCCGGTGACGATCACGAACTGCTCGAACAACTACGGCCCGTACCAGTTCCCGGAGAAAGTGATTCCGCTCTTCACGACGAACGCGCTCGACGACGCTTCGTTGCCGCTCTACGCATCGACCGAGAACAAGCGCGAGTGGCTCCATGTCCTCGACCACTGCTCGGCGATCGACCTCGTGCTCAGGAAAGGGCGGGAGGGAGAGACGTACAACGTCGGCTCGGGCGTCGAGGCCACGATCACGGAGATCGCCGACCTCGTCCTCGAGTTCACGGGCAAGCCGGAGACTCTGAAGACGATCGTCCCGGACCGACCGGGGCACGACCGCCGCTACCTCCTCGACGCCGCGAAGATCCGCTCGGAGCTCGGCTGGGAGCCCGAGCACGGCTGGCGCAAGGGGCTCGAAGAGACCGTTGCGTGGTACGCGGCGAATACCGACTGGTGGAGACCCTTGCGCGAGCGTGCTCCGGTCGAGGAAACCTCCTGGAACTCGCGGCTAACGCACTAGCCTCCCCCTCAAGTGCTAGACCTTTGTGCCGAGAACACAAAGGGTTAACGACGACGCGCTACCCTCACCGCCTTCTCGTGCGCCTTCTCGCCGCTCTCAGCCTTGCTTTCGGACTTGCCGTGACCGCCGCGGCGGCGCAGCCCGTGCCGCCGGCGGACAGCGCTCCGGGTGAGGCGGTGTTCGTCTTCTCCGGTCGCGGGTGGGGACATGGCGTGGGCATGAGCCAGTACGGCGCCTTCGGTCAGGCCAAGGAAGGGAGGACGTACGACCAGATCCTCGCGTACTACTACTCGGGTACCCAGGTCGGCCGCGCGGCCACGAAGGAGGTGCGCGTCCTTCTCGCTGAGGGACGGCGCGCGATCACGGTGTTCTCCGCCTCCCCGTTCCGAGCCGTGGACGCGGCTGGGGTGGTGACGAAGCTCCCAGCAGGCGCCCTCGTGCTCACCCCGGAGCTCCGGTTGGCGCAGAGCGCGAACCCGTCCACCGGCCCCGTTGTCATCCGAGCAGGCAAGGCACCCGTCGCGCTCGACGGCGTCTCGTATCGAGGGCGGTTCGAAGTCACCGCGCAAGGCGGGTTCCTGCGCGTCGTGAATCACGTCTCACTCGAGGACTACATCCAGGGCGTCGTTGCCGATGAGATGCCGCATTCCTGGCCACTCGAGGCGCTGAAGGCACAGGCGGTGGCAGCGCGCTCGTACGCGCTGAAGAACGTGCTCAAGGGGAAGCCATACGACCTCTACGCGGACCAGCGGAGTCAGGTCTATGGCGGCATTGCCTCGGAGCAGCCGGCATCGACGGCGGCTGTTCGCGCAACCGCGGGGCGCGTCGTCACCTATGGCGGCCAGATCGCCTCGACGTACTACTTCTCGACCTCGGGAGGAAAGACGGCGAGCGCCTTGGACGTCTTCGGCTTCTCGGTTCCCTACCTGGTCTCCCGGCCCGATCCGTGGGACAAGGCGTCGCCGTACCACCGCTGGGGACCCGTCCTCGTCGGAGCCAGAACGGTCCAGGCAAAGCTGAGCGCGCCATCGCGAGTGCTGGACGCAGCGAGCGTCTCTACTCCCTCGGGGAGGTTGCGCTCGCTCACCCTCCGCACGCTCACGGGGTCGACCAGCGTGCCTTCGAGCCTCGTTCGGACCGCGCTCGGTCTGCGCTCGACGTGGATCACGATTGGCGTGCTCAGGCTCGATCGTCCTCGCGGTGCCAGCGCGGTTGAGTTCGGCTCGACGCTGCAGCTCGTCGGGGTAGCGCGAAACGTCGTCGCGCCGCAACTAGCCGCCTCGGTCGCCGGTGCGACGTGGGCACCCGTCGGGGCGCTGGAGCGTGGAAGCGACGGTGCGGTCTCGCGCTCCGTGCAGCCGACGAAGATGACGCGCTATCGGATCGAAGGCAGCGGAACGCCGGGCCAGGTCGTCAGTCAGGTGCTTCTCGTGCGAGTTGCTCCACGCGTGCGCCTCACCCGTCCGGCCGAGCCCGGAGTCTTGACGGGAACCGTGCGGCCGCGACTCCCTGGCGCGCTCGTGCGGATCGAGAGGCAGCGCGGGTCGGGCTGGGCCTTGGTCGACGAGGTGATCGCGGACCGGGCGGGTGCATTTCGCGCCGAGATCGATCTCATCTCCGGGACGTATCGCGCGCGCGTGGCCGCTGCGGGGGGTTACGTCGAGGGCATCTCGCCCGTGCTGGCGGTCGCCGGATGAAGCGGCTCGCAGCAGGCCTGGTCACAGCCGGCGCGGTGCTGCTGGCGGCCCCGGGAGTTGCGAGCGCGGGGCGCGTTGCCGTCGGGCTCAGGACCGGTGCCGACGCAAGCGCCGTCTCCGCTGCGGTCGAGCGTCGAGGCGGTCGCGTCACCGAGGACCTCGCTCCGATTCCCGCACTCGTTGTGGACGTTCCCTCCAGTGTCTCGATCTCGGGGATTCGCGGAATCCGCTACGTCGAGCCGCTGGTCTCGCGTCGGCTCGCGCTCACGCCGACGGATCCCTTCGTCTCGCGGCAGTGGTACCTGACGCAGAGCCGGTTCTACGAGTCGTGGATCACCTATCCCGCCTTCGAATCGATTCCCGTCGCGGATCATCGACTCGGGAGTCGATGCAAGCCACCCCGAGCTGGCCGGCCGCATCCTCGAGGCGAAGAGCTTCGTGGGCGGTTCTGCACGTGCCGATGCACTCGGGCACGGAACATTCGTCGCGGGCCTCATCGCGGCCAACGTGGACAACGGAGTCGGCATCGCCGGCCTTGCTCCCTCGGCGCAGCTGCTCGTGGCAAAGGTCGTCACGAGCGCTCGGTCGATACCCATCGTCGCCGAGGCCCATGCGATCCGCTGGGCGGTCGAGCGCGGCGCGCGCGTGATCAACATGAGCCTCGGCGGGCTACGCGATCCGCTCGATCCGAGTCGAGACAGCTTCTCGCGGCTCGAGGCGGATGCCGTAGCGTTCGCGGTCCAGAACGGAGCGGTTGTCGTGGCCGCGGTCGGAAACGACGACCAGGCGCCGACGAGCCCCTGGAACTTCGCCAGCTATCCCGCGGCCTTGCCACATGTCCTCGGAGTGAGCTCGGTGACTCGGGCCGGACCGGTTCCCAGGTTCTCGAACCGCGATCGGATCTACAACGACCTGGCGGCCCCAGGGGACGAGATCCTGTCCACGTTCCCGCGGTCGCTGACCTCGCGCTTTCCGGCGTGTTCCGAGCAAGGGTTCTCGAGCTGTGGGCCGGACGACTACCGGGAGGCGCAGGGCACGTCGTTCTCGGCGCCCCAGGTGAGCGCTGCCGCGGCGATCCTCCTGAGCCTGCGCCCGCGCCTTCGGCCGGAGCAGGTCACGGCGATCCTGCAACGCACCGCTGTCGATGTCGACGAGGCAACCGGCTGTCCGATGTGTGCGACCGGCCGCGACGCTCTCTCGGGTTGGGGACGGCTCGACGTGGCAGCGGCGATCGCGGCTCTTTCCTTGCCGCCGCCTGCACGTGACCACTTCGAGGCCAATGACGATGCCGGGCCACGCGCGGCCGGGCTCGCCGGCTCGAACCGGCGGGTCACTGCGCTCGGTCGACTTCTGGGACGACCAGGACGACGTCTACGCGATCGGTCTGCGGAAGGGACAGCGCGTGTACCTCGGGCTGACCGGTGTCGATCCGAGCGTCGACCTGAGCCTCGCGTTCTGGCGCCCGGCGACGAAGTCGATCCAGGACGTGCGCAACTTCCGCTTTCGCGCGCGCGTGTCCGCGAGGCCCGGGAGCCGCGAGTACCTCTCGTACCGTGCACGTACCGCGGGGACGTACTACGTCCAGGTGCGCATGTCGAGTCCTGGCACGACCTCGTACCGGCTGGCGATCGTCAAGGAGATACTCGACGGGAGGCGCTAGGAGGCGCCGAGAAGCTCGTCTTCTGCAACGTCTCGCAGCACGGTCGCCGGGTTTCCGACGACGACGACGCGGGGCGGTACGTCTTTCGTGACGACGGCGCCAGCACCGACGAACGCGTCCTCTCCGATCTCGACACCCGGACAGAGGGTTGCGCCGCCGCCGATACGGGCACCACGTCGGATCGTCGGGCCGCGCATCAACTCGTGTCGTCGCTCGGTTCGGCCCATGAAGTTGTCGTTGGTGGTCACGACGCAAGGCGCGATGAAAACGTGCTCCTCGAGCGTCGAATAGGCCGTGATGTACGACTCCGCCTGAATGCGCGACATCGCGCCGACCGTCGTGTCGTTCTCGATGAGCGTGCCTCTCCCGACCACGACGTCGTCCCCGATCGTCACGCGCTCGCGAACGCAGCTCTGGTCGCCGAGGATCGTGCGTGCACCAATTCGAGAGCCGGCGAAGACGATGGCGCCCGTGGACACGATCGTCCCGTCCCCGATCTCGGCCGGCGGAAGGGCATCCCGCTTCGCGGTCGAACGCGGCGAGAGTACGGACTGCTTGCCGACGACCGCGTTCTCCAAGATCTTCACTCCGTCGCCGAGCACCGTCCCGGGGTAGACGATCGCGCTCGGGTGCACCTCGGCGCTCACGCAGTCGTGACGCCGGTCTGCAGCGCGTTCGTGAGCATGTCGAGTGCCCGCACGACGCGTGCCCCGTCGCGCGCGACCTTGAGGCGGTCACCGTCACCGGCGACCAGCGCCAGGAAATGGCGGCATTCGAGCTTGAGCGGCTCGTCGATGGCAATCTTCGGGATCCGGATGTCGCCCGTGCGTGTCTGCCATTCCCCGTACGAGTTGACCGGCCGCCAGGGCGACTTCTCGTAGATCGTCACCTTGCGGTCGAGCTCCATGTCGTCGAAGACGGCCATCTTCTCGGTTCCGACGACGGTCATCTTCCGCATCTTGTGCGGATCGAGCCACGAGAGATGCATGTGCGCGATCCTCCCTGACGGGAACCGCAGGTAGCAGAAGACGACGTCCTCGACGCCGGGCTGGAGGAAGTCGCGCCCGTGTGCGACGGCCTCGACGGGATCCTCGTTCAGGAGGTACAGGATCACCGAAAGGTCGTGTACGCCGAGCGACCAGAGTGCGTTCTCGTACGGCCGAATGCGGCCGAGGTTCTGGCGGTTTCCGTAGACGCACAAGACCTCGCCGAGCTCCCCGGTGTCGACGAGCTCCTTCAGCTTCTGCACGCCGGGGTGGTACAGCAGCAGATGTCCGGGCATGAGCACGAGGTCGCGCTCTTCGGCGAGCGTGACGAGCTCGTCGATCTCGGAGCCGGTCATGGCGGGAGGCTTCTCGACGAACACGTGCTTCCCCGCTTCGAGCGCGAGCTTCGCAAGCTCGTAGTGGGTCGGTACGGGCGTCGCGATCACGACCGCGTCGAGCGCGGGATCCGCGAGCATCTCCTCGAGCGACCCGGCCCAGCGTGCGCCGGGGTATCGGGACTGGAACTCCGCCTGCTTGCCGTCCGCAGGATCGCCGAGCCAGGCAAGCTCCGCGAGGTCGGCGAAGTTTCGAGCGAGGTTTCTGCCCCAGTCGCCGAGGCCAACCTGCCCGACGCGGACGCTCACAAGCGCCAGACCTTGTCCGAAAGCTTTCCGCGTGCGCCGGTGGCATTGCGCAGATCGACGACGAGTTGGGCGTCATCGACGAGCTGCTCGTAGTCCACCGATGCGTGGTCGGTCACGATCACCACGCAGTCGTATCCGCCCGGCTCGAGAGGTACCGAGCGCAGCGCGAGCCCGTTGTGCTCGAACGCGGGCACGTGCGGGTCGTGGTACGAGACCTCGGCGCCGGCGTTTCCGAGCAGTCCGATCAGCTTGATTGCCGGCGACTCGCGCATGTCGGATATGTCGGGCTTGTAGGCGATGCCGAGCACGAGGACGCGCGAGCCCTTGAGCGATCGCTGCAGCGAGTGGTTGAGCGCCTGGGAGACCAACGAGCGGCAGTAGTACGGCATCGACTCGTTGACCTTCCCGGCCAGCTCGATGAACTCCGTGTAGAAGCCGTACTCGCGCGCCTTCCACGTGAGGTAGAAGGGATCGATCGGGATGCAGTGGCCCCCGAGCCCCGGCCCCGGTTGGAAGGACATGAACCCGAACGGCTTCGTCGCGGCTGCCTCGACGACCTCCCAGACGTCGATGTTCATCCGTTCGCACAGCTGTGCAAGCTCGTTGACCAGCGCGATGTTCACCGACCGGAAGATGTTCTCGAGGAGCTTCGTCAGCTCGGCGGCCTCTGGCGACGAGACGCGGTGCACCGTGTCGATCGCGACCTCGTAGAGCGCGGCCGCCGCCTCGGTCGAGGCGTCGCTCACACCGCCGACGACCTTGGGAACGCTCTTCGTCGTCCAGTCTCGGTTCCCGGGGTCGACGCGCTCGGGAGAGAACGCGAGGTCGAACTCCGTGCCGGCCTTCAGGCCGCTGCCCTGCTCGAGGATTGGAAGGAGCTTCTCGGTCGTGGTACCCGGGTACGTCGTCGACTCGAGCACGACGAGATGTCCGGCGCGCACTCGCGATGGCGATCTCGGTCGTCGCGGACAGGAGGATCGAGAGGTCGGGCTCGCGCTGGCGGGACAGCGGAGTCGGAAGCGCGATCAGGATCGCGTCGGCGTCTCTCAGCTCGTCATAGTCGGTGGTCGCGCTCACCTGTCCGCTCTCGACGAGCCGGCGGAAGGACTCGGAGGAGACGTCCTCGATGTAGCTCTCGCCGCGGTTCAGCTGTGCGACCCGCTCGGCGTCGACGTCCAGGAGCACGACCGTCTTGCCGGCCTCGGCGAAGGTATGAGCGAGCGGCAGGCCGACGTAGCCCGCGCCCACAATGGCCACGTCCCGCTTCATCGGTCGCGCATCGTAGCGCGGAGCACCCCGGCGATCCGCTCCGAGGCGTGACCGTCGCCGTACAGCACCGGAGGATTTGCCGGGAACGATGCTCGCTGCGACGGCCGCAACGAGTGCGTCGGCGTCGTCGTCGACGAGGACATTTGCACCCGCCGAAACGGTGTCCACCCACTCGGTCGACGGCCTGGCCGTGACGCACGGAACCCCGTACCAGTACGCCTCTTTCTGAAGCCCGCCGGAGTCGGTGACGATCACGCGTGCTTGCGACGCGAGCGACGCGAGCTCCAGGTAGCTGAGTGGCTCGGCAAGCCGGACGTGAGACTCGAGCCCGAGCCCGGCACCTGCAATCGCCGCGCGTGTCCGCGGGTGGGCCGGGAAGACGACCTGTTCCGGGATCCGGTTCAGACCTTCGACGATCCGTCCGAGCCGCGGCTGGACGACGTTCGCCTGTCGGTGGATCGTCGCCACGACGTAGCTTCGCGACCCGTACGGGATCGGATGTCGCTCGCGGGCGATCGGTGCGAAGCGGAAGCTCACGTCCGCCATAACGTCGCCGACGACGTGAACATGACCCGTCGCGCCCTCACGCCGAAGCGTCTCCTGCGACCGCTCGTCCGGGCAGAAGAGAAGCGACGAGACCGCGTCTACCTCGATGCGGTTGTGCTCCTCGGGCATAGAGAGGTCGCCGCTTCGAAGTCCGGCTTCCACATGCACGAGCGGAATGCCTGCGGCGACTGCCGCGCGCGCTCCGGCGAGGGTCGAGTTCGTGTCCCCGTACACGAGGACCAGTTCCGGCCGCTCCTCGTCGAGCACGCGCGCGATCCCGGCCGACATCGTCGCGGGGTCCGACGTCTTGAGTCCGAGCCGGTACTGCGGCTCCGCGAGCCCGAGCTCCTCGAAGAACACGTCCGACAGCTCGTGGTCGTAGTGCTGTCCTGTGTGAACGACGATCTCGGCGATCTCGGCGTTGCGAAGCGCAAGCGAAAGTGGCGCCGACTTAACGAACTGCGGCCGGTTTCCGACGATGGAGACGATCCTCACCGCAGGCAAGGCTAACCAGGACTCAGCCGGTTCCCCCGGGCAGAGGCCCCTCTTTGGGGGATGACCTCGCCTCGGCTCCGCTCACGCTGTGACTGAACCTGCGGATGTTTCTTACGGCATGAGCGCGAGCGGACGCGACGAGCGATACCCGACGGCGGGCGTGGTCGAGGCGGTAGGCCTCCCTCGCCGCCAGCTGTTTGTGCTCGTTCTCCTCACCTGTGTTCCCGTGCCGCTCCTGACCCTCGGGGGAATGGCCGTGCCGTTTCCGGACCTCGTGCAGCGCGCTCTCGCACCGCTCCTGCCGTTCGTGGACCAACCGGGTGGTGCGAATGCAGCGGGCGCGCCCGCCTCGCTGCGTCTCGTGTCCATCCTCGACGCACCGTCAGAAGCTGCGGCTCGTTCCACCCCGTCCGAGGTTCAACGGGCGCACGCAGCGGTGAAGCTCCCAACCGTCGATGACGTCCGAGCAGGTGACGGCGGAAGCGACCGAAGCACGTCGCCGACGAGCGAGGCGCCCGAGCCGTTGGCTGATGATCCCGTCGCGCCCATGGAAGCTCCCGAGCCGGCTCCTTCGGCCCCTGCCTCGCCACCCGAGGGTTCGACGAGCCCGGTCGGCGGCTCTGGAGATTCCCCGAGCGGCGGCTCGTCTCCCGCTCCCCGCGATCCGGAGCCCGAGCCCGAACCGCCTCCAGCTCCGCCACCTTCACCATCTCCACCTCCGCCACCCGCGCCACCTCCAATTCTTCCGCCGGTTGGTGAAGTGCTGCCTGATCCG
Source organism: uncultured Actinomycetes bacterium (assembly GCA_963756925.1). Lineage (GTDB taxonomy): Bacteria > Actinomycetota > Thermoleophilia > Gaiellales > Gaiellaceae > GMQP-bins7. The sequence goes on along the minus strand of CAVWPL010000012.1, from coordinate 281,840 downwards.
GGCGATCTGCTCGAGGACCCGCTTCCCACGCTCGAGGAGACTCTCGAGGATCTCCTCTCACCGATCATCGGCAAACAGACCGAAACGTTGATGCGCACCGGTCGCCGCCCAGCTCGCGAGCACGGCTTGTTCGCGGTCGAGCAACCGCCGCGGCTCGTGCTCAGGTTTGCCGTGATCCTGTCCATCGCACTCGCGCTGGCGGCGGCGATCATCCTCGTGGTCGTGCGCAGCTTCACCGTGACGCAGGCGGAACGCGCGGCGACCCGACAGGCGACCCTCGTCGCTGCCACGCTGCTCCGAACCGAGGTGCGCCCGGGCGACTTTGCTCAACCGGTGTCGGCCGAGCGGCGGCTCGAGCTCGACGCGCTCTTCCGTGCTCACCGCGTTGCTCACGAGACGCTCGGCATCTCCCTCGTGCGTCGTGACGGCCTCGTGACCTACTCGACGAATCACGCCCTCGCCGGCTCGACCGCGATGCCTGCGCTCGCAGCGGAAGCAGCTGGCGGGACGATCGTCTCGAGGACGTCGCGCGCACCCGCAGCAGGTGCGGTGCCGGGAACGAAGGTGCTCGAGACGTTTACTCCCGTCGGGACGACGGGCAACGCACCTGGAGCCGCGGTGATCGTCCAGTCCTACGACCGTATCGAGCAAGACGCCCAGCGAGCTCTGATCTGGGTCGGAGGCGTCCTCGAAGGATTGCTCCTGGTGCTCTTCGCGGTGTTCGTGCCACTGCTCGCACGGGTGACGAGGCGGATCCAGAGCCAGCTGCAGAGGATCCACTTCCAGGGTTTCTACGACGAGCTCACCGGGCTTCCCAACCGCGCTCACCTGCGCGAGCGCCTCGATCTCGCTCTGTCGCGCGCGGCGGGCGGAGAGCAGCGACTCGCGGTCCTGCTTCTCGACTTGCGCAACTTCCGCGAGATCAACGACACGCTCGGACATGCCGCCGGCGACGCCGTGCTGCGTGAGGTGGGATCCAGGCTCGAGGTGCTCGTCGCTCGCGAGACGCTCCTGGCGCGTCCCGTCGGTGACCAGTTCGCTGTCGTGCTCGAGTACGAGTCGGACGACGATGTGGTGGCACTCGGGGAGCGGATCTGCGAGGCCGTGGAGCGTCCGATCGTCGTCCAGGGTGTGCCTCTTGCGCTGGACGGGAGCGTGGGTGTCGCCCGATTCCCGGGCGACGGGGCAGACGCCGAGACCCTCCTTCGCCACGCCGACGTCGCGCTACACGCCGCGAGATCTCGTCGAGTCGGCGTCCTCTCGTACAGCCCCGAGCTCGACCCGCACGATCCCGAGCAGCTCGTGCTCGCGGCGGAGCTGCGCGACGCCCCGAGCCGGGGTGAGCTCAGACCCCACTTTCAGCCGAAGATCGAGCTTGCATCGGGTCGAATTGCGGGCTTCGAGCTCCTCACCTACTGGCAGCATCCGACCCGCGGGCTGCTTTCGCCCGGCGCCTTCATCCCGTTGGCGGAGAAGACGGGAGCGATCCGGAACCTCTCTCGGGCTGTCTTCGAGCTCGCGCTGAAGCAACTCGAGGAGTGGGAGAGGTTCGGCGCAGACCTGCAGCTGTCGGTCAATCTCACGGCGATCGACCTCCTCGATCTCGAGCTTCCGGAGCATCTGGGCGCACTCGCGAGGAAGCACACGGTCGATCCGGGCGCCATTTGCCTGGAGATCACGGAGAGCACCATCATGGCCGACGTCGACCGCACTCGCGGAGTGCTCGACCGGCTCATGGCGATCGGCTTCCGGCTCTCCGTCGACGACTTCGGCACGGGGTACTCCTCGCTCGCGTACCTGAAGAACCTGCCGATGCACGAGGTCAAGATCGACCGGTCGCTCGTCAGTGAGATCGCGACGAGCGCACAGGACCGGACGATCGTCCGGTCGACGATCCAGATGGCTCACGGCCTCGGCCTCGAGGTCGTCGCCGAGGGGGTCGAGACGAGCGAGCAGGAGTCGCTGCTGAGGTCGTTCGGTTGCGACCAGGCGCAGGGATTCCTCTATGCGCGCGCGCTTCCGGCGAGCGAGGTCGAGGACGCTCTGACGAGCCGGGGCGGTCTCGTCGCCGCGTGACCTACGTCGACGCTTGTGCCCGACGCCGCGCCGCGTAGCAACCGCATGATCCCTTGCGATCCTGCGGCGGGTCGGCTAGCCCGTCCGTCCAGCCATTGCTGGGTCGGAATGCCGACCCGGCGATGCTCGAGGTCGAAAACCCCGAACGCGACCTGTGGCTCGATGGAGCGGGCGACGATCGCTCGCCCGCCCTGCGGGCACCTGGCATGGGCCGTGAAGGATTCGAACCTTCGACCTTGGGATTAAGAGTCCCCTGCTCTACCAACTGAGCTAACGGCCCGGACGGCGAATAGTAGCCCCGCTCCTAGGGCTTGAGGCCCGTGCAGCCGCGGAGGCCTCGCCAGGACGCGAGCGCCCGAGCGCGCGCGGAGCCGGTGAGCGGCCGCGGGGTTCCCGAGACGATGCGTGCGGGAACGAAGCGGTAGTCGTCGATGCGCCTACCCCTTGCCGTGACGACGAGCACGCCGGTCTGGGTCGTGACGTCACCGCTCGAATACCAGACGAAGTTACCGAGGCCGTACGAGATGAGAGCGCGCTTCATCCGGCCAGTCCCGAGCAGGCGATGAGCGTGCGCGCCGACGACGATGTCTGCCCCCGCGCCGACGAGCTGCCGCGCAAGCGTGCGCTGGTCGGTTGTGGGGCACGACGCCAGCTCCAGGCCCCAGTGGAGGAACACGACGACTGTGTCGGAGGTCGCGCGGGCTGCGCGAACAGCCGCGAGGAGTCGCGGCACGTCCTTCGCAGATGCGAGCCCCGGGGCATTCGGATCAGCGCTCCACGAAGCGATGAGGTGGTCGTCGATCACCTGGGTAGCCGCGAGAACGGCGATGCGTTGACCGCGGACCGTGGCTCGAAACGGACGGTATGCCTGCTCCGCGTCGAGGCCGATGCCGATGACGGGAAACCTCGCCTTCCGAGCAGCGGCGATCGAGTCGCGGAGCCCGACCTCGCCGAAGTCCATGCCGTGGTTGTTGGCCATCGAGGCTGCGTCGACTCCCGCCGGCTTCGAGTGCTGCGAACGCCTCCGGAGGGGCACGAAACACGTAGGTCTTCGGTGCTGCGGATCCACGGGTGGTGACCGCGGTCTCGAGGTTGACGACCGCAAGATCGGCGTTCGCCAGGACCGGTCTGATCGAGCGCAGCACGTCGCTGGGGTTGGCAGCGAGCTCCTCGCGAATCGGGCTCTCGAAGTGGACGTCGCCGGCGAAGGCGAGCGTCACGGGCTTTCCGTCTGCGAGCTGAGCTGCTCGGGTTGTCGACGACGCGCGCTCGGCATCGATCGAGCTCGAGCGCGCGAGCCTGACCCGCGCCCGCGGGAGTCGATTGACGGCCGCCCACGACGGCGGCCGCGACGATCGCAACGAGCGCGGCCCCGGGGACGCAGAAGCGGAGCACGCGCACAGCTCGAGGGTACCCAACCGTGCGGAACTCCTCTGCCGGCATGACCGCTGCGGGTTGGAGTAGTCTCGTCGTCGGTGCGCAGGGGTATCGCACAGCTCGTCGCCATCGGCGTCGTGATCGCCGTGCTCGTGACTGTGGTGGCGGTCGTCTTCCAGTGGCTGCCGACCTCAGCGTCGGAGGAATTCGACCGGATCCAGGACGTCTACTGGTTCGCGACCGTGATCTCCATCGTGATCTTCTCGCTCGTCGCCGCGGTCGTCGTGTTCTCGGTCTGGAAGTGGCGCGTCCCGGACGACGACGACGCTGACGGGCCTCCGATTCACGGCCACACGGGGCTCGAGATCGCCTGGACAGCGGTGCCGGCGATTCTGGTCGTCGCGATCGGGATCGTCAGCGCAATCGTCCTGGCCCGCAACGGTGAGGCCGGCAACCGGCCACTCGAGATCAACGCTGTCGGCCAGCAGTTCGCGTGGAAGTTCGTGTATTCCGATTACGGCGACACGACCTCGGGGCAGCTGGTGCTTCCGGTCGGACAGGAAGCGCGCTTCACCATGACGGCCGTCGACGTGCTCCATTCGTTCTGGGTGCCGAACTTCGGCCAGAAGATGGACGCGGTTCCGGGAATCGAGACGACGATCCTCGTCACGCCGACGCGCGTCGGCGAGTTCGCGGTCGTCTGTGCCGAGCTCTGCGGCCTCGGTCACGCGACGATGCGAGCGAAGGCGCGCGTCGTGCCGCGAGCCGAGTTCCGCGAGTGGATCGAGGAGAAGCGAAGGTCGTGACGACCACCGCTGATCACTCCACGCACGACGAGACGTATCCCGGGCACTTCGAGCCGCCGCGGGGACAACTCTGGCGCCTCCTCTTCGGCCCCGGGCTCGTGCGCGGTGTCTGGATGGCGGGGCTCTTCTTCGTCCTCGGGACCCTGCTCATCCTCGGGCTGCGACTGTGGTGGGGCTGGGAGCCGCTCTGGCTGACCGAAGTCGTGCTCGCAGTCGCCGGGAATGGTGACCGCACCGATCGGCTTCCTTGCGGGCATCGGCGCCTTCGACTACTGGCTGCGCTACGTGATCGGCCGTCCCACCGAGCCCGAGGACCACTCGGGTCACGGTGCGACGAGCTGGAAGGACTACTTCCGGGTGAACACCGATCACAAGGTGATCGGGATCCAGTACCTCGTCACGACGTTCTTCTTCTTCGTCATCGGCGGGCTCATGGCGATGTTCTTCCGGGCGGAGCTCGCGCAACCGGGGCTCCAGTTCGTCGACCCCCAGACGTTCAACGGCCTCGTCTCGGTGCACGCGACGCTGATGATCTTCCTCTTCATCATCCCGGCGTTCGCGGGAATCGCGAACTTCGTCGTGCCGCTGATGCTCGGCGCGCCCGACATGGCGTTCCCGAGGCTGAACGCGCTCTCGTTCTGGCTGTTGCCGATCGCCGGGCTGATGTTCGTCGCGAGCTTTCTCGCGCCAGGAGGTGCGTTCGGCGCGGGCTGGACGGGCTATGCGCCGCTGTCGGAGGGACAGCCACTCGGCCAGACCTTCTTCAACATGGGCGTCCAGTGGGCGGGGGCCTCGTCGATCATGACCGCGCTCAACTTCCTGGTCACGATCATCACCATGCGTGCGCCCGGGATGACCTTCTGGCGCATGCCGCTGCTCGTGTGGGCGAACTTCACGACGTCGCTGCTCGTCGTCATCGCGACGCCCTTCATCGCGGGCTCACAGTTCTTCGTGATGTTCGACCGGATCATGCACACGAGCTTCTTCATCCCCGAGGGGGGCGGCTACGTGCTCGGGTACCAGCACATCTTCTGGTTCTACAGCCACCCGGCCGTCTACATCATGATGCTGCCCGGATTCGGGATCGTCTCTGAGGTCATCTCCTCGATGTCGCGAAAGCCGATCTTCGGATACCGCCTCATGGCGCTGTCTCTCATGGGGATCCTGGTGCTCGGGTTCTCCGTGTGGGCGCACCACATGTTCGTCGCCGGCATGGCCGACTGGCTTCGCGTCCCGATGATGATCACGACGCTCCTGATCGCGATACCCACAGGGATCAAGGTGTTCTCCTGGATCGCGACGTTATGGCGAGGCCGCATCCATCTCACCACGCCGATGCTGTTCGCGCTCGGCTTCGTGACCATGTTCACGATCGGCGGTCTGTCGGGGATCTATCTCGGCTCGGTCCCCATCGACATTCCTGCCTCCGACACCTACTTCATCGTCGCTCACATCCACTATGTGCTCTTCGGCGGATCGGTCTTCACGATCTTCGCCGGCATCTACTTCTGGTTCCCGAAGATGACGGGCCGGATGTACAACGAGCGGCTCGGCAAGTGGCATTTCTGGCTGACGTTCGTCAGCTTCAACGCGACGTTCTTCCCGATGCACTACGTGGGCCTGCGCGGGATGCCCCGGCGGGTCTCCGACTACTCGGCGGCGTTCGGGGACCTCAACTTCGCGATCTCGATCGCGTCGTTCGTGCTGGGAGCGTCTTTCGTGATCTTTGCGTACAACATGACCGTGAGCTGGGTGCGTGGTCCTGCCGCCGGTGACAACCCATGGCGGGCGCACACACTCGAGTGGCAGGTGTCCTCGCCTCCTCCGATCTTCAACTTCGACGAGATTCCGCAGGTTGTGGGCGGCCCGTACGAGTACGGCGTCCCGGGCGCGCGCCACGCGGTCCTCAAATCCGCGACCGCCGAGCCGCAAGAGGTCCACGCATGAGCGACGTCGCTTTGGTCCTGGTCGTCGCGAACGAGACGCTGACGGGCGACGAGCTCATCGCGGCGCTCCGCGAGCGTGCCGAGCGAGGGCCGATTCGGGTTGCCGTCGTTGCCCCCGTGAGCACGCCGCAAGAGGGCTATGTCGTCTACCGCGACTCGCGCCGCGCTGCGGCGGGGCGTCGTCTGGACCGCACCCTGCACGCACTGCGCGAAGCAGGAATCCCTGCATACGGGGGAGTTTTCGACGACGAGCCACTCGCAGCCGTGAAGGACGTCCTGGCCGTCGAGAACGTCGACGAGATCATCGTCGCGACGCACCCGGAGACGAAGTCCGGCTGGATGCGCAAGAACCTCCTCGAGGAGATCCGGAAGCTCGCGGGCGACCGACCCGTCGAGCACGTGGTTGCCGACGTCGCACCGCGCGAGGGTGTGAACGTCCTCGTCGTCGCGAACGAGACCGTTCTCGGTGACGCTCTTCTCGACCGTATTCGGGCACGTGCGGCGGAGGGTCCGGCCAGCTTCCTCATCGTCTCGCCGCAGAATGACCCGACACGAGGGGACCACCCCGGTGCCGAGCGCCGACTTCGTGCCGCGCTCGCAGCCCTACAGTCCGACGGCATCGACGTCCACGGGCAAATCGCGCATCCGGATCCGTACACGGCCGCGATGCAGGCGGTTCAGGACGAGCGAACGGACGAGATCATCGTGTCGACGTTCTCGGGAGAACGCTCCGGCTGGTTGCGGCGGGATCTCGTGGGCCGTCTTCGCTCGGACACCGGCCTCCCCGTCGACCACATCGTCTTCGAGCCGGCCCGCGAGGAGGTGACGGCGTGAGCGCCCACGCGGAGGATCTCCACGACCACCACGGTCCGCCGCTCGCGAATCAGAGCTCCCGGGTCGATGCCCGCGTGCTCGGCATGTTCCTCTTCATCGCCTCGGAGGCGATGCTCTTCGGCTCCTTCTTCACGGCGTACTTCTTCGTGCGGGTCGTCAACCCAGGTGCGCCTGAGACCTGGCCGCCCGAGCCCTACCACTTCCCTATTTTCGTCGCGGGAGTGAACACGGCCATCCTCGTCACCTCGAGCTTTACGATGCACTGGGCGCTCCAGTCGATCAAGCGTGGCCAGCGCACCGCCTTCCTCGCCGGCATGGTGCTCACGTTCATGATGGGTTTCGCGTTTCTGCTGACCCAGGTCGTCGAGTACCTGCATGTCGGCTTCAACACGGGGGATGGCGCCTTCGCCTCGGTCTTCTTCGGGCTCACGGGGCTCCACGGCGCACACGTCTTCATCGGTCTGACCCTGCTCGGGATGGTCATCGTCCGTGGCTTCCGTGGGCACTTCTCGTCCGAGCACCATCACGGAGTCGAGCTTCCGGGCATCTACTGGCACTTCGTCGACGTGATGTGGATCGTCGTCTACGCGACCGTCTATCTGATCTAGCGAGGACACGTTGGAGAGCCCGTTCAGGAGTGAGGCTGCCGCGTTCCGCTTCTTGCTGCTGACGATCGGCGCCTTCGCCCTGATCGTCGTCACGTCGCTGATCGCCCCATGGCTCGGATTCGTGGTCTTCCTGCTGCTTGTCGGGACAGCCGTGTGGATGTACCTGCGCCAGCGCGCGCCGAAGCCGCCTCGCGAGCACGTCGAGCACGTCGGCCCGGCGGACGTCCGTCGTGTGCTGGTCGTCGCGAATGAGACGGTCGGTGGCGCCGAGCTCATGCAGGCGATCGGCGACCTCGCCCTCGCCGGGCAAGCGGAGTTCTACGTCGTGTCGCCGGCGCTCAACTCGCGGCTCAAGACGTGGACCTCGGACGAAGACGGCGCGCGCGTCGCCGCCCAGAAGCGCCTCGACGCCTCGGTCACGCGCCTCGCATCGGTGGGGATCGAGGCGAGAGGGACGGTCGGGGACCTCGATCCGCTCGTTGCAATCGAGGACGCCGTGCGGACGTTTCACCCGGACGAGGTCGTCATCTCAACCCACCCTGAAGGACGGTCCAACTGGCTCGAGCGCGGCGTCGTCGCCGCCGTGGGCGAGCGCTTCGACCTGCCCGTCAGGCACGTGGTCGTCGATCTCGAGCGCACGTCACCTACCGGCGACGATGCGTCCGGCGCGATGCGTCGGCTCAGTTGCCGGCGGCAGACGAGACGTAGTCGGCGACGGCGTCGATCTGGGCGGGATCGAGGGCATCGCCGAACGACGGCATCGCGCCCTGTCCATTCGTGACGCGATCGACGACGAGCGCCTTCGCCGGCTTCGACTCGTCGAGGTTCGGTCCCACCGTCCCGGTGGTGCCCGCGTCCGCAAGCGTGTGACACGAGGCGCAATTGGTGGTGAAGATCGACTTGCCGTCCGTCGGCTTCTCGGCCGTGATTCCGGTCCCGGCGACTCTTCCGACGTAGACCGCGATGTCGTCCACTGCCTGGCTCTGGTCCTCGACGCAGAAACCTTCGCCCTCGACGTCGTCGCACTCGGGGAGCGTCGTGTCCGGTCCAGGCATGCCAGGCGCGCCGGTCGAGGTCTCGGTGATCGGAAACAGAATCTGGTCACGAACGACATTTGTGAACGTGGCGGTCGTCATGCCGTCCTCCCGTGCCTGCGCGAAGGCGTCATCGAGGTTCGGGCCTATCGCGCCCACCGTCCCGGCGTCCGCGAGCGTGTGACAGCCTCCGCAGGCCGGGACGAAGAGCTCCTTTCCAGCGGCTTGGTTTCCCTCGGTCGTGTAGCCGCCCGTTCCGCAGCCCGCGAGCACGAATGCGCTCGCCGCGACGCACACAACGCCGACCAGGATCGAGCGTCTCCGGCAGTACCTCAGCAGGTCCCTCACTGAGGGCGAGTCTAACCAGGCGTGCCGGCGCTCAGTGCGGTGATCAGGCGGCGCACGTCCCGTGCCGTCGGGTCGTTCGCCGGGATCAGATCGAGGTACTTCTTGTATGCGGCAATCGCCGTTGCGTTGTCGCCGGCGCTCCGCGCGGCCTCGCCGAGCTCGAGCTGTACGGTCGGGTCGTCGGGCGTCAAGGCTGCGATCTTGCGGTACGTCTGAACGGAGCTCGATGCCGCCTGTTGCGCCTCCGCGAGTGCTGCGTTGCTCTCCCTGGACATGACCGCCGACACCGCGCCCGAGATCGGATCGAGGTCGAGCGGCTGTCCGTCGAGGGTGATGGTCTGAAGTCCGGCGCCGGTGGCGCCCAGGTACGCCGTACGTAGCTCGGCGCGCTGATAGTCCTGCTGCGCGGCGCTGACCTGGACGAGATACAACGCCGCGAGCTCGCGGAGCGCGTCGGAGTCCTTCGGCCGCAGCGCGACGTAGCTCTCGAGGGCGTCGATCGCCTCCGCGGTCTCGGCCTCGGCCTGGAGCGCCGTCGCCAGGTCGCGAAACGCCTTGGCATCCTTCGGGTTCTCGTTGACGCGGTCACGTGCGTCCGACACGGACGGAATGCCGGAATCGCCGGCAGCCCCGCGAAAGGCGTCGCCGATTCCGACGCCACCCGCGCCGACGCCGAAGCCGACGAAACCGAGAGCGAAGGCAACAGCCAGGAACAGGAAGACCCACTTCGCATGCCTGCGAAGCCGGGGGAAGAACATGGTGTCCTCGATCGCTACGTCTGCACGTCGTGTGACAGCAGCAGGCCGCGTGCGTTGCGAGCGGCGCCGATCAGCTCGAGCCATGTCTCCCCTCCTCTCTCAAAACGAGTTTCGCCGGACACGAGAGTAGCGAGGACGCGATCGGGCGAGCCGCCGAGAACCGCCGCCGTAACAGGATCTTCCCAGGGCATGAACGGACTTGCGGCGAGGGAGACGACAGCGAGATCGGCCTGTTTGCCCGCGACGAGCGATCCGGTCACTGCGTCGAGCCCGAGCGCCCGCGCTCCGCCGAGGGTCGCGAGCTCCAACGCGTCGGCGGCAGTCAGTGCGTCCGGGCGCCGCTCCCGGGCGCGTGCACAGAAGATCGCCGCGCGCATTTCGTCGAACATGTCGAACGACGGTGTCGAAGCCGGGCTGTCCGTTGCGATGCACACGCGGATCCCGGCAGCGCGCATGGCGGCGAGCGGTGCGATCCCGCATCCGAGCAGCGCGTTCGAGCGCGGGCAATGAGCGACGGCGACGTCGTGTTTCGGCGAGCAGTCCGATCTCCTCGGTGTCTGCCTGGACGCAGTGCGCAGCGAGCACGTTCGGGCCGAGGACGCCTTCGGCCGCGAGGGCGCGAATACCCGTCGTGCCGAGCGGCGGACGGAGAACGTCCGCAAGTGACCGCCACGGCCCAGCTCCGTCCAGCAGCCACTGGGTCTCGGCTTCACTCTCGGCCAGATGCGTGGCGATCGGCAGTCCGAGGTCGGCACAGGCGCGATAGAGATCCGGCGAGGCCGAGTACGGGGCGTGTGGTGAGATTCCGGGCTGGACGCGGTCCGTGAACGACTCCGCGACCCGATGCCGGTTCGGCTCGAACCGCTCTTCGAGCTGGCTGTCGTCGGCGCCGAAGACCTCGAGATACACGACCGCGCGCAGTCCGAGCTCGGCACACGCTGTTGCCGCCGAGCCGCTGAAGCTGCAGTCGCCGACGGTCGTGATTCCCGAGCGAAGGCACTCCAGGGCTCCGTGTCGGGCGATCGCGTCCGCGGCCTCCTGGTCGATCCGCCGCTTCCGTTCGATGTGCAGGCCGAGCCAGGCTGCGAAGTCGAGGCCATCGCCGAAGCCGGCGTACATCGAGTACTCGACGTGGCTGTGGGCGTTGACGAAGCCCGGCAGGATGACTGCCTCCGCGTGGTGCTCGTCACTACCGAGCTCGGCGACCGTCCCCACGGCGGCGATCAGGCCGTTTTCGATCGCTACCGCTCCAGCGGGGATCGGCGATCCCTCGACAGGGACCACCCAGTCCGCTGATATGACCCTCACGGAGTCCCGACCTCGGCGAAGTCGTCGTCCCAGTCGCGCTGCCAGCGGCGCTCCATGAGCACCGAGACCCAGATCGACGCTTCATAGAGCACGAGGAGCGGGACGATCTCGAACGCGAGCGAGACCGGATCGACGGTCGGCAGCATGATCGCGAAGACGAGCAAGAGCACGAAAGCGATCCGGCGGTTGCTCCGGAGCCGGTCGGCACTGACGATGCGGAGCCGCACGAGCCCGAGGATGAAGATGGGCATGAGGAACGCGAGGCCGCCTGCGAGAAGCGTCCACGTGACGAACGAGAAGTAGTAGCTCGCGCGGAGCTGGTTGTCGAAGAGCTCGTCGTTGTAGTTCGTCAGGAAGTCCAGTGCCCGAGGCAGGACGACGTAGTACATGAAGAGAACCCCGCAGGCGAACAGCCCGGTGGCGATCACGACGAAGACGAGGACGACGCGTTGGAAGTGCGGTTCCACGGCCGGAGCGAGGAACGACCACACCTGCCACAGGAGGACCGGAAGCGCGATTGCGATGGCCGCGATCAGGCTGACCTTGACGGACGTCGTAAAGGCCTCGGTCACCCCGAGCGTCACGAGCTTCTTGTCGTCGTCGAGCGGTCCGATCAGCCACTCCATGATCTGCTCGTGGAACGCGAAGGCGAGGATGAACGCGGGTACGACCACGAACAAGGCGACGATGAGCCTCGAACGAAGCTCGTCGAGGTGCTCGACGAGCGTCGCCTCCTCACCGTGTTGGAGGCGGCGCGGCAGCCACTGGCGCATCGCGAGTCTTCCTAGCCGACGGTTTCCCGCTTCGCATCCTCGGCCTCTGCCTCTTCGCGAGGCGGTGCGGCCGGGTCAGACGAGGCGGAAGGCAGCGCGGCGGGAGAGGGCGGCTCGGGAGGAGCGGTCACGGCTTCCTCGACGCCCGTGACCGAGTCCTTGAACTCACGCATCCCCTTGCCCAGCGAGCGACCCATCTCGGGCAGCCGCTTGGCTCCGAAGACCAGGAGCAGGACGACGAGAAGAATCAGCAACTCCGGAATCGAGATGCCGAAAGGCATGGAGAGGACGATACCACCGGGTCGACGCCGGAACGGGTCCGGGTACCATCCGGCCAGGCGGGCGTTTCGGCTTGCCTCTCCACCCAGCGAGGTCCTCCTGCATGGCTCTACTCGAGATCAAGAATCTGCACGTTGCGCTGGAAGACGGCTCCGAGATCGTCAAGGGTGTCGATCTCTCCGTCGACCTGAGCGAGAAGCACGCGATCATGGGGCCGAACGGCTCCGGCAAGTCGACCCTCGCGTACGCGCTCATGGGGCACCCGTCCTACGAGGTCACCGAGGGCCAGATCCTCCTCGACGGCGAGGACCTGACCGAGCTCGGAGCCGACGAGCGCGCCCAGCGCGGCCTCTTCCTGGCCTTTCAGTATCCGCACGCGATTCCCGGTGTCACGGTCACGAGCTTCCTGCGGAGCGCGATCAACGCGATCCGGAAGGCGCGAAACGGTGGCGAGGACGATCCGATTCCGATTCCCGAGTTCCGCACCGACCTGCTCGCTGCGATGGAACGCCTGAAGGTGCCGCGCGAGCTCGCCTCGCGCTACTTGAACGACGGGTTCTCGGGCGGTGAGAAGAAGCGGGTGGAGATTCTCCAGATGGCCCTGCTCAAGCCGCGCATCGCGATCCTCGACGAGACCGACTCGGGTCTCGACATCGACGCGCTCCGAATCGTCGCGAACGGCGTCAACCACCTGACCGGCCCCGACATGGGTGCGCTTCTGATCACGCACTACCAGCGGATCCTCAACTACGTCACACCCGACTTCGTGCACGTCTTCGTCGACGGGCGTATCGTCGCCGAAGGCGGGCCCGAGCTTGCGTTGCAACTCGAGGCTGAGGGCTACGATCCTTTCATCCCGGCTACGGTGGGGAGTGAGTCCGAATGAGCCAGAGCGAAACCGACATCGTTCGCGACATCCGTTCGGAGTACGCGTACGGGTTCTCGAACCCCGACGACGCCAAGGACTACTTCTTCAAGTCGGGCAGAGGCATCTCGCATGAGGTCGTCGAGGCGATCGCCGAACACAAGAACGAGCCCGACTGGATGCGGCAATTTCGCCACAAGTCCCTCGACTACTTTCTTGCCCGCCCCATGCCGAACTGGGGTGCCGATCTCTCGGGAATCGACTTCGAGAACATCTACTACTACATCCGGCCAACGGAGAAGCAGGCGGATCGGTGGGAGGACCTCCCAGCGGAGATCCTCGACACGTGGGACAAGCTCGGCATCCCGGAGGCCGAGAAGAAGTACCTCGCCGGAGTCGGCGCCCAGTACGAGTCCGAGGTCGTCTACCACAAGCTCCAAGCCGACCTCGAGGCGAAGGGCGTGCTCTTCCTCGACATGGATTCGGGCCTGCGCGAGCACGAGGACATCGTCAAGCAGTACCTGGGGACGATCATCCCGCAGAACGACAACAAGTTCGCTGCGCTCAACTCGGCCGTGTGGTCCGGAGGGTCCTTCATCTACGTGCCGCCGGGCGTCCGGATCGAGATGCCGCTCCAGGCCTATTTCCGCATCAACGCGGAGAACATGGGCCAGTTCGAGCGCACGCTGATCATCGTCGACGAAGACGCATACGTGCACTACGTCGAGGGGTGCACGGCGCCGATCTACTCCTCCGACTCGCTGCACTCGGCGGTCGTCGAGATCATCGTCAAGCGCGGTGGGCGCTGTCGGTACACCACGATCCAGAACTGGTCGAACAACGTCTACAACCTCGTCACGAAGCGGGCGGTGGCCTACGAGGACGCGACCATGGAGTGGGTCGACGGGAACCTCGGCTCCAAGGTGACGATGAAGTACCCGGCGATCTGGCTGATGGGCGAGGGTGCGCACGGAGAGGTGCTCTCGATTGCCTTCGGTGGCAAGGGCCAGCACCAGGACGCAGGTGGCAAGGTCGTCCACGTCGCTCCGCGCACGAGCTCCGTGATCAACTCCAAGTCGATCTCCAAGGATGGCGGTCGGGCGGGCTATCGAGGCCTGCTCCAGGTCGCGAAGGGTGCGACAGGTTCGAAGTCCAAGGTCGTCTGCGACGCGCTGATCCTCGACGACGAGTCGCGCTCGGACACGTATCCGTACATCCAGGTCGACGAGTCGGACGTCGAGCTCGGTCACGAGGCGACGGTCTCGAAGATCGGCGAGGAGCAGCTCTTCTATCTCATGAGCCGCGGGCTCTCCGAAGCCGAGGCGTCGGCCATGATCGTCTCCGGGTTTGTGGAGCCGATCACGAAAGAGCTTCCGCTCGAGTACGCCGTCGAGATGAATCGCTTGATCCAGCTGCAGATGGAAGGCTCGGTCGGCTAGCGCCCGCGAGCCGCTTCGGGAGGACGACTGATGCTGATCAAGGGAGCGGATTTCGTCGCCGTGCCGTCGCAGGACTGGAAGCGCTCCCGCGCGTTCTACGTCGACACGCTCGGGCTGCGCCCCGACGAGACCGGCGACGCGGAGTTCTGGGTCGGCGACACGTGCTTCGGAATCTATGAGCCGACCAGCTTCGGGATGGAATTCGCACCGCAGAAGAACGCCCACATCGCGCTGCACGTCGACGACGTCGCGACCGCGCGCGCGGAGCTCGAGCAGAAGGGGATCGAGTTCAACGGAGACACGTTCGACACAGGGGTGTGCCACATGGCGTTCTTCACCGATCCGGACGGCAACGACCTCATGCTCCACCATCGTTACTTGCCGCGCTCCGAAGCTCCACCGCGCTGATGGAACCGGAGAGAGTCGATTTCGTGTCGATACCGACACGCGACCTCGATCGCGCGGCGGCGTTCTACGGCGAGACGATCGGCTTTGAGCGCGATCCGCTCTCGAGCTCGGCCTGGCCCGAGTTCACCGCGGGAAACGTGACGCTTGCCGTCGTCGTGCCCGAGCAGATCGGCCTCGAGTTCGAGCCGCTCCCGTTCGGAGCGATCGCAATCCGGGTGCCCGACGTAGCCGAGGCGCGAGCGGAGCTCGAGCAGCAGGGCGTTGCGTTCGAGCGTGACACTTTCGACTCGGGCGTCTGCCACATGGCGTTCTTCCGCGATCCGGACGGCAACGGGCTCATGCTCCATCACCGCTACGAGCCGTACCACGACGGCACGAAGCCGTGAGCGACGCCGCGCTGGAGGTCGAGCACGTCGACTTCGTGTCCTTCCTGACGCAGGACATCGCGCGGGCAAAGCATTTCTACGCCGAGATTCTCGGTCTCGAGCTCGAGACCGAGGGCCCGGACGACATGGAGTTCCGCGCGGGACAGGTGACGCTCGACATCTTCAACCCGGCGAGCCAGGGGCAGGCATTTGCGCCTGCTCTCGGGGGTCTCGCGCTGCGCGTCCCGGATGTCGGCGCTGCGAGAGCAGCGCTCGAGGCAAAGGGCGTCGAGTTCACCGGCGCGACGCTGGACACCGGCGTCTGTCACATGGCGTTCTTCCACGACCCGGACGGAAACGCCCTCATGTTGCACAGGCGCTACGCGCCGAGGGAGAACCGTGACGAGAGCTGAGCCGCTCGAGCGCTACCGAGCGCTCCCGCTTCCCACGACGAAGGACGAGCACTGGCGGTTCACCGATCTCGCCGGCTTCGACCCGGATGCGTGGACGTCGAACGGAGCAAGTGCGATCGCCGCCCCGGCCTCGATGCTGGATCTCGACGCCGCCGGCGTCGCACGCGTCGGAGAGAGCGGCATCGAGATCGAAACCGCTCCCGAGGGAATCCGCTTCGAGCCGTTGACGGACGACCACCAGCATCTCTACTCGCTCGTGGGCTGGGACGAGAAGTTCGCGGCACACAACGCGGCGATGTGGCAGCACGGCCTGCTCGTCCACGTTCCGCGAGGAGTCGTCGTCGAGAAGCCGCTGTACATCAGAGTCGCCAATGCGATCGATGGCGGGTCGCTCTTCTGGCGCCTGCTCGTCGTCGCCGAGCCCGAGAGCCGGTTCAGCGTCATCGAGGAGTACGTGTCCGCGTCGCCCGAGCTCTCCGCATACTCGAATGCCGCCGTCGAGATCGTCGCCCAGCAGGGGGCAAAGGTCGAGTACGTCTCCATCCAGAACCTGTCTCGCGGAACCTGGCACTTCGCATCGCATCACGCTCGAGTCGAGCGCGACGCCGAGCTCGACTGGGTCGCGGGCGGCTTCGGCTCGGCGAAGGGGAAGATTCGGATTCAGAACGACCTGGCCGGACCCGGCGCGACCTCACGCGTCACCGGCGCCTATTTCGCCGACGGGACGCAGCATCTGGACTACGACACGTTCCAAGAGCACATGGCCCCGAACACCACGTCGGACTTCGCGTTCAAGGGTGCCCTGCGCGACAGAGCGCGCACCGTTTGGCGGGGCATGATCCGGGTCGAGGAGGACGCGCAGAAGACGAACGCGTACCAGGAGAACCGGAACCTGCTGCTCTCGAAGACCGCTCATGCCGACTCCATTCCGGGCCTCGAGATCCTCGCGAACGATGTGCGCTGCACGCACGGCGCCACGCTGGGGCAGGTCGACCGCGAGCTGCTCTTCTACCTCATGTCCCGCGGGCTCACGCGTGCCGAAGCCGAGCGCGTGATCGTCCGAGGGTTCTTCCAGGACGTGCTCGACCGCGTCGAGCTCGAGCCGGTGCGCGATGCGCTCGCGGCCGCGCTAGAGGCGCGAATCCCACAGGCCTGAGAGCCGCCTCAACGCTCGTCGAGCGAGCGCATGAGCGACTCGAGACTTTCCTCGACCCTCGAGATACGTTGCTCGAGGGCCCCGATGCGACCGTCCTCGCCGGGCTCGCTCGCCGGCACCGAAGCCGCCTGAAGCATGCTGGATCCGGCGTCGGGTTCCGCGCCGCCGAGGAGGTGGGCGTAGCGTGCCTCCTTCTGTCCGGGACGCCGGTCGAGGTGCGCGGCGAGGCCGCGCTCTATCAACCGGTCGAGCACTCCCTCGACGTCCTCGAGGGAGGCGAACGGATGCAGACGGTCGGCTCGCTGTTTGAGCTCGCCCGTGGTCTGGGGGCCTCGCAGCATGAGGACAGCGAGCACCGCGAGCTCTGCCTCGGAGATGCCGAGGGTCTCGTCGAAGAGCTGCCGGTATTTCGCCGCGCGGCTCCCGGCACCACTCGCCAAGCGCACCCAGCCCCTGCGCGACAGTCGCTCGAGCGCCGTCCGAATCACGCTTTCGTCGTACTCGACGACGGGGTCGCGGTTCGTCGACTGGTTACACGCCAACCTGAGCGAGTTGAGCGACAGCGGGTAGGTGTCCGGCGTCGTGCGCTGCTTCTCGATCAGGCAGCCGAGAACACGGATCTCGACGGTGTCGGCGTCCATCCTCGGAAGGTAGCGATGAACCGTCGGCCCTGGCCAGGCACAATCGTGCAATGAGCGCACCACTGGTACCGCGACTTCGCGGCGTCTTCCATCAGTACGCGTTCTTCGCCGCGGTGGTCGCCGGCGTCGCCCTCGTCGTGCTGGCGGACGGGTACGTCGAGCGCTTTGCTGTTTGGGTCTACGTCGCGGCGCTCGCGGCGATGTTCGGGGCGAGTGCTCTCTATCACCGCTTTCCGTGGCGCACCACGTCGGCCCGACTTCGCGCTCGGCGGCTCGACCACGCGATGATCTTCGTCTTCATCGCCGGTACCTATACGGCGTTCGCCCTCGTGGCGTTTGGTGGCACGGCTCGCCTCGTCGGTCTTGTCACGGTGTGGGCGGGGGCGATCCTCGGCATTCTGTTGAACCTCGTCTGGATCGACGCGCCACGCTGGCTTTCGGCCATCGCCTATCTCGGGGTCGGCTGGGTGGGTCTCATCCTCATCCCGCAGCTCTTCTCGGCGGTGGGTGTTGCCGCGGCCGTGCTCGTGATCGTCGGGGGCGTGCTCTACACGGTCGGGGCTTTGGCGTATGCGACTACCTGGCCCAACCCGTTTCCGTCGACGCTCGGTTTCCACGAGGTGTTCCACCTGCTCGTCGTGGTCGCCGCCGCCACCCAGTTCGTCGCGCTTTCGCTCGTCGTGCTCTGACTCGGCGCGGTACCCTCGACCGATGGAGACCCGGGTGCAGCTCACCGACGAGGAGTGGCGTACGCGTCTCTCCCCCGAGCAATACGAGATCTTGCGGCGGAAGGGGACGGAGCGGGCGTTCACCGGCGCCTACTGGGACGAGCACGCGGAGGGCGTCTACCGCTGCGCTGGATGTGGGGCGGAGCTCTTCCGCTCGGAAACAAAATTCGACTCGCGCTCCGGCTGGCCGAGCTTCTTCGCCCCGGCGTCGCTCGAGAGCGTCGTGACCGAGACGGATCGAAGTCACGGGATGATCCGCACGGAAGTGATGTGCGCCGCGTGCGGCGGGCACCTCGGCCATGTTTTCGACGATGGGCCTGACCCGACCGGCACGCGCTTCTGCATCAACTCGTGTGCGCTCGAGCTCGAGCAGGCCGGCTGACGCCGAGGTGATGTCGAGCTGTTGCCGTGCGGGAGCCTGCGAGGAGATGTTCAGCCCGCGAGTCGCGAGACGCACGCTGACCCGGTACCGAGAGAAGGGGCTCGGATCACTCGAGCGCAGAATGCTCGAGACAATCGCCAGCGAGGGACTCGACAATGCGCGAGTGCTGGAGGTGGGAGGCGGGATCGGCGCCATTCAGGCCGAGCTTCTCGCTGCCGGAGCAGATCGCGGGGAGATCATCGAGCTCGCCTCGGCCTACGAGCCGTTCGCAGGCGAGCTCGCTCGCGAGTTGGGCGTGGAGGAACGATCGTCGTTTCGTATCGAGGACGTGCTCGAGAATCCGGGCGCCGTCGAGCCGGCCGACCTCGTCGTTCTCAACCGTGTCGTCTGTTGTTCGCCCGACGGAGTGCGATTGGTCGCGACCGCTTCACGCCTTAGCAGGCGGACTCTCGCCGTGAGCTTTCCGCGTAGCCGGCTTCTCGTGCGAGGAGGGCTCGGACTCGTAAACGGTGCAATGCGCATCATGGGGCGCTCGTTTCGTGTCTTCGTCCACCCACGTTCGGCGCTCCTCGCGGCGGCCGAGGCGGAGGGGCTCGAGCTCACCGAGACCGGGGAGACGCTGGCCTGGGAGTTCGTCGTGCTTCGGCGACGCGCGTAGTCTTGGCCGGAATGGCGGACATCGGGCTCTTCCCGCTGCCGATGGTGCTCCTCCCTACCGAGCAGGTACCGCTCCACATCTTCGAGGAGCGCTACAAGGAGTTGATCGACGAGTGTCTCGCCGGCGACATGGCGTTCGGACTGTTGTACGCCGACGGCGAGGGGCTCAAGGAGATCGGCACCGAAGCTGCCGTCGTCGAAGTACTGACCCGGTTCGAGGACGGCCGACTCAACATCCTCGTCGAGGGCGGTGACCGATTTCGCGTCCACGAGCTCACTGGCGGCAGAAGCTTCCAGACGGGCAGCGTCACTTCGGTGCTCGATGACGACGAGCCTGCCGACTCGGGCGCGACCGCCCACGCACTGGAGCTCTTCGATCGCCTTCGCGAGCTGACGGAGAGCGAGGTGGAGCCGCCACCTGCGGAGACCCCACAGCTCTCCTATGCGCTCGCAGCGCGCGTCGAGCTCGAGCCCGAGGTGAAGCAGGAGCTCCTGGAGACGACATCCGAACCAGTGCGTCTCGCTCGCGTCTGCGAGCTCCTCGTCGATGCGGGAGTCACGGTCGAGCGCCACCAGCGTGCGGCCGAGCGCGCAACGACCAACGGCCAGGTCGACCTCAGCTGACCGAACCGCTCGACGGTCGCACTCGAGGGCCTGGGTACCATGCGGCCATGGCGGTGACGACGACTCCGGCGATCGATGCGCGCCGCCTGCGCGCCGACTTCCCGATCTTCGAGCAGTCGTTCCACGGCAAGCCGCTCGCATTTCTCGACTCGGCTGCCAGCTCTCAGAAGCCACGGCAGATGCTCGACGCGATGAACGTGTTCTACGAGACGTCCTACGCCAACGTTCATCGAGGTGTGTACGTGCTCGCCGAGCGCGCGACCGAGGGGCTCGAGCTCGCGCGGGAGAAGGTACGAGCCCTCGTAAACGCACCGTCCGTTCGAGAGATCATCTTCGTCCGCAACGCAACGGAGGGCATCAACCTCGTCGCGTACGCCTGGGGGCTCACCAATCTCGGCCCTGGCGATCTTGTGGTCGTAAGCGAGCTCGAGCACCACTCGAACTTCGTGCCCTGGCAGTACATCGCCAAGCGCACCGGAGCCGGGTTCCGAATGATCTCGCTCGACGATCAGGGCGAGTTGCGACTCGACGAGCTGGACACGATCGCACGCGACGGGCAGGTGAAGGTCGTTGCAACCGGGATCGTCTCGAACTCTCTCGGAACGGTGAACCCTGTCGAGCGACTCGCGGCATGGGCACACGACAACGGCGCGATCATGGTTGCCGACGCGGCGCAGGCGGCTCCGCATCGAACCGTCGATGTTCAGGCGATTGGCTGTGACTTCCTCGCCGTATCCGCCCACAAGATGTGCGGGCCCAGCGGGGTCGGCGCGCTCTGGGGCCGTGCTGAGCTTCTCGAGGCCATGGAGCCGTTCCTCACCGGTGGGCACATGATCCAATCGGTTGGGAACGATCAGACGACGTGGGGTGAGCTTCCTCACAAGTTCGAGGCGGGCACCGCTCCGATGGCCGAGGCGGTTGGCTTCGGAGCCGCGATCGACTACCTGACGGAGATCGGCTTCGACGCGATCGAGCAGTACGAGCACGAGCTCGCTGCGTACGCGCTCGAGCGGCTCGAGGAGCTGCCGTGGGTGACGTCGTACGGGCCGCCGGCAGCGCGCCGTGCTGGAATCGTCTCGTTCAACGTCGAGGGTGTCCATCCGCACGACGTCGCTCAGGTGCTCGACTTCGAGGGTGTCGCGATTCGCGCTGGACATCACTGTTGCCAGCCGCTGATGCGGAAGCTCGGGGTGGTGGCGACGAACCGCGCGAGCTTCTACGTCTACACCATTCCCGAGGAGATCGACCGGCTCGTCGACGGCCTCCACAAGGTCAAGAAGGCATTCGGTTGACGGGCGAGTTCGATCAGCTCTATCGAGAGGTGATTCTCGATCACTACAAGAGCCCGCGGAATCACGGTCTGCTCGCGGATGCCGACGGCGCGGCGGAGGGTCAGAACCCGCTGTGCGGTGACGAGATCACCGTCTCGGTGAGGCTCGGCGCCGGTGACGTCGTCGAGGAGGTGGGGTTCGAAGGGCGCGGCTGCGCGATCAGCCAGGCTGCGACATCGATGCTCACCGACCTCGTGAAGGGCCGTACGGCTCACGAGGTGGCGGCGATGCGCAAGGAGGAGCTCCTCGACGAGCTTGGCATCCCGCTCACACCCGTTCGCCTCAAGTGCGCGATCCTCGGCCTCGGGGTCCTCAAGCTCGCACTCCACAAGGCCAAGGGAACGCCGCTGCCCGAGGAGTGGGGCGCCTCCGTTAGCGATCTCGTGCTCGAGTAGGGATCAGTGGCGGAGTTCGAGGTCTGCCCGCTCGACGAGCTTCCGCCAGGAAGGATGCGCCTCGTTCCGGCCGGGTCGATCACGGTCGGCGTCTTCAACTGCGGTGGGTCGCTCTTCGCCATCGAGGATCGGTGCTCGCACGACGACGGGCCGCTGGCCGAAGGCGACTGGGATCCGGAAGCATGTGTCGTCGTCTGTCCGCGACACGGCTCGCGGTTCGACCTCGAGACCGGCATTCCGATGACGCTGCCGGCATTCGAGGCCGGTCGCAACGTTCCCGGTATCCGTCCGCGACGGCGTTGTCGTCGTGGAGGTCGAAGAGCTAGGCGGTGCTCGACGATCGTGTTCGGGGAGTCCTCGCCCGGCTCGAGGAGGAGGATCGTGTCGAACGGGACGCGGGTGTCCCCGCCGACAGGCGGTCGCGGCAGGTCGCACCGACGACCGGGCGTTTCCTCTTCGTCCTGGCCGCTGCTCAGGCCGGGCATCGAGGTGCTCGAAGTCGGCGCGTCACGCGGCTACTCGACGATCTGGCTCGCCGCCGGAGCACGAGTGCTCGGCGGCCGCGTCGTGTCGCTCGAGCACGACCCGGCGAAGTGCGTCGCCTGGCGCACGAACGTTGCAGAGGCAGGGCTCGAGGAGTGGGCCGAGCTCGTCGAAGGTGATGCCCACGAGACACTCGGTGGGACGCGGGATGTCTTCGACCTCGTGTTCCTCGACGCCGAGAAAGACGACTACGAGGCGTTGTTCACGCATCTCCGCTCGTCGCTCGAGCCCGGTGCCCTCGTCGTTGCGGACAACGTCACGTCGCACGCCGATGCGCTCGCCGCATACTCCGCCGCGCGCCAGAGCGACCCGACGCTCGTCTCGGTGACGCTCCCGCTCGACCGAGGGCTGGAGCTGACGACCGTTCTGAGCGCGCAGCCGGCGATCTGACCTCGCTCATCAAGCCGACGAGATTCTGGTCGGGATCGCGGCTTCGAGCATCGACCAGCTTCTCGCTCGACCGACATCCGCCTCGGGTGCGTATGCTGCGGCTACCGTGGAAAGGAGGTGGTCCGGCTTGAGTGATGACAGTTCCGGCAGCGGAGGTACCAGCGGGTAGAGGCGTGTCCCCGGGACCACCGGGAATCGCCTAGCCAGCGTAGGGGGCTCGCGACTTCGCGCCGCATGTCTGTCGATGAGACAGCTGTGTCGGAAGCGCCTCTACTACTTCAACGCTGGTATCCAAGACCGAGGGGCCGCCATGGCGGCCCTTCGTCTTTCCTGACCCGTTCCCAAGCCTGGGAGCTAGGCTGCGATCGGCATCGCGGACGCCTCGTGCACGAGGTTCTCGAGGTGCGACCTGAGCCGGTCTGCGAGGAGCGGGTCCCGCAAGCGGCCCGACTCGTCGAAGGCGTTCTGCGCTCGGGCGACCGGTAGCGCGCCTTCGATCACGCGTGCGCCTGCGATCCCGAGAACGCGTTGCAAGTCCTGCTGCGCCCAGATCGCGCCGTACTGCCCAGTCGTCGCACCGGCGACTGCCGCAGTCTTTCCCCAGAGCGAAGCACCTCCGCCGGACGGGCGCGACGCCCAGTCGATCGCGTTTTTCAGGACCCCGGACATCGAGCCGTTGTACTCCGGCGTGACGAACAAGAGCGCATCCGCGCGGGAGATTCGGTCTCGGAGCTCGCGCACTGCGTCCGGACCATCCTCGCCCTCGACGTCGATGTCCGCGTCGTAGTGCGGTAGCTCGCCGAGCCGGCCGAACAGCTCCACATCGACACCTTCTGGCGCGAGCTCGACTGCGGCGCGCGCCAGCGCGGAGTTGTACGATTGGTCTCGGAGGCTTCCGGAGAGAGCGAGGATGTGCATCGTCACGCGGTCCTGACCGCCGCGAGCGTTGCCCTGAGCACGACCTCGTTCGGGAGCAGGAAGCCGCCGCCCGGAAGAGGCGCGTTCCACACGAGCCCGAAGTCCGCTCGATCGACGGTGCCGACCAACTCGAGGCCGATCCGCTCGTTCCCCCAGGGGTCGCCGGCGGCTCCCACGTACGTACCGGCGAGCTGCACTGGCTTGGTGATCCCCTTGATGGTCAGATTGCCTTCGACGGCCAACGTGTCGCTCTCGCCCGTGACCGAGGTCGACTCGAAGCGGAGCTCTGGATACCTCTGTGTGTCGAAGAACTCCGGTGACTGCAAGTGCCCGTCGCGGGTCTCGTCGAAGGTCGTGATGCTCGATACGTCGACCGTCCCTTCGACGACTGCGTGCTCCCCACCGTGGATCGTCCCGGTGAAGCCGGGCACGCGCCCCTTCACGGTCACGAGCCCGAGCTTCTTGACCTCGAACTCGAGAGACGACCAGACAGGATCGATCGACCACTCGCCCGTGGGGATGATGGTGGCCTGCGCGTCTGTAACGATGGACATGACAAACTCCTTTGTGTTCGCTACTATTGATGACACAAGTAAATATACAGGGATATAGGTGATGAGTCAAGTATTGAGTGAGCAATCGTTGGGAGTACAAGCATTTGTGGCGCTCGTGCGGGCGCACGCGACCACGATCCGACGGCTCGAACACACAGCTGACAACGGATCACGCCCTGACGATCAACGATTACGAGGTGCTTCTCCGACTTGCCCGGAGCGACGATCGGCGGATGCGGCGAACCGATCTAGCCGAGGAGGTGCTACTCAGCCCTTCGGGAATCACCCGGCTCCTCGACGGACTCGAGCGCGCCGGGCTCGTCGAGCGCGCGCGGTGCGAGAGCGACCGCCGGGTCGTCTACGCGGTCCTCACCGACGCCGGCCTGGAGAAGCTCCGCGAGGCGTCGACCAGTCACATTGCGCAGATCGAGGCGTTCTTCGGAGGGCGCCTCGACGAAGCCGAGCTCGAGAGCGTCGCGGGCCTCCTCGGGCGTCTGGGAGAGCCTGGGTCGAGCGACGAGTGTGATCCGGACAAGCCTGCGAGCTAGTAGTCAGGTCACTCGCTCAGTCGTTCGAGCTGAAGTTCTGCCAGTAGCGGCTCGGGGTCGGGCCCTGCTGCCCCTGGTACTTCGAGCCGATGCCCTCCGCCCCGTACGGTGTCTCCGCAGGCTCCGTCAGCTGGACGAACGAGACCTGACCGATCTTCATCCCGGGGTAGATCGTGATCGGAAGGTTGGCCACGTTGGAGAGCTCGAGAGTCACGTGCCCATCCCAGCCGGGGTCGATGAACCCGGCGGTCGAGTGGATGAGGAGGCCGAGGCGGCCGAGGCTCGACTTTCCTTCGAGTCGAGCCACTAGATCGTCTGGAAGTGTGATCCGCTCCAGCGTCGAGCCCAGGACGAACTCCCCCGGGTGCAGGATGAACGCCTCGTCGCCCGAGACCTCCACGAGCTCGGTGAGGCCCTCCTGCTCGATCTTCACGTCGATGTAGGGATACCGGGAGTTCCGAAACACGCGGAAGTAGCGGTCGACCCGCACGTCGACGCTCGACGGCTGCATCAGCGGGATCGAACGGCTCGATGCGGATTCGACCGTTCTCGATCAGTCTCCGGATCGTGCGGTCGGACAGAACCACGCGGCGATTCTACGAGGCTGTCCAGGGCCACGGCTTGTGACGTTCTGTCACATGGGTCGGCCGTGATCGCGGCGTTCGGACGGGGCGACTGCGGTAAGGTCCCGGACTCGGTGTCGAGGCTGTTCCCACCCATCGACCCGAACGAACGGTTCCGGTCCCGCCGGGCCGCGGTGCGGCGTAGAAAGCGACTGCGGCGAGGCGCTCTCATCGGGACGCTGCTCGTCGGGGTCGCACTTCTCGGGGTTGGTGCCCAACTCGTGGGCGGTACCGGGACGCCGGCGAGCGAGACGCGAAGCACAGGAACCGACTGCCGAGGCACTCTGCGTCGACAGGACCGCATGCGCTTCCTCTCGAGCTACGCGGGGTGCACGTCACCATCGGGCTCGCGTCGCTGCCGGGGAAGCTCGAGGAGTACGTCGACCTCGAGCGCGAGGGCCTGACCGCCATCGAGCTCGACGTCAAGGACGAGAACGGCCAGGTCGGGTTCACGCGTCCTGCGATGCCGCTGGCGAACGCGACGGGTGCCGCTCGCGACTTCTTCGACGCACGTCAGGCCGTACGCCTCGTGCACGACCGCGGGCTCTATCTGGTCGGCCGCGTCGTCGTCTTCGAAGATCCCGTTCTCGCGTATGCACGCCCGGATCTGGCCGTGCGGCGGAGAGACGGCACGGTCTGGCGTGACGGCGCGGGTCTCGGATGGACAAACCCGTACGACCGGCGTGTCTGGCGGTACAACGTCGACGTCGCCGTCGCAGCCGCCAAGGCCGGGTTCGACGAGATCCTCTTCGACTACGTGAGGTTTCCCGTCCGACGGCGATGTCGACTCCGCCGTGTACGCGAACTCCGAGCGCATCTGCCAGGCGCGATGTCGTCCCTGGTTTCCTGCGGTACGCGAACCGGCGCCTGGAGCCGTTCGGGACCGGTGTCCGCTGCGGTGTTCGGTCTCTCCGCTGCGCGTGACCTCGGGATCGGCCAGACACCCCGCCGCATGGTCCCGTACCTCGACGCGGTGTATCGCGATGACGTACCCGTCGCTTTTCGGTCCCGGAGAGCTTTCGCTTGACGACCCGAGCGCTGCTCCGGGCGCAACCGTGTCGCTTGCGCTCCGAGCACTTCCGCCGAGCGATCCGTGGACGCGACGCGCTGCTCGTGCCCTGGATCCAGGACTTCAGCTTCGAGCGCCCGTACGGGCCCGACGAGGTGCGCGCCCAGATCGACGCGGCGCGTCTTGCGGGCGCCAAGGGCTTCATGCTCTGGAATGCCGAGGGCATCTACACGGACGACGTCCTCACACCGCCCTAGCATCCAGCGCGTTCAGGGTGCGAGTCGCGACCGGTCCAACCCGAGTCGCTCCTGAGTAGCGAATCCGGTCGTGCAGACGGTTGCCGCGATGCTCCCAGAACTCGACAGTGCATCCGGGATGACGCGATAACCGCCCCAGAACGGCGGTCGCGGAATCTCGCCGACCTTCGAACCTCTCGTTCGTCTCCGCGTAGAGGCGATCGAGATCAGCACGGCTCGCGATGGTTTCCGACTGGGGTGATGCCCAGTCCAGCCGCCTGGCTTTCGCGGGGTCTGAGCCGCCAGTACACGTCGGATTCCTCTGCGTTCACCTCCGCGACGTCGCCCTCGACGCGCACTTGCCTCCCCTGCTCGTACCAGTGGAATACGACCGCCGCACGTGGGTTCTGAGCCAGTTCGCGGGCCTTGCGCGACGTGCGGTTCGTGAAGAACACCAATCCACGCTCGTCGAGCCCCTTCAGCAGAACCTGGCGCGCCGACGGGCGGCCCTCGGCGTCGGCGGTGGCGAGCATCATCGCATCCGGACGCGGTGAGGCCGCCCGGCCTCCTCGAGCCATGCCGCCAGCTGGGCTAGCGGATCGACGGTGCTGCTGCCTTCGTCCATCCGCCGCAGCATGCCTGTTGACTCGAGACTCGTCAGCGACGAGACTCCGCATCCATGTGCTTCGTATTTCTCCTTGCGATCTTCGCCCCGCGCCTCGCTCTTGCCTTCGTGTGGATCTTCGGCAATCGCGTCGAGCTGGCTTTCGACAGCTGGTTCTGGCCGCTCCTGGGGCTGATCTTTCTCCCGTGGACGACGCTTGCGTACGTCTTCATGTGGACGCCGGGGACGGGGGTCGAGGGAGCGGAGTGGATCGTCATAGGTCTTGCCGTCGCGATCGACATCTCATCGCTGATGGGGCGCGCGGCGAAGCGCCAACTCGGTTACTAGAGCCATTCGCGGACTCGCATCCGCGCGTTCACCCTTGACTATCCGGGCGAGCGGGAACACTTTGCGAGCATGGGTTTCCCTTTCCTCGCAGCTGTCATCATCCCGCGCCTCTTGCTCGGTGGCATATGGCTGTTCGGGGATCGCGTCCAGACGGTCTTCGACGACAAGGTGCTCTTGCCTGCCGTCGGTCTCGCCCTGTTCCCCTGGGCGACGATGATGTACATCGTCGCGTGGAACGACGGCGAGGGGCTGACGAGCGGCAAGTGGATCCTCGTAGGTCTGGCTGCGTTCGCCGATGTGGTCACATGGTTTGCGCGCATGCCGAAGCGGATGCACCGGTATCCGTGAGCGCGGAATGCGCTTGCGGAACCGAGCTCCTCGAGCCGGCCACCGGCTAGGCTGAGCGCGTGGCGACCACGCGATCGATCGAGCTGCGGACCGAGATTCCAGGCCCTCGTGCCCGTCAGATCCTCGAGCGGGAGCAGCACGCCGTGGCCCGTCCGCTGATCGTCCACGGACCGATCGTGGCCGACTCCGCGTCCGGAGCGACGATCACCGATGTCGACGGCAACACGTTCGTCGACTTCGTCGGCGGCGTAGGCGTGATGAACGTCGGGCACAACCACCCGCGAGTCGTCGAGGCTGTAACTGCGCAGGTCGAGCGCTTCCTCCACACGGATTTCACGGTCGTGGCCGTACGAGCCGTACATCGAGCTCGCCGAACGGCTCGGCGCACTCGCGCCGATCGCGGGCGACGTCCGAAGTGCGTTCTTCAACGCGGGCACCGAGGCGGTCGAGAATGCCGTCAAGCTGGCTCGCCTGTACACGGGCGGCAAGCGGTCATTGCATTCGAAGGTGCGTTCCACGGCCGGACCTTGCTCTCGTTGACGATGACGTCCCGAACGCATCCGTACAAGACTGGTCTCGGCCCGTTCGCGCCGGAGGTCTATCGTGCGCCGTTTCCCAACGTCTACCGGGGCCCGGATGCCGGGACAGCTCTCGCACGCGCTCGAGCGAATGTTCTCCACGCACGTCTCTGCGGACCACGTCGCCGCGATCGTGTTCGAGGCGCAGCAAGGAGAGGGAGGCTTCCTTCCAGCACCAGCGCGATTCGTCGAGGGGCTTCGGCGCCTGAGCGATCAGCACGGCATTGTCCTGGTGGCCGACGAGGTTCAGACAGGCTTCGGCCGAACGGGGCGCATGTTCGCGATGGAGCACTTCGACGTGGAGCCCGATCTGGTGGTCGTCGCCAAGTCGATCGCGGGCGGCTTGCCGCTCTCGGGTGTCGTCGGCCGCGCCGAGATCATGGACAACGCGCACCAGGGGCGATCGGTGGGCACGTTCATCGGCAATCCGGTCGCGCTCGCGGCCGCGCTCGCCGTGCTGGACGTCTTCGAGGAGGAGGATCTCGTGGCGCGCGGGGTCACGGTCGGCAATGCGATCCGCGAGCGGATGCTTGCGTGGAAGACGCGCTGGCCGCAGCGTGGGAGACGTCCGCGGGCTCGGCGCGATGCTCGCGATCGAGTTCGTGGCCGATCCGAGCACGAAGGAGCCGGCCCCGGAGCTCACGGCCGCAGTGATCGACGCGGCTCTGCAGCGGGGGTTGATCTTGCTGAAGGCAGGCGTGTACGGGAACTGCATCCGTGTGCTGTGCCCGCTTTCGATCTCGGACGGAGAGCTCGACGAGGGTCTGGCGGCTTGGGAAGATGCTCTCGTTTCAGTGTTGCTGCCCGTGTGGCTAGCCGGCGCCTCGCCCGGCGCGCGCCGGCGAAACCTGGCAACACTTCGCACATGACCGATTGCGGTTCGTGCGGAGCTGCGCTGCCGGAGGACGCTCGTTTCTGCGCGACCTGCGGCGCGCCTGTCGAGCGCGGCGTCGCGGGCCTGGACGAGCGAAAGCTTGCGACCGTCCTCTTCGCGGATCTCGTCGGCTCGACCGCGAAGCCGGACGCGGAGGATCCGGAGCGTGTCCGTGCGCGGCTCGACAGGTTCTACGAGGCGATGGCCGAAGAGATCGGGCGAACGGGCGGCACGGTCGAGAAGTTCGCCGGTGACTCTGTCATGGCGGCGTTCGGCGCTCCGACCGCGCAGGAGGATCATGCCGAGCGCGCGCTCCACGCGGCGCTCGCAATGCAGCACAGGCTCGCTGAGGAGTTCGGCGGCGAGCTCCAGCTTCGGATCGGGGTGAACACCGGAGAGGTCGTCGTGGGGCAGGCGCGAGAAGCGAGCTCCTTCGTCACCGGAGACGCGGTCAACGTCGGCGCCCGGCTCGAGCAGGCCGCTGCACCGGCCGAAGTTCTCGCAGGCGAGCGAACCGTGGCGGTCGCGGGTGGCGCGTTCGAGTTCGGCGAGCAGCGCGTCATCGAGGCGAAGGGCAAGCCCGGCGGGCGTCGTGTGTCGACCCGTTCTTCGAGCTCTGACGCTCATGCGCCCAGTGGCGTCGGCGGTCTTCGTCGGGTCTTCGTCGGGCGAGAGACCGAGCTGGAGCTCCTCCTGGCGACGTATCGGCGTGCCGCGACCCAGCGGAGAGCCCCACCTCGTGACGATCATCGGCGAGCCGGGCGTCGGGAAGACGAGGCTCATCCGTGAGCTGTGGGAGGTCCTCACCGAGGAGGACCCGACGCCGCTCAGGCGTACCGGGCGCTGCCTGGCGTACGGCGACGGGATCACGTACTGGCCCATCGGGGAGGTGGTGAAGGAGCACTTCGGGATCCTCGAGAGCGGCTCCCGGACGAAGTGGCGCGCAGGCTAGGCGGCCATGAGGTCCTGGGGCTCGCGCTCGGCCTCGACCTGCCGGCGACCTCCATCCACTCGACGCTCGCGAGCGCTTGCACGAGGCGGTCGTCACATTCGCAGAAGAGCTCGCGTCCGGGAAGCCCGCCGTCCTGCTGGTCGAAGACGTCCACTGGGCGGAGGACGACTTGCTGGACCTGATCGAGCGCGTGCGGCCGACGCACGGCGCCCGTTGCTGTCTTGGCCACGGCGCGTCCCGGAGCTCCTCGATCACCGCCCGGGCTGGGGGGCGGGAACGCGCAACTCCGACTACGATCTGGCTGGACTCGCTCCCGGCACAGGAGACTTCGCGAATGCTCGACGAGCTGCTCGACATCGAGCTGCCGAGCGACCTGCGCCGGCTCCTCGTCGATGGCGCAGGAGGGAATCCGTTCTTCGTCGAAGAGCTCGTCGGCGAACTCGCCGACGCCGGCGTTATCCAGCGGTGGACGAGCGTGGGTCGTGCGCGAGCTGCCGGACGGGTTCGTCGTGCCGGATAGCGTGCACGCAGTGCTCGCGGCGCGCATCGACCGCCTGCCTCCGCGCGAGAAAGCGGCGCTCCAGGCAGCGGCGGTCGTGGGCCATGTGTTCTGGCCGAGCCCCGTGATCCATCTCCTCGGCGGTGACGAGCCCGACTTCGATTTCCTCGAGGAGCGGGACTTCATCAGGCGCCGAGGAGGCTCGGCGGTCGTCGGCGAGCGCGAGTACGCAATCAAGCACGCGCTCACGCGCGAGGTCGCCTACTCCAGCATCCCGAAGGCTCGACGTGGTCGCCTTCATGCAAGCGTCGGCGATTGGCTGAACGACGGAGAGCGGACGAGTGACGAGTACGCGTCGCTGCTCGCCTACCACTACGCGGAGGCGGTTCGGCCGGAGGACGCCGACCTCGTCTGGGGCGACGACCCTCGTGAGCACGAACGGCTGCGCCAGGAAGCCGTCGCCTGGAGTCGCCGCGCAGGCGAGCTCGCACAGGGGCGATACGAGATGGAGGAGGCGATCGAGCTGCTCACGCGCGCGACCGACCTCGCTGACGACGAGCACGAACGCGCCCGCCTCTGGCGCGAGATCGGCCGTGCCCAGGCGCTTCGGTTCGACGGCGCAGCGTTCTGGGACGCGATGGAGCGCTCGCTCGACGGCCCGCTCGACGACGCGGAGCGCGCCGAGATCTACGGTCCTCGCCTTTCAGACGTCGATTCGCTCCGGCATGTGGACCGTGCGTCCAGAACGTGGTCAGGTCGACGAGTGGGCCGAGCGTGCCCTCGAGCTCGATCCGTTGAGCGTTGTCACACGAGCGCGTGCGCTTCTGGCTCGGATATTTGTCGAGCCCGGCGACACGTTGGACGAGGTCGTGGCCGAAGCCGCCGCGGTCGCCGAGCAGTGTGAAGAACCTGAGCTGCGTTCGTACGCATTCGCCGCGCGCAGCCATGCCGCCTACGCGCGTCTGCAGTTCGAGGACGCAGCGGCCTGGAGCGAGCGCCGACTCGAGCTCGTCTCCGAGGTCGAGGACCCAGACGTGCTCTGCGACGTCTACGAATCCGCAGTGCCCGTCGCCGCGGCGATCGGTCGTTTCCGCGAAGCGCAGCGTCTACTCGCATCGCACGCGGACCTGTCGCGGCGTCTCTCGCCGCATCACCGCTTGCACACGGTCTCCGTGGAGCTCGAGCTGGCCGAGGCGATGGGCGGCTGGGGCGCCATTGAGCAGGCGACCGGTCGCGTCGAGGATGCAGTCGTCGAGAACATGGCCACGCCGTGCGTTCGAAATGCACGCGACTTGCTCCTGTGCGCAATCGCGCACGAGACCGCCGGAGACGTGGGACAAGCTCTCGAGCTGGAGCGCAAGGCAGAGCCGCTTGCCGGAGAGGGCCACGAGCGAACCCTGAATCCTCCGAGGCTACGGCTGGCACTCGTTCGGGGAGAGCGGGATCGTGCGCGCGCTCTCGTTCGGATACCGCTTCAGCGCACGTTCGTCTGGGGCCCCGCCGTGTACGGAACGTTCCTCGATGCGCTCGTGGCTCTCGGGGAGCACGAGTGGATCGAGCGTGAAGCTCCAGCCATGGCATCTCCGGGCACGGCCGTCGAGCCATTCGCGCTGCGAGCGCTCGGGGCCGCCCGAGGGGACGACGCACTCCTCGCGCGGGCCGGGGAACGGTTCCAGGCGCTCGGCCTCACCTGGCACGCCGACCAGACGGAGCGGCTTCTCGCCGGTCTGTAGGTGCCCGGGCATGCGGGACGCCTTCGTCCGTCAGAAGACGAGGCCGGAGCGTCGCTCGTGCCGCTCGATCGCCAACTCGATCAGTCGATCGAGCAGTTTCGGGTAGGCGATTCCCGCAGCGTCGAAGAGCTTCGCGTACACGCTCGTCGCCGTGAAGCCCGGGATGGTGTTGATCTCGTTCACGACAACCTCGCCTCCAGGGCGGACGAAGAAGTCGATCCGCGCCATGCCCTCGCACTCGGTGGCCACGAACGACTCGACGGCCAGGCGGCGGACTTCTTCATCCGCAGCAGGTGAGATCCCCGCTGGGACGATGAGCTCCATTCCACCCTCGTCGTACTTCGCCGAATAGTCGTACCAGTCGGCGTGCGCAGCGATCTCGCCGACGACGGACGCGAGGGTCCCGGTTCCCGAGGACGCCGCACTCGACCTCGGTCCCCTCGACGAACTCCTCGATCAGCACCTTGTCGTCGTGGCGACGTGCGAGCGCGACGGCGTCCACGAGCTCGCGCTCGTCGTGCGCTTTCGAGATTCCGACGGACGAGCCGAGTCGCGCAGGCTTCACGAAGACGGGGTACGGGAACAGGTGCCGCACGGGATCGCCGTCTCTGAGGGTCACGTTCCTGGCGACGGAGATCCCACGGTCGCGCAGGACGGCCTTGAAGAGATCCTTGTCCATGCAGAGCGCGGACGCAGCAACGCCGGCGCCGACGTACGGCACTCCCGCAAGCTCGAGGAGACCTTGCACGGTTCCGTCCTCGCCGAACGGCCCGTGGAGGACCGGGAACACGACATCGACCTGCCCGAGGACCGCGGCTGGCGTCGACTCCGCGACGACCGGAAGCGTCTCGACGTTCGGCCGATCGGATCCCACGCCGTGGCTCCCACTACCTTCGGCGATCTCCCAGCGGCCTCCACGGTCGATCTCGATCGTCGACACGACGTACCGCGCGGGATCGAGTGCCTCGAGCACGGACTTGGCCGAAGCGACCGAGATGGCGTGCTCGCTCGAGCGACCGCCGGCGAGCACGGCGACCCGGAGCCGCGTGCTCAACGTCCGGCCTGCGACCTTTGCGCGTGGAGCAGTGCGAGGAACCGGGACGTTCCCGACGTTCGCGAGCCGGGGTGAGCGCTCCTCACGGGACGGGCGTCGTCTCCGTGGAGGTGTCGGTGAAGCGGCCGACGAAGAGCGTCACGACCGAGGTCGGCTGTCCCTGTGTCCCGCCCAGCGGGTCCTGTGAGATCACGATGCCGTCGAGCGTCGGATCGTCTGTGCTCTCGAGCACGGTGCGTGTCCGGAAGCCCGCCGTCTCGAGCGTCGCCTCGGCGATCGACACGTCCTGGTTGGTCACGTCGGGCACCGACGTCGTCACGGGCCCGCGCGACACGGAGAGCGTGACCGTCGAGCCCTTGGAGCTCGACGATCCGCCGTTCGGATCCTGATTCTGGACGATCCCCTTCGCGAGCTCGGAGTCGACGTCGACGCGAGCAACGCCAAAGCCCGCACGTTGGAGCTCCGACGCGGCCTGCTCGTACGGGAGTCCGATGACATTCGGGACGGTTATGGGCTTGGGCCCGCGCGACACGTTGATCCGCACCTGCGTCCCTTCGACGACCACTGTCCCAGCGGGGGGCGACTGGCCGGTCACCGTCCCCGGTCCCTGTCGGAGTCGACTTCGACGACCTGTGCATCGAGGCCACCGGCGGTCAGCTCCTCGACTGCGTCTGCAAGGGACTGTCCGACAACGCTCGGGACCGTGACTTCGGGTTTTCCAGACGAGACATCGATCGTCACGACGGTTTCCTTCTCGACGTTCGTCCCCTCCGTCGGGCTTTGGGCGAAGACGAGACCCTCCTCCACGTCCGAGTTCGCGACGTTGCGGACCCGTGGCTCGAGCTCTCGCTCGAGTATCTGGTTGACCGCGAGCGCACGCTCGATGCCGACGACGTACGGAACGGCCACCGTTTCTGCTCCTTCGAGCTGCCGCTGGACCGTGTCGAAAAGGAGATACCCGCCGACGAGAGCGGCGAGCAGCGACCCCCACACCGAGAAGCCAAGGCCAGAGTGCTCGCTTGCGAGCGCGCGGCTCGTAGGGCGCCTGGGGAGGCCCACCACGGCGTCGTGCGACATGCGTGACTCCAGTCGCGCCGTCGCCGCTGCGTGCGCCCGAGAGGACGATCGTCGCTGCCTCGGCTGTCTCGACCGGGACATGTCCCCCATGAGCCACCGTTTCGAGGTCCGCATCCATCGCGGCCGCGGACTGGTAGCGGTCGGCGGGTTCCTTGGCGAGCGCACGGACAACCACGAGATCGAGGTCATCCGGCACTTCGGGACGGTGCTCGGAAGGCGGCTCGGGTATCTCCGTGAGGTGCTTCATCGCGATCTCGACCGGGGTTTCTCCGGAGAACGGCACCGTCCCGGTCAGAAGCTCGTAGAGGACGATTCCGGTCGAGTACAGATCCGACGTCTGATCGACCGGAGCTCCGCGCGCTTGCTCGGGAGAGAGGTACTGGGCGGTGCCGATGATCGCGCCCTCCTCCGTCATCTGGCTCGCGCCGGCGCGTGCGATGCCGAAGTCCGTCACCTTGACGACACCCTCGGGATCGACGATCACGTTGTGCGGCTTGATGTCCCGATGGATGACGCCGTTGCGGTGCGCGTAGCGCAGCGCCGCGAGGATCTGCCGGGTGTACGCGATGGCGACATTCGTGGGGCACGGTCCGCGCGAACGGATGAGGTCCTTCAGCGTCCGCCCTTCCACGTACTCCATGACGATGAAGTACGAGCCGTTCGTCTCCCCCCGGTCGTAGATCGAGACGATGTTCGGATGGGAGAGACCTGCCGCGTGGGTCGCCTCGCGCCGGAAGCGCTCGACGAACTGATCGTCGTTCGCGTAGCGCTCGTGGAGGATCTTGACGGCGACTCGTCGGCCGAGCTCCTGGTCCTCGGCGAGGTAGACGTCCGCCATGCCGCCGCCGCCGATCTTGCGCGAAATGCGGTAGCGCGCGGCGAAGAGAGAGCCGGTGAGGGTGTCGGAGGTCGCCATCTTTCGTAGAGGTTAGGGATTCTCCGTGGAGCGCAGGATTGCCTCCATGACGGCGTGCGCGATAGGAGCTGCCGTTGCACCGCCCGTCCCGCTCTGGTTCTGCAGCACCACGGCTATCGCGAGCTCGGCGGGGCTCTCGTCGTCGGGGCTCGCAAAGGCGATGAACCAGGTCGTGTTCGCGCCGGGGACACCCGTTTCCCCGGTGCCTGTCTTGCCGCCGACCGAGTGGCCGGGAAGCTGGGCCGCCGTGCCCGTTCCCCGCTCGACTGCAAGGCGCATCATCTGCGCCACCGCGTCGGCGGTGGAACGGCTTACCGCCCGACGGATGAGCGTCGGTCGCGGCTTCACGATCGTCGTTCCGTCGGCGGACACGATGCGTTCGACGACCTGTGGCTCCATGAGCCTTCCGCCGACGCCGATCGCACCCGCCACCATTGCCATCTGGAGCGGGGTCACGAGCATCCGCTCCTGGCCGAACGCCATGCGGCCTGCGTCGACATTCGAGTCGACCTTCGGGTAGTAGAGCTCGCCACCCCGGTACAGACCACTCGCCCGACGTTCGTCTGCCGGTGTCTCGAGCGGAGGCAACTCGTAGAAACCAAACCGCTTTGCGGTGTCCAGGATTCGCCGCGCACCGAGCTTCAGGCCGATGTTGCAGAAGACCGAGTTCACGGAGTAGACGAGCGCGGTCTCGAGGTCGACCGTCCCGAACGGCCGTGACGTGTCGAAGTTGTTCACCCGTTTCCCGTACACGGTGCAGTAGCCCGGGTCGACGAACGTGGAGTCGGGTGTGTACTTCTTCGACTCGAGCGCGGCGGAGGCTGTGATCACCTTGAACGTCGATCCGGGGACGTACAGACCGGCGCTCGCTCGGTTCAAGAGCGGCGACGCGGGCGTGCAATTGGCGGTGATCGCGTCGATCCCCGCGAAGTCGGTCTCCACCAGGTTCGGGTCGAAGCTGGGAGACGAGGCCATGACGCGGACCTTCCCGGTCCGTGGGTCGAGCGCGACCACGGCGCCGCAGTTCTCGCCGAGCTGATCGAGTGCGACCTGCTGGGCGTCGAGGTCGAGGGTCGTGACGACGTCGTTTCCCTGGACCGGCCGGCCGCGAAGCTCGTCCAGCACCTTCTCGGCAACGGTGGAGAGGTTCGCATTCGACGCCGTCAGGTAGTCGTTCAACGACCGCTCGAGACCGGTCCGCGATCGGCCGACGGTCGAGTAGCCGACGACGTGAGCTGTGAGGTCGCCCTGCGGATAGCGCCTGAAGTAGAGCGTTCGCTGGTCGATCTCCCGCTTCACGTTCGCCGCGAGCCGCCTGAATGGGGATCTCGCCACGATCAGTCCTCGATCCACGGAGAACTCTGCGACACGCCTGATGGCGTTGTCCTGCCTGTCGGCGAGCGCAGGTGCCGCCCAGGTCTGCCAGTACGTCGTCATCACGACGAGCACGCCGATGAGCGCGAGGGCGACGTACGTGACGCGAATGATCTGGCGGTTCACGTCACCGGCCGCCTTCTCTACGAAGAGTGCTCTGCGCGTTGGCCCGGTTCGAGACGAGGAGGAGACCTGCAAGCAGCAGGAAGTTCGCGAGGATGCTCGAGCCCCCGTAGGACACGAACGGCAGCGTGATCCCGGTCAGCGGGACTACCCGCAGCACCCCGCCGACGATGATGAACGTCTGCAGTGCGAAGCCGAAGGTCAGGCCGGCCGCGAGAAGCTTCGAGAAGCCGTCTTCCGCGCGTAGCGCGACCCGCATCCCGCGCACGACGAAGAGCATGAACAGGAGCAGGACGGCCGCGGCGCCGATCAGGCCGACCTCCTGAGCGATCGCCGAGTAGATGAAATCCGTGCGGAGATACGGAATCAGCGGCGACCCGTCCGTCGAGGTGAATGTGCCTTGGCCGAGTCCGGTGCCACTGAACCCGCCATTTGCGATCGAGTAGAGGCTCTTGACGAGCTGGTACGAGGCGCAGTTCTGTCGGAAGTCGTACTCGCCCGTGACCGCGCAGTACACGCGCTCGTCCGTCCACGGCTGCAGCCAGATCGTGACTCTCTCCTGCACCCGGTCGAGCGCCTGGTAGAGCAGTGCCGCTCCGCCGATGAACAGCGCGAGGCCCGCCGCGACCAGCGTTGCCCGCCCGGTCGCGACGTAGAGCATCGCGAGGAAGATCCCGAAGTTGAGCAGCGCACTTCCGAGGTCGTTCGTCTGGACGATGACGAGCATCGCGGCACCCCAGATCGCGAGCAGCGGTCCGTAGTCCTTGAGCCTCCCCTGCGCGAGCACCTCGCGTTTTTCCCGCAGGTAGCCCGCGAGGAAGAGGATCAGGAAGATCTTCGCGAGCTCGCCCGGCTGGAACTGAAGCGGCCCGGCGTTCACCCATAGCCGGACGCCGTTGACCTCCTCGCCGAGCCCCGGGATGGAGGGGAGGAGCAGGAGCACGATTGCCGCGACTCCGAACAGGTAGCGATACGACTCGAGTACGCGGTAGTCGTATCGGAGAAGGATCAGCGTTGCCGCGAAGACACCGACCCCGATCAACACCCAGAGCGCCTGGCGTCTCGCGTCGTCCGCATCGAGCCGGTAGTTCACCGCGAGGCCGACTCCCGTCAAGGCGGCCGTCAACGGCAAGAGTCCTCCGTCGGCGTACGGCACGGTCCGCCGAACGACGACGTGCGCCGCGACGTATACGGCCAGAAAGAGGAGGCCGTACGTCACCGCGCTCGGCGACACTTCGGCCGAACGTGCGACCGTCACGCTCGCAATCGCGACGCCTGCGATCGTGGACGCGATCACCAGGCCGGTGAGCTCCCGGCCGCGTGCGGTCAGCGCACCACCCCCAGGTAGAGGAGGACGAGCGCGAGGACGAGGACGCCGGTGATGAGCAGGATGGCCGCGAGCCTTCCGCCCGCACCCGCACCGTGGCGGCGAGGCGCTGCCGGCGCGCCTTCGACCCCAATGTGCTCCGCCTGCGCTCCGTCCCGCTCGCGCTCGTCGGCGAGCGTTTCCGGATCCTCGGGCGGGCGCTCGTCGGGCGGCGCAGCGTCTGGAGGATCACCGTCGAGGAGGGGAGCCGGACCGAGCTCCTCGGGCGCGGGGACGATCTCGAAGAGAACGACGGTGATGTTGTCCTCGCCACCGCGCGCGTTCGCGGCCTTGACGAGCGACTCGGCCGCGTGCTCCGGATCGTTGCCCGCTGCCGCGACGATCTCCGCAATCTCGTCGTCGGCGACCATGACCGACAGACCGTCCGAGCAGAGGAGGTAGAGATCAGCGGGCTCTGCCTCGACCGTGAGCGTGTCGACGGAGACGGTCGGCTCGGTGCCGAGCGCACGGGTGATTGCCGAGCGCTGGGGATGCCGCTCGGCTTCCTCGGGTGTGAGGACGCCGCTCTCTACGAGCTCCGCGACGAGCGAGTGGTCGATCGTCAGCTGTTCGATTGCACCGTCCCGGAGTCTGTAGGCGCGTGAGTCGCCAACGTGCCCGATAGTGACGGTTCCGGCTTCGGCGTCGACGAGCGCGGCCGTCACCACCGAGCCCATGCCCGCCGTCTCCGGGTCGGCCACAGAGCGCTCCCAGATACGTCGATTCGCCTCCTCGATGAGAGCTACGAGACCGGGACCCCCAGATACCTCGGTGCCGGCTTCCTCGAGAGCTTGAGCGGCGAGGCGGGCAGCCACCTCGCCCGCCCGCGCGCCTCCCATCCCGTCCGCGACAGCGAACAGCGGAGGCTCGCAGATGAACGCATCCTCGTTTCGAAGGCGCCGGCGACCGGTGTCCGTGACTCCAGCTGCCCTGCCCAGTCTCATCAGAAGCTCCTCACGAGACGAGCTCGAGCTCCGTCTCGCCGACCCGGAGCACGTCGCCCGGTTGCAGGAGTCGCCTCGTCGTGATCTGTGCGCCGTTCACGAACGTGCCGTTCGTCGAGCCTAGGTCGTCGACCCACACGCCATCAGGGCGCGGATCGATTCGCGCGTGGCGTGCCGACGCGAACTCGTCGACGTCGAGCCGCAATCCGCTCTCGTGGTCGCGCCCGACGACGGTCATCGCGCTCACTTCGATCGTGCTGCCAGACCGATGCCCGGGGCCTGCGACGAGAAAGCGAGCGGGTTGCAGACCATGCTCGGCACGGAGCGCGGCGGCTTCTGCGGCGCCCAGGACGATGCTCTCCTGTGGTGCGCCACCAATGTCCTTCGTCGCGGTCCGAACGATGAGCACGATGAAGGCGTAGAGCAGAACGAGGAAGGCGATCTTCAAGACGACCAGCGTCTCGTCCGTCGAGAGCGCAAGGGTGCTCACGGTGCGTGGCCGAAGACGATCTCGGTCGAGCCAAGAGTGATCGTGTCACCGTCTTCGAGCCGGTGGCGTTCGACGGGCCGACCGTTGAGCAGCGTGCCGTTCGTCGAGCTGAGGTCGACGAGTACGTAGCCGTCGCCCTCCTCCCGTACCTCGGCGTGACGTCGTGACACGTTGAGATCCGCGACGCGGACGTCGCACTCGTGCGAGCGCCCGAGCACCACGCGGTCCGCGGAGAGCTCGAGCGGCCTGCCCGCAACCGTGAGCGTGAACGAGCGCTCGGGTTCAGGTTCTGGCTCTGGCTCTGGCTCGAGCTCGGGTTCGAGGATCGGCACCGGAGCCTTGTAGATCATCGTCTGCGCAGGGAGATCGAGTGGGATGTCCGGCGGAGGTGGTGTCTCGTCGTTCTCGGCCGCTACGAGCCGGGTCGCGATCCCGAACTCTCCGACCGCCAGATCGTCGTCCACAGTGACCAACACGCGCGGCGGGCCGAGGAGTGCATATCGCTCGCGGCGTGCGTGCTCAGCGAGGTATTCCTGGAGCTCGCCGACGAGAGAGCCCTCGTACCCCGCGAACTGCTTGCGATCCTGTGGCGACAGATACACCGTGTACTCGTTCGGGACGTACACGCGCGAGACCGAGACGTTCTTGTGGTCGTCCATCTCCTTCACGAGCTTGCGTGCGAGCTCGATCGGCTGGACGTGGGTTCGGAAGGCACGTCCGAAGATCCCTTCGAATAGACCTTCGATCCGGGCCTCGATGCTCCTGAGAACGCTCACGGGCACCTAGAAATGATGGAGGTGCTCATGTTCGGACCGCGTTGTCTCATACGGCGGCGGGTACGCGGCGTGGCGTACCCGGCGGGTGACGAGTTTACCGGCCGGCCCTGGCTGCGAGCACCGCCGCAGCGCCCCAGACCGTAACGAGAAGCAAGGTTGCGGCAATTCCCGCGCCTGCAGAGATCGCGCACGCGACGAGCACCACACCCATCGTCCCGACGCCATACGGCGAGCTTCTTCGCGCCCACGGAAGCAATGCGGCTGCAACGGCTGCGACGAGAGCGGCAGCGGGCAGCACGGGGTTCTGGAGCAGGGTGTTTGAAAGCGCGAAGGCAATCGACTGCGCCGAGTCGCCCGGACCGATGTCGAGCGGGCCGGCGCCGCCGGCAACGGGGAGCGGGTCACCCGCGAGCGTGGCGACGAGCGCCGCCGAGAGCACGGCAAGCGCGGCCTGGGCACCCCGACGCACGGCCCCGGGCATCGGCTGCACGGCCAGGGGGACAAGCGCGAGCGATCCGAACGCCGCGAGAAACGGACCGACGACGAAGAGCAGCCCGAGTCGGGCCTCGCGCCAGAAGAGCGCGAGCCACGCGACCGCGACCACGGAGTACAGGACGGCGGCTCCCTGCGCGTAGTTGCCAAGTGGGAACACCGGCGCTGCGAGAGCGATCGCAGCGCCTGCCCGAGGGTGGCGGAGGGCGGCTGCGGCGGCACCGGCGATGATCGCGAGTGCGAGGGATGCCGGCCAAAAAGGCAGCAGGGTGACCCCGACCGCCGCCGTCGCGGCAGCCAGCACTGCCGGTGCCAAACGGGCGACGAGCGAGGCAGCGGGCACGGCGTGTGTGACCCGAGTCCGAGGGGCACGTCTGGGCGCCGCGCGGGTCGGCTCGGGACGGACGGCCAGTCGCAGCTCTCCCGCCAGGGCCGAGGCATGGGGTCTTTCGGCCGGGTCGGCCTCGAGCGCCGAGCCGACGGCCGCGAGCAGCCTGCGCGGGAGATCGGGTCTCTGTTCCACGAGCGGCGGCGCACCGCGCTCGATGGCGAGTGCCACCTCCTGTAGTGGCATTCCCCAGAACGGGTGCCGGCCGGAAAGCGACTCCCACAGGAGCACGCCCACCGCCCAGACGTCGCTCGCGGGCGCGGCGTCATCGCCCGCAAGGCGCTCGGGCGCGATGTACGCAAGCGTGCCGGGAACGTCTCCGACGGCAGTCAGCGTGTCCGCCCCATCGAATTGAGCGAGGCCGAAGTCGAGCAGTCGTACGGAGATCTCGTCGGAGTGCTCGAGAAGGATGTTGGACGGCTTGACGTCTCGGTGGACGATGCCAGTTCGGTGTGCGTGCGCGAGCGCGTCGAGAACTTGCGCGGCGATCTCGACCGCTTCGACATCCGAGACGGCGTCCGACCGGAGAGCCTCGCGGACCGTGCGACCGGGGACGTACTCGTAGGCGATGTAGACGTGCCCGGAGTCGTGACCGACGTCGTATGCCCGCACACATCTCTCGTGGCGCAGGCGCCTTGCCGCGAGCGCCTCACGCTCGGCTCGAGCGGCGGCCTTCCCCTCGCGTGGGACGATCTTGAGCGCGACGTCCAGGCCCGTCACCTCGTCCTTCGCAAGCCAGACGGAGCCATTTCCTCCGCTTCCGAGGGGCCGTACGGCGCGGTAGCGGTCGAGGACCAGCTCCCGGGTAGGAAGGGCATGTGCGAGCGTCGACACCGTTGTTCGCCCAGTTGGCCGCGTCCACGAGAACTCCTCTTGTGGTGGTCGTTCCTGCCCCTCGTTTACAGTGGCGGGTCAGACGGCCACTGTGAGCACGCGCGACGACGACATCCTCGACTTCGACTTCTTCGACGAGGAGGAGCCACCGTCGTGGGAAGACCCCGGCGAACGCCCGCCGGGACCTCCTCGCGGCCGAGGCCCGCGGTCCCCGCGGTCTCGATTTCGCGGGCCCGGAAACCTCACCCCTCTGCTCCGCCTGATTGCCCTGATCGGCCTGGCGATCCTCGTGGTCGTACTGCTCGTGGTGTGGGTCGAAGGGTGTGCATCCGACCGCAAACGAGACCGGTACGCGAACTACATGAACGAGATCGGGCAGATCGGGAACGCGTCCGCGAGGCTCGGCGAGCAGCTCGCCACGACGCTGACAACCGTTGGGCTCAAGCAGGAGGACCTCGATGCGAAGCTCGGCGGCTACGTCCAACAGGCCGAGACCCAGATGCAGAGAGCGGACGACTTGCATCCGCCTGGACCTCTGCATCAGGCGAACGAGGGTGCCGTCGATGCGCTCGAGCTCAGGGTGATCGGTCTGAGCGGGCTACGAGCAGCGTTCCAGGAAACAGCTGACGCCACCGATGCGGCTCTCGTCGGGCTGCAACTCGCGGCACAGATGCAGCGCCTCGAGGCGAGCGACGTCGTGTGGGCGGATCTCTTCAGGGCTCCCTCGCTGGTCGTGCTCGAGGAAGAGGAAATCGAGGGGGTGCAGGTGCCGTCGTCGGAGTTCGTCTCGACGGATGACCTCACGACCGCGAGCGCACTCGCGGCCGTGTGGCAGCGT
Organism: uncultured Actinomycetes bacterium; assembly: GCA_963756925.1. Taxonomy (GTDB): domain Bacteria; phylum Actinomycetota; class Thermoleophilia; order Gaiellales; family Gaiellaceae; genus GMQP-bins7. The sequence goes on along the minus strand of CAVWPL010000012.1, from coordinate 238,860 downwards.
GTCCAGGGCGCATCGACCGGAGGAACGCCGACGGGGCTGCACGGGAGCCAGATCGCCTACGTGAAGGCGTTGCCGAGCGGCCAGCCGCTCTCGACGACCACCGAGACGACGATCAAGGTCTCGACTCAGCTCGCATTCGAGGTTGGAGTCGAGGACTCGGGGGAGAGCCAGGAGGTACGCATCAAGGTCACGCTGACGATCCCGAAGCAGCCGGACCCGATCGTCAAGACCGCGACGATCCCGATCATCGACCCGGGGGAGACGAAGGCAGTGACCTTCAACGTCGGTGCACTCGTCCCATTCGGCGAGCAGATTGCGATCAAGGTCGACGTCGATCCGGTGCCCGGGGAGACGAACACGTCGAACAATTCGTACGAGTTCCCGGTCATCTTCACTCTCTAGGAGGGAGACCGTTGGAAACGTCCCTTGCGGTCGCGGTGGCAGCCTGCGCAGGCGTCGTGCTCGCACTCGGTTGCACGTTCCTGCTGTGGCGTCGCCTCGCGCGCGTGCAGGCGGCACAGTCGCTCGTACTCGGGAGCGGGCGCCAGGACCTGCTGGACTTCACCGTTTCGCTCCAGGGCCGGATCGACGACCTCCATCGCGCGGTCGACGAGGTGGCGACGGGCCTTTCGAGGGTCGATCGACGAGTGGACGGCTCGGTCACGAACACCGCGGTCGTGCGCTACGACGCGTACGAGGGCACGGGCGGGCAGCAGTCCGCGTCCTTGGCCCTGCTCGACTCGACGCGCACGGGGACGGTCGTCACGGCGATCCAGGGTCGTGACTATGCACGGATCTATGTCAAGGATCTCGACCGCGGTCGTTCGTCCGTCGCTCTCTCACCCGAGGAGCAGGAGGCCGTCGAGCGAGCGATGTCGCGGTAGATCGGAGCGCTACGCAGCTGCAGCTGCGGCTTCGAGCCCCGGCAGATACTGCCGCCACACATCCGGGATGTGCTCCGCCGTGAGGCGGATGAAGAGCACCGGCGTCGGAGGGCGCGGGACGGTGCGAAGGCTCATCGTCGTCTCCTCGAGCAGCCGATCGCCCTTGCGGTGATTGCACGGCGCACACGAGGCCACGACGTTCTCCCACACGGACGTCCCGCCTCGAGAACGTGGAACGACGTGGTCGAGGGTCAGTCTGTTGCTCCCCGTTCCGCAGTAGGCGCATTCCCAGCCGTCGCGTGCGAAGAGAACACGGCGGGAGATCCGACGCGTCACCGCCCGCGGAACGCGTACGTACGTGACAAGGCGAATGACGTTCGGTCGTTGGAAAGTGTTCGACGCCGATCGCAGCGGCCGTTCGTTCGCCTCCAGAATCTCCGCTCGTCCTTTCCACACCAGGACATGGGCACGGCGGAGCGAGCAGACATTCAAGGGCTCGTAGCTCGCATTGAGGACGAGGACGCGCTCCACCGCGCGCGCAGCGTACCACCCGCAGTCTGTGTCAAAAGCCCTGCGTAACCGACACACCAGGCATGGAGTGCAGCCGCGAGCGCGGCCTTCTCGTTCTGTCAGCGGGCGATTCGGTTCTTCGGCTGACGCCCCCGCTCGTCGTCACCGGGGATGATGTTGCGACTGCGCCGCGATTCTGGGCGCTGCTTGAGGCCGCTGATGCATATTTTGCTAACTTGCCGCATACCATGAATCGCCATGAGCGTCAGAGTGCGATCCTCGAGCTCGTTGCCGAGCAGGCGCTCTCGACACAGGCGGAGGTCGCTGCCGCACTCAAGGACTCCGGGTTCGACGTCGTCCAGACCACGGTTTCCCGCGATGTCGCAGAGCTCGGCCTCGTCAAGGTGCGGGCCCCGAGCGGACGGCTCGTATATGCAGCGCCCGGTGCAAGCGACGCAGACCGCCAGCGCGCGCTCGGAGCGGCGCTGCGCCGATACGCACTCGGAGTCGAAGCGGCAGGCAGCCTGCTTGTCGTCACCACGCCGTCCGGCTATGCAAACGCGCTTGCGCAGGCGATCGACGAGGCGGCTCACCCCGATGTCGCCGGCACCGTCGCCGGCGACAACACGATCTTCGTCGCCGTTCGGACGGGTATCTCGGCGACGGCGCTCCGGGACGAGCTCCTCGGCCAGTTGCTGAGGGGGGCCGCGTGATGAGCACCGCGGTCGTTGCCTACTCGGGAGGTCTCGATACGAGCTGCATCGTCGCGTGGCTCAAGGAGGACGGGTACGGCTTCGACGAGGTGATCGCCGTCCTCGTCGACGTGGGCCAGGAGTTCGATCTCGAGGAGTCGATGGCCCGCGGAACCGCAGCGGGTGCCGATCAGGTGCTGCTCGTCGACAGGAAGGACGCCTTCGCCGAGGAGCAATGCGTCCGCGCAATCCTCACGAACGCGCTCTACGAGGGGAAATACCCGTTGGTGTCGGCGCTCTCGCGGCCGGTCATCGCACAGGCGGTGGCGGAGATCGCACTCGACCTCGGCGCGGACGCGGTCGTCCACGGCTGCACCGGGAAAGGCAACGACCAGCTCCGCTTCGAGCTCGCGTTCAATGCCCACTACCCCGGGGTGACGGTGATCGCACCGCTCCGTGACCGGGTGTGGACGCGTGACGCCGAGATCGAATACGCATCGCCAACGGCATCCCCGTGACCCAGACGGCATCCTCGCCCTACTCGATCGACGAGAACCTCTTCGGACGCGCTATCGAGGCGGGTGCGCTGGAGGACCCGTGGAGCGCACCGCCGGAGGAGCCATACGCGTTGACCGCGGACCCGGCGAGCTCTCCGGAATCGGTCGAGATCGTCGTTGGCTTCGAGCAAGGGGTGCCTGTGACGCTCGAAGGCGAGGAGCTGTCGCCGGCGGAGCTCATCGCCAGCGCGAACAGGCTCGCGGGCGCGTACGGGATCGGGCGAATCGACATGATCGAGAACCGTGCCGTGGGGATCAAGAGTCGCGAGGTGTACGAGGCGCCGGGCGCGATTGCTCTGATCACCGCGCATTCGGCGCTCGAGGACGTGGTGCTGACCAAGGACGAAGCGCGCCTCAAGCGACCGCTGGAACAGCGCTGGACGGAGATCGTCTACGAGGGTCGGTGGTTCAGCCCCGCGCGCGAGGCGATCGACGCGTTCGTCGACTCGACCCAGCAGCTCGTCACCGGAGAGGTTCGGATCGAGCTCCGGCCCAACGCCGCAATCGTCACGGGACGACGCTCGCCGCATCTCCTGTACGCGCCCGAGCTCGCCTCGTACGGCGTCGGCGAGACCTTCCCGCACGAGTCTGCGGAGGGGTTCATCAGGATCTCGGCACTGGAGACGGAGCTGCACGCAGCTCGCGCACGCGCCAAGATCCAGGCGTGACCACCTGGAAGGGGCGGGTCGACGGGAGCCTCGACGCGGAGGTGTGGGAGTTCCTGCGCGCCGAGGACACCGAGCTCCTACCGTACGACTGTGAGGCGACGGCCGAGCATGCACGTCGTCTGCACGCCGCCGGTCTGCTGACCGATGAGCAGGTCTCAGAGGTCGAGAGCCGCCTGGCGGAGATTGCACAGGATCCCGCCGCGATAGAGGCGGCGACGAGGACGTGCACACGAGCGATCGAGCGGCTGCTCGGCGATGTCGGCCGGAGAATCCACGCCGGGCGGTCGCGCAACGACCAGGTAGCGGCCGCGCTCCGGCTCTACGTGCTCGACGCGTGCGCGGAGGCGCGCGAGGCGATCGACGCTCTGGCGCTCGTGTGCCTCTCGTTCGCCGAGTCCGAGGTCGAGACGGTCATGCCCGGGTATACCCACCTGCAGCGGGCGCAGCCCGTGACTCTCGGACACCACCTGCTTGCCTGGGTGGACATGCTCGACCGGGACCGCACGCGCTTCGCCATGGCCGCAGAAGCCTCGTCCGAGAGCCCACTCGGAGCGGGGGCACTCGCAGGCTCGACGCTCCAGCTTCGACCCCCACCCCGCCAGATGCGGAACTCGATCGATGCCGTCGCGGATCGCGACTTCGCGCTCGACTACCTGTACGCCGCGGCTGTCCTCTTTGTCCATCTCTCGAGGATCGGCGAGGAGATCGTGGTGTGGGCGACGGCCGAGTTCGGCTTCGTCCGGCTGCCGGAATCGGCCGCGACGGGCTCATCGATGATGCCCCAGAAGCTCAACCCCGATGTTGCGGAGCTTGCCCGCGGTAAGGCCGGGACGGCGATCGGGAGGCTCACGGGCCTGCTCGCAACCGTTAAGGGGCTGCCGCTTGCCTACGACCGTGATCTGCAGGAGGACAAGGCTCCCGTGTTCGCGACACGACGCGACGTGCGGCTCGCGCTGGAGGCGCTCACCGTTCTCGTGAGCGGGCTCGAGGTCGATCGGGCGCGCATGGCGAAAGCTGCCTCCGATCCGCTCCTGCTGGCGACCGATGTCGCGGAGGCGCTCGTTCGCAAGGGCGTCCCCTTCCGCGACGCGCACGAGGAGGTTGCGGCCAGCGTGCGCGACGGAAGCTTCAAGCGGCCGCGGAAGGCGGCGGTACGGGACGCCCCGGGTCCCGGTGGGATTCGCGCCGCACTGGACGAGGCGCGGCGACGCTTCGTCGACAACCTCTAGACACGCGTCAGCCGCTGAGGGCTGCCACGACCTTTTTCTGGAAGTCGTGGATGAGCGGTTCGCTCTCGAGCATGAGCCGTCCCTGGGGAATCATGCGGCTCTCGAGCCCCGCCTGGACGGACTCGCAGAGCGCGAGGTCCTCCATGCCGACCTGGTTTCCGAACTCGATCACCTCCTGTATCTGCTCCTCGGGCACGTCCTCGCCGAAGAAGTAGTCCGTCACCTCGACCGATGTGCCGAGCTCGTCTGGCACCCAGCGCTCCATCGCAATGTTCGACGGCCCGGCTTCGATGCTGATCGTGGTATTCGGCCAGATGAGGTGGTACTGCGCCTGCGTGACGACGCCACGCGGGACGTATGGCGCCTTGCCGTTGCCGGCGAGCGCCGACGGGCGGATCTTCCCGACCTGGCTCGAGTACGAGTCGGAGACGGTGAGCAGATACGCGTCAGGGTCGACGTCGATGACCTTGGAGAAACCCGGATGAGCAACGGGGCAGTGGTAGCACTCGAGGAAGTTCTCGATGGCGACCTTCCAGTTCGACTTGATCTGCCACTCGTGGTGCGAGTGGAAGCGCACGCTCTCCAAAGCGACACCGCTCTCGGCGACGAGGGCAGGGAGATCCCCGAGCGTTTCCGCGAGCGGGGGTGCACCGGCATCGGGGTTGACGAACACGAACGGTCCCCACGTCTCTACTGACACGGGCCGGAGCGAGAGGCCGGATGGATCGAAGTCCCGTTCTCGGTCGGCGCGGGGCGCGCGCCGTAGCGACCCGTCGAGGTCGTACGTCCAGGCGTGATACGGGCACTGGAGCGTCTCGCGGCATCCCTCCCCGCTCGCCACCGGGTGGCCGCGGTGACGGCAGACGTTGACGAACGCCCGAAGCGTCTCGTCGCGACCGCGGACAACGAGGATCGGAACATGTCCCGCCTGGCTGACGAAGTAGCTCCCGCTTTGACCGACCTGGTCGGCGCGGCCGACGTATTGCCACGTCCTCGCGAAGATCCGCTCACGTTCGAGGGCCGAGACGCGCGAGTCCGCATACCAACTCGCCGGAAGCGTCCAGCCATCTGCAACGGGGTTCGGAATCTCGAGACCGGACAAGGTCTGTGTGCCTGTTTCGATCCGTGTCATCGGGTTCTCTCGGACTGACCGCACGGTCAGGATACCGCGTGCGTGCCGGATCGGTGAAGATACCGGGCTACATGAGCGAGCCTGCGCACGTTGGCGACCGCGTTGCCGACATCCTCCAGGCGGCGTGTCGCGTGGTCGTACGGGACGGCGCACACGGCTTGCGGATGGCGAGCGTCGCGCAAGAAGCGGGAGTGTCGAAGGCGCTCCTCCACTACTACTTCTCGACGCGTCAGGAACTCGTTCGAGCAGCCTTCGCGTACTCGAGTGGTCTCTGGGACGAGGCCGTGGCGGCGAAGCTCGAGCGGGTGACGGACGGCGCCGCCCGGGTCGAGCTCTACCTGTTTTCGTCGGTCGACTCCACCGAGCCCTTCAACGAGCGTCGCGCCCTCTGGAACGAGGTCTGGAGCAGCCTGCGAGTCGACAGCGACCTCCGCCCGCTCGTTCACGACGCATACCACGCATGGTTGCAGCGGCTCGTGGCGCTCATCGACGAAGGGCGACGCGATGGCTCGATACCTGCCGGAGTCGCCGCATCCGCGGCTGGCCGGCGACTCGCCGCTGTCGCCGACGGACTGGACTCGATGCTGTATCTGGGCCTTGTCGACCGCCGCCGGGCGCGGAGGCTGCTGCGTGAGAGTCTCGAGAGGGAGCTGGTGCCGTGAGCGCCGTGCCCGAGCGGTGTCGTGCTCGAACACGTAAGCAAGTCGTACGCAGACGCGGTCGCAGTCGATGATGTCTCGCTCGTGATCAGACAAGGGGAGTTCTTCGCGCTCCTCGGTCCGTCAGGCTGCGGCAAGACGACGACGTTGCGGATGATCGCGGGCTTCGAGCGGCCTGACTCCGGTCGCATCGCGATCGGCGATGCCGATGTCACCGAGACGCCGCCGCACAAACGGCGGGTCAACACGGTGTTCCAGAGCTACGCGCTGTTCCCGCATCTGACGGTGAGCGAGAACGTGGGCTTCGGGTTGCGGTTCGGCACACTCTCGGCAGCCGAGAAGCGGGGGCGGGTCAACGAGACGCTCGAGCTCGTACGTCTCGCGGACTTCGCGAGTCGGAAGCCGCATCAGCTCTCGGGCGGCCAGCAGCAACGCGTCGCACTCGGGCGGGCGCTGATTCTCTCACCGGACGTCCTCTTGCTCGACGAGCCGCTCGGCGCGCTCGACGCAAAGCTTCGCCGCGAGCTCCAGATCGAGCTCAAGAGCATCCAGCGCGAGGTCGGAATCACCTTCCTCTTCGTGACTCACGATCAGGAGGAGGCGCTCACGATGTCCGACCGGCTCGCGGTGATGGTCGACGGGCGGGTGGAGCAGCTCGGGACGCCGCGCGAGGTGTACGAGCATCCGGAAACCGCATTCGTCGCCGACTTCATCGGTGTCTCCAACCTGATGCGAGCCCAGTGCAGTGGAGCGGGTCGCGTGGCAGTGGGCGGCGTTCAGCTTGTCGCGGCGGCCGGGCACACGGACACGGTCGGTGTCGTGCGACTTGCGATACGACCCGAGCGCGTGCACATCGAGGCGGACGGTGTCCTCGGCGAGAACCGCGTTCCCGTAACGATCGAGCGGTTCGTCTACCTGGGCTCCACGACCCAGGTGTACGTCACGCTTCCCGGCGGAGACCGCTTGCAGGCGCTCGTCGCAAATGCCGAGGACGTCGAGGAGTTCGACGTCGGCGCCAGGGTCACCGCGCACCTGCCCCCGGACGCGCTCCGGGTTCTCGCTCCGGAGGAGGTCGAGACGCCTTGACGGACGTAATCGTTCTTGGAGCGGGCCTCGCCGGGCTGTCGGCTGCCCGCGACCTTGTCGGCGGCGGAGCGGACGTGGTCGTCCTCGAGGCTCGGAACCGGGTTGGAGGACGCGTCGAGCAGGTGACCGTCGACGAGGGGCGTCCGGTGCAACTCGGAGGCGAGGTCGTCGGGCCAGTTCATACGGCATACCTCGCGCTGGTCGAGGAGCTCGGGCTCTCGCTCGAACCGACGTACACCGCGAACGAGGGCGCGACGACGTACGACCTCGTCGAGGGTGTCTTCCGAGGAGACGGGTTCCCGTTCGCGAGTTCGGTTGAGGAGCGGGACTACGAGCGGGTTCAGCAGCTGTTCGTCGAGCTTGCTCTCACCGTCGACATCGAGGATCCGTGGAGCCATCCCGATGCCACCCGTCTCGACGACGCGTCGGTCGGATCGTGGGCACGTTCGGTCGACGCACTCCCCTCGACGGTGCGCGCGCTCCAGGTCGGCTCGCTCTCGCTCGCTGCAGGTTCGGCGGAGCAGACGTCGCTTCTCGCCGAGCTGCGCAAGGCCGCCGTTGCCCCGGATCCGGGATTCGACGCGTACTACGAGCACTGGGAGTCGCTCCAGGTGGCCGAGGGCAGTGCAGAGGTCGCGCTCCGCATGGCGGCCGAGCTCGGCGCGCGCGTTCGCTTCGAAGCCGAGGTGCACTCGGTCGAGGTCGCGCCCACTGGCTGTGCCGTGACGACGAGGGGAGGAGAGCGATTCGAAGCCGAGACCATCGTCTGTGCTCTTCCCGTGAGCGTTCTCGGAGACGTCGAGATCGAAGGTGTCGATCTCGATCGCCTCGCGTCGCTTCGACGCCAGCGGCAGGCTCATGCAGCAAAGCTCGTGACGGTCTACGAGCGCTCCGTCTGGGCTGACATCGGCGCGAACGGCCTCTCGGAGGGCGAGCATTTGCTCGCTTCGACGTGGCCCCAGCGCGACGGCGTTCTCTCGGGGCTCGTGCCACCGGAGCGCGTTGCGTGGCTTCTGGCCGTCGCCGAAGGCGAGCGGGAAGGGGTCCTTCGAGCAGAGCTCGAGCGGATGTTCGGGGCACCCGGTCGCGACGCACTGCAGACGTTCATCCGGCTCTGGGCGACGGATCCGTACACGCGCGGCTACGCCACCCATTGGTGGCCAGGGGACGTGATGCGCGTCGGCCCGCTCCACGGGACGCATGCTCCGCCGTTCTATGTCTGCGGTTCCGACCAGTGGGTCGCCGGCTACATGGAAGGCGCGGTTCGCACCGGGCGCGGTGCGGCAGCAGCGGCGCTCGGACGAGAGGTGGACCTTGGGCGAACGTGAGCTGAGAACGGACGTCGTGGTGATAGGAGCCGGGATCTCCGGCCTAACCGCTGCGACGAGGCTCGTGGCTCGAGGGCAAGAGGTCGTGGTGCTCGAGGCACGCGACCGGGTCGGCGGCCGACTCTGGAACACGGAGATCGGCGGGGAGGCGAACGAGCTCGGCGGCGAGTGGGTAGCGCCGTACCAGTCGCGACTGCACGCCCTGCTCGACGATCTCGGAATCGAGCTCTTCCCGGCCTATCGAGAGGGAGAGAACGTCTACGTCGACGCTTCCGGCGCGGCGCACAGATACAGCGGCCACGAACCGGTTGACGCCATGTCCATGAAGGCGTACGACGAAGCCGAGACCAAGCTCGACGTGCTGGCAAAGGAGCTCGATCCCGAGGCTCCGTGGACCCATCCCGACGCGAACGAGCTGGACGCGCTGACCTTCGAGGCGTGGCTTCGACGGGAGATCTCGGACGAGATCGCAAGAGATCTCATGCGCTCCTGGCTCTCGGGTGGGTTCATGACGAAGCCTGCACACACGTTCTCGGTGCTCCAGGGGTTGTGGGTGGTCGCGGGTGCCGGGGGGATGCATGAGCTGTTCGCTGCAGAGCAATGCCTTGCGTATCGAGTGGTCGGTGGCTCGCAGCTGCCGCCCTTGCGCCTTGCGGAGCGGCTAGGCGACCGCGTCGTGCTCGAAGCGCCGGCTCGGGAGATCAGCTGGTCGCCGGATGGCGTCGAGGTCGCCGCCGGCTCGGTTCGCGTACGGGGTCGCGCGGCGATCGTCGCCGTGGCCCCGAACCTGACCGGGGCGATTCGGTTCGATCCGGCGCTCCCGCCATGGCGGATGCGGCTCGAGCAGGCGATCTCCCAGGGGAGCATCACGAAGATCCTCACGGCGTACGAGCAGCCGTTCTGGCGTGCCGAGGGCCTTTCCGGCGAGGGCTTTGCGCCGTACGGCCTCGTGCGGGAGATCTACGACAACTCGCCTCCTTCGGCCTCGGTTGGCGTGCTGTGCACGTTTCTTGCGGGCGAGGTTGCCGAGAAAGCCGGGCGCATGACCCCGAACGCTCGCCGGGCCGCGGTTCTCGAGGGCATGGCGCAGCTGGTTGGCCCGCACGCGCTTCGCCCGACCGACTACATCGAGACGGACTGGTGCGCCGAGGAATGGACACGCGGCGCCTACGCAGCCACCTTCGCGGTCGGCGGGCTCACCCGTTTCGGCCCGGATCTCCGCAGGCCGGTCGGACCGATCCATTGGGCGTGCTCCGACATCGCCGGCGTCGGCCACATGCACATGGAGGGCGGGGTTCGCTCGGGCGAGGCAGCTGCGGAGGCCGTGCTGGCGCTCTAATCCTGCTGGAGCTGCGTGAACTCCTGGAGTGTCGATCCCCCCGCGCCACGCCGCGCACGCACGATTCGCCAGAGGAGAAACGCAACGCCTGCGATGAGGAGCGTGAGAGCGAGCGTCAGGGTTGCGAGCGCGTTCAGCGCCGGTGTCGGTGCGGTTCGACCGGCGGAGTAGATCCGCACCGGAACCGTGTCCGTCTGCGAGCCGGACGAAAGGAATGCGCTGACGACGAAGTCGTCCATCGAGAGCGCGAAGACGACGATCGTGCTCGCGACGATCGCCGGCGTGAGCATTGGCAGGAGCGCGAGCCGGATCGACTGGAGCGGCGACGCGCCGAGATCCTGCGCAGCCTCCTCGTACTCCGGCCCGATCGAGAGCAGCCGCGCTCGGACGATGATGCAGCACGAAGGAGATCGAGAACGTGACATGCCCGATCGCCTGCGCTGTCGTCCCGAGCGGGATGAACGTGAGCAGGTTCACGAAGACGAGGAACAGCGCGACGCCCATGACGATCTCGGGTGTGACGAGCGGAACCAGCGACACGAACCGAGACGTGCCCGCCACCCGTCCGCGCCAGCGCGTCAGCCCGATGGCGAGGGCGACGCCGAGCGGGACGGTGATTGCCACCGCGATCGCGGCAAGTTTCAGGCTCTGGAGGAGCGCGGCCCGAAGGTCGGGGTCGTGCCAGACGGACAGATCGGGATCCTCGAAGTACCAGCGCATCGACCAGCCCTGGGCGGTCGATCGCGAGCGTCCCTCGTTGAACGAGAAGCGGATCGCGATGAGGATCGGGACGATCGACCAGGCGAGATAGACGAGCGTGAAGAGCGGGAGGAAGCGCGGCTTGCCCCACGGGTTCGCCAACCACTCGCGGAAACGCGTGAAGGCCGAGGGTGTCGGGCGGGAACGGGCGGCGACGGTGGTCGTGCTCACTCCCGAACCTTCCGCTGGGCACGGGCAGTTGCGACGACGTAGTAGGCGAGCAGCACCGAGAGGAACACCATGAGCACGACCACGAGCGCAGCCCCGACGGGTATCTGCTGGCCGCCGCGGATGTAGAGGTTGATCTGGTTGCCGATCAGCGACGTGTTCGGCGACCCCGAGAGCAGGTCGGGCGTGTAGTAGTCGCCGAACATCGGCAGCGCGATGATCACGCAGCCGGCCAGGATCGCCGGCACCGACAGCGGCAGCGTCACGAGGCGGAAGGCCTGGAACCGGCTCGCGCCCAGATCACGGGCGGCCTCGAGCAGGCTCTGGTCGATCCGGTCGAGGAACGCGTAGAGCGGCAGGATCATGAACGGCACGTAGCCGTAGACCATCCCGAGGATCACCCTCGACGCGCGACCGTCGAGCCAGTTGTGCGGCGCGTCGAGATCCCGACCCACAGCAGCACGTCGTTCACCCAGCCGTCGTCCTGGAGCAGGTTGATCCAGGCGAGCATGCGCATCAGGTAGCTGATCAAGAACGGCGCGATGAGCCCGAGCAGCAGGAGCCCCTTCCAGCGGCCACCGAACCGGGCGACGAAGTACGCGACCGGGTACGCGATGACGAGCGACAGCACGACGGCGACCGCGACGTAGACGAACGTGCGCATGAAGACCTTCCCGAAGATCGTGTCGCCCCTGAACAGGTTTTCGAAGACGAACCGGAACGCGCTCCAGTCCCAGTCGAGCGGGCTCCAGGCGGGTTGTGGCTGCTGGAGGATCGGATCGATCGTCCCGAGCGCGACCGCGAGGATGACGTAGAACGGGCAGGAAGAAGAAGATCGCCAGCCAGACGACGCCGGGCAGCGAGAGACCCGCCCAGAACCCTCTCGGCGCGCTCTACCAGAGCGGGCGGGCTCAGACACCCGCCAAGAACTCCGCCCACGCGTTCTGCCAGAGCGTCTGCCCTTCCGGAGCTCGAGCTCCCAGAAGCTGGTTGCCTCTCAGGAAGTCGCTCTCGCGGATGACCGCGTGGTCAGGTGCTCCGGGATCACCTCGTCCGTCACGAGCCGGTCCGGGTTGATGCGTGACGAAGGGCGGCTGGTAGCCGACGTACTGGGAGAAGTTGTCGTAGCCGTGCTTCTCGTCGAGCATGAAGTTCAGGAAGTGGTGGGCGAGAACGGGGTTCTTCGCGTTCGCGAGTGACGGCCGATCATGTCGCTGCCGACCGGCCCTGCCCGTCCTCGGGGAACCAGAACCCGATCACCTCGGAGCCCGTCCCCTTGGGCAGGTAGTACGGCGCCGCGACCATGCTCCCGGCCCACGCCTGGTGCACCCACGCCGAGCCCTCCGGGATATTCGTGTAGTCCTCCGCCGACTTCTTGACGTTGACGGCGTCGATCAACGACAGCAGCTCATCCTTCGCCTTCTCGATCTGCGCGGGCTTCTCCGTGTTCAGGTCGGTGATCCCGTTCGTGAGCAGCATGTGGATCGCGCCTCGCGGCAGTCGTCCAGGACGAACGTCTTCCCCTTGTTGCGCTCGCTCCCAGAAGATCTCGTACGGGTTCGCGAGATCCGCGGGCGTCTTCGGCACCTTGTCGGTGCGGTAGCCGATTCCCGGTCGTGAACATGACGTACGGGACCGTGTACTGCGAGTCCACGTCGTAGAACGGGCCGCGCAACGACGGCCAGATCGTCTGTCTGCAGGTTCGGGAGATAGTCGTGGTTCAGCGGCTGCAGCTGCTTTCCGAGCACCAGCCTGCCGAGGCGGTCGATGGTAGGGAAGAAGACGTCGAAGTCCACCGCGCCGGACGAGATCTTCGCGATCGCCTCGTCCATCGTGTTGAACGTCGTCAGCTCGACCTCGACGCCGTACTCCTTGCCGAAGTCCTTCAGCAGCCGCTGCCAGAGGTAGTCGTTGTAGTTGTAGATCCGCAGCGGCCCCTGCTCGGGCTCGAGACCCGACGCGATCGGCGGGTTGTCGTCGAAGAGCGGCTACGTGACGGGGTTGTCGGGCCGCGCGAGCACGAGCTCGGCGCGTCGGGCCCCCATTGCCACCGCCGCATGCTGCGAGCAGCGTCCCGAGGGACGACAAGGCCGACCGCTCCGGCGGCTCCACGCCGCAGGAACACGCGGCGGTCGAAGCGCGTCTCACGGGGATGCCAAGTTGTCATCTGCTACACGACTCCTCGGCCCGGTCGACGTTGGCGGCCTCCGCCGGAGTGAATCAAAAACTGACCGAGTCGGTCAATAGGCTGCTTCGCGAGGACGATACGAGCGCGTCCACGGCAACCGTCCCGTCGGCGCCGACGATGAGCGGGTTCACGTCGATCGATTCGATCTCCGGATGCGCGATCGCGAGCCGCCGACCGCGCGACAGTGTGCGCGCGATCGTGCCGTGCGGGTCGTCGATCCCGGCCTCCGCGACGAGCTCGCGCGCGCGTCGACGGCCGACCGGCGCGACGGTGAGGGCGACGCGTCCGAGCTCCTCGACGGCGACGCCACCCGCGCCCGACGGCGAGCACCGGGCCGAAATCGGGATCGCGGGTCATGCCGCACGAGCACCTCGACGCCGGACGCGACCTGCTTCGGGCCACGAGCACCGACCCCCCGAGGCGTCGCGCGGCCGCGGCCGCCTCGTCGGCGCTCGTCACGCCGAGCACGACGCCGCCGTCGCGCGCCTTGTGCGCGAGACCGTCGACCTTGACCACGACCGGGAATCCGAGCTCCGTCGGCAGCCGCGGCCGCTTCGCGGGCCGGCGGCGCGACGCCGTGGGCGCGAACGGCACGCCGTAGCGCTCGAGCGACGAGCGCCGACTCGTGCTCGGAGCAGCGCGCCGCCGGCGTCGAGCAGGTCGCGCGACGTCCGGAGCCTCACCCGTGTCGGGCGCCGGCGACGACGGGCCGCCAGCGGGCGACGTGCGCGAGCGCCCGCATCGCGTCGCGCGGGCCGCGCAGCAGCGGCGAGATCGAGCTCGCGGGCGAGCTCCTGGAAGCGGTGTGGCGGGTCGGCGCTGTGCACCGTCGACGCCCGCCGCGAACAGATCGTGCTCCGTCCGCGAGGCGCGCGAGCGTTCGCAGCGTCAGCTCGCACCAGTCCTCGTTGCCGGGTCGCGGAACTGCGACAGGTCGGCCTGCCCGAGCAGCATGTCGAACGCGCCCGAGTCGGCCATCAGCTCCAGCGAGCGGGGGTAGACGACTCGTCTCGTGCGCGATCGCCCACGCGTCGAGCGGGTTGCCCGGGGGCAGGTAGTTGGGGAACGCTCCTGCAGCTGCGACGCGACAGCTCGCGGGCAGCGGCTCGAACGGGATCCCCGCTGCCTCGGCCTGGTCGGCGAGAAGCGCGCACTCGCCACCGGACTCGCGAGATCGCGGCGATGCGCGTTCCGCGCGGGCCACCTCGCCGCCCGAGCGATCTCGAGCGTCTCGACGAGCTCGTGGAAGTCGTCGACCTCGATCGCGCCGTAGCGGCGGAGCACCGCCGAGAAGGCGCGCGCCGAGCCGACCAGCGCACCGGTGTGGGAGAGCGCCGCGCGAGCAGCCGCCTCGGAACGTCCGACCTTGAGGCAGACGACGGGCTTGCCGGCCAGCGCGCACGCGGTCGAGCGCCTCGACGAAGGCGGCGGGCCGGCGGACCGTCTCGAGGAAGAGCCCGACGGCTCGCGTCTCGTCGTCCTCGGCGAAGAAGCGAGGTAGTCGGCCGCGTCCGTGACGGCCTCGCCACCCGACGAGACGACGCAGCGCATCCCGATCCGGCCACCGAGCGAGAGGAACGCGTCCGCGATCGAGCCCGACTGGCAGACGAACCGCGACGTGGCCCGCTGCAGTGGTCTCCGGCGGCCTGGCCGATCCAGGCCGATCGGGCCGCCCGGGACGACGACACCCATGCAGTTCGGCCCGACCATCGCAGCCGCCGAGCTCGCGCGCGCGTGCCGCGAGCCGCGCGACCGTCGGCGCCGCGTCCGCTCCCGCCTCGGCTCCGACACCCGGCACGACGAACGCACGGACACCCGCGGCGGCAGCATCCTCGAACGCCTGCCTCGACGCGCTCGTGGCTCGACGAGCAGGAACGCGGCCTCGGGCACCTCGGGCAGCGTCGGCGAAGTCGGGGTAGCACGGCAGCCCGGCCACCTCGTCGCGGTTCGGGTTCACGCCCCAGGCCGTGACACCGCTGCGCACGACCGTCTCGACCGCGTCGACGTTCCGCGGCGAGGCGCCGACGACGGCGAGCGAGCGCGGGAAGAGCAGCGTGCGGACGTCGCATACGGGGCATGTCTCACTGCGGCTCTCGGCGCCGATAGAGTCAGGCGCTCCGTGTGCACGAGAAGCGCATCGAGATCCGCTGGCACGACGTCGACGCGTACCAGCACGTCAACAACGCGGTCTACGCCACGTACCTCGAGGAGTGCCGCGACGAGTGGCTCTCGAGCAGGCGCTCGACGGGCGTGAGCGACGACGTGGGACTTCGTCCTCGCGCGGGTGGCGATCGACTTCCGGCGCGAGCTTCGGCTCGAGGACGACGTGGGTCGTCGCGTCGTGCCGCCTCGAGCGGATCGGCACCTCGAGCGTGACGCTCCGCGAGGAGATCCGTGCCGAGGAGGGCTGGCTCGCGGCCGAGATCCGAGGCGGTCCTCGTCGCGCGCGATCGCGAGTCCGGCGGGTCGCGGCCGCTGACCGATGCCGAGCGTGCGGCGCTCGAACGCGTTGAGTAATCTCCCGTCGTCTTCCTGACCGTACGGTCAGGCTGCCCGTGTTCACGAGGAGGTACCCCGCGTGATCGTGCCCGAGCTCCCCGCCGACATCCGCGAGCTCAAGGAGCGGATCGGTCGCTTCCTCGAGTCGCGGAGGTCTACCCGCTCGAGTCGGTGATTGCCGGGCGGGGCACGATCGAGGTTGGAGAGGTCGACGAGCTCCGGAGAAAAGCCCGGGAGCAAGGCTTCGCGATGCTCAACATGCCCACCGGACTTCGGCGGTCGCGACCTCTCGATGCTCGGCCAGGTGGCGCTCGAGGAGGAGTCCGGGAAGGCGACGAACGGCCTCGGGTTCGCGGTCGTCGACCGTGGCCCGCGAGAGCTCTGGAGATCGCGACTCCGGAGCAGCGCGATCGGTACGTCGCTCCGGTCGCGCGCGGTGAGCTACAGAGAGGCGTGGGCGCTGACCGAGCCCGGCGCCGGTCCGATCTCGCTGGCCTGCAGGCGACCGCCGTTCGCGACGGCGACGACTGGGTCCTGAACGGCGAGAAGTGGTTCGTGACGAGCGAAGGCGATCCGGGCTTCTACATCGTCCTCGCCGTCGCAGACGGCGAGCAGACGCTTTTCATCGTCGAGCCTGGCGCGCCCGGGCTCGAGATCGTCCGGACGCCCCGCTTCCTTCACGACCCCTACATCGACCACCATCCCGAGATCGTGTTCCGAGACTGCCGGGTGCCGGACGCGAATCGCATCCCGGCCAGTGGCGATGCGGGCGCGAAGGAGTGGATCCTCGTCGAGCGGCTCTTCATCGCCGCCCGGTGCTGTGGGGCGGCGGAACGCCTTCTCGACGAGGCGAGCGCGTGGGCGCAGGAGCGTGAGGCGTTCGGCGCGACGCTCGCCGAGCACCAGGGCGTTGCCGTTCCAGCTCGCGGACTCGCTCACCGAGCTCATGGCCGCGCGGTTGCTGACGTACCACGCGGCCCATGCGTTCGACACACTCGGTGATCGCAAGGTCGTTCACGGCAAGGTCGCGATGGCCAAGCTCTTCGCCTCCGAGATGGCCGGTCGCGCGGCGGATCGCGCGCTCCAGGTGTTCGGTGGGCGCGGGTACATGGCTGGAGAACCCGGCCGCACGCTTCTACCGCGAGCTTCGCGTCGATCGCATCTGGGAGGGGACGAGCGAGATCCAGCGGATGGTGATCGCTCGTGGGCTCTTCAAGCGAGGCGCGGCACCGTACCTCGGCTGGGAGTGAAGCGCCGGAGCTCCAAGTAACAAGTTGTAACTTGGGCCGGATCCCAGCTTTCTAGGGACACCTCGCAGCAAGTTGCAAGTTGTTACTTGCGGAGCCTGTTCGATGTGACGAGAGGCGAGCGCGGCGGCGTATCTCCGGCATCCACTCACACGGAGGTACGCATGAAGACCCGACTTCTCATCGCCGTTCCTGCACTCCTGGCCGTCGTCGCGCTCGCGGGAGCGCTCGGACCCTCACCGGATCCCGCTGGAGCACAGGATGCGCCAGCGGCGAGCTCCGACTCGGTCACGGTCATGGGCGTCGGCTCTGTGAAGGCCGTGCCCGACGAGGCCAACTTCAGTTTCGGGGTCGAGAGCCGAGGGCGAACCGCCCAGGCGGCCATCGCGGCGAACGCGACCGCGATGGACAAGTTGATTGCCGCGCTTCGCCAGGCCGGTGCTCGCGACCTCGCAACCCAGTGGGTCAGCGTCTATCCCGTGACTCGCGACGACGGAGCAGTCGACGGTTACTCGGCTTCGAACAGCGTGTCGGCGACGATCGGTGTCTCTCGAGCCGGCGCTCTGATCGATGTCGCCGCAGATGCCGGCGCGAACCAGATCTCCGGACCCGGGCTGAGCTCGGGCGATGCGGAGCGGCTCTATCGTGACGCCCTCTCTGCGGCGGTTGCCGACGCCCGCAAGCGGGCGGACGTGCTCGCCAGGGCCGCCGGCCGCACGCTTGGCGAGATCACGACGATGGTGGAGTCCGGCGCGCAGCCGGTGCCGATGTACCGCGAAGCCGCCGATACGGCGGTGAGCTCGACGCCGATCGTCCCCGGCCAGCAGGAGACCGCCGCAACGGTGAGCGTCACGTTCGACCTCCGCTGAGTGGCGGATGAGGGTCGGGCCGCGAGGCCCGGCCCCACCCCACGCCTCCACGTCCTGGTACCTCCGGGTGCATCGGGATGATGCGGTTGTGCCCGCCGCCGAGCGCAGTATTCGCGTCTCGACACTCGAGATGTTCTTCGACCTCGTCTTCGTCTTCACGATCACACAGCTGACGGGCGTCCTGGTGGATGGACGCGGCGGGGTTGCGTTGGCACAGGTCGTGGTGATGCTCCTCGTGATCTGGTGGATGTACGACGGCTACGCATGGCTGACGAACGCGATCGCGACCGATCGCTTGCGCTATCGACTTCTCTTGATCGGCGGCATGGGCGGCTTCCTGGTGGTCGCGCTCGCAATCCCGACGGCATTCGAGGGCGAGGGGCTCGCGTTCGGCCTGGCATACCTGGTGGTGGTGCTCATCCATGCGGGCATGTACGCAAGGGCGCGTCGGTCTCGGAGATGGCCGCGATCCTTCGGCTCGTGCCCTACAACGTGGGCGCTGCGGGCGTCGTGCTCGTGGGCGGTGCTCTCGGTGGTGACGCGCAGTGGATCCTCTGGACCCTGGCTGCCGTGGTGCTGTGGGTCGCACCGTGGTTCACCTCGACCGAGGGCTTCGTCATCTCTGCGCCGCACTTCGTCGAGCGGCATGGGCTCGTGATCATCATCGCCCTCGGCGAGTCGATCGTCGTCATCGGCGCAGGCGCTGTCGGCGTCGAGCTCGATCCACGGCTCGCGCTCGTCGCGCTTCTGTCGCTTGCGCTCAGCGCGTCTCTCTGGTGGGTCTACTTCCGCGACGAGGTGGCGGTCACGCATGCGATGGAAGCGGCCACGCCGCGAGCGGCGGTCACGCCTCGCGCTGACTGCGTTCGGGTACTGGCACTACGGGTTGATCCTCGGCATCGTCGCGATTGCGGCAGGGCTCAAGAAGGCGATCGCCGATCCGTACGATCCACTCGAGACCTGGATCGCCCTCGAGCTTGGTGCGGGAGTCGCACTGTTCTCCGTTTGCACGGTCGGGTTCCGGCGCGACGCTGGGGATCCCGGGAGGGAATGCGAGGCTTGCCGCTGCCGGCGCGGCGCTCGCGACGATTCCCATCGGCACCGAGATCTCGGCGGCAGCGCAGGTCGGGACGCTCGCCGCCATCGTCGTCGTTGCGCTCGTGGTGGAGGCCAGCGGCTACTCCAGAGGCAAGCCCGCACTCTCCTGACTCGAGGTGGATGCGCGGCGATCGGTATGGTTTGCCGGCTTCGACGTAGCAGCCGGCGCGGATCGCGATCTGGAGGTGGTGAGGGATGAAGAGAAGAAACCCGCTCAGGAACCGCCCTGGTGAGCCCGCGACGGCTCTCAGCGAAGACGCGACGTAGCTTGAGGGCAGCCGAGACGGCTGCTATCGTCACCGGCTCGATGTTGCTCCTCCGTAGCTGAGACACCCGTTGCCGTGGCCCTCCCATAGGGCCTGGTTTTCGTCTGCCCGACTCTCGCTACGCAGTACCTCGAAGGAGCACCACATGACCGACATGCAGGACGCAATGACACTGGACGCCGTCTCGCGCGGGGTACCGACGGCCGTCGAGGTGTACGAGCTCCGGAAGGAGTTCAAGCGTCGTGACGGCAAGCGCGGCCAGCGCGCCCGTAGCCCGCGCGTGGCACTCGACGGTGTCACGTTCACGATGGAGAAGGGCGAGACCGTCGCCATCCTCGGCCAGAACGGCTCGGGGAAGTCGACGCTCGTCCGTCTGCTGTCGACGCTTCTGCTCCCGGACGGTGGCTGGGCGCGGATCCTGGGCCACGATGTCCTGTCCGACGGACGTGCCGTACGCCGTCTCGTGAACCGGGTCTCGGTGGAAGCGTCGTTCTTCAAGAAGATGTCAGCCGCCGAGAATCTCGGCTACGCAGCGCGCTACTACGGGATGACCTCGAAGGAGACACGGGACAAGATCCCCGCGATCCTCGAGCGCGTCGGGTTCCCTTCGGATCGCCGGGACGAGCCCATGGAGGCACTCTCGCGCGGGATGCAGCAGAAGGTGGCGCTTGCGAGGGCGCTTCTGACCTCGCCCGTCGTGCTCCTGCTCGACGAGCCGACGACGGGCCTCGACCCGCGCTCGAAGCTCGAGGTGCAGGAGTTCATCCGCGAGATCCGCGAGACGCACGACTCGACGATCTTGCTCTGCACTCACGACCTTGCCGAGGCGGAGAGTCTCGCGGAGCGCGTGGGGATACTCGACCGGGGGCGTCTGCTCGCGCTGGAGCCGGCCGACGATCTCAAGCGGCGCTACCACGCCGAGACGCTCGAGGAGGCGTTCTTCGCCGCGAGCGGACGGGAGTTCGAGGCGGAAGGAGACGAGGACGACGACGACCGGGAGGTGTTTGCATGAAGGCTCTGGGCACAACCTTGCGAGCCGAGCTCGTCGGAGCCGGCGGCGTCGTCGAGCGCAACTTCTATCTCACCAAGCGCTACATCTGGTGGGACCTGGCGTGGTTCTTCTGGACCGTCGCCAACACGCTCACGATCGTCTTCATCGCGCAGGGCATCGAGGCGACGGGTGGCGAGATCGACGTCAACACCGTGGCGACGAGCCTGCTCATCGGCGCCGTCGTCTGGGCCTACCTCGGCGTGCTCTTCGAGTTCCTGATGGAGACGGTCGCGTGGGAGCGTTGGGAGGGAACGATCGAGTACACGTTCATGGCTCCACTCTCGCGTGCCATGCATCTCGCTGGCCAGGGCGTCTTTGCGATCTCGTACGGACTTCTCCGGGCCGTCTTTCTGTTCACCGCCTGCTTCCTGTTCTTCGACCTGTCGATGCCGGACGCGAACTTCCTCGCGGCGTTCATCGTGCTCGCTATCGCATCGATCTCGTTCATCGGGATTGGCGTCATGACGTCCGTGCTTCCCCTGATCTCGCCCGAGAAGGGCACGCAGCTCGGGTTCGTCGCTCAAGGCACGCTCCTTGTCGTCTCGGGTGTCTACTACCCGATCGAGGTGCTCCCCACCTGGATGCAGTGGATCGCGAAGTTCTCGCCCGCGACGTACGCGCTCGAGGGTGCGCGGGAAGCGATCATCGACGGCGCGCCGTTGTCCGCGATGTGGGACGAGATCTGGCCGCTGCTCATCATCGGCGCGGTCTCGATCCCGCTTGGTCTCTGGGTCTTCAGCCGCGGAGAGCTGTACGCCAAGCGCCATGGAAAGCTGAAGAGGTCGGGATGACGGAGCCGGCTGTCAGGGTCGCTGGTCTGCTGAAGGTGTTCGACGTCCCTGAGCGGGACGAAGGGCTTCGAGCTGCCACGAAGAGCCTCGTTCGCCGCAAGACGCGCGAGGTACGTGCCGTCGACGACATCTCGTTCGAGATCGGTCCCGGCGAGATCGTCGGCTTCCTCGGACCGAATGGTGCAGGCAAGACGACGACGCTCAAGATGCTGTCCGGGCTCCTCTACGTGAGCGGCGGCGAAGCGTTGGTGCTCGGGCACGTTCCGTCGAAGCGCGAACGGGACTTCCTTCGGCGGATCGCGCTCGTCATGGGCAACCGGAACCAGCTCCAGTGGGATCTTCCGGCGCTCGACTCGTACGAGTTGAACCGTGCGATCTACAGGATCCCGCGTGCAGACTTCGTCGCGACGCGCGACGAGCTGATCGAGCTGCTGGAGATCGGCGATCTCGTGCGCAAGCCTGTTCGGCAACTCTCGCTCGGCGAGCGAATGAAGGCGGAGATCGTCGGCTCGCTCCTCCACCGGCCCCAGGTGCTCTTCCTGGACGAGCCGACGATCGGACTCGACGTCACGATGCAGAAGCGGATCCGCGAGTTCGTCGCTCGCTACCGTCAGCGCCATGCAGCGACCGTGATGCTGACGAGCCACTACATGGCCGATGTCGAGGCACTTTGCGAGCGAGTCATCGTCATTCACCACGGCAAGATCCTCTTCGACGGCGAGCTTGCCTCCCTCGCGGACACGGTTGCCGCCTGGAAGACCATCGCGGTCGTGTTGGAGAACGGCGCCGGCGATCTCTCCGGGTACGGGGAGGTGATCCATCGTGACGGGGATCTCGTCACGTTGCGCGTGCCCAAGGCGGAGACCGCTCGTGTGACCGCGCGACTGCTTGCCGAGCAGGAGGTGGTCGACCTGAACGTCGAGGACCCGCCGATCGAGGATGTGATCGAGCTCGTCTTCGCTCAGGAGGTCGCCGAATGACCGAGCTCGCGCTGCCGCAGGAAGGCCGGCTTCGGTCGCTTGCGGACTTCTACCTCACGACGATGCGAACCTCGATCCAGCAGGGGTTCCAGTACCGCGTCGCTCACTACCTCTACATGCTCGGGATGATTGCCGAGCCGGTCATCTATCTCGTCGTCTGGACGACGATCGCGGAGGAGTCCGGTGGCTCGGTCAACGGCCTCACGCCCGGCTACTTCGCCGCCTACTACATCGTGTGGACGCTCGTCCGGAATATGAACATCGTCTTCACGCCATATGGGTGGGAGTGGCGCATCCGCGAGGGCGAGCTGTCGGGACAGCTGCTTCGCCCGCTGCATCCGATCCACTACGACCTTGCGTGGTTCGCCGGCTGGAAGGTCGTCGTCATCGTGCTCTGGCTGCCGATCGCCGTCGCCCTCTCGCTTCTCTTCGATCCGACGTTCGATGTCCGGCCACTCGAGATCGCGGTCTTCGCCGTCGCGATCTGGGGCGCGTATCTGATCCGCACGTTCAACCAGTCGGCGCTCGGGATGATCACCTTCTGGACGACGAGGGTCGGAGCGATCTTCCAGCTCTACATCCTGCTCGAGCTCCTGCTTTCGGGCAGGCTCGTGCCACTCCAGCTCATGCCCGACTGGGTCCAGACGCTCGCATGGCTCTTGCCGTTCCAGTGGACCTTCTTCTTCCCGATCCAGGCGCTCGTCGGCGATCTCTCGAACGAAGAGCTGATCGCCGGTCTCGGCATGCAGGCGTTCTGGACCGCGGTCGGCATCCTCGTGTTCTCGCTTGCCTGGCGACGAGCCATTCGCCAGTACTCGGCGGTCTCCGGATGAATGCCGTTCGCGTCTCCCTACTGCACCTTCGTGTCGGGGTGATGAACGAGCTCCAGTACCGCGTCAACTTCGCGCTCCAGGTCCTGCAGTCGGTTCTGGCAGTCATAACCGGTCTCGTCGTGCTCTGGCTCGTCTACTCGTACACGACCGATCTGAACGGGTGGTCGGAGTCGGAGCTGCTCGCGATTCTCGGGATCCAGATCCTCATGGGCGGCCTCATTCGCGCGCTCGTTCAGCCGAACATGCTTCGCCTGATGGACGAGGTTCGGGACGGGAAGCTCGACTATGCCCTGACGAAACCCGTGGACGCGCAGGTGCTCGTCAGCGTGAGGCAAGTGGAGGTGTGGCAGGCGGTCGACATCGTCTCGGGGGCGATCGTGCTCGGTGTCGCCCTCTCTCGGCTCGGCGGAGAGCTCAACCCGATCGACTTCCTCGCCTTCGCGGTCGCGCTCGTTCTCGGTGCGGTGATGATCTATTGCTTCTGGCTCGCCATCACCACCGTGTCGTTCTGGGTCGTGCGGATGGAGCATGCGCTCGAGCTCTGGGAAGGTCTCTACCAGACAGGTCGCTTCCCGATCGGCATCTACCCCGGCTGGCTGCGCTTCAGCGTCACCTTCCTCGTCCCGATCGCCTTTGCCGTCACGGTTCCGGCGGAGGCGTTGACCGCGCGCCTCGACTGGCAGACGCTCGCCCTTGCGGCCGGATTCGCCGTCGTGCTCTTCGCTCTCACCCGCTGGTTCTGGCGCTTCGGTCTCCGGAACTACACCGGCGCCTCCGCGTAGGCCGTGAAGCGCCTCTCCGCGTCGCGAACCTGGCTTGTCTACCGGGGTACCGAGTCGTTCGCGATGGCGCTCGGCTGGACGCTCGCACCGATCTACTTCGTCGAAGAGGTCGGGATGGACCCGCTCGAGCTCGTGCTCGCAGGGACCGCGCTCGAGATCGCCTACTTTCTGTTCGAAGTGCCAACCGGCGTCGTCGCGGACACGTACAGTCGGCGCCTCTCCGTCGTCGCGGCGCAGTTCATCATGGGCATCGGATTTCGTCCTGACCGGGCTGTTCGCGACGTGGGCGTCATCCTGGCCGCGGCGGCGCTCATGGGCTTCGGCTGGACGTTCAAGAGCGGCGCGATCGACGCGCTGGCTCGCCGACGAGCTCGGCCCCGAGCGGCTAGGCGGTGCGTATCAGCGAGGCGCGCAGGTGAGCCGTCTGCTCGCGCTCGCCGGGATCGGCGCGGCAGTCGGGCTCGCGCTGGTCGATCTTCGCCTCCCGATCGTCGCTGGCGGCGTCGTCCTGCTCGCACTCGGCGTATTCCTCGCGTTCGCCATGCCGGAGACCGGTTTCCGCCCTGCGTCACGCGAGGACGTCTCGGCGCTCACCTCGATGACGCGAACCGCGCGCGCCGGCGGACGGCTGATCCGCGCGCGACCGATCCTCCTGCTCATCCTCGGCATCACGTTCTTCGGCGGCATGTGGAGCGAAAGCGTCGACCGGCTGTGGGAGGCGCATTTCCTCGTCGACATCGGCGTGCCCGGAGTTCGCTGGGCTTCAACTCCGATCGATCTGGTTTGGTGTCCTCAACGCGGGTGCGATCGCTCTCGCGATCGTCGTCGCCCAGCCGCTCTCGCGCTACTTCTCGCGGGCGAGTTGGCGAGGCATGACGAGGAGTCTCCTCTGGCTCGACGCGGCGATGCTCGTCAGCACCGTCGCCTTCGCCTTCGCGGGCAGCTTCGGCGCCGCGGTATTCGCGTACTGGGCGATCAGGGTCGCGGCATCGCTGTCCGCTCCGGTCTACTCGACGTGGCTGAACGCGAACGTCGAGGACTCGAGCGTTCGCGCGACGGTCATCTCGATCACGAACCTCGGGGACTCGGCGGGCGAGTGGGGAGGCGGGCCGGCGCTCGGTGTGGTCGGCAACGTCTACGGGATCCGCGCAGCGCTTGCGGCAGGTGCGGCGGCGCTCGTTCCCGCGCTGGCGCTCTATGGACTCGCCCTGCGCTACGGGGAGGAAACATCCGCAATCGACGTCGCTCCGCAGGCGGAAACCTGATCCGAGTCTCCTGCTAGAGTGCCGCGGTCTTTGTGAGGCGACGAGGCCTCGGACGGGTTTCCCGTCCGGGCCTCTTTTTTTATGGAGGAGGGAAGGCATGGCAAGACCGAGATCGACGCCGGCGAGCCGATCGTCCAGCCGTTCGACGATGGTGAAGAGCCGAGATCGTGCGACGTCCCCGGTGGCCGCGCGCCGCGCGGTCCTCAAGCGCATCAAGGACGAGAGCATCGAGCATGTGCTCTTCTGGTTCACAGATCTCGAGGGCCACCTGAAGTCGTTCGCGATCACACCCTCGGAGATGGAGGAAGCCCTGAACGACGGGATGGGCTTCGACGGCTCGTCGATCACAGGCTTCAACGCGATCGAGGAGTCCGACATGGTGGCCATCCCGGATCCGGCGAGCTTCCAGCTCATGCCGCGTCCGCTCGACGAGCACGGGCATGCGATCGGAGCGAAGGTCGCTCGCATGATCTGCGACGTCGTGACACCCGACGGCACGCCGTACGAGGGCGACCCGCGCTACGCGCTCCGCAAGGCGCTCGACCGGATGAAGAGCATGGGCTTCGACGCGTTCAACGTCGGTCCGGAGCTCGAGTACTTCCTGTTCGAGGACGACAAGGGAACGGAGACGATCGACGAGGGCGGTTACTTCGCGATGACCGCGCAGGATGCTGCGACCGAGGTGCGCAACGACACGATCGGTGCGCTCGAGACGGTCGGGATCCCGATCGAGTACCACCACCACGAGGTCGGTCCGTCGCAGCACGAGATCGACATGCGGTACGCAGATGCCCTCGCCATGGCCGACTACACGATCACGTATCGCCTGATTGTCAAGGAGGTCGCAGCGTGGCACGGCTACTACGCGACGTTCATGCCAAAGCCACTCTTCGGCGAGAACGGATCCGGGATGCACACGCACATGTCGCTGTTCAAGGGCGGTCGGAACCAGTTCTTCGACGGGCGTGACCCGCACCACCTGTCGAAGGCAGCGAAGGGGTTCATCGCCGGGCTGCTCGTCCATGCCCGGGAGATGTCGGCCGTGCTCGCGCAGTGGGTCAACTCGTACAAGCGGCTCGTACCGGGGTACGAAGCCCCTGTGTACGTCGCGTGGTCGCAGCGGAACCGTTCGGCACTCATCCGGATCCCGCTCTACAAGCCGGGCTCCGAGCAGGCAACCCGTGCCGAGATCCGCTGTCCCGATCCCGCGTGCAACCCGTACCTTGCCTTCGCCGCCCTGCTTCACGCCGGGCTCGAGGGGATCGAGAAGGGCTACGAGCTCCCCGATTCCATGGAGACGAACCTCTATCGCCTGACGACCGAGGAGCGGCGCGAGCGAGGGATCATCGCGCTCCCGGAGTCGCTCGGCGAGGCGCTCGACGAGCTCGCAGGATCCGAGCTGATGCGGCAGGCACTCGGCGAGCACATCTTCCCCCGCTACATCGAGTTGAAGCGGAAGGAATGGGACGAGTACCGCGTTCAGGTCACGGAGTGGGAGAAGGACAAGTACCTCGCGGCGCTGTGAGGTACGACCGAGGACGGGTCCGACTTGCGCGGACTCACCGAAAGTCGGATGATTCACGGTGCAGGGCGAACCGCTAGGCGAGCGGAGCGCCTTGTATCTGACGGCCGATCGCGGGCTCCCTGGTGTGGAGCCCGTGGTCGTTCAGGCGGGGGAACCGCTGGTCCCCCACGGCCCCCTCCTGCGAGTCTCGGGCTGGGACATCGCGACGCGCACGCCTCCCGGCCGGCAATGCCGGCTCCGGAGTCGCGAGGCGTGCTTCGGAGAGCGCGGGGCTCTAGCGAGCGTGGCCCGACCAGCCATCGCGAGCAGTACGCTTCAGTCGGGCTTGCCGGCCATCGCCCAGATCGCAACGACGTACGCCGCGAGCAGGACAACGCATAGTGCACCAGTGTCGCCTTGAGGAAACCCACGCCTTTCCCGCTGCGGAGCCGATAGACGCCGGCGCCGCCGAGGAGGAGGGCGATGACGAACACGAGCAATCCGATGTCGCCGACGATCCACCCGATGTTGATCCAGGCCGGCTTCGGATGCGCCCTCCTCGGCGAAACCCTCCTTGTCGGCCAGCCACTCCGCCCCGACTCGCATCACGAAGTAGGCAGGGAACCCGACCAGGAGCAGCGTCCAGTACCCGACCCGCAGCATGCGGGTGTCACCGCGGGCGAACGCAAGGGCGCTCGCACCGCTCAGGGTCGCGCCGACGAGGAGCATCGCGCCGAAGACGTGCAGGAAGAGCGGGACGTTCCACTCGCCCGGGCGGATCGAGGCCACCGTGCTCATGCGCCGGGCTTCCAGATCATGTCCACGAGGATGAGGAGGACGAGGAGCGAGGCCACCGTGTGCATGACGAGCCCGGTCCGCGTTCGGTTGAGCGCCAGCAGCTCTGCGCTCGGCCCCGTCTGTCCCGCTGCTTCGAGCTCTTGTGCCTTGGTCATCCCCTCCATGAATGCGGCGCCAGCCCGCCTGCCGGCCTCGGCGGCGAGAAGCCAGAGGACGAGCGCAGCGATGATCCATCCGTCCCAAATGTCGTACTCGCCAACGGAGAACGCCAGCCAGATCCCGAACAGGATCGTGCCGCCCATACCGATGCCAACCGCGGCGTTGCCGACCTTGACCACCGGCTCCATACGAATCGTCCCGTCCGGAGTGTCGGTGCTGCGCACGGCGACGATGAGGACCCAGAACACAATGAGCCCGGCGACGAGCGCGAAGGCGCTGAGCACGTGTAGTGACAGGATCCAGGCGTCGAGGCTCACGCGACTCCGATCCTATGACAGCACACCGGCGCATGTCGCGACTCTGGGACGACCCGTGAGGCGACAATGATCGGCGTGGACACGACTGCACGCCACCTCCGCCTCCTCACGGAGACGATCGCTGCGGTCAACTCGTCGCTCGACCTGCAGGAGGTGCTCGAGCTCGTCGCGAGCAAGGTCGCGGACGCGGTCGGCACGGACGCGTGCTTCGTCTACCTCTACGACGAGCGCGCGGATGAGCTCGTGCTGCGTGCGACGCACGGAAGCCGCGTCGAGGAGATGACCAGGACGCCGCGCATGCGGCCCGGCGAGGGCATCACCGGCGTGGCAGCTGCCGAGCGTGCGCCGGTCATGATCGCCGAGAAGGCGCATCTCGATCCCCGCTTCAAGCAGTTCGCGAACCTCCCCGAGGACGAATACGAGTCGATCCTGGCCGTGCCGATCCTGGCCCGGGACTCACTCGAGGGGGCGCTCAACGTCCGCACCCGAGAGCCGCGGACGTTCACGGACGCGGAGATCGAGCTCCTGGTCGCGATCGCGTCGCAGGTTGCGCAGACGATCGAGCACGCTCAGCTCTACGCGGCCACGCAGCGCCGGGTCGTGGAGCTCGAGGCGCTCGCTCGCATCTCCGAGGCGGTCTCGGAGTCGCTGTACCTCGAGGAGTCGCTCCAGGCGATCGTGCAGACGACGATGGAGTCGCTGCACGCGACCGGAGCCGCGCTGGTGCTCGAGGACGGCAAGATCGCCTGGCCGGAGGGACGCGCGGGCACGCACGCGGTCCGAATGGCGCTGCGCTGGAAGCGCAGGCAGATCGGCGAGCTCGTGTGCGACCGCGACACGCCGTTCTCGGACGACGACCGAGCTCTGCTCGAGGCGATCGCGCATCACGCGGCAGTCGCCCTCGAGCACGGACGTGCCGTGATGCGCGGTGTCCTCGCTCAGGAGATCCACCACCGCGTCAAGAACAACCTGCAGGCCGTCGCGTCCCTGCTTCGCCTCCAGGCGCGCGCTGATCACGTGGACCCGGTCAAGGCTCTGCAGGACTCCGTGAACCGCATCCTCGCGATCGCCGCGGTGCACGAGGTGCTGACCGAGCATCGCGAGGACGACGTCGACCTCGGTGAGCTCGTCGACCGGCTGCGCGCGATGCTCGTCCAGGGCCTTGCGGTCGAGAAGGGCGTAACTGCGGATCTCGAGCCAATCTCGCTCGCCGGTCAGCAGGCCACCGCGGTCGCGCTCGTCTTCACCGAGTTGTTCCAGAACGCGCTCGAGCACGGCGGTGCAAATGTGTCCATCGCTCTCGCCGAGCGCACCGGAGACGTTGTGCTGACCATCTCCGACGACGGTGGCGGGTTGAGCGACGCCGGTTGCAGCCAGAGCGACGGAACCGGGCTCTCGATTGTGCGGGCGCTCGTCAAGGACGAGTTGCAGGGCACGCTCGAGCTTCGCAACCGTGGTGGCCTCGAGGCCGAGGTCACGTTTCCGTCGTGACCGATCCGTTCGCAGCGCTCAAGGACAACTCGTGGCGAGAATTGGCCGAGATCGACGCCAGGCTCGACCGCGGCGAGATCGACGAGGCTGCGTGGCACGAGGCCGCCGAGGCGCTCGTCGTCGCGGCGTACCTCGCTGCTGAGACGCCGTGGGGACAATCGGGCAAGTCCGGGACGGCGGACGACTGGGAGTGGTCGCGAAGCCTCATCGCGGATGCGATCGACCGCGACGGCGCCTTCCTCGACGTGGGTTGCGCGAACGGCTACCTGCTGGAGTGCCTCGTTCGCTGGACGGACTTCGGCGTCGAGCCCTACGGGCTCGAGATCTCACGCGATCTCGCGGCTCTCGCGCGCACGAGGCTCCCGAGCTGGTCCGAGCGCATCTTCCTCGGGAATGCCCTGACCTGGGAGGCACCTCGTACGTTCACCTACGTACGCACCGGCCTCGAGTACGTTCCGGTCGGGCGGAGACGCGAGCTCGTCGAGCGACTGCTCGGCTGCTGCGAGCGACTCATCGTGGGCGTCTTCAACGAGCACGAGAGCGAGCGCACGACCGAGGAACAGATCGCGTTGTGGGAGCTCGCGGTTGCGGGGCAAAGCGTGCGTCCCAATCGCCGGAAGCCGGGCATGGAGTATCGCGTGCTCTGGGTCGACGGGTGACCGGGCAGGCGCGCATCCTGGTCGCCGAGGACGAGACGATCATCCGACTCGATCTGAAGGGCCTGCTCGAGAGCGCCGGCTTCGAGGTGTGTGCGGAGGCCCGGGACGGAGAGGAGGCGGTCAGGCTCGCGCGGGAGACGCAGCCCGATGTTGCGCTACTGGACGTGAAGATGCCACGGCTCGACGGGATCGAGGCCGCTCGGCAGATCCTCGAGGAGCGTCCGATTCCAATCGTGATGGTCACGGCCTATGGAGAGCGCGAGCTCGTCGCTCGGGCCGTTGACGCCGGCGTCTTCGGGTATCTCGTCAAGCCGTTCCGCGAGACCGACGTGCTTCCGGCGATCGAGACAGCCCGTGCGCGCCACCTCGAGCTCGCCGCCCTCCGGGAGGAGGCCGACTCGCTTGCCGAGGCACTCGCGGCGAGAAAGGCGATCGAGCGGGCGAAGGGCATCCTCATGCAGCGCGAGGGTCTCTCTGAGGCCGACGCGTTCGCTCGCCTCCGCAAGGCGAGCCAGATCTCCGGCCGGCCCTTGAAGGTCGTCGCAGAGGCGCTCATCGCCACGCTCGGCGAGGGAGGGTCGCCGGATCGCGCCCGCGGGAGGTGATCCCGACTACGCGGCGAGCAGTCGCTCTTCCTGGCGGCGGTAGAGCCACCGTCCCAGCCAGAGAGCCGTCAGCGCGAGCACGAACGGCGCGGCGACGACGAGCACTGCCAGCGCGACGACGCCTTCCCAGACGAGGATGTTCACGGACTCGTCGATCGTCCGGTCGAGACGCGAGGGCACTGGTACCGCACCGGATGCTCCCGGTGTGACGATGCTGAGCTGCATCGTGGCCATGCGCGCCTCCGCGTTCGTGGCCTGAATGCCGCGGCGCAGCTGAGACAGCTCGCTGCGCAGTGCCCGCCGGCGAGCTTCGAGCACGGACGCCGTCTCGGCGTCGAGCGTCTCGGACTCGAGACGTGCCGTGATCCGGGCGATCTGGTTGCGGACCGAGGCAGCCCTTCGCTCCGCGGCGTCGAGGCTCGCCTGGAGGTCGTCGATCGTGACGTTCTGCGCCGTGATCGTTCCGAGGGACGAGAGGCCGACGATCGCCTCCTGCACCTTGTCGACCGGGACGCGCACCGTGAGCGACGCTGTTCCCTCGTCGCCGGTCGCGACCGAGGAGCTCACGATGTGACCACCGAGGGACTGCGTGAGGTCGAGCGCTTCCTGCGACGCCTTGGAGACGGAGTCGGAGTCGGCGACCTCCACCGTGAGCGATGCCGTCACGCGCTGCGCGCGATCCGCACTGAGCCCAGCCCCTGATCGACAGCCTGCATACTCCCAGAGCGCGGCGGGCCTCCCCCGAGCTTCTCTCGACCGCCCCTGTCGTCATCCTTCACGTCCCGGCCGGCCACCTGGTCGCCTCCCGAGCGTGCGAGGCCGAAGACCACGGCACTCGAGACGAGCACGAGCGCGGCCGCAGCCGGAACGAGGGCGAGCCGCAGCTTCGGGACGCGCAGCCTGTCGAGCGACAGGGACGCGCAGACGCCCGGGCTCCTGGGCGGCGATTGCGCGCACGCGCTCGCGAAGCTCGGGAGATGCAACGGGCGCGAATTGCCCGGAGTTGGGTGGTGAGGTCAGGCGAGGTCATGGGTTCTCATCCTCTCTTCGAGCTTCCCGAGCGCCCGGTGCAGACGCGTCGACACAGCGGTCGTCGTGAGGCCGAGCAACCGGGCCGCCTCGTCCCCGTCGAGGTCCAGCACGACTCGGAGTGCGATGACCTCGCGTTCTCCGGCTGTGAGCTCGCGCAGTGCTGCGTCGAGCTCGGGCGAGAAGCCCTCGAACGCGTCGTGTGCCCCTTCGTGCGTTTCGGACGCACCTGCGCGCTCCTCGCGTCGTCGCCTGCGGCTGTCGGCGCGGAACCGGTCGAGCGCGGTTGAACGAGCAATCGCGAGCAACCAGGCTCGGGCCGTCCCGCGAACCGGGTCGAACTTCCGCCAGCGGCGCAAAGCCGTCTCGAATGTCTCTCCGGTCAGGTCCTCGGCAAGGGCGCGGTCCTTCGTGAGGTAGAGGAGGTATCCGAATACGTCGTCCAGACACGCCTCGGCGACGGACGCGAACGTGACCGTGTCGGTCTGCGTGGCTGTGTGTCGAGGAGCCTCGATCGTCACTGCGTGCACGCCTGACCTACGCCGCCGGCTGCCTCGTACGTCACGAACCGGCGCTCCTCATCACTCGTGACACTCTGGTCGTGGCGGCGGAAGGGATCAGGGCGCCCGGGTCTGCGCCGACTCGAAGAGCTCCTCCCAGCGCTGGATGAGCTCGGCCAGCTGGTCGCGAGCCGCCCGGTGCGCCGCGAGGACGTCCATGTCCGTCCAGTCCTCCGCAAGCTTGCGTTCGAGCTCTTCCACGCGGGCCTCGGTCTCGGCGATTCGCGTCTCGACGAGCTCGAGGTCCGAAGGAGCCCGTCGCTCCGGGCGAGCGCGTTCCGGGCGGGAAGGCTTCGCGGAGGCTTTCGCCGCCGGCTCGGGCTCGCTCGCGTCCGTGGCTGCGGTTCGCTCGCGGACGAGGTCCGCCCAGCCGCCGTCGTATGAGCGGAGCGTGTGCATCTCCACGGCGACAATGCGATCCGGCACGACGTCGAGGAGCGCGCGATCGTGCGAGACGAAGAGCACGGTCCCGGGGAACGCTTCGAGTGCCGCCTCGAGCGCCTCGCGGCTCTCGACGTCGAGATGGTTCGTCGGCTCGTCGAGCACGAGGAAGTTGGCACCTGAAGCGACGAGAAGCGCGAGCGCCAGACGCCGTCGTTCGCCTCCGGAGAGCGCCGTCACCGGACGCTCGTGAGTCTCCCAGCCGGAGAAGAGGAAGCGACCGAGCAGCATCTGGGCCTGAGGCCGAGGCAATCCCGTCCTTGCGGCGGCGCAATCGAGCACGGAGCCGGTCTTCGGAGCTCCTGCGTGTGTTGCGAGAAGTAACCCGGAACGACCCCGTGCCCGAGTCGTGAGGTGCCATCGTCGAACTCCCGGTTGCCGAGCAGCGCTTCGAGGAGCGTGGTCTTGCCGCTTCCATTCGGGCCGACGATCGCGACCTTCTCGCCCCGGTCGATGGCCAGACTTGCGTTCTCGAGGAGCAGCTTGTCCCCCGCGGCAAGCGTGATGCCCTCTGTCTCGAGCACGACCTTGCCGGAGCGAGGCGGCTTCAGGAAGTCGAAGCCTAGCGTCTTGCGACGGCGGGTGAGCGCCTGGTGTGTGCCTGCGGCATTCGAGCGCTCCTTCTCGAGCCGGCCGATCTGCGTGAGCTTCGCCTGTGCCTGCTTCGCCTTCGACTTCTTGTACCGGAAGCGCTCGACGAAGCGCTCGAGGCGTGCGATGTCCTCGGACACGCGCTCTGCGGTCCGGGCCGCCGCCGCCGCTCGTGCGGCTTTCTCGCGCCGCCACTCATGCCATGGTCCGGCGAAGAAGTGCGCCCCACCTGTCGAGAGCTCGAGCACGGCGGTGGTCACCGCCTCCAGGAACCAACGGTCGTGCGCGACGAGGATCACGGCGGCGTCGAGCGACTCGAGCTCGCGCTCGAGCCACTCCAGGCTCTCGACGTCCAGGTGGTTCGTCGGCTCGTCGAGCAGGAGCAGATCGGGATCGCCTGCGAGCGCGCGAGCAAGTGACGCCCGCGTGAGCTCTCCACCCGAGAACGTGTCGAGTCCCCGGTCGAGGTCGAGATCCGTGAACCCGAGCCCGCGGACCGCCGACGCAACGCGGTCGCGCCACCCCCAGCCGCCTGCGTGCTCGAGCCGGGCCTGCGCCTCCGAATACCGGCGAAGCGTTGCATCGTCATGCGTGCCCGCGGCCATCGCCTCTTCGAGTTGACGCAATTCAGCCTCGACTTCGAGCAGGTCGCGCGCCCCCGACAATGCGTACTCGCGGAGCGTGAATCCGAGATCGCGCGGTGGCCGCTGATCGTGAAGCGCGATTCGTGTGCCCTTCGCAAACGCAAGATCTCCGCCCTGAAGTGACGTCTCACCGGCGATCGCACGCAGCAGCGTCGTCTTGCCGGCTCCGTTCGGGCCCGGCAAGTGACAGGCGGTCCCGTCGGCCAACGGTGAACGAGACCCCCGTGAAGAGGGGATCGCCCGAGAACTCCTTTCGGAGTTGACTGCCGATGAGCACTGTCATGTCTGGAAATGTATTGGCGCGATTAAGTTTCGCTCGGAAGACTGGCGCACGCGCCACGGACCGCCCATAGTCTGAGCCCGATGAGGCTTCGGCGTGCTCTGGCTCTCGTCTCTGCGGCGAGTCTTGCGCTGATTCTCGTCTCGATGGCGGCCGGTTCGACCGTGCAGCAACCCGGCCGGCCGGGTGTTCCGAACAAAACGGGGTCTATGCGGCTTGCTACGCGAAGGTCGGCGGCGCAATGCGCATCACACCCACGTTTCAGCGCTGTCGCTCGACTGAGTTTCGTGTGACCTGGTCGAAGCGCGGTCCCGCAGGCCCGCAGGGCACTGAAGGTGCGACCGGCGCTACGGGTCCGCAGGGGCTGCAGGGAGCAACCGGTTCTCAAGGTCCAAGCGGTAGTGGTGGGCCTGGCGCTCAAGGGCCACCCGGCCCCGCGGGTCCAGCGGGCCCCATAGGTCCTGGAGGCGCGGCGGGTCCCGCAGGCCCAGCGGGCGCCGGTGGCCCGGAGGCGCAGCGGGTCCCGCGGGCCCGGCAGGCCCCACAGGTCCCGGCGGTCGCAGCCGGTCCCGCCGGTGCCGCGGCCGGTCCAGCAGGCGCCGTTGGTCCCGCAGGCCCAGCAGGTGCCGTCGGTCCGCCAGGCCCAGCTGGTGCCGTTGGTCCGCAGGCTCGGCGGGTCCCGCAGGCGCTGCTGGCGCCGCAGGACCAGCCAGGCCCGTCGGGCTCTCAACTCATTACCGGAACGCCTGTGATCTCCGCGGCGGGCGCACCGCGTCACACGTACGTGACCGCGACGGCAACGTGCCCTGCGGGGAAGGTGATCCTCGGTGGCGGCGCGCGCGTCACGACGACGGCCACGCAGAAGGATCGCGCGGTCGTGGCGGCCTCGTACCCCAGCGCAACGACCACGTGGACCGCAATCGGCGTCGTCGCCACGGCCGCACTGGGCGGCGTGAACACGATGACGGTTACCGCCTACGCGCTCTGCAGCCTGTAGCCGAGAACCTCCTCTAGCCGCTTACGCGTACGGACGCGACTGCGACGAGCTCATGGGCAGCCGATGCGATGCTTGCGGCATCGATGCCGGCCGCGGCAAGGAGCTCGTCCGGCTTTCCCGATGACGGCATCATCCGGACGGCCAGCATCGTCACCCGAGGAGGCTCGCCGGCGGCGGAGAGTGCCGCGACCACAGCCTCGCCGAGCCCGCCCTCGGGCCAGTGGTCCTCGACTGTCACGAGACGGCCCTGGGTCGCCTCTACGGCGCTGAGCAGCGTTGCCAGGTCGAGTGGCTTGATCGAGTAGAGGTCGATCACGCGAGCGGCAACGCCCTCCTCGGCAAGCGTGTCCGCCGCCTTCAGCGCCTCGTGAACCGTGATGCCGGCACGACGATCGTGACCTCGTCATCGTCCGACGAGCGGAGCACGCGGCTGCCGCCGATCTCGAACGGCTTCGTCAGGGCCATAGAGGACAGGCGTTGCAGGACGCAGGGTCCTGATGTACGCGATTCCTTCGTAGTCGGCAGAGCAGCCACCAGCTTTGCGGTCTGGTTTGCGTCCGACGGGTGCAGAACCGCACTTCCGTGCACTGCGCGGAAAGCGGCGATGTCCTCGAGCGCCATCTGCGACGGTCCGTCCTCGCCGATCGAGACGCCGGCATGGGAGCCGGAGACGACGAAGCTTGCGCGGCTGATCGCGGCCATGCGGACGAAGTCGTACGCACGCGAGAGGAAGGCCGCGAACGTCGACGCGAACGGTCGCCAGCCTCGCGCCTGAAGCCCGACCGCCGCCGCAACGAGCTGCCGCTCCGCGATGTACATCTCGAAGTAGCGCTCGGGATGAGCCGCGGCGAAGATCTCCGCGAACGTCGAGTTCGAGACCTCACCGTCGAGCGCGACGACGTCTCCGCGAGCCGCGCCGACGGCGGCGAGCGCCTCACCGTAGGCCTTGCGGGTCGCCGACCTCGCTACCGATCTCGTACCGCGGCAGGTCGAGCGCGCCGACCGGAAAGCGATGAGGTTCGGCGGAATCCGGTACGGCGACCGCGACGCGGATATCGCGCAAGCCTCCGAGCTCGGCGATCGCAGCCTCGGGATCGTCGAGAGGCTTCCCGTGCCACCCCTCTCGATTCTCGACGGCTGTGACGCCCTTCCCCTTCAGCGTGCGAGCAAGGACGACTGTTGGCTTTCCCGTTGTGGCCAGCGCCTCCTCGTATGCGGCGTCGATCTGCTCGAGATCATGGCCGTCGATCGCGATCGCATGCCATCCGAAAGCGCGAGCGCGCTCGACGTAGACCTCGAGATTCCAGCCGATCATCGTCTCGCCGCGCTGCCCGAGCCTGTTCACGTCGACGATCGCGGTCAGGTTGTCGAGCCCGTAGTGCGCGGCGTGCTCGAACGCCTCCCACATCGAGCCCTCGGCCATCTCGCTGTCGCCGCAGAGCACCCAGACGCGGTATGGGAGCTGATCGAGGTACTTGCCCGCGAGCCCCATCCCGACGCCGATGGGAAGACCTTGTCCGAGTGAGCCGGTCGCGACGTCGACCCAGGGGAGGATCGGCGTCGGGTGTCCCTCGAGCCGGCTTCCGAACTGGCGGTACGTGAGGAGATCCGAGTCGGATATCGCACCGGCGGCTCGATAGATCGCATACAGGAGCGTTGAGGCGTGACCCTTCGAGAAGACGAGCTTGTCGTTCTCCGCCCGCTCCGGAGCGCTGAAGTCGTAGCGCAGATACCCGTCGACGAGGACGGCCATGAGGTCGGCGGCCGACATCGCCGATGTCGGATGGCCGGACTTTGCAGTTGCCGCCATGCGCACGGAATCGACACGAAGCTGCTGTGCGAGCTCGTGTCGGCGATCGACGTCGGTCACGCGGGCATTCTACGGCCGCCTCTCCGGGCATCCGCGCGGTAACCTCGGCTCATGGCCCAGAGTCCACTGCACGAGCTCTCGACCTGCGGTGTGAGCGTCTGGATCGACACGCTCTCGCGCGAGCTGCTGGAGACGGGAGCGCTCGAGCGACTCATGCGCGACGACGCGGTCGTCGGCGTCACGTCGAATCCGACGATCTTCGAGAAGGCTCTGTCGACCGGCGGCTGGTACGACGACCAGCTTCGCGAGGTTCTCGAGCGGGAGGACAGCCCGAAGGAGGTGTTCCTCGCGCTCGCCGTCGAGGACGTCAAGAGGGCCTGCGACCTCCTGCTGCCGGTCTGGAAGCAGACGGGTGGTGTCGACGGCCGCGTCTCGCTCGAGGTCGATCCGGGCTTGGCATACGACCGCGCTGGCACGTTCGCCGAGGCTCTCCGGCTGCACGAGCTCGTCGACCGTCCGAACGCGTACGTGAAGATCCCGGGCACGGAACCGGGGCTCGGCGCGATCGAGGACTGCATCGCCCGAGGTCGCTCGATCAACGTCACGCTCATCTTCTCGCTCCGGCGCCACGCCGAGGTAGCGGAAGCGTACGTTCGCGGTCTCGAGCGGCTCGTGGCGGACGGCGGCGACCCGTCCACAACCGACTCCGTCGCCAGCTTCTTCGTGTCACGCGTCGACACCGAGGCCGACCGCCGGCTCGAGGAGCTCGGTCGCGGTGAGCTGCAGGGGAAGCTCGCGATCGCGAACGCAAAGCTCGCGTATCAGCAGTACCTGACCGTCTTTGCGGGCGAGCGGTGGGAAGAGCTCGAGGCAGCGGGAGCCCGCCCACAGCGCTGCCTGTGGGCGTCGACCTCGACCAAGAACCCGTCGTATCGAGACGTGATCTACGTCGAAGAGCTCGTGGGCAGAGACACGGTGAACACGATGCCGGTCGAGACAGTGGCTGCGTTCCAGGATCACGGGGTCGTCCGGGGAGACGCGTTGGTGGAGGCCGTCGACCAGGCCCAGGCGTTGCTCGAGGAGCTCCGGACCGCGGGCGTCGACTACGACGATGTCGTGGAGACGCTCGAGCGGGAGGGTGTCGAGAAGTTCGCCGACTCGTTTGCATCGCTGCTCGCCGGCATAGAAGCGAAGCGCGCGGCTCTCGTCGCCTGACGCCTACGCGACCGCTGCCAGCAGCTCGGCGTGGAGCAGCCCGTTGGACGTGATGGCGGTGCCCGCGTCGATCCGTCGCGCACCGGAGAAGTCCGAAAACCGACCTCCCGCCTCTTCCACGATCACCTGCACCGCAGCGAGGTCCCACTCGCTCAGTCCGAACGCGCCGTCGACGGTCCCGTCCACGGCGCCCTCCGCCACGAGCATGTGTCCCCAGAAGTCGCCGAGTCCGCGTGCGTGCCAGGCACGCGCGGCGATGGCGGTGAGCCTGGGGTCGAGCGGAAGGCAGAGAACGGCATCCTCGACCCGGTCGACCGTCGAGACACTGATCGGCTCGCCGTTCGCGAATGCGCCTGCTCCGCGCTCGGCCCACCAACGGCGGCCGAGAGCAGGAGCAGACACCACGCCGAGGCACACGTCCCCGGGCTCCTCGAGCGCTACGAGCGTCGCCCAGGTGGGGATCCCGCGGGCGTAGCTTCGGGTCCCGTCGATCGGATCCAGAATCCACCGCCGTTCGCCGCCGGTGCTCGTCACCCCCTGCTCTTCGCCGAGAATGGCGTCGCGCGGCCGTTCGGCGGTGAGCAGCTCGCGTAGCGCCGTCTCCACCGCGCGGTCAGCCTCGGTGACCGGTGTCGAGTCCGCCTTCCGCTCGACCACGAGCTCCGTGCGAAAGTGGGCGAGCGAGATCGCATCAGCGGCGTCCGCCAGCTCGAAGGCGAGAGCGAGGTCGGGGCTCATGGGCCGTACTTTGGCCTATGAGCGTGGAGGGGGGTGGGGAACCGGGAGGTTCCCCACGTTCTCAGGAAGAAGGGGGTACGTGGGGGAAACATGGTTTCCTCCACGGGAGCGCGCCGAAGGCGGGCGACATCACACCGCGACCTTAGAGGGTCAGTGCGACGAAACCCTGAAGGTGGTCCGAACAACCCTGACAGTGGATGGCGCAGACCACGTCATCGCGGGCGTCCCGACCTGAGCCGAGTTCAAGCCTCGCACCCGGTAGTACCAGACACCGGGCTTCACCTTGAGCAGGCTCGACGTCGACTGGGTCACCACACGACCGCTCGAGCGCCACGGGTACGTCGTCCTCGACCACTGCATCTCGTATGACGTTGCTCCCACCACGGGCTGCCAGGCGACGAGCGGCGTCGAGTACACAACCGGGCGGTTTCCGGCGATTGCGAGCAGTCGACCCTTGGGAGTCAGGCCCGAGACATACGGCGTTCTGGACGACGTGATCGCCGGCTTCGACAGCTTCGCGAATGTCGAGGAGCGACCGCCTTCGCATGCGTCTTGCGGGAGCTCGACGTCGACGTACTCGAACGTACCGCTGTCGTTCACGTTGATCCCGACGGGGACGACCGTCCAGAAGTACCTCGTCGTCTGCGAGTCGACATCCGGGAGGTCGACACGAACCGGTGCGGCGGTGGCGCTCGCGCTCGCGCTGCCGGTGTCTGCGCTCGACTCGTTGGACGTCAGTTCGAAACCGTCCGCGGAGAACGTCGCGGCCGCCTCGTCCTTGGCGCTCGGGAGCACACCGACCATCGCAAGGTCGAGCTCGTCGTAGTTACCGGGCAGCTTGATCGGGCCGCTGGTCCTCGGCGCGAACGCCGGGCCTCCGACGACGGAGCCGCGGAAGACGACGTTGACACAGTCACTGTCGGTGAACGCGTATACGCGGAAGAGAGGCCATTCCGTGCCACTGAGATCCTGGTTTCCGGTGAAGGTCAGCGCGGGCATGAGTTGGTGCGCGCCGTCCTTCCAGCCCGAGCTGACGACGTCGGAGACGGCCGCCCGGACATGGAGCTTGCCGGTGGTAAGAGCGGGATTCGTGGTCGCGTACGCCGGGCTCCACGGGCCGTAGGACACAGCCGGCAGGCCGTTCGGGATCGTACCGAGCACCTGGCGCACGGCGCGAACGCGCCACCGCACCGTCGACCACCAGTTCTGATCGTCGTGGAACAGATAGAGCTCGCGCTGATCCGCGACATTCGTGTGTGTCCGGAACGACTTGCGGATGTCCGGATACCAAACCTCGTACGACGTTGCACCCTCGACGGGGTGCCAGCGGAC
Source organism: uncultured Actinomycetes bacterium (assembly GCA_963756925.1). Classification (GTDB taxonomy): domain Bacteria; phylum Actinomycetota; class Thermoleophilia; order Gaiellales; family Gaiellaceae; genus GMQP-bins7. Next base: position 198,810 of record CAVWPL010000012.1, on the reverse strand, counting down.
AAGCCCTGGCTTCGTGGCCATCGGCACCGGGAGCTCTTCCCAGCGCATGTTGAAGCCGAAGGGCGAGCTCCAGTGGGTAGCGCCGCGCGTCGTGACGGCACGAACGTGTGCGTAGAGCGCGTATGGCTTGCCGGTGAACCAGGGGAGCGTCAGGCTGATCGAGGCGGCCGGGATCGTGATCTGGCGATTGCCACGACATGCTCGACCGGCGTTCGTTCCGCCGGAGACGTTCGACCACACCACTGTGCTCTCGTCGAACGTGCGGCTCGTGGCAAGCTGGAACTCGTAGCAGACGGCTCCGCGGACGGGTCGCCACGCGAATGCGGGTGTGCGCGGGAAGGTGTGTGTGACGGACTCGTTCGGGCGGAGCAGGAATCCCTGCAGACCCTTGGGAGCCGCGGGCGTCGAGGGGCCTTTCGCGGCCGCCGTTGCGACGACAGGTGTCACGAGAAGAAGGGCGACGACAGTTGCTAGGCGGGCCGCGCGCATCGAGATCTAATGTCGGCAACCGCCCGACGCCAGCCCTCCCTCGAAAGGGGGATGCCCTACCGTGTGAGAAGCGGCTCGAGCAGGCGTCCTGCGGCGAGCACGAGAGCGTCGTCCCCGCGGCGGCCGACGATCTGCAGGGAGGCCGGAAGCCCGTCCTCAGCGGCCCCGCAGGGGAGCGCAAGCGCCGGCCAACCGAGGGCGTTGAATGCATCCGTGTTGGCGACCATCGCTCTCCGCACCTCCAGATCTCCGGCTCCACGCTCTCCGATGCGGGGGGCGACCATCGACAGGGTCGGCGTGAGCAGCAGATCGAGCCCCTCGAGGAGTCCGTCCATCGCCTCGCGGTACTCGTCGCGCTGGTGGGCGGCCTCTGCGGCCTCGGCGTCGGTCACGTCCAAGCACCGCTCGATTTTGATCTGCACGTCCTCCCCGTACAGCTCCCCGTTCGCGGCGAACAGTTCCCGGTGCACGCCGGCCACCTCGTGCATGAAGAGCGGCGCGATCCCTTCGAGCCGGGGCACGGTGACCGTACGCCGCCGGGGAAATTGTTCACTTGCTTCGATAGCGCGTGTGCGAACGAGCGGCGAGGCATCATCGGTCCAGGCGACTCCGACGACCACCTCCTCGAGCGACTCGAGCCGGCGGGGCTCGAAATCCCGTGCGAGTGTCTCGAGAGCCTTCTCGCACTCGGGCACGTCCCGCGCCATCGGGCCGGCGTGGTCGAAGCTCGGGGCAAGCGGGAAGCAGCCTTCGAGCGAGACGAGCCCGTATGTCGGCTTGAAGCCGACGATGCCGCAACACGCGGCCGGAATGCGAATCGATCCACCGGAGTCGGTTCCGAGCGCCACGTCTGCCGCCTCGAGGACGAGTGCAGCGGCGTTTCCCCCGCTCGATCCGCCTGCGACGCGGCCCGGCGCGAGCGGGTTGGGGACGACGCCGAAGTGTGGATTTTCTCGAGGTGGTTCCATAGGCGAACTCGTGCAGGTTCGTCTTCCCGACGACGCCGTAGCCCGCAGCCTCGAGAGCGGCGACCGCAGCCGCCGTGCGAGCGGGCATGTGGGCTGCGAAGAGCGGCGAGCCGTAGGTCGTGACGAGACCCGCTGTGTCGAAGAGATCCTTGACGGCGAGCCGGATCCCCGCGGGCGGTCGATCGGGAAGTGCGAGGAAGACCCCAGGCGGGCAGTCCGCCGCGTTCATAGGCACTCAGTCGAGTTGGAGATACAGCAGAGCGATGAGAGCCGTGCCGATGAACAGGAGCCAGAAGAGACCGAAGAGTGCCCAGCCGAAGCGGAGATTCGTGCGCTCGAGCTCGGTGTCGGTCATCGCATTCGGTCCTAGGTGACGAGCGGGTCGATCGCGGCAGCCACGAAGAGCAGCGCGAGGTAGGCAAGAGAGTAGTGGAAGAGAACCTGGGCGCGAGCCCGAGAGAGATCGCGGCGTAGCAGGATCGCAAGCGCCACGAAGAGGGCCCCCAGGACCGCTGCCACGACGGTGTAGACCGGACCGAGCCACATGCCGACAACGATCGTGAACGCGACCAGCGCAATCGAGTAGAGCACGATCTGCCGGGCGGTCTCGCGGTCTCCGCGCACCACCGGGAGCATCGGCACTCCGGCGGCGGCGTAGGCGTTCTTGATCATCAGCGCCAGCGCCCAGAAGTGAGGAGGCGTCCAGAGGAAGACGATGAGAAACAGCCAAAGCGCAGGAAGCGCGAGGCTGCCGGTCGCCGCCGCATAGCCGACGAGCGGCGGGACGGCTCCCGCTGCGCCGCCGATGACGATGTTCTGCGGCGTCGCGCGCTTGAGCCAGCTCGTGTAGACGACGACGTAGAAAGCGTTGCCGACGAGCGCGAGGAGCGCCGTAAGAAGGTTGACCGTCGACGCGAGCAGGACGAAGGACAGTGCCGAGAGCATCAGCCCGAACTCGAGCGCCTGCGCCGGAGAGACGCGTCCTGATGCCACTGGGCGGCTCTGCGTGCGGCTCCCCATGAGCGCGTCGATGTCCCGGTCGATCACGTGGTTGAGCGCGGACGCGCCACCGCAGGCGAGCGCGAGGCCGATCATCGTCGCGCTGAAGAGCCCGAGCGGAGGTACGCCCTGCGCACCGACGAACATCCCTGCCGCTCCCGTAATGAGGAGGAGCGACATGATCCGCGGCTTCGTCAGCGTCGCGTAGTCGCGCCACGAGGCAAGCGGGGCGGCAGCACCGCGGAAAGTCGTGGCCGCGGCAACGAGAGCTGCCCCGAACGCGAGCGAAGCGGCTCCGACGTGGAGCGCGACCGCCCAGGCCGCCGTTCCGCTCCAGGCGACGATGCCTCCGAGCGCGATCGCGACGAGGAAGAGCACCAGCGCGAGCGCGGTCCCAACGAGGAGCTGTGGGTACGCGTAGCGGGCGACAAGCACGTTTGCGACGAGAAATGGAAGGACAACTCCCGCGAGGCCCCAGTGCGCCGTGCCGAGCTCGAGCACCGCGCTCGCGACGACGAGCCCCGTGCCTACCGCTGCTGCCACCGCCGAGAGGCGAAGCAGCGGGCCGGGAGCAGTCCTAGGTGAGCTTTCGGAATCCATTGCCCTCACGCAGCCTTCGCCGCAGATCGTAGAGCGGGCGGGCGCTCGTCACGTACGGCACCCGGTCGAAGTTGTGGGGGGGAGGCGGAGACGTCGTGTACCACTCGAGCGTGTCAGCCTGCCAGGGATCGTTTCCGACACGCGCTCCGCGCCTCTTTGTCCGGATCACGTTCCAGAAGAAGATGAGGAACGCCACGCCCATGATCCACGAGCCGATCGTCGAGGCGAGGTTGTAGCCCTCCCAGCCCTCGTCGGCGTACGTGTAGATCCGCCGCGGCATTCCCTCGAGCCCGGCGAGGTGCTGCGGGAAGAAGGTGACGTTGAAGCCGACGAACAGCCACCAGAACTGCCACTTCCCGAGGCGCTCGTCGAGCTTTCGCCCGAACATCTTCGGCCACCAGTAGAAGAGTGCGGCGAAGATCGCGAACAGCGAGCCGCCGACCATCGTGTAGTGGAAGTGCGCGACCACGAAGTACGTGTCGTGCACCTGCCAGTCGACCGGGAAGGCCGCGAGGTAGATGCCGGTCAGCCCTCCCATGACGAAGATCGAGAGGAAGCCGAGCGCGAAGAGCATCGGGGACTCGAAGACCAGGTTTCCACGCCACAGCGTCGCGAGCCAGTTGAAGATCTTCATCCCGGTCGGGACGGCGATGATCATCGACGCGATCATGAAGAACGCCTGGAGCGAGATCGGGAGCCCTACCGTGAATAGGTGGTGCGCCCAGACGAGCATCGAGAAGAAGGCGATCGCGACCGTCGAGAACGCGATCGCCTTGTACCCGAACACCGGCTTGCGCGCGAAGACGGGCAGGACCTCGGAGATGATCCCGAACGCGGGCAGCACGATCACGTACACCTCGGGATGGCCGAAGAACCAGAACGCGTGCTGGTAGAGCACGGGCGATCCGCCCTCGGCCGGGTTGAAGAAGTTCGTCTGCACCTCCCAGCCGAAGATCTCGATGCCGCGGTCGAGCAGCAGGAGCGTGAGGCCTGCGGAGAGGGTCGGGAGAATGGCCATGAGCAGCCAGGCGAAGAGCAGGATCGACCAGACGAAGAGCGGCATCCGCATCCAGTTCATCCCCGGCGCACGCATGTTGTGGATCGTGACGATGAAGTTGATCGCACCGGCGAGCGAGGACGCCGTGAGGATGTGGAGCGACAGGATCCAGAGATCCGTGCCGTTCCCGGGCTGCTGCGTGCAGAGCGGCGGGTAGCACGTCCACCCCGCCTGATTCGCGCCGCCCTTCGCGAAGAACGAGAGCATGAGCACGATGCCGCCGAGTGCGAAGAGCCAGTAGGAAAGCGCGTTCAGCCGCGGGAACGCGACGTCCCGCGCACCGATCATGAGCGGGATGAGGTAGTTCGCAAGGCCGGCGAGGATCGGCACGACGACCAGGAAGACCATCGCCGTCCCGTGGATCGTCGTGAGCTCGTTGTACCGCTCCGGCCCCACGATGTCGCCGTTCGCCTGCGCGAGCTGAAGCCGCATCACCATGGCCATGAGCCCTGCGAGGATGAAGAAGAGGAACGCCGTCCCGAGATAGAGGATCCCGATCCGCTTGTGGTCGGTCGTGACGAGCCAGCTCGCGAACCGCCCGCGCTGCCAGTCAGCGATCTGCGTCTCCGCCCTAGCTGCCATCGGTGCTCCCGGTCGGCGGATTCTCCGCGAGGTATGCCGTCAGCGCGTCGATGTGCTCGTCGGACCAGCTCGAGCCGACCGCCGGCATCTCGCCGCGCCCGTTCCGGACGATGTTCTCGATCGCGTCCGCGTCGGCCAGGGTGGACGACCCGGCGAGCGCCGGCCCGATTCCGCCTTCGCCCCCGATCCCGTGGCACTTGGCGCAGACGCCCTCCCAGGTCTCCTCGCCGAGCGCCGCTCCGTCCGCGCTCTGGTCGGTGCGGCGTTCGACAAGCCAGGCGTCGAACTCCTCGGGCTCGAGCACCTCGACCGACGCGAGCATGTTCGCATGCTCGAGGCCGCAGAGCTCCGCGCACTGCCCCGTGTACAGGCCCGGCTCGTCGACCTCGAACCAGGTCTCGTTCACGGTCCCGGGGATGGCGTCGATCTTTCCGCCGAAGGCCGGGATCCACCACGAGTGGATGACGTCGTCGTCGGGTGCCGTCACCTCCAGCGTCACGGGAACTCCCGCAGGAGCGCGCATCGTGTCGACGGCGATCACGCCGTTCGGGTACTCGTACTCCCAGTAGAACTGGTGGCCGACGACGCGGATCTCGAGCGCGCTGCCCTGTGCTCCGGCCGACGGGACGTCCTTGATGCCGGGGAGCTGGACGAAGACGAAGGCCGCGATCACGAAGAGGACGACCACCGGAAACGTCGTCCATGCCAGCTCGAGCTTGGACGACCCGTGGATCGGCGCGCCTTCCTCGAAACGGCCGCGTTGCTGGCGCCGGTAGCGGATGACGAACGCGATCAGCAGGCCCTCGACCAGGACGAAGATCGCCAGGACGAAGATCGAGATGAACAGGTAGCTCGCGCGGATGCCCTCGGCGTTCGGCGAGGCCGGCTCGACCGGCGTGAAGCCGCCGTTGGCGCCGAGCGCGGGTGCCGCGATCGAAGCAGCGAGGACCAGGCCAGCGGCGAGGAGCAGAAGCGCACGCACCGGCTGCCATTCTATGAAGGTGTCCGAGAGGCCGCGTACGGGAACCCGCGTCAGGCTGCCCGCCGACGTCGTTCGGCCCTTCGAGGTCTACGTGAACGGCGTCCGCCAGGAGGAGGGGTCGGACTTCGCGATCGAAGGGCGCACGCTCGTCTTCGCCGACCAGCTCCGGGCCGAAGGGAAGCTGGGCTTCTGGCGTTGGCTCTCGATGTGGGTCGGTGTCGCTGGGACCTATCGCCAGAACGACTCCGTGGACGTCGTCTACGAACGAAACGGGAAGCCCGTCGTCGCGACGAAGCTCGCCCTCGAGCCGCTCGGGGCGGGCGAATGACCCGGTAGGTAAGAGGGTGCGCGCATTCGCTCGGAGCTGTTGGCGCGGCGATGAATGCTGGCGATCCCGGAGCAGAGGTCGGCCGCGATCTCGCGCATGCTGTGGACTTCAGTGCTCACGATCTCACTCGGGTTCTGGCTCTGGTCCGCCTGGATCGTCGTAGCAGCAGGCTTCCTGGGAGCCGTTCTCAACTGCGAAGGGTTCGGCGAGTGCGACTCTGGCTCACCCTCGTGGCTCCAGCCCTGGACCTGGGGAAACTACGACGTCTACCCGGAGTCCCTGTTCATCGGGCTGGCCGGACTTGCTGCCGCGAGTGCGTTCGTCGTGCTCGTCCTCGTCGCGCGCCGGCGGGTACCTGCCGCGGCTTCACTCCTCGTCAGCCTGGTGCTCCTGAGCTACCCCTACTTCGCAGGCCTGACGACCGAGGGCCGTGCGACTTTCTGGTTTGGGCCACTTCTCGGCCTTGCTGCGCTTTACACCATGCGCACCGGTCTCCACCGCGACGACGTCGGCTGAGTTTGCGCCGGCCGTCCAGCCTGCCGGGTGAAAACGGGCGGGTAGTGTTGATCGCGTGGAGGACGAGGACAACGGGATAGAGGTCGAGGGGCTCGTCCGCGAGTACAAGAAGGGGCCTCGCGCAGTCGACGGGATCGATCTTTCGGTTGCACCAGGCGAGATCTACGGCTTCCTCGGACCGAACGGCGCCGGCAAGTCTACGACCGTCCACGTTCTCACGACGCTGCTGCCACCGACTGCCGGGACGGCGCGTGTGGGGGGGTACGACGTGGTCAAGGAAGGGCCGAAGGTGCGCTCGCTCATCGGCGTCGCGCTCCAGGAGGCTGCGCTCGACCCGCTCCTCACCGGGCGGGACCACCTCCGCCTCCAGGCGACGCTCCAGAGCGTGCGGAAGGATCAGCGACGCGCCCGCGCGGACGATCTCCTCGAGCGGGTCGGGCTCGCCGACGCAGGCGACCGCAAGGTCTCCGGCTACTCGGGCGGCATGAAGCGACGGCTCGACCTCGCGCTGGCGCTCATCCACGGGCCGCGCATCCTCTTCCTCGACGAGCCGACCACGGGTCTCGACCCGCAGAGCCGAACGGCGCTCTGGGAAGAGGTCGCCCGCCTGCGGAGAGAGGATCGAGTGACGGTCTTCCTCACGACCCAGTACCTCGAGGAGGCGGACGTCCTCGCCGACCGTGTGGGGATCATCGACCAAGGGAAGCTCGTGGCCGAGGGGACCCCGGCCGAGCTCAAGGCGGAGATCGGCAGACCGAGCGTCCATGCGATCCCGCATCGCGAGGAGGACCGGCCTCGAATCGCCGAGTTCCTGGCGCAGTTCGGGGAGCCACTCGCGACGACGCGCGACGTAGCGGTTCGGCTGCGGGGCGGGCTCGGTCTCACGGACATCGTGCGAGCCGTCGATGCAAACGGCGTCGACATCGCGGACATCGAGCTGCGCGCGCCGACCCTCGACGACGTCTTCCTCGCCAAGACCGGGCGCACGCTCGAAGGCGCGATGGAAGAGGCCGAGACCGAACAGCAAGGACGTCGGGGATGAGGAACCAGTGACCAGCACCTGGCCACAAGTTGGCGCGATCGCGCGGCGTTCGGTTCTGCGAACCGCCCGCCAGCCGGCGAGCGTCATTCCACCGCTCATCTTCCCGATTGCGCTCATGGCGGTGAACGCAGGTGGCCTGCGGTCTTCGACCGAGCTTGCGGGCTTTCCGACGACGTCGTTTCTCGCATTTGCTTTCGCCGTCCCGTTCATCCAGGGAGCCCTGTTCTCGACGATGAACGCGGGTACCGATCTCGCTCGCGACATCCAGACCGGGTTCATCAACCGGCTCTCGCTCACGGCGCTCAGGGACTGGGCGCTGCTCACGGGTCAGCTCGCGGGGGTGGTCGTCCTCGGGATGGTGCAGGTGCTCTTCTACCTCGCTGTGGGGCTCACCGCCGGCGTCGAGTTCGAGTCGGGTGCTGCCGGCATCGCCGTCCTCCTCGTCTACGGGGCGCTCGTGGCGCTGGCCTTCGGGGCTCTCGGGGCGTGGCTCGCATTCAGGACGGGCTCGGGGGAGACGATCCAGGCGCTGTTCCCGGTGCTGTTCGTCTTCCTGTTCATCTCCTCGATGAACACGCCGCGCAACCTGATCGGAGTCGAGTGGTTCCGAATCGCGGCGACCCTGAATCCCGTCTCGTACATGATCGAGTGCGTTCGCAGCTTGATCATCACGGGCTGGGATCTCCAAGCGCTTGCGCTCGGGTTCGGCTTCGTAATCATTCTCGGCATCGTCTCCCTCGCGCTTGCGTCGCGCGCCCTGCGCACACGGATGACGAGGACGTAGTCGCATGCGGCTGTGGAACGTGATCTCGGGGGTTGCCTTTCGGACACTGAAGAACGCCCTCACGAACCCGCAGATCCTGTTGCCGACCATGCTGTTTCCGCTCTTCTTCTTCGTCGCGTTCGCGGGCGGTCTCTCGCAGCTGAACGAGATCCCGGGCTTCGACTTTCCCCCCGGCTACACCGCGTTCCAGTTCGTCTTCGTGCTCTTGCAATCCGCGGCGTTCAGCGGCGTCTTCACCGGTTTCGGGCTCGCGCGCGACTTCGAGGGCGGGTTCGCCAAGCGGCTCCTGCTGGCGGCCCCGCATCGCAGCGGGATCGTCATCGGGTACGCGCTCGCCGCGCTCGTCCGTTGGCTTGTCGTCGCGGTCGTGCTCACCGTCGTCGCGCTGGTGTTCGGCATGAACGTCGGCGGCGGCGTGGTCGATCTCGGCGGCCTGTTCGTACTGGCGATGCTCGTCAACTTCTGTGGCTTCTTCTGGGCGGGCGGGATCGCGATGCGCTTCCGCACGATCCAGGCCGCCCCGCTCATGCAGATGCCCGTCTTTCTCGTGCTGTTCTTCGCCCCGGTCTATGTCCCGCTCGAGCTGCTCCAGGGTTGGATCGAAGGTGTTGCGTCCGTGAACCCCGTGACCTACCTCCTGGAGACGGGCCGCGGCTTCATCGCGGGTGACGCACCGCATGTGCTCGGAGCATTCCTGCTCGCGATCGGGATGGGCGTTGCCTTCTGGACCTGGGCGTTTCTCGGCCTGCGCAAGGCCGAGGCTGCCGGCGCGTAGCGGCGCGGAGCTCTCGCTACGCGTCGTCGAGGACGCGGAGTAGCGTCTCCACGACCTTCGGATCGAACTGTGTGCCCGACGCTTCGACGAGACGGCGCCGCGCCTCGTCGACTCCGAGCGAGTGCCGGTACGGACGGTCGGTCGTCATCGCGTGGAACGCGTCGCACGCGAAGATGATCCGCGACTCGAGCGGGATCGCGTCGGCAGACAGTTGGTCGGGATAGCCGGTGCCGTCGAAGCGCTCGTGGCAGCTGCGGACGATCTTCCCGACCTCGGTGAGTTGCTCGATCGGCGCGAGAATGCGCTCTCCGAGGATGGGATGGGTCTCGACGATCGCCTGTTCCGAGGGTGTGAGCGCCGACGGCTTCGCGAGGATGGCCGCAGGAATCCCGATCTTTCCGATGTCGTGGAAGAGAGCTCCGAGCTCGAGCCGCTTGAGAGACCGCGCATCGAGACCGAGCTCCTCGCCAACTCGGAGCGCGAGATCCGTGATCCAGCGAGCATGTGACGACACGTTTGCGTCGTTCGCTTCGAGGGCGTTCGCGAGCGCCTCGACGGTCGACAGGAAGGTGCGCTCGAGGCGTTCGTAGTTGAGCGCGTTCTGAAACGCCAGCTTCGTCTGCCGTGCGAGGCCCCCGAGGAGCTGGAGCTCGCGGTCGCCATGTGCTTCGTCGGCGGGTGTGGCGGCGGCGATGACGCCCCAGCGACGCTCCACGGTGAACGGGGCGATCGCAAAGCGACCGTCCGTGTCGGCTGGAGGCGGAGCGATCGTGGCGTAGTCCTCGGCGCTGATGGAGTAGGGCTCTGTTCGCACGAGCCACGGCCCCAGGTGGACGGCCGGCACGCTGGCGAACGATGTCTCCGGGTCGTGAGGTGGATTCGAAGCGAGCATGACGAGATCGCCGGTCTCGGCGTCCTGAAGCCACAGCGACGTCAGCGGGCTCGAGAGGATGGAGGCCGAGCCGCGAACGACACGCTGCGCGATCTCGGCAATCTCCTCGGTTCCCGCTATCTGGCGTCCGAACTCGAGAAGCGAGTTCGCGCTCTCCGCCTCTCGTCGCTGCGCGTCGTAGAGACGTGCGTTCTCGAGCGCGACGGACGCGTGGCCGGCAAGGACCTCGAGCACGCGCAGGTCGTCCGTGTCGAACTGGTCGAGGCCGAGCTTCGAGATCACGATCACACCGTTCACGCGCGAGCCGAACTTGAACGGAACCGCCAGGATCGACTCCTCGATCTCGGCCGTGCCGACGATCTGCTCGCCGAACTCGCAATGCTCGGCATCTCCGATGAGCAAAGACTCGCCCGTCTCGGCGACACGACCCGTGATGCCGCGCCCGACCCTGGTCGGAAGCAATGTTGCCGGCGCGCCAGGATCGGCGGCGGTCAGGTCGCCTCGAAACGCGAGCGGAAGGAGGTCCTCTCCGTCTCGAACGAATACGCGGCAGTTGTGGTAATCGATGAGGAGGCGGAGCTCGTCGGCGATCGTCATCCCGATCTGGGTGATGTCGTTGAGCCGCGAGAGCTTTCCCGACAGGCTCTGCAGCATCTTCAGGTACGCAAGCGAGCGAACGTCGTCGCGACGCGTACGCGCTTCCGACGGCCGCTCGGTCGCGGTCTCCTCGAAGGGGACGACGAGTCCGTTCCCGCGCGTCTTGGCGGTCATCATTGCCGCCTCGGCGCACGCGACGAGCTCGCGAGGGTTCGCAGCATGGGTGGGCCCGATGGCGATCCCGGTCGAGACTGTCAGCCGGCCGACCGCCTCGGCTTCGAGCTCGCCTACCTTGGCACCGAGTCTCCCCGCGAGCGCCAGTGCGTGGTCGAGATCCGCGGATGGGAGAATGACGGCGAACTCCTCCCCTCCGACGCGGCACACGACGTCCGTCGTGCGTACCGAGGCCCGAAGGACGTCAGCGACCTGAAAGAGGAGCTGATCGCCGACGCCGTGCCCGTACACGTCGTTGACCTTCTTGAAGTCGTCGAGGTCCAGCATGATCAAGCCGACGGTGTCGTGCTCTGCCGACGCGCGCACGAGCTCCTGCCGCACGCGATCGTGGAAGGTCCGGTGGTTGTAGAGGCCGGTCAGTGCGTCCGTCGAGGCCTGGTGCTCGAGTGTCGCCCGGATGTGGGCGTTGTCGAGCGCGAGTGCCGCGGCGTCGCCGAAGCGAGTAGCGAGGAGGAACTCCTCCTCTGTGAACTTCGCGTCCTCGCCGACCCGGTAGATGTTGAGCGTCCCCTTGAGGCGGCCACGTGCGATGAGCGGGACCGCGATCAGCGCCTCGGGCTCGACGGGGGTCCCCGGCACGAACCGGACCCGTGGGTCGAGATGGGCCTGGTTTGCAAGCACCGGCTCGCGGTGCTCGACCGCCCAGCCGGTGATGCCCTCCCCGTAGGAGAACGTCTCACTCATCACCTCGGTAGCCCACTTGCTCCGTGCGAGCACCGGGATCAGCTCGCGCTTGGCCTCGTCGGCCTCGTAGATGTGGACGTCCTCGTACGGGATCAGCTCCGCCAGCGCGTCCGCGATGCGTTCGAGCAGAGCGTCGAGGCTCTGCTCCGAGAGCACGTCGTGGAAGATCTCCGCCAGTCGCCGGTACGGCTCGACTGCGCGCAGCGGCGGGCGGCCCTCCCCCCGTTCATCGGGGACGGCCTCCTTCCACGGACCTGCCGCAGGCTCGATAGGTACTTGCTCCGACATTCGATAGCTGTCTTCGAGGCGTCATCGGAAAGCGGAAGGGCGCGCTTGAGCCAGAGTCCCTCTGCGAAGATCCGCTGTCGTGGAGATTCCTGACGAGGCGCGCCCGGATGCACGAATCGCGCTGCTCGAGGACCTGATCGACCACGCTCCTCTCTTTCCTCCCGCGTCCCTCGATCTCCCGGAGGCACTTGCCGAGGATCGCCTCGCGCAAGAGAGCCCGCACGCTTTCGCACTCGCTCGGTTCGTCTGCCCGGCGTCGCGGCTCGGCGAGTTGCCCGGCTCAGACCGTGCGCTCAGCGTCGTGCTGGACGCCCCGTTCGAGGAGCATCGCGGCGTCGAGGCTGTCGAAGTGCGCTTCCGGGAGGATCTGGAGACTCTCGCGGGCCTCGCCCCCGAGATCTATGTCGAGGTTGCTCTCGACGACGACGTCGGACGCTCGACTCGATGCGATCGCGGCGCTCGGGCTCCACGCGAAGGTTCGCTGCGGTGGATCGCAGGTACCCAGCACCGGCGAGCTCGCCGGGTTCGTGCGCGCCTGCCGTGAGCGCGGGATTGCGTTCAAGGCGACGGCTGGCCTTCACCATGCCGTGCGGACCGACGACGAGCACGGATTGCTCAACCTGCTCGCTGCGGTCGTATTCGGCGACGAGGACGATGCACTCGGCGAGGAGGAAGCCGATGCGTTCAGGCTCGGCTCTGACGGATTCGGCTGGCGTGGCAGAGTCGCGACCGGCGACGAGATCGTGCGCGCCCGTCGCGAGCGGCTTCGTTCGATCGGCAGCTGCAGCTTCTTCGAGCCGATCGCGGCTCTCGAGGAGATCGGATCCCTGCGCGCTGTGACCGACGCTGTCGGCTTCGGTGTCTTCTCGGATGCGGGGGGAACGCCGCGCGTTGGCTTCCGGGTCGGCGACGCCGTGCTCGACCTTGCAGCCGCCGGTCTCGGAGCCGTCTTCGAGACCGCGTCGCTGAACCCGTTCCTGGCACTCGGCCGATCGGCTTGGGAGGACACGATCGACCGCGTGGATCAGCTTGTCGCCGGCGGCGCGGAGCTTCTCCCGCTCGACGACGTGAGATCGCACCTACCCATCGAGGTCGGCGACTACGTCGACTTCTACTCGTCGCTCGAGCACGCGACGAACCTGGGCCGTCTGTTCCGGCCCGACGCCGAGCCGCTGCTTCCGAACTGGCGCCACCTTCCGATCGGCTACCACGGGAGAGCAGGCACCCTCGTCGTCAGCGGTACTCCGGTGGTACGGCCGTGCGGGCAGGCGAAAGCACCCGGACGATCCGGCGCCTACGTTCGGACCGAGCCGGCCGACTCGACTTCGAGCTCGAGCTCGGATTCGTCGTCGGCGTCTCGAGCCGGCAGGGCGAGCCGGTGCCTGGCGTCGCCTTTCGCGACCACGTCTTCGGCGTCGTGCTCGTGAACGACTGGAGCGCCCGCGACATCCAGGCGTGGGAGTACCAGCCGCTCGGGCCGTTTCTCGGGAAGTCCTTCGCGACGTCCGTGTCGGCGTGGGTCACGCCCCTTGCGCTGCTCGAGGACCGCCTGGTTCCTTCGCCGGCGCAGGATCCGGAGCCGCTCCCCTATCTCCGAATCGGTGGCGACTGGGCTCTCGACGTCGAGCTCGAGATCGAGCTTTCCGGAACCGTCGTCTCGCGGACGAACGCGCGAGGCTCTCTACTGGACGATGCCGCAGCAGCTTGCGCACGCGACCGTGAACGGAGCCTCGATCAGAACCGGCGATCTCTTCGCGTCGGGCACGATCTCGGGTTCCGATTCAGGCTCGGAAGGCTCGCTGATCGAGCTCACGTCGAACGGCGCGCGCGCGCTCGACCTTGACCAAGGGCGTACGCGGACGTTTCTCGAGGACGGCGACGAGGTCGTCCTTCGCGGCCGGGCGGGGGACGTCGAGCTAGGCGAAGTTCGCGGCGTGGTTTGCACCCGCACGCTGCTAGGAGGGAGTCGGGAACGGCCCGGCCCGATAGACCTGCCCCTCGAGCGGCCGACCGAGCACGGCTGCCAGCCAGTCGCTGACAGAGACGAGGGTGCCCAGGTCGACACCCGTCTCGATGCCTTCACCGTCCAGGAGGTAGATCAGGTCTTCCGTGGCGATGTTGCCGGTCGCGCGGGGTGCGAACGGGCAACCGCCGAGGCCCCCGATCGATGCGTCGAGGACGGTCGCGCCCGCCTCGACACCCGCGAGCGCGTTCGCATAGCCGGTGTTCCGCGTGTTGTGGAAGTGACCCCCGACGGGAACACCGAGCTCGGCGACGCGGGACACGAGACTCCGAACCTGTCCCGGGACAGCAACGCCGATGGTGTCGGCGAGCACGATCGCGTCGGGCTCGGCCGCCGCCAGCTCGCGCGCGAGATCGAGCACGCGACTCTCCGCGACGCGGCCCTCGAACGGGCAGCCGAATGCAACGCTCAGGATCAGCGTCGCGCGAATGCCGCCCGCTCTCGCTCGCTCGGCAATTGCGATCGCAGTGGCCAGCGACTCCTGCACCGTCGCGTTCTGGTTTCTGCTGTTGAACGACTCGGTCACTCCGAAGGAGAAGCGGACCTCGCCGAGCCCGGTCGCCACGAGCCGCTCGTAGCCGCGGGCGTTGAGCGCAAGCCCGGCGAATGTGACATCGTCGGACGGCTCGAGCGCTGCGACAACTTCTTCGGCGCCGGCCATCTGGGGAACTCGACGAGGATCCACGAAGCTCGCGACCTCGACCAGCGGAAGGCCCGAGACGACGAGCCGCGTGACGAGCTCGGCTCGCACGGCCGGTGCCAGCACGTCGGGCTCGTTCTGGAGACCGTCCCGTGGACCCACCTCGCAGATCGTCACGCGCCCTGCGTTCACCCCACGGGCGTCCATGCGGCGGCTAGTTCGAGAGCTCGTCCGTGCGGGCAGCGAGGTCCACGTCTCGATCCGTGATCCCTCCGGCTGTGTGCGTCCACCAGCGAAGGGTTACGCGGCTGTAGTCGATCCGAATGTCGGGGTGGTGGTTCTCGGCTTCAGCCAGCTCCCCGACCCGGTTCACGAATGCAAGCGCTTCGACGAAGTTGCCGAACGCGAACGTTCGCTCGAGTGCTCCGTCGACCTCACTCCAGTTCGCTAGCTGGTTCACGAGCGGAGTATGCCCGCCGACGATGCCCTGAGTACGATCGGGCGACGGTGGCGTCCAACGAGCCGGAACAGGCGATGCGCTCCGCTCGTGAGTCGGCCAATACTCGCGTGGCGAGGCGCTCGCGGCCAGAGCTCGTCGTGGAGTGGATCTTTCGCCCGCTCGCGGGCCTCGTTGTGGCCGTCCTGCTACCGGTGCGCGTGCCGCCGGTCGCCGTCGTGCTGGCGAACGCAGTCGCCGGCTTGGCAGCCGCAGCCGCCGTCGCGCGCGGCCAGCTGGTCGCCGCGGCCCTGCTCTTGCAGCTGAAGACGGTGCTGGACAACGCGGACGGATTGCTTGCACGTCGGTCCGGGAGAGCGAGCGCCCTCGGCCGCTATCTCGACACCGAGATCGATCTCGTGGTCAACGTCGCCGTGTTCGCCGCACTCGCGCGCGAGACGTCGTCCCCCCTGCTCGCGCTGGCGTCGTTCTTCGCACTCACGCTCGTTCTGAGCGCAGACTTCAACGAGGACGTGCTTCATCGGCGGGCACGAGGCGAGACCGTGGTGACCGATCCGCCTGCAGCCGGCGAAGGCGCCCTCGCCAGAGGCCTCTCTCGGATCTACGGCTTCTTGTTCGCACCACAGGACCGAGCCCTCCAGTCGTTCGCGCAGAAGCGCCTGGCGCGCATCCTCGTCGGTGTCTCCGATGCCGGGGACCGGCAGCGGGCGACGCTCGCGTACCACGACGGCGGTACGTCGACGATTCTCGCGAACCTCGGGCTCTCGACCCAGCTCGCGGTCCTGGGCGTCTGCCTGGTGCTCGGAGCGCCGGTCGTGTACCTCTGGCTCGTCCTTCTCTTCGCGGCTTCGCTTCCCTTCGTCCAGATTCGACGCGAGCTCGGCGCCCGACGTGTAGCGGGCTAGGTCGCGCCGCGGAGGACGAGCCGTTGGCCGTTCATCGAGGCGGCCGAGTCCGAGCAGAGGTAGGCGATCGCCTTCGCGATCTCCTCGGCCGGTGTGAAGGTGGAGAAGTCCTTGTCGGGGCTCTCCGCACGCATGACGGGGGTGACGATCGCTCCCACGACGATGATGTTTGCCGTTCCCCCGGTCGTGCGAAAGCGGTCGGCAAGAGCGAGCATCCAGGCTTCGGCCGCTGCCTTTCCGGCCGCGTACGCCGCGTTCGTGTGCGTGGGTGCCTGCGCCTGCCCCGTCGAGATGACGACCGCTCGGCCGTGCCCGCTCTCGATGAGATGCGGCGCGAACGCTTGCGTCGTGTTCTGAAGCGTTCGCACGAGTAGCGGCTCGAGGAACTCCCAGTCCTCGAGCGACGCCTCCTCGATCGGCGTTCCTCCGCGCCAGCCGCCGACGAGGTGGACGAGCGCATCGACACCGCTGTGCCGGCCTGCCAGCGCCGCCGCCCACGCTTTCGTTGCGGCAGGGTCCAGGAGGTCGACCACATCGAGGTCGAGGTCAGCCTCGGTTGTTGCGGCGAGCGCCTCGAGACTCGCCCGATCGCGGCCACACACACAGACCCGCGCGCCGGCTCGAGCGAGCCGGTGTACTACGGTTGGCCCGAGATTCCCGGCACCACCCGCGACCGCGATCACGCGATTTGCCAGCGACGATGCCACGGCGTCACGCTAGCAATGCGGGGGTAAGCGCGAGGCCGAGTAGTCGCTAGGGTGGCCCGATGGAGCACAGGAAGGTCGGGGCCTCGGATCTGGTCGTGTCGGAAGTCGGCCTCGGATGCAACAACTTCGGTGGCAGGCTCGACCTCGAGCGAACACGTGCGGTCGTCGAAGCCGCGCTGGATGCCGGCATCACCTTCTTCGACACGGCCGACGTCTACGGCGATCGGGGCGGGAGCGAGGGCTTTCTCGGAGAGATCCTCGAGGGTCGACGGGATCAGGTCGTGCTCGCGACGAAGTTCGGGTGGGACCTGGGGCAGAAGGTGACGCGCTGCGTGGGTCGGCCGACTACGTGAAACAGGCGATCGAGGCCTCCCTCGAGCGCCTGCGCACCGATCACGTCGACCTCTACTACTACCACCGGCCCGACGGTGTCACGCCGTTCGAGGAGACGCTCGGCGCGATGCACGAGCTCGTCGTGGAAGGCAAGACGCGCTACATCGGCTGCTCGAACCTCACCGCGGATCAGTTGCGTGAGGTCGACGCTGTCCGCAGGCGCACCGGCAACACGGGCATCGTCGCGCTGCAGAACGAGTACAGCCTCCTCGCACGCGGCCGCGGACGAAGAGGTCATTCCGCTCTGCCGCGAGCTCGAGATCGGCTTCGTCCCCTACTTCCCGCTTGCAAGCGGCCTGCTCACCGGGAAGTACCGGCGTGGTGAACCGGCTCCGAGCGGGAGTCGGCTGGAAGGACGCCCCGAGCGGCTGACCGACGAGAGGTTCGATCGGGTGACAGATCTCGAGCACTTCGCCACCGAGCGCGGACGCACGATCCTCGAGCTGGCCGTTGGCGCCCTCGTCTCCACGCCGGGCGTCGCCTCGGTCATCGCCGGTGCGACGACGCCGGAGCAGGTGTGCGCGAATGCCGCTGCGGGCTCCTGGAAGCTCTCGGAGGAGGAACTTCGAGCTCTCGCCGACAGTCCGTCGCGCGTGTAGCCAAGCTGCCTTCACTCGCCTCCCCGCTGTCTTATTCCGCGTTCTGTCGTCTAAGAAGAGAAGCGGCCAGAGTGTGCGGCATGCCGCGTAGTTGCAATTCCGGGAGGTAGGTGTACCTTTCGAAGAGGCCGCCCTTTTGGGCGGGGTGGGTAGTTCCTGGTGGCTAGGGGGGAAGGGGAGAACGATCGACGAGTATTGCGGCTTCGCGGGAGCCTCTGGCTCCCCATTTAGGGGACCTCGATGACCGTGGTCCATCCCGGCGTTGCGTCGGGCGAGCTGTTTGATCAGCTCGCGCCTGGGCTTGACGCCCAGACGATCAACGTCATCGAACGTCACCGCAACGGCGGGATCGTCAAGGGCCGGGGTTGGCTCGTCCGCCGCGCGCTTGCGCTGGCTGACATGGTCGGGCTGACGGTCGCGTTTGCCGTGGCCATGGTGTGGTGGGGGGGATCGCCCACAACCGACCACGTCGCTGACGGCCTCGAGCTCATCGTCTTCATGCTCTCGCTCCCAGTCTGGATCCTCGCGGCGAACCTGTACGGCCTCTACTCGAGCGACGAGGAGCGCACCGACCACTCGACGCCCGACGACCTTGTCGGAGTCTTCCACCTGGTCACCGTGGGGAGCTGGGTGCTGTTCCTCGGCATCACCTTCACGGAGGTCGCAAATCCGAGCCTCCAGCGACTGATCACGTTCTGGCTGCTCGCGATCCTGCTCATTACCTCCCTTCGAGCGCTTGCACGTGCCGTGTGCCGAAGAACGGACGTGTACCTCCAGAACACCGTGATCGTCGGTGCCGGCGACGTCGGCCAGCTCGTCGGGCGGAAGCTCCGACACCATCCGGAGTACGGGCTCAATGTCGTCGGCTTCGTCGACGCACAGCCCAAGGAGCGCCAGCCGGGACTCGGCGACATGAATCTCCTCGGACCCCCCGAGCGGCTGGCCGAGATCGTGCCGCTGCTCCACGTCGAGCGAGTGATCATCGCGTTCTCGAACGACTCGCACGAGGAGACGCTCGACCTCATCCGTTCGATCGAGGAGCTCGACGTCCAGATCGACATCGTGCCTCGTCTGTTCGAGGTGATCGGTGCCAATGTCGGCTTGCATACGGCCGAGGGGCTGCCGATGATCGGTCTTCCGACGCTTCGGCTTTCCCGGTCTGCGCTCTTTACGAAGCGACTGCTCGACGTCGTGACCTCGCTCACCGGGCTCGTCCTTCTCTCTCCCCTACTCGTCGCGATCGCCATCGGAATCAAGCTCGATTCGTCCGGACCCGTTTTCTTCCGGCAGGTTCGGAGGGGCGAAGGGAACCGTGTGTTCAGCATCTTCAAGTTCCGGACGATGGCCATGGACGCCGAGGCGCGGAAGGCTGAGGTCGCAATGCTCAACAAGCACCTTGCCGACGGTGGGGACGCACGGATGTTCAAGATTCCGAGCGACCCGCGAGTGACGCGGTTCGGCAGCTTCGTCCGCCGCTATTCGCTGGACGAGCTCCCGCAGCTGATCAACGTGCTCCGTGGTGACATGAGCCTCGTGGGGCCGCGTCCGTTGATCCTCGAAGAGGATCAGCATGTTGTCGATTGGCGTAGGCGGCGTCTCAACCTGAGGCCCGGCATCACGGGTCTCTGGCAGGTCCTGGGTCGGGACGGGATTCCGTTCGGCGAAATGGTGACCCTCGACTATCTGTACGTCACCAACTGGTCGATGATGGGCGACGTGAAGATCATCCTGCGTACCATTCCCGTGCTGTTTCGCTCGCACGCGGCCTAGTCGCGGGACTTCGGTGT
Organism: uncultured Actinomycetes bacterium; assembly: GCA_963756925.1. GTDB lineage: Bacteria > Actinomycetota > Thermoleophilia > Gaiellales > Gaiellaceae > GMQP-bins7. The sequence continues at coordinate 179,482 of CAVWPL010000012.1, read as the reverse complement.
GACACATCGCTTGTGCACCATCGGCGATCTCAACGTGCGTCGGCCAGGACTCGGGACCATGTCGCTGACGGGCCGCGGCGTTTGGGGAAGTCCCCGAGATCCGGCTGAGGCCCGGCGAGTACTTCGCCGCGCGGTCGAGCTCGGGACGGACTTCATCGATACGGCGGACTCATACGGCCCCGGTGTCGCCGAGAAGCTCGTCGCCGAGGCGTTGCACCCCTATGACGGAATCGTCGTGGCAACGAAGGCGGGTCTGACTCGACAGGGCCCGGGCCGCTGGAGCCGCAACTGTAGGCCGGCGTACCTCCGTGCTGCATGTCATGCAAGCCTCCGGCGGCTTAGGGTGGAGTGCATCGACCTGTTTCAGCTGCATACGGTCGATCCCGCAGTTCCGATCGAGGATTCAGTCGCCGTGCTCGAGGAGCTCCGGGCGGAGGGGAAGATTTCCGCGATCGGGCTCTGCAATGTGACCGAGGACGAGCTCGATCGAGCACTGGCCATCGCACCCGTGGTCTCCGTGCAGAACCGCTTCTCACTTGCCGACCGGTCGTCGCTCCCGCTGCTCGAGCGCTGCGAGCGTTCGTCGCTGGCGTTCGTCGCGTGGGCGCCGCTTGGCAAGGGCATGCTCACCGGTTCGAACCCGACGCTGGGGTCGATCGCGGTGAACCACGGTGCGACTGCGGCGCAGATCGCGCTTGCGTGGATTCTCGCCACGTCGAGGGTGGCGGTACCGATTCCCGGTACATCGTCGGTCGAGCACCTCGAGGAGAACGTCTCGGCGGCAGAGGTGCGGCCTACAGCCGAGGAGCTGGCGCTGCTCGACCGCACGCACTTTTCGATGTCGGCCGAAGGTGGACGAGGTGCGGCCACCAGGCGCCATCTGAGCAGGTTGGTACGGCGCTGAAGGAACCGCAGCAGACTGGCTACGAGCTCACCACGGTGGAAGCCCTCGGGGAGCTCGAGGCACTTCGCGACCCGTGGAAGCGGCTCCAAGGGGACCACTTCCCCACTGACCCGGACGTCTTCCGAATGATCTTGCGCCACCAGCCGCAGGTGGTAGGTCCGTACGTTCTTCTGCGTGCGCGCGACGGTCAGCCGCAAACAATGGTGCTCGGGCGGATCGAGAATCTGCGCCTCAGTACGAAGGTGGGCTACAAGGACGTCTATTCGCCACGTGTGAGCGCGCTCACGGTCGTGAACGACGGAGTGCTCGGTGACGATTCGGAGGACGCATGCCGAGCACTCCTCGCCGAGCTACGCCGCTCGCTCGTGGCGGGTACGGCCGACGTGCTGCGTCTCCGCAATCTTCGTCTCGATTCGCCCTTTCACCGCATCGCGACAGTCGAGACCTCCGCGCGTTGCCCGTGGTTACCGGACCGCGCCTTCGGTTCACTGGGTGCTCGATCTGCCAGGCTCATTCGAAGCGTTCCTCAGTGCGCTTTCGTCGAGTACGCGGGGGAGCGTCAAGCGATACGAGCGGAAGCTGACCAAGGAGTACGGTGACAACCTTGAAGTCAGGGTCTTTCGCGATCCGTCTGAACTAGACGAGCTATTCGGCCAAGTCAGCCAGATAGCCGAGAAGACGTATCAGGGCGGATTGGGGGTTGCGTTCACGGGAGACGAGCTCCAACGCAGCCTGACACAGCTCTCGATGGAGCGCGGCTGGTTCCGTGCCTGGGTTCTCTCACTCGATGGGACACCGTGCGCTTTCTGGCACGGGGAGGCTTACCGCGGCGTGTTCCGGATAGGCGTGCCGGGCTTCGATCCATCTGTTGGTCATCTCCGTGTCGGAAACTTCGTTCTGATGCGGCTGATCCAAGATCTTTGCGCCGACGCCAACGTCCACACGCTCGACTACGGCTTCGGTAATGCCGAGTACAAGCGCCGCTTCGGCTCGCGGAGCTGGCAGGAGGAAGACGTGCTCGTCTACGCGACCACGGCGAAAGGGATCCGCGTCAACGCCGCCCGCACGAGCGTGCTCTTCTCCGCGGCGCTTGTCCGGCGTGCGCTCGAGCGAGGCAACGTGTTCGACCGGCTCAAACGGGGGTGGCGACGGCGCCTCTCCGAGTCCACGAAGGCGGAGTAATGATCCGCTTTGCCGCTGTTGTCGCTGCGAGCCTCTTGGGTCTCGGCGCAACTGCATACGCGATAGGTGCCCTCATCGACCAACCCTCGCGAACCTATCGCGATGCCGTCGTGGTTTCGGCTCCAAGGGCAGTCATCTGGGACATGCTGACGAACTTCGAACGCTACGAAGAGTGGAACCCGTACCTCACGCGGGGAAGCGGGATGGCCATCGTCGGCTCGAACGTCGAGCTCGTCTTCCGGACCGATCCGGGCGACGCCGAGACGAAAGTCGCGACGATCTTGATCATGCATCCCCAACGCAAGCTCGAATGGCGGACACGGGTCATTGCGCCAGGGATTCTTGACCGAGAGCAGATCTTCCGGGTGCTTCCGCTCGACTCCGGGCGGTGGCGGGTAGTGCAGGAGGTGCGGTTCGAGGGCTTGCTTGCGCTGTTCGCGGACGTGGACGAAGACCGGGCAGGACTTGTCGACATGCTCGACGCGATCGCCGAGCTGGCTCCCCACTACCAATCGTCTCGTCGTCGTAGAAGACGGGCGCCACATCAGCGGTGCCCGCGCGAACTCGCTCGACCTGGTCGGGCGAAAGCCGCCGCTTCCAGGACCCGACATTGGCGCGGCTGTTCAGCCGAACGTCATGTGACCGTCGAAGCTCGTCCGGGTTTCCCTCGCCGCTGCTTTCGGCGATTCGGCGGCGAATGCGGTCGTCGAGCGTGACCGAGAGCGCTGCAAACAGCGACTCGAACCCAGCGACGGGCTCGAGTGACAGATCTTCGTGCCGAAGGAATGTCCACTCGGGGTGCCGCTGCCGGAAGGTTGCAACCGTGGAATAGATCAGCCGCCAGAGCAGGATGGCCTGGTCGAGAGTGTCTCGTGGGCGCCCGGCGAAGTCGCGGATCTCGTCCTCGAACGCGCCCAGGTGGTCGCGCAGGAGCAAGGGCTGATCCGCGAAGCTCCCGAAATCGTGAGTCCAGCCGAGACGCACCAGGCTGCTGGCGAACGCAGCGGGGTGGCGGATGAGCACGACAACCTCCGCTCCGAAGCGCGACGCAAGCCACTCGCTGGAGAACACCGCAATCGGATCCTTGAGCAGTGGCCGCGCTCGCGCGAACTCGGTTGATCGAGAAGCTCCCGAGGTCGCGTCCCGTGCTGACGAGCGCACGCGGCGAGCGGATGCAGGGCAGCTGACTGCGCAGGTCGTAGGAAAACCTGATGGTTCGTTCGAGATGCGGCACGTAGCGCGCCTCGTTCTCGGCGCAGATGTACTGGAAGAAGCGCTCGAACGGACCGCCTGAGACGCCGTGCGGCGTCACCGGGCTGAACGGCTCGTGGATCAACCCAACACGTGGCGAGAGGGCGAGCATCGCACCCACCCAGGTCGTCCCGGAGCGGTGCGCGCCCGTGACGAGGATCGGCCGATTCACGGACGCCTACGAGGGGGCGAGGTAGCCGAAGCGCTCGAGAGCGGGAGCGGCGACGTCGTGGAGGTCTGCGAGCGTCCGCTTGCGCGCTTTCTGCCACCGACCTAGCGAATCGGGAGGCCGTACCTCGGCGGCGGCCGTCTCGATATCGCCTTGGAGCCCGAAGAAGTCGTAGATACGGCGGACGGTCTCGACAGGGTTCGAGCAGAGGTCTTCGAAGCGGACGCGTAGGTAGCGCTCTTTCAAGTACTGCTCGCCGAAGTCGGCCGCCTGCGTGTTGACATGTGACCACAGAGCGATCGAGCGCACAGGCTCCTTGCCGCGCGCCGATTCGCCGGATAGGACGGCGTCGCCGTGCTTCTTCAGCTGCTGCTGGTTCTCGGAGAACGCCATATCCCTGCCGTCACGGATGAAGTGAAGGAAGCGGAAGGCGGGCATCAAGGAGTCGAAGAACGAGATCAGGTAAATGCTGCGCGGCTCTTTCCATCCCCACGCCGTCGCATCGGGACCGAGGTCGCGGCGGTGGTTGTCGAGCACGGCGGCGAGATCGAGGATCATCTCGGCCCGCGTGCCGTCGGAGATGCTCGCGAGGCCCGTCTGGACGAACGCGTTGATCCAGCGATCGGAGTATCCGGCCAGGTCGAGCGCGTCCTCGTAGGCGTTGAGGTTAGTCCCGACGTACATCCCGCCTGCCCGGACGATCCGACCAACCACGCGTGTGCCGGAGCCACCAGTCGCTCCGATCACGCAGGGTTTCAGGAGGCCGAGCTCCACAAGCTGGGCGTCGCGACTGGAGGCGAGAGAGGACGAGTCGTTCATGACTGTCGTAGCTGCGCGAGGCGTTGATCGCAGGTCTCGGCCGCGAGCGCCAAGGCTATCATCGGCTCATGTCGGGCCTGCCCTCAGCCGAACTGCACAGTGTGACCGCACGCGGCGAGAGACGACTCTCTTCGGTCGAGCCTCGAATATCCGTTATCCGAGACATCGCCGAGCTTGCGTCTGTACGAGACACCTGGCTGCAGTTGGTGACCGACCAGATCGTGGTGGATCCGGACTTCTTCGAGGCCGGTCTTCGAGCCGATCCGAAGATCCTCCGACCTCACGTCGTCGTGCTCGAGTGCGACGGCGAGCAGCCGGCGATGCTCATCGCGCGCCTCGAGCGTCTCGAGCTTCGCGTTCGAGCTGGTTACCGCACGCTCTACGCGCCTCGCGTCCGCTCGCTCACGATCGTCAACGGAGGCATCCTCGGCGACGTCGACGACCGAACCTTCGAGCTCTTACTCGGGAGCGTGCGCGACTCACTTGCTGAGGGCGAGGCCGACGTCGCCATCTTCCGCCATCTGCCACTCGACTCTGCGCTCTATCGCATCGCGTCCCGTACGCCGCCCTTCCTGGCGAGGCAGCACGTCGTGGAGTCAGAGATCCACTGGGAGCTGACGCTTCCTGAGTCGCTGGACGATCTCCTCCGCTCGTTGTCATCAAACACTCGTAAGAACACGAAGTGGTACACGCGCCGCCTGGAGCGCGACTACAAGGACAGTCTGGCCGTACGGATCTTCACCGAGCCAGCCGAGCTCGACGACTTCTTCCGCGACGTGGAGGCGGTGTCTGCGCTGACGTATCAGCGTGCACTCGGTGTCTCGTTCGGTGACACGCCGGCGCACCGGGAGCGAACGCGCGTCAGCATGGAGCGGGGCTGGTTTCGAGGCTACGTGCTCTACCTTGACGGTGGGCCTTGCGCATTCCAGCACGGCGAGCTGTACGGTGGCCGCTTCCGCCTCGGGACCCCAGGCTATGATCCGGCGCTCGCGCGCCTCAGTGTCGGCACGTACCTGCTGTTGCGGCTGATCGGCGACCTCTGCCGTGACGATGCCGCGGTCGTCTTCGACTACGGTCTGGGCGACGCGGACTACAAGCGCCGTTTTGGGACGCGAAGCTGGACGGAAGGCAATGTTCTGATCTACGCGCCGGCCCGGCGCGCCGCGACGATAAACGTCGTCCGAACGATTCTGCTCAAGTCCGTTGGCCTCGCGAAGCGCGTGATCGGCAGCGGAGAGCTGTTCCGCCGGATCAAGCGGGGCTCGCGCCGACGTCTGGCCGGCGCGGGGTCAGGCACGTCTTGAGTCTCGGCCCGACACCCAGCGCGTGAGGCTACGTTCGAGGTGGTTCGGAGGGATCCCGCGCATCGGCGAACTGCTGTGCCGGCTCAAATCGCGTAACACGAAACGCGGTCGCGCAACTGCACTCCTCACCCTCTCGCTTGCTTTTCTGGCGGCGGGTTGCGGCGGTGACGCGAGCAACACGTCGCTTACGTCCGGCAGCATCAACCTCCAGAATCAGACCTGGTATTGCGGTGGCCCGGTGGAGGTCGATCGTCTCGAGGTGACGATAAGGCGTGTCGACACCGATGCGATCCACCTCGGACGGGGCTGCACCGGACGAATCGGTGAGATCGTCGTCATCCAGTACCGCATAGATGGTGTGAAGGTTTCCGCGGGCGCTCACGACATCGTGATCGAGAAGGGCACGATCGATTGCCGTGCACAGAAGCCCGAATCACACCAGGACGGCGTCCAGGCCATGGGTGGTGCACGCGTTACGTTCAAGGAACTCCGGATCAACTGTCCGACCAGGAGCTCCGGGTTCTTCGTCCGTAAGGGAGGCAGCGGTGACGAGCTGCCGACCGACATCGTCTGCGAGGACTGCTACCTGAGGGGAGGAAGCTATTCGCTGCGTCTGAACGAGTCGATCCGGTCCGGCGCGCGGAACTCAACGATCTGTGAGGGCAGGTTCGGCGCTGTCAAGATCCTCGAGGGAGCCGTCGAGCCCGTCTACGAGGGCAACAGAGTCCCCGGCTGCTAGCGGACGAGCGCGCCGCGAGTTGGCAAGCGTGTCGCGCAAGCGGCTCATCTCCGTGCGAATGCGAGGCTCCAGTGCGAGCAAGATCGCGGCCGCGGTCGCGACCGCGAGACCTCCGGCGATGACGAGCGCGACGACCGGGTGCGTACCCTCGAGCGCACCGAGGGACGAGATCGCCTGAACGGCCGCAATCGCAGCTCCCCCCGCGACCAGGGGCGCGACGGTCCAGGGCGCGAGCGTTCGTATGGAGATCCCGGCCAACCGCTTGATGATCACGAGGTTCAGCGGCACGACGATCACGAGCGACACGATGGCGCGGACTGCCGACATGCCGAGCAGCTGATCCGGCTCCGACGCTGCTTCGAGCGCAAGGCCGGCCCCGACGATTGCGACGATGTTCACCGCTGCAATGACCCAGAGCATCAATGCGCGCGACAGAGGGCGCGCGACCGCGAAAAGAAGCGGGCCCGTGAAGTGAACGAGGCCCTTGACGATGCCGACGACGCAGAGGAGCTTCATCGCGACGGCGCCGGGTTCCCACTCCGGACCAACCATCGCAAGGATGTACTCGGAACAGGCTGCGAGAGCGAGCAGCGCAGGGACGGCGGTGAGCATCACTAGCCGAATGCATGACGAAACCGTGGCGCGGAGGGCGTCACGGTCGTGTTGGAGGCGCGAAAAATGCGGCAGCGAGACCATGCCGATCGGACGCAGCGTCAGCTCGAGCACGGCGTCGACGAAACGATCGGCCAGCCGGTAGATGCCGACGACCGTCGGCCCGAAGAAGAGCCCCATGAGCAGGACGTCGCCTCGTCGGTTCACGAAGCCGCCGAGGTTTGCCACGAACACGCCCGTCGAGAAGCCGAAGATGTCCTTGGCGTGTGTACGGGACATCCGAAAGCTGGGACGCCAGTCGCTGACGGCCCACATGAGCACGACTGACGTGAACGCCAGCGCAATCTGTTGAGCCACCAGTGCCCAGATGCCGGCTCCGGTGAGTGCGAGGACGAGGCCTACGACTCCTCCGACCAGAGCCGCCACATTCGCCCTCAGTGCGAGCTTCTCGAATTGGAGCTCCCGCTGTAGATACGCCTGCTGAACGAAGGCGAACCCGTAGACGACGAGGGTGATCGACAGCACCTGGATCACGCTCTCCAGCTCCGGGACGTCGTTCACCCGCGCCCACCACCCCGCCAGCAGGAAGCTGACTCCCGCCAGCGCAACGCTCCACACGAGATTGATCCAGAAAGCCGAATCGAGATGCTCGCGGTCGAGCTGCGTTCGCTGAACGATCGCGGTCGCGACGCCCTGATCCTGTACGAGGTCGACGAACGCCAGGTAGACAAGAGCCATCGCGACGATCCCGAAAGCCTCGGGTCCGAGAATCGCTGCCAGCATGATCGTGAAAACGAGGGTGATGCCACGCTGTCCCCAGGTCAGCGCGAACGCCCACCGGAGCGACTCGCGTAGTGTGCGCTCTGCCACTGCTGCTCAGCCCTCTGGAGCGGGATCGACCGGCTCCGGGTATCCGTCGAGCCACCCGTGTCGCGCGTCCCAAACGGCAACCCAGGCGGCTGCGGCACCGCGATCGCGCGTCAGGCGCGCGACAAGCGCCCGCAACCCGACGCCAGTCCAGAGGAGAGCCAACCCAAGCTGTCGCCGGGGAGTTCGCCAATGCTTGCGGATGAGAGCGGCCTTGCCGCGATAGACCAGCACGATCTTGTCCGGCCGGGTTGCGCTCGAAGCGCCGATCTCATGAGTGATGACTGCCGACGGCGTAATGGCAGGCCTGTATCCGAGCGCGGCAGCGCGCAGCGCGAGGTCGGCGTCCTCCCCGTACATGAAGAACCTCTCGTCGAAGCCGTCGAGCTCATGCCACAACGTGCGCGGGGCGAGGAGCAGGCAACCCGTGACGATGTCGACCTCGCGAACCGAGTCGCGCTCCCAGTTCCCGAGCGACTCTGGGTCGAAGAGCCGCGAGCTCTTGAACGCTGTCGAGAGCATCGAGGCGAAGCAGACAAGGCTCCAGAGGGTCGGCTTTCCCCAACAAGAGGCGGGATGAGGCGTGCCGTCCGGATTGACCGTGCGTCCTCCGTAGAGGCCATGACGTGGCCTCTCGCGTGCGAAAGCGACGAGTTGCTCGACGGAGCCGGGATGCACCACCGTGTCGGGGTTCAGGAGGAGCACGAACTCGCCGCGCGCCAACTCCGCGAGCCGGTTCACTCCAGAGGCGAAGCCGATGTTGTCATCGAGCGCGACGAGGGTTGCGAGCGGGAACTCGGACGCAACCATGTCCACCGTGCCGTCGCCCGAGTCGTTGTCGAGCACGAGGGTCTCGAACTGGACGCCGAGCGGCTGTTCGTAGAGCGACCGAAGGCACTCACGAGCTTCGTCACGGCACTTGTAGGTGACGATGAGAATCGAGACGTCGAGGGTCACTCAGCAGTCTCCGCCGGTGCCTCGTCTTGCGCACCGCGGCCTTCGTCGGTGCCCTCGACCGAGTGAGCGACGGCGTAATCTTCGCGACGCCGGACGATGCGCGCAGGAACCCCGACCGCGATGGAGCCCGGAGGGAGCGACCGTGTGATCACCGAGCCTGCGCTGACGACGCAGCCGTCGCCGAGCGTCACTCCGGCGCCGACGAACACCCGTGCCCCGAGCCAGACGTCATTGCCGATCGTCACGTCCCGCTCGTTTCGAGCCTGCTGGGCGATTGGCTGATCCGGCTGGAGGCCGTAGTCGGAAGCGGTGATGAAGACCTCGGGCCCGATGCGGCATTGCTCGCCGATTCGGATCTTGCCGCTGTCGTCGCCGCCCCACAGGTATGCGCGCTCACCGACGTTGGTGCCAGCGCCAATCGTGATTCGCTCGCCGTTGCGGATCGAGACGTTTGGAGCGATTGTGGCACCAGGCCCGAGTGTGACCTTGCGTCGTGGTCGCACGTGCGAGTAGCTGTAGAAGTGGAGGAGCCGCACCGGATGCAGGTACGTACCAGGGTCGAACACCGTCGCGGCAATCCGCCCGAGCCTCGAGCCTTTCATCTCATGCCCTCCGCGATGCCGCGGACGGCAGGCCGCGATGGTCTCATCGCATACGAGTGTTCACCCATGAAGCCCAGTTCCCTGTCTCCCTCTGGCGCCGTCCCTGCCGCCGTCCCGTTCTCGGGAGGCCGAACGGCCGTGGTCGAGGATAGCCCTTCCCCGTCTGACGGTAGGGAGAGAAGGATCCGCGTCAAGTAGACTCGGGACTCGCAAGGGCACTCCTGTCCATCGTCGAGTGCATCGAGTTCGTTCATGTGACCAGTTCTGCGTCGACGTAGGAGCATTGTGGCCGTCTCGAAGGTGATGATCCTCGGGCTCGACTGTGCCGAGCCCACGCTCGTGCTCGATCGGTGGAGGGACCGTCTTCCGACGATCGGAGGGCTCGCCGATCGCGGGGCGTACGGGAAGCTGACGTCGGTCGTGCCTCCGATCACGGTGCCTGCGTGGTCCTGCATGATGTCCAGCCGCACGCCAGGTGACCTCGGCGTCTACGGCTTCCGAAACCGCGCCGACCACTCGTACGACGGTCTTTTCATCGCGAACGGCTCGGCGATCAAGGAGCCGCGACTCTGGGATCTCGCCACACAGGCGGGGATGTCGTCGATCGTCTTGGGAGTTCCGGGGACGTTCCCGCCTCGTCCGCTGAACGGCGTCATGGTCTCGTGCTTCCTGACGCCGTCCATCGAGAGCCAGTACACGTATCCACCGATCTTGAAGCGGGAGATCGAGCAGGTCGTCGGCGAGTACCTGTTCGACTGCGACAACTTTCGGACCGAGGACAAGGACGATCTGCTGCGTCAGGTCTACGAGATGACCGACCGCAGATTTCAGCTCGCGGAGCACCTGCTCGCCGAGAAGCCCTGGCAGTTGTTCGCGATGGTGGAGATGGGGCCTGACCGGATGCACCACGGGTTCTGGAAGTACATGGATCCGGAGCATCGGAAGCACGAGCCGGGCAACGCGTACGAGGACGCGATCCTCGACTACCACGTTTACGTGGACGGGCTGCTCGGCGCCCTTCTGCGCCACGCAGACGACGAGACCGCCATTCTCGTCGTGTCGGATCACGGTGCGAAGCGCATGGACGGAGGGATTCGGGTCAACGAATGGCTGCGCCGCGAAGGGCTCCTCACGACCGCGACTGAGCCCGAGGGGACGTCCAGGCTCGAAGACGTCGGCGTCGACTGGTCACGCACGGTCGCCTGGGGCGAGGGTGGGTACTACTCCCGAATCTTCATGAACGTGAAGGGTCGAGAGCCGGAGGGCATCGTCGATCCGGCGGACTACGAGGCGGTACGTGCCGATCTCGCTCGCCGGCTCGCTGCGATCCCTGACGAGAACGGACGACCGATTCCGACGGTCGTTCATCGGCCCGAGGACGTGTACGAGCAGGTTTCCGGCGTCGCACCGGATCTGATCGTTCACTTCGGTGACCTGCTCTGGCGCTCCGTGGGGACGGTCGGCGGCCCCGACGGTGTGCACACGTTCGAGAACGACACCGGTCCTGACGATGCGAACCATGCGCAGGAGGGGCTCTTCGTCCTCGTCGCGCCGGGAGTCGAGCCTGGCCTCCGAGATGGGGCGCACCTACTCGACATCGCACCGACCGTGCTCGAGCTGCTCGGGATCGATCGGCCGGAGGCCATGCGCGGTCGAAGTCTGCTGGCTCGCTCCTAGAGGTCTCGCCAGGACACGAGCTCGTGGCCGTCGCGCTTGACTGCAGCTGCGAAGGCGATCGCCGACAAGCGTTCGTCGGCGCGCCAGTCCTCGTAGCCGGGATGGACGCCGATTTCGAGTGTCGTTCCCCGTAACCGAGGAATGAGCTCGGCCAGAGGCGCGGCCCAGCCTCGGTCACCCGCGCTTGTCGGCATGTACATGTGATCGGTGGTAGTGAAAGCGGCAGCGAGCTTGCGTTGCCAGCGGTGTCCGAGCCAGTACGTCGGGCTTCTGAGAGGCCGGCGCAGGAACAGATCCTGCACGGCACGTACCCGGTGGATGCCGAAGCGCGGGAGCGTCCGTACGAGAGCCTCTCGAAACGAGGGGAGCTTGTGCAGATGCCGATGCGAGTCCACGTGAGAGACCTCGACTCCGTGGTCGCGAACGGCCTGGATCTGCGCGACGACCTCGCGCTCGATCTGGTCTATGGGCAGCTTCTTGGCCAACGCGCGGAGCCGCACGGTCCTGGTGGGCAGGAAACGCCCGTCACCGGCGACGAGCCCCGGGATCTCCGAGGGCGGCGAGAGGGCGCGCTCGTCGCCCTCTCCCACGAAGGTCAGGTGGACGCCGATGTCCAGGTCGGGACGCATGCGGGCGAAGTCGATCGCGTCGGCGGTGGCCGGCATCCCCGGCATGACGGAGGCGCTCGTCAGTGCGCCCTGTTCGAAGCACTCGATCGTCGCTCGCGTGGTATCGGAGGACGCGCCGAAGTCATCGGCGTGGAGGATGATCCGCATCTCGAGCGCGCTACTTGGGATCGAGCACGCGCAGAGCGCGGCTTTCGCTACCGACGAACCCCGTGTTCGCAGCGCCGCGTGTCACCCTGATGCGCATGCGCGTGCTCCCCTTCTCGAGCGTCGCACGGAACACAGCCTTGCCGTTCTTCTGGACGCGCCGCGTCTGGACAGAGACCCACCGCTTACGATCGCTGTCGTAGGCTACGAGCTCCGCTTCGTCTGCGGCATTCGCCGGGAAGAGCCTGCCAGTTGCGACAATCGGTTTGCCGACGGTCGGCTGTGCGCGGCGACACACTCAGCAAGATTCGTGGCCGCACCGCGAATGAGACGAACGGCGAGGCGATCTGCCCTGCTGCTACTCGAGCCTGGTGGCGTGCGCCCTGCTTCGGTCTAATCGTGGTCGCGTAGGACCCGTTGGAACCAGCAACGAGCTCTGCGACGGTTCGGAACCCGCCAGAGGGCTCGCGAGCCGTGATGACGACCGGCGTTCCGGGGAATGTTGACCGACCGGAAAGCACGACCGCGCTCCCGAACGGCACCACGAGCGGGTTCGCCTTGAGTGTCACGGAGCCGACGGCAGTCACCCGAACCTGCCCCGAGAAGTTGGGCTTGCCCTGCTGGACGAAACGGAACGTGCCGCTCCTCGCCTCGAATGCGTAGTCGAGCGTCCCGCCTGGTGGGATCGCAGGACTCGTGTATTCGACGCGCGGGATTGCGATCGTATGCTCCACGCTGTCGGTGTTCGTGTAGGTGACTGTTTCCCCCCAGTTGATGGTGACGGTCGCGGGCTGGGGACCTTTTGCGGTGAGCGCAACGCCGGCGTCGTCTGCAAGCGCATAACCGCTTGCTCCGAACAGCACAAGCGCCAGGAGGGCAGTGGCCGCACGAAGCTTTCTCATTCCGGAACAACCCCTTTCGTCGCGGGACCGAGGTGCGTGTGCCTGTGGTCCAGCGGTATGACCGGCGCCTTGTCGAGCCCGAGTTCACGGACGCGAAGACCGACGGCTGCAATGATGAAGAAGATGAGCGTCGCCTGCACGAAGGCGAATGCATCGAAGAAGAACATCGACGCTGCGAATCCCGCACATGAGATCGCGCACGCGGCCACGATGTCGGCCTCGCTTCCCTCACGATGCCGGCGTGCCGCTGCGGCGAGCTTGAACGCCGCACCCCAGACGAACCAGAGGACAGCCGCAATACCGACTGCGCCCAGCATCACAAGTGTCGCCATGTACTGGTTGTCGAAGATGATGACGAAACCAGTCGCCCCCGAGACCGCCCCCTCGACGAGCGTTGTCGGCGTCGTCGCGGTGAATCCCAGGCCGTGACCTACGAGTGGTGACTCATGCCAGAGGTCGAGACCGGGTCCGATGTCGGCCAGACGACCTGAACCGCCCAGTCCCGCTCTTCCCTGAAGATCCGATGCGAGTCCGTCGCGCGGGAAGATCGACTTGTACAGACCGCCGAGGGTTCCCGGCGCGGCGGCATGCGCGAGCGGCGGCAGAACGAGCAGAACGGGCCACAGCCGTACGATCTGGTGCGGGCGTAGCAGCAACCCGAGTGCGACCATCGCTATGGCCATGGCGACCACCGTGCGAGAGACGGTGACCAGCGCGCCCATGGCGCAGATGCCTGCGGCCGCCACGAACCAGATGCTCTGCGCACGGGTCGCCGCCTGCCGGGCGAGAACGAGCGCGATCGGAATCACCATGGTGACCGCCACGCCCAGGGCGATCGGATGCTGGGCCGACGCGCGCACTCGAAGGCGCCCACCGCGCAGCGCCTCGACATCGCGGGTCCTCCTTGACGAAGAGCGGCACCCAGTCGTCGAGGTTGCTGAACAGGTTGGACCGCGTCCGCGACTCGACAATCGCGGCGAGTGACACAATCACGCCTCCCACGACCACGGCGCCGAGGATGAGCTTTGCGTCCGCGAACCGCTTGATCCCTGCGACGACAAGCAAGAAAACCGCGATGAAGCTCAGAAAGTAGGAGAGCGACTTGAGTGCGATCGGCGTTGCGCCCGGGACGTCGAGCGTATCCCAGTTCACGACCTGGGACAGGAACGCGACGGCTGTGAGCCCGACGAGTGGCTTCGCGTGACCGGCGGCGGTCAGTGGCAGTCGGCCTGTTGCGACGCCGAGGATGAAGCCGAGCACCAATACAACGACGGCGAGGCGGTACAGCTCGAGGTTGAACGGCAGTGCCGACTGGCAGCCGGTACTGCTTGATCGGGATGAGCCACACGATCAGTAGGAGCCCGACGAGGGCGTTCGGCCAGGTCAGGATCGTCGTGCTCGTCTCTCGAACTGCGAGCACGGCAGCGAGGAGGAACGCGAGGGCACCGACCACGGCGGTCGTCGGGTTGACGGCGAGCGTCAGGGCGAGGATCGCGGCGCCGAGCGCCGCGAACGCGAGGGGGGTGATCGACCGCGGAGAGTGCGGTTTGGCTCGACGATGCCACGCCGGTTCCTGGGGTGCTAGCCGGTTTCGGAGATGCCGACCGCGCGATCCAGCGGATCAGTTGCCCGACGAGCTGTCTCCGGGGAGACTCGGCGCTGCACTCTCGTCGTTTGAGGTGATCGTGGGTACATACGATCGAGCAAGATCGCGGCCGCTCCGAAGGCGGTGATGATGGCTAGCAGGGCGAGAACTGGCAACCCGATCCCGCTGCCGCCACTGGAGAATGCCGGCCCGGGCGCTGCAAGCTCCTGAATCAGGATGCGTTGCTCTGGGTCGATTCCCGCGCGATCCTGCGCTCGGATGATCCAGCGCCGGAAAGCCCTCGACGTCGCAGCTGCGAGCTCGCGGGCGTCGTCGGGCGATCCAGCCGTCCCGAATAGCTCTATCACCGGAATCTGCGAGGGTAGATAGCGGTTGGCCGTCGCAGTGGCGAAGATCGTCTGGGCGACGACCTCTCCCGGCAGCGCCCCGAACATCTCTTCTCGCAGCCGTGAGACCTCGTCGGAGACGATGAGCAATGGGTACACGTTGGCTGCGTCGACGAGCGTCTTCACGTCGGGCGGGTCGGTGACGCGCGTGAAGGTCGCCTCCGCGTCAGAGCTTTCGCCCGCTCCGATCGGTACTTGCTCGAGGCGTGTCACGCTCGTGCGCAGGTACGGGGCCTGACCACTCGTGACGAACAGGCGAGCCTCGGCGGTGTACGCGGGCTGCTCGCGCTTGGTCAGCTTCGGTGGGAGCCCAGCCTCGACGGAGTAGGTCATCAGTACGGCTATCAGCGCACCAACGACTCCTCCAATGAGGACGACCCACCAAAAGCGCCGAAGCGCCGGTCCGTAGCCTGAGCTCATGTTCGCACGGCCTCCCCAGCCGTCACCCTGCACGTCGAAGCCAGCATTCTACTCACAACGTGCCTTATTTCGGCAGCGTCGGCATCGGACATGAGATCCCGCCCAAGATCGGGTTCAGAACTGCTCGCTCGAGAGCGTTCGGCAAGACGTCTATAGGCTCCCCTTGAAGCAGGTGCCCACTCCGAAGCTCACGGTCATAGGTCTCGATGCGGCGACCTTCGATGTCATCGACCCGCTCATCGAGGCAGGGGACCTTCCGAACCTCGCGCGGCTCTTTGCGGCGGGCTCACGGGGGGTCCTGCGTTCTGTCACGCATCCGTTGACGCCGCACGCATGGGCGACGATGACAACAGGCGTCAACGCGGGTCGTCACGGGATCTGGGACTTCTCCGAACGAGCCGACGGCGGGTACGGGCTTCGGCTGATCAACGGAAGCTACCGCCGTGCCCCGGCTGTCTGGGACAGGCTGACTGCGGCCGGGGTAGGCGTGGGCATCGTCAACATTCCGTTCACGTGGCCTGCACCGGAGGTCGAAGGCTTCGTCATCTCAGGGTTCGATGCGGCTGCACGGGAAGACGGACTGACGTTTCCGCGGGAGTTGGTCTCGGAGATCCACGAGCGCTTTGGCCCGCTCGTTCTCGATCACCGTTTTCCGATTGGCGCAGACGGGGGAGTGGACCTCGACCTTGTTCGACGGGCCGCCGAGCAAAAGGTCGCGATCGCACTGTGGCTCGCTGACCGATTCGAGCCCGGGTTGCTCTTCGTCGTGTTCATGGCCGCGGACCATGTTCACCACCTCTGCTGGGACGACTGGGAGCGTCGGGGTCGCGAAAGCTCGGTCGCCGAGGTCTATCGCATCCTCGACCGGGCCGCAGGTGCACTGGCAGATGCGGCCGGTCCGGATGGCGACGTCATGATCGTCTCGGACCACGGTGGCGGGAGGCTCGACGGAGTCGTCAATCTCAACGCGTACCTTGCCGAGCGCGGCTTTCTCTCGTATCGCGGCGCGGAGGCTGCCGTCGGAAGACGTCTCGCCAGACGTCTGTTCGACCTGCGTAGGCGCCTGCCAGAGGGACTTCGCACGTCCGTCAAGCGCCGACTGCCGAGCGTTCGCGAACGCGTCTACGAGGCGACCTCATATGCCGTGGTCGATTGGTCACGAACACGCGCGTTCGCGTATGGGACGTTCGGGAACGTCGTGATCAACCTGGCGGGCCGTGAGCGCGACGGGACCGTGGAGGTCGGAGAGATTGAGAACGTGCGAGACGAGGTTGCGGCAGCACTCGCCGAGCTTCGCGGCCCTGATGGAGAAAAGATCGTCGCGGCTGTTCATCGACGCGAGGATCTCTTCCATGGCCCCGAAGTCGAGAGGCTTCCGGACTTGATAGTCGAGTTCGATCGCTATAGGTGGCTCGGCAAGGGAAACCTCCGAAGTCGCGGATCCTCGCTTTGGGATCGGATCGAGATCGAGCCGGGAAGCAAACACTCCTACGTCGGCAGCCATAGGCACGAGGGCGTAATGGCTCTGACCGGGCCCTCGGCGGTGAACGGGCGGCACGATCGCCGCCGGGATCGCGGATGTCGCACCGACGATCCTCTATCTGCTCGGGCAGTCTCTCCCTACCGATCTCGACGGCCGATTGGTCAGCGAGGCAATCGACCCTGCAGTATTGGCAGCGAGACCGCCGGAGTACGCGGATCTCGAGGACATCACCCTGGCCAACGCCGAGAGCTATGCACCCGACGACGAACGCGCGGTGGAGGAACGACTCAGGAGTCTCGGCTACCTCGAGTAGGAGCGCCAACGTGCACGGCGATGTAGTCGCGGAGCTCATGTACAAGTCGCTCGTCCGCGGCCACGACGACGTCGACCGGCTGCGCCGCTGCGGTAACCGTCGCTGCCAGCGTCGAAAGATCACCCACGACGGTCACGAGGCCCGCGTCCTCTAGTCGGCGTGCGACCGGAAGCTGGTGGTCGTCGACAGCTTCGCGATGCCGCACGAGCCGCGGTACGACGACGGGCCGCTTCCCGCAGGCAAGCGCGGACATGATCGACCCGATTCCTGCATGCGTGACCACGACGCGTGCACGACGCATCTCGTCGAGCAGGTCGTCGAATGCCATGAACTCGTAGCACCGTGCGGCATTCGTAGGACGTATCGCCGACGAGCCGCATTGGACGACAATCTCGTCACCTTCGGGGAGTGTTTCGACTGCCCTCACAAGGCGGTCGAAGGCCGCTTCGTTCGTCCCGACCGTGACGAAGATCACTGTGCACGGATCACGGTTGCAGGAAGACATTGCCCACGAAGCGCGCTCGCGGGTACGCGTCGGCAAGCTCGGGCCACTGTGCGTAGATGCGGTTTGCCACGGGGGCGATGAGCCGACAGCTCAGCGACGGGTGGTCGATGCGCGTGAAGCTCTCGATGTACACGATCTTCGCACCAAGCAGGCGGGCGATCCACGCGAAGGGCACGGCCACCCCTGCACCGGTCGTGATGACGACTCTAGGTCGTAGACGACCGACGATCTTTGGAGCAAGCAGCAGGTTGCGCAAGAGGTTCGGGATGTTGCGATTCGTCGGTCCGTGCGCGTGGTAGACGAGTTCTCCCCGCAACAGCGAACGCGCGTCGCTCTTGTCGAACGTCACCCAGGCACGGGAGCGCCCATCCCAAGCCTCGCGGAGGGCAACGAGCTGGAGGAGGTGTCCTCCCGTCGAGCAGACGAGCAGCACATCGATGGGGTGCTCCGATGGTTTCGTCATCGGGTCAGGGCCGAAAAAATCCTCAAGGAACTCTTACAAATCACGTTTCTTCGAGCGTACATAGCGTTTTTCTTTCTCACCCGATGGCTGTTTCGGGGTTGATCGAGGACGTCCTCTGAGGGCCTTGCTAGGTTGCTGCACCGAGGGCCGCCGCACATTTTCCCCCGTAGCCCTCGAATGCATGAGAAGACACTTTCGCCTGACACTTTTCGCCATTCTCGTTGCTCTTGTGCTCGCCGGAGCCGTTCATGCGGCCACCGTGGTCGGATCGTCGTCCAGAGACGTGATCCGAGGCACTGCGAACGCAGACGAGCTCTACGGGCTCGGCGGTAGCGATCGCATTCTCGCGGGTCGCGGTGCTGATGTCGTGATCGGAGGCTTGGGCCACGACCTTCTCAAAGGCGGCCCCGGAAACGACGTGTTGCTCGGTGGCGACGGACAGGACAAGCTCGTGGGTGGTCCGGGACGCGATTCGACGATCGGCGGCCCCGGCGACGATGTCATCATCGCCAAGGACGGTGAGCGTGATTTCGTCGACTGCGGCGCGGGGAAGGATCAAATCCTTCGCGATCCGTACGACCACATAGAGAACTGCGAAAAACGGACTGTCAAGCCTCCGCTGGGCGGCTTTGGCGGGTCCGGTGCGGGCGCAGGCTCTGGTGGTTCCGGAGGTGGCAGGCCTTCACCTCAGCCACCGCCCTCGCCACCCCCGGCTTCGCCACCACCGCCAGCTCCTTCGCAGAGTTTCAAGCTTACGGTCAGGGCTGAAGCCGGCGGCACCGTCACGAGCAATCCCGCCGGAATCGCGTGCCCGGGAAGGTGCACCGCTCAGTTCAAGCCGGGTACGAGAGTCGTGCTGCATGCGTCGCCCGTCAGAAACCGGCGCTTCGAACGGTGGGGAGGATCTTGCACGGGGAGCGCGACCAGCTGCTCGATCATGCTCGCCCGCGACCGTTGGGTGCGCGCGATGTTCGACGAGATCGGACCGCCGTCTCCGCCTCCACCGTCACCACCTCCACCGTCACCACCGCCTCCCTCTCCCCCGCCTCCTCCCTCGAGCGGAAGCTGTCTTACGTCGAATTACTCGTCTTGGACGTGGAGCCAATGCAGGGTCGGAACCACCATCACCGTGACGAACCAAGGCTGGCACTGTGACCGGCCGCTCTCGAGCTATGGACCGCTTCCGATCAAGGTGATCTCGATTTCGACGAGCGCTTGGGATGACGCGGGAGCAGTCACGGTGAACTCGGGCTGCACCGGTCCCTCCGTCGTCGATACGTCCGTCCATCTGATCGTCGACATCCGCGGCGACGGACCGCGAAGCTCGGCAGGTCCCGGCCAGGACGCGTTCAAGACACGGCAGAACCCGCAGAACATGAACATCACTGGTTCGATCGACTGCGGACGGCGTGCACCCGGAGCACACCAGGACTCGATCCAGATCCAGGGTGGAACGAACATCACCTTCGTCAACGTCGACGCTGGTGGGAACTACGACGCCGGTACTTCCACCTGCATGGGCGCGGGCGGCGGGCCGTTCTACTCGCTCAACCGGATCGCGAACGTCGACATTCTCGGTGGGACGTACATCTCTTGTAACCATGCGCTGAACGGAAACAATGCGAGCTCAGGCCCAGGGAACAACGTCACGGGCGCTCGATTCCGCTCCGGTCGTACGAGCGACCCGAATTGCGCCGGCTTTTCAGGCTCGCCGCCGTGTGTCAACACGGGCCCGCTCTCCATCGCGAGCATCGTTTGTGAGCGCTGGGTGAGCGGCCGCTGGACAGCTGTTTCTCCCGAGAACTAATAACCCGCCGCGACTCGAGCCTCTGGAGGTCGATCAAATGACCAAGAGAACCGCCCCGAGCAGACCAGTTCTAGGTGCACGTCTCCTCTTGACTTGCACCGCGATGGCAGCGGTCCTTGTCACCCTTGCCGTGGGCGTGCAGGGGGCGAATCCCGGCGCCGCGAAGATCATCGTCCAGATGCAGACGAACCCGAAGGACGACTCGACGAGCTTCGACTTCGTCTTCACGCGTCCCAGCGAGCGGTCGTTCGACTTCAGCCTGACCGACCGGGACCACAAGACGACCGGTCAGCTGAGCACGGGCGTGTACTCCGTCGTCCAGGCATCGACTCCGGGCTGGACATTGACCCCGGCAGCCTGCAGCGACGGGAGCCTTCCGAGCGCGATCCGCGTCGGCGAGGGCGAGGAGGTCACGTGCGTCTTCGTCAACACGAAGAGCTCGTCGGGGCCACCCCCGTCACCACCACCCCCGTCACCACCACCCCCGTCACCACCACCCCCGTCTCCACCACCCCCGTCACCACCACCCCCGTCTCCACCACCCCGTCCCACCACCACCGTCACCACCACCCCCGTCTCCACCACCCCCGTCTACCACCACCACCGTCTCCACCACCCCCGTCTCCACCACCCCCGTCTCCACCACCCCCGTCTCCACCACCCCCGTCTCCACCACCCCCGTCTCCACCACCCCCGTCTCCACCACCCCCGTCTCCACCACCCCCGTCCCACCACCACCCCCGGGCGGGACGAGCACCTGCTCGACGTCGAACTACGCGTCGTGGTCGTGGCAGCAGTGCAGGGTCGGGACGACGATCACGGTCACGAACCAGGGCTGGCACTGCAACCGACCGCTGTCGAGCTACGGGGCGCTCCCGATCAAGGTCGTGTCGATCTCGACGACTGCCTGGGATGACGCAGGCGCCGTGACGGTCGACTCGGGTTGCACGGGATCACCGGGTGCGGACGTCAACCTCATCGTGGACATCCGAGGGAACGGGCCACGGAGCTCCGCCGGTAACGGCCACGACGCCTTCAAGACCCGCCAGAACCCGCGCGATCTGCGCATCACCGGCTCGATCCAGTGCGGCCGGCGCGCGCAGGGCGCGCACCAGGACGCGATCCAGATCCAGGGCGGTACGAACATCACCTTCGTGAACGTGCAGGCCGGCGGCAACTACGACGCCGGGACCTCCACGTGCATGGGCGCAGGAGGAGGCCCGTTCTACTCGCTCAACCAGATCTCGAATGTGGACATCGTGGGCGGGAAGTACATCTCCTGCAACCACGCCCTGAACGGGAACAACGCCGGATCTGGACCGGGGAACGGCGTCTACAGCGCGAGATTCCGCACCGGCCGTGCAAACGACCCGAACTGCACCGGCTTCGCGATCTCGCCGCCATGCCTCAACACGGCTCGGCTGACCCTCCAGAGCATCACCTGTGAGCAGTGGATCGGCGGACGCTGGCTCTCGGTCTCGCCAATCTCGTGACCGAGGAGAAAGGAGAGACCGAGCCTCCGGCCGGACCAACCAACGCGCGCGGTTTAGAAGCTCCCCCTAGGGGCTAGTCGGATCCAGGCAGTCCCGCCCAAGCGGGGCAGTGGTGTCGCGGTCGCCATCAGGTCCCGAGCACGAGTCAGATCGGCCTCATCGACGAAGCACTGCGCCAGCCGTGAAACGTCCCTCGCAGCGGCCCTCGCGCTCCCGCGTCCACGACAATGTAAGCGCCGCGGACTTCCGCGCGAAGGCAAGTCCGCAAGTGCTTCGGCTTCTCGTTCATCCGGAACGACCTCAGCGGCACTGGCCTGCGGACACCTTCACCGCATCGGCACCGTGTCGATCGCGCGCACCATGCCGGTCACTCTCAGCGTCAGCTTGAACACTCCACGAGCGCTCTCACCTAAGCGGATCTTCCATGTGCCGAA
Organism: uncultured Actinomycetes bacterium; assembly: GCA_963756925.1. Lineage (GTDB taxonomy): Bacteria > Actinomycetota > Thermoleophilia > Gaiellales > Gaiellaceae > GMQP-bins7. Next base: position 157,814 of record CAVWPL010000012.1, on the reverse strand, counting down.
CGTCTGAACGGTTCCCTGCAGCTGGCTGCGTGGGCCACGCTCCTCCTTGCACGTCACCCGACTGGACCCAGCCGTCTTGACGACGTTGCAGAGTCTGTACCGCTGGCCCGTGAAGGCGGCTGGCGACCAGCCGGCGACCGTCAGGGTGTCACCAACCTTTGCCTTGGTTGCCTCCTTCCCAGGCGGCTTGCGCAGGATGATGCCCCACGGCGACTGCCTGCCTCCACCCTCGCCTGAAATCTTGCAGCCGAGCCCATTGCGGTCTGCGTCGAGGCCGTACCGGTCTGCGCCCGTGACGCGGACAGGCTTTTTTGCGTCGCGGATCTGCGCGCAGTCCAGATCTTGCTTCACCGGGAGGCAAGGCGAGTAACCGCGAGCGCACGCGGAGGTGTCGGAAGGTGCGGCGAGGGCGAGTCCGGCGAGGCCAACCGTCGCGACGACGACGGACGAGAGCGAGAACGAGCGCGATACGAAGGGCACGGGCAGATCCTCGTGCGGTGTACACGCACGGTCAAGGAGACGTGGCTCGTCAATCAAGCGATCCTGGGAGCCCGGACGCCTCCTGGCGGCAGCCGCTAGCCCGGTGCCAAGCGAGACCGTAAGCGTCACGGTCTCACCATCCGCTACTCGGGTGCCCTCAGCGGGCGACTGGAAATACACGATGCGCTGGGCTACTTCTCCGTTGGGCTGCCGTTGCACCTGAGGTCGGAGGCCGCTCTCCTCGATGGTCAGAATCGCCAGCTGCTCTTGAAGCCCGACGACATACGGAACGTCGGTCAACGATTCGCCGCCAGCGCAGCCGACCATCAGTGCGACGATCAGCGTGAAAAGTGCGACGACTTTCACGTTGCAATGGTGCCACACGCCATCGTTCCGGGTTCCTCGCAGGTCGTGCTCGGGAAGTGGCGCCGGTTCCTCGCCAGGGCCCGCAGTCCGTGGGCCAGTGCGGGCCAGAACCGGGCGGATTTCAGCGGCCCTGAGCGGAAGGTCGAGCCCCGGTCGAGTTGGGCCCGAATCTCGCGCAGCCATGCGCGGATTCATGCTCCAGTGCGGAGATGCCCCCGGCATGAATCGAACATGCGCACGCGGTTTAGGAAACCGCTGCTCTATCCACTGAGCTACGGGGGCTTTCGGGCGCCACGATAGCGCGACACTCAGCGGCCTCTCGGCGCGCGGAGCGCTTCGTCGCGGGGGAGGGTTAAGAATCCGCAGAGCCAACTTGCGCGACCCGGTCGACGCATGGGCCGCCGCTACGATCCTGCGCATGACGTTCCTCATCGCCTTCATCGTTCCGATGGTCATCGGGCTCTGGGCCCAACATCGGGTGAAAAGCACGTTTGCACGCAATCTTCAGGTACCTACGTCCAACGGGTTGACGGGGGCGGAGGTCGCCCGCAAGGTGCTCGACGCCAATGGACTTCACGATGTCCCGATCGAGGAGACACCCGGGTCGCTCTCGGATCACTACGACCCTCGTAACCGATCCGTGCACCTCTCGCCGGACGTGTACCACGGCCGCTCCGTATCCTCGACAGCCGTGGGCGCACATGAGGTCGGGCATGCGATTCAGCATGCGCAGGCCTATGCGTTCTTCAAGGTCCGCAGCGCGATGTTCCCTGCTGTGGCCTTCGCCTCGCAGATCTGGCTGCTCTTCCTGATCGGCGGCATCTTTCTCAACATCCTCGGATTCATCTACGTCGCGGTCGCCCTCTACTCGATCGCCGTTCTCTTCCAGATCGTGACGCTCCCTGTCGAGTTCGACGCGTCGAACCGCGCAAAGGGACAGCTTCGCGAGCTCGGGCTTGTTGCCTCGAACGAGGCGACCGGAGTGCAGAGCGTCCTCAAGGCTGCGGCCTGGACGTACGTCGCCGGCGCGTTGGCCGCGATTGCGATGCTCCTGTACTACCTCTCGATGCTCCAGAACCGGTAACGAGGAGCGCGAACGCCGAAGGTGGGGCCGGGCCTGGGGGCCGGCCTCGCCTACCGCTCGCGCGGGACCCAGCTGAAACGCCGCAGGGCGATGACGAGCCCGGCGATACCCCAGGCAGCGACGATGGCAAGCGCCCGCAGGTCGGCGAAGACCGAGTCGCCGTCGAGATAGACGCCGTTGACGATGTCGATGAAGTACGTCAATGGGAGCACGTCCGCGATCGCCTGCAGGAAGGCCGGATACTCGTCGGTCGGCCCGAAGGCGCCCGACAGGAACGCCATCGGCAGCACGATCACGTTAACGACGGCGGAGACTCCTTCTGCCGACCGAATCAGCGCTGCGGCGCCGAAGCCCATGCCGGCGAAGCAGGCGACCCCGAGGACGATCGCGCCTGCGAATCCGAGCCAGTTGGCAGGGGCGCTGGCGCCGAAGGCGAGGCTGCCGAGCGCGACGAGCCCGAGCGCCTCCAGGGCAAACACGACGAGCCATCGAGACGAGCACGGCGGCGATGTACATCGTGGGTGGCAGCGGGGTCGACCGGAGCCGCTTGAGGATGCCGGTCTCCCGTCGACCGACGAAGACGATCGCGAGGCCGCCGAACGCGGTGTTCATGGCCCCGTAACCGAACAACCCTGCAAGAAGGACGTCCACCGCCGGATACCCCTCGATCTCCCCTGAGTAGACCGAACCGAGGAGCGCGTAGAGAAGGAGCGGGAAGATGAAGATGAAGACGGCCGCCTCCCGGCTCCGCCAGAAGACCCGCTGCTCGAAGGCAAGCTGATGGACGAGCACCCTCACGCCTCCTCCTCGGACTCGGCGACGAGCTCGAGGTACACGTCCTCGAGCGTCGGCCGGCGCACCTCGAGCTGCTCGAGCGGTCGACCAGCAGCGAGTGCCTTCCCGGTTAGCTCGTTGAGCGTTCGGGTTGGATCGTCGGTCTCGACGACGACGAGCGCGCCGTCGACACGGTGTCGGATCTCTACGCGCTGGGTGTCGCCGATCAGATCGGTGGGGGTTCCCAGGGCGACGATGAGGCCGGCGCGGATCACTGCGACTCGGTCGGCGAGCTGCTGCGCCTCGTCGAGATAGTGCGTGGTCAGGAGGATCGTCTTGCCGAGCGATCGAAGCGAGCGGATCATCTCCCAGGCCGAGCGCCGTGCTGCCGGGTCGAAGCCGGTCGTCGGCTCGTCGAGGAAGACGAGCTCCGGGTCGCCGACGAGGGCGACGCCGAGGTCGAGCCGTCGCTTCTGACCCCCCGAGAGCGATCGAACGCGAGCATCTCGCTTGTCGGCGAGGCCCACGAGCTCGATGACCTCGTCGACGTCAAGCGGCTGCGCGTAGTAGCCGGCGAACATTCTGTGCACCTCGCGAACCGTGAGGAGAGGGTGATTCTCCGAGTGCTGAAGAACGACCCCGATCCGCTCGCGGAGCGCGCGCGCCGCCTCGCCGGGGTCGTACCCGAGGACAGACGCCTCACCCGCGTCGCGCCGCCGGTACCCCTCGAGAATCTCGACGGTCGTCGTCTTGCCCGCCCCGTTCGGCCCGAGCAGCCCGAAGACCTCGCCGACCTCGACGTCGAAGCTGATCCCTCGTAGCGCATCGGCGCTGCCATACGACTTCTCGAGGTTCCGCACGGAGATTGCAGTCGACATGTCGTTGCAGGGGATGGCTGGCAGACGTCGAGGCGGATGCCTCAGCGCTCGAGCGAGATCTCCGCAAGGCCGCCCGGTGGGAACCCTGGGTCGTTCCCGGTCATTGCGAGCGCGATCTCGGAGCAGTCGGGTTGATGGCACACGACGGCAACTGGCCCTGGCTCGTTCCCGATGGCAGCTCGAACTGCGTCGAGCGTCGTACCCGGAGCCAGCCGCTCATCGACGCGCACCGCGGTGCGCGTGCCGGCTGCGATCTCGTCGGCTGTCTCGCGCGCCCGAAGGAGCGGGCTCGTCACGACCATCGTCGGTGGCGCTTCCGCTGCGGCCAGCAAGTCCGCGAGAGCGCGGGCTTCGGCGCGTCCACGCTCCGAGAGCGGACGTGTTTCGTCGGGCTCACCGGCTGAGGCGTGTGCGTGGCGCACGAGGTAGAGCAGCACGCAGCGAGCATAGCCCCGCGACTTCGCAGCCCGGGCCGACTAGGGTGCCGACGTGCGAACGCTGCGCTACGTCGTCGCGGACGTCTTCACGGATCGACCCCTCGCGGGCAACCAGCTCGCCGTGTTCACCGATGCGCGCGGGCTCGACTCCGAGACCATGCAGGCGCTCGCCCTCGAGATGAACTTCTCCGAATCGGTCTTCGTGCTTCCCGCCGAGGGTGCGGGAACCGTCAAGATCAGGATCTTCACGCCTCGGGTGGAGCTGCCGTTTGCGGGGCACCCGATCCTCGGAACGGCGTTCGTACTCGCGGCCCCTCTTCAGCGGGATGTCATCGAGCTCGAGACGACTGGCGGAGTCGTCCCGGTCGAGCTCGAACGCGATGCGTCCGGCTCGATCGTGTTCGGCCGGATGGAGCAGCCGCTGCCGAGTTTCGAGCCGTACCCTGACTCGGACGCGCTCCTGGCCGCTCTCGGCGTCACGCGATCGGCGCTCCCGGTCGAGCGGTACGACAACGGCCTTCGGCACACGTTCGTCATGCTCGATTCCGTGGACGAGGTAGCGGCGCTCGCGCCGGATCTCGCCGCTCTCACCGAGCTCGAGATCATGGTCAGCTGCTTCTCGGGCGCGGGCGCGAAGTGGAAGACGCGCGTGTTTGCTCCCGCCGACGGCGTTGCCGAGGATCCGGCCACGGGCTCCGCTGCCGGTCCGCTGGCCGTCCATGTCTGCCGTCACGGGCGCGCTGAGTGGGGCGAGTGGCTCGAGATCTCGCAGGGCGCCGAGATCGGGCGCCCGTCGACCCTCTTCGCCCGAGCCGATGGCAGCGACGGAGAGCTCAGCAAGGTCTCCGTCGGTGGCAACGCAGTCGTTGTCGCGCGCGGCGAGTTTCGCCTCGATCCTGTGGTGGCCGAGTGACCGAGTCCCTCGACCCCGTCAACGTGCACGCCGGGCGGTATCGGGAGTTGAGACGGCAGATCGAGGAGGCGATTCTTCCGCTGGCGACGTCGGTGGACGGGCGCCACTTCACGTGTCAGGCCCCCGCGCACGACCTCACGCTGCAGGTCGGTGGCTACGTGATCATCGAGCACGAGGGCGCAGACGCGCCTTGGCCAGCTGCTCGCCCTCGGGCTCGAGCTCGCCGACGCGCCGGGGGTGGGGGTCGGCCCCGACCACGGAGATGCGCAGATCTCGACGAACGTGACGTTTCGCATCGTTCGCGGGTCGGGTGTCATCCGCGACGGTGACCTGACCCCGTTCCATGACGGTCTCGTGCGGCCAGCGCGTGCCCGCGGAGGTGCATGCGTGGCTCGAGTCCGTACGGCCGGCGCGTGCCGAGCTCGAGGTCGGCGAGCTTCGGCTCGCACCAGGAGCACCGTTCCGCCTGGACGCGGGAGGGTTCGACCGGCACACGTTCCTCTGCGGCCAGTCGGGGTCGGGCAAGACCTACTCACTTGGGGTGATTCTCGAGCAGTTGCTGCTCGAGACCAGTCTGCGCATCGTGGTTCTCGACCCCAACTCGGACTTCGTGCGGCTCGGGCAGACGCGGGCAGGCGTCGACGAGCTCGTGGCAAGCCGGCATGCCTCGACCGCCGGCGTGGTCGTGCGTCAGGCGGCGGATCAGGGTGCGGAGCGGCTGTCCCTGCGCTACGCCGACCTCGACCCCCGCGTCCAGGCCGCCTCGCTGAGGCTCGACCCGATCGCCGATCGCGAGGAGTATGCAGAGCTCGCCGCGTTGCTCGAATCCTGGTTAGCGAGCGGCGGGCAGGCGTCCCTACCCGACCTCCTCGCCGGTGGTGGGGACCATGCTCAGGCGATCGGTCTCCGCATGCGGAATCTCGGAATCGATCGCTGGCAAGTGTGGTCGCGTGGTGATCCGGGATCCGTGGTGGACGACGTCTCGCGGCGAACGTCGCGATGTCTTGTCGTCGATCTCGGGTCGTTGCAGACGCTCGAAGAAAAGGCGCTCGTGTCAGAGGCGGTTCTCGCGACCCTGTGGAGGCACCGCGCCGATCGTGAGCCCACGCTGATCGTGATCGACGAGGCCCACAACGTCTGTCCGAGCGATCCAGCGGATCCCATTACCGCCATCGCAACGGAACACGCCATCCGTATCGCCGCCGAGGGGCGCAAGTACGGCCTCTACCTCCTCGTCTCGACGCAGCGCCCGCAGAAGGTGGACGAGCAGGTGCTCTCGCAATGCGACAACCTCGTGCTCATGCGTATGAACTCGAGCTCCGATCTCGCATCTGTGGGGGAGCTTTTCTCGTTCGTGCCGTCCCCGCTGCTTTCTCTGGCGACGGACTTCGGTCTCGGAGAAGCGGTGCTGGCAGGAAAGATCGCGTCGCATCCGGCCCTCGTTCGTTTCGGCGCTCGAATCACCGAGGAGGGCGGTTCGGACGTGCCGGCCGACTGGGCAGCCAAGCGCTCCTAGCGCCGACTACGCGACCGAGATGAGATCTGCCGCCAGGGCATTGGCAGCGCGCGCTGCCTCGACGGGTGCGGCGCCTCGCGCTCGCGCCGATACGTAGGCAGCCGAGAAGGAGTCTCCTGCGCCTGTCGGGTCGATCGCACCTTCGACGGGAATGCGCGCGATTCGCTCGGCGTGGGAGTCGGTTACGAGGAGTGCGCCCGCGGACCCGAGCGTGAGGACGATCTCGGGGACGCCGAGAGCCCGAAGGAGCTGGGGCTCGACGCCACCGGCGAGGATGCGCGCCTCGTCCTCGTTCAACTTGAGGACCGCAAGTGATCCAAGTACCGCTGGATCGATGTCGGCATCGCGCTCGAGGGGGCCAACCCCGGCGAGGCGCACCAGCCCTTGAGCGTCGACGAGCAGGAGCCGGCGGTCGCCTGCAAGCGCTGCAAGCGTCGAGGCGGAGAAGTCCGCTCTGAGGAGCGCGCCGATCTGGATCCATTTCGCGTCGCCAATCGCATCGGCGACCCAGCCCGTCGCGTCCGCGACCGTCCAGGGGTCACCGATGTCGTCGACGTGCATCACGCGATGGTCGCCTTCATAGTGAAACGTGAACGCGGTCGTTCGCTTCCCGGCTCGAAATGTCACGGGAACGCCGAACACTTCGAGTCGCGGTAGAAGATCGCTGGCATCGGCGGCTGCGCAGCGGGTCACGATGCGCGCCTCCGCACCGATCCGGGCGACGGCTCGAGCGGCGTAGTACACGGCGCCCCCGGGTCGGGGAGCCGCTCCGGCGACGATGTCGCGGCTGAGGTTTCCGATGACAGCGATGGAGCTCACGTATCTGCACCGAGTGCGACCGACCGGCGTGTGACGTGGGCGATGACGCTTGCTGCGATGAAGGAGGCGAGAAAGCTCGGAACCGTCGCGCCCACGCCCCAGTTCGGCGGATCGAGCTCCGAGACGAGGTCGACCCACCAGGACGGGCCTGTCGGGAAGAGCCATTGGTAGACCGCGAAGCCGGCGATCCAGGCTGCGATCAGACCCGGTCTCCACGCGGGTGCCTCGAACACGTCGGAGGTCGTGTAGTGGCGTCCGGCGGCGACCCAGTCGGCAAGGAGTACGGCGAAGAGCGGCACGAACACAGAGCCGAGCAGGAGCAGGAAGCTCTGGTACGAGACGAGGTCGATGACGAGCGCGCCGACGACCGAGATGGCTGTTACGAGCGCGATCAGTGCGGGTTGTGGCGCGCGAGGCACGACGTTCTGCAGCGAGACCGCGGCGGAGTACACGTTTGCGAACGCCTCGTCCGTCTCGGTGACGAGAAGCGCAAAGAGGGCGAGGATTGCCGCAAAGCCGCCGGCGACCACCGCCGCCGGGAGAGCTGCAGGGTCGCTCAAGTCCTGCGAGAGAACGAGGACGGTGCCCAGTGCGAGAAGCCAGGCGTCCGGCACGAGGTAGCCGACCCCGGTGCCGAGGAACGCACCTCTCCGGTCGCGGCAGAAGCGGGTGTAGTCCGCGGCATACGGGACGAACGAGACGGTGATCGCGACCACGATGTCCGCTCCCTGCCAGACGGAAAGACCTCCGGCGGCGGGCTGATCCCAGAGCGCGCCGACGTCAGCGCCGTCCAGCGCCCACCAGGTCAGGTAGACGAGCGCGGGCGGCACCGCCCACACGGCGATCCTTCGGACGAACCGGCGGACGAACCCGATGGGGCCGAGCAGGGCGAGCGCGAGGGCGAAGACGCCGAAGACGATCGTCCAGAGCCACTGCGCCCGGAATCCGAAGAGCTCGTCGGACAACGCTGCCGCCGCGGTGGCGATGATCAGCAGCTCGAACACCGACCAGCCGATGCCCTGCAGTACGTTGACCCCGGTCGGCAGATACGAGCCGCGACGTCCGAGCGGAGCTCGGAGAAGCACCATGCCCGGTACCCGGGCATCGGCACCAATCCCGCCGGCGACGCCGAGCATCAGGTTCCCGATCAGGCAGCCGAGCGCGATCGCGATGAGGGCGTCTGGCAGGGAGAGCGCCGGAACGAGCGCCGCGCCGGCAACGACGACCAGCAGCGAGACCCCCAGATTGCCCCAGAGCAGGCCGGTGTCCAGGCCGCCGAGCACGCGAAGCCGATCGGGGACAGGGTCGATCCCCCAGCTGCCCTCGATGCGATCGTGCCGGGCCATCGGCGGATGAGCGTAGCGATGGCATGGGAGAATCGCGCGGTGATTCCTCGCTACTTCGTGGTCGCGGAGCAGGATCACGAGATCCAGAATCCGACCTCGCGCGAGAAGCTGCTGCTTCTCGGCGAGCGGCTCGGTCTCGACCGGAGAACGCGCGTGCTCGACATCGCGTCCGGCCGGGGTGGCCCTGCGGTGTTGCTTGCGCAGGAGTTCGGCTGCGCGATTCACGGAATCGAGATCGCTCCGGAGTTCCACGCCGTGGCCGTCGAGCGAGCCGCGCGCGAAGGCGTGGCAGACCGGATCACGTTCGAGCTTGCGAACGCGAGCGACGTGCGTCTCGGCGAAGACGAGTACGACGTCGCGATGTGCCTGGGCGCGAGCTTCGTCTGGGGCAGCCTGGCTGCAACTCTCGATGCTCTCGAGCCGACGGTCCACGTTGGCGGCCATGTCGTCGTGGGCGAGCCCTACTGGCGGCGCGTTCCGCTTCCGGACGGCTACGAGGACCGAGCGGCGCCGTTCACGACGCTCGAAGGCACGGTCGACATCCTCGCAAGCGGAGGACTCGTCGCAACATCCGTCATCGCCTCGTCGGAGGACGACTGGGATCGCTACGAGACGCTGCACTGGCGCGCGGTCGAGAAGTGGCTCGCCGAGAACGCGGACGATCCCGATGCGGCCGACATCCGCGAACGGCACGAGAGCTACAAGCGCACCTACCTCCGACACGGACGTGACCACCTCGGGTGGGCGATCTTCGTCGGCTGGAAGCGGCCCTAGCAACCATGGCGCACCCGGATCTCCCTATCGAGCAGGCCTACCTCGATCACGCGTACGAGTGCCTCGAGGCATGCGCCAGGCGCTGCTGCGCACGGTCGCCGCTGCCGGGATCGGCGCCGAAGGCGCCGACATCGCAGCCGGGCGCATCGAGACGTGGGTGGACCGCCGGCTCGCTGCCTACGAGGCGGCCGAGCAGATCCTGTGCTTCGGCCGTATCGACGTCGACTCCATGGAGCGCTCCCTCTACGTCGGGCGTCGCTGGGTTCAAGACGACGACGGCGTGCTGGTCGTGAACTGGCAGGCACCCGCCGCGCGCCCCTTCTACACCGCGACGCCGGCCGAGCCCCACGGCGTCACCCTCCGCCGCCGCTTCCGCCTCCGGGGTCGGACGCTCACCGGCATCTCAGACGAGGCGCTCGACGGCTCCCTCGCCGACGCCGCGAGCAGCCTCGACGACTTCCTGCTGGAGGAGCTCGAGCGCGCGCGTGACGCGCGCATGCGCGACATCGTCGCAACGATCCAGGCTGACCAGTACGGCCTCATCGCGCGGGACCCGGAGCCGCCGCTCGTCATCCAGGGAGGCCCGGGCACAGGGAAGACCGCGGTCGGCCTCCACCGTGCCAGCTACCTGCTCTTCGCGCACCGGACGGCGCTCCGGCGCGTGCTCGTCGTCGGCCCGAACCCGGTGTTCATGGACTACGTCTCGCACGTCCTGCCTTCGCTCGGCGAGGACGCCGTCGACCAGCTGGCCGTCGCCGAGCTCGTAGCGGACGCGCCGATCACGCTCGTCGACCCGCCGGAGGTCGAGCGCCTCAAGGCCGATACGCGTCTTGCCCAGGTCGTGCGCCGGGCGGTCGAGCTGCGCTCGCATGGTCGGCCCGAGGAGCTCGTCGTCCGGATGGATGGGATGTTCGTCGGCGTCCGGAAACGCGAGGTGGCGGAGCTGCTCGCTGCCGCGCGCGAGGAAGGCGGGCTCTCTGCAACCGCCCGCGAGCGCTTCCGGATGAGCGTGCTCCGCCGGTTCTACGCCGACTACGGAGAGACGCTCGGCGGGCAGGCAGTCCGTGCGTTCGACGAGGTCGAGCGGGCGCTGCGGAAGGACGGGCTGCTCAACCGCTTTCTCCAGGTGACATGGCCCGCTCCGAGCCCGGAGCGAGTCGTGCGCGGCCTGCTGTCGTCACGGGAGCGTCTCGCCGAAGCGGCGGACGGGCATCCTCGACGAGGACGAGCAGCGCCTCCTGCGGCGCGCGCGGAGCGGGTGGAGCGCGGCCGACCTCCCGCTTCTGGACGAGGCACGCGAGCTGTTGCTCGGCGACCACGACAGCTACGGGCATGTCATCGTGGACGAGGCGCAGGATCTGACCCCGATGCAGCTGCGGATGGTCGCGCGCCGGGCAGCCGGCGCGTTCACGCTCCTCGGCGACGTCGCCCAGGCGACCGGCCCGATCTCGTACCGGAGCTGGGACGAGGTCGTGGCCAGCTTCCGGGCGGCGAGGAGAGCGAGATCCGGGAGCTCAAGCACGCGTACCGCGTTCCGCGCGAGATCATGGCGCTCGCGCTTCCCCTGCTCGAGCACATCGCGCCGGACGTCGAGCCGCCGGTTGCGTATCGCGCGGGCGCCCACGCGCCTCGCATCGTCCGCTCCGCCGAGCCGCTCGATGCCGCGTACGAGGAGGCCGCCCGGCTCGCCGGCGAGGAGGGCCTGCTCGCGGTGATCGCGCCGCCGTCGCTGCGGGGTGACGTCGAGGCCACGCCCGGCTCGCTGTTCGACGACTCGCGGATCTCCGTGCTCACGCCGCGCGAGGCGAAGGGCATGGAGTTCGACCACGTGATCGTCGTCGAGCCTGCGCTCATCGTCGACGAGGGTGTCGGCGGCCAAGGTCTGCGTGAGCTGTACGTCGCGCTCACGCGCCCGACGACGACGCTCGTCGTCGTCCACGACCGCCCGCTCCCGCCTGAGCTCGGCTACGAGGAGAGCAAGCGGCGGAGCACGTAGAGCAGGATGCCGCCGTGCCTCAGGTACTCGCGCTCCCGCGCCGTGTCGAGCCGCACGGTCGCGCGGAACTCCTTCTCGTCCGCATGCACCGTGACTTCCCGTGCGTCGCCGTTCTCGACGCCGACGATCGAGTACTCCTCGCGGCCCGTGAGCCCGAGCGACTCGAGGCTCTGTCCCGGCAGGAACTGCAGAGGGAGGATCCCCATCATGAGCAGGTTCGAGCGGTGGATCCGCTCGAAGCTCTCGGCGATGACCGCGCGGACCCCGAGCAGCTTCGGGCCCTTGGCCGCCCAGTCGCGTGACGAGCCCGACCCGTACTCCTTGCCGGCGAGCACGACGAGCGGGACGCTTTCGGCGCGGTAGCGCTCGGACGCGTCGAAGATCGTCATCTCCTCGCCCGAGGGAGGTGCACCGTCCACGTTCCTTCCGAGCCGGGCACGAGCAAGTTGCGGAGGCGCACGTTCGCGAACGTGCCGCGCACCATGACCTCGTGGTTCCCGCGGCGGGACCCGTACGAGTTGAAGTCGGGCCGCTCGACGCCGTGCTCGATCAGGTAGCGCCCCGCCGGTGAGTCCAGCTTGATGGCGCCCGCCGGCGAGATGTGGTCGGTCGTGACGGAGTCGCCGACGGAGACGAGGCAGCGGGCACCGCTGATGTCCTCGACGATGCCGGGCTCGGGCGGCATGCCGTCGAAGTACGGGGGACGCCGGACGTACGTCGAGCCGGGATCCCAGGCGAACAGCTCCCCTTCGGGAACGGGCATGGAGCGCCAGGTGTCGTCGCCGGTGAACACGTCCGCGTATGTCGCCTCGAACATCTCTTCGTCGATCGTGGCCTCGATCGTGCGCTGCACGTCCTCGGCCGAGGGCCAGATGTCCGCGAGATACACGTCCTCGCCGTCCTTGCCGATCCCGATGGGCTCGGTGAGCAGATCGAGGTCCATGCGTCCTGCGAGTGCATACGCCACGACGAGCGGCGGCGAGGCGAGGTAGTTCGCCTTCACCTCCGGATGGATCCGCGCCTCGAAGTTGCGGTTTCCCGAGAGGACGGCGCATGCGACGAGGTCGGCCTCGAGAATCGCTTGCGAGACGGCCTCGGGCAGCGGGCCGGAATTTCCGATGCAGGTCGTGCAGCCGTAGCCCACCGTGTTGAAGCCGAGCTCGTCGAGATAGGTGGTCAAACCCGCCTTGTCGTAGTACTGCGTGACGACCTTCGAGCCCGGCGCGAGGCTCGACTTGACCCACGGCTTGCGTCTGAGACCGCGCTCGACCGCGTTCTTGGCCAGCAGGCCGGCGCCGACCATGACAGCGGGATTCGACGTGTTCGTGCACGACGTGATCGCGGCGATGACGACGGAGCCGTGGTCCAGCAGCACGGTCTCGCCGTCGATCTCGCACCTGCGCACCCCGGCATCGCTCCGCGACCGCAACCGCAGGCACGGACACCTCCTGCCCGCCCTCGGGCGGCGTTGCTCCGGGCTCTGTCGCAGCCGGAGGATCGCTGGCCGGGAACGACTCCGCTACGGCCTCGTCGACCCCCGTTGCCGTAGTCGATGCCGAAGCTCTCGAGCTCTCCGAGGAATGCCTGCTTCGCCTGACGAAGCGGAACGCGGTCCTGCGGTCGGCGCGGCCCGGCGAGCCAGGGCTCGACCGTCGAGAGGTCGAGGTCGACCACCTGCGTGTAGGTCGGCGCTTGCTCCGGATCGTGCCAGAGCCCGTTCTCCTTGCAGTAGGCCTCCACGAGGGCGACTCGCTCGCGGCGCTCGGCCCGTCAGGCGGAGGTAGCGCAAGGTCTCGGCATCGACCGGGAAGAACCCGCAGGTCGCGCCGTACTCCGGGGACATGTTCCCGATCGTCGCCCGGTCGGCGAGCGGCAGTCCCGCCAGCCCATGGCCGAAGTACTCGACGAACTTCCCCACGACGCCCGTCGCGCGGAGCATCTCCGTGACGGTCAGGACGAGGTCGGTCGCGGTCGTGCCCTCGGGCAGCTCGCCCATGAGCCTGAAGCCGACCACCTGCGGCACGAGCATCGAGACGGCCTCGCCGAGCATCGCGGCCTCCGCCTCGATGCCGCCAACGCCCCAACCGAGGATGCCGAGACCGTTGATCATCGTCGTGTGCGAGTCGGTCCCGAGCAGCGTGTCCGGGAATGCCATCGCCGTCCCGTTCCTCGACGACGCGTCCGAGAAACTCGAGATTCACCTGATGGACGATCCCGGTTGCCGGTGGGACGACCTTGAAGTTGGCGAACCCGCTTTGCCCCCAGCGTAGAAATCCGTAGCGCTCGCGGTTGCGCTGGAACTCGAGCGCGGAGTTGCGCCGGATCGCGAACGGTGTCGCGAACTCGTCGACCTGCACCGAGTGGTCGATCACGAGCTCCGAGGGAAGCTACGGGGTTGATCGCGCCCGGGTCGCCGCCGAGGTCCGCATCGCATTTCGCATCGCGGCGAGGTCGACGATCGCCGGGACGCCCGTGAAGTCCTGGTGCAGCACGCGACCCGGGGTGAACGAGATCGCCTTCGACGGCTCCGCGGCCGCGACCCAGCCGGCGATTGCCTCGATGTCGGCATTCGTCACCGTGACGCCGTCCTCGTTGCGAAGGACGTTCTCGAGCAGGATCCGAAGCGTGTACGGCAGTCGCAGGACGTCGAAGCGCTCCTGGAGCGCGCCGATCCGGAAGATGTCGACCTCGCGGTCGCCGACGGCCAGCCGCGAGCGTGCGCCGAAGCTGTCCGGGATGCGTCACCACCTCTCCCATCTCCGACGATTCAAGCAGCTTTGAGCGTCCCACTCGCTCGATCCCGCGTTCCGTGAAGGTCGACCGCTGCGGGTCGAAATGGCGCAGCGACCGCCTGCGCGTAGGGGCTTCCGACTCTGCAGCGCATATCTCGCGAAGCCCTCGTCGCGCACCGGCCTGAGGTCCTCGCTGTAGGGATCGAGCACGTGCTGGCGTCCGACCTTGCGCGCGGAGTTGAAGAACGCGAACCCGATCCCGGCCGAGACCTCGAGCAGGCTCCGCTTCTCGCGCTCCGCCTCGTCGAGAAGTCCTGCATATGCAGCGGCAAGCTCTGCCGGGGTCGGGAGCTCCTCGACGTTGACTCGGAGATCCGAGAGCGATCGCTTGAGCGCCTCCACCTCGAGCGGCGGGATGTCGATCAGGCGTGCGGACGTCCCGCTCGCTCCCTCGAGCGCTGCGAGCAGGTCGTCGACCGACTGGAGCGCGGCGCTCTGCGCGACGACACCCGCCAGCTTGAGCTCGCCGACGAGCGCATCGAGATAGATCCGTGTTCCGTGCGTGACGTCTGCTGCTGCCGCGAGCAGCCAGAGGGGGGAGAAGCCGAACGCGAAGATCGAGCCGAGCTCGACGACGTTGCCGGCGCCCTTTCGCACCGCGAGCTTCCCGGGCGATGGCTCGACCTCCGCCGCCAGGGCATCAGGCGGGCGGTCGACTCCGCCCACGAGCTCGACGGTGATGCGCAGGAGGTTCTTGGCGGTCGCCTCGTACAGGCGCGATCGTCGAACGAGTCTCGGGAGGACGAGCTCGGCGGTTTCGTGAACAGCACCGCCGCCGGTCGCCGCGACGACGCGGAGCAGCCGCTCGGGGAGCGAGGCAAGGAACCGGACGGCGCGGCGCACCCGCCTAGCTTTCGAACGCGCCGTCGGCGACCGGCCCCGACGGCGATTCCTCCGAACAGCGCGAAGCCCGTCGAGCGTGAGCGTCGGCGCGGCAGGATCGTCCGGCTCGGTGCGTTGATCGTCGACGCCGCCGCTCGAGCGCTTTCGCCTTCGACTCGACCCTCCAGCCCGGCGGTATGCGGATCGCGATCCCACCGAAGAGCGAGTGCACCGAGATGCGGGCACCGGGCGCGAGCTTGCGCCTCGCGCAGGTCGACCGCGATGCCGCCGAACCACGCGAGCATCGAGCCGCCGCGGAAAGCCGTCGCGCGGCTCTTGAGCGTCACTCCGTCGAAGATCGCGACGAGCTGAACCTCGTCGCTCTCCTCGTCGCCGCGCGAGGGCAGCGCGCGCTTCATGACGGCAGCAGCTCCGGCAAAGCCGGCATACATCCCGAGGGTGAGGAGCCCGAGTGCTCGAACTGCACGCACGGCACCGAGACTACCGGGCGGTAGCATGGCCGAGATGGAGGCAGAAGCGATCCGCGTCGTCCTTGCTGACGCGTTCCCCGACGCCGTCGAGCTGGCGGTCGAAGACCGCACGGGAACCGGTGACCACTTTCAGGTCATCGTCGCGAGCCCTGCGTTCGACGGGCTCTCGCTTCTCGACCAGCACCGTCGCGTGAACGACGCACTCGCTGCTCCGCTCGGCGACGGCTCCATCCACGAGCTGCGCATCAAGACGAAAGGAACGGCATGAGCACGCTCAAAGAGCAGATCGAGGAGGTCATCAGCGACGAGCCGGTGGCCGTTTTCATCAAGGGCACGCCCGAGATGGTCATGTGCGGCAACTCCCACCGTGCGCTCAACGCGCTGAGCGCGGTCGGCGCGCCGGTCACGACGGTAGACGTCCTCCCGGACCCGCGCATCCGACAGGAGCTCTCGGCCATCTCCGGCTGGCCGACGATTCCACAGGTGTTCGTGAAGGGCGAGCTGATCGGCGGCGCCGACATCACCGAGGAGCTTCTCGAGTCGGGCGACCTCCAGCGGAAGCTCGACGAGGCGCTCGGCGCCGAGCGGGCTCCGAGAGGTCAAGGCCGTCGCGCTCGTGCTCGACCAGTAGAGCAAGGCGGCGCGAGCCGAGGCTCCGGGCGTGCGGCTGAGCTGCTGCCTGATCGACTCAGGCCGCGCGGATGCGGTCGGCGAGCTCACGCGAGATCGCGTGGCTTCCGCTCGTCGTTCGCAGCGTCACGGGTCCCGCGAACGGCGCTAGTGCCACGACCTCGACGTCCGAGCCCGGAACAAGCCCTAGCTCGGTGAGGTAGCGAAGGAGGTCCGGGTCGCCGTCCGGGACACGCGACACGGCGGCGCGCTCGCCCGGTGCGAGGTCCGCCAGCGTTCGGTCGCGTCCGGGGTCGACGTGCAGCTCGGCATCGGGGATCGGATCCCCGTGCGGGTCGTGAGTCGGGTATCCGAGCTCCGCGTCGATCTTTGCCTCGAGCTCCTCGGAGAGCGCGTGCTCGAGCCTGTCGGCTTCGGCATGCACCTCGTCGAGCGACAGTCCGAGCCGATCGGCCAGATAGCGCTCGAGCAGCCGGTGGTGGCGGAGCATCTCGAGTGCGCTGCGGCGACCCTCGTCCGTGAGCGCGACCCCCTTGTACGGGGCGCGCTCGACGAGCCCGAGCTCTGCGAGGCGCTTCGTCATGGCCGTCGCGGAGGGAGCACTCACGCCCATACGCATGGCCAGTGCCGACGTCGTGACCCTCTCGCCCGCCGATTCGAGGGCGTAGATCGCCTTCAAGTAGTCCTGAACCGCCACGGTGAGCGTGCTGGTTGCCGGCATACCTCTTTGAGAGTACACTCCGAATCGGAATTAGTCATGTCTAAAACACGACTCACACGCAAGCGGCTCCTCGCTGCGGCCGCGCCGATCGCGGCCGCCCCGATCGTCGCGAAGCTCGCGCTCGGCGACAGCGCTCGAGCAGGCGACGCGCAAGACCATTCGCTGCACGGGGACTCCCGAACGCCCACGAGCCACATTCAGGGAAGCGCGCAGGGGCACGCCGCGATGATCGGGGAGGAAGCGCCCGCCGTCGGTGGCCCACGTGACCTCGACACGATTCTCTACCCCCCTCGGCCGCTTCGAGCAAGTCCGGGTCGCGTGCGCGAGTACAACCTCGTGGCGGTCGACAACGAGCTCGAGGTCGCACCAGGTGTCTTCTTCCCGGCGTGGACGTACAACGGCACGGCTCCCGGCCCCGTGATTCGCGCGACCGAGGGCGACACGCTTCGCGTGAAGTTCCGGAACGAGGGCTCGCATCCGCACACGATCCACTTCCACGGAATCCACCCGGCGAACATGGATGGAGTCTTCGAGATCGTCGAGCCGGGCGGCCAGTTCACGTACGAGTTCGAGGCTCGACCCGCAGGCCTGCATCTCTACCACTGCCATTCGACGCCTCTGAAGAAGCACATCCACAAGGGCCTCTACGGCGCTTTCATCATCGATCCGAAGGAGCTGCGTCCACCCGCCAAGGAGCTCGTCATGGTCATGAACGGGTTCGACACGGATGCCGACGGAGAGAACAACTTCTACACGGTGAACGGACGCTCGTTCTACTACGCGAGGTATCCGATCCAGGTCAAGCGGTCGGAGCTCGTGCGGATCTATCTCGCGAACCTGACCGAGTTCGATCTCATCAACTCGTTCCACCTGCACGGCGACTTCTTCCGCTACCAGCCGACAGGCACCGGGGAGAACTGGGAGTACACGGACACCGTGATGCAGTGCCAGGGGCAGCGCGGAGTCATAGAGATCCAGTTCGCGAACACGGGGCGCTTCATGTTCCACGCTCACCAGTCGGAGTTCGCCGAGCTCGGCTGGATGGGCTTCTTCGAGGTCGAGGACTAGTGGAAGCAGGCACGGCGCCAGCGGGTAGTCGCCTCGGCTGGCGCCTGTGGGCAATCGTCCCGGTGCTGCTCCTCGCAATTATCGTCGGAGCCGTTTCGACCGGTGGTTCGTGGCTCGCCGACATGGTCGGGCGCAACCCTCCGCCGGCGGACGAGTTCGACATTCGCCGGGTGACGTTCGCGCCGGGCGAGATCCGCATCCTCGTCCGAAACCCGCAGCCGGACGATCTGACGATCGCAAATGTCAACGTGGACGACGCGATCGTCCCGTACACGGTCGACGGCCCGACGACCCTCGGCCGCCTCCGGTCGAGCACGATCGTTGTTCCCTTCAACTGGGTCGAGGACGATCCGATCACGCTCGGAGTCACGAGCTCGACCGGAATCCAGACCGTGAAGGAGATCCCGGCAGCGATCGCGACGACGGAGCCCTCCGTCTCGAGCTTCTTCGGATACGCGCTCATCGGCCTGCTCGTCGGCGTCGTCCCCGTCGCGCTCGGGCTCCTCTGGCTTCCCGCCCTCCGTCAGGCGAGTGCCGCCTGGCTCTCCGTCTTCATGGCGTTCACCGCGGGCCTGCTCACCTTCCTCGGAGTCGAGGCGCTTGCGGAAGCGTTCGAGTTTCAGGCCCTTCTCCCCGCGGCCCTCGGCGGAGCGGGTCTCGTGTTACTTGGCGTCGCGTTGAGCTTCCTCGGAATGACCGCGCTGTCGGGTGCGCTCGGCAAGGGCAGCGGTGCAACCGGGTTCTCGCTCGCGCTGCTCGTTGCCATCGGCATCGGCGTCCACAACCTCGGCGAGGGGCTTGCCATCGGCGCCTCGTTCGCACTCGGCGAGCTTCAGCTCGGCACCTTCCTGATCGTCGGATTCATGATCCACAACGTCACCGAGGGTCTCGGAATCGCAACGCCGATGGCGAAGACACGCGTGACCGTCGTCGCGCTAGCGGGGCTTGCGCTCATTGCCGGCGGTCCGACGATCCTCGGCGCGTGGATCGGGGGGTACACCACGAGTGACGTACTCGCCGTTCTGTTCTTCGCAATCGCCGCCGGAGCAGCGTTCCAGGTCGTCCTCGAGGTCGGTCGGTACGTCAGCCGACACGCGCCTGGCGGACTGCGCTCCGGGTATGCGATCGGCGGCTTCCTCGCCGGCATCGTCGCGATGTACGTGACCGGTATCCTCGCTGCCTGACCTGGACGCGCCGAGCGGCGCTCCTCCCTGAACTCGAACTTAATTCCGGCTAACCCGCGGTTCATCCGGGCGCGGCTATAACAAACCCGCATGTCTTTGCCGCTGCGATCCCTGGCCGCGCTCACTGCGACGGCCGCCCTCGGAGGCGTCGTCGCGGTCGGCGCCGTCGCGCTTCTCGGAGGGCTCGAGGGCGACACCACAGTCGTGACGGAGACGGTCGAGCCGACGAGAACGCAGGCGTCGCCCTCGGCGGTGGGCGCGATGACCGTGAACGAGATCTACAAGCGCGCCGCTCCTGGAGTCGTCCAGATCAACACGACGCTCCAGTCCGGTGTCTCGACCGCTCCGGCAGGCGAGCAACACGCTCTCGGATCCGGTTTCGTGGTCGACAAGAGCGGCAACATCATCACGAACTTCCACGTCATCGAAGGTGCTGACAAGATAACGGTCAGCTTCTCCAATCAGGACACGGTGGAGGCGGAGCTGGTCGGGTCAGACCCGTCGACCGACCTCGCGGTCATTCGCGTGAACGTGAACGCGAACGCGCTGACACCGCTTCCGCTGGGGAACTCCGACATGGTCGAAGTAGGAGATCCGGTCGTCGCGATCGGGAACCCGTTCGGACTCGACCGCACCGCGACCGCAGGCATCGTGAGCGCCCTCCAGCGCCTCATCAGCTCACCCGACCCACGGTTCACGATCGATCACGTGATCCAGACAGACGCGCCCATCAAC
Source organism: uncultured Actinomycetes bacterium (assembly GCA_963756925.1). Lineage (GTDB taxonomy): Bacteria > Actinomycetota > Thermoleophilia > Gaiellales > Gaiellaceae > GMQP-bins7. The sequence goes on along the minus strand of CAVWPL010000012.1, from coordinate 137,988 downwards.
AAGGGAAACTCTGGTGGCCCACTGCTCAGCTCGCGGGGTGAGGTCATCGGCGTCAACACCCAGATCGAGACGGGCGGCGTCGCCACCGGCAACGTCGGAAACGTCGGCATCGGATTCGCGGTGCCCGCGGACACGGTGAAGAACGTGGTTGCGCAGATTCTGCGCACAGGGCGCGTCGAGCACCCGCACCTCGGTATCCAGGGCCGCCCGATCACCACCGAGCTGGCCGAGCAGTTCCGGCTACCGGTGGAAGAGGGTGTTCTCGTCGAGGCCATAACCGACGGGAGTGGCGCAGATCGCGCCGGCCTCCGGAAGGGCGACACCGACGTCGTCGTCTCGGGTGTGACGTACATCCTCGGCGGCGACATCATCGTTGCCGCCGACGGGAAGAAGGTTTCATCGATCGAACAGCTCCGCGACGCGATCGCCGCGCACAAGCCCGGCGAGAAGATCAAGATCCAGATCTTCCGCGAAGCGAAGAAAACGAGCGTGACAGTCACGCTCGGGCGGCGGCCCGCTTCCCCCCAGGGCTAGCCGCACTCAGGCCCCGGTCACACGGGGCCTGTTATCTCACCGGCATGGGGTCCGACCGCCTGCCCGGACCCCTGCCGACCTTCCATCAACCACGACCCGTCTCGCGCGAGCTCCTCGTCCGTGAGCCGGTAACCGCGTTCGACGAGTGCGAGCTTGCTCTCCTCTGACCACGCGCCTCTGAACGTCGGATCGAGTCCGTCGTCACCTGGCGCCGCCCGCACGACGATCCGGTCGATCGGGCGCTCGTGGCGGAAAGGGAAGCTCGCGCTCGAAAAGAGCTCGGCGAGCTCGGCGCGCAGGCGCCGCCGTCGCCACGGGGGCGCCGCAGCAAGTGCGGCCTCGAGCACCTCGTCCCGAAGGTGATGGAGTGCATGAACGGATGCTTCTCTGTCTTCGGAGAGTCGCTCCTCGAGCACGGTGTTCCTCGCGATCGCGACACGCATCAGGCGGATGATGAGCTCCGGATAGTGAGCAGGCTCCCCGCGACGCGAGCGCTCCTCCGCTAGCCGGACCTCTGCCAGGAGCGACCGCACGGGTGGTACCGCGCGGAAACGCTCCAACCGCTCACGCAGGCGTCCGAGGAACGCCACGTCGGTCGGTCGGTAGCTCGCGAGGTAGCGGAAGGCGACGATCGCGTGCACTCCAGGATTCGCGTACGCGTGCTCGAGCGGGAAGTTCCGCACCCAGCCACCGTCGGTCGCGATCACGCCGTCCAGGCGGATCGGCAGCACGAGAGCGCTCACCGCTGCGGACGCCAGGATCGCTCGTCCCATTGTCTCGGGCTCCGTGGAGTGGGAGGCATAGGCGAGCTCGAAGTGCCGAGCCGTGTCGGCGTCGAGATGCTCGCTGACATCCGTTGCGAAGACGATCAGCTCGACGTCCGAGGCCGCTAGTGCCGAACCGAGCTCGGTAGGCCCTCCGAGGCGCTCTGCGATCGTTGCGGGAAGGGTGTAGTCGTGCAGGCCCCCGAGTGGCAGCTGCCAGATGCGCCGTGGTCGGAACACATCGTCCGCTTGCAGCGAGAGCACGAAGGTCTCGAGGTCGTCGACCTGGTCGAGAGCCGCCATCGTCCCGGCCAGCGCCCCGGCCGAGGTCCCGTAGATCCAGCCGATACGCGGCCAGATCGGAGTCTCCCGCAGCCGTTTGAGGAAGCCGAGCTCGAGCAGCACCCCGTTGATCCCGCCTCCGGAGAGAACGAGCGCCGCGTCACGCTTGCTGGACTCCGGCACGGGGCTATTGTGCCCTCGTGGAGCCCGAGCTTCGGCGAGGCGCGTCTGTGCTGCACGACGTCGTCGAGGACATCGACGAGGATCTGTGGCAGGACGACGAAGGTGGCGATCACTCCGGATGGTTCTGCGTCCGGACCGACCCGTTTCCGTGTCCTGCGGCAGGCTGCTCGTTCATCGCGGATTTCATGACTGCGGCGCATCTCATCCTCGTGTGGGAGGAGCGCGACGACCCGAACCTTTTGTGGCACGCACAGCGCGCGCTGGAGGTCGGGAGAAACCCGAGAGCCGTGCGCCTTCGAGAGCTCCTTTGGCCCCAGTGCCTCGTATTACGCGTGGGAGGCTGCAGGTCGACCCGTGCACGGCGTCAAGGGACGCTAACACCTCTATAGCACTGTGGAAGGTGCGTTAGACACCTTCCGAAGCCATTAGAAGGTGTTGCAGCAGGTGCGTCACGCGGCTACCGTGCAGCCGTGGACGACGCCTTTCAGCCTGGTGGCCGAGCGCCGGCGCCGGCCCCGCTCGATCTCGTCCAGGACTTCGTCAACACCGAGATCCCCGAATGGGCGCGCGACGACATCGCGCGTCCTGATCAGCTCGGGCGCTGGTTCCTCGAGCGCGGTCTGCTCGCGGAAGGTGAGACGGTCGATGCGGAAACCTTCGTCGCAGCACGTGCGCTTCGCACGACTCTTCGAGGCATGGCCCGGATGAACACGCTGGGCGGCCCCACGCGCGATGAGCCGTCTGTGGGCGTCGGCTCGGTCCTGACGGGGGTGCGGTTCGGCATCGAGGTCGGTCGATCGGACGAGCTCGTTCTCGTCCCTAGCGGAACCGCTGCCGAGCGGGCATTGGCTTCGATTGTTGCGACCGTGCTCGAGGCACAGGCAGCAGGGACGTGGGCTCGCCTGAAGGCCTGTCGCAAGGAGACGTGTGGCTGGCTGTTCTACGACTCCTCGCGGAATCGCTCGTCCACGTGGTGCTCGATGACCATCTGCGGGAACCGCGTGAAGACGGCCTCGTACCGTCGACGGCGTGGGTCCTCGTGAGTTCCGCGCGGTATGTCATCTGGCTCGCGTGGCGTCGTGTCAAGCGCCGCGACAGCGGAGCGCTCATGGCGGCCTCGGGCTCGCCGTCGCGACGGCCGTCCTCGCCGGTGTGCTGGCCGGGGTCACCATCGCGACCGATCGCTCGACGGCTCAGGCGATCGAACGCATTCCGCCAGAGGCGCGCAGCGTACGCGCGGTCTGGTTCGGGGTTCCGTCGGGCGCCGACGAGGCGAGAACGAGGCTCGATCGTGAGGTGCGAGCGGCGCTTGCGGGACTCTCTCTCGCCGGCCCGACGCCTCTCGTTCTCGTACGGGAGAGCACGGTTGCAGGTCACTTTGCCGGGCTCACGGCCGTGGAAGGGCTTGCGCCCTACGTCTTCGTGCAGTCGGGACGACTGCCGCGCCGCTGCACGCCTGACCGCTGCGAGGTGCTGCGGCTTCGGGGCCGCGGACAACTGCCCGACGCTCCCGGGTTGAGGCTCGTCGAGGTGGGAACGAGGAACGCTCCGCTCGCGGAGCTCTTCGGTGACTTCCTGGCTCCGACCGACAGCGCGACAGCCGACGCGCAGATCGCGTCCGCGCTTCGAGAGGCAGCTGGGTATCACCGGCCAACACCGGGCCCTCTCGTCGTTGCCGAGGGTCTCGACGTCTTTGCTTCGTCCCCGGTTCTGTCGAGCAGCTACAGGACGTATGCGTGGGTATGGCCGGTCGCCGCCGGCCAGCCGCGCCTGTGGGAGGTCGACGCGCTCGTTCGCGCATCGAGGGCGCGCGGACGACGCTCTCGACCAGATCCGCGTCGTTCGCCGTCGACGCGCCGCAGGAGGAGCTGCGTGAGGCGCAGCGGACAGCGTCCGTCGCCGGGCACCGGCTGTTGCTCGTCGGCGGCGAAGCGGCAGCGTTGCTGCTTGCGTTCGCGATCCTTGCCGCACGCGGGATGCGTCGCGATCTCGACGATGCTCGGCGTCGCTTGACGTGGTACGGCGCACGCACGTGGCAATTGCGGTTGCTGACGGTCGTCGAGAGCGCCATCGTCGCGATCGCCGGTGTGCTCGTCGGGTGGGTCGCCGGGAGCCTCGCGGGTGCGTCGGCGGCCCGGCTGTCCGGCGCCCCGGTTGTGGCTGTCCTCGAGCAGAGCGTCTTCTCCGGCCGAGGGCTGGCGATCGCCGCAGGAATCGCCGTCGTCACCACGGTGCTGATCGCGGTCGCCGTCTCGCTTCGCACGCGAGACGGAGCGCGCATCGGCGTTCTGGAGCTCATCGGTGTGGCGGGGTTCGGCGTCGTGCTGATCGCGCTGCTCGGGGGTGGCGTCGACGAGGCGCGTCTGTCGCGAGCGGAGGGTCCAGCTCTCCTGCTCCTGCTGCTTCCGGGACTCGTTGCGCTGGTCGCCGCGATCCTCGTCGCGAGCATCTTCCGACCGCTCGCCAGGCTGATCGCCGATCGGTCCTGGGGCCCGCTTTCCACGCGGCTTGCTGCTGTGGGCCTCGCCCGTGGTCCGGGCGCAGTCGTCGTAACCGTTGCCTTCTTGACGATTGCGTTCGCGCTGGCGGTACTCGCCGAGGGTTACCGATCGACCCTCGAGCGCGGCGAGCGCGAGCAGTCGGCCTTCGAGGTTCCGCTCGCAGTGACGATTCGCGAGGACTTGCAGAAGCTCGTCCGTGTCTTCGACGCCGCATCGCTCGAGCGGTTCGGTGCGCTTGCGGGCGAGAGCGGTCATGCCTACCCGGTTCTCCGCGTCACCGGCAGCGCAGGGCGGGCCGAGCGGATCAGCGGTGTCACCGTCCTCGGGCTCGACGGCGGGGCGATCGAGCGGCTGGGCGTCTGGCGGCGTGACTGGGCCGGGGGCAAGGATCGCGCGCAGCTCGCCGCAGTCGTCGACCCGGGTCGGGAGGTTGCGCTCCGGGCTGCACCGTTGCCCGGGCGCGAGATCGTTCTCCGGGTCGGGACCCGGCCTTCTCTCCTTCGCGGCCGTCGTCGGGTTGGACGACGGGAGCTTCCGGCGAATCGAGCTCGGTGCCGCCGACCCGAACCGCTCTTCGACTCTCCGGGCGCGCGTGGAGCCCGGATCGCAGCTCGTCACGCTCGCGGTCGTGCCGCCACCTCGGCTGATCGAGAGAGGTGCCGACGCGGGCCAGGCGTTCACAGGACGCATTCGGTTGACCGGGCCGCTTGCCCGAGAGCTGCAGACGTGGATCGGTGTCGATGGGGTCGAGGTCAGTCCCGCCCGCGCGGGAGTCGACCTCGACTATGTCCTTACTCCCCAACGGATCGCGCGCGTCCGCCCACGACAGCCAACCGACGAGACTCCTCCGTCGGTCGTGGTCAGCCCACGTCTCGCCGAGCTGGTCGGTGGTGTCGGCGGACTGCTTCCGGTGCAGATCGGCGGTTCGATCGTCCCCCTCCGAGTTGCCGGCGTGATCGACCGCTTCCCGAGCTCCGAGGACGAGGTCGTCGTCGGCGACCGCACGGCGCTACGGACCGCGATAAATGCCGTGGCACCAGGGGCTGCGCGAGAGAACGAGCTCTGGCTCGACGTCGCGACGGACCGTCGGGCGGAAGTGGCTGCTCGGCTCGCGCGCTCGCCGTTTCGCGCGCTCACGACCGTCTCCCGGGCCGACCTCGAAGAGGACGCACGCCGGGACCCGCTCGCCCACGGCACGCTGTTCGCGCTGGCCGCCGCAGCTCTCGTTGCCCTCGTGCTCGCCGCAATCGGCCTCGCGCTCGCAGTCCGCTCCGACGTCCGCGACGATCGCGGCGAGCTGTACGACCTCGAGGCGCAGGGAGCCTCCCCGTCGCTTCTGCGCCGCGTCGTGCGGTTCCGTGCGCTCGCCCTCTCCGTTGTCGGGTTACTCGCCGGCGGCCTGGTCGGGCTTGCGCTTCTCGGCCTCGTGACGAGGGTCGTCTCGGTCACCGCCCGTGGGAACGTCGCGGAGCCTCCGCTCGTCGCGGCTGTCGACCCGCTCGTGATTCTCGTGGCCGTAGCGGGGTACGGCCTGCTCGCCGCACTCCTCGTGGGCACGACGACCAGGCGCTCGTTCGCCGGCTCGCGAGGCCCGAGCTCAGGAGCGTGGACTAGGAATGGCCGATCTCGTCGAGGTTCGCGACCTCTTCGCCGTCTACCCCTCGTCGTCGGGTGGTGTCGCCGCCCTGCAGGGGCTTACGCTCTCGGTCGAGGAAGGAGAGACCTGTGTCGTCCTCGGGCCGAGCGGATCGGGGAAGACGACGCTCATGCGCGTGCTGGCGGGCTCGAGCGGCCATCGGCAGGTGCGGCAACGGTTGCCGGCGTCGACCTCGTACGCTCGTCGGAGCATCAACTCGCCCCGATATCGCAGTCAGACACTCGGGTACGCGGATCAGCACTACTGGCGAGCTCTCGCGGGTGAGCTCACGGCGGAGGAGCTCGTGGGCGTTCCCCTTGGCCTCTCGTCGACGTCCGAGAGCGCAGCGGAACGCGCGTGCCCGAGAGCTCCTCGAGCGCGTCGGTCTCCTCGACCGTGCGGCGGCGTTGCCGCATGAGCTCTCAGGTGGGGAGCAGCAGAGGATCGCGCTGTGCGCAGCGCTCGCTCATCGCCCGAAGCTTCTGTTGACGGACGAGCCGACGGGCGAGCTCGACGCAACCACGTCGAGTGAGGTGTACGCCCTGCTCTCCGAGCTCGTCGCCGAGCACGGCGCGACGGCGATCGTCGTGAGCCACGACCCGGCGTCGACGGAGATCGCGGACCGCGTCATCCAGATCCGTGACGGCCGAGTGAGCGAGGAGCGTCTGGGACTCGAGGAGACGGTGGTGGTCGACTCCAGCGGGTGGCTGCGCGTACCCGAGACGGCGCTACGGGCCGCCGGAATCAACGACCGCGCGCTGGTGGTCTCGGGCGACGGCGTGGTCGAGCTGCATCCGGCCTCTGTGCGTGACGATGAGCAACCGTTGACCACGGCCGTCGTCCGCGGCGACGCATGGGGCGGTCTTGGCGGCGCGCGGTATCACCCGGCGCTTCGGTGCCCAGCCGGCGCTCGCGGAGTTCGACGCGACGTTCGTCCCGGGGGAGCTCACGGTTGTCACGGGACCCTCGGGATCCGGCAAGTCGACTCTCCTCGCGCTGCTTGCCGGCCTCGATGTGCCCGACGAGGGCGATGTGCTGCTCGACGCGCTCGTCGTGTCTCGGCTTGACAGGAACGCCCGCGCAGCGCTGCGGGCAGAGCACATCGCCGTCGTGGGCCAGGGCCCGGCGCTCTCCGACTTTCTCACGTCGAGCGAGAACCTCGAGCTCGGTCTCGCGCTGCGCGGCCTCGCACCCGCCGAATCGGCCGAGCGGTCGACCGAAGCACTCGCGGCGGTCGGGTTGCTCGAGCACGCGGAGCGTCGCGTCGACCAGCTGTCCGCCGGTCAGCGAGAGCGGGTCGCTCTCGCACGTGCGTTTGCGGCCTGGCCGTCGGTCGTGCTCGCGGACGAGCCCACGGCGCGCCTCGATGCGGCGACCACGTTGACCGTGGGCCGCCTGCTCGCCGCTCTCGCGCATGGAGACGGGGGCGACCGTCGTCGTGCGCCACGCACGACCCGCTGCTCATCGGACTTGCCGACCGGGAGGTTCGGTTGCGCGAAGCTGCCCTGTAGCATCGGCCTGAATGCCGACCGTGACGGAGACCCTGAAGGTGAGCGGGATTCGTTGCGAGCGCTGTGTCGAGAGACTCGCGGTCGCCTTGCGAGGCCACGACGGGCTCGAGTCGGCGAACGCAAATCTCATGGGCGACGTGACCCTCCACTGGGACGAGAGCCGCACGTCGAAGGACGCGATACTCGTCGCGCTGTCGCGAGCCGGCTTCCGCGAGGTCGAGCCCGCGCGGGAATAGCCTGCTCCGGGACCTCGTTGCAGGCTCCTGTAACGCACGGGTACGGTAGTTCGGTGAGCGAGCCGGAGCCGTCCACCGAGGCCAGACGTATCGCGGCCGAGGCGCGCGATCGCGTCCGCTTCGAGGAGGAGGCCCTTGCGCTCGCTGACCAGATCTATCGGGTGGCGAGAAGGCTCGTCGGTTCCCGCGAGGAGGCAGAGGATCTGGTGCAGGAGACATACGCAAGAGCATTCCGAAGCTGGCGCTCCTTCACGCCCGGGCACGAACATGCGCGCCTGGCTCCTCCGGATCCTCACGAACCTCAACCTCGACCGCGGGCGTCGCATCCAGCGCACGCCCGACATGCAGCCGCTCGAGGAGAGCGACTACTACCTCGCGAACAAGCTCGCCTCGGCCGGAGGCGAGGAGGTGCTCGAGCAGGAGCAGGTCGTCGACCGCCTGTCGCAAGATTCCATCGTGACGCGCTGTCCGAGATCCCGCCCCAGTTTCGGGACGTCGTCGTGCTCGTCGACATCGGCGACTTCACCTATGCGGATGCCGCGCAGATCCTCGACGTCCCGATCGGCACGGTGATGTCGCGGCTGCACCGTGGCGCGGCGGGCGCTGAAGCAGCATAGCTCGCCGAGGAGGCACGCTCGCATGGGCGACCGGAGCGGCGACCCCTGCGATCGCTGCGAGGAGCTCATGCAGGACTTCCTCGACCGGACGCTGACCGATCGCGGAGTGGGAGGAGGCCGAGACGCATCTCGCCGGCTGCGAGTACTGCGCGCGGCGGTACCACTTCGAGGAGACGCTCCGACGCTACGTCAAGCTGAGCGCCGTCGAGCGCATGCCGCCGGGCCTCATGGCGAAGCTCGAGGAGCTCCGCGGTCTCGACGCGACTGCCTAGCCAGGCCTCGTCGAAACCCGAGGGCAGGTCCGCGGGCGTATCGACGTCGCCGGGCGCGCCGAGGTCGTCGCACGGGACGAGACGGACGGCTCGGGCGCGCAGGCCCCCGTCGGGGATGTCGTCCCAGTCGCCGCGACCGAGGACGAGGGGATGGCCTCTGCGCGCCCCCGTACGACGCTGCGACGATCCCGCCAGCTCGCGCCAGCCAGCGAGCACGCGCGCGACCGCTCTCGGGCGCGAGCCTCGGGGCCGTCCGCAAGCACCACCACGGCAGCCTCGACGTCGTCGGACAGTGCGGACAGCCCGCAACGAAGCGATGCCCCTGGGCCGAGCTCCCAGTCGGGACAGTCGACGAACCGATTGACGCCAATCGCGACCCGTGCTGCTCGTCTGATCGAGCGCGTGCGCGCCCTCGACGACGACGACCTCGTCGACCGGCGCGCTGCGCCAGCCGGTCGAGGACGGCGGGCAGCAGGAGCAGCTGCTTGGGCGAGCCGAACCGCGTCGACTCGCCGGCGGCGAGGACGATCGCGGCGATCCTGCCCATCAGCTCTCGGTGACGGTGACGCTCTCGATGACGACCGGCTGCGCTCGGCGGCCCGTCTGCGACGCCGAGCGCTGCGATCCGTTCGATCGTGTCCATGCCCTCCGTCACCTCGCCGACGATTGCGTACTCGGGTGGAAGCCCGATGTCCGTCGCCGGTCACGACGAAGAACTGGCTGCCGGACGTCCCCGGAGCCTCGATCTCGGTCTTGGCCATCGCGACGACGCCCTTGACGTACTCGGCGTCCGGCGGCGGCACGTCGACCGTCGAGTAGCCGGGCCCGCCGGCGCCCGATCTGCGTCGGGTCGCCGCCCTGGATCACGAAGTCGGGCACGACGCGGTGGAAGATCGTGTCGTCGAAGTAGCCGTCCTCGGCGAGCGAGACGAGCGACGCGGCGGTCTTCGGCGCCAGCTCCTGGTCGAGCGTGACCGTGAACGAGCCGCAGCTTGTCTCGAACACGAGCGCGTACGTCGTTCCGGTTCGAGCGGCTCGCGTCGGCGGCTCGAGCGTCTCCGGGCTCGCGCGGATCGGGCGCCTCGACGCTCTCGCACTCGCCGCTCGTGGGTGCCGTCGTGCCTGTCGACTCGTCGTCGCCGCCTCCGCAGCCGGCTGCGAGAGGACGAGGACGAGAGCAGCGAGAAGAAGGCGCGCATCGGCGTGCGATCCTACCCGGGCGCATGACCGTGACGCGCTGCGAATGGGCCGTCGGGCAGGATCGAGCTGATGCTCGCCCACCACGACGACGAGTGGGGCGTTCCTTCGCACGACGACCGCCACCTCTTCGAGCTGCTCACGCTCGAGGGCGCGCAGGCGGGCCTGTCGTGGAACACGATCCTGAACAAGCGCGAGGGCTACCGGCGGCGCGTTCGCGGGCTTCGACCCGGAGACGGTCGCGCGCTTCGACCGCGGATGACGTCGAGCGCCTGCTCGCGGACCCGGGAATCGTCCGCAACCGGCTCAAGGTCGAGTCTGCCGTCGCCAACGCGACCCGCGTGCTCGAGGTGCAGAACGAGCTCGGCAGCTTCGCCGCGTACCTCTGGCAGTTCGTCGACGGCGAGCCGCTCGTCAGTCGGCTGGCGAGCGCTCTCCGAGCTTCCGGCGGAGACCGACCGTCTCGCAGGCGCTGTCGAAGGACCTGAAGAAGCGCGGCTTCCGCTTCGTCGGCCCGACGGTCTGCTACGCGTTCATGCAGGCGGTCGGCATGGTCAACGACCACACCGTCGACTGCTTCCGCTACGCGGAGCTCACGGATGAAGGCTCCGATCCGGTACGCGCGAAGCGGTGACGTCAACATCGCCTACCAGGTCACGGGCGACGGCCCGTTCGACCTCGTCTTCGTTCCCGGCTTCTTCACGCACCTCGAGATCGACTGGGAGTACCCGGCGAACGCGCACTGCTCGAGCGGCTCGGCTCGTTCGCCCGGCTGATCCGCTTCGACAAGCGTGGAACCGGGCTCTCGGACCGCGGCGTCGGCCTTCCCGACCTCGAGACGCGGATGGACGACGTCCGCGCCGTCATGGACGCCGCCGGAAGCGAGCCGGCCGCACTGTTCGGCTACTCGGAGGGCGGGCCGATGTGCGTCCTCTTCGCCGCCACGTACCCGGACCGAGCGCGAGCGCTCGTCCTGTACGGGACGTACGCGAAGCGCTCGCACCCCGACGAGGACTACCCGTGGGCGCCGACGCCGGAGGAGCGCGAACGGGCTCGCGCGCGAGCTCGAGGAGAGGCTGGGGCGAGGACTTCGACCTGTCGACGGTGATGCCGAACGCCGACCCCGCGGCCGCCGCGTGGCTCGGGCGTCGCGGGCGCGCCTCGCTGAGTCCGGCCGGTGCGCGCGACCTCATCCTCATGAACTCGAAGGCCGACGTGCGCGAGCTGCTCGGAGCGTCCAGTGCCCGACGCTCGTCCTCCACCGCACGGGCGACCTCGACTCGCGGGTCGAGGAAGGGCGCTACCTCGCCGACGCGCATCCCCGGCGCTCGTTTCGTCGAGCTCAGCGGCGAGGACCATGTTCCGTTCGCTCGATCCGGATCAGATCCTCGACGAGGTCGAGGAGTTCCTCACCGGCGTCCCGTCCCGCTCCGGCGTCCGATCGCGTGCTCGCCACGATCCTCTTCACGGATCTCGTCGGTTCGACGGAGCGCGTCGTGGAGCTCGGGGACGCCGTCTGGGCGGCGCTCATCGCGTCCCACAACGAGGCGGTGCGTCGCGAGCTTGCGCGCTTCTCGGGTGAGGAGATCGACACCGCCGGCGACGGGTTCCTAGCCCTCTTCGACGGCCCGGCGCGAGCGATCAGGTGCGGCCTCGCCGTCCGCGAGGCGCTCCGCGACCTCGGTCTCGAGGTGCGGGCTGGAGTGCACACCGGGGAGGTCGAGCGGCGTCAGGGTGACAAGCCGCGCGGGATCGCCGTCCACGTCGGCGCCCGCATCATGTCGCTCGCCGGCGCGGGCGAGGTCCTGGTCAGCGCGACGACGAAGGATCTCGTCGCGGGCTCCGGGCTCGAGTTCGACGACCGCGGCGAGCACGAGTTGAAGGGGATCGACGGCGCTCGCCGGGTCTTCGCCGCGCGCTGACGCTACGCGCGTGTCGTGACGGCGATCAGATCGGCGAGGTTGACGAGCTGGATGGCAGTCCGCATCGCCGCAATGTGCTCGTCGTCCGCGACGAGCTCGCCGCTCTCGCGCCACAGCTCGCTCGCCGTGGCGAGTAGCTCCTGAATCCGCTCGGCCTCGTCGACGTGGCCGTCTCGCTCGCGTGACGCATTGACGGCGAGGCCGAGCGCGCCGATTGCGTCGCGCTGGCGAAGCCAGAGCAGCGGAACCGCCATCGAGATGTACTGGTGGATCCGGGCGAAGGTCAGCGGCTGCACGAGCGACGTCGTCCCCCGCGGGCTCGTGAGCTCGTACGGCGCTCCCTGTCGGCGATGCGGCGGGCGTTCTCTCCGAGCATCGCCCGGAGCTGCCGATCGTCGAAGCCGGCGAGCTTGGCCGTGCGGATCGCCATCAACAGCGAGTTCGGCTGGCGTCCGTACGGATAGTCGGAGGCGTAGACGATCTGCTCGGGCGACACCTGGCGATAGAGGTCGAGCAGGTCGACACCGCTCCAGACCGAGGTGTCGAAGAAGACACCAGGAATCCCGCCGAGTCGTCCGGCGAGCCCTCCCATGTCGGCGATTCCCGCGTGCGCGACGATGAGCCGCACGCCCTCGCAGCGGCGGACGAGCGTCTCGAGGTGCTCTGCGATCGGCGGCAGGCCCCGCCCGCCGTGGATCAGGATCGGCACGTCGCGCTCGGTGGCGAGCTCGAAGATCGGTGCCAGCCGCTCGTCGTCGAGCGTGAACCCCTGCGCCCGGGGATGGAGCTTGATCCCCGGGCTCCGAGGTCGAGGCAGCGAGCGGCCTCCTCGAGCGGGCGCGCCGTGAGGTCGAGGCGGACGAACGGGATGAGCCGGCCGCCCGAGCGCTCTGCGTGCGCCAGCGTGCGGTCGTTCGGCACGCGTGAAGGCCGGCTCTCGATCGTGCTCGTCCATGCAGAAGAAGAACGCGCGGCGAGAACCCGAACCGGTCGAGAATCGCGGTCAGCTCCTCGTAGCGCTCCGACCATCCCGTCGATGTCGTCGCCGAGATGCGTGTGCGCGTCGAAGAGGAGCGCGCCCTCTGGAACCTCGGACGCACGGACTCGTCGTACGACTCGACGACCGACCGCGCGCGCTCGAGGGCGTCACGTCTCAGTCTATGCAGGTTCAGTGCTTCGCTGAGCGCAGCCCACACGCGAGGCGCGGTCATCGGTAGCTCACGCAGCCGCACGCCGCACGCCGCCGCGACGGCGTTCGCGATCGCCGCAGGTGCTGCGACGACGGGCGCTTCGCCGATGCCCTTCGCGCCGAACGGCCCGTCGGGCGCGGGTACCTCGACGATGAGCGTGTCGATCTCCGGCACTCGTTCTGCGGTCGGTATCGCGTACTCGAGGAACGAGCCGCTGAGGAGCCGCCCGTCCTCGTCGTGTCGCAGCTCCTCGAAGAGCGCCCAGCCGATCCCCTGTGCCAGCTCCGCCGCGCATCTGCCCTTCGACGAGCGCGGGGTTCAGCGCTCGTCCGACGTCCTGTGCGATCACGTGGCTGAGGAGCTTCACCTCGCCCGTGTCCTTGTCGACGCGGACGTGGGAGAGATGGGCCGCGACCGAGGGCGCTCCCCTCGTCTGCGCCGAGCCGCCGTGGCCCTCGATCGGCTCGTAGCGGCCGCCGAAGCGGAGCGCCTTGCCCGAGATCTCCTGCGACCGTGATCGAGCGGTCCGGTGCGCCGACCGCGCGCACGACGCCGTCGACCACCTCCAGGTCGTCGGGAGCGATCTCGAGCTCCTCCGATGCGGCCGCGAGCAGCTTCTCGCGAGCGGCCTCGGCTGCGTTCGACACCGCCTTGCCGACGGTGTAGGTGACCTTGGAGCCTCCGCTCGCGCCGGAGTAGGGGCCCGTTGCGGTATCTGCCGCGACGACGCGCACCTGGTCGGGGGAGAGGCCGAACGTCTGCAGCCGCGATGGCGGCGAACCCCGTGTCCACGCCGCTCATGTCGACCGCCGACGTGATGACCGTCATCGTCCCGTCCGCGTCCGACGCGGCACACGGCAGCTGCGGGCTCGTTTCCGCCGGGCCAGTATCCGGCAGCCATGCCGACGCCTTCGTCGTCCGGCAGCGAGCCGCGCGCCTGCCAGAGCGGATGCTCGCGCATGCGCTCGAGCACCTCGACGGCGCCGATGGTCGGAAACGGATTCCCGCTCACGCCCACGTCGCCCTCGACGACGGCGTTTCTTCAGCCGCAGCTCGATCGGGTCGAGGCCGAGCTCCAGAGCGAGCTCGTCGAGCAGCGACTCGATCGCGAACGCGGCGGTCGGCGCACCCGGGGCGCGGTAGGCGCCGAAGGTGAAGCGGTTCGTCTGGACGCCGTAGCCGCGGAGGTCGTGCGCCTCCCAGGTGTACGGCCCGGCGACGAGGAGCGAGGTGATCCCTTCGACACCCCAGCCGGCGTTCGAGCCGCGATCGACGATCATCCGCGCCTCGATCGCGGTGAGCGTCCCGTCGGTGCGCGCACCGATCCGCGAGCTCGCTCACCTGTGCGGAAGCAGGATTCGTCGCCTGGAAGTCCTCGCCGCGGCTGAGCGCGAGCCGTACCGGCCGCGCGAGCGCGAGCGCGGCTCCGACCGCAAGCGGCTCTACCAGCGCGAACTTGCCGCCGAACGCTCCTCCCAGCGGCTCCGCGACCACGCGGATCCGCTCGAGGGGAAGTCCGAACGCACGAGCGAGCTCGCGCTGGGTCACGAACGAGCCCTGGGTGCTCGTGGAGACGACGAGCGTTCCGTCCGGGCTCTTGCCAGGCCGTGGCGACCTGCGGCTCCATGTACGCCTGGTAGACCCACGGTGTCCGGAACGTCCCCGAGACGACGGCGTCGCTCGCGTCGAGGCAGTCCCGGCGCATCGCCGGACGCTGCCGGTGAACTCGTGTCGAGCACGTTGCCCGAGAGCTGTTCCTGCTCCCCGTCCTCCTGACCGCGTCGACGCCCGCGTGGATCGACTCGAGATCGCCTCCGTCCTCCGACTCCTCGACGAGCCGGGCGAGCGCGGCGCCGGGCTGCATGGCCTCCTCGACGTCGATGACCGCCTCGAGCGGCTCGTACTCGACGAGCACCGCCTCGACGCCGTCCTCGGCCGCGGCCTCCGTCTCGGCGACGACGATCGCGACCGGCTGGCCGGCGAAGACCACCTCCTCGCGTGCGAGCGGCTCCGACGGTCCGGTCGGTGCCGGTCGTCCGGCCATTGGGAGGTCGCTCGCGACGAGAACGGCGACGACGCCGGGAACGTCGAGTGCCGCGGCGCGGTCGACGCTGCCGATCCGCGCGTGCGCCTCGGTCGAGAGGACGAGCCGTGCGTGCAGGAGCCCGTGGACATAGCCGTCGGCGGCGAAGCGGGTCGCGCCGTTCGACCTTGTCGGGCGCGTCGATCCGCGGGCGTGCGACGCCGATCATGCCGCTCTCTGCTCATCGGTCCTCCACGCGCGCGCTCGACGGCACGTTCGAGTGCCCGCCTGGCGACGGCACGCGGCGAGGTGGCGCCGGTACTCGGCCGGCGCGAAGCTCGTCGCCGAAGACCTCGTCGTCCGATGGCGCCGACTGGATCGTGTCCCGGCGGGAGCAGGATCGGCCGCGCGCCGACTCCCGCAACGGCGACGCTCGCGGGTTCCATCGGCGTCGGACGAGCGCTGCCGCGCCCGCGAGCGCGAACCCCGATGCGGGGTGCTCGACCGCGACGTACGCGGAGCCGGAGCCGGGCGGGGGCACCGGGACGACGATGTCGATCGATGAGCTCGCTGCGGAGACGAGCGCGGTCGTGAACGGGCCTGACGGCGAAGTCCGAGGCTTCGACCGTACGCTCGCCGTTCGGCCGAGCGAAGTAGCAGCTCGGGCACCGAGCGCAGCGAGCACGGCCGGCATGTCGGATGCCGGATCAGCGTGCGCGAGACTCCCCCCGACGGTTCCTCGGTTCCGCACCTGCAGATCGCCGATCGTCGCGGCGCATTCGGTGATCGCGGCGAACGCGGGGCGCGTCGAGCACCGGTGCGCCGCACGAGCTCGTTCCAGGTGACGAGCGGTCCGACGCGAAGCTCGCCGTCTCGATCGCTCGATCCCGCGCGAGCTCGAGGCTCCCGATGTCCACGAGCAGCGACGGTCGCGCGATCCGCAGCTTCATGACGGGGAGGAGCGACTGGCCGCCGGCGATCGCCTTGGCGTCCGGATCGGCAAGCAGCATCGAGCGCCTCTTCGACCGAGGTCGCGCGGACGTAGCGAACCGGCGCGGGGATCACGCCGCTGCCTTCTGCCGCAGCGCGGCACCGGCCGCGACGATCGACGTGACGATGGACTGATATCCGGTGCAGCGGCAGAGGTTGCCGCGCAGCGCGTGCCGGATCGTGCCTCGGTCGGGTCCGGGTCGCGCGAGAGCAGGTCGGCGCGCGGTCAGGATCATCCCCGGGGTGCAGAACCCGCACTGCAGCCCGTGGTGCTCGACGAACGCGCCCTGGATCGGGTCGCGCGCCGTCCGCGGCGCCAGTCCCTCGATCGTCGTCACCTCGCGCACCCTCGGCCTGCAGCGCGAGCACCGTGCAGCTCTTCACCGCGCTGCCGTCGAGCGAGCACGGTGCATGCCCCGCACTGGCTCGTGTCGCAGCCGACGTGAGCGCCGGTCAGCGCCAGGCCGTCGCGCAGCGCGTGCACGAGCAGCGTGCGCGCCTCGACCTCGAGCGACCGCCGCTCGCCGTTGACGACGAGCTCGACCGAAACGCGCTCAGGCACTCGCAGGAAGGGCGGACGAGCTTCTCGCGGAGGTACGCGAGGTACGGCTGCGGGTCGATCGTCGGCGAGCCTGTCAGGCGCTCGATCGTCTCCTTCGGCGTGAACTTGCGGCCGAGCGAGTAGAGGTTGTCGCGGAGCCAGGTCGAGAGCTGCTCGAGCTCGCCCGCCTCCATCTGCGAGTCGAGATCGGGGATCGCCTCGCGCACCGCGGCCCAGATCTGGAGCGAGATGACGTTGCCGAGCGCGTAGGTCGGGAAGTAGCCGATGCCGCCACTCGACCAGTGCATGTCCTGGAGGACGCCGATGCGCGTCGTCGGGCACCTCGACGCCGAGCAGCTCGCGCATGCCTTCGTTCCAGGCCTCCGGGACGTCCTTCGGCAGCGAGCGTGCCCTCGATCAGCTGTCGCTCGAGGTCGAAGCGGAGGATGATGTGGAGGCTGTACGTCGTCTCGTCGGCCTCGACCCGGATGAGCCCGGGCTCGGCGCGGTTGATCGCCGGCGAGGAAGTCGTCGAGGTCGACGTCCCCGAGCTGCGGCCGGGAACGTCTCCTGGAGCGGCTCGTACCAGTGCGACCAGAACGGGCGGCTGCGGCCGACGAGGTTCTCCCACGTGCGGCTCTGCGACTCGTTGAGGCCGAGCGAGGGCGAGTGCGCGAGCGAGCGTTCGCTCGAGCGAGGGCGCGATGCCGTGGGCGTAGAGGCCGTGGCCCGGCCTCGTGCATCGTCGACCAGAGCGAGTCGAGCCCGTCGCGTTGTAGCGCGTCGTCAGCCGGACGTCGCGGGTCGAGAACGACGTGCAGAACGGGTGAACGGTCGGGTCGAGCCGCCATGCCCCGTCCTCGAACCCGAGTGTCGCGACCATACGCTCGGCGAATGTCACGCTGGAGATCTACCGGGTACGTAGGAGCGTCGAGGAACGACGCGTCGATCTCGGGCGCCTCTCGAACGAGCTCGGAGAGCACGGGCTGAATCGTCGTCGAAGACCTCCGCGACCTCGCTCGACGTCATGAACGGCTCGAAGTCGTCGAGGAGCGGCGTGTACGGGGAGTCGTCCCACTCGAAGCAGTCGACGTAGCGTCGCTTCAGCTCGAGGTTGCGCTCGAGGACGGGGAGGAAGCTCGCGAAGTCGTTGTTCGCGCGCGCCTCGATCCAGACGCTGGTGCCCCTGAGCGCCGGCGCGCGCACCATCTCCGCCGCGGAGCTCGGACGGGCACGCGCCGCTGCTTCTCCCAGTCGCGGCGCGTGACGCGGATGAGGCTCGCGTCGTCCGAGTCGTAGTCGAGCGACTCCTCGAGCGGCCGCAGGCGCTCGAGCAGGCTTCCGATCTCCTCGTCGACGAACTTCTCGTGCGCGATGCGACCGATCGTCGCGAGCGCCTCGGCGCGCGCGGGTGTGCCGCCGGGCGGCATCGTCACCCGCTGGTCCCACCCGAGGACGCCCATCGACCGGTAGAGGTCGGAGATCTCGGCGAGTCGCTCTTTGAGCGTGCGCAGGTCGGCGTCCACCGGCGAGGACTCTACCGATGCGGGGTAGGATCGGCGCCCGATGACGACGTCGCTGATCCTACGGCGACACGATTCGGACGCCAGAGCTGCGCCACGAGGTGCCGCTCGGCATTCCCGACGCGTTCATGTACGCCGAGCTCGACGGCCGGCGCATCGTCGCGATCGCGTCGATGGAGGCGATCGCGCGTCGAGGCGCTCGGCACCGATCTCGAGGTCCGCCCGATCGAGGAGTTCGGCGCGGACGAGATCAGGCGCAGCGGTCTCGACATCGCACGCGACGCCGAACGAGCTCGCAGTCCGGATCGCACGTGGTCTCGGCATCGAGCGGGCGACGGTGCCGCGCGGTTCCCGCTCGGCATCGCAGACGCGCTGCGCGTCGAGGGGCGTCGAGCTTGTGGTCGACCAGAAGCTCTTCGACGACCGCCGCCGGCGCAAGAGCGCCCACGAGCTCGCAGGGATCCGGCGAGCGCAGAAGGCGGCCGAGGCGGGCATCGCGACGGCGCGCGAGCTCCTGAGCCGCGCGGAGCCGGCGGAACGGTGGGCTCGCGGTCGACGGCGAGCCGCTTACGTGCGAGCTCCTGAAGGAGCACATGCAGGCGACCTTCCTCGCGCACGGGGCGCTCGCCGAGGAGATGATCGTCTCGCACGGCCCGCAGACCGCGATCGGCCACGACATGGGCTCGGGCGCGATCGGGCGCGACGACGTCGTCCTCCTCGATCTCTTCCCGGTCGACCTCGAGTCGGCCTGCTTCGCCGACATCACGCGCACGCTCGCCGTCGGCGACGTCCCGGACGAGATTCGCGACGTGGCACGCGCTCTGCCGGGAGGCGCTCGAGCTCGCCGTCGCCGAGGTCCGGCCCGGGCGTGAACGGGGGCGCAATCCACCGTCTCGTGTCCGAGTTCTTCGCCGAGCGCGGATTCCCGACGCTGCTCACGAAGCCCGAGGGCGAGGTCCTCGCGCGACGGCTTCTACCACGGCCTCGGCCACGGCGTCGGACTCGAGGTTCACGAGTCGCCGGCGCTCGGGATGATCGGCGAGGAGCTCGTCGCGGGCGACGTCATCACCATCGAGCCCGGTCTCTACCGGCACGGATTCGGCGGCGTTCGGGTCGAGGACCTGCTGCTCGTCACCGAGGACGGCTACGAACGCCTGACCGACTGCCCCTACGACCTGGAGCTCCGTAGCGTGACGGATCACGGCGATCGAGACGCTGCTGGCCGAGGAGCGCCGGTATCCACCCCCGGCCGACTTCGCCGCGCAGGCGAACGCGACAGGCGGACATCTACGACATCCCGTTCGAGGATTTCTGGGAGCGGGAGGGTCGCGAGCGCGTGACCTGGTTCGAGCCCTTCACGACGCTGCTCGAATGGGATCTGCCGTACGCGAAGTGGTATCTCGGCGGCAACGCTCAACGTCGCGTACAACTGCCTCGACCGGCACGTCGAGGCGGGGCGCGGCGCCAAGGTCGCCTACTACTGGGAGGGCGAGCCGGTCGGGCGACGTGAGGCAGATCACCTACGCCCAGCTGCTGGAGGAGGTCGTGAAGGCCGCCAACGGCCTGAGAGCCCGTCGGCGTCGGCAAAGGGACGCCCGTCGGGATCTACATGGGGATGGTGCCCGAGCTTCCCGTTGCCATGCTGGCGTGCGCCCGGCTTGGCGCACCGCACACGGTGGTCTTCGGCGGCTTCTCGGCGGAGTCGCTTTCCGACAGGTTGAACGACATGCGGTGCGAGGTGCTGATCACCCAGGACGAGGGTTGGCGGCGCGGGCAGACGGTTCCTCTGAAAGGGAACGCGGACGAGGCGCTCGAGACATGCCCGACGCGTGAAGGAGGTCGTCGTCGCCCAGCGAACGGGTGCGGACGTGCCCATGCACGAAGGTCGCGACATCAGCTGGTCAGCGCTCGTCGAGGGCCAGTCGGCCGACCCCGCCTCGAGCCCGCCCGAGCCGATGGACTCGGAAGATCTCCTGTATCTGCTGTACACGAGCGGGACGACCGCGAAGCCGAAGGGCATCGCGCACACGACCGCCGGCTATCTCGTCGGCGTCGCCGCGACGCATCACTACATCTTCGACCTGAAGCGCGACACCGACGTCTTCTGGTGCGCAGCCGACATCGGCTGGGTCACCGGGCACAGCTACATCGTGTACGGGCCGCTCTGCAACGGTGCGACGAGCGTCCTCTACGAGGGCACGCCGGACTTCCCCGACAAGGAGCGCTGGTGGGACATCGTCGAGCGCTACGGCGCGACGATCCTCTATACGGCCCCGACCGCGATCCGCGCGCACATGAAGTGGGGGCCCGAGCACGCGCAGAAGCACGATCTCTCCACGCTGCGCCTCCTGGGCACCGTCGGCGAGCCGATCAACCCCGAGGCCTGGATGTGGTACCGGGAGCACATCGGGCTCGACCGGCTCCCGATCGTGGACACGTGGTGGCAGACCGAGACGGGAATGGCCCTCATCACCCCACTTCCGGGCGTGACGACGACCAAGCCCGGGTCGGCGACGAAGCCCTTCCCGGGCGTAGACGCGGGCGTCGTCGACGACCACGGCAACGACGTCGGCCCTGGTGCCGGCGGCTATCTGGTGCTGAAGAAGCCGTGGCCGGCGATGACGCGCGGCATCTTCGGTGACGACGCGCGCTTCCGCGCGACGTACTGGGAGCGCTTCCCCGGCGTGTACTTCGCCGGCGACGGCGCTCGGATAGACGAGGACGGCGACTTCTGGCTGCTCGGTCGCGTCGACGACGTGATGAACGTCTCGGGACACCGCATCTCGACGATCGAGGTCGAGTCGGCGCTCGTCGACCACCACGGCGTGGCCGAGGCTGCCGTCTGCGGTCGTGCGGACCCGCTCACGGGACAGGCGATCGTCGCCTTCGTGACGCTCAAGGGCGGGCAGGACGGTTCGTTGGACATGCTCGAGGAGCTGCGAAACCACGTGGCCACGAAGATCGGCCCGATCGCGAAGCCGGCGAACATCGTGTTCACGCCCGAGCTTCCGAAGACGCGCTCGGGGAAGATCATGCGGCGGCTCCTGCGGGATGTGGCCGAGGAACGACCGCTGGGCGACACGACGACCCTTGCGGACCCGGCCGTCGTGGCGGAAATCGCCGACCGCGCGGTCGCTCAGCCCACCGAGGACTGACCTGGCGCGATGCTGAGCGCAAGCTCGACCGCCGCTTCGGAACTGAGTGCTTCGCCCGCGCGCACTGCTTCCTCGTAGTCGCGGTCGCCGAGCTCGCGGCGCGCGACGCTCTCGACGCGCTCGAGTACTCGACGGTCGATGACCTGCAGCGCCTCCCCTTCCCGTTCGAAGTCGCGCCGGCCCGTGGTGGCGAGTGTCACGCCGGTCGCATGCTGGCCGAGCCCCGCCGCTATGTACCCCACGTTGAGCATGCAATCGGTGACGCGT
Source organism: uncultured Actinomycetes bacterium (assembly GCA_963756925.1). Classification (GTDB taxonomy): domain Bacteria; phylum Actinomycetota; class Thermoleophilia; order Gaiellales; family Gaiellaceae; genus GMQP-bins7. Next base: position 116,644 of record CAVWPL010000012.1, on the reverse strand, counting down.
TGTTGTCCACTGTCGAGCTGGATTCGCAACGACCGTTGTGCATGCTCCAGGGCCTCGGTGAGCTCGCCGCCGAGCAGGTAGAGCGTGAAGCTCAGATTCCCGAGCGCGGCCGCTTCGGCCAGAGGTGACCCTACCTCCCGCGCCTCTGCGAGTCGCGCTTCGAACAGTGCTCGGCAGCGATCGAGAGCGCTCCGGTCCGGGACGTCTTCCGAGGCGGCAAGCGAGACGAGTGCTGTCGCAAGCGTGCTCGTCCCGCGCGACTCGAGCTCTTTGTCACCGGCCTCGCGGGCGAGCTCGATCGCGCGCTCCGCGTTGGTGATCGCGTCGCGGAAGCTGCCGACCCCGGAGTCGAGATACGAACGGCTGTTGCTTATCAGCGACAGCCCGCGGAGATCCGCAGCGTCGCGGAGCAGGGATTCGGCTTCTCCGAGCATGACCCGCGCTTGCTCGATCTCGCCGAGGTCGCCGGCGAACCCCGCCGTTTGGAACAGCGCGTATGCGCGATCCTCGTCGTTCCCACCCTCGAGCTCGAGCGCGAGCCGTGCGATTGAATAGCTCTCCCTCAACTCGCGCAGGTCGTACCAGACTCTGCCGAGGAACCGAACCAGTCGAACAGCGGTGGTCGCATCACCGCGTTCGATCGCATACAGAAGCGCGACGCGGAAATTGGCACGGTTGGCCTCGAAACGGGAGAGCTCATCTGCCGAGCGCCCACGGCCCGGAGTCTGCCCGAGCTGCTCGGCCAGCTCGACGGAGAACCCGGCGTATAGGGCTCGCGTGTCGTCTTCCTCCTGTTCCTTCGCGAGTTGCCCACCGGCGTACTCTCGGATCGTCTCGAGCATCCAGTAGCGGTCCTGTTCCGCCTCGTCGATGCGATGGCGCAGAAGGCTCTTGTCGAGGAGTGACTCGACGAGGTCGAGATCGGCGCCCGCGACCCGCTCGGCCGCCTCGAGCGTGCACCCGCCCGCAAAGACCGAGAGCCCGCGAAATGCCCGCTGCTCGTCCGGGTCGAGAAGCTCGTACGACCATGTGATCGTGGCTTCCAGGGTGCGCTGGCGTTCGTCCACATCGCGATCCCTCGACGTCAGCACGCCAAGCCGACCCTCGAGCCGCTCCAGCAGTGTCCTCGTCGAGAGGGACCGTACGCGTGCCGCCGCGAGCTCGACCGCGAGCGGCAACCCATCGACTGCCGCGCACACGGCCGCGACGTGTTCGTCCGGCTTGAAGTCGGAAGCGACCGCTCGGGATCGTTCGATGAAGAGGAGCTCGCTGTCCGAGAGCGTCATCGGAGGTACCGCGTGCACTCGCTCGGAGCGCAGTCCGAGTCGTTCTCTGCTCGTCGAGACGAAAACGAGGCGCGGGCAACTTGCGACGAGCCTTTGCACGCTGTCGGCAACGGCGCTTACGAGGTGCTCGCAGTTGTCGACCACGAGAAGCGCTCGTTTCCCGGCGAACGCCGTGGCGATCGAGTCCAAGATCGCACCGCCCGTTTGTTCGGTCACGCCGAGCGCCTGTGCGAGCGTCGTCCCGAGAAGCGTCGCGTCTCGAAGCGGCGCGAGCGCTACCCAGAACACACCGTCCGGGAACTGTCCCGAGACCTCGGCGGCAGCCTGGAGCGCGAGCCGTGTCTTGCCTGTGCCGCCCGGCCCGGTGAGCGTAAGCAGGCGCACGTCCTGGCGCTCGAGTAGGTCGACAAGCTCTCGGACCTCCTGCTCGCGGCCGACGAAAGGGGTCGCGGGGACAGGGAGAGTTGTCTTGTAGAGGGACTTCAGCGCCGGAAACGTGCCGTCGCCGAGCTGGTAGACGCGCTCGGGAGCACTCAGGTCCTTGAATCGGTGCTCTCCGAGATCCTGGAGGTCGGTTTCGACGAGGGCGGCAGTCGAGACCGACACGAGCACCTGCCCACCGTGGCCCGCGGCGCCGATCCGTGCGGCTCGGTGCACGTCTTGTCCGACGTACCCCTCCTTTCCGAGTAGCGGAGTCCCCGTATGCACTCCGACACGCACCCGTATCGGCCCCGGCGCAAGCGCTTCGGTCAGATCCTCGGCCGCTGTAAGCGCGCCCGGGGCGGTGGCGAACGCGAAGAAGAACGCATCTCCTTGGGTATCTACCTCCACACCGCCATGTGCGGCGCACGCTGCCCGGATGACGCGGCGGTGCTCGGCAAGAACCTCCGCGTACGGCTCGGCGCCCAGCTCATCGAGCAGACGGGTCGACCCCTCGACGTCCGTGAAGACGAACGTGACCGTTCCCGAGGGCAGCGTCGCCGCAGTCATGCGGAGGGAGGCTGGAGCGTTCCGCCCCGCGTGTCAACCGGCCCGCACCAACCCGAGGTGTTCTGAGAGCACCCCGGGGCGGTACGTCCCGAAGCTCCAGAGGTTGCCCTCGGGGTCTCGGACGATGTCGTCGCGCGAGACACTCCTCTCGTGGCCGAGAACGAGTTCCGAACAGCCGTGCTCCGACTCGTGGCGCAGTGTCCGCGTGCGCGGAGTCACCGTCTGGAGCAGGCTAGCGCGCGACGAGTGCCGCCTCGAACGCGGCGACCGTGCGGACGATGTCGTCCTCGCTCGTCCGCCAGTTCGAGACCGAGAGCCGAATCGCCTGTCTGCCCTCCCAGATGGTCCCGCTCATCCAGGCCTCGCCGCTCTCCTGGACACGTCCGAGTACAGCGCTGGTCGTTCCGTCGTCGGCGAAGCAGAAGAGCACCTGGTTGAGAACCACGTCGTTCAGGATCTCGCATCCGGAGAGCTTCGAGATGTCCGCGGCGAACCGTCGTGCATGAGCGCACGTTCGGTCGACAAGATCGGTCACGCCGCGCCGACCGAGTGAGCGGAGCGCGGCATAGACGGCGAAGCCGCGGGCACGCCGCGAGAACTCTGGAGTCCAGTCGACCTCGTCGCGAGCTGCCCCCGGATCCTGAACGAGGTATTCCGCCTGGACCGTCATGGCAGCTCGGTGCGGCTCGGGGTCCGCGACGATGGCGATACCGCAGTCGTAGGGAACGTTCAACCACTTGTGCGCGTCGGTCGCCCACGAGTCTGCGCGGTCGGAGCCCAAGGTCAGGTGGCGAAGGGTCGGCGACGCTGCCGCCCACAAGCCGAACGCCCCGTCCACGTGGACCCAGGCGTCGTTGGCATGCGCGAGCTCCACGATCTCGGAAACGGGATCGAACGATCCGGTGTTGACCTCGCCGAGCTGGGCACAGACGATCGTCGGCCCGACCCGAGCGGCGAGTGCTTCTCCAAGCCCTTCGATGTCCATTCGACCCTGAGTGTCAGCAGCGATCTCGACGATCGCGTCCGTGCCGATGCCGAGGAGACGAAGCGCACGGTCGATCGTCGCGTGCCGCTTTGCGCCCGCGAGAACGCGGATCGGAGGAGCACCTCCGAGTCCATCCCGCTCGACGTCCCACCCGGCGCGGGTGAGCACCGCGTTGCGCGCCGCGGCGAGGCACGTCGTGTGCGCCATCTGACATCCGGTCACGAGTGCGAACGAAGCGTGCGCCGGAAGACCGAGGAGCTCCTTCAGCCACGCGCCCACGGTCTCCTCCGCGATCGCCGCCGACGGGCCGCATGCGTAGAGGCCGGCGTTCTGATCCCAGGTAGCCGCGAGCCAGTCGGCGGCGAGAGCGGCGGGGACCGCTCCGCCGATCACGAATCCGAAGTACCGCCCGCTCGGTATCCCGACGACGCCGCCTTCCGCAGCTCGCGCGAGCGCTTCGATCACTTCGAGCGGCTCGCCCGGCTCGTCCGGTAGCGGTCCGCCGAGCACGCCGCGCAACTCGCCGATCGTGCTCGGCGGCCAGATCGGCCGCTCGTCGAGCGTGTCCAGGAAGTCGGCAGCGATCTCGGCCGTACGCTGGAGAAGCTCGCGCTCGGTGCTCACGCTTCGAGTCTACGCACGGGCTCGTGACCCGAGATTCAGCTCTCGCGACGCGACGCAACGTGCGGCGCCCGCTCCTGCTGTGCTGACGAGCTAGGGGGCGAGCAGCTTCTCGAAGCGCGCCGGGTCGTCGAACGGCCCGACGACCGCCAGGTAGAGCTGCTTCCCCTCGAGCAGGTCCTGCGCGACTTCCTGGATGTCCTCTGCGGTCACCGCGTCGAGCTCGCGGAGAACGTCGTCCGGTTCCTCGATCTGCCCCTCGAGGACCTCGCGTCGGAGACCGAACTGGATCATCGCCTGCGGGCTCTCGAGCCGAAGCACGAAGCGCCCTTTCGCGTAGCCGCGAGCTTTCTCGAGCTCGTCGGCCGGTACCCGCTCGGCCGCGATCTTGCGGAGCTCCGCCACGATCGTCGAGATCGCTTCGTCGATCCGGCTCACATCGACCCCGGCTCCCGTGTACAGCGTCCCCGCGTCGGTATACGAACCGTTGGCGGCATGGACGTAGTACGCGAGGCCACGGCGCTCCCGAACCTCCGTGAAGAGGCGCGATGACATGCCGCCCCCGAGAACGACGGCAAGGAGCTGCAGCGCGTACCTGCTCGGATGGCCGAGCTCGTATCCGCGCACGCCGAGGACGAGATGAGCCTGCTCGGACTGCTTCGTGTGGACGGAGACCTGCGAGCCGTTCGGTCGCAGCACGGCTGCAGCCGGCAAGCCAGTCTCGCGCGGCTCGATTCCACCGAGCAGGTCTTCCAGACGGCTCTGGAGATCGTCACCGATCCGACCGCCGACCCCGACGACGATTCGCGCGGGCTGATACCAGGCATCGAGGTACGACGTGAACGTCTCGCGTGTTGCGTCCTCGATCGTCTCCTTCGTCCCGAGGATGTCCCACCCGAGTGGTTGATCGTCGAACAGCAGCTGATCGTAGACGTGGCCCACGTAGCGCTGAGGGGTGTCGAGGTAGACGTTCATCTCCTCGAGGATCACACCCTTCTCCTTCTCGATCTCGGCCGGATCGAAACGCGAGTTCCGGAGCATGTCGACGAGCACGTCGAGTGCGATGTCACGCGTCTCGGCCGCGCACTTCACGTAGTAGCCGGTGATCTCCTTGCCGGTGAACGCGTTGAACTCACCTCCGATCGCGTCGATCTCCGTCGAGATCGTGCGCGCAGTCGGCCGCCGCTCGGTTCCCTTGAAGAACATGTGCTCGGCGAAGTGCGCGATTCCCTTCGAATCAGCGGTTTCGTAGCGCGATCCAGCTGCGAGCATCACGAAGCACGCGACCGAGCTCACCTGCGGCATCGGCGCCGTCAGGACGCGGATGCCGTTTCCGAGAGTCGCTTGTTCGAAGACGGACACGATCGACGATGGTATAGACAGGCCTCATGCCCGGTGATCTGACACGCGCCGCGATCGCGGCACAGCCAGAGTGGTTGAGCCAGGTGCCCGAGCGGGTTGGTGAAGTGCGTCTACCGGCGCAGGCCCGCGTGCTCTTCACCGGTTGCGGGACGTCCTACCACGCCGCGCTCGCAAGCGGGCCCGCGGCACAGGCACTCGAGGTCGTTCTCGGCAATGCGCCTGCCGCCGATGTGCTCGTCGCAATCAGCCACGAAGGCGAGACACGGCTTACCCTCGAGGCCGTCGAGACGTTTGCGGGCGAGACGTGGCTGATCACAGGAACGCCCGAAGGTCCGATCGCGCGCGCTGCCGATCACGTCGTCGTGGTCACTCCCGAGATCGAGAAGAGCTACTGCCACACCTCCAGCTACGTCTCGGCCGTGGCTGCGGGCCGAGCTCTTCAGGGCGAGGACATCGGTGGCCTCGCTGACGCGGTCGAGCGGCAACTGGCTGCCGAACCGCTTCCCCCGTCGGCGCACGATCGCTTCGCAGTCGTCGGAGCCGGTGGCGATGTCGCCACGGCTCTCGAGGCCGTGCTCAAGCTTCGTGAAGGTGCGCATGTCGCCGCGGAGGCACATCACACCGAGCAGATCCTCCATGGCCATCTCGCGGCGATCGACCCGGGGGTTCGCTGTTTCGTCCTCGAAGGGCGCGGGCGAGCCGCAGAGCGTGCGCACGACGTCATGAACGCGCTTGGTGAGCTCGGCTGCGACGCGACGCTCGTCCCGACCGGTCATCCGGTCGTCGACATCGTGCGCTTCCAACGGCTCACCGTCGACCTCGCGGACGCACGCGGGATCGATCCGGATCTGATCCGCTGGGACGAGGAGCCCTGGGACCGGGCTCGCAAGTCGTACTAGCGATCCTCGAGCCGATAGACGAAGCGGAGGGCCTGCCAGCGTTCGTCGATCGAGCACGACTTGTTGTCGACGAGGCAGTGCGCGAGGCCGATGTTCTGCACGACTTCGAACGTCAAGTCGCCCTCGATCTTCGCCGCCTTCTTCGGCCATGCGATCCAGAGGCCGTCAGCAGGCTCGAGCGTGGCCTTCAATGCCTCGAACCGTCGCTCGAGCTCAGCCTGGCTCGTCGTGAAGAAGACGACGACTCCTGCCCCGGGTTTCGCGCCGAGCTTCTGCGAGAGCGGCGTACCCGAGTAGTCCTTATCGGGCATGCCAGCTGGCGAGGAGCGCGGTCTCTCGTTCGGGGCTGAGGCCGGCAGCATCGCTGGGCTGCGCTTCGTCGAGCGTGCCGCGGATCGTGTCGGCGAGCGGTCGGAACTTCAGTCCCGCGGAGACGGCACGGCGGACGTCGACCTGGTCGGCGGCGGCCAGCGCCGGATCGGCAATCCAGAGCGGCAGCTCCATCCACTCGCCGACTTCGTGCTCGATGAGGAACTCGTCCGTCACCCACGTGATGCGCGAGTCCGTCCCCGCCACGGTGCGGCACGTCTCCAGCAGCTCGGCCCACGTGAAGCCCGGGTGCGTCGCGTTGAAGACGCCGCTCGCGTCCTCTTCGCAGAGGTCGACGATCCAGCCGGCAAGATCTCTCACGTCGACGAACTGGGTCTGGCGCTCCGGCGGAGACGGGGCGAGGATCTCACCTCCGCGTGCAACACGATGTGGCCAGTACGTGAACCGGCCGGTCGGGTCGTACGGCCCGACGATCAGGCCGGGCCGGACTACGAGCGCGTGTTCTCCGAGCTCCTCGAGCACCGCGGTCTCGCAGAGTGCTTTGAGTGGCCCATAGCTGTCGTTCGTCACCGCGTCGCGCGGAAGATCGCCGAGCTGAGCGACGGGGCTGTCCTCGTCCACCGGCACGCTGACGTCGGCGTACACGGAGATCGTCGACACGAAGCAGTAGCGACCCGAGGAAGCCAGTGCCGCGGCGGAGGCGCGCACGCTGCGCGGCAGGTAGCCGCTCGTATCGATCACGGCATCCCACTTCCTGCCCTCGAGCGTGGCGAGACCAACGTCTCGATCGCCGATCAGCCTCTCGACCTCCGGGTACAAATCCGGATTCGTCCGCCCGCGATTGAAGAACGTGAGCTCATGGCCCCGCTCGAGCGCGGTGTCGGTCACGGCGCGGCCGAGGAACCTCGGCCCGCCGAGAACGAGCAGTTTCACGTGAGCTCTGCGAGGCCCTCGAGCAGGCGGTCCACTTCGTCTTCGGTGTTGTAGTGCACGACTCCAGCGCGAACCGCGCCGTCCGTGAGCCCGAGATGGCGCATGACCTCGACCGCGTAGTAGTCGCCGTGCCAAACGGCGAGGTCTCGTTCGGCGAGCGCTGTGGCGACGCTCTCTGGTGAGTGGCCGGGGATGTTGAAGCAGAACGTCGGAACCCGGCCCTCCATCGTGCGAAGGCCATAGAGATCGACCGAGTCCGGAATTCCTGCGAGGAAGCGCTCGCCGAGTGCGGTCTCGTGCTCGCGAATTGCGCCCCACCCGAGTGAGTCGATGTAGTCGACGGCAGCGACGAAGCCCGCGAGCAGCTCGTGCGGGAGCGTCCCGAGCTCGAACCGGTGGCCGACGGGATCGTTGGCGGCCGGTCGCACCTTGTACGGACGCCATGACTCGATGAGCTCGCGGCGGCCGTAGGCAAGCCCGAGATGTGGCCCGAAATACTTGTACGGCGAGCAGATGAGGACGTCCACGTCCCAGGCGGCGACGTCGGTCGGGCCGTGTGGGCCCCAGTGCACAGCGTCTGCCCACGCCAAAGCTCCGCCGGCGTGCGCGAGGTCGACGATGCGGCGCACGTCGGGAGCGGTTCCGACCGAGTTCGCGGCAACCGGGAAGGCTACGACTCGCGTCCTGTCGGTGATCTGCGCGGCAAGGTCGTCGTAGTCGACTTCGAGCTCGTCCGTCACCTCGGCAAACCTCACGACGACTCCCAGGTCGTGCGCGAGCTCGAGCCATGGCGCGACGTTTCCGTCATGGTCGAGCCGTGTCACGATGATCTCGTCACCGCGCTCGAGCGTTCGGGCGAAGGCTCGCGTGAGGAGGAAGTTGAGCGCTGTCATGCTCGGTCCGAACGCGACCTCGTCGCTCGAACAGCCGAGGAAGGTCGCCGCGCGTTCCCGCGATCTCGCGACGAGCGCATCGGTACGCCGGCTCGTTGCGTAGGGAGCGCCGATGTTCGCGTTCGACTCGCGGAGATAGGACGCGATCGCATCGATGACCTCGTCGGGGCACTGCGTTCCGCCCGGCCCGTCGAAGAAGGCGAGAGGCCTCTGCAGCGCCGAAAATCGAGAGCGCACAGCCGCGATGTCGAGCGTTGTCGTGCTCATCCGAGCTCCTCTCCGTTCACCGTCCAGTGGTAGCGAGGCGTCAGCCGTCAGCGAGTTTCCGACGAAGCATCCGCGCTCTGCGCTCTCCAGCAGCTCCGTCACCACCTCGTGGTCGGGTGGGCCTTCGATCTCGACGTCGTACCGTGCCTCGACGTCTACGAATCCGTAGCGACCGTCCGTGTCGCGCTTCGTCACTGTCCCGTGCGCGCTGCCCGATGCGGTTGCGATCAGACCGGCGCGCTGAGCGTGGTAGTCGAGGCTCGTGAGCGTGCAGCGAACTAGGGCCGCAAGCACGAGGTGCTCGGCCCACCACCCGTCGTCTGCGGGGATCGACCCACCTCCTAGGACGCTGTGCGCCGTCCGGTCCCGGTCCACCGAGACGTCGAACTCGAGGACTCGCGGCCGAGCGGTTGCCATGCGCGGAGCGTACCCTCGTCGTCCGACCCTTTGCCTACCTTGCGCTGCGGATGGAGCCGCAGCGAGCTCTCACCGAGGCCGAGTGCTATGCGCGCTGTTACGGATGGCGTGGCGCCGAGGACACGGTGAAGGTGCTCCGTCCTCCGGAGCCCGACCCACGTCTGGAGCCGTCCGAGGCCGGAGAGCGCCTGCGACAGATGCTCGAGCTGCGCCTCGACGCACGCGAACCCGAAGCTGCCTGAACCGTTCGAGAGCGCAGTACCAGACGTGCTCGGCCCCGGCATGCGGCTCGTGCTGTGTGGAATCAACCCCGGGCGCGCGAGCGCCGCGGCACGTGCGCCCTTCGCGAACCCTCGCAACGACTTCTGGCGTCTCCTGCACGAGGCGGGATTCACGCCTCGCCTGCTCGCACCGCAGGACTACGCCGAGTTGCTGTCGCTCGGGATCGGGTTGACAAATGCTGCCCGCCGAACGACCCGCGGCTCGAGTGACCTGCGGAAGTCCGATTTCGCCGGCGCCGCCGAGCGGATCGCCGAGATTGTCATCGCCTACCGTCCTCGAGTCATCGCGTTCGTGGGAAAGGCCGCGTACACCGGTGTCTACGGGGAGCGCGCGCACCACGGGCTCCAGGAGCGGGCGCTCGCCGAGTCGAAGCTCTTCGTCCTTCCGTCGACCTCGCCCGCGAATGCCGCCGTTGGCTGGGACGAGCGTCTGCGCTGGTTCCGGGTGCTCCACGAGCTCGTGGACTGACGAAGCGGTCGGTCAGGCGGGCTGTTGGCGTTCGAGGTACCTGCCGAGGACGTGGTCCCAGCCGGTGTTGTACGACTCGCGCCGCTCGGCCGCATCCTCGGCGAAAGCGTCCCAGCCGCGATGCTCGAGCTCGACCCTTGCTCCGTCGCCGTCCTCGAGAAACCGCACCTCGACCTCCGTTGAGATCGGGTCTCGCTCGAGAATGTTCCAGGCGAGAACGAGGCGGTTCGGTGGCTCCCATGCGACCACCGTCGCCCAGTGCCCCTTCTCGCCGGCCTCCGACACCTCGTAGACCTCGCCACCCGCTCGGTCTTCGAAGACGATCGTGCTCACCGCGTCGCCATGGATGGAATGCGTGTCCGTGGGCCACCAGCTCCGGGTATCTGTCGTGAAGATGCGGAATGCCTCCTCGACCGTGCAGTCGACGGTGACCGTCTTGCGAACTGCCTCGATGACCAGCGTCTTGCTCATCTCGTACCTCCCTTGTCTGCCGCCGCCTTGAAGCGGGCGAGTGCGACGTTCCAGAAGTCGTCGATCCATGCGTGCAGCTCGGAGACCCCGGCGTCGTCGAGCTCGTACAGATGCCGCGTTCCCACTCGCCGATGGCTCACGAGGCCGGCGTCCTCGAGCACGCGCAGGTGCTGCGAGACGGCGGGTCGGCTCACGGGAACCTCGCCTGCGAGCTCGCCGACCGAGCGAGGCCCCTCACGCAGCAGCTCGAAAACCTGCCGCCGGGTCGGATCGCCGAGCGCGTCGAGCGGGTGACCGTTAGTTGACACTTACCGTAAGTTACTACTTACGGATAAGGCTGTCAACCCCGCCAGCGGTTCGTGATCGGCGTGCGTCGGTCTCGCCCGAACGCCTTCGGTCGCAGCTTCACGCCCGGCGGCGCCTGTCGACGCTTGTACTCAGCGCTTTCCACGAGCGCGATGGCGCGGTCCACGACGCCAGGGTCGAACTCGTCGAGCAGCTCCTCACGAGAGCGATCGAGCTCCACGTAGGCCTCCAGGACGGGGTCGAGGACCTCGTACGGCGGGTAGCGAGTCGTCGTCACGCTGGTCCGGCTCGAAGCTCGGCGCTTGGTGCCCGCTCGATCGTCGAGATCGGAATGAGATCACGCCCGGCGCGTTCGTTGAGGTACCGCGCAAGACGGAAGACATCCGTCTTGAAGACGTCCTTGAGCAGCGAGAAGCCGCCCACCATGTCCCCGTACAACGTCGAGTAGCCGACCGCGAGCTCCGACTTGTTCCCGGTGGACACGACCAGCCAACCGTTCGTATTGGACAGAGCCATCAAGAGCACACCTCGCACCCGGGCCTGGAGATTCTCGGCTGCGAGCCCCTCCAGCGCACCGCCCAGCGGATCTCGAAGGGTCTCGTGGAACGCCGTCACGACCTGCTCGATCGGGATCTCCAGGAGGTCGCAGGCAAGACTTCCCGCAACCGCTCGCGCGTCCGCTTGCGTTTCTGCGGAGGAGAATCGCGAGGGCATCGAGACGCAATGCACGTGCTCGGAGCCGAGCGCGTCGACGCAAAGCGCGGCGGTGACGGCCGAGTCGATGCCTCCGGAGACGCCCACGACGACGTCTCCGAACCCGTTCTTCGAGACGTAGTCGCGGAGGCCGAGAACGAGGGCGCGTCGCATCTGCTCGAGCTCGAGCTCGAACGAAGCGATCGCGTTCGGCGTGAGGGCGTCCTGCGACCGCAACGGGCCGAGCTCGACGACCTCGACGCTCGGTGCCGACTCGCGGGAGCGGTCGAGCTCGCGCCTGCGCACGTCGCGTAGCCGTCTTCCGAGCGCGTCCACCGGATCGATGTCGACGACGAGCAGGTGCTCCTCGAAACCCGGTGCTCTCGCGACGACGTCGCCAGCGTCGTCGAGTACGACCGAATGTCCGTCGAAGACGAGCTCGTCCTGCCCACCGACGAGGTTGCAGAAGGCGACGAACGAGCTCGTGTCTCGTGCCCGCGTCACGAGCATCTCCTCGCGCTCCTCCGCCTTGCCGACGTGGTACGGGGACGCCGAGAGGTTGACGAGGAGTTGCGCGCCCGCAAGCGCGAGATCCGTCGCCGGAGGGCCGGGTTGCCAGACGTCCTCGCAGATCGTCGGTCCCACGTAGGTGTCGCCGAACTGCAGAAGCAGGAGGTCGCGCCCTTCGGCGAAGTAGCGGTGCTCGTCGAAGACGCCGTAGTTCGGGAGAAACTGCTTCCGGTAGACGCCGTGAATCGCGCCTCGCGCGCATACCACGCAGGCGTTGGCCAGATCTCGATCGAGCCACGGTGTGCCCACGAGAGCGACGACGTCTCCCGTCGCAGCGGCAATCTGCTCGAGCGTCTTGCGTGCTGGCCTGGAGGAATCCGGGCCGGAGGAGGAGGTCTTCCGGCGGGTAGCCGGTGACCGCGAGCTCAGGGAAGAGGACGACGTCCGCGCCCTCCGCTTCAGCATCGGTCAAGGATGAGAGGATCTTGTCGCGGTTCCCCTCGAGATCTCCGACGACGACATTCAGCTGCGCCAGCGCCAGTCTCATGCCAGCGGCCTCACGGGAAGCGTAGTTTTCGCCTCATAGTCTGAAACCTAGTCTAACTACAGTCACTGCCATGACCATCACATTCGACCCGCGCTTTCGTGGGCCTCTTGCGTCGGCCAACGGAGGCTACGCGTGCGGACGCCTCGCGGAATTCGTTCCGGGTGAGGTCGTCGAGGTCACGCTTCGGCTGCCTCCTCCACTGGCCCGGCCGCTGGAGGTACGGACGGAAGGCGAGCTGACGGTTCTCTGCGACGGAGACGCCGTTGTTGCGGAGGGCCGCGCCGCAACTCTCGACGTCCAGCCGCCCGCTCCCGTCTCTGTGGTGGAGGCCGAGGCCGCTCGCGAGCGCTTCGTCCGTAGCTGGACTCCGGACTTCCGCGAGTGCTTCGTTTGCGGCGAGCGCCCGGACGGCGACGGACTCGGCATCCGTGTCGGCTCCGTCGCCGGTCGGGAGCCGCTCCATGCTGCTCCCTGGACGGTGACCGAGTCTCGGCCGGAGATCGTCTGGGCTGCGATCGACTGTCCCGGCGCGTTCGCGGTCGGGACGGAAGGACGTGGTGATGTGGTTCTCGGCCGGATGACCGCCCGGGTCGCTCGTGTGCCCGACGCCGGCGAGCGCTGTGTCGTGACCTCGTGGCCGCTCGGCGAGGACGGACGGAAGCTCTCGGCCGGAACGGCGCTCTTCGCCGAGGACGGCGCGCTTCTCGCCCTGGCCCGCCAGGTGTGGATCCTGCCGAGACCTACCGAGGAGTGAGCGCGACGAGAACGCCGCCATCGTCGTCGTAGGCCGGGAAGAAATCCACGGTCACCGGCTTGACGAGGCCCGCGCTCGTGCGCAGCTCGAGCTCCTGGCCGAGCTTGCGAACGCCCCACTCCTGAACCACGTCGATCGGGGAGGAATCGGACAGCCCCAGAGCGTCGACGAGCTCGCGTCCGAGTAGGTCGCCGTCGCGGTATCCGGTCAGCTCGAAGACGCCACGCCCGACTGCGAGGACCTTTCGATCCTGGTTGCAGACGACGAATCCCGTCGCGGGGGCGGGGTAGTAGTCCCCGAGGAGCTCGAAGAGGAACCCGAAGCCGCACTCGCGGCATTGAACTGCCTGGGTGGTGAATCCGTCGTACCCGTCGAGGTCCACGGATCGGCGTTTGCAGTTCGGGCAGATGAAGATGGGCACGCCACGATGGTACGGGGCACCATTTGCGAGCCGCGTTAGGGCGGCGTTCAGGCTAGCGACGGAGCCGAATGGCGTTGAGGTCTTCAGCCTCGATGTCGGCCGCCCGTCGGATCAGGTCTTCGATGTCGTCGTGCTCGGCATGGATGTAGCGACCGGCGAGCGCGTCAGCGCGGCCCGACGCGAGCACCCGAACGAGTTGCGGCGCGAGCTCGGGCGGAGTCCAGGGCGCGTCGTCGCCGAACGAGGACCCTGTCATCGCCGTGCGAACGAGGCCGGGGCTGAAGAAGAACACCGGGATCCGGCTGTCGAGCTCGGCTGCGAGGGTCTCCCCGTACCGGCAGATCGCGGCCTTGCTCGCCGAGTACGCAGTGGCGCCGAATGCCCGGCAGGTACGCGGCGCCGCTGCCGGTGATCACGATCCGGCCCGACCCGCGCTCGAGCATGCGCGGGATGACGCCACGGCAGCAGAGGTGGACGCCGAGCACGTTGACCTCGAACACGTGCCACCACGCATCGACCGGGACCTCCCAGGTGGAGTCCCGGTTCCCGATACCCGCGTTCGCGGCGAGGAGCTCGATCGGCCCGAGCTCGCGCTCGGTGGTCTCGACCCACCGCTCGACATCATCTGCGCGCGACACGTCGCCGACTAGCGCGAGCCCGCCGATCTCACCCGCGACGGTCTCGACCTGCTCGCGGGTGCGCCCCGTCACGGCAACGCGCATGCCCGCTTCCGTGAGCTCGCGCGCGATCGAAGCGCCGATCCCTCGCCCGCCTCCCGTCACGAGCGCGACGCCCTCGAGCGCGTCAGACCGCACGGGCGATCTCCTCGAGGACGTCAGGGTTCTCGAGCGTCGACAGATCGCCGGGGTCCAGACCCAGAGCCTTCGCTCGCACTGCGCGCCGTACGACCTTCGCGCTTCGCGTCTTCGGCAGTGCGGAGACGAACAGGATTCGCGCTGGCTTGAATGCCTTCCCGAGCTCGTCTGTCACCGCGCCCGCCACGTCGTCCTCGGAAGCGTCCGCGCCGTCCCGGAGAACACAAAAGAGCCACACGACCTCGCCCTTCACTTCGTGTGGCACCCCGATTGCCGCCGCCTCCGTCACCGACGGATGGTTCACCGCGGCGGACTCGAGCTCGGCGGGCCCGATCCGCTTGCCGGCGATGTTCAGCGTGTCGTCGGAGCGGCCGTGGAGAAACCAGTAGCCGTCCTCGTCGACCGAGGCCCAGTCTCCGTGGGTCCAGACGCCCGGAAAGCGACTCCAGTACGTCTCGATGTATCGCTCGGGGTCGCCCCAGATCCCCCGCGTCATCCCCGGCCAAGGGCGCTTGCACACGAGCTCGCCGACCGCCCCTCGCAGCGGCCGGCCCTCGTCGTCGAACACGTCCATGTCCTGCCCGAGTGCCGGGAAGCCGAGGGAGCAGGGTTTCGTCGGAGCCTGCAAGCTCACCGACAGAAAGCACGCGCCGACCTCGGTTCCGCCGGAGATGTTGACGATCGGGATCCGACCTCCGCCGCAGACGTGCTCGCTCAGCCAGTCGTATGGACCGCGGTTCCATGGCTCGCCCGTTGTCGTCACGGCTCGCAAGGACGTGAGATCCGCAGTGGGCTCCCCCGCTGGAATGAGCGCGCGGACGAGCGTCGGGGAGATTCCCAGCATCGTGATCCGCTCGGACTCGACGACCTGCCAGACCCGGTCCACCGGCCAGTCGGGCGCGCCTTCCATGTAGACGACCGTTGCACCGACCGCGCCCGAACCGACGACGGTCCACGGCCCCATGATCCACCCCATGTCCGTGGCGAAGAGCACGCGGTCGCGTGGTCTGAGATCGGCCTGATATGCGGCTTCGCGGGCGATCGACAGGAGAAAGCTGCCCTGGACGTGGAGGGCGCCCTTGGGTTTTCCGGTCGTGCCCGACGTGTATGCGATGAGGTACGGAGCCTCGCTGTCCACCTCGAGCGGCGGAAGCGTGCCCGGGGCGTTCGCGACGAGCTCGGACCAGTCGTGATCCCGGCCCGCGGCCATCGGCACATCCGAACCGAGACGACGCCATACGACGACGTGCTCGACCGACGGAGTAGCGCGGAGCGCCTCGTCGGCGATCTCCTTCATGGGTACCTCCGCACCTCGACGAAGCGAGCCGTCTGCCGTGATCAGGATCCTCGCGCCGGCATCGCCAAGGCGAGCGGCGATCGCAGGAGCCGCGAAACCGGAGAAGATCGGTACCTGCACTGCTCCCAGGTGAGCGCATGCGTGCGACGCGATCGCAGCCTGGGGGGACATCGGCAGGTAGATGCCGACGCTGTCTCCTTCTCGAACACCGAGCGAGCGGAGCCCCTCGGCGAGCCGGGTCGTCTCGTGTGAGAGCTCCTCCCACGTGAGCGACGCGCGGGCTCCGTCCTCTGCGCTCCAGGCGGCCGCTTCCTCGGGGCCGCGCTCCCGTGCCCAGCGGTGGACGCATGCCTCGGCGAGGTTGAGTCGTGCTCCCGAGAACCAGGTGGTCCACTCGACGCCGCGCGAGTCGTCGAGGACACGATCCCAGTCGCGGCCGAACGGGATCTCGAGGTCGTCGCGCACTGCCCGCCAGAACCGATCGGGCTCGTCGACGGAGACGCGATGGAGAGCGACGCGGTCGGTGCAACCCAACCGCTGCGCGAGTCGAACGACGTTCGCTGTGGCCAGCTGCTCGCAGGTAGGCACCCAGGAATAGGCTTCGCGGTTCATCCGTTGGTCAAGCTGGCTGTGATTGCCGTTTCGAAAGGAGCTCGAATCTTCGCAGAGCAGGTACCGAGCACGTGAGAGTGCCCGAGATCTTCATGGGCCCGCGGCGGAAGTGGTACACGCTCGCGGCCGTCTCGTTCGGGCTCTTCATGATCATGCTCGACAACACGGTTGTGAACGTCGCGTTGCCGACGATCCAGCAGGAGCTCGACACGGATCTCTCCGACCTCCAGTGGATCGTCGCCGGCTACGCCCTCACGTTCGCCGCGCTCATGTTGACCGGCGGCAAGCTCGCAGACGCGTACGGGCGGCGCCTGATCTTCATCGTCGGAATCGTGATCTTCACGCTCGCCTCGCTCTGGTGCGGGCTCGCCGACTCGGGAGAGGTGCTCATCCTGGCGCGAATCGTGCAGGGCGCAGGCGCAGCGCTGATGAACCCGGCCACGCTATCGATCATCGCGGCCACGTTCCCACCCGCCCAACGCGGTGCCGCGATTGGCATCTGGGCCGGAGTGTCGGCTCTTGCGCTCGCGATCGGCCCGCTCGTCGGCGGGCTGTTGACGAACATCTGGGCTGGAACTGGATCTTCTTCGTGAACATCCCGGTCGGCATCGTCGGGATCGTTGCGAGTCTCCTGCTCATCGACGAGTCGAGGGACGAGACGCACGTCCGACTCGATCTTCCGGGGTTGGTCACGTCGGGAGTCGCTTGTTCGCGTTGACCTTCGGGTTGATCGAGGCGAATGCGTACGGCTGGAGCTCGCCGCCATCCTGGGAGCTTTCGCCACGGTCGTGGTCGTTGCGCTCGTTGCGTTCCTCTTGCTGGAGAAGCATCAGCGCGATGCCGATGCTTCCCCTGGATCTCTTCAGGAACCGGACCTACACCGGCGCGAATACGGTGATCTTGCTCGTCGCGCTCGCGATGTTCGGCGTCTTCTTCTTCGTCTCGCTGTACATGCAGAACATCCTCGGCTTCTCGGCGGTGCAGACGGGGGCGGCGTTCCTGCCGATGACGATCCTGATCATCCTGATCGCGCCGATAGCGGGGCGAACGACGATCGGATCGGATCTCGATCGTTGATGACGATCGGGATGTCGCTGGTCGCCGCTCAGCTCCTCTACTTCTCGCAGCTCGAGGCGGACTCGACGTTCTGGAACCTCCTTCCCGGGCTCCTCGTCGGCGGCGCGGGAATGGCGATGACGATGACCCCGAGCGCCGCTGCCGCGACCCGCGCTGTTCCGGTGGACAAGGCGGGGGTGGGCGCGGCCGTGCTCAATGCGTTTCGCCAGGTCGGTGGATCGCTCGGGATCGCGTTGATGGGCGCGATCATGGCCCACGAAGCCGCGGGCCGGACGTCACCGGCGGCGTTCATGGAGGGATTCGAGCGATCGCTGCTCGTCGCCGCGGCGATCGCGCTCGCGGGCGCAGTCGTGGCATTCGTGGTCGTGCGACCCCACGAGAACGAGCAAGCCTCCGCAACGCAGGCGACGGAACTGGCGGCGTAGCGCGGTCGAGAAGGTGCGGCACGCTCGGCGGGCAACCGCCGCAGTTGCCCCAGAAAAGCAGAACGCCCCCGGCTGCGGCTCCGGGGGCGTTCTCCGTTCGAGGCTACCCCTTCCCGGGGCGACGAGCCGGAGATCGTGGCTCTGCGGCCCAGCCACGCTCTACCTGCGCTCGCCTGCGTATCCGGCGGTGGCGCCCTCGCATCCGATCTGGCGTCCGATCGATGCGGTTGTGGGGCTGACTATAGGAGCCATGTCTGGAAAAGTCAAGTAGCTCGGTCAAGTGATTTACGCTACTGTCCACTTGACCACAACTGGACAGTCCCCACCGTGGCCAATGCCCCGGTTGGGGGACAGCGCACGCACGGAGGGACGGGTTCACTCCGATGGGCATGAACGAGACCGCCACGACCGCCGTTTCACCGCCAGGTGGTAGCGCCCGCCTCGGCGAGCGCGTGCGTTCCCTGCGCGTCGGAGCCGGCTTGACCCAGACGGAGCTCGCCGCGGGTCGTTTCTCGAAGGAGTACATCAGCCAGATCGAGCGCGGGAAGACGCGTCCGACCGAGGCAACCATCGCCTGGCTTGCGGAGCGCCTCGGAGTCGATCCGGCATTCCTCGCGGTCGGTGTCTCCACCGAGGAGCGAACGAAGGTCGAGACGCTCCTGGCACGTGCGGAAGCGCTTTCCGAAGCCCATCAAGACGCCGAGGCAATCGCGGCATTTCGTGAGGCGAGAAACGCTGTCGCAGGCACGTGGTCTCCGGCGCTGGAGCTTCGTGCGCTGGCCGGCGAGGCGTGGGCGCTCCAGCAGCACGGCGAGATTCGCGACGCGGTCGTCCTCCTCCAGAGCGCCAGGGAGATCGTCGAGGGGCCGGATTTCTCCGACGTCGACCGAGCGGACGTCGTGTTCCGAATGGCTGTCTGCCGCTACAAGCTCTCGAGCACCGGAACGGCGCTCGCGCTCTTCGGCGAAGCGCTCGCTCTTGCCGAGCGTTCGGGGCTCCCCTGCGATCTGCTGCGCGCCGACATCCTCGGCTGGCGCTCCCGTTGTCACCGGCTCCAACGCGACTACGTCGCGGCGCGTGAGGACGTCGAGCGCGCGCTCGAGCTCGCGCAGGATCTCGGCGATCGTCGGGCGATCGCAAATACATACTTTCAGGCCTCGCTCATCGCCCAGCGCCAGGGCCACTGGGTTCTGTCGCGGAACTACGCACAGCGGGCGAAGGAGCTCTACCAGGAGCTCAACGACGAGCGTAACGTCGGCCGGCTTCTGTTGAACCTGGGTGGTCTGACGCTACTCCTCGGAGACGAGGAGCAGGCGGTGGAGCACCTCAAGGCGTCATTCGCGCGAGCTTTGGACACGGATTCACCTGCCGACGCCGCACAGGCGCTCGGTGGCCTCGCCACCGTGCACCTGCGCCGCGGCGAGTACGACCAGGCGGACGAGACGGCGCGGAAGGCGCTGGATCTTCTGCACGGTCGGGACGACTTCCTTCACGAGGTCTGCCCGTCGCAGCTCGTTCTGGGACGAGCGTTGATGGAGCGCGGGCGGTATGGGGAGGCGGAGGAATGCTTCCAGGCGGCTGACGCGGCTGCAGAGCAACTCGCGTCGCTCAGCCACCGGGCGGAGGCGTGGGTCGCACTGGGGGACCTCGCGGCGCGTCGCGGAGAGGACCGCGAAGCCGCGCGCCTGTACCGGAGCGCTGCAGAGGCGCTTCAGGAAATCCGCTTCTAAGAGAGGAGGTCGCCATGAAGCCACGCCTGCTGCTGCTTCTCGTGAATCTGGCGCTGCTCGCGGCTTGGTTCGGCGCTTTCGGGCGTCAGTCCTGGTCTGACGGCCACTACTAGAGGCTCCGTTGCTGCCGGCCAGCGATGCTGGCCGGCGCTCCTATCCGTACGAACATCCGCTCTCGACACGGGCGCGAACGCCGGTGTCAATACACTGGAGCCCGATGCGCCTCCGAACGGCCCTGGCCTCGGTGTCGTGCGTCGTGTCGTGTCTGCTCCTTGCTGCGTGCGGTGGGACCGGTACGGGCTCGAGCTCGAATGACGATCGATCCGACGATCGACGAACGCTCGAGGAGCTCTGGCGTGCGCCGGGAGACGACGTCGCGGTCGTGCCCGGAACGACGAGCTACGAGCCCGGGCGTATCCGCGTTTCGTTCCTCATCGTCGACGCGGAAGGGAGGTCGGTCACGCTTCCGACGGCGCACGTCTGGCTTGCTCGCGGGCTCGAGAGACGACCATTCCTCGAGTCCGAGGCGAAGCTCGAGCGCATCGGTGTGCCGGGGGGCGCCGAGGGCCACAGCTCCCACATCTATGTGGCCCACCTCGACGTGCGCGAGCCCGGCACGTACTGGCTCCTCGCCGAGCCGGAGGGCGGGCCGACGGAGGTCCAGGCACTCGGAAACGTCGTCGTCCAGAAGTCGATCGAGCCACCTGGCGTCGGCGACGCAGCGCCGGCTTCGCAGACGCCGACCCTGAGCGCGGGCGGGGGCAACGCGTCGAAGCTCACGACCCGTTCGCCACCCGATCTCACGCTGCTCGAGCACTCGGTCGCGGACTTGCTACGCGACCGCCGCCCGTTCGTGGTCGTCTTCGCGACGCCGAAGTTCTGCGCGAGCCGGGCATGCGGGCCGGTCGTCGATGTCGTGGAGGAGGTCGCCCGCCTCCAAGAAAAGTCGCCCGTGCGCTTCGTCCACGTCGAGGTGTACGAGGACAACGATGTCACCAAGGGATACAACCGGTGGATGCAGGAGTGGGGGCTCACGACCGAGCCGTGGACGTTCGTCGTCGGAGCGGACGGGAAGATTTCGACTCGCTTCGAGGGTCCTGTATCCGTACACGAGCTCGAGGAGGCGGCGAAGGCGGTGGCAGAGGGCTGACCGTCGTGTTACGCTCGCCCCTCAAGACTTTCCAAAGTGAAGTAATGATGCAAAGGAGGGGAGAAATCGATGGCAGTCGATGTTGCGACGAAGGTGCTCGTCACGACCGACTGGCTCGCAGAGCATCTCGCAGAGCCAGGTCTGGTGGTCGCGGAGGTGGACGAGAACCCTGACCTCTACGAGGAAGGCCACATCCCCGCCGCGGTGAAGCTCCACTGGCGGGACGACCTCCAGGACAAGCTCATCCGCGACGTCGTCTCGAAGGCGGAGTTCGAGCGGCTCATGGGCGAGCGGGGAATCGCAAATGACACGACGGTGGTGCTCTACGGCGACAAGAACAACTGGTTCGCCGCGTACGCGTACTGGTACCTGAAGATCTACGGGCACGAGGACGTGCGGCTGCTCGACGGCGGTCGCCAGAAGTGGATCGAGGAAGACCGGGAGTTCACGACGGAGACGGAGGCGCCGGCCAGCACGACGTACGTCGCCGAGGACCGCGACGAGTCGATTCGAATCCGACGCGACGAGGTCCTCGCGGGGCTCGCTGACGAGTCGTTCGCGCTCGTCGACGTTCGGAGCCCGCAGGAGTTCTCGGGCGAGCTCATGGCTCCGCCCGGATACGAGCAAGAGGGTGCGTCGCGCACCGGGCACATTCCGGGCGCTCGCTCGATTCCGTGGGCGACTGCGGTTCGGGACGACGGCACCTTCAAGAGCACCGAAGAGCTTCGAGAGATCTACGAAGCGAAGGGTGTGACGGCCGACAAGGAGGTGCGCGCGTACTGCCGCATTGGCGAGCGCTCAGCGCACACGTGGTTCGTGCTCCGCGAGTTGCTCGGCTACGAGATCGTCAGGAACTACGACGGCTCGTGGACGGAGTGGGGCAACCTCGTCGAGGTTCCCATCGAGAAGCCGTAGTCGTCGAGGGCTTGGTTCCGTCGGGGTCAGATCGGCAGGATCTGACCCCGGAGCTCTCAGAAGGTATCGCCGATTCGTTCGACGACGATCTGCGGCACGCGTGCGCGCGGGCTCAGGTGGAGCACGGTGCGGACGAGCTCGGCGATGTCTTCGGGCTGGATCTGCTCCTCCGGCGGAATCCCCGTCCATTCGGTCATCCGCGTCGCGACGAACGCTGGGCACAGAGCGGTGGCGCGAACTCCGTGCTCGGCCTCCTCTCGATTCAGCGAGTTCGTAAGCGAGATCAGCGCCGCTTTGGTCGCGCCGTAGACCGCGAGGCCAGGTGTCGGGACCGTCCCCGCGATCGACGCGAGGTTGATCACGTGACCGTGTGACAGTCGGAGAAGGGGTAGCGCCTCGCGGGTGACGACCATTGCTGCCCTGAGGTTGACGTCGAGCTGAAGATCCATGCGCTTGGTGTCCTGGTCTGCGAACGAGCCGCCGATCCCGATGCCGGCGGAGTTGACCAGGACATCCATCGCACCGAACTTCTCGGCGTGCGCTGCGACAACTCGGACGCATTCGTCAGCGTCTCCGAGGTTGGCTGCCACCGCTGTTGCTCCAAGTTCGGTTGCGGCTTCGTCGAGCGGCTCCGGTCGCCGCGCGGCCAACGTGAGCTCGTACCCCTCGTCTCGAAGCATCCGGGCCAGGGCGAGCCCAAGCCCCGAGGACCCGCCTGTCACGAGTGCCGATTTCATGCGAGCGAGTATCTCAAGAACACAGCGGCCGCCGAGGGGGCGGCGGCCGCTGACTTGCAGAGGAGAGGGAAGGGGGACGGATCTCTCCGTGCGTCTCTTTCTCCGCGCCTGTCCGTCTTCCTTCGTCCTCCCCGTACAGTTCGGCAGGTGCAGAACGTGGCTCTGACGTCGCTCGCGAAGGCCGGTGGCTGTGCGGCGAAGTACTCCGCAGCTCGCCTCGAGACGCTGCTCGCGGGCTTCGTCCCCGCCGAGGCCGAGGATCTACTGGTCGGCCTCGATCCCGCCGACGACGCCGCCGTCTATCGCCTGGACGACGAGCGCGCGATCGTGTTCACGGTCGACTTCTTCCCGCCCCTCGTCGACGACCCGCGTGCCTTCGGCGCGATCGCCGCCACGAATGCGTTGAACGACGTCTTTGCGATGGGCGGCGCGCCTCTGCTCGCCCTCTCGATCGCCGCTTTTCCGGAAGAGCTCCCGACGGAGGTTCTCGGCGAAGTACTAGCCGGCGCCGACGAACGGGTGCGCGCCGCGGGGGCTCTTCTCGCGGGTGGGCACACGATCCGTGACTCCGAGCCGAAATACGGGCTCGCGGTGGTCGGCACCGTTCACCCTGACGCGATCTGGCCGAAAGCCGGCGCCATTCCGGGCGATGCGCTCTTCCTGACCAAGCCGCTCGGCACCGGAATCGTCCTGCAAGCACGCCGGGAGGGCAATGCAACCGACGACGTGCTCGCGGCTGCGGTCAGGTCGATGCACGAGCTCAACCGAGCTGCGGCCGAGGCGCTGCGCCCGTTCGCACCGAGCGCCGTGACGGACGTGACCGGTTTCGGCCTTCTCGGGCACCTGCACGAGATGGCGTCGCGGAGCGGCGTCCGCGCGATCGTCGAGGCGGATGCACTTCCCTTTCTGCCCGGTGCACTCGAGTTTGCCGAGGCAGGTGTGCGAACCGGAGGAGACGGGCGAAATCGAGAGTTCGCAAGCTCGCATGTCGAGAGCGACGCGGGTGCGGCAGCCGAGGCTCTGGCCTACGACCCCCAGACCGCAGGCGGCCTCCTCGTCTCGCTGCCGGTCGAGCGAGCCGCCGTCCTCGAGGCGACATTCAGCTCGCACGATCTCTTCATCGCGCGGATCGGGCGTGTCGAGGACGGGACCGGGGTCGTTCTCCAGTAGTGGCGACCATCGCCGCCCGCGTTCGGACCCTGTCCCCCGGCCGTTTCCTTCGGCTTGCCGTCGGATCCTGCTTCGCACTGTTCCTCGTGATCACGTCGGGCGCCTTCGTCCGTCTGACGGGCTCCGGGCTGGGGTGCGAGAACTGGCCGCGTTGCGGCGACAAGCCGTATCCCGAGGAGGACTTCCATGCGTTCGTCGAGTTCGGCAACCGGTTGGTCGCGCTGGCCGGTCTTGCGCTGACTCTGGCCACCTGGGTCGGCGCCCGCCGAACGGCAGGCCTGTCGAGAACCGGTCGTCGGGCGGCACTCGCCACGTTCCTGGTCGTCGTCGGCCAGATCCCTCTCGGCGCGATCACGATCGCCGTGGATCTCCACCCTCTCGCGGTGATGTCGCACTTCCTGCTCGGGCTGACCGCACTCGGACTCGCGATCGTCGTCGCTGTCGAGGCCTGGCTCCTCGCCGAGGGGCGCGCTGCACCCGTCGGCCCCTCCTGGCTGAGAAAGGTCGTCCTGGTGGCAGGCCTGCCCGCGTGCGCCGCTCTGGTTGTGACCGGGGCCGTGGCGACCGCCTCAGGCCCGCACCCCGGAGCCGACGAGGCCGTCGAGAGGCTCGGGTTGGCGATCACGGACGCGGTCTACGTGCACGTTCGCGTCGCCGCTGTGTTCGGGGTCGGAGTCCTCGTCATCGGCTGGTTTCTCGTTCGCGCGCGGAACGCGTACCCGGGGGTTTTCGTTCTCTGGGGGTTCCTGGTCGGCGCTCTCGTCGCCCAGGCGATTGTCGGTGAGATCCAGTACCGGAGCGCATTGCCATGGGGCATCGTCCTCGTCCATGTTTCCCTGGCTGCGCTGATCTGGGCGCTCACGGTCGCGCTCGCATACGTCCTCTGGCGTCCACCTCGGTCGCTTACCCGACAGTAAGCTGAGCTCATGGCGAGCGAGCTGCGGCTGCACGAGCGACCGACGCTCGAACGCCCCGTTCTGATCGGTGCGTTTCGGGGCTGGAACGACGGCGGGCAGGCAGCGACGCTCGCGGCCGGCTACCTCGCACGTCTCTGGGGAGCCACCAAGTTCGCCGAGATCGACCCGGAGCTCTTCGTCGACTTCCAGGCGACCCGACCGAACGTCTCGCTCGACGAGGGTCAAACTCGGCGGATCGAGTGGCCGGAGAACGCGTTCTTCCACGCTCGGATTCCCGGCACCGAGCGCGATGCCGTCCTCATGGTCGGTGTCGAGCCCAACTATCGTTGGCGGACGTTCAGCGAGCTCGTCGGCGAGTTGGCTCGCGACCTCGGAGTAGAGCTCATGGTCACTCTCGGCGCGCTCCTCGCAGACGTCCCGCACACGCGTCCTTCGCCTGTCACGGGCGCCGCGACCGATCCGAAGCTGGTCGACGAGCTCGGTCTTCAGCTCTCTCGGTACGAGGGACCCGACGGGAATCGTCGGCGTGCTCCTCGACGCGTGCCGGAGATCGGGCATCCCGTCCGTCAGTCTCTGGGCAGCCGTTCCTCACTACGTGTCGCTCGCACCCAGCCCGCGAGCCGCGCGGGCGCTCTGCGATCGGCTTGCCACGGTCCTCGGCATCGCGATCGACGTCAGCGAGCTCGCGGACGCCGAGGAGTCCTACGTCGAGCAGGTTTCGCAGGCCGTTGCGAGCGATGCCGAAACTGCCGCATACGTCGAGGAGCTCGAGCAGCGAGCCGATTCGCTCGACTGGCTCGAGGAGTCCGGCTCGCTGCCTTCCGGTGAGGCGCTCGCGGCCGAGATCGCACGGTTCCTGCGGGAGCGCGAGCGGAACGGCGGCGGTTCTGGAGCCGGGGACTAGCGCTCGCGGTTCGAGCTAGCTAGGCCGCGTCTTCGGTCGGCTGCTCGACTGGGGCGAGAGACGTTTCGGCCGGCGGTTCAGGCGCCGCGCTGTCGCCGGTCGGTACCTCGGGTTGGCTCTTCGCCTCCCCGAGGATCTCCGAGGCTTCGGTCTCCGTGACCTGAGCCTCCTGGCTCTGGATCTGGCCCGGGCCTCTCCGCTTCCGGCGCCGGCGGCGCGACTTCCGCGCGGTGAGCTTCGGTGCCGGGAGGTTGTCGGCCAGCGCGTCCGCAATCTCCGTGATCGTCCCGATCTCCTCGCGCGCCTTGTCGAGGGCAGCGTTCGCCCGGGGCGTGTAGCCGTCCGCGGAGGCGAGAAGTGCCGAGCCGACGGGAAGCGGCATCGCTCGCGCCACCTGCACGAGGCGGTTGACGTTCTCCTCGTGTCGGTACCCGCGGGAGTTGGCGGCAGCGCCCAGCAGCCGCTTGGCCTCGGGGAACTCGGTGGAGACACGCCGGTCCTGGACCTTCCGGGTCGCCCGCGCAAGTCGCCAGGTCCAACGCGCGAGAATCTGGTCGGGCGCGACGGCTTTGCCTTCGCCGACCGCGCGCAGGAGAACCCGGACGCCGGCTGCGCGATCCTTCTCCCACGGTGGAGCCTGCGTCACGAGCGTGACGAGGTCGTCGAAATCCGCGCGCTCCACGGGCGTTGCGACCCGATCCATCAGCGCCGTCATACGGAGACGGCGGTTCGGATTCTCGGCCGCGCACGTGGCGAGGAACTGCTCGAGCGCCGCCTTGCTCGCACGTCCTTCGGTGAACTTGCGAGCGAACTCGCCGCGCTGGTCGAAGCGGATCTGCCGCCCGGCGATGGTCGCCCAGAAGCGCTGCTCGTCGTCGTCGAGGTACTTGGGGTCAATCCGCTGCCATTCGCGCTGGATCACGTTGAGGCGGCGAGCGACGTCGGGCGTGACCGGGACGAGCCATGGGACCGGAGACAGCTTCCGGCGCGCACGTCGCTGCGCGCGGCGGCGCGGTGCAGGGGTCACCCTGGCGCCTTCGCGATAGAAGTCTGCGTCGAGCAGCGCGTGCAACGACACGACGCGCTCGTTGTGCGTCGCAGCCTTTGGGACGAAGTCGACGACGATCCCGGCTTCCTTGCGCGGGTGAATCCGCATGATGCGGCCGATTCGTTGCTGGTAGACGCGGCGTGACGCGGTCGGCGCGAGGTGGAAGCACACCGTCGCGCGAGGTGAGTTCCAACCCTCGGCCAGGAGTTGGGCGTTGACGAGGACATTGATCTCGCCTCGCTCGTACGCGGCCAGCGTCTCCGCAAGTCTGGCCGGCGGCGTGCGTCCCGAGACGGCCTCGGCCTTGAGGCCTGCTGCGCGGAACTCCTGGGCGAGGTTGTACGCGTGGTCGACGCCGGCCGCGTAGACGATGCCGGGCGTTGCGCCGAAGCGTTCTCGATAGAGACTGGCCGCGGCCTGGTTGAGCGCCTGATGATCGAGGGCGGCGGCGAGTGCGCGTTCCTCGAAGTCGCCGCCGATGATGGGGACGGAGTTGACGGCAGCCGCAGGCGGAACGCGCAGGTTTCGGAGCGGAGCGATGAGCCCGCGCCGCGCGGCATCCGCGAGCGGAAGGTCGTCGACGGAGGCCGGAAAGACGTCGGAAACCTGCTTCGCGATGAGATTCTCGGTGGCCGTCATGCCGATGAAGAGCGGCTCGTTGAAGGCGCGTATCGCAGCGCTCGTCTTCTCGCCGAGCGCGGTGTGTGCCTCGTCGCAGAGGACGAGGTGGTACGTCGCTCGATCGAGCTCGGAGCCGTGTCGAGCGAACCACGCGTACGTCTGGATCGTCAGCGGGTTCTGCCTGAGCGGTGTTGCTCCCGTGAGCACGGCATCCGAGAAGCGGTCGCTGTAGCCCTCGGCTGTGAGGTCACGCTGGAATTGCGTGATGAGGAGGCGTCGGTGGGTGAGGATCAGGACGCCGAGCGTGCGCGCTGCGTCGACGAATCCGGCGGCCGCGATCGTCTTCCCGGACGCCGTCGGGTGGCGGAACCGATAACGGCGTGCAGCCCCCGGGTCGTCACCCTGAAACTCGGGCTCGAGCGCCTTGTCGTCGATGAAGCCGGCGTCGAAGTCGTCGTCGGCCTCCTCGTCGAGGTCGGCCTCGACGACGACGCCGTTCCCGCTTCCGTTCTCGCCTCCGTGACCGTTTCCATTCTCCTCGGCTGCGCGTTGGGTCGAGGCGATGAGCTCGGTCAGCATGCCGGTGAGCGCGTCGACCTGGTGACGTCGAAGCTCGGTCCCGGCGGCCGTTCGAACTGGCGTATGGGTCAGCACCCGCTCGAGCCCGAGCATGAGGCCGTAGCGAACTTTCCAGCGCGCCGACGGCTGCGTCAGCCCGGCGCCGATCTCCTCGAGCGCATGGTCGAGCGCGGCTCGACGCGCGGTCCCGAGCGCGAGCGCGACGACGGCTTCCTCGCCGGCATGGAGGAACGGCTCGCCGAACCACGCCTCGGCTTGACGGGCGGCCTCGACCAGCTCAGGTTGGGTATCCGACGTCAACGTCGGCGTGGACTCTGCTTCGTGCATGCGCGCAGCACGTACTGCCGTGCCGCTCCTTCCGAAGGATTGCGCTCGCGCGATCTCGTGGCGAGCGTGACCGCCAGAGCATACCTCAGACGTAGGCCGAACGCCGTTGGCCAGGCGCTCGTCAGATCGTGACGCGAGCGCCGATCTCGGACAACGGGCGGCCTGCGATCCGCTCCGAGACCCCGGTCTGGTCGAGGTGCTTCGTGATCCCACCGAGCCAGAACGGGTAGCCGGCTCCGAGGATGAGGCAGGTGTCGATGTCTGCCGCCTCGGCCACGACACCGTCCTCGAGGATGTGGCGGGCCTCGTCGGCCAGCGCCTCGAGGATCGCGTCATGGAGCTCGTCCACGCTGCGCGGCGCGTGCTCGACGACCACCGGGTCACCACCCTCGGCGAGGCTCTCGAGAGTCGCTGAGAGCGGGAAGCGGTCCGGCCAGGCGTCATGCAGGGTGTGCCGAACGTGATTGGCGACCTTCGGGCCGACGAGTTGGAGCAGGAAGGAGGGCGCCATCGGCACGCCGAGCCGGAGCACCGCCTCGTCCGTCTCCTCGACCGTGTTGCCATGGTCGAGCGCAGTTGTCACCACAGAGCCCTGGCGTGCGAGCAGTCGGTTGACGACGAACGCCGGAGCGTCGCGCACGAGGACGCCCGTCTTCCGGAGCTTCTTCGTGACCGCCCAGGCCGTCGCGAGCGAGACGTCGTCCGTCTGAGTCGTGCGAACGAGCTCGACGAGGGGCAGCACTGCCACGGGATTGAAGAAATGCATCCCGACGAGTCGCTCGGGATGCTCGAGACCGGCGGCCATCTCGGTCACGGAGAGCGAGGACGTGTTGGTGGCGAGAACGCACTCGGGTGAGACGACGCGCTCGACCTCGCGAAAGACGTCCCTCTTCACGTCCAGCTCCTCGAACACCGCCTCGAGCACGAGGTCGGCGCCGGTGAAGATGGCCCAGTCCGTGCTGCCGGAGACGAGAGACGAGAGGAAGCGTGCCTTGCCTTCGCCGAGTCGCCCCTTTCCGACGAGCTCGTCGAGCTCGCTCCTGATCCACCCGATCGCGTCGTCTGTCTGATCCTGGGAGAGGTCGCGGAGGACGACCGGCACCTCGAGTCGGCGGAGGAAGAGAAGCGCGAGCTGCCGGGCCATGAGACCGGCACCCACGACGCCGATCCTCGATACACGGCGTGGGTCAACCTCCGGGATGCCGACGCCGCGCTTCGCGCGGCGCTCCACCAGGAAGAACGAGTAGACGGACGCTTGCGCCTGCGGCCCCGGAAGCAGCTCGGCAAGTGCGTCTTCCTCAGCGCGATAGCCCTCCTCGAGTGACCAGGTGGCTGCACCCTCGATGAGGTCGAGCGCGCGGTATGGCGCGGGGGCCGCACCGTGTACCTGGCCGTCGAGTCGCGCCCGCGCCTTTCGAACGACCTCTCCGAGATCGGAGAGGTCGGCCACGGGCTCTTGCTTTCCGCCGCCCTCCTCGATCGTGCGTACGAGGTGGGCGATCGACTCGTCCAGGAACTCCACGGGCTCGAAGAGCGCATCCGCAAAGCCCGCCTCGAATGCCTGGCGAGCGGTGAGCATGCGGTTCTGGCGGAGCGGGTTCTCGACGATGAACCGTACGGCTTGCTCGGCGCCTACAAGTCTCGGAATGAGCTGCGTGCCACCCCAGCCTGGAATCAGGCCGAGCAGCACCTCGGGACAGGCGAAGTGACGCACGTCCCCCGAGAGCGTGCGGTAGTCGCAGTGGAGCGCAATCTCCACGCCACCGCCCACGGCCGCCCCGTTGACGGCAGCGAGAGTCGGAAACGGGAGTGCGCGAATCCGACCGAAGAGCTCGTGGCCGGCTTGTCCACCCGCTCGAGCTCGCTCGGGCGAGATGTCTCCGAACTCGTCGATATCGGCACCGACCGCGAAGACGAACGGCTTCCCCGTCAGGACGAGCCCTGCCCACTCCCGGTTCTCGAGTCGGTCGAGCAGCTCTTGCAGCGAGCGGAGCGCGGCCTCGCCGAACGTATTCGGCTTCTGCCAGTCCTCGCCGTTGTCCATGGTCACGAGCGCGACGTCGCCGGCGCGTGTCGAGATCGCCTGGAGCTTGAACTGGGTCGGGCTAGGCACCGTTCCGCACGTTCTCCCAGAGGACGGCGGCGCCCATCCCCAGGCCGATACAGAGCGCGGTGAGCCCGTACCGGACGTCCGGCTGCGCGCGAAAGCCATGCGCGAGCTGTGCCATCAGCCGGACCCCGGTGGCCGCGAGCGGATGGCCGCAGGCAATCGCGCCGCCGTAGGGGTTGAGCCGCGGGTCGTCGGGAGCGACGCCCATGCCCTCGCACCACGAAAGCACCTGCACGGCGAACGGCTCGTTCAGCTCGAAGAGGCCGATGTCGTCGAGAGTGAGACCTGCCTGCTCGAGCACCTTGTTCGTGGCCGGTACCGGGCCGAGGCCCATCAGCTCCGGCTCGACACCGGCGTACGCGAATGCAACGAGCCGCATCTTCGGATCGAGCCCGTGCTCGGCGGCAGCCTCCTCGGAGGCGATCAGCGCAGCGGTCGCGCCGTCCGTCAGCCCGGCAGAGTTCCCGGCGGTCACGCGGCCGGCTGTGCGGAAGGGAGTCCGGAGTGTCGCCAGCCCATCCAGGGTCGTGTCGGGGCGCAGGAACTCGTCACGAGCAGTGACCGTCCAGCCGTCGTCGGTGAAGACGGACATCGGGACGACCATCTCGTCCATGACGCCCTCGTCCCAGGCCTTGGCGGCCTTCTGCTGCGAGGACACGGCGAACGCATCGGCGTCCTCCCTCGTCAGCTGCGGAAAGGCATCGTGGAGGTTCTCGGCCGTCTGCCCCATCACCGCGGCCGACTCGTCGACGATGCGCTCCGAGACGAACCGCGGATTGAAGTCCACGTCCTCGCCCATCGGGTGATGACCCATGTGCTCCACCCCGCCGACGAGCACGACGTCGGCTGCGCCCATGGCGATCTCGCCCGCTCCGGCCGTCGTCGCGGTCAGCGCGCCGGCGCACATGCGGTCGACGGCGAAGCCCGGCACCGTCTTCGGAAGCCCCGCGAGCAGCGCGACGTCCCGTCCCAGCGTCAATCCCTGATCGCCGACCTGAGCCGTTGCGGCCATCACGACATCGTCGATCCGCTCAGGTGCGAGGGTCGGGTTTCGTCGAAGCAGCTCGCGGACGACCTTGACGGCCATGTCGTCAGCACGCGTCTTCCAGAAGTAGCCGTCCTTTCCCGCACGCCCGAAGGCCGTGCGGACACCGTCCACGTAGACCACCTCGCGAAGCTCCCGTCCCACCGCCGGGACGATACTTCGTGTGTGGTGAGTGCCTGGGAGGAACGAGCCGCTCGCGCGATCGAGCGCTACGAGGACGGCGCTGCTCGCCTGCCCGACGACCCGGATGAGCGCCAGCGCCAGCTCACGCGCATGGGGAACGCGGCGTGGGCCGCCGGGTTGTCGCTATCTCATGCAGGGTCGCAGCGAGGAAGCCGCCGCCTGGCTGGTACGGGCCGCGGAGCGCTATCGGGAGAGTTGGCCCGCTGCACCGCCGGAGAGCTGGGGAAGACCCATCGGCGCGATGAAGTCGCGGCTGATCGCCGGCGACCTCGATGGCGCTCGCGCCGACGCCCACTGGGCGCTCGACGCTGGTGCTGCTAAGTCGGAGAGTCCGATAGGCCGGTACGCCGCGGCGCTCGCCAGTCCTCGTGATGCGGCGAGGACGCGGCCGCTGGGTCAGCTGGTCTCGACGCTCGTCGATCGCGACGACTTCCCGTCCACTGGTGCGGCTGATTCGCTCGCGGGGCTCTCAGCGCGTGATCCGACGCAGCTACGAGAGGGCGATTCAGCGCGCTCGCTGGAGGACTTCGAGGCCCGGGCCGAGTTTCTCGAGGACATTCCGGTCGCCGACACCGTGCTTTCCCTCCAAGCGCTTGCCGCTTCCCGCGGCTTTGGAGTTCCGCTCACGTCGCCTCTACTACCTACGTGAGCGACAATCCCGTCCGTGGAGCCCCAGACACGCTACGCACGTAGCGGCGACGTCAGCATCGCCTACCAGGTCACAGGCGACGGGCCGTTCGACGTCGTCTTCGTGCCTCCCTCCACGTCTCACGTCGAGCTTGCCTGGCAGGTTCCCGTCTTGAGGGCGATGTTCGAGCGTCTCTCGTCCTTCTCGCGGCTGATCCACTTCGACAAGCGCGGCACGGGCATGTCGGACAGGGTCACCGGCGTGCCGACTCTCGAGACGCGCATGGACGATCTTCGCGCCGTCACGGATGCTGTCGGGTCCGAACGCGCCGCCGTCCTGGGCTGGTCCGAGGGCTGTGCCATGAGCGCTCTGTTCGCAGCGACGTACCCGGAGCGGGTCTGGGCACTCGTCCTCTACGGTGGGAAAGCGAGGAGCCTCCGAGCGCCGGACTACCCGTGGGGCCCTACGGAGGCGGAGGCTCTGCGAGCGATCGCAGACGGGAGAGCCCGTGGGGAGGAGCCGGGGTATGCCGAGGAGGTAACCCGGTCGGGATCGTCGCCCGACGCGACCGTGGAGGAGATTCGAGCCCTGGCGACCTGGTTCCGGTACGGCGCTAGCCCGGGAGCCCGCGAAGCCCTCAGCCGGATGAACATACTGATCGACGTCCGCCACGCGCTGCCTGTGATCCGCGTCCCCACGCTCGCTCTCCACCACGTCGACGACACCTGGGTCCAGGTGGAGCGGGGTCGCGACATGGCCGAGCGGATCCCCGGTGCGACCTACGTCGAGCTGCCGGGCACGGGCCACATTCCGGCGGTAGCCGATGTAGGGCCGGTGCTCGATGAGATGGAGCGCTTCCTTCGCGAGATCTGGGAAGCAGGCAGCTGGGAGGATGGCGAGCCTGATCGCGTCCTCGCGACGGTGCTCTTCACGGACATCGTGGGTTCGACAGCCAAAGCGTCGGACCTCGGCGACGCTCGCTGGAGGGAGTTGATCCAGGCGCACCACGGACTCGTCCGGCGCCAGCTCGTCCGCTTCCGTGGCATCGAGCTCGACACCGCGGGGGACGGATTCTTCGCGTCGTTCGACGGCCCGGCTCGCGCAATCCGCTGTGCGTGCGCGATTAGCGAGGGCGTTCGCGAACTCGGAATCGAGGTGCGTGCAGGTCTGCACACAGGCGAGTGCGAACGGATCGATCACAAGGTTGGCGGCATCGCCGTGAACATCGGGGCACGCGTCGCTGCGGAGGCCGGCGCCGGCGAGGTACTCGTCTCGAGCACGGTCAAGGATCTCGTCGCGGGCTCTGGCATCGAGTTTCGCGATCGTGGTGCGGCGGAGCTCAAGGGTGTTGCCCGGGGAATGGCGGCTCTCCGCCGTCGAGCGCCTCGCGGAGCCGGCCGCCCCGTAGCCGCTACGGCTCGCCGGCCGCGAGCTGCCGTGCGCGCACCATCGCAGCCTGGATCGCGTTGAGGAACGCAGCGCGAACGCCGGCCATCTCCAGCTCGCGGATTGCGGCAATGGTCGTTCCGCCGGGGGACGTCACCATCTCCCTGAGCTCGACGGGATGCATCTTCTCGTCTCGGAGTTGCTTCGCAGTTCCGAGCATGGTCTGGACGACGAGTTGAGTCGAGATCTCCCGCGAGAGCCCGAGGAGGATTCCCGCTTCGATCATCGCTTCGGCGAGCAGCGCGAAGTACGCAGGCCCGGAACCGGAGACGGCCGTGATCGCGTCCATCGATCCCTCGGACACCCGGACGACTCCGCCCAGGTGCGACAGCGCCTCCTCGGCCAGGTCGAGGTGCTCGTCGGCCGCGTGCGCTCCGGCGCAGAGGCCTGCGATCCCCTCGTGGACGGTCGAGGGGGTGTTGGGCATCGCTCTCACGACGGGAACGCCTGAGGCCAGCCGTGCCTCGATGAGCGCGGTCGGGATGGCTGCCGCGACCGAGAGGACAGTCTGCTCGGGGAGGATGAGGTCTCCGACCTCGGCGAGGAGCGCATCGATGTCCTGCGGCTTCACCGAGATCACCACCAGAGCCGCTTTCGCCACGGCGTCGGTATTGGAGAGCGTCGCCTCGACACCGTGGCGGTCGCGCAGCTCGGCAACACGCTCGGCACGTCGTGCGGTTGCTGCGATCTCCGCGGGTTCCCTCCAGCCCGACGACAGCAAGCCGCTGATCAGCGCCTCGCCGATCCTGCCGGCTCCGAGGATCGCAATCTTTCGCTCGTCCATCACTGTGGGAGTCTAGGAGCGAACCGCCTCAGCCGGGCACGGCTTCGATCCAGGACCCGCCCGGATCGAGTGCTCGCTCGCGGCGAAGGCCGACTGCGGCCAGGTCTGCGTCGAGCTCTTCGTCCATCAGGATCTGCGACTCGAACTCGTGGAGGTACTGCCGTCCGCCGACCACGTACTCCATCTCACCCGACACGTGGCGGCCGTCCTGGCTCACACGTCGTAGGCGGAGGCGGATGTCCCCGTGCTCGGACCACTCGGTGTTCGGCGCCCAGTCTCGAGGGAAGCCCTGTAGGAGAACCTGTCCGGCGGGAAGCGCGTGACGCGTACAGGAGCTGAGAAACGCTCGTCTCTGAATCCGGTCGACCGTGTTGATGAAGTTGCTTGCGAGCACGACGGCGGGGAAGCGTCGACCGAGATCGAGATCTTCGATGTTCGCGTGCACGGTCTCCGCACCGCGGATCGACGCGAGCATCTCGGCGGAGTTGTCGACCGCCACGACCGCATGCCCGAGAGACACGAGCGGGTGCGTGATACGTCCCGCGCCGGCACCGAGCTCGAGAACCGCACAACCCGCCGGCACCGCGGCGTGGATGATCTCGGGCTCGCCGAGCGTGGGCAAGCGTGCGTAGAGCTCAACAGGACTTCCGTCCGGCGCAACGCCCGGTCTCGGTCGGCTCTCCAGCGGATTCACGCGACGCGTGCAGCGCGAGATCGAGCCACTCGGGATCGATCGGGGTCCGCGCCCGGAACCAGGCCTCGCTTGAAGCCGGCGAGGAGGAACACGCTCGCCAGGCCTTGCCACTCCTCGTACGGCGCCAGGAGCTCCGCAGTCTCGGCGGGGTCGGGCCAACGACCGGTACGAGCGGCGACGAGCTTCACGAGGCCGAGGTCTGCCACGAGGCCGGCGTCGTAGCGTCCGAGACCGTTGAGGGCAATGACGCCGACGCTCCAGGGGCCGATTCCGCGCTCGCGTCGGAGTCGCGCCAGAGCGAAGTCCTGCGACGTCTTGAGCCCTTCGAGATCGAGCGTCCGTGCGAGCCGAGTGAGTGTCGCGGCGCGGCTCGTCGCCAAGCCGCAAGCCGCAAGGGCGGCAGGCCCGAGACGACCGAGTGCTTCACGAGTCGGCGGGCTCTCACCACACGCACGAACAACGGCGCGCTCTATCTCGCGGGCCCGACCCGACTGGATGAGTTGCCCGCAGATCGCGGCAAGCGTGGCGTGAGCAACTGTTGCCTTCCGTTGCGGTCGCAAGCCGCGCAGCGTTCGCACCGATCGCCCGAGTAGCGGATCGCGGGCGAAGCGACGGTGGAAAGCAGTCGTGTCGTCGTCGACCGCGAGCATGAAGCGCGCCTCGTCGATGGCGGTAGCGCATGACGCCCGGACGATAAGGGTCCCGTCGGGTTGCTGTCGAGCTTCCGCCCATCGTCCTTCGGGAAGCGCCGCGCGCCACTCCGCGGACCACACGGTCAGCTTCAGCGAGTACGGACCACGTGGCTGGAAGTGCCCCTCGACCACCCGGCCACCCTACTCGCCACGGTGGACCGGATACTTACGCGCATGAGCATCGCCGACGCCGTCTCTGTCCGTTCTCGAACGCGCAAGCTTCGTCTCTTCCTCGACCAGCTGCAGCCGACCCTCGAGACGACAGTCCTCGACATCGGCGCGGATGAGCTCGGCTTCGGCGAGGGCGACGGTTGCCGGACCCTGAACTTCTTCGAGGAGCGCTATCCCTGGCCCGAGCGAATCACCGCGCTCGGTCTGCATGACGGCTCGGGCTTCCGCGAGCGCTATCCGCGAGTCCGGTATGTCCAGGGCGACGCACTCGCACTTCCGTTCGGAGATGGCGAGTTCGACATCGTCTTCTCGAACGCGGTGATCGAACATGTAGGTGGGCCGGAGCAGCAGCGCCGCTTTGTCTCCGAAGCGCTTCGGGTCGGTCGTCGAGCGTTCATCACGACGCCGAATCGCCGCTTCCCCCTCGAGGTGCACACGCTGCTTCCGCTCGTGCACTGGTTCCCGGAGCGTCCCGCTCACAGCGTGTACGACCTCGTTGGAAAGGGGTGGGCGAAGGAGATCCACCTCCTCTCGCGGCGAGGCCTCGAAGCGCTCTTTCCCGGCCGTGTTCGCATCGTGAGCCTTGGCCTGACCCTCGTCGCAATTGTCGACTGAGCGTCTCGCCCGGCTCGCCGTTGCCGCGCTCGTCGTCGGGTTGGCGCTCCACAACGTCGCCATGGCCGAGCTATGGGACCTCGGCATCCGAGGAACGTCGCTCGACGTGGCGGCAGCCTGGAAGGAAGTGCTGCTCCTCGTTGCTCTCGTCCTCGTCGCTTGGCATGTTCGCCGGCTGCCTGTGGCGACCGCCGCCGACGTGCTGGCGGCCACGTACGCGGCCGTCATCGTCCTCTACGCCTTTCTTCCTCAGGACTGGCTGGACGGAAACGCGACGACGAAGGGTGAGCTCCTCGCGCTCCGGCACCATCTTCTGCCGGTCGCGGCCTACGCGCTTGGGAGGCTCGTGGCGAGTATCTGGCGGCCCGAGCGGCTCGGAATTGTCGCTGCCCTCACCGCCGCAGGGGTTGCGGTCATCGGGCTGTTCGATCTCGCTTTCATCTCTCTTCAGGCCTGGCGCGACTCGGGGGTTGCGGGGTGGTTCGGCGAGCAGCTCGGGCTCGACTACAAGGGTCTCTCGGGCCTGCCCGAGAACTGGGTCTACAACACCGGCGACGAGGACAATCCGATCCGGCGCCTCGTGTCGACCTTCCTCTCGCCGCTTGCGAGCGCGTACGCGTTCGTGGTCGCGCTGATTTTCGTCGCGAGCCGCCCGTTTCGCTGGTGGTGGGGGCTCCTGGCGGTCGTCCTCTACGTCGGGCTCCTTTACACCCACACCAGGGCAGCGGTCATCGCGCTTGCAGCCGGGCTCGTCGTCTTGGCGCTCGCACAGCGGCGTCTCGCGCCGATCGTGCTGGCTGTTGCCTCGGTCTCGGTCGCCGCCGCGTTCTTCGTCGCCTATCCGCAGATAGGACCGTCGACGAGCTACACGGACGCGGAGCTCGAGTACCTGCGCGAGAACGCGCAGCGCGAGCCGGGGGAGAGCACCGACCCGTTCTCGCCCTCGGAGTCCTCGCTGGCGAGCCATTGGCGAAACCTTCGCGACGGCATCGAGGCGGTCGTCGACCATCCGCAGGGATACGGCCTCGGGAACGCGGGTGTCGTCGCCAAGCGCACCGGGGTCGAGGTCAAGGCCGGCGAATCCACCTACGTCGAGCTGGGGGTCGATGCCGGGATCGCAGGTGTCCTTGCCTTTGTGCTCTGGAGTCTTGCGGTGCTGCTCGGTCTGGTACGCCGCGAGCCGTGGGTCGGCGCTGCGTTCGCAGCGGTGCTACTCCTCGGGCTGCAGACGGACGTCATCGGCGTGCATTGGATCGCGGTGACGGTCTGGGCGCTCGCGGGCATGTCCCTGGGCACGAAACGCGCACCCGAAGCCACTTCGTGAGCGCCGAGGCTGCTATCGTCTCGCCGTCCAGTACTAGAGCGAGTCCGGTTTGCCCCTGCGCAGCACTGCCTGGGCGCTTCCTTACCCGTTCGTGAGTTTGGTGAAGGAGGTGTTTTCTATGGCAACCGGAACCGTCAAGTGGTTCAACGACAGCAAGGGCTACGGCTTCATCACCCCCGACGAGGGGTCGAAGGATCTGTTCGTGCACCACAGCAACATTGCCGGCGACGGCTACAAGAGCCTTGCCGAGGGTGCGCGCGTCGAGTTCGAGCAGCGCGAGGGGCAGAAGGGCCCTGAGGCGACAGACGTCAGAGTCGCAGGCGCGGCGTAGTTCGGAGGAATGAGCGTGGCCGCATCCGCGGCCACGCACCTCCATTCGAGGCGAGGAGCCAGTGTGGCCGAAAAGGAAGAGAAGCTCGAAGTCGAGGGCGAGGTCATCGAAGCCCTCCGGAGCCAGCAGTTCAGGATTCGCCTTGACAACGGCCACGAGACGCTCGGTTACATGGCCGGGAGGATGAAGCGGTACCGGATCAGGGTCTTTCCCGGAGATCGCGTGCGGATCGAGCTGTCGGCGTACGACCTCACCCGCGGTCGGATCGTCTACCGACTCAGCTAGCCGACGCGTGGGTCCTGCGCCGTGGACCACAATGACGGCGTGACGATCGACCCGCGTGTCGATATCGGGCACGTCCATTTGAGAGTTGCGGACATCGACCGCTCGCTCGGGTTCTGGAGAGACGTGCTGGGCTTCGAGGAGCAGGCGCGCATGGGCGACCAGGCTGCGTTTATCTCGGCAGGTGGCTACCACCACCACATCGGCCTGAACACGTGGGAGTCGAAGGGCGGCTCGCCGCCGGCGCCGGGTCACACGGGCCTGTACCACGTCGCCGTTCGCTTCCCGGACCGCGCGACCCTTGCCGGCGCAGTCAGGCGGGTGCTCGCTGCGGGCATCGCGCTCGACGGCGCGTCCGACCACGGGGTCAGCGAGGCGATCTACCTCCGCGACCCGGACGACAACGGTGTCGAGCTGTACTACGACCGACCTCGTGACGAGTGGCCGCTCGAGGCGGACGGGAAGACCGTCGCGATGTTCACGCGGCCGCTCGACCTGAGCGCGCTGCTCGCCGAAGGCGAGTAGACGCCCGCCACACACGTGGCGACCGACGCGCGCTGTGGTTGCTCGGCAGTCGTCGGTTATCGACGTAGTGGTGCGAACGTCGCGACGCCGAAGGCGGCAGCCGAGGCTAGCTCGCGAAGAGCGACGAGGTCGATGTTCGCTACCCGGTCGCATGCTCGGTGGTAACAGGGGTAGCCACCCGCCGACAGCCCTCCGGTCGGAATCCCCCGCTCCGCGAACGGGGAGTGATCCGAACGACCCTGGAGATCGACAGTGGTTGCGTCGATGCCGCGCCGCTCGAGATATCGGAGCCAGCGCGAGGCGAAGCGACTGCCCTCGTACACGCCGTAGTGCGGCGACGGCGAGCCGAGGACGTCGAAGTTGAGATAGCCGACCACGGTCCCGCGGTCGAGCGTGCGCACATATGCGCGCGAACCGAAGAGGCCGAGCTCCTCCGCGCCCCAGAAGGCAAAGCGAACGGCGAGTGGCTGCGGGCCCTTCCCGAGAACCCGTGCGATCTCGAGCAGTGCGACGACGCCGGTTGCGTTGTCGTTGATCCCCGGCCCGTCGCGCACCGAGTCGAGATGGGCGCCGATCACGAGCACGCGGGGCGCCGCGCGCTTGGTGTCCGCGGTGACGTTCTGCGACCTCGCTGGCCGCGTCTCCGTCGCGAGCTCGATCTCGACCACCGCGTTCGCTGCTGCCGCTAGCTCCCGACCGAGGCTGCGTGTGATTCCAGCAACGGGGATCGACGAGGCCTTGGGATCGCCCAGTGTGCCGTCGAGCGGGCCCGCTTCGTTGTTGAAGATGAGCAGCGCGACAGCACCCGCCGCCTGTGCGTTCGCTGCTTTCACCGCGAAGAAGCACGTTCCACGCTCCGCGAGCGCAATGAGGCCGCGAACAGCGGAGAACTCGCCCGCGCTGCACCCGTCGCCGCTCGAGACGACACGGGTGCGGATACCGCCTTGTGGTGTCGAAGGCGAGTACTCGAGCGCCTCGAGCGGCAGCTCGCGCTGGACCGGCGCGATCTGCATTCCTCGCTCGAGGCGCTCGGTGTACTCGACATACGGAAAGTCACTGACCCGAGACTCGAAACCTGCACGGCGCAGCTGGTTGCGGACGTACCGGACAGAGGCGGCGTAGCCAGGAGTGCCGGCGGCGCGGTTGCCTCCGTTTCGGTCTGCGATCTGCTCGAGCGCGCGGAGGTCGGCGCGCATGCGCGGGAGCGACACCGCTCGCGGAAGCTGCGCCACGATCTGGGCTCTCGTGGGGGTCGCGGCGGTCGCCTTTGCGCCTGCGGCGCCGCTGCCGGTCACCACCAGGGAAAGACAGAGGAGCGCCAGCACGCACCCGCTCACGTGCCCGCGGACGGAGTTCCTGCGGAAGCTGGCGGCGTGCGCGATCACCTCAACCCAGTGTGACGTCGATACGGCGAGACCGTTTGTCGTCAGTACCGGGACACTCCCTCTGTGCTGGTTCGACCTCGCTGCTCCGCCGCGTCAGCTATACCTCGGGCATAGCCACTTCAAAGCCTGTCGAGCAACTCGAGCGGGTCGTCATCCGCTTCGCCGGCGACTCGGGTGACGGCATGCAGCTCACGGGCGACCGATTCACGAGCGAGACGGCGGTCTTCGGGAACGACCTGGCGACTCTTCCGGACTTTCCGGCCGAGATCCGTGCGCCTGCCGGCTCGTTGCCCGGCGTGTCCGGGTTCCAGGTCCACTTCGCCGACCACGACATTCTCACTCCGGGCGACCAGCCGAGCGTGCTTGTTGCGATGAACCCTGCAGCGCTCAAGGTCAACATCGGCGACCTGGCGAAGGGTGGAACG
The DNA here is from genome assembly GCA_963756925.1 of uncultured Actinomycetes bacterium. GTDB lineage: Bacteria > Actinomycetota > Thermoleophilia > Gaiellales > Gaiellaceae > GMQP-bins7. The sequence continues at coordinate 76,245 of CAVWPL010000012.1, read as the reverse complement.
GTCATCGTCAACACGGACGCGTTCAACGACCGCAATCTGCAGAAGGCCGGCTACGCAGCGAGCCCGCTTGAAGACGGATCGCTGTCCGATTTTCACCTCCACGAAGTCGCGCTCTCCTCGATGACCGTGGAGGCGCTCAAGGGCATCGACGGCATCACCTCGCGTGAAGCGGAGCGCTCGAAGAACTTCTTCGCGCTCGGGCTCATGTCCTGGCTCTACCACCGACCGATCGAGGGCACTCTCGCTTTCATCGAGACGAAGTTCGCGGGGAGGCCGGAGATCGCCGAGGCGAACGCGAAGGCGTTCAAAGCCGGCTGGAACTACGGCGAGACCTCGGAGGACTTCGCGATCTCGTACGAGGTGGCACCGGCGAAGGTCGAGCCGGGGACGTACCGGCAGGTCTCGGGGAACACGGCGCTCACGTACGGCCTAGTCGCGGCAAGCAAGCTCTCGGGCCTCCCGCTCTTCCTCGGCGCCTATCCGATCACGCCTGCGTCGGACGTTCTCGAGCAGCTCGCGCAGCTGAAGCACTTCGGCGTCCGTACCTTCCAGGCCGAGGACGAGATCGCCGCCTCCGGCGCCGCGCTCGGGGCTGCCTTCGGCGGGTCACTCGCTGTGACGACATCCGCCGGGCCAGGGATCGTGCTCAAGTCCGAGACCGTGGGGCTCGCGATCACGCTCGAGCTCCCTCTCCTGATCGTCGATGTCCAGCGGGCTGGCCCGTCCACGGGTATGCCGACGAAGCCGGAGCAGGCCGACCTGCTCATGGTCATGTTCGGGCGAAACTCGGAGTCACCGGTACCGGTGATCGCCGCGTCTACGCCCTCGGGCTGCTTCGAGGCTGCGATCGAGGCTGCCCGCATCGCGATCAAGTACCGCACTCCGGTCTTTCTCCTCTCCGACGCCTACCTCGCAAACGGCTCGGAGCCGTGGCTGATCCCGGACGTCGCCGACCTGCCCGACATCTCGACCACGTTCGCCACCGAGCCGAATGACGGCGATCAGTTCCTTCCGTACAGGCGCGATCCGGAGACCTTGGCCCGGCCGTGGGCGATCCCCGGAACACCGGGTCTCGAGCACCGAATCGGCGGGCTCGAAAAAGAGAACGAGACCGGGAACGTCTCGTACGACCCCGAGAACCATGACCTGATGGTGCGACTCCGAGCGGCAAAGGTGGCCGGGATCGCGTCGGACATTCCCGAGCTCGAGGTGGACGACCCGGACGGTGCCGACACGCTCGTGCTCGGATGGGGCTCGACATTCGGAGCGATCGCGGCCGCTGCGCGACAGGTGCGCGGAAGCGGGCGCAAGGTCGCGACGGCTCACATCCACTACCTCAACCCGTTCCCGCGCAACACCGAAGACGTTGTCCGCGGCTACGAGAAGATCCTCGTCCCCGAGATCAATCTCGGTCAGCTCCGCATGCTGCTTCGAGCCGAGTTCCTCGTCGACGCTGTCGGCTACAACAGGGTGCGAGGCCGGCCGTTCCAGGCGGCGGAGCTTGCGGACGCGATCACGGCATTGGTGGACTCATGAACACTCGCCTTCGGCTCGCGTTCGTGGGGGAAACCTGGTTTCCCCCACGCCCTTCCTTCTTCCTGAGAGCGTGGGGAACCTCCCGGTTCGCCCCGCCCCTCCCCGCACCTCGGCTGGAGGCGAGCCGGTGAGCACCGAAGGCAACGGAAACCTGGTGCAGTTGACGGCCAAGGACTTCAAGTCGGACCAGGAGGTCCGCTGGTGCCCGGGGTGCGGCGACTACGCGATCCTGAACGTCATGCAGGGCTTCATGCCCGAGCTCGGCCTCGAGCGAGAGCGAATCGTCTTCGTCTCCGGCATCGGCTGCGCGGCGCGCTTCCCGTACTACATGCAGACGTACGGAATGCACTCGATCCACGGGCGCGCGCCTGCGATTGCCACCGGGCTCGCGGCGACGAGGCCGGATCTCTCGGTGTGGGTCGTGACCGGTGACGGTGACGCGCTCTCGATCGGCGGTAACCACCTGATCCACTCGCTCCGCCGCAACGTCAACCTCAAGATCCTCCTCTTCAACAACAAGATCTACGGGTTGACGAAGGGCCAGTACTCGCCGACCTCGGAGCTCGGCAAGGTGACGAAGTCGACGCCCATGGGGTCGCTCGATCACCCGTTCAACCCGCTCTCGATTGCGATCGGTGCGGAGGCGTCGTTCGTAGCGCGTGCGATCGACACGGACAAGAAGGGCTTGACTGAAGTGCTGGGAGCGGCCGCGCGCCATCGCGGCTCCGCGTTCGTCGAGATCCTCCAGAACTGCAACATCTACAATGACGGCGCGTTCGACTACGTGCGCGAGGACAAGGGAAACCGGATCTACCTCGAGCACGGCAAGCCGATCCAGTTCGGCGTCGAAGGTGAAAAGGGCGTCGTCCAGGATGCGGACGGATCGGCGCGGGTCGCGGACGTTGCCGAGGTCGGAGAGGACTCGCTCCTCGTCCACGACGCGGAGCATCGTGAGCCGAGTCTCGCGTTCGCGCTCTCGCGGATCACGTTCGACACCGACGGGGCGGTCCCGCTCGGAGTCTTCCGCGGGGTCGCGCGCGAGGTCTACGACGATCTCATGAGCGAGCAGCTCGCAGCCGCACGGGAGCAGTCCGGGGAAGGCGACCTCGAGGGCCTGTTGCACTCAGGCGATACCTGGGTCGTCGGCTAGGACTCCGCGAGAAAGCGGACGATCCGCTCGGCGATCACCTCGCCCTTTTCCTCCTGCAGGAAGTGACCTGCGCCGGTGATGATCTCAGCGGGGCCGGCACCTGGGATCCGAGACGCCATGTGCTCTGCGGCCACCGTGGAAAAGATCGGGTCGGAGTCGGAGAAGAGGACGAGCGCGGGCTTCTCCCAGCGCTCGAGTCCGGCCCGGACCTCGAGCATCTTCGCGGCTGACGGGTTGTCCAGCTCCGTCGGCACATGCTCGGGGAACGCGAGCACACCGGCTTTCGACTCGGGCGTTGGGAAAGGCGCGTTATAGGCCTCGACCACGTCGTCCGCGAGCTCGCTCACGCAGCTGATCCGGATGAGCTGACCCGGCACGAGGTCAGTGCCGACGCGACGCATGAACGCTCGAAACTCGAGCCACTCGGGCGACGGTGCCCGACCAGCTCCGATCCCTGTGTTGAGGATCACGAGCCGCCCCACGCGATCCGGCCGTTCGACGGCGAGCCGCAAGCCGATCGGACCGCCCCAGTCCTGTACGACGACCGTCGTCTCCCGTAGATCGAGTTCGTCGGCCAACCGTGCGATCGACTGGTAGTGGAAGTCGTATGAGTAATCCGCGATGCGCGTCGGCTTGTCCGATCGGCCGAAGCCGAAGTAGTCGGGCGCGACGACCCGTGCCACGCCCGCAAGAGCCGGGATCATCTTCCGATACAGGTACGCCCAGGTGGGTTCGCCGTGGAGGAGTAGCACAGGGTCGCCGCCGCCCTCATCGACGTAGTGCATCCGGAGCACGTCCTGCTCGACGTAGTGCGGCTCGAACGCGTAGCCCGGAAGGTCCTCGAAGCGCTCGTCCGGCGTGCGGTAGAAGTCCATCTGGCGATCATGACAACGCGCGAGGAGGCCGACGGTGGGAGAGACGCCGAACATCTGGAGCGACGAGTGGGAGTACGAGAGCGATGACGAGTGGGCAGCGGGCAAGTCGACTCCGTTGCCTCGCGGGGAGAAGATCGGTGCAAGTGTCATCGAGATCGAGCCGAACAGAACCAGTGGCCTCTACCACTTCCACCACGGCGCCGAGGAGCTGCTTGTCGTCCTTCGTGGCCGCCCGACTCTGAGAGAGCCGGGAGGCGAGCGCGTGCTCGATGAGGGCGACGTCGTCCACTTCCCGGTCGGCCCGGCCGGCGCGCACCAGTTGATCAACCGAACCGAGGAGCCGGTGCGCTATCTGATGGCGAGCAACCGCCCCTCGCCGGAGGCCGTCGAGTACCCCGACACGCGGCAGCTTTCCGTCATGGCGTTCACCGATTCGCAGCTCGGCGGTCGCCTCTGGGACATTCGGACGCTCGAGGAGACGGCCGAGTAAGGCTACGCAGGCTGCCCCTGGGGAACCGGTCGGCTGCGGCGATTTCGCTGTAGGCTCGCCGCTGCGATCGTCACGAGCGATGTTGCGCCTGCGACCGCGAATGCGAGCGACGTCCCGCCGACGTCAACGAGCCAGCCTGCGAACAGGCCGCCGATCGGCGCGACTCCCACGAACGCGAAGAGATAGATGCCGATCATGCGACCGCGCAGGTGATCGGGTGCCCCGAGCTGGACGAGCGCGTTCGCGTTGGCGGTAAAGAGCGTGAAGCAGATCCCGATGACGAAGAGGAGCGCGCCTGCGAGGACAGCGTTCTCCACGGGCGCGAGAGCGAGCGCGAACACGCCGAAGCCCGTGGCCCCGGCGGCGAACAGCCGCCAGCTCGCGCCGCGAAACGACGCTGTCGCGAGCGCTCCGAAGAGCGCTCCCAGTCCGAAGGACGCAGACAGGAAGCCGAATCCTTCCGGCCCTACGTGAAGGGTGTCCGAAGCCAAAAGCGGCACGAGCACGTGGAAGTTGAAGCCGACCGTGCTCACGACCGTCACGACCCCGAGCACCGCTCGCAGTTGGGGGTCATGGCGCACGTATGCGAGTGCGCGACGCATGCCCTCGACCACTCTGGCGGAGGGATCGCGCTCGACGGGATGGAGCTCGTCCACTCTCAGGATTGCGAGAGCCGCGAGTACGGCCAGGAAGCTGAACGCATTGAGGACGAAGCAGAAGCCGGTGCCCGCGACGGCGATGACGATGCCCGCGATCGCAGGCCCGATCACGCGCGAGCCGTTGAACAGGCCGGCGTTGAGGGCGACGGCGTTCGGCAGCTCCTTGCGGCCGACCATCTGATAGGTCAGCGACTGTCGACCCGGAGCATCGAAGGCAAGGGTGATGCCTCCGAGCGCGGCAAGCAGATACACGAGCGGGAGGGTCGCGGTCCCGGTGAGCGTGACTATCGCGAGCATGATCGAGACGATGAGCGCCGCTCCCTGGGTCGCCATGACGAGTCGCCTCGAGTCGACGCGGTCGGCGAGGACCCGGCGGCGAGGCCGAACACGGTGAACGGGACGAAACGCCAGAACATCAACACGCCCACTGCGAGCGGCGACCCCGAGAGCTCGAGCACGAGCCACGCGATGGCGACGTTTTGCATCCACGAGCCCGCAAGCGACACGAGCTGGCCCGCGAAGAAGATCCGGTAGTTGCGATGGCGGCCGAGGCTCCGGAAGGTGCGCGTACGCAGCGCGAGCGCGAGGGCGGTCACGCGTCACCGACGAGCTCGAGCAGAGCGGGCACCGCCGCGGCGATAGCAGCAAGCTCGTCAGACCCGAGCTCGCGCAGTCGTCCGGTCAGCCACGTGGTGCGACGCGCACGAATGCTTCGAAGCAGGCGAGCGCCTTCCTCGGTCAGCCGAAGTCCCACGCGTCGCCGGTCCTCGTTCGAACGAACGCGCTCGAGGAGACCGGCACGCTCGAGGCGATCGACGTGGCCGGAGAGCGCCGGTGGGGAGATGCCCTCTTCGGCTGCGAGCTCCGCAAGCGAGAGCCCCGGGCTGCGCTTGACGAGCCACAGAAGCGTCGCCTGCCGGGCGGTTACGCCTAGCTGCTCGGTCTCCCTCCGAAGCTCGCGGGCGAGTCGCAGTAGAACGGGCCTCAACTCGGAGGCAACCTGCTCGTGACTAAGAGTAACCTCGCTAATCATTAACCTCGCTAACTATAGCGAGGCCGGACGCGTACGCGCGCCCCCGAGCGAGGGATGTCGTCGGACGGGCTAGGGAAGGCTTACTTGGGTACGGGCTCGAGCTTGTAGCCGACGCCGTAGCGCGTATGGATGAAGGTGTGCTCGGGCGCTCGACGGTCCACCTTCTCGCGCAGCTTGCGGACGAACACGTCGACTGTGCGGTCGCGGTGGGTCGCGCGGCGACCCCAGACACGTTGCAGGAGCTCGTCTCGGGTCAGGACCCGGCCCTGCTCGCGGGCCAGCGTGTAGATGAGCCGAAACTCGGTTGGTGTCAGCTCGGCGCTCTCGCCACTGACGTACGCCTGCACGTTGTCCGGGTCGAGGCGGAGCTCCTCGATCACGATCGCGTCGCCGCGGCGCGGCTCGGCATGGCCGACACCCCGCCGTGCGGCAACCTGCACGCGAGCAGCGAGCTCCTTCAACGAGAAGGGCTTCACGAGGTAGTCGTCGGCGCCGATCTCGAGCGCGTGGACGCGGTCGTGCTCGGTCCCGCGGGCAGAGACGACGACGATCGGCGTCCCGATTCCCTCGGCGCGGGCCTGCTCGATCACGCGCCAGCCGTCGATGCCGGGGAGCATGAGGTCGAGCACGCACACGTCAGGTCGCTCGTAGCGAAGCCGGGCGAGGCCGGTCTCGCCGTTGGCGACACCTACCGCGTCGAATCCGGCCGCTTCGAGGTGTCGCGCCATCCCACGGGCGATGACATCGTCATCCTCGATTATCAGAACCTTCGCCATTCGGGCAGATCATTGCGGCCCCCGACGTTTCCGGGGGCCGCATACCGGTTACCGGATGGTATCCGGGTGGTGAACAGTACGAAGCCGTCTAGCTGTAAGAACCTGTGTTGTCTGAAGCCGTGCTGTTAGAACCCGGGGTGATGGACGCCGACGCGGTCAGGGGCCGCACTCTGGTGGACGAGAGCCGCGAGGCCGTCGTGGTGCTCGATGACGACGATCTCGTGCTCCTTGCCAGTCGACGAGCCCGACAGACGATCGACGGCATACGAGAGGGTGAGCCCTTCCCCCTGGAGTTGCTCACCGGCGAGCGCGGCGTCATCCCGCTCGTCGTTCCGTACGAGGTGGACGGACGACGTGAGCGCCTCGTGTACCTGTCGCGTGAGGGCGACCTCGCCGCGTACGAGGAGCTGCGGTCGGGCTTCACCGCTGCCGTCTCGCACGAGCTACGCACGCCGCTGGCTCGGCTGCTGACGTTGCTCGAGACGACGACGCTTCCAGGAGAGGACGTTGCGGCGCTCGTCGAACAGGCAACCGCTGAGGTGGGACAGATCACCGAGCTCATCGACGAGGTGCTCTTCCTGAGCGAGCTCGAGTCGGGAGCACGGGTCGTTGCGCTCGGGGCTGCGCCGTGAGGCAGGTTCTCGAAGAGGCGCTCGAGGAGCTGTCGGAGCGCGCGGCACGTGCTGGGGTCGCGCTCGACCTGAAGTGCGACCCGGACATCGAGCTCGAGATGCGACCCCGGATGCTGCGGGTCGTTGCCCGGAACCTGGCCGAGAACGCGATTCGCTACGCGGGCCCGGCGCTTCGTTCACGCTCGAGGTCGAGCGCGATCCAGGCGGGGTGATCCAGCTGACAGGACGCGACGACGGGATCGGCGTCGAGGAGGCGGAGTCGCGCGACTCTTCGAGCGGTTCTATCGATCCGATCGCGCACGTGCGTCACGCGGCACAGGCCTCGGGCTCGCGATCGTCAAGCACGTCGTCACGCAGGCCGGCGGCACCGTGGAGGCATCGGGGCGAAGGGCACGGGGCTCGAGATCCGGTGTTCCTTCCCTCCCGCGTAGGTGTTCACCGGATCGTTACCGTATGTTCACCATTGGTCTCCCCGGCAGTGCCCGGCAGCCGGAGAGACTGGCGGTATGACTGCGCATAGAGCAGTTGCGTTGCTGTCGTCGTTGACGATTCTCGCGCTCATTGCCGCGGGCTGCGGCGGTGACAGCGGCAGCGGGGGAGTGATCACCGCTGACGGTTCAAGCACTGTCGGTCCGTTTGTGACGAAGGCCGCCGAGGACTTCAAGGCAACAGGTGGCGCTGACGTCACCGTGGGCATCTCCGGTACAGGCGGCGGTTTCGAGCGCTTCTGCGTCGGTGAGACGGACCTGTCGAACGCGTCGCGCGAGATTGACGAGGAGGAGGCCTCGGCCTGCGAGTCCAACGGCGTCGAGTACGTCGAGATTCAGGTCGCGGTCGACGCTCTGACGAACGTCATCAACCTGGAGAACGACTGGACATCGTGTCTCACGGTCGACCAGCTGAAGGCGATCTGGGAGCCGCGCTCCAAGATCTCGAACTGGAATCAGGTCGACTCGCTCCTTCCCCGATGTACCGCTCAAGCTCTACGGCGCTGGAACGGACTCCGGGACGTTCGACTACTTCACTGACGTGATCGTCGGTGAGGAGGGCGCAAGTCGCTCCGACTTCTCCGCGACTGAGGACGACAACGTCACAGTTCAGGGTGTTTCTGGCGACAGAGGTGCGCTCGGGTACTTCGGCTTCTCGTACTTCGAGGAGAACCAGGACAAGCTCAAGGCGCTCGAGCTCGACGACGGAGCGGATGCGTCGCCCCGGCGTTGAGACCGCGCAGAACGGCCGTACACGCCGCTATCGCGACCGCTCTTCGTCTATGTGAAGACGAGCTCGTTCGACGACAACACCGACGTCCAGAACTTCGTCAAGTACATGCTCGACAACGCTCAGACGATCGCCGAGGGTGCGCAGTTCGTTCCCCTGAGGAGGAGCAGATCGATGAGCAACTTCAGAAGCTCGAGGACGCACTAGTCAGTGACGACGCAGGACGCCGCCTTCGGTCACCGGGGGCTCTCGCACTGCCCCGTAAGAAAATCAGGTGGGGCGAGCAACTCGTCCACGTGATCCTCTTCATTGCGGCAGCGATCTCTGTGCTCACGACTCTCGGAATCGTCATCTCGCTGCTCATGCCGGCGATCGACTTCTTCCGAGAGGTCAGCCCATGGGAGTTCTTCACTGGCACGACGTGGGCGCCGCTTTTCCTCGACGCCATTTCGGCGTGGTCCCACTCGTCGTTGGCACGTTCGTGATCTCGTTCTGGTCGGCGCTCGTGCGTTCCCTCTCGGCGTCGGTGTTGCGATCTACCTCAGCGAGTACGCGCGCCCCGAGCCACGGCGGTCCTGAAGCCGGTCCTCGAGATCCTGGCCGCGATTCCCACCGTCGTCCTCGGGTACTTCGCCCTCACCTTCGTCACGCCGTTCCTCCGTGACATCGGCCTGAGTGTCGAGATCTTCAACGCGCTCTCCGCGAGCCTGGTCATCGGGATCATGCTCATTCCCACCGTCGCGACCCTCTCGGAGGACGCGATGGCCGCGGTGCCTCGCGATCTTCGCGACGGCGGCTATGCGTTCGGAGCCGACAAGCTTCAGGTTCGACCCGCATCGTCGTCCCGGCCGCGATCTCCGGCATCATCGCGGCGTTCGTCCTTGCGTTCTCACGGGCCGTCGGTGAGACGATGATCGTCCTCATCGCCGCCGGTCAGCTCGCTCAGATCACGTTCGATCCGCGCGAGACGATCGAGACGATGACGGCATTCATCGGCGCCACCGGCAACGGCGACGTCCCGACCGGGTCCATCGAATACAAGACGATTTTCGCGGTCGGGCTCACCTTGTTCGTCATGACCCTGGTCATGAACCTGATCTCGATCAGGCTCGTTCGCAAGTACCGGGAGATCTACGAGTGATGAGTGCCATTGAGCTTCAACAGGAGACGAGTCGAAGAAGCCGTGCCTGGAAGAACCGGCTGTTCCTGGGCGTGATGCTCTTCTCCATGTTCGTCGCGTTCGGGACGCTCGCCGTCCTGCTCATCGACACGATCGTCACGGGCTGGCCGGCGATCAGCTGGAACCTTCTCAACGGCGTTCCGTCCACGGTTCCGGAAGAGGCGGGCGCCCGGCCCGCGATTCTCGCGACGCTCTATCTCGGGCTGATCGTGCTCTTCCTCTCGGTGCCGATCGGCGTGCTCACCGCGATCTACCTCGAGGAGTACGCGGACCGCACGCGCTGGTGGAACAGGCTCATCGAGGTCAACATCCAGAACCTCGCGGCGGTGCCGTCGATCGTCTACGGGATCCTCGGCCTCGCGTTCATCGTCCGCGGGATCGGCGTCGGCCGCGTGGTGCTTGCGGGTGGCCTCATCTTGACGCTTGTGTGCTCCCAACCGTCGTCGTGGCCTCGCGCGAGGCGATACGCGCGGTGCCGGACTCGATTCGCCAGGGCGCCTTTGCCCTCGGGGCGACGAAGTGGCAGGTCGTCTGGCGCCAGGTTCTGCCTGCCTCCATCCCGGGCATGGCGACCGGTTCGATCCTCGCGCTCTCCCGCGCGGTGGGCGAGACCGCGCCGCTCATCATGGTCGGCGCGATCACGTACGTCGCCTTCAACCCCGAGCTGTTCGGCGCGTACACGGCGCTGCCTGTTCAGATCTACAACTGGACGAGACAGCCGGATCCCGGCTTCCAAACTCTCGCCGCGGCAGGAGCCATCGTCCTGCTCGTGATCGTGCTCAGCATGAACGCCGTGGCAATCTTCCTTCGCAACCGCTACCGCAAGCAATGGTGAATGAGGCAATGACGCAGATGGAGACCCCGCAGATCGACAGCTCCCGTATCGCAGAGGCCTCTCGAGGCGCGCTCTCGCGATCCGACATCGAGCGCCGCGAGAAGGTGTTCTCGGTCGCCGACCTTGCCGTGTCCTACAGCGGGAAGTCGGCAATCGAGGGTGTGGACATCGACGTCTTCAGGAACACGGTCACCGCCTTCATCGGCCCGTCGGGATGGGAAAGAGCACGTTCATTCGCTGCTTCAACCGCATGAACGACCTCATTCCCGGCGCGAAGGTCGACGGCACGGTCCTCTACCACGGCGCGGATCTGTACAGCCGCGACGTGGATCCGGTCGAGATCCGCCGTCGCATCGGCATGGTCTTCCAGAAGCCGAACCCGTTCCCGAAGTCGATCTACGACAACATCGCCTTCGGGCCGCGCGTGCTCGGGATGAAGGGGATCTCGACGAACGTTGTCGAGGGCGCGCTGCGGCGCGCCGCACTGTGGGACGAGGTCAAAGACCGGCTGAAGGACGGCGCCCTGGGTCTCTCCGGCGGGCAGCAGCAGCGCCTCTGCATCGCCCGCTGCCTCGCGGTCGAGCCCGACGTGATCCTCATGGACGAGCCGGCCTCGGCGCTCGATCCGATCTCGACCACGCGGATCGAGGATCTGATGCACGAGCTGAAGCGCGAGTACACGATCGTCATCGTCACCCACAACATGCAGCAGGCGGCGCGTGTCGCCGACATGACGGCGTTCTTCAGCGTGGTCGTCGCCGACGACGGCAGCGCGCGGCGCGGGATCCTCGTCGAGTACGACACGACCGCGAAGATCTTCACGACTCCCTCCGACAAGCGGACGGAGGACTACGTCACGGGCAGGTTCGGATGAGAATCGAGCTGCAAGCCGAGCTGGACTCGCTCGAGGCGGGGTTCCAGGAGACGGGACAGATCGTCTTCCGGTCGATCCGCGGTGCCGTCGACGCGCTTCGTACGCAGGACGTCGAGCTGTGCGACGAGGTGATCGCGTTCGACGACGAGGTGGACGATCGCTATCTCGCGCTCGAGAAGCAGGTCGAGATGGTGCTCGCGCGCCAGACGCCCGTCGCGACCGACCTTCGGCTCGTGCTCGCCGTGCTGCACTCGGCTCTCCACCTGGAGCGCATGGGGGACCAGTGCGTGACGATCGCGAAGCTGACGAAGCTGTCGAGCCACCTCGGCACGCATCAGGCCGTGGTCGAGGGCCTCGTGGACATGGGCGAGCGTTGCGCCGAGATGGTGAAGGTGTCGCTGACGGCATTCGCGGAACGCGACGTCAACCGGGCGCGGTCACTGCACCAGCTCGACGACCTCGTCGATCGCGCCAACCGGCAGGTGTTCCAAGAGGTGCTCGGCTATGTGAACGACGCCGAGGCGCTTGAGTGGGGTATGCGTCAGATCACCGTGGCGCGATGCTTCGAGCGGATCGGCGACAACGCCGTCGACATCGGCGAGCAAACCGCATTCATCGTCACGGGCGAGTTCGCGGAGTTCACCGACGCCTCGCACGACCCGCGGCCGCTCGGCTAGCCGCGTTCACCACTTCGCCACCCTCCGTTCACGTCCCGTCAGCCCATTGCGACGGCCTACGCGACCATCGCCACGGTCGCAGACGCATTCGCAATCGACAGAGGGAGTTGGGACGGATATGAAGCACGTAGCTCGACGCCGCGTCGCGCTGTTGCTCGTGGGAGTCGTCGCGAGCCTCGCGATCGTGTCCGCGGCAACCGGGCGCAGGCCCCACATACAACTTGAAGAATCTGAAGGGCTCGATCACCGCGGACGGGTCGTCCACGGTCGGCCCGTACACGACCGGCAGCAGCCGAGCTGTTCAGGCGAGCCGGCGCGACGGAAGTGAAGGTCACGGTCGGCATCTCCGGCACGGGCGGCGGTTTCCAGCGCTTCTGCAAGGGCGAGACCGACCTCTCGGACGCTTCCCGGCCGATGAGGCTCAGCGAGGCGAAGGCCTGCAAGGACAACAACGTCGGCTCGTGGCGCGCCTTCACGGTCGCGAACGACGCGCTCACCGTCGTCGTCAACCAGCAGAACACGTGGGCGAGGTGCCTCTCGGTCGCGGAGCTCAAGAAGATCTGGGAGCCCGGGTCGAAGGTCAACAACTGGAAGGACGTTCGCGCGGGGTTCCCGGACCGTGCGATCAAGCTCTTCGGCCCGGGACCGGACTCGGGGACCTTCGAGTACTTCACCGAGGCGATCAACGGCAGGGCTCGGGCGAGCCGCACCGACTACCAGGCGTCCGAGGACGACAACGTGCTCGTGCAAGGTGTCTCCGGCGAGCGGGGCGGGCTCGGGTACTTCGGCTACTCGTACTACGTCGAGAACCAGAGCAGGCTCAACGCCGTTCAGGTCCGCAACCCGAAGACCGACGCGTGCGTCTCGCCGGGCGTGAACACCGTGCACAACAACACGTACAAGCCGCTCTCGAGGCCGCTCTTCATCTACGCGAAGGGCTCGTCGTTCAAGCGCAAGCCGGTGCAGGCGTTCATCGACTACATCTTCGACAACGAGGTCGCGATCGCAGAGCGAGCAGACTTCGTCTCGCTCACCAAGCAGCAGTTGAAGAAGGGGCGGGCGAACTTCATCCTCGCCGTGAAGGCAGCGAACAAGAGCAACTAGCTTCTCCATCCGACCGACTGCCTGTCAGAGGGGCGGCCCCGAAGGGCCGCCCCTCAGCGTTCGCCAGCGGTCTGCGAAACGACGGGAACCTCGAGCTCGGCGAGCAGCCGTTGCACCCGCACGTCGATGTCGTCGCGAATAGCGCGTGACCTCCTCGAGCGTGGATGCCAGCGCCGGATCGCCGACCTCCCAGTCCTCGTAGCGCTTGCCCGGGTAGATCGGGCACGCATCGCCGCAGCCCATCGTGACGACGACGTCCGCGGCTCGCACCACCTCGTCCGTGAGCGGCTTCGGGAAGGCGTCTGCGAGGTCGACGCCGAGCTCGGCCATAGCCTCGGCGGCGAGCGCGTTCACGACTTCGGCCGGATCGGAGCCGGCGGAGCGCACGCTGACCGCCCGCCCGAGCGAAGATTTACCAGACCCGCCGCCATCTGGCTCCGTCCTGCGTTCTGGACGCAGACGAAGAGGACCTCGGGCTGCTCCTTCGTGATCAGCCCCTCCGCCTGGCCCGAATGCCTTGAGCCGCTCGCGTGCGAACCGGTGGGCGAGCACCGGGACGAACACGTTGATCTTCGAGTCGCCGAGCAGGTCGACCGACTCGGTGAGGAACCGGGCGATCGTCTCGCGCGAGAACGTCCCGGCGAACTCGTCCTGGAGCGCGTCAGCGGCCTTCTCGATGTGATTTCGGGTTACCGGATCGAGCACATCGCTCATCGGGTCGCTCCTCCTCGCATCGACAGTGATCGATGACCGGCATTGTCGCAGGTCATCGATGTCTGTCAATATCCAGCGATGCAGCAGCTCGCCACCAGCGCCGCAACGTGCCCGCCTCTGCTCCAGGCTCCTCTTCCCGCAGCTGACGCCGACCGCCTCGCGCCTGTGTTGAAGGCGCTCTCGGACCCCGGGCGCCTTCGACTGTTGAGCCTGCTCCAGGCCCAGCCGGGGAATGAAGCATGCGTCTGCCATCTCACCGAGCCGCTCGGACTCTCGCAGCCAACCGTCAGTCATCACCTCAAGGTTCTGCTCCAGGCCGGCCTCGTCGAGCGCGAGCAGCGCGGGAGCTGGGCCTACTACCGCGTCGTGCCAAGTGCCCTCTCTGCCTTGCGCGAGTTGCTCGCCTGACCATCGCCTGGCGGATGGCGAACCGAGAACCGGCCGTGCAGAGCGTCGTCGCCGAAGGGATCGGCACGTTCGCCTTGGTGTTCATCGGGTGCGGCGCGATCATGGTCGATGCCGAGGGCGCCGCGCTCGGACCCGTCGGAATCGCCGCAGCTTTCGGCCTTGTCGTCATGGCAATGGTGGCGGCGCTCGGTCATGTCTCGGGCGCGCATCTGAATCCTGCGGTGACTCTTGCGTTCGCACTAGGTCGTCACTTCCCGGCGCGTTCTGTGCTCGCGTACTGGGCGGCGCAGGCCACCGGAGCGCTCGCGGCCGCACTCCTGCTGCGCGCGTCCCTCGGTGACATCGCGAACGTGGGAGCGACGACTCCAGCGGGATCGGACGCGCAATCGTTCGTCTGGGAGGTCGTGCTCACGTTCTTCCTCACGCTTGTGATCATCGGCGTGGCGACAGACACGAGAGCGGTGGGGGAGATGGCCGCAGTCGCGATCGGCGGGACGATCGCCTTCACATCGTTAGCCGGCGGACCGGTGTCGGGCGCATCGCTGAATCCTGCGCGCTCGCTCGGCCCGGCGCTTGCCTCGGGGACGTTCGATGCACTCTGGGTGTATCTGACGGCGCCGTTCCTGGGTGCTGCTCTCGGCGTGCTCGCGTACGCACTCGTTCGTGGCGACGAGCACGCTGCGGTGCAGCCGTAGGCTTCTCGGACCGTGAGTCGTTCACAGAATCGAGCCCTTTGCGGCAGTCACGGCAACTCCGTACGCTGAGACGACTGTGCGCAAGACTGTCGAACGCGAATTGAAGCTCGTCCCTGGTGAGGAGTTCCGGCTCGCCGACCTCGGCGAGCCGCTTCCTCCGCGGGTATTCGTCTCGACGTATCACGACACGCCGGACTTCAGGCTCGCGCAGCACCGAATCACGCTGCGCAACCGCGTCGAGGAAGGCACCCGGCTCTGGCAGCTCAAGATCCCGTCGGGCGCATCCCGCATAGAGCTCGAGCTGGCCGGCCCCCCAGCGCGTCCGCCGACCGAGATGACGGATCTGCTGGCCGTGCATCTGCGGGGAGAGCAGTCGCTCGTGAAGGTTGCGAGGCTGCGGACGCGACGGCAGACCGTGCTGAAGGACGGCGCCGAGATCGTCGAGGACGCGGTATCGGTCTTCGAGGCCCAACGGGTGACGCGGCGGTTTCGCGAGGTGGAAGTCGAGCTTCTCGACGGCGACGAGAGGACGCTCAAGAGCCTCGAGCGCGAGCTACGGCGCGCCGGCGCCGAGCCGGGAACCTTCACGCCCAAGCTCTACCGGGCGCTCGACCTCTCGTTCGAGCGCGAGGTGCCTCCTGTTCCGCCCGACGCGTCGCCCGGTGACGCACTCGGCCTGGCCCTTCTCGAGCAGCATCGCAGCCTGGTCGCGCACGACCCGGGCACACGCCTCGGCTCCGACCCGGAGGATCTCCACCAGATGCGCGTCGCGACCCGTCGTGCGCGCGCGTTTCTGCGGTCTGCCCAATCGCTCGTGGATCCCCAGTGGGCGGAGCAGCTTCGCGCCGAGCTCGGGTGGCTCGCCTCGGAGCTCGGCCCTGCCCGCGACGCGGATGTCCTGCTCGCGCGCGTTCGCAGGGACGTCGAATCCCTTGGGTCACGCGCCGAGCGAGCGAAGGGTCTGGTTGGCGCGCTCGAGAGGCAGCGCAATCGTGCTCGACTGTCCGCAGTGGCGGCGCTCTCGGAGTCCAGGTACTACGACCTTCTGGATCGCCTCGAGCAAGCCGAGCATCCGCCGCTCGTCGAGGGAACGACGACGTCACTCACGGAGATGTGGTGGAAGGAGTTCGGCAAGACGAAGAAGGCGTTCGCAACGTTCGACAGAGCGTCGCCGGACACCGAGCTGCATGCAGCTCGAATCCTGGTCAAGCGAGCGCGCTATTCCGCAGAGCTTGCGGCACATGAGCTCGGCAAGCCGGGTGAGCGGTTCGTGGACGCGGCCAAGAGGCTTCAGGACGTCCTGGGTGAGCACCAGGACTCGGTGGTTGCCGCCGAGTGGATCCTCGCCTGGGCTCAGCGAAACCCGGAAGCCAAGGATTCGGTCGCCTCGCTACTCGAACGCGAGCGCAAGCGGCGGAAGCGCGCCCGACGGGAATGGCCCGAGTCCTGGAAGCGCCTCGTGCGCAGAGCGCGTTCGGCCAGGCCTCAGCCGGCGTGATCCGAGCGGCAGGAGGCGTCGTTATCCGTGCCGGCGTCGCTCCGACCGTGCTCGTGATCCACCGCCCGCACTACGACGACTGGTCGTTTCCCAAAGGGAAGGCCGAGCCGGGCGAACGAGACGAGGAGTGCGCGTTGCGGGAGGTCGAAGAAGAGACCGGCCTCGTCTGCACGCTGCACGAGGAGCTGCCGTCGACGTCGTACACGGACGCGCGTGGGCGTCCAAAGCGCGTCCGCTACTGGCGGATGGAGCCTGCCGGCGGCGAGCTGGCGTTCCGCAACGAAGTGGACGACGGGCGCTGGATGAGCGTCGCCGAGGCGCGCCGGCTTCTCACCTACCAGCGCGACGTCGACCTGCTTTCCGCGGTCGTCGGATCGCTCTCGCTTGACCTGAGCGCGCCGGCAGTCGAAAATCGCGCTTCGGGTGGGCCACGCGAGGAGGGGCACAGGGTGTTGCTGCTGAGACACGCCAGTGCGGGCGAGCGACTTTCATCAGTCGCCGACGATCGCGCACGCAGGCTCGACCGAGTTGGCCGCGTCGACTGCGCGGCGTCTGCCCGCCGAGCTCGCCGGCTACAGCATCGACAGGCTCGTCACGAGCCCACACGTGCGCTGCGTCGAGACCGTGGAGCCGATCGCCCGAGCGAGCGGTCTCGACATCGAGTGCCGCGAGGAGCTTGCGCCCGACGCCTCGCGTCGTGACACGGTTGCCGCTCCTCGCGGAGCTTCCGACCACCGCTCTCGTCTGCACGCACCGCGAGGTCATCGAGCGGCTCTTCGCCGGTGAGGTGACCTGCGAGAAGGGCGGAGCATGGCTTCTCGAGCGGCGCGGGCGTCGCTTGGTCCCGGCGGTCTATCTCCCGCCCCCGGCGCGTGCCACGCGTACGCGCCGGAAACCCGCTCTCGTCTGAGGCCGGTTTTCGCCGCAGTCCCGGGGCAGCGCAGGAACCGCTCTGCCGCCAGATCTGAACAGGACCGCCAAACGGAGCAGGCCCTCCCCGACCTACCCTGGAGAAAACGACCGAGGAGGAGTCATGCTCGACCAGCATGCGCACCTCCGCATCCAGAACCAGAACAGCGAGCTCCGTGAGATAGCCCTACGAAGGCCCCGTCTCGACCGCCCCGAGTACCGGCGAAGAAGCCGCCTCAGGACGCTACTCGACTCCATCGCGCGGACGCCGGTCAAAGCCGAGCTCGGGCTCGGCAAGCGAGTGCCTGTCATTACGATACGACCCGCACGTGTGACCGATACCGGGGCGCTCGTGCGACTTGCGGAGATCAGCGAGCGGCGCATTCCCGGCTGGACTCGTGCTCGTCGCCGAAGTCGGGTCGGACATCGTGGCGGCGTTGCCCGTCGGAGGAGGACCACTTCTGAGCGATCTGCGGCGCCCGACGGGTGATGTCGTCCAGCTGCTCGAGCTTCGCTCGGATCAGATCCGGAGCGTGGAGCCGTCACCCCGAGCCGCGTGAGCGCTCACGAGCCATGCCGTGTCGATGCCGGTGCGTAGCATCACCTCGTGCCCTCGGTGGACCTCTACCTCGTACGCCACGCAATCGCCGAGGCTCGTGATGCCGAACGCTGGCCCGACGACTCTCAACGCCCACTCTCGGCCCACGGGAGGGAGCTGTTCCGGCACGCGGCACGCGGACTGCGCCGACTCGGCGTCGGCGTCGATGCCGTGCTGACGAGCTCGTACGTAGCGGGCATCTCAGACTGCGGCAATCCTCACCGAGGTGGCTGACTGGCCGGAGGCAGAGATGTGCCGAGCGCTCGAGCCGCCGTCTGCGGCAACCGAGTCGGTCCGGATGCTCGAACAGCGGACCGAGTCCGCGCTCGCGCTCGTCGGTCATCAACCGGAGCTCACAGAGCTGATCTCCGTCCTGCTGACCGCGAGCGAGCACGCCCTGGGCTCTGGAGCTCAAGAAGGGCGGCGTCGTCTGTCTCCGCTTCGGCGACCGACCAGCGGCCGGTCGAGGTGTCCTGCGCTGGAGCGCCAGCCCGAAGATCCTGCGGCAGCTCGACCGCTGACTAGGCCGCAGCGACTGCAGCACGCGCCAACGCGAGTGCCGCGCCCTCGCGGAGGCCACCCCGGCCGACCTCGAGGTCGCAGCGGAGGCGCTCGGCAATCTCGGTGAGCACCAGCGTCCCTCCGAGCAGCGTCTCTGCACGCTCCGGAGTGATGCCGTGAGGCTCGGTGATCGACCTCGCCGGGGTTTTCGAGAGGTTAAACGCGAGCTCGTCGAGCTCGTCGACGCCGAAGTGCCTACCGACGACGCGGCCGATCGCGCGGGCGGTTCCTCCCACTGCGAGAGCAGCATCGGGGCGAGGCGGGTCGAAGCTTTCGACGAGGCGTCCGATCTCTCGGCGTGCCGTTGCGATGCGCTCGGACGACGGCGGATCTCCACCGAGAAAGGCACGCGTCACGCGCAACGAGCCTGCGTCGACCGAGCGAACCCACGCAGGCCCGAGAGAGGCGTTCCCACTGCGAGCTCGCACGAGCCTCCGCCGAGGTCGACGACAGCGACGATTTCGGGAGGATCGTCCATGCGGACGACCGCGCCCTCCCATGCGAGTCGACCCTCGTCGTCGGCGGTCAGCACGACGACCGGAGCGTGCGTCGCAGCGACCAGTACGTCGACGAGCTCGTCCTGGTTCGACGATTGCCGGCCGGGCGCCGTGACGATCGTCTCGACCCGCTCGGCGCCCTTCTTCCTCGCGATCCGGGCAAACTTCCCCGCGACCGCGCGCGTCTCGGCGAGCTTCCGCTCGCTGATGCGCCCGAGCGCATACGCGTCGTCGCCGAGGCGCATGTACACGCGATCGCGATGAAGCTCCTTGACGGAGCTGCCTCCGGCGGAAGCGACGAGGAGGCGCACCGAGTTCGACCCGACGTCGATGATCGCGACCTTCACCGCCTGGATTGTTCCTTCGTCGTCGGCTGGGCTACGATGCCTTTAGCTGCCACGGCGGTCGCGAGCGCTCCGGCGCGCTCGCGTGAGGGCACGGCGCATCATCGTCTCCTGATGCGAATGCGGCTTCGAGCCGTCGGTCGGAGCAAGGCGCGTCCAGGTCCCATCGGGATCGAGCTCCCACGCGTTCGTGTTGTCGGCGAGCGCACTGTCGAGGATCGCGTGCACGTCCTGTCGGACACGCGCGTTCTCGACCGGCACGAGTATCTCGATCCGATGGTCGAGGTTTCGAGTCATGAGATCCGGGCTGCCGATGTACGTCGTCGAACGGTCGCCTGCCTCGAATGCGTAGATGCGGCTGTGTTCGAGGAAGCGGCCCACCATCGACCGCACGCGGATGTTCTCCGAGAGCCCGTCCACCCCGGGTCGCAGGGCACAGGTGGTGCGGGCGATGACGTCGATGCTCGCCCCGGCCTGTGATGCGGCGTAGAGCTCGTCGACGATGGCGGGGTCGACGAGGTGGTTCAGCTTGAGCCGGATGCTTGCGGCTTTCCCGTCCGCCGCGGCAGCCGCGACGGCGCGGATCTCGTCGACGAGCCCGGTGCGGAGCGTGAACGGTGCGACGAGCAGCTTGCGGAATTGCTGCGGCCGCCCGAAGCCCGTGATGTAGTTGAAGAGGTCGGCGACATCGGCTGCGATCTCCGGGTCAGCCGTGAAGATTCCGAAGTCCTCGTACAGCCGGGCCGTTGCAGCGTGGTAGTTGCCGGTGCCGATGTGTGCGTACCGTCGG
This sequence comes from uncultured Actinomycetes bacterium, assembly GCA_963756925.1. Taxonomy (GTDB): domain Bacteria; phylum Actinomycetota; class Thermoleophilia; order Gaiellales; family Gaiellaceae; genus GMQP-bins7. Next base: position 56,192 of record CAVWPL010000012.1, on the reverse strand, counting down.
AGGTCCTTGCCCTCGCGACGGACGATGAGCGTCATCTTCGCGTGGATCTTGAGATCCGGAAAGCCGTACGCGACGTGTACTCCTGCCTGCTCGAGTGCTCGTGACCACTCGATGTTCCGTCGTTCGTCGAAGCGCGCCTTCAGCTCGACGAGGCACACGGCCTGCTTGCCGTCCTCGGCGCACTGGATGAGCGATCCGACGAGCGCGCTGTCGTCGCTCGTCCGGTAGACGGCGGTCTTCATCGCGATCACGTCCGGGTCCTGCACCGAAGCCTGGGCGAAGACCTCGAAGCTCGCGCGAAACGACTCGTACGGTTGGTGAACGGCAATGTCTCCACGCCGGATCTCGTCGAAGATCCGAGGAAGAGCCGTCTGGGCGCCGACGAAACGTGGTGGCACGACCGGGACCCACGGCTTGCCCTTCAGCTCCGGGCGATCGAGCGTCGTGAGCTCCAAGAGCTCCGCGAGGTCGAGCGGGCTCTCGATCCGGTAGATCTGCGTCTCGTCGGCACCGAGGCCGTCGGTCAGACGTGAGACCATCTCGGACGAGGCCGATGCGCTGACCTCGACGCGGACGACATCGCCGAAGCGCCGCTTCCGAAGCTCGCTCTCGACGGCTTCCAGCAGGTCGGCGGCATCGTCCGAGACTTCGAAGTCGGCGTCCCTCGTGACCCGGAATGCGGCTCGTTCCACGATCGTCGCACCGGGGAAGAGCGCGGGAAGGAAGTGCGCCATCACCTGTTCGAGAGGAACGAAGAGCCCGCGCTTCCCGATCTCGACGAACCGGGGCAGACCTTCGGGGATCTTCACGCGGGCGAACCGCTCGTCCCCGGTCTCCGGGTCGGCGACGAAGACTGCGAGCGAGAGCGACAGGCCGGAGATGTACGGGAACGGCTGGCCCGGGCCGACCGCGAGTGGAGTCAGCACCGGATAGATCTCGCGCTGAAAGTGCTTCTCGAGCCGCTTCAGCTCCTTGTCCGTGCAGTCCTCGACACCGCCCACGACTATTCCCTGGTCGGCCAGCGCCGGACGTAGCTCCTTCTTCCACATGCGCGACTGGCGGGCGATCAGCTCGAGGACGCGCTCCCGGATGCGGGCCAACGTCTGTTGCGGGGTGAGCCCGTCGGGGGAGAGCATCGCGATGCCGGACTCCGCCTGACCGAGCAGCCCTGCTACGCGCACCTGGAAGAACTCGTCGATGTTCGAGGAGAAGATCGCGCAGAACTTGACGCGTTCGAGCAGGGGGAGCGATTCGTCAGCCGCGAGCTCCAGGACACGAGCGTGGAAGTCGAGCTGCGATAGCTCACGGTTGAGCAGGCCAGCTACGTGTTCGCTGCCGACGCGAGTCGTCATCGAGACATCATGTATCGGCACGAGCGTGCGTGGGGTTACGGTCCGGTGTATGCGGGTCGTGGCGTGCTCGCATTCCGTCGCTCACGCATGCGCGGGGAGCAGTCGCCGCGTCTCGTAGCGGCGGCCGAGGAACGCCGCGGCAGCGATCGCTCCGGCGAGGAGGAACACGATCAGATTGCCTGCGGGCATCTGCGTAACCTCTTCCATCAGGGCTCCCACGAGCCCTGCCGCGGGGAGCGTGACGATCCAGGCGACGACGATGTTTCCCGCGATTCCCCAGCGGACCGCCGAGAGCCTGCGGCTTGCGCCGGCGCCGACGACGCATCCGGAGATGGTCTGCGTCGTAGAGACGGGGAAGCCGAGGTGCGCGGTCGTCCAGAGAATCCCTGCGCATGCCGTCTGGGCAGCGAACCCCTGGGGTGGATCGAGCTTTGCGATCCGCGTTCCCATCGTCTTGATGATCCGCCAGCCGCCGGCGTACGTGCCGAGCGCCAGGGCGGTCGCCGAGCTCACGATCACCCAGGTCGGGACGTCGAACTCGGCGGCGTCCAGGTGGCCAGTGGCGATCAACGCGAGCGCAATGATGCCCATGGTCTTCTGTGCGTCGTTCGTGCCGTGCGTGAAAGCGACGAAGCTTCCGGAGACGATCTGGGCACGGCGGAACACCCGGTTGATCTTGCTCGGAGAGCGTTTCCGGATGACCCACATGATCACGAACATGAGTACCAACGCGATCGCGAAGCCGAGCACGGGCGACAGCACACCGGGCTTGATGACCTTGTTCCAGATGCCGCTCCAGTAGATCGCGTCCATTCCGGCAGCGGCGATGGCCGCGCCCGCGATGCCACCGATCAAGGCGTGGCTCGAGCTCGACGGCAAGCCGAGGAACCACGTGACGAGGTTCCACGTGATCGCTCCGACGAGCCCGGCGAGGACGACGCTCAGCGTGATCGCTTCCGGGTTCACAATGTCCGTCGCAATCGTGGCCGCGACCTTCAGCGACACGAACGCGCCGACGAAGTTGAGGATCGCCGCGAGAATGACGGCGGTTCGTGGTGTCAGCGCCCGGGTCGAGACGCTCGTGGCGATCGAGTTCGCGGTGTCGTGGAAACCGTTCGTGAAGTCGAAGAACAGGGCGACGATGACGACCGCGACGAGCGTAAGATCTTCCACGACGCTCCGCTAGGCGTTCTTGACCACGATGTTCGCGATGACGTTTGCGGCTGTCTCGCACGCGTCGAGGCCGCGCTCGAGGGCCTCGTAGATGTCCTTCCAGCGAATCACGATCAACGGGTCGATGCCCTCGTCACGGAAGAGGGCCGCGAGCGCGTCGCGGAGGATCCGGTCGCCTGCATCCTCGAGGCTCTTGAGCTCGATCAACGCCTCCTGCACCCCTCGCATCCCCTTGAGGTTGTCGCACGCGATCGCGAGCTGCTCGCAGGCGCGCACGATCACAGCACACTGCTCGACCGCGTGGCGCGCCGGCATCTCGACGCCGTACAGGCCGAGGAGGTCGGATGCTTCCTCGAGGTAGTCCACGACGTCATCGATCTCTGTCGCCAGCTGGTAGATGTCCTCACGATCGAACGGGGTGATGTACTGCGTGTTCAGCAGGTTGATGAGGTCACGTGTGAGTGCATCTCCCGCTGTCTCGACCGCCTTCACCTGCTCCTGGGTGACACCGGAGTTCGGATGCTCGCGGAAGCGGCGCTCGACGAGTCGGGCGACCTCGAGTGCGTTCTCGCCCGCCTTGCCGAAGAGCGTGAAGAACTCAGTTGTCCGCGGGGTCAGGCTGATCCGCATGCGCGCGCGGGACGTTAACCAATCGGAGACATTCGCCGAGTGAGGTCGGGCGCCGTCTGCGCGTGCGGACGCGGACCGTCAGGCGAGCGCGTCGACGAGGAGAGCCTGGAAGTGCGCGACGAGTTGCTCGGACTCGGGCATGAGTCGGCCTTCCTCGAGAAGCCCCGAGCGGACGCCTGCGTGTACGCGCTCCACGAGCACTCGATCCTCCGCCCCGACCTGAGCGTCGAAGGCGAGCATCTCCTCGATCCAGATGTCATCGGCATCGGGAGCGACGAAGTAGTCGAGGAAGCGGTAGGTCCGCTCGGGTCCCAGCGGGATGATCGGGCCGATCGAGAAGTTGGGGCGGCCCGGCATCACGTTGACCACGGTGCCGGGGAAGAGGAGATGGAACTGTCCGCGTTCGACTTCCCCCGTCGGGTCGTATGTACCACGCGGCTCCGGTCGCGGCGGGCCGTGCTGCGTCATGCGCAGGTTGCTCGTCTCGAGCAGATACGAATCCGGAGACACGTCCATGACGGCCGAGAAGCCGGGATGGGCGACGGCGCAGTGGTAGCACTCGAGGAAGTTCTCGGCACAGATCTTCCAGTTCGCGTCGTACTCGGACTCCGCACGAGAGAGGAACCGCAGCGCATCGACGTCGACCCCGGCTGCGGCGATGCGCTCGGGCACGTCCTCCAGGGTGTCGGCGAGCGGCGGGGCGTCGGGGTCCGGGTTGACGAAGATGAACGGTCCCCACGTCGCGAGGGAGAGCCGGACGAGCCCGAGCGCGTCGGCGTCGAAGCCTCCTTCGCGATCGGACCGCGGCGCCTTCAGGAGGCCGCCGTCGAGGCCGTATGTCCACGCGTGGTACGGGCACTGGATCGTCTCCCTCCGACCCGACCCCTTGCAGAGGATCGACCCGCGGTGGCGGCAGACGTTCAGGAAGGCGCGGAGCTCGTCCTCCTGGTCACGGACGAGCAGCACGGGAAGATCTCCTGCGCGGGAGGTGTGGAACGACCCACGCTCGGTGATCTCGTCGGTACGAGCCACGTACTGCCAGAAGCGCCGGAAGATGCGCTCGTGCTCGAGCCGCGCGACTGCCGGGTCGACGTACCAGCTCCAGGGGATCGTCCGGGTCTCTGTGACGCTCATCCCGCAAACGCTACAGCTCGTCAGGGCTTGCGGGGATATGCTCGATTTGCATGCTCGGGGACGGGGGAGACGATGGGTTCGGCTCGGCCGACGTCACCGCCTTCCTCGGCACCGTCGAGGCGTCGCTCGCTCCGCTCGCGACGACCCGCAACGCCGCCTGGTGGGAAGCGAGCGTCGATGCGAACGACGACAACGAGCGGCGTCTAGCCGAGGCGGAGCTCGCGTATTCGGACGCACTGGCCGATCGGCAGGTGTTCGACGCCGTTCAGGGCGCACGGCAGGACGGTTCGAACGGGCTCGTCCGGCGGCGCCTCGACGTGCTTCGGAACCAGATGCTTCCCCATCAGGTCTCGGACTCCCTACGACGGCGCACCATCGAGCTCGAAGCCGCGGTCGAGGTCAGGTTCTCGCGTCATCGCGGTGTCGTCGGTGGCGAGGAGGTCGACGACATCGCCATCAAGCGGATCCTTCGTGAGAGTGACGACGCGGACGAGCGGCGTGAAGCCTGGGAAGCGTCGAAGACCGTCGGTGCGCTCGTCGCCGACGACGTTCGCCAGCTCGCTCGGCTCCGCAACGAATCCGCGCGCTCGCTCGGCTACCGCGACTGGTTCGCGCTCTCGATAGCTGCGTCGGAGCTCGACGAGGAAAAGCTCGTCTCGACGCTTGCCGCCTGCGACCGCGTCACGGCAGAGCCCTTCGCACGCTGGAAGGCAGGCGTCGACGAACAGCTCGCGAAGCGCTTCGACTGTGCCGTCGCAGAGCTTCGGCCCTGGCACTACGCGGACCCTTTCTTCCAGGAGACGCCGCCTGAGGGAGCGGTGGACCTCGACCCGCTCTTTCGAAAACGAGACCTCGTCGAGCTCGGACGCCGGACCTTCGAAGGGATCGGCATCGACGTCGGCGAGACACTCGCGCGCAGCGATCTGTTCCCGCGTGCCGGCAAGTGCCAGCACGCCTTCTGCATCGACGTCGACCGTATGGGAGACATCCGTGTCCTCATGAACGTGAACGACAGCCACGACTCGATGGACACGCTGCTGCACGAGCTCGGGCATGCCGTCTACGACCACGGCTTCGACGACGAGCTTCCGTGGCTCTTGCGCGACACGCATCTCGTCACGACAGAGGCGTCCGCGCTTCTGTTCGGGGCCCTGGCCGGGCAACGCGACTGGCTCGAGCACGTGTTGGGGGTCGACCCGGCCGAAGCCGCGGCTCTCGAAAGCCGGCTCCGCTCCGCGCGGGCAGCGGCACTGCTCGTCTTCACACGTTGGGTGCTCGTCATGACGGGGTTCGAGCGGACGCTGTACGCGGATCCCGAGTCGGACCTCGATGCCGCCTGGTGGGACCTCGTCTCTCGTCACCAGCTCGTTACACCTCCGCCGGAGCGAAACGCACCCGACTGGGCGGCCAAGATCCACGTTGCGGTCGCGCCGGTCTACTACCACACCTACCTCTACGGCTCGATCGTGGCCTCACAGCTCCACGACGCGCTGCGCCGCGCGGCGGGCGGAATCGTCGAGCGCCCGGAGGCGGGACAGTTGCTGGCGAGGAAGCTCTTTGCGCCCGGCCTCTCGGTTCGCTGGGACAGGCTCGTCGAGCAGGCAACCGGATCTCCGCTGTCCGTGGACGCGCTCGCGCGCGAAGTGGCGGCCGCGCAGGCTGCGTGAACGTCTTCGAGCTTCCGACCGAGCTTCCGGCCGTGGAGCTCCTCGAACGCTTGGCCGGTGGTGACGACGTCCTCGTCGAGCGCATCGTCTCGACCGGGCAGTCCACGGCGCCGGGCGAGTGGATCGAGCAGGAGCGAGACGAGTGGGTGGTCCTCCTCGAGGGCGATGCCGAGCTCGCCTTCGCAGACGGCGGGACCGTCGTTCTCGAACGCGGTGACCACACGATCATCCCGGCCGGGGTGAGGCATCGAGTCGAGCGGACCAGCGTGGAGCCGCCGTGCATCTGGCTCGCGGTCCACGCGAAGGGACTCGCCGTCTAGCGGCTCTCGGGCGAGGCGTCGCCGAAAACGGTCGCCCAGTCGTTCTTGACGCTGACGACCGTCCAGCTTTGCTTGTCGGCCTGTTCGAGCGCACTCTCGGCGCCGGTCGTGTAGTCGAACTCTCGGTCGGCGTCGTCGTGGCTTGTCTGCCATCAGGTCGTCGCTCCTTCCGTGCTCGGGCCAGGTCGGCGCACAATGCAGCGAAAGCCGAGATGGGCCATGGAGGTGTCGATCATCTGCGGCTGTCTCGCTGCTGGACGGTAACGGAGGCAATAGTTGGGCGCGCAGAGGTGCGAACCGCCCTTGATCACACGCCGCGGGATGTGCTCGCCGGGCTGGCCGGGGTTGTAGCTCGCTTCGGGTGAGGTCACGCGTGGGTTTGTCGGGACGCAGCACGGGCTCGCAACCTCGTCTGGGTGTCGCGGGACGTACCAGTCGGACGTCCACTCCCAGACGTTCCCCGTCATGTCGTAGAGGCCGTACCCGTTGGGAGGAAAGCCGCGGACCGGCGACGTGCCTTCGTGGCCGTCGAGCTTGAGGTTCTGCCACGGGAATTCGCCCTGCCATGTGTTCGCGGCCGGCTTCCCGTCCGGGAAGTGCTCGTCGCCCCAGGCGAAGGCGCGCCCTCGAGCCCGCCGCGGGCCGCGAACTCCCACTCCGACTCGGTCGGCAGCTCCTTGCCTGCCCAGCTTGCGTACGCCTCGGCGTCCTCGAATGCGACCTGTACGACCGGATGCCGGTCGCGACCGTTGATGGTCGTTCCCTTGCCGCCCGGGTGCTTCCAGGTAGCGCCGGGCACGTACTCCCACCAGTTGCGGTAGTCGTCCAGATCCACCGGGCCTCGCGTTTTCCGGAAGACGAGCGCGCCAGGGACGAGGAGGTCCGGATCCGCGTCCGGGTACTCGGCCGGGTCAAGCGGGCGCTCGGCGACCGTGACGTAGCCCGTCTCGCGCACGAACCGCCGGAAGTCGGCAGCGGTGACCGGCGTCTCGTCCATCCAGAGCCCGTCCACGGCAACGCTGTGGACGGGGCGCTCCTCCGGATAGAAGCCCTCCGAGCCCATCGCGAAAGTTCCACCCGAGATCCAGCGCATGCCGGGTGCAGGGGGCGCGCGTCTCGTCTCGCCGTTGGCTTTAGGCTGACCGGAAATCACATCCCGACCGTATCCGACGGCGCCGCGACGCGATCTCGGGTTCTCGAGCTAGGGGTACCTGCGTGGCGCGGGGCCGTCCGGGACGAGGCGGCCGAGGGACTCGCGATGCCGGGCGACGAGCCGGTACAGGGCGTCGGCGAAGCGACTGCGGACGGCGCCGTATCCGAGGAGCGATCCGTCTTTCCGTACGAGGCGCCAGCTCGCGAAGCGCTCCTCCTCCGAAAGGCGTTGGAGGAACGGTGCGGCCTCCGGATCCGCGAGCGGGAGAACCGCGAGCTGCTCGCGACGATCCAGGCGCACGACCACACGGGCCGCGAAGCGACAGAAGCGTCAGCCGGCGTCGTAGAGGAGGACCGGTCGTTGCAGAGCGGTGCTGCTCACAGTCGCTCACCCACGTACCAGAGCCCTGTTGCCTCGATTGCGCCTTCCGCTATCAGGGTGCGCTCGACCGGCTCCAAGGAGTCGTCGAGGCTCCAGCTGTACAGGTACGGCGTCCACTCGAAGGAGCGCTCGGCGAAGCGGTGGTCGAGCTCTGCGCGGATCTCGGAGACCGGATGGATGTCCGCGTGGCCCTCCCGCGCGTGCCGCTCCCACGTGGCGAAGTCGTCGGGCACGGCAGAGTCGGTGCTCCCAGCCTGCGCGAGCGCGCGGCGCTGGTCGTGGTACCACCGCGCGGTTGCTCCCGCGAGACGCTCCTTTGCGAACTCCTCCAGTGCCAGGATCCCCTGCGGAGGGAGGAAGGACGCGATGCGGTCGAGCGCTTCGCCGAGGTCGGCGATGTGGTGGAGCGAGACGCTCGCGACGACCGCGTCGAAGCCGCGGTCGTCCGTGAAGTCCTCGAGTGCGACGCGCTGGAAGATCGGACCCTGGGGAGCTTCCGGGTCGATCGCCGTGACCTCGAAGCCTCTCTCGGCAAGGCACTGGGCAAGCTCTCCCCGGCCGCAACCGACCTCCAGCACGCGCGCGGGCGGGGGTGGAAGGTGCGAGCCCGCGAAGTCGCAGAACGCGCGAGCCCGCCTGGTCACTCGCCCTGCGCATCGACGAAGCGATACTCCGCGGCCTCGTCGGGAGTGAGGTAGGCGGCCGAAGGGCTGCCTGCCGGGGTGAAGATGCCGAGGATGGTCATCTCCGTGTCGGGACTCGAGTTCTCGACGATGTGGACCTGCCGTGGCCGCAGCCTGAAGGCGGAGCCGGCTCCGAGCTCCTCGGTTTCGTCTCCGAGGTACAGCTTCCCGGGCCCGTCCGGCACCCACACGATCTCGTCGTACAGGTGGTAGTGCCACGGAGCTTTCCCGGGCGGGCTGAAGCCGACGAAAAGCGTTGCGCGGGTCGAGCCGTTGTGAGGGCCGAAGAGCACCTGGAACGATCGCGCGCCCGTCGCCTGCCCCGACTCGGTCTCGGCGAGGCGCACGACGTGCTCCCGTGGCCCGAGCGGTGCGTGCCGGTCCGCACCCGGCCCTACCGTGGCGCGCAGGACGGCGATTCCGGACGAGTCTGCCGTGAGCGAGCCCTGCTCGCCTGCCAGAACGAGAGCGGCGGAGCCTGGCGCGAGCGGATGCTCATCCGGAATCGCGAGTGCCCCGGCGCCCTCGACCACATAGAGCAGCGAGTCGTGCTCCGTGTCGGCGACGTCCAGTCGCTCGCCGGCCTTCGCACGCAGGACGGAGAGCGCAAGCGTCGAGTCCGGAAGGGGAGGGATGTCTCCGGAGGTAACGCGCATCATCAGGCGACCCAGATCTCGCGGGAGAACGCGATTCCGGCGGCCGCGCTCAGCGCACCGAGCGCGATGAGCACGCCGGTTCGGAGGCGGGGCCGTCCCTGGATGACTGCCGCGAGCGCGATCAGCACGGGGAAGTCGGTCAGGACGAACCGCGGCAGACTGACGAGCGGAAAGCCCTCGGACGGGACGCTCAGGATCACGATCAAGGTCGTGAGAGCGTAGAGGCCGAGCGCAGGGCCGAGCCGCCGCCACGCGACCCACGTGAGCCAGGCGACAGGAATCAGCAGCAGCAGATGAACGGCATTCCAGAACGACACCTGCAGCGCCTGCGGGTAGCCCGCCCCGCCGACTTCGGTGCGCGGGAGGTCACGCAGGATCTCGAGAGCGCCGTGTCCGCCCGCCTCGACGGCCATCCAGAGCCCACCCACCGGGCCGAGCGTGGCGAGCTCCCGATCCCAACCGGTTGCCTGGGCGTTCGTGAACGCGAACGCGTCCCCGACTTCGCGGTCGAGGTAGAGCGCGTACAGACCGAGTGCCGCAGGGAGGAGGAGCAGCGGCGCCAGCCGCCACGCGTCCCGGCGTCGGCGTGGCCACAGCAGGTAGACGAGGGCGGGAAGCAGTGCGAGCCCCATCGACCTCGTCGCGACGGCGAATGCGCCGGCGATGCCGGCGATCCACGGTCGTCCGCGCTCTGCGGCCAGGAACGACGATGCAGAGAGCAGGAGGAAGAGCCCATCCGAGTACAGCGCCGTGAACACGAACGCCGTCGGGAAGAGGGCGAGGATCAAGACCGTGTCGCGCGCGCCGTCGGGGCCGAGCTTCGCGCGTGCGATCTCGGAGACGCACCAGGCCCCGAGCCCTGCCGCGACGAGCGACAGCAGCGTGCCCCACACGAGCGACGAGCCGAGGAGGGAGAGCAGCGCGGGGTACAGCGGGAAGAACGCCGCCGAGGTCTCGTCGTAGCCCTCTCGGGCGATCCGCAGGAACCACTGCGCGTCCCAGTGGTCGAAGGTCCCGAAGACGAGATCGGTGAACGGATCCCACGCACGGGTCGGCGCAATCGCCTCCTCGGCGGCGGGTGCCCAGAGAAGCGTCGCGGCCGTAGCGAGCAAGAACGCCACCCGGATCCAGACAAACGTCCAGAAGGGGCGCGTGCCGTTCACCGAGCGATCCTAAGCGCGCGCGGCAGCTGGCTCCCCGTTCACGAAACCCTTAGCTCGCTTTCAGGCGCGTCTCAGGAGGAATTCGTACGCTGCAGCCATGGACGATCTGACGCCCGATCAGGAACGAGCCGTCACCCGCCGGAGAGCTCTCCTCCGCATGGGTGGTTTCGCGGCCACTGCGATCGGTGCCGGAGCATGGAGCGCAAAGGAGCTGCTCGATGCACCGAGCGCCGACGCCGCAGCAACGGGGCCCGCCGCGGTCGCCGCCGGCCTTGTGACCTGTGTGCTCGCCCCCGAGATGACGGAGGGGCCGTACTTCGTCGAGGGCGACAAGGTTCGCCGCAACATCACCGAAGGGAAGCCCGGGGTTCCGCTCGCCCTTCGCCTGACCGTCGTCAACGCGTCGTCCTGCAAGCCGATCAAGGGGGCGGCCGTCGACATCTGGCACTGCGACTCCGGCGGCGTGTACTCGGCGACAGATGCCCAGAGCACGGAAGACCTCACGTTCCTACGCGGGATCCAGCGGACCGACAAGAACGGGCTGGCAGTGTTCAAGACGATCTACCCCGGCTGGTATCCGGGCCGAGCGGTCCACATCCACCTCAAGGTCTTCCTCGGCGGAACCACGGTGCACACGGGTCAGCTCTTCTTCCCCGACAAGCTGACGGACGTCGTGTACAAGCGTTCGCCCTACAACCGTCGTCCCAACCGCGATCCACGCAATGCAAGCGACTCGATCTTCCGCAACGGCGGCTCGCGGTCGCTGCTGAAGCTCGCCAAGAGCGGTTCCGGCTATGTCGGCCGAATCACGATGGGGGTCACCCGGGCGTAAACGAGCGGCGCGCGGGGTAGATCACGTCGACTCACGGGGTACGTCTTGGGTCATGCGGTTCCGGAAGGACGCCAAGCTCGACCCGTCTCAGGTCGAGGACTACCGCGGGAGCGGCGGGACAAGTGCCGGGGGCATGCCGATGGCGCTCGGAGGTGGAGGCGGCGTGATCGGAATCGTCGTGCTGCTCGCGTTTCTTCTGCTCAGTGGTGGCGGAGGTCTCGGCGACCTGGGGTCGCTCTCGGGCCAGGCGGTCGGCCCGGGCACCGCCTCGAACGAAGTGGCGACGGAGTGCCGGACAGGTGAGGACGCAAACGAGCGCCAGGACTGCAGGATCCTCGCGGTCGTGAACAGCGTCCAGGTCTACTGGTCGAAGGCGCTACGTGGTTACGAGCCGGCCCGCACGCGGTTTTTCGACGGCGGCATCCAGACGGGCTGCGGCGCTGCGTCGTCCGCGGTCGGCCCGTTCTACTGCCCACGCGACCGCTACGTCTACATCGACCTGGGCTTCTTCGACGAGCTCGAGTCGCGGTTCGGCGCATCCGGTGGGCCGCTCGCCGAGGCGTACGTGATCGCTCACGAATACGGCCACCACGTCCAGAACCTGACCGGCACCCTCGACCGTGCAGGAAGTGGCGACACCGGGCCCCAGTCGAATGCCGTACGCGTCGAGCTGCAGGCCGACTGCTACGCCGGTGCGTGGGTGGCGAACGCCCTCGACACGGGTCTCGTGGAGGAGATCACCCGCGGTGACGTCCAGGACGCGCTCAGTGCCGCGGCGGCTGTCGGCGACGACCGTATCCAGGAGCAGACGCAGGGCCAGATCCGGCCGGAAGCATGGACGCACGGCTCGGCAGAGCAGCGCCAGAGTTGGTTCGTGCGTGGTCTCGAGCGCGGGAATCCGAATAATTGCGACACCTTCTCGGGCCGCGTCTAGCCACGCTTTCAGAGCACCGCGGCCGCCAGCGGCTCCGTGAGACGCGCTCTGGCCGGGTCGGGTCCTTGAGTAGACGCGCAGAGGGTGTTAGCGTTGCTTGCTCTGGGGTAGTACGAGGGGGTTCGAGGGGAAGATGGGTACGACGGGTCGAGGGGCCCGCATCGTGGGGTCGTCGTGATTTTCGGGGCGGTCACGCTCGGGTGTCTTCTTGCTGCGATGACGCTCTCCGTGCACGGCCAACATCCGGCGCTCATGGTTCCGATCGCGATTGCGTGCGCCATCGTCTTCATCCGGAACGGCGACGGTCGCGAGCATTCCCCCGTTCCAGCAGCCTCAACTGACACGCGTGACCCGTCGCGCCGCTCGTCGTGGCCGGCCGACAAGACGTAGCCCGCAGCGAACGCACTCCTCGCCACGCATCGTCGGTTCGACACTCTTTCGCCACGCATCCGCGGTCCAGCGTGTTAGAAACCCAACGGTGAGCGCCGGCGCCGCGAATCGCACTCTCTCGGAGATCGTCAGCGGTCTGATGCCGCAGCTCAAGACCGAGCTCGCGCAACTGGTTGCGATTCCGTCCATCTCCGCGCTCGGGTACCCGGAGGAAACGCGACCGGCGCTGCTCGCAGCGCACGACGCAGTCTCCGCGCACTTCCGTGACCTCGGTGTCGAGCTCGACACGCTCGAGCTTCCCGACACCGCACCCGTCATCATGGGCGAGATTCCGGCCCCGCCGGGCGCGCCCACCGTTCTCCTCTATAGCCACTACGACGTCGTGCCGGTCGGAGATGAGTCCAAGTGGGAGTCGCCACCGTTCGAGGCGACCGAGCGCGACGGAGCCATCTACGGACGAGGCGCGGCCGACTCGAAGTCGAACATTCTCAAAGCACGTCGGCGCGCTCCGTGCCTGGGAGGGCAAGCCGCCTGTCGGGATCAAGATCGTGATCGAGGGTCAGGAGGAGACGGGCAGCGCGCTTCACCACCTTCCCGCCCGCCCCATCCCGAGCTGTTCGCCGCGGATGCGATGGTGGTCGGGGACGCCGGGAGCATCCGCCCGGGTGTGCCGACGCTCACGATCGGCCTTCGTGGGATGGCCGTCGTCACCATCGAGGTGAAAACGCTTGCGGGCCCAAAGCACTCGGGCCAGTTCGGCGGGGCCGCTCCCGACGCGCTCCTCGCCGTGCTCCGCGCGCTCGCGTCGATGCACGACGAGCGCGGCGACGTCGCCGTGGAAGGACTGCGGCGCGAGGAGTGGACCGGTGCGTCGTTCTCGGACGAGGAGTTCCGCGAGCTCGCGGAGATCGAGGAGGGCATGCCGTTCATCGGCACGGGCGGGCTCGGGGAGCGCCTCTGGTCAGGCCCTGCGCTCACCGTGACCGGCATCGACGTGTTGTCGGTCGACGGGGCCGTGAACGCGGTGGTGCCCTCGCGCGAGCGAAGGTCAGCATGCGCATCCACCCGGCTCAGGATCCGCTAGAGGCGCAGGCTGCTCTCGTGCGCCACTTCGAGAGCCTGCGGCCGTTCGGCATCGAGCTCGACGTGAAGCCGGCCGAGACCGGCAGGGGATTCTTCGCCGACACCTCAGGGCCTGCGTATGACGCAGGACGCGCCGCTCTTGCGAGCGCGTGGGGGCCGACACCGTCTTCGTTGCGACCGGCGGCTCGATCCCGCTCGTGAGCGCTCTGAGCGAGGCGGCGCCGAACGCGGAGATCCTCCTCCTCGGGACGACCGACGGCTTCGCGAACATCCACGCGCCGAACGAGCGCGTCCTCCTCGACGAGTTCGAGAAGGCCGTCCTCGCCGAGGCCGATTTCTTCGGGCGCTACGCGGCATCCTTCGACGGCAAGGAGAGACTCGTGACGAGCGCCCCATAGCCATGCCCGAGAAGACGCCGCTGATGCAGCGCATCCTCGGCGCGATCGAGCGCGGCGGGAACAAGATGCCGAACCCCGCCATCCTCTTCGTCTGGCTGTGCGTGATCGTGATCATCCTGTCCGCCCTGCTCGCCTGGGCCGACATCAAGGTCACGTACCAGGTCGTCGAGCCCCCGCCGATAGAGGTCGAGGAGGTCGTGCAGGGCGGTTCCACGCAACCCTCCGGCGGCTTGCCTAACGCCTCGGTCCAGGAAGGCGACTACACGGTCAAGGAGGAGACGGCGGCGGTGCAGAGCTTGCTGTCCGCCGACGGAGTTCGCTTCCTCTTCACCTCGTTCGTCGCCAACTTCCGCAACTTCGCCGCGGTCGCGATCATCCTCGTCGTGATGATCGGCGTCGGCCTCGCGGAGGCCGCAGGGCTGATCGGAGCGCTGATCCGCAAGCTCGTCAGCGTCTCGTCGGAAGCAATGTTGACGCCGATCATCATCTTCATCGGGGTCCTCTCCAGCATCGCCTCCGATGCCGGATATCTCGTGCTGATACCCCTGGGCGCCGCCGCGTTCAAAAGCGTCGGGCGCAATCCCATCGCCGGGATGGCGGCTGCGTTCGCGGGAGTTGCCGCCGGCTTCGGCGTCAACTTCCTGATCACTCCGCTCGACGGCGTGCTCACCGAGATCACGAACGATGCGAGCGCGCTCGTCGACCCCGACCGCTCGATCGACCTCGCGGCGAATCTCTACTTCGGCATCGCCTCGACGATCCTCGTCACGATCGTCCTGACGCTCGTCTCCGTGTACATCGTCGAGCGAGGCCTCGGCAAGCACGACCCGTCGCTCGAGTCCGACGACGAGTCGCTCGACGCCGACAAGGGCCCCGAGGTATCCCCAGAGGCGGAGGCGAGAGGGCTCCGATACGCGCTCATCGCAACCGCGGCAGTTCTCCTCGCGATCGGGCTGCTCACCGTGTTCCCCGACGCACCGCTGCGCGACCCGGTCACGGGAGACATCATCGGAGACTCGCCGTTCATGGACAGCCTGATCCTGATCATCACGATCATCTTCTTCGCGGCAGGGCTCGCCTACGGTCGCGGAGCCGGGACGATCCGTACGAGCGACGAGGTGCTCGCGTCGATCACGAAGTCGTGGGCCGGCCTCGCGAGCCTGCTGTTCCTGTTCCTCCTGATCGCGCAGTTCATCGCGTACTTCAACTACTCGAACATGGCGCAGGTCGCGGCCGTCAAGCTCGGCGACTGGCTCGAGGAGGCCAACATCGGGGTGGTCTGGCTGCTGATCGGCTTCGTGTTCGTGACGATGCTCGTCGACATCATCATGCCGGCGGCGATCGCCAAGTGGGCCATCCTCGCCCCGATCTTCATCCCGCTCTTCCTGCGGCTGGACGTCGCGCCGCAGACGGTGCTCGCCGCCTACCGTGTCGGCGACTCGCCGTTCAACGTGATCACGCCGCTGATGGCGTACTTCCCGCTGATCATCATCTTCGCGCAGCGCTACCGCAAGGACGCCGGCATCGGCACCGTCGTCGCGATGATGCTCCCGTACGCCCTCGTTCTGTCGATCATCTGGACGCTCTTCTTCGTCGCCTGGTACGTGATCGGAATACCGCTTGGCCCAGGGTCGCCCGTGCACCTCGACTAGCGCGGCCTGATCGCCTCCGAACGGCAAGGGTAGGTTGCCCGGATGAGCGACGAGACGATCACGTTCCTCGTTCTCGGCGGTCGTCGGTCGCCGTCTTCATCTGGGACCACCTGCCGGTCGCGGCCGTGGCCCTCGGCGTGGCGCTCTCCCTCTGGGCGACCGGTGTCCTCGAGCTCGAGCAGGCGCTGGCCGGCTTCGGCGACCCGACCGTGATCTTCATCGCCTCGCTCTTCGTCGTCAGCGAAGCCCTCGACGCGACGGGCGTGACCGCGTGGGCCGGGCAGGAGCTGATCGCGCGGGCCGGCGACAGCCGCGCGCGCTTGCTCATCCTGATGCTGCTCCTCGTCGCGCTGCTGACAGCGCTGATCAGCGTGAACGGCTCGGTCGCCGCTCTCCTCCCCGTCGTGCGCGGTGATGGCGATGCGGCTTCGCATGTCACCGTCCCAGCTCCTGCATGCCGCTCGCGTTCGGCGCGCACGCCGGGTCACTCCTCGCGCTCACGGGGTCGCCGGTCAACGTGATCGTCTCCGAGCGCCGCTGACGAGGCAGGGGTCGGAACCTTCGGCTTCTTCGAGTTCGCGCTCGTCGGTCTTCCGCTCGTCGCCGGGCACGATCGCGATCGTCGTCCTCTTCGGCGAGCGACTCCTGCCGACGCGGAAGGTGCGCTCGATCACGCGGGACTTCAGCACCCTGGCGCACGCTCGTCGATCAGTACGCGCTCGACGACGACGCCGGACGCGCTCGTCAGCAGGCGGTCCGGCCTGGCCGAGGTCATCGTCCCGCCGCGGTCGGCGCTCGATCGGCGAGACCGTCGTTCCCCGGGATGGTGACCGAGAGCGGCGACCTCGTCGTCCTCGCCGTGCAGCGCAGGGGTGAGGACCTTGCCCGGCGAGACCGCGCTCGCGGTCGGCGACACGCTGCTCCTGCAGGGAACCTGGGGTGCGCTCGAGTGACCACCTCGACGATCCGGAGCTTCTCGTCGTCGACGAAGCCGGCGCTCGTTCGCCGGCAGGCGGTCCCGCTCGGGCCCGGCGCGAAGAAGGCGCTCGTCGTCCTTGCCGGCGATGGTGGTCTTGCTCGCTACGGGCGCGCGTGCCACCGGCGGTCGCCGGGCTCCTCGCCGCGGGCGCCATCGTCGTCACCGGCGTGCTCAAGATCGATCAGGCGTATCGCGGGATCGCCTGGACGACGGTCATCCTCGTCGCCGGGATGATCCCGCTCTCGACCGCGATGATCCAGACGGGCGCCGCCGAGACGCTCGCCGACAACCTCGTCCACGCGGTGGGCGACCACGGGCCGTACGCGCTCCTCGTCGGGCTCGTCCTGCTCACCTTCGCCCTCGGCCAGCTGATCTCGAACATGGCGACAGCGCTGATCGTGATCCCCATCGCGGTCTCGGCTGCAGCGGAGCTCGATGTCTCCGCGAAACCCGTCCTGATGGCCATCTGCGTTGCGTCGGCGGCGTCGTTCATCACCCCGGTCGCGACGCCTGCGAACCTGATGGTGATGGAGCCCGGCGGCTACCGCTTCGGGGACTACTGGAAGCTCGGGCTACCGCTGCTGGCGCTCTTCGGCCTCGTCGCCGTCTTCCTCGTTCCGGTCTTCTGGAAGTTCTGACCGTGACGGATCGCGATTCCCGCGCGGAGCGGATACCGCAGGAATGTGAGCACACCGCGGCGCCCGACACGCGAGCGAGCGTGCCGCCATGCCTAAAGCAGGGACGAACGACGCGACCGGACTCGAGCCTCGGGGAGCCGGGCTCCCGGGCGGCACGGGTCGGCATCCATACCCTCGGTGGATTGCTCGGCGGGTTGGTCGGGGCGGCAACCGCCGCGAGTCGTGACGGAGCTGATCAAGCGGATCCTGGGCGTCATCTCCGAGCAGGACACCTGGGTGCTCGTCGTCGTGCCGCTCGTCGGGCTGACGCTCTCCGTGCTGATACTGAACGGGTACCACCGGGGCGAGGCGCTCCAGACTCTGGTTCCCGAGCCGGCTCGCCGAAGCTATCGCCGGCTGTGGGGGCGAACGCTGGAAGCCGTCCCAGCGCGACGTCATTCGCGCCGACCTGACCGCTGACGTCTTGGCCACAGCGGGGAAGAGGAGCGCTTCCCGTGGCGCCTCGCTCCAGTGCGCGCACTGGCCATCATCGCGACGGTCGGTCTCGGCGCCCCGATGGGTACGGAGTCCCCAGCTGCGCATCTCGGTGTCGCCGCCGGCGTAGGCCTCGGGGATCGGGGTCGACGGTGGCGTCGGCTCACCCGGCCCTGCCGCCGTGAGCGGTGGCGCCGCAGGCGTGGCCGCGCTGATCGGAAACCCTCTCGTCGGCACGGCGTTCATCCTCGAGCTCGGCAGGCGGCGCAGCGCTCCGCTCAGTGCGGAGCGAGTGACGGCCGCGCTCATGGGTGGGCTCGTCGGGTGGGCGATCAACCGCGCCTTCGATCTCGACCTCATCCGGCTGAACGTGCCCGATGTGGCGCCGGGAGACCTCTACCACGCACTCGCCACGGCGCTGCTCGTCGGGGCGATCGCAGGGGGGATCACGTCGCTTACGGGCGCGGCGATCTACCGCGCGCGAGGGTGGCAGGCCTCTCCGATCCTGAGGCTTGCCATTGGCGGGCTCGTCGTCGCAGCCGCAGCGACGGCGATCGCCACCATCGCCACGCCGGCGGCCGCCGTCGGCCCCGGAGGTGGCGCGGCTGCCTGGGCAGACACGACCGACGCGGCCGCATTCACGCTGCTGGCCGTGGTCCTGCTGCGCGCGGCAGCCACCACGGCTGCGGTAGCGGCAGGTGGGTGCGGTGGCGTGTTCGTCCCGTTCCTTGCGATCGGCGACATCGCCGGCCGGACGTTCGCCCCGACGTTCGGGGTGCCGAGCGATCTCGCCGGTGCGGCCGGTGCGGCGGGTGGCATCGCCGGTGGCTACCGCCTCCCCGTCACGGCGGTGGCGCTGGTGCTCGGTCTTGGCGGGCCGTACACGGCGACACTCACCTGTCTGGCCACCGTGGGCGTGGCGACGATCGCGGGCGTGGGGGCGGGCTTGGCCCTCGATCGGCTCTCCGGCCTTCGCTCGGCCGCCACGGCTCGCGCGGCCTAACGCATCAGCCACCTGCTTACGCTGGAGCGTCTGACCCGTCGCCGGGAGGCCGGATGCCATCGGTCTGGATCGGAACCGGTAGAACTGTCATGTGAGAGCGACGGGTGCCACCGACAGCGACGGCTTCGTCTCGACGGGCAACCTTCCGCCCGCCGATCTCGCTCGAGCGCTTGTTCTCGAGGCGTACGAGCGCTACCGCTCGAACGACGCGGGAGAGGTATCCGCGGTGTATCCCGCGCTGTCGCGAGTGGCTCGTGACCTGTTCGGCGTCTGCGTCGTGGGAGCGAACGGCAACGTCCACGCCGCCGGCGACTCGGAGGTCGAGTTCACGATCATGAGCGTCTCCAAGCCGTTCGTCTTCGCCCTGGTGTGCCAGGCCCTGGGCTCGGACGTGGTCCGCGGGAAGCTCGGTGTGAACGCCACCGGGCTGCCGTTCAACTCGCCGCAGGCTGTCGAACAGAGCGCGGACGGACGCACGAACCCGATGGTGAATCCCGGTGCGATCGCGACGACGAGCCTGGTCCCGGGTGCGACCGCCGAGGACAAGTGGCAGTTCATTCACGACGGATTGTCGCGGTTCGCAGGCCGCACGCTGTCACTCGATGCCGAGGTGTACGAATCCGCGTCGGAGACGAACGGCCCGAACCAAAGCATCGCCCGCCTCCTCCGAGAGCCATGACCGGATCTACTGCGACCCGTCCGAAGCCACTCGACGTGTACACCAAGCAGTGCTCCCTTCGCGTGACCGCCCAGGATCTGGCGGTGATGGGCGCGACCCTGGCCGACGGCGGGGTGCAATCCCCTCACGCATCGTGCGGGTGATCGACGCGGCGAGCTGCCGGTACACGCTCGCCGTGATGACGACCGCCGGCCTGTACGAGACCTCCGGCGATTGGCTCTACGACATCGGGCTTCCGGGAAAGAGCGGCATCGGCGGCGGAATCGTCACCGTCGCGCCAGGCAAGGGCGGGCTCGGAACGTTCGCGCCCCTGCTCGATGCGGCCGGATCGAGCGTCAAGGGCCAGCTCGCCGCAGCGTTTCTGGCGCACGCCCTGGGAATGGACCTGTTCACGTCGAAACCCGCGGTGTGAGAAAGCGCTCGCACGCTCGTCTGGCTCGCATGGCGTCGCTTGCGCTGATTGCGATTGCCGCGCTCGTCGTCCCTTCCGTTGCGACCGCCGATCTGGCTGACGAGACTGCGCTCGCCGAGCGGTACGCCCCGGTCGTGCGCCTCGTGGCCCAGGCCCAGGAGTGCGGCTACGGCGAGTCGTACGAGCCCATCGACGTCGACGTGCTCTTCGACGAGCCGACCGTCGCGCTGCGAGGGCCGTGGAATCCCACCGATCTCGTGGAGATCGGCCCGAGGGCCGCCGACCTCTCGAACCGCTACGAGTACCACCTCGACTTCCCGGGTCACGCGCTCGATCCGGGCTGTGGCTACGAGCGCTGGGCGGATCGCGTGACCGAAGGGACGAAGCCGACGGTCTATGCCCACGTGGTGACCGATCCCGGCCACCCGGGCAAGGTCGCACTGCAGTACTGGTTCTACTACGTCTTCAACGACTGGAACAACACCCACGAGGGCGACTGGGAGATGGTCCAACTCGTCTTCGATGCCGCCGACGCCCGCCAGGCGCTTGGCGGCGGCGAGCCGGTAGAGATCGGCTACAGCCAGCACGAGGGCGCGGAGCGAGCGAGCTGGGGCGACGCCAAGCTCGAGGTCGTCGACGGCTCCCACCCTGTCGTGTACCCCGCGGCGGGCTCGCACGCGAACTTCTACGAGTCCGCGCTCCACGTCGGAAGCTCAGCCTCGGAGGGCGTGGGCTGTGACGACACGTCCGGTCCGTCGTTGGAGTTGCGCCCGGACGTACAGACGATCCCGAGCGACCCGGCGGGTGCCCGGGCTGCGTACCCGTGGATCGACTTCCAGGGCCGCTGGGGCGAGCTGCAGCCGGCGTTCTTCAACGGACCGACGGGGCCGAACCTCAAGACGCAGTGGACCGAGCCGATCCGGTGGTCGGAGGACTGGCGAGACGCGAGCATCGCCGTACCCGGAGGCGGCGCGCTCGGTACGGGCGCCACCGACTTCTTCTGCGAAGCGGTCGCGGCCGGCTCCAACGCTCTACGACGGGCGGCCGACGACCCTGCGCCGACGGTCGCCGTGCTCCTCGGACTTCTTGCGCTCGTCGCTTTCGCACTCTCTCGCGCGACCTGG
The DNA here is from genome assembly GCA_963756925.1 of uncultured Actinomycetes bacterium. Classification (GTDB taxonomy): domain Bacteria; phylum Actinomycetota; class Thermoleophilia; order Gaiellales; family Gaiellaceae; genus GMQP-bins7. The sequence goes on along the minus strand of CAVWPL010000012.1, from coordinate 35,282 downwards.
CGCCCGACGGCACCGTTCCGGCTCGCACGTCGACGTGCGTGGGGTCAGATACTCGCAGCTGCAGGCGGCACGTATCTCAAGCGATTTCCCCTCTTCCTCGGAATCGGGCTCGTGTTCTTGCCGATCTCCGTCATCCTCACCTTCCTCCAGGCTCTGCTGCTGAGCGCGTCCAACCTCGTCGGCATCCAGACCGATGGGGAGAGCCGCGGGTTCCTCGTGGTCATCGTCGTCGCCTTGGGAACGACGCTGACGTTGCTCGGGCTCGGCCTCGTCATGGCGGCGACGTTGCGGGCGCTCGTAGAGATCGACGCGGGCCGCAAGATCGGGCCGCTGCAGGCGTACAGGCTGACCCTCGACAGCGTGAGGCCGCTTCTACGCGCGCTTGCGGTCGCCTCGGTCGCAATCTCGCTGCTTCTCAGCTCGCTATTTCTCGTGCCGATCGCGATCTGGCTGGCTGTTCGCTGGGCGCTGGTCGTCCCCGCGGTCGAGCTCGAGGGCCTCTCCGCAAGACACGCGCTGCGACGAAGCGCGCACCTCGTCCGGCAGGAATGGCTGAAGGTCGCGTCACTGATCGTCGTCGGCGGAGCGCTGGCGGTTATCGCCGGCCCGCTGATCGGCGCAGCTCCTGATCCTCCTCACGAGCACCCCGTTGACACTGCTCAACGTCGTCGCCGCGGTGGTCTATGCGGTGGCGATGCCCTTCGTCGCGCTCACGGCCACGTATGTCTACTTCGACACGAGAGTGCGCGATGAGCTCGGGGTAGAGCGCGAGCCCGATGAGTTGCCGGCAGAGATCCAGCTGTCCGGCTGACGGCCGAGCACGCGCCGGCCGCGATCGCGGTGGAATGCCCCGTCGGCGTGGGGGCGGGTTCCGATTGTGAGTCCTATTCATCTGGCACTCATTGCCGCGGTGCTGCCTCTCCGTCACAGAAAACACGAACGTGAATCGGTGATACAGCATCGACGCAATTGAGCTGTACATTGGCACGCGGCAATAGTGACTAGTAGCGCTCGTCCAGCGATCAGTAGTTCGAATCTCTTTGCGGAAGTGGCACCTGTACTCTCGTAGGACAAGCCCTCCATCCGAGTTCGCTCAGAGCCTCTTTCAGAGTTCTCATGCGACATGGACTTTCAGGAGGCTCTGAGCGGACGGGGGCCGCACGGCTATTGGCGCGCGAGCGGCGACCGGATGGGAGCATCGGCTCGGCAGCGACACGTGACGGAGGCGCATGTCGCGTACCTCGCGGACATCGCCCGCTAGGGCGATGATGCGAAGCAGTATTCGAGGCAGTGCGATTCGCGAGGCATCGAGCGTTCTTCGTACCAAGATCCGCCCCTGCCGGCGGCGGGGGCGGATCTTGGACTGCGGCACTCCTGTCCGGAACAGGAGCTCGTGACCAGGCGTGGAGGCGCGCGCCTGGCGCTATCGACCGACTAGCTAATGGTCCACTTCTCCGCGTTCCAGATAGAGCCCTGGTTGGTCGGGTTCTTGATCGCGTTCTTGACCCTGACGCTGCTCAGGAGGAACGTGGGCCGCGAGAAGAGCGGAATCGAGAACACCTCGTCCGCGAGGATCTTCTCGGAGGCGTGAAGCAACTTCGCCCGGTCGGCCGAATCGGCCGTGAACTGCGCCTTCTTGAGCATGGCCGACGCCTTGGCGTTGCACGCGGCGCCGTAGTTCTGGTCGCCACCACAACCGCCGATTCCGAAGAAGGTCCCCGAGCTCGTCGGGCCCCCCTGGAACGTGAACAGGACGACCTGCCAGTCACCGGAGGTCAGCATGCCGCCACCGAAGAGCACGGCCGGTGAGATGAAGCGAGCCGTGAACTCGATGCCAACGCTCTTCATCTGCTTCTGGATGATCTCGTAGGAGAGCGCCCGAAGCGGGTTGCCCGACGTCGTGGTGAAGGGGAACGACAGCTCGCCGACGCCGGGGCAGCTGAAGATCTTGCTGTTGCTCGCAGACGGCGTGTCGGGACCGCCGGTGCAGCCGTTCTTCTTCAGAAGAGCGATGACGGCCTTCTGCGAGAACTTCCAGCGACCGTACGCAGGAACGTACTCCTTCTCGAACGGCTTGAAGATGTGGCTCTGGAGGATGGGCATCAGCTTGGTGGAGGAGACGAGCCCGGTCTTCACATAGAGCACCTCGCGGATCTGCGCCCGGTTGATGCCCTGGATGATCGCCTGGCGGACGAACTTCTTCTTGAGCGCGGGATGAGCCTTCGCGCCCTGCTGGAAGTCCAGGTGCTCCCACTGGTAGCCAGGTCCCGCCTCCACCTTGAACTTCTTGTCCTTGTAGAAGTCGACGATCTGGAGCTGCGGGTTGACTGCGTCGATGACGTCACCCTCACCGCTCTTCAGCGCCTGGTACTGCGACGCACCCGTGATGTAGCGGAAGACGAGCCGGTCGATCTTCGCAGCCGGCCCGGCCTTGTAGGCAGGGTTCTTCACGAGCGAGAGCTGGGTACCACGCTGCCAGCTCTGGAACTTGAAGGGACCGCTTGCGATGTCCATCGAGTCCTGCCAGAGCTTGTTGAAGTCCTGGCCCGCCACCTTGTGTGCGGGCATCGGGCTCGTGTTGGCAAGCAACGCGTCCCACGCGGCGTACCCTCGACCCGGCTTGAAGTACACGGTGACGCTCTTCCCTTTCGCGACCATGCGCTGGATGTCTTCCCAGCCCTCGCGGGACGTGATGTCCCAGTTGGGATTCATCAGGGTCCGCCAGGTCGCGACGTAGTCCTTGCCGGTCAACGGCTTGCCGTCGCTCCACTTCGCGCTCTGCTTGATCTTGAAGGAGGCGATCAGCGGCTCCTTCTGCACGAGCTTGGGCACAGCCTCGAAGAGCTGGGGCACGAGTTGCGCGTTCTGGTTGTAGATCGCGCCGGCCGCGAGAACGGGACTTATCGCGAGCGAGTTCGTATACCCGTTCCCCGAGGCGAGGTAGAAGTTGAGGATGCCCGGCTCCTGATCGTGAACGATGGTCACGGTGCCCGCGGACGCGCCTTGCGGCTTTGCCGTTGCGGACGAGCCGATCACGAGGCTCGCAATCATTGCGAGCGCTCCTCCTAGGACGAATATCGAGCGTTTACTCATGAATCCCTCCGTCCAAAACAGTGGCTTCTGCATCACGTGCAGCCTGCGTCCTGCCCAGTCGTCATCAGGGCTTTGTAGGTCCACGTGATACAGCCGTGCGCTTTACGCACTAACAGTGGTGCCTGCTACAGACTTAGACGGAGGTAGAACAATCGCGGTGGTTAGCGTTGCTTACCTCAGGCGGAGGCAATTTTACTTAACTGTATTGCCGCCAATGATTCTCGCTGAGTTTCGTCCTCTGCGACCCTTGAACCGACCTCGGCAGCGAGAGAGATAAAGGCATCGAATGCCTCGCTCTGGCGCCGATCGCGGTGCCATGCAATTGCAATCTGGCGTGGCGGAATAAAGGCGCTGAGGTCGATCATCCTCGTCCGGTCGTCGTAGCGGTTTACCGCCAGGCGGGGCATGAGGGCGACCCCGACGCCCGCGGCCGCGAACTCCTGTACGACGTCGTTGTAGTCCGAGCGGAGGACGATGTTCGGCTCGATCCCGAGCGCTTGCAGGCTGTCGAGTGCAGGAGCAATCGCCGAAGGCGACCGAAAGCACACGAGCGGTAGCTCCGCGAGCTCATGAGCCGTGATGGAGGCCGCGTGCACCGCGTGCTCGGAGCCGTCCTGCGCCACCAGGACCCACGGATCGGTGATGACGACCCTGCGCTCGAAGGGCCCTTCGGGGAGAGGCAGGATGCCGAACGCGAGGTCGAGCGCCCCTCGCTCGAGCGACTTCAAGAGGTCGAGATCGAGGAGCGTCTCGGCGACCTCGATCGCGACATCGGGAAGCAGCGCCCGGAAACGACGGAGGACCTCCGGGAGAAGTCGCGCCTCGACGCTCTCGAACGCGCCGACGCGGATCGGACCCACGACCCCGCGAGAGAAGGCGTCGACTTCAGCCTTGGCCGCCTCCAGGCGTGCCTCGATCGCGGACAGGTGAACGAGGAGCGCGCGGCCGACATCGGTGAGGCCCAGTGCCCGCCGGCCATGCTCGCGAGCGATCACTCGAGCTCCGACGATCCGCTCGAGGCTTGCAATCTGCTGACTGATCGCCGACGGCGTGTATCCGAGCGCCCGCGCTGCGCCCTTGAAGGACCCCTCGTCCGCGATCGCCTGCAGCGCCGTGAGGTGCCGGAGCTCCAGGCCGACCCATCGATCGCTCACGATGCGACGCGCCGATTCGGAGTACGTGGGCGAGTGGGATCAGCTTCGTCGGGCGTAGGTCCGACGAAGAACCCACGGCGCCGATGAGGGTCGACACAGCCGCAACCGAGACCACCCATAGGGTTCAAGACGACGGCCGAGCGCAGTTTGTTGTCGAGATTGTTATGAGTGGTCGGGTGCGGCCGGCCTCGCGAGCGGTGGGCTCTTGCCCCCGAAATGCATCGATTGGCCGAGGTCGCGCGCGGTGTTCACGAGCTCGGCAGAGGCCGACCGAACGCGACTCACCCATGGACGCTCCGGAGCGTCTGACTACGGGCTGGACTCGGTAGACGCCGAGAGCAGAATCGTGTTCCCGTCGGGGTCGTCCACCATCGCGAAGCGGAGCTCGGGCGTGACGTCGTACGGGTCGCAGTGCCCCGCGTATCCGTACCCGGTCAGCTCTTCGTACTTGGCGTCGAGCGCAGCGCGTGACTCGAGGTAGAACTCGAGGATGATGCGGTACCCGCCGGCCGCGGATGCCCGAGCCGGGTCCCACTTCGCGTTCGCGCGGGTGGTGCTCAGGAAGAAGGTCAACCCGCTCATCGCAACCTCGACGTGCTCCATGCCCTCGGCGCCGTCCGGGACGGTGACGCCGAGCCGCCGATAGAACTCGACAGCCCGAGGCATGTCCTCGACGATCACGCCGACCATGTAGAGCTCGAGCGCCATCGGATCGGCGCGGACTCTAGAGGATCGGCTCGGCGAAGCGGATCCGGTGCTCGCGGCGAACAGACGTGAACAACGGGAGCGACGGGACTCGAACCCGCGACCTCCGGCGTGACAGGCCGGCGTTCTAACCAACTGAACTACGCCCCCAGGCCGGCTGATTGTAGCCAGGTCGCAGCGGCTGTTCCGGCCACCTCGGCGCGTACGCTTCCGGGCCTGTGGCCACCGCCGACTGGATCGTCATCGGCGTCGTCGTCCTGTTCGGTTTCTACGGTCTCTCGCGGGGACTCGTACGGGGTGCGCTGTCGCTTGCGGGCTTTGCGCTCGGCGCATACGTCGGTGCGCAGGTCGCACCAGCTCTGCTGCCCGAGGGGTCGCCATACGCGCCGCTCGTCGCGCTCGGCGGCGCCATCCTCGGGGGCGTCCTGCTCCAGACTCTCGCCGGGCTGCTCGGAGGGACGCTGCGAGCGAGCTTGGGAGCCGTGCCGGGGCTTCGGAAGCTCGACTCGGCGGCCGGCGCGATACTCGGCGTCGCTGCGGGCTTCCTCATCTGCTGGGCCGTGGGCGCCGTCCTGCTCTACCTGCCGGGTCAGTCGGAGTTGCGGCGGTCGGTCCAGGAGTCGACGATCCTCGCGCGAATCAACGAGGAGTTCCCGCCCGAACGCCTGCTCGAGACGCTGGAACGAGTGGATCCCATCGGCGTCGTCATCGGCCCTCCAGCCGTGGTGCCGCCCCCGGACGCGACGATCTCGGGCGACCCCGATGTCGCAGCCGCCGCGAGAAGCGTCGTGCGAGTGACAGGTTTCGCGTGTGGTCTCGGGGTAGAGGGATCGGGTTGGATCGTCCGTCCGGGCCTCGTCGTCACGAACGCGCACGTCGTCGCCGGAATCCAGAAGCCCCGCGTCGACCGTCGGTCCGGTCCGGGCTTCACCTCCACCGTCGTCGCCTTCGACGTGAACAACGACCTTGCGGTCCTGCGCGTGAAGGGGCTCCGCGGTCGTCCGATCCCGCTGGGAGATCCAGAGCGCGGGACGCCCGTTGCGCTTCTGGGCTATCCGGGGAACGGCCCTCTGACCCGGACCCCTGGACGCCTTGGAGGCACCGGGCGAGCTCTCAGCAGGGATGCGTACGGCCGTGGCCAGGTGACGCGAGCGGTGACGGCTATCCGTGGTGATGTTCGCCCCGGGTTGTCCGGCGGCCCGGGAGTCGACGCGCGAGGGCAGGGTGTTGACGACGGTCTTTGCACGGAGACCCGGTGACGTGGGCGGCTACGGAATCCCGTCAGCCCTCGTACAGAGCGTGCTCGAGCGCGTGGGGACGAAGTCGCTCAGCACCGAATGCGCGAGGTGATCCGGAAACGTCGCGATCCACGCTGTTTCGTCGAGGGCCGCGTTGGGTATGTGGGCGGTCAGCAACGAATGGAGGCGCGACCCAGATGGTGAAGTCGCAGAGTGAGCGCACCGGAGAACCAGATCAGATTGGGTACGGCGCGGCGGACGAGCGCGTGACCGAGGAGACACCGTCCCAGGATCAACCGCAGCACGCGCGGCAAATCGAGGATGACGGCTCACCGGAGGAGCTTCGCCGGCAGCGTGATGCTGGAAAGCGCCCCGGCGGGGAGCGCGACTGATGGCAGATCAGGGCAAGGGGGCCGTTGGCCTGACGCTCGGCGGCGGGAATCGTCATTGCCGGAATCGCGATCGCGATCTTCTGGAGCCTCGTGATCGGGATCATCGTCGCCCTCGTCGGGCTGCTGGCATTCGGCGGTTTTGCACGCGGCCGCTGGTACTAGGCGTCGCGGGCAACGCCACCACGATGCGAAACGTCCTGGTAGTCACCTCTTCGGAATGGCCGATCGCCGAGTTGCGAGCCGCGCTTGGTGACGACGTCGGCGAGTTACGCGTCGTCGTCCCCGCAGTCCACCAGTCCCGCTTGCAATGGCTCACGAACGCCGAGGACGATGCGCGGGAGCGTGCCGATGACGCCGCATCGTCCATCGCGGACGCACTTCCCTCGGAGGAGACCGAGGCATCGGCAGGCGACTCGGATCCGCTGCTCGCCACGAAGGACGCCCTGCGAGAGTTCGCAGCCGACGAGATCGTGGTCGTCACCCGCCCGGACGAAGAGTCCACTTGGCTGGAAGAGGGCAGCTCGGAGGAGATTGGGGAGCAGCTCGGGGGCGTGAAGGTCACCCGCCTCGTCGTGAGCGACAGAAGCTGAGCGCTAGGCCAGCACGTCGAGTGCCGCGAGCGGCTGCCGGAACGGCGGAATGACGTAGACGCCCGCCGCTCGCTCGCGACAGGCGTCGAGGAGGTTCTTGGCGAGCTCGAGGCCGACGTCTCCCGCGTCCTTTCCGGCGTTCTTGAGCCGCTCCTGCACGTGGTCCGGAACCACGATCCCCGGCACCTCGTTGTGGAGTCGAAGCGCGAGCTGGTAGCTGCGGACGTAGAAGATCCCGACGAGCAGGGGAATCGGGCACTCGCCACCGAGCCGTTCGATGAAGCGGTCGAGGTACTCGAGATCGAAGAGGACTTGCGTCATCGCGAACTTGGCCCCGGCTTCGAGCTTCTGCTCGAACCGGCCGAGCTCGAAGTCCAGGTCGTCTGCGGCTGGATTCACGGCGACTCCGAGGTAGAACGACGTCGGCGCGTCGATCTCCGCGCCGTTGAAGTCCTCGCCCGCGTTCATCTGCGTGATGATCTTCGAGAGTCCGATGGAGTCGACCTCGTAGACGCCTTGCGCACCCGGGTAGTCCCCGGCCTCGGGCGGATCGCCGGTGACGGCAAGCACGTTCCGTATCCCTTCCGCATGTGCCCCGAGCAGCGTCGACTCGAGACCCGCAATCGACGAGTCGCGCGGCGTCAGGTGCGGAATCGTCTCGATGCCGACGCGCCGCTCGATCGCGACCGAGGCCATCACCCCGCTCATCCGCGCTCGAGCGCGCGGGTTGTCGTTCACGTCCACGACGTCCACCGTCCCGGAGTCCTTGAGCGTGCGCGCGATGTCGAGCATTGCCTGTGGATTGGCGCCGCGCGGCGGGTCGATCTCGACCGAGACCACGAACTCACCCGCGGCGAGCTTTCGTTGCAGGAGTGACTCCACGCCTGGCTCCTGCGGTGCCGTGGCGAACGTGCGCTCGCGAACGACCAGCGGTGCTGTCGGACGCCGGTGCTCGTCGACGGCCTGCCGGATCGCCGCGATCTCGGCCGGCGTGCACCCGCAGCAGCCTCCGATGATCCGAGCACCCAGCTCGTGTGCATGAGCGGTGAACTCGCCGAAGTACTCGGGTGTTGCGTGTGGGAAGACGATCCGCTGGCCCGCGAGGCTCGCGAGGCCGACGTTCGGGAGTACCGCCAGAGGCTTGCCCGCGCCGCGCATCTGCTCGATCGCGCGAAGAGCCGCCTGTGGGCCGGCGCTGTGATTCGCCCCGATCGCGACGACGTCCTGATCCGCCAGCCTCGCGGCCGCCTCCTCGGCCCGCACACCGCCGAGGGTCAGCGCATCCTCGTCGAAGGTCAGAAGGGCGACGATCGGCAGCGACGACACCGAGCGCACAGCTGGCGATCGCGGTCAGGAGCCGCTCGGCGTCGAAGAACGTCTCGACCGTGAAGAGGTCGACGCCGCGGCCCTCGAGGAGCTCTGCCTGCTCGGCGTAGATCGCGTGTTCGTCCTCGTGTGCGTCGCGAGCGTCTCCCAGCGGGCCGATCGCACCGGCGATGAACACCTCACGACCGGAGACCTCTCGAGCCTCGCGCGCGATCTTGACCGCGGCCTCGTTGATCCTTCGCACGTCGTCGTCGAGAAAGCGCTCACGGAGCTTGTGCCTGTTGGCTCCGAACGAGTTCGTCTCGATGAGCTCTGCACCCGCACGGATGAAGCCGAGATGGAGTGAAAGCACGCTCTCCGGAGCCCGCAGGTTCGCCTCCTCGGGGCAGCGGAGTCGCGAAACGGCACTCGACACGAGCGCGCCCATCCCGCCGTCCGCGACGATCGGCGGGCCCGTGGCCAGCCGTTCCAGGAACCTCGCCGCCATGACCGGCCACTCTAGTGAAGCCGTGAAGCGGCCTCGTCAACGCCGTGCGAGGGATCGGTCAAGCACCTCCGGGTGACGCCCATCGTGAGGGGATCGCGCAGGCTGTCATCACTCATAGCGCGCGAGCGATGCGGCGGTCGCGCGAGTGAGATGCAAGTGAACGATGAGGGGCAGAGTGCGGTTCCTCCCCAATCGAGGGACCTGCCGGGACGAGGAGCGGGGCCACCGGCGGCAACCCCGCTCCTCTCCCTCGTCTGCCGGTCCTAAAGCTCGTTCGCAGTCCTGCCGATAGGCGCTACGACTCCCGACTGGGGACTGACGGCAATCACAACCAGACGGAGAGACAGGGAGAACGGGCGGCGGACGACGTCGCCCTTCTCATTTCTCGGGCCGATGCCACTCGAAGACGGCAATCAGGCAACCGTTCTCCGTCCATGAGTTGTGGTGCGTGTCGGGCTGATAGCTCACGAAGTCGCCCGGCCCGAAGACCGTGCCGTCCGAGTCGACGAGGTCGCCCTCGAGAATCAGGAACTCCTCCATCCCCGCATGGTCGTGCGCGATGGTCATGGCTCCCGGATCCATGCGCATGAGATACGAGCCCTGACCGGTCTCTGCGTCGTAGCTGACCGGGAGCCAGCTCATCTCGGGCTGGACCGGCCCTTCCATGTCGTAGGGCAGGAATGGCGTCGTGTGCGCGTTGACGACAAGGCGCTCGTGGCTCGGATCGGTCATGAGCGTGCTCCTCTCACTCCTCGTGAACGGTTCGGCCTTCCATCCCGCCGGCAACCACGACGACCTGGCCCGTCACGTGCCCCGAGAGCGTGTCGGACGCCAGGATCGACGATCTGCGCCGCGATGTCCTCGGGTTGCGCAACCTTGCGCAGCGCCATCGTGCGCGAGACCGTCTGCACCCGGTCGGGGTCGACGAGGCCGCGCGTCATCGGCGACTCCGTCCAGCCCGGTGCGACGGCGTTCACCCGCCCACGCGGCGCGATGCGCACGATCTCGTTCTTGAGCGAGAGGAGCAAGCCCGCCGATGACGGCTGACTTCGCCGCCGCGTAGTCCGCGTGGCCGGCCTCGCCGAAGACGCCGGCGGTGGAGCCGACGAGCACCAACGACCCGTGGCCGTTTCGCTCCACCTCGCGCAGGAAGCTGCGTGCGACGAGGAACGTCGTCGTGAGGTTCAGCCCGAAGCGTCTCCTCCCAGCGTTCGAGCGAGAGCTCCCTGACCGAGACATCCTCGCGTGGCCAGACGCCCTGGACCTCGACGCAGACATCGACGCGGCCGAGCGCCGCGCGAGCCTCGTCGAAGAGCCGCTCGACGTCCGACTCCTGCGTGAGATCGGCCTGAGCGACAGGCGCTCCTCCGAGCTCCGCGGAGAGAGCACGCGCGCGCTCCTCCCCACGGTTGTAGTGGACGAGGACACGCGCCCCCTCGGCAACGAAGGCGCGGGCCGAGGCCGCACCGATCCCGCCCGATGCGCCCGTGATCACCACTCCCTTGCCCTGAAGTCCCGTGTCCGTGCGGCGTAGGCTACTCGCGTGCGCGTCCACGTCATCTCGGACATGGAGGGCGTCGCCGGGATCACGAAGTGGCAGCAGGTGAGCGGTGGCGATCCGATGTTCGAGGAGGGTCGCCGGCTCTACACCGAGGAGATCAACGCGGCGGTTCGCGGCGCGAAGGCGGCCGGAGCGACGGAGATCGTCGTGATGGACTGCCACGGCGCCGGCAAGGGGTGGACGTTCAACTCGCTCATCCACGAGGAGCTCGATCCCGGCTGCGAGTACGTCGTCCAGGACGAATGGACGGAGTACACCGCGTTTCTCGAGCAGGGCTGCGACGCCGCGCTCTTCGTCGGGATGCATGCACGCGCGGGCACCGCGCTCGGTGTGATGAGCCACACCATCTCCGACAGCGACTTCCGGAACCTCTCGTTCAACGGCACGTTGGTGGGGGAGACGGGGATCAACGCCGCGCTCTGTGGCACGTGGGGCTGTCCCGTGCTCATGGTCACCGGCGACGAGGCGACCTGTGCCGAGGCGCGCGAGCTGCTCGGTGACGGTCTCACCGCGGTTTCGGTGAAGCGCGGATTCAGTGCCCATTCGGCGCGGATGGTGACGCCGGATCGTGCTCGGGAGCTGATCGAGGACGGTGCGAAGCGCGCGCTCTCGGACCTCTCGGCGGTCGCGCCGTGGGATCCCGGGAAGCCCGTGCGAGATTCGGGCCGAGTACCTGAACACGACCGGGCCTGACAAGCTTCGCTTCCGGCCCGGTGTGGAGCGCGTGGACGACCGGACGATCGTCTCGCGCGCCGACACCTGGTGGGAAGCCTGGAAGCAGTTCTACTTCTGAGTCTGCCGGCTTGCCACGATTGACATCGCAGCGGGAACGCGGTGTGATGCACCGATTCCGCGTGCCCGGAAGGGCGTCGAGCCGCCGCGCAACAATGCGGTTCCGCCGACGTCACAATCGAAGAGCACGGTTCACGCAAGGAGGGCAGATGAGGAAAGGATTGATCGCAGCCGCGTTGGCGGCGCTCGCTGCGGCGGTCGTGGTAACAGCCGCCGTGGCGAAGACCGTCGTCGACCCGCTGCGTCGGCACAGCTCGCGACGTGCACCAACGTCTCGGTCGGCTTCCTCGGGCCGCTGACGGGACCGGCCGGCTTCCTCGGCCAGGAGCAGATCTCGTGGCTCGAGTTCGGCGTGCAGAGTACAACGCGGCGAACGGCACGACGTTCAAGGTCGCCGAAGGCGACACGCAGCTCAAGGCGCCGGTCGCGCGCACGGTCGCGCGGAAGTTCGTGGCCGACAGCAAGATCATGGCGGTCATCGGCGGTTCGGAGAGCCAGGCCGTGCGGGTGAGCGGGAATCTTTCGAGCAGGCCGGATCTCGCATCGTCTCGGGCTCGGCGACGGCGATCGACCTCACGAAGGGACGTCCGTACACGACGTTCTTCCGGGTCATCCCGAACGACAGCATCCAGGGCGCCGACGGATCGTCCGTTCGTCGCCAGGAATCTCAAGGCGAAGAACGTCGTGTCATCGACTCGCAGGACGACTACTCGGTGCCGCTCGCCGAGGCCGATCGCCAGCGGACTCCGCGGCGCGGGCGTCGAGGTCGCTCGCGAGTCGCGTCTCGGCGACGACACCGACTTCTCGTCGATCGTCGCGAACGTCGGCAACGACGTCAACGTCGTCGTCTTCGCCACGCAGGTGGCGACCGCGGCGAACACGCTCTCGAACCAGCTCCGCGAGCAGGGGAAGAAGGCGATCGTGTTCGGCACCGACGGCGCGTACTCGCCGTCGCAGTTCAAGCCGAGGAGCGGATACGTCTCGGTGTTCGCGCCGGATCCCCACTTCGACCCGAAGGCCAGGGCGATCGTCGCCGCACTACCGGAAGTCGGAAGAAGGACGTTCGGGGCATTCGGCCCTGCGACCTACATGGCCGGGCTACGTCGCGATGACGGCGATCCACAAGGCGTGCGCGGACGGGAAGGCGACGCGCGCGAGGTCGTCGAGGTCGATGCGGCGGACGAACATCCCGTCGATCCTCGGCGGCACCATCCGCTTCGACGCGAAGGGCGACCTCGCGTGGCGGCGAGGTTCGTCATCTACAGGATCACGCAACGGGAAGTACAGCCCCGTCGGCTAGGCGAGCGCGTACGAGTGAACGAAGCGGCCCGCCCCAGCGGGTGGGCCGCTCGTCGTCCATGGCCGTCTCTGTGAGATAACCCGCGCGTGGACTGGGACAAGCTCGTCCAGCTGCTCGTCAACGGCGCTGACGCTGGGGAGCGTCTACGCGCTCGTCGCGCTCGGCTTCTCGATGGTCTACGGGATCCTGAAGCTGCTGAACCTCGCCCACGGCGACGTGCTCATGGTCGGCGCGTTCATCGGCTGGGGCGTCCTCAGCTGGCTCGGCGGCGCGCAGGACCCGAGCGTCGCGGTCTGGCTCGCTGATCGTGCTCATGGTTCTCGCGGCGATGGTCGGCTGCGGCGTGCTCGGCGTCGCGATCGAGCGCTTCGCGTACCGCCCGCTGCGCCGCGCGCCGCGGATCGCGCCGCTGATCAGCGCGCTCGGCGTCTCGTTCTTCATCCAGAACTCCGTGCTGCTGCTCTTCGGCGCGAACTTCCGCAGCTACGACGCGTTCGACCTCGTCGACGTCGAGGTCGGGATCAGCTGGGGCCCGCTCAACGTCTGGATCATCCGGCTCGTCGTGATCGGCTCCGCGCTCGCGATGATGGTCGGGCTCTGGCTGCTCGTCGCCCGCACGAAGCTCGGCAAGGCGATGCGCGCGACGGCGTTCGACCGCGAGGCCGCGGCGATGATGGGCATCGACGTCGACCGGGTGATCGTGAAGACGTTCTTCATCGGCTCCGCGCTCGCGGGCGCGGCCGGGGTGCTCGTCGGGCTCGTCTTCGGGCAGATCAACCACTTCATGGGCTTCAACTACGGCCTCAAGGGCTTCACCGCCGCGGTCGTGGGCGGGATCGGCTCGATTCCGGGTGCGATGCTCGGCGGCCTGCTCATCGGGCTCGCGGAGGCGTTCTCGGTCGGCTACATCGAGGACCTCACGCGCGGCCGGCTCGGAAGCGCGTTCAGCGACCTCGTCGTCTTCCTGATCCTCGATCGTCTTCATGCTCGTCCGCCCGCAGGGCATCTTCGGCAAGCCGGAGGTGAAGAAGGTCTGATGAGTCGACCAGAGCCTCCGGCAGACAGCCGCGCATCGGCGTCGACGAGTGGGTCGCGAGCGCGGAGGAGCGCGCGTGCGCGCATCGCTCGCCGGCCGGCGTCGAGGACGCGGTCGAACCGGCTCCCGCCGGCCGGCAAGCTCGCTCGCGCTCGCGCTCCCGTTCGCGCTCTTCCCGCTCTTCGTCGACTCCGACTACCTGCTGCAGGTCGGGATCGACACGCTCGATCTTCGTGCTGCTCGCGCTCGGGCTGAACGTCGCGGTCGGCTGGGTCGGCCTGCTCGACCTCGGCTTCGTCGCCTTCTTCGGCCTCGGCGCGTACCTCTACGCCGTCGCTCGCCTCCGAGTACTCGGGCCGCCACTGGGAGGCGCAGTTGGCGATTCCGCGTCGATCGCGTCGCCGTCGCCGCGCTCGGCTTCCTGCGTCGGGCTCCCGTCGCGGCGGCTCGTCGGCGACTACCTCGCGATCGTGACGCTCTTCTTCCTCCAGATCTGGCTCGTCGTCGCTCGATCAACGCGATCGCTTCACGCGCGGGCCGAACGGGATCTCGGACATCTACCCGCTCGAGTTCTTCGGGCAGGCAGTCACGCTCGCTCGAGCGGCTACTTCTACGTCGCGCTCGTCGCCTTCGTCGTCGTCATCTCGCGTCCTCTACCTCGTGAACCATCGCGCACCGGCCGGGCCTGGCGGGCGCTCCGCGAGGACGAGCTCGCCGCAGAGCTGATGACGATGCCCGTGAACCGGCTGAAGCTGATGGCGTTCGCGGTCGGCGCCGGCGTCGCCGGCGCTCGCGGGCGCGATCTTCGCGCCGCGTGCAGGGCGCCGTCTTCCCGGCGAACTTCGACCTCGTCGCTGCTGATCACCGTCTACGCGATGGTCGATCCTCGGCGGCGCCGGCAGCCTCGCTCGGCGTGACGGTCGGCGCGGTGCTCATCAACGCCTCGCTCGAGGCGCTGCGCGAGCCCGGACGACGCGAGCTGGCTCTTCTACGGCGTCGTCGTGCTCGCGCTCCTGGTCGTGCTCTCGCCCGCGCTGGCGCCGGTCGCGGTGCTCGCGGCGACGGTCGTGTTCGGCGTCGTGGTGCACGAGGTCGCCGAGCAGGTCGGCCCTCGCTCGTCGGCGGGCACGACGCTTCGGGACCGCGAGGATCGACGAGCTCGTCGAGCTCTGGGTGCTCCTCCCGCGGACGCGGTCGGCCCGACGGCTGCCGGCGGGCGCCTCGCGCGGCTCGCGTACATCGGGCTCGTCGCCGCGATCCTCGGCTCACGCTGATCCGCAGCCGCGGCTGGCGACGCCGTCGCGCTCGTTCCCGTCGCTCTACCTCGCGGCGTGCGTCTGGGAGAACCTGCTGCTCGCGCAGCCGGCGGTCGCGCGCTTCGTCCTGATCGGAGCGCTGCTCGTCGCGCTGATGGCAGTCCGGCCGCAGGGCCTCTTCGGCAAGCAGCGCGTGGAGATCGTCTGATCGAGCCGACCGCGCCGCTGCTCGAGGTGCAGGCGATCTCGCACGCGTTCGGCGGGCTCCGCGTGCCTCGACCGACCTCGACCTCGTGGTCGGCGAGGGCGAGATCGTCAGCGTCATCGGCCCGAACGGGGCCGGCAAGACGACGCTCTTCAACGTCGTCACCGGCGTCTACCCGCCCGACGCGGGCGAGATCCTCTTCGACGGGCGAGCCATCGTCGGCCTCGCCCCGCACCAGATCGCGCGCCGCGGGATCGCGCGCACGTTCCAGACGCTGCGCCTGTTCCTGAACATGACCGTCAAGGAGAACGTGATGGCCGCGGCCTACGGCCACACGAAGGCGGGCGTCCTCCGCTCCGATCTGCGGACGCCCGGGATGCGGCGTGAGGAGCGGGAGATCGAGCGGCTCGCGGAGGAGCGGCTCGCCTTCTTCGGCGAGCGGCTCGTGGGCTACCGCTGGAACCAGCCCGCGTACAGCCTCTCGTACGCGAACCGTCGCCGGCTCGAGATCGCGCGCGCGACCGCCGCGCAGCCGCAGGCTCCTCCTGCTCGACGAGCCGGCTGCGGGCATGAACCCGGTCGAGACGCACGAGATCACCGAGCTCATCGCGAGGCTGCGCGACGAGGGCGGCTACACGATCCTCGTCATCGAGCACGACATGCACGTCGTCGAGGGGATCTCCGATCGCGTCGTCGCCCTCGACCACGGCGTCAAGATCGCCGAGGGCTCGTTCGACGCAGGTCGCGACCGACCCGCAGGGTCGTCGAGGCGTACCTGGGCACTCGGCGACGGAGCGCAAGTGAGCGACCGCACGAACGGCGCCCGCGCCGCTCCTCCGGCTCGAGGGCATCAACACGTACTACGGGCAGATGCACATCCTCCAGGACGTCGAACCTCGAGGTCGGGCGAGGGCGAGCTCGTCTGCCTGCTCGGCGGGAACGCCTCCGGGAAGTCGACGACGCTGAAGACGATCCTCGGGATCGTCCAGCCGCGCGCGGGCTCGGTCGTTCTCGGCGGCGAGGACGTCACGCGCTGCTCGACCGCTCACCGCATCGAGCGCGGGCTCGCGATCGTCCCCGAGAACCGCCGGCTGTTCGGGCCGATGACCGTGCTCGAGAACCTGAGATGGGCGCGTACCTGCGGCCGCGCGCCGACCTCAAGGAGGATCTCGAGCGGGTCTACGCGCTCTTCCCGCTGCTCTCCGAGCGCCGGAAGCAGCTCGCCGGGACGCTCTCCGGCGGCGAGCAGCAGATGGTCGCGATGGGCCGGGCGCTGATGGCGCGGCCCGAAGCTCCTGCTGATGGACGAGCCGTCGATGGGGCTCGCGCCGATCCTCGTCGAGCGGAGCTTCGAGATCATCCAGCAGGTGCACGACGTCCGGCGTCGCGATGCTCGTCGTCGAGCAGAACGCGAACGTGTCGCTCTCGATCGCCGACCGCGGCTACGTCCTCTCGACCGGGCGGATCGTGCTCGAGGGCAAGGCCTCGGAGCTCCTCCAGCACGACGAGCTGCGCAAGGCATACCTGGGTCGATGACTGCGTCGGCGCCGCGATCCGCGATCGCTTCCCGATCTTCGAGCACACGACGTACGCCAACTCGTGCTCGCAGGGCGCGCTCTCGCATCGACGTCCGCGAGGCGTACGAGGCGTACCTCGCAGGCTGGGACGCAGCACGGCGCCGAGTGGGAGCACTGGGTCGAGCGCGCCGAGGCGGCACGCGTCGCGTTCGCGCGGCTCGTCGGCGCCGAGCCGGACGAGGTCGCCGTCACGACATCCGTCTCGCAGGGCGTGAGCGCACTCGTCAGCGCGCTCCCGCTCGAGCGGGGAGCGGAACCGGATCGTGATCTCCGAGTTCGAGTTCCCGACGGTGGGCCAGATCGCGCACGCGCAGGAGCTGCGCGGGGCCGAGGTCGTCCACGTTCGACCCGAGCCCGACGGGCGGATCCCGCTCGAGCGCTTCGCGGAGGCGATCGACGAGCGGACGGCGCTCGTCTGCTGCACGGCCGTCTCGTACCGCACCGGGTACCGGCTCGACGTCGCGCGAGGTCGCGCGCCTCGCGCACGAGCAGGGCGCGCTCTGCCTCGCGGACAGCTACCAGGCGGCCGGCGCGATCCCGCTCGACGTCGCGTGCGCTCGGCGTCGACTTCCTCACCGCGGGCACGGTGAAGTACCTCCTCGCCTCGGCCGGGCTCGCGTTCATGTTCGTGCGGCGCGACCTCCACGAGCGGCTCCTGCCGACCCAGACGGGCTGGTTCGCCGACGAGGACATCTTCCGGATGGACATCTCGGACTACTCGCCCGCACGGGACGCGCGGCGCTTCGACGCGGGCACGCCGCCGGTGCCGAACATCTACGCGGGACTCGCCGGGATGGCGATCGTGGAGGAGGTCGGGCGTGCGCGGCGATCGAGGCCCACGTGCGCGGGCTCGTCGACCGGCTGCTCGCGGGGCTCGACGAGCTCGGCGCGACCGTCGCGACTCCGCGTGGCGGAGGGCGACCACGGCCCGCTCGTCTGCGTCGTGTCGACCGATCCGAACGCGCTCGTCGCCGCGCTGCAGGCCGAGCGGATCGTCACGTCCGACGCGCGACGCGAACCTCCGCATCTCGCTCCACCTCTACAACGTCGAGGAGGACATCGACCGGATCCTCGCAGGGCCTGCGCGGCGAACCGAGCGCTGCTCGCCTGACGCCGCTATAGCTGGGCTTCACGGCTCGGACGATCGCGCCGTGCATGCCGTCTGCGACCGCGGTGCGTGAACTCCACTTCGACGTCGACGAGACCCACGGCTGCGAGACCCTCCCGGTACTCGCTCTCCGAGAGCGCGCCGGCGATGCAGCCGACGTGGCTTCCCCGTTCGGCTCGATCTGCTCGTGAAAGCCGGTCCTCCGCGACGATGTCGGAGATTCCGACGCGTCCACCCGGGCGAAGCACGCGGACGATCTCGGCGAGCACCCTGGGCTTCTCCGGGGAAAGGTTGACGACGCAGTTCGAGATGACGACGTCGACGCTCGCCGCGGGCAACGGGATGGCCTCGATCAGGCCCTTGAGGAAATGGACGTTCGTCGCACCCGCGTCTCGCGCGTTCTGCTGTGCGAGCGCGAGCATCTCGTCGGTCATGTCGAGTCCGTAGACGGTGCCGGTGCGGCCCGACGCGGCGCGCAGAGAGCAGGACGTCGATGCCCCCTCCGGATCCCAGGTCGAGAACCGTTTCACCTTCGTGCATCGCCGCAACGACAACCGGGTTTCCACACCCGAGACTGGCGGCTGCCGCTCCTTCCGGAAGGCCGGACTCGCTCGTCGGGTGAGTAGAGGCCCTGGCCGAAGAGCGTCGTCGGCTCCTCCCCACAGCAGCCGATGCTGTCGCAGTCGCATCCGCAGCCGCGTCCTTGCGCAAGGCCCACTGCCGCGTCTGCGTAGCGCTCGCGAACCTGCTCGTGCACATCTGTGGTCATGTCTCCGCTCCTTCGAGCTCGAGGATTCCCGCGGCCCGCGCGACTGCATCGCGATCGAGTGCGTAGTAGGCCCAGACGCCTCGCTGCTCCCGCACGAGCAGCCCGGCGTCGACGAGCTTCTTCAGGTGATGGCTGACCGTCGGCTGCGCGAGGCGTACGGCGGGCGTCAGCTCGCACACGCAGGCTGGCTTGCCGCTCCGCGCGAGCAGGTTCACGATCCTGACCCGGGCAGGATCGGCGAGGGCCTTGAAGACGGCCGCCGTTCGCTCGGCGTCGGCATCGGTCAACCCGTCGCGATCGAGTGGGCGACAGCACTCGGCGAGAGCCAGCAGCGGTGATACATCGACGCTCATCGATGTTTACGATCTCACAGACATCGATGGATGTCAATGAATGCGATACTGCGCGACTGTGGGCAAGCCCGACTCCGCAGACGAGCTCGAGCAGACGATCGAGCGCTACAACGCCGCGTGGAACGCCCATGACGTCGACAAGATCGTCTCGTACCACGCGCCCGGAATGGTGTTCGAGAACCACACGGCCGCCGAGCGAGTGGAGGGAGACGACGTACGAGGCCACATCGCTCGGATCTTCGAGAACGCACCCGATCTGACGTTTCGTGGCCGCCGGCTCTACGCGCGGGATGGCGTCGTCGTGAGCGAGTGGACCGCGAATGCAACCGCGAGCGACGGGCGACGCCTCGAGTGGGACGGCGTCGACATCTTCCCGTTCGAGAACGGCCTGATCCTGCGCAAGGACGTGTACTCGTCGTCGCACCGGGCTCGTGTTCTCGCTACCTGAGCGGACCACGACGGTGGCATCCAGCGGCGCGAGGCGTGTTAGCAACAGTCGAGGCTCCTTGACTCGGTAGTCCGGGTAGCGTCTTGCGGGTGCAGGGGTTCGGCAGCGCATCGATGACCGGGGAGCTGCGGCGCGTCCTCGTGCGGCCGCCCCTCGTCGAGGACGTGACGCGCTGGAGCGAATGCGGCTGGCGCGCGGCTCCCGACCCCACCGCAGCCGCACGCGAGCACGAGCTGCTCTGCGAGCTGCTCGAAAGCGCGGGCGCCGAGGTCGTCGTGTCTCACCACGACCCCGGCAATCCGGACGCGATCTACGTGTACGACCCGGTGCTCGTCGGAGCCGATGGCGCCGTCCTTCTCAGGCCGGGCAAGGAAGGGCGCCGCTCGGAGCCTGACGCGCTCGTTCCGGCGCTCGAAGCTGCGGGTGTGCCGGTAGTCGGACGACTCGACGAGCCCGCGTCGGTCGAAGGTGGCGACACGCTCTGGCTGGACGAGCGGACGCTGCTGGTCGGAATCGGCTATCGAACGAACGAGTCCTCGATCGCTGCCCTCCAGGCGGCCTTTCCGGGGGTCGATGTCGTCGTCTTCGATCTCCCACACTGGAACGGAGCCGGGGAGGTGATGCACCTGATGTCGTTCATCTCACCCCTCGACCGCGACCTCGCAGTCGTGTTTCCGCGGCTCGCGCCGGTGCGACTCATGACGCTGCTCGCCGAGCGCGGGATCGAGGTCGTCGAGGTGCCGGACGACGAGTTCGCGACCCAGGGGGCGAACGTTCTCGCGCTCGGCCCGCGGCGGGCACTTGCGCTCGAGGGAAGCCCCGAGACGTTGAAGCGGATGGAGCGGGCCGGTACCGACGTGTCCGTCTATCGCGGTCGCGAGATCTCGATCAAGGGCGACGGCGGCCCGACCTGCCTCACGCGCCCCCTGCTGCGCGGCTCAACGGACTACGAGAGCGCGAAGCCGAGCGCGAAGCCGAGCGCCGTCAGGAGCCCGGCCTCCCGGCCACCGAGCTCGAATGCTTCGGGCATGAGCGTGTCGGCGAGCATGACGAGGAGCGCGCCGGCCGCAAATGCAAGCGCGAACGCCCCACCCGCACCGGGCATCGTGTCCAGGACGAGCCAACCCAGAGCCGCCGCGGTCACCGAGGCGACGACGACGGCGCTCCACATGGCGAAGATCCTGCCGCGCTTCCAGCCTGCCTCCAGTAGCCCGCTCGTCCCGGAGAGAGCCTCTGGCACGTTCGAGACGAAGACTCCCACGACGACGGCCACGGGAACGACGCCGTCCTGGAGAAGAGACGCACCGAGGACGAACGACTCCGGAATCCCGTCGAGCACGGTGCCGAGCACGATCGCGTTCGCGGTGCCCGCCAGCTGATGCTCTCCGCCCGCGCTCTTTCGGCCATGACCTCCGCGCCTGTCGATGAGCAGGTCGCCGATGTAGAAGGCCGCCGCGCCCGCGGCGAAGCCCGCGGAGGCGAGCGCGAGGTCTGTGTCGAAGGCCTCGAGAACGAGCTCGTACGCCACGGCCGCGATCAACGCACCCGCCCCGAAGGCCATCGTGAGGCCGATCCAGCGAGCCGGCGGCCGACCAATCGCGAGGAGCGCGCCGACCCAGAGCGAGCCGGCGGTGACGAGCCCCCAGAACGCTGCCTCGAGCACGACGCGATCCTACGAGCTCAGCGGCTCGTCGAAGCTGAGCTGACGGTACGGCGAGAGCCCGGACACACCCACTCCCACGAGCCGAAGCGCGCCTGGACGGTCGCGCAGGCCGCGGTCGAGCAGCCCGCAGGCGACCTCCCCGATTGTGTCGGCGTCGTCGACTGCCGCCGCGAGAGTCGTCGAGCGCGTCCGGATCGAGAAGTCGCCGTAGCGCAATTTCGCGGTGACGGTTCGTCCCGAGAGCTTCGACGTCTGCAGACGCTCCGAGACAAGATCTGCCAGCCGGCGTACCTCGGAGTGGAGGAGATCGCGCTCGGCGATGTCACGCGGGAACGTGTCCTCTGCGGACACGGAGACCGTCTCACCTTCGAGCTCGAGGACGCGTGGGTCGATTCCACGCGCCCGGTCGCGGAGGAGGTTCCCGAGAGCTCCCGGCAAGACTCGCCTCAGCTCGGCGTCGGCCATGGAAGCAAGTTCCCCGATCGTGGCGACGCCGGCCGTGCGGAGGCGTTCCTCTGCGCGAGGGCCGACGCCCGGCAGGAGCCGGACGGCCAGCGGCGCCAGGAAGCGCGCCTCGCGTCCGGGTGGGACGACGGTGATGCCGGCGGGCTTGCGGCGATCGGACGCGATCTTGCAGACGACCTTGGACGTTCCCACGCCGAGCGAGCAGGTCAAGCTCGTGGTCGCCCGAACGGACGTCTGCACCGCGGAAGCGAGCCTCCGCGCCTGGACGAAGTCCCGTGCGACGGTCGCGAGATCGAGGTATCCCTCGTCGATCCCGGTCCTTTCGATCCGGGGGACGATCTCCCCGACGACCTCCCACACGGCCCGCGAGTACTGCCGATAGAGGGCGTGCCGGGGTCGCACGAAGATCGCCTGCGGGCAGCGGCGCAGCGCTTCTGCCGCGCTCATCGCCGAGTGGATGCCGAAGGAGCGGGCAACGTAGTTCGCGGTCGACACCACGCCGCGACCGTGCGGGTCGCCGCCGACCACGAGGGGCTTGTCGCGGAGAGCCGGATCCTCGAGCTCCTCGACCGCGGCGAAGAACGCGTCGAGGTCCATGTGGGCGAGGATGGGCACGCGCGCCGTCGGCACGTGGTCAAGGCTAGTGGCGTCGACTGTTTCCTCGTGAACGCCACGCCCGCGTTGCCTCCACCGGCGCTCGAGCAGCCTGCCGCCCTACCAGGCATCGTTCGGCTTGGTCACCGGCGTGGCTGCACCCGGCACACGTCGCGTCATCGTCTCGGTCGGAGCGCGGAAGCTCGCCGACAGGCCGCTTCGTGGTCGCCGGTTCACGCTTCGCGTGCGGCTTCCGCTCGGCGATCTCGCCGTGAGAGTGGTCACGGTCGGGCGCGATGGTACGCGCTCGTCGCGCGTCGTCTCGAACGTCTTCGGACTCCCTGCCGCCAGCCAGCCGCGGACCGTTCGATCGCGTCACGACGTCGCCCTCTCGAGGAAGCTCCAGAAGCTTGTGACCCGATACTCGGGAACTGCGGGAGCGTACGTCCAGAATCTCGTCGAAGGTGGTGGCGCGGCCTGGAACGCCAAGGCGCGTTTTCCTGCGGCGTCCACCCTCAAGCTCGCGATCGCGGCCACGGTGCTCGCGGAGCATTCGGGGATCCCACCACCCGGGTCTCAGGTGGACTCACTGCTTCGCGACATGATCCTGCCGTCCGACGACGCTGCTGCGAATGCGCTCCTGGTCTGGCTTGCGGGATCGACGAGCGCGGGCAGTGACCAGGTCAACGGGCTGATGCGCTCCCTCGGAATGCGGGACTCGCTCATGTACGGCGGGTACGAGGTCAGGAGGCTGTCGCAGGCGATCCCTGTTCGCGTCGAGGAGCAACCTGCCTTCGGGGTCGGGAAGTACACCACCGCGTGGGACATGGCCTCGCTGCACCGGGCCGTCTGGCTGGCGGCCGGGAACAGGGGTCCTCTACGGCAGGCGCAGCCCGGCTTCACCGCGGCCGATGGGCGCCACCTCCTGTGGCTTCTGGCTCACGTCCGCGACACCCCGAAGCTCGATCGGTTCGTCGGCGCTCGGAGCGATGTCGCCGTGCTGCACAAGGCTGGTTGGATCTCCGCGGCGCGTCACGACACGGGCCTCGTGTTCTGGTCGGGAGGAGTGTTCGTCGTCAGTGTCATGACCTGGCGCTCGGGTGGCGTCGGTACCTCGTCCGACGTGCTTGCCGGGCGTTGTGCCGAGGTCGCGCTCACGCGGTTCCGGCGTCGGCCCGGTTAGTCGGCCGGACGCGGCCCTTGCCTCGGTCGCTACAGTTCTTGAACTAAGTATGCGAAACGAGCGGAAGAGAGAGACGTGAGCGAGAGCGAGAACGAGCACGTGACGAGATTCCTGCTGGTACCCCTGGACGACATCGTCGTCTTCCCGAACATGAGCGTCACGCTGACGGTCGACGTTGGCGAGGAGGAGCGCGTGTTCCTCGTGCCGAAGCACGAGGACGAGTACGCGAAGGTCGGAACCGTCGCCGAGGTAACCGACCGCATCCGGCTTCCTGGGGGCGGCAACGCCGTGGCGCTCTCCGGCCTGCACCGCGGCATTGCCGGCGCAGCCGGCACGGACAGCCTCGGACAGCTCTTCGTCGACGTCGACGAGCGCCCCGACGACGAGCACGCTGACGGCTCGCTCAGAGAGCTCGAGCGCGAGTACCGCGCGGTGGTCGAGGAGATCCTCGAGCTTCGCGGCGACGACGGCCGCATCGCGGCGTTCGTCCGCTCGATCAGCGAGCCGGGTGCGCTAGCGGACACGTCCGGCTACTCCCCCGACCTGACCTTCGAGCAGAAGGTCCAGCTGCTCGAGGCCGTCGATGTGCGCGAGCGCCTCGAGCTCGCCCTCGAGCTCCAGCGCGAGCGCCTGGCGCTGATGCAGGTGCGGAAGCGCATCCAGGACGACGTCGAGTCCGGGGTCGAGAAGCAGCAGCGCGAGTACATCCTGCGCCGGCAGCTCGACTCGATCCGCAAGGAGCTCGGCGAGGACGAGGCATCGGTCGTGGAGGAGTACCGGCAGAAGATCGCCGAGGCAGGGATGCCCGAGAACGTCCTCGAACAGGCCGAGCGCGAGCTCTCACGGCTCGAGCGGATGGGCGACCAGACGCCCGAGGCGACCGTGATCCGGAACTACCTCGACTGGCTCCTGGCCGTCCCCTGGGGAAAGCGCTCGGACGAACGGCTCGACCCGGTGTACACGCGCGAGGTGCTCGACCGTGACCACGCCGGGCTCGACGACGTCAAGGACCGGATCGTCGAGTACATCGCGGTTGCAAAGCTCCGCAAGGAGCGCGGCGTCGAGGCAGATCGCCGCTCAGGCGCGATCCTGACCCTGATCGGCCCGCCCGGTACCGGCAAGACGTCGATCGGCGAGTCGATCGCCCGTGCGACCGGGCGTGAGTTCGTGCGGATGTCGCTCGGTGGCATTCGCGACGAGGCTGAGATCCGAGGGCATCGCCGGACGTACATCGGAGCTCTTCCTGGTCGTCTCGTGCGAGCGCTGCGTGACGCCGGGACGCTGAACCCGGTGATCATGCTCGACGAGGTCGACAAGGTCGGCGCCGACTGGCGCGGCGATCCGTCGTCTGCGCTCCTGGAAGTGCTGGATCCGGCGCAGAACCACTCGTTCCGCGACCACTACCTCGACGTGGAGCTCGATCTTTCGGAGGTCCTCTTCATCGCGACCGGAAACATGGCCGAGACGATTCCCGGCCCGCTCCTCGACCGGATGGAGGTCATCCGCTTCGACGGCTACACGACCGACGAGAAGGTCGCGATCGCGAGCGGGTACCTGTGGCCGCGGCAGAGAGAGCGCAACGGGCTCCGGGAGGACGAGGTCTCGATCTCGAACGAGGCGCTCGAGCTCGTCATCGCCGAGTACACGCGCGAGGCGGGTGTTCGACAGCTCGAGCGAGAGCTCGGCACGATCCTGCGGAAGACCGCGACGAAGATCGCGTCCGAGACCGTGGAGCCGCCGGTCGAGATCGGATTCGACGAGGTCAGAGATGGCCTCGGCCGACAGAAGGTCTATCGCGAGACGGCGGAGCGCACGGCGGTCCCCGGCGTCGCGACCGGGCTGGCCGCGACGATGACCGGAGGCGACGTGCTCTTCATCGAGGCGACCTCGCACAGGAACGGCGACAAGCTCGTCCTCACGGGTCAGCTCGGCGACGTGATGAAGGAGTCGGCGCAGATCGCGCTCTCGACAGTGCGCTCGATGGCAGCGCAGCTCGGGATCGACGAAGGCGCGTTCGACGACCGCGCGTTCCACCTCCACGTTCCGGCGGGCGCGATCCCGAAGGACGGGCCGAGCGCCGGCATCACGATGGCAACCGCGCTGGCCTCGCTGCTGACGCGACGGCCGGTCAAGCACACGGTCGGGATGACCGGCGAGATCACGCTCCAAGGCCGTGTGCTCCCGATCGGCGGCCTCAAGCAGAAGGTGCTCGCCGCCCATGCGGCCGGCATCACCGACGTCATCATCCCCGAGCGCAACCGTGCCGACCTCGCCGAGATTCCCGAGAACGTCCGCGAGGACGTCACGTTCCATCCGGTGATGTCGATCGAGGAAGTCCTCGCGCTCGCTCTCGAGGAGACGCCGGTGGAGTCGCGTGTGGCGGTGTAAGACAACCGCGCTCGTTCCCGAGGAGCTTCGCCGCGCGGCGGGAGTTCTCGAGCGGCGGTACGCGGTCTCGATCCTGTACGCGTCGTACCAGGGGTGCACGCGCTTCAACGAGTTCCGACAGGCGTTGGGCGAGATCCCGCCCGGGACGCTCACCCAGCGCCTCGTCGAGCTCGAGCAGGCCGGCGTGCTGCGGCGAGAGGTACGCGACGCGCGCCCGCCGCGCGTCGAGTACGTGCTGACGACCGACGGCCAGCGACTCAGGGTCGTCCTCGAGGCGCTCGCGACCTGGGCGCGTCTAGCCGTCCTCGCCCGACCTCGGGTGAGGTAATACTTCAAAGAGTGAAGCGAAGACCCGAGCGGACCGCCGATCCGTATCGCGACCTCGACGTCATCGATTCGCGCGCGCCGCGATTCAACCAGGCCGTCGTCGGATTGCTCTCGACGCTTGCCGTCCTGACGGGTTGGTGGTGGCTGCTCGCGCTCCTCGCTGCGCAGCTCGTCGTCGGCCTGACGTTGGGCAGGCGCTTCTGCCTCCCCTGCCTCGCGTACTTCGAGCTTTGCAGCCGGTTCTCGGCGAGGGGAATCTGGAGGACGCGCGACCGCCACGGTTCGCCAACATGGTCGGGGTGGGTTTCCTGTCAGCGGCATCGCTCTCGTTCGCCCTGCATGCCGACCTGCTCGGCTCTGCGCTGGGCCTGCTCGTCGCCGGCCTCGCGCTGCTCGCCGCTGCGACCGGATTCTGCGCCGGGTGCGAGGCGTTCAAGATCGGCTACCTGCTCACCGGGCGCAGGTTCGTCTCCTGCCCTCTGCCACCGCGGCCGCCAGTGCAGTCGGAATCGCAGTAAACGCACCGTCGGAGGCGTTTTCCGCTCAATCGCGATCTGCCCTCTGCCGATAGCGGAACCGTGACGCTTGCGCGCCCCGATCGCGCGTTCTTTCTGATCGCGTTGGCCGGTGCTGTCGCGTACGTGACCCTGCCTCCGGATGGACCGCTCTATGGTCGGTGGTACCAGCTCTTCGCGATCGCGGCGGTCATCGCGACTCTGGTGGGTGTCTCGATCAACAAGCCACGATCGAGAGCACCGTGGTACCTGGTCGCGCTCTCCGGCTTCTTCGGGATCGGTGCGGATGCCGTGTACACCGTCGGCGCGGAGCGCCTGGGGGTCGTGCCGTTCCCGTCCCTCGCGGATCTCCTGGCGCTTCTGTCGTACGTGATCCTGGCCGGTGCTCTCTACCTCATGATCCGCAGCCAGCTTCCGGGTCGCGACTGGCCGAGCCTCGTCGACGCGGGCATCGTCACGGCGTCGTTCGCGATCGTGTCGTGGACGTTCCTCACGCCCCAGCTGCTCACGAGCGAGAGCGCGCTGGACAACGCCGCAGCGTTCGCGTTTCTGATCCTCGACGTGCTGCTCGTGTCGTTCGCCGCCCGAATGCTCATGGGCACCGGCCTTCGCTCACCCGCCTTCGCGATGGTGGGGACGGCACTTGTGTTCCAGCTCGTCGGGGATGCGCTCTACGGCTTCGGCTCGCTGCACGGCTGGTACGAGCTGGGCGATCCGATCGACATCCTGTTCATCCTCTCCGCGATCCTCTGGGGCACCGCGGCGCTTCATCCTTCGATGGTCGCTCTGACGGAGCCGAGAGTGGAGCCCGAGACCGGCCTCAGCACGCGCCGGCTCGTCGTGCTCTCTGCGGCAACGCTGATGGTGCCGGCGATGCTGGCGTTCTCCGCCCTGCGCGCGGGGAGGAGCGAGTTGCTCGTGATCGTCGGAGCCGCTGCGGTGTTGCTTGCGCTCGTGATCGTCCGGCTGGCCGGGCTCGTCGCGCGTCATGAGCGTGGGGAACAACGCGAGCAGGCCCTTCGCGAGGCCGCCGCGGCGCTCGTGGCCGCGTGGAAGCGCGAGGACATCCACCGCGTCGCGGTCGACTCTGCCCTCAGGATCGTCGGGACGAGCGGTGCGACAGTCGGTCTTGCGATCGGCGGCGTGCGCGAGTTCACGATCGTTGCGGTGGCCGGCGAGCGCTCCGTCTCGACATTCGGCCTGAGCCCCGAGAACCTTCCGGCGGCGGTCGTGGCCGAGCTGAGTCGAAAGTCCTCCCACTACGCGCGCACGGTGCGCCTGGCGGGCGACGACGGCGACTGGACGCTGGTCCGCCTCGCAGTCCAGGGCGACTTCCGAGGAGCTTTTGCGATCCACACACCCGAACGGCTGTCGCGCGTTGCATGGGAAGGAGTCGAGACGCTCGCCGCCCAGGTCGCACTTCGCGCTCGAAGGAACCGCGCTCGTCGCAGACCTCCACGAGCGGCGCAGCTCGGAGAGATTCCGGTCTCTCGTCCAGAACTCGAGCGACATCATCGCCGTGCTCGAGTACGACCTGACGATTCGGTATCACACACCGTCGGTCGAGCGGGTTCTCGGCTACCGGGAGGACGAGCTCGTGGGTGTCTCCCTGAATCAGCTCCTGGACGAGGGTGAAGCCGATCGCCTGCACTCGTTCCTCGAAGACGTGCACTCCGCGCCGGCCGTGCCCATGCCGTTCGATCTGCGATTGCGACGGAAGAACGGTTCCTCGTGCCAGCTCGAGACCGTGTTCAACAACCTGCTCGCCGACCGCAACGTCGCCGGAGTGGTCGTCACCGCTCGCGATGTCACCGAGCGGCGTGCGCTCGAGGGGCAGCTGGCGCACCAGGCGTTCCACGATTCCCTCACCGGGCTTGCGAACCGCCTGCTCTTCAAGGATCGCGTGGAGCATGCTCTCGAGCTGACCCGGCGGCGCGATCGGTTGGTGGCCGTTCTGTTCATCGATCTGGACGACTTCAAGACGGTCAACGACAGTCTCGGCCACGCCGCGGGAGACGATCTCCTGATCGCCGTCGCGCGCCGGTTGCAGGCGTGCCTTCGGCCGGAGGACACCTGCGCCCGACTCGGCGGAGACGAGTTCGCTGTCATGGTCGAGAACATCCTCGACCCGGAGGCGGCGGTGATCGTCGCAAGGCGAATTCTGGACGCGCTCTCAGAACCGCTCCAGCTCTTCGGCTCTCCTGTCGAGGTCCGGGCGAGCGTGGGTATCTCCGTCGGCTCGACCGGCCTCACCACGAGCGAGATCCTCCGCAACGCAGACCTCGCCATGTATCGGGCAAAGAGCGAAGGGAAGTCACGGTTTGCGTTGTTCGAGCCCGCGATGCACACGCAGGTTCTCGACCGGATCGCGCTCAAGACCGAGCTCCAGAGGTCCGTCGCGGCAGGCGAGTTCGAGCTCCACTATCAGCCGATCGTCGCGCTCAAGTCGGGGAGCATCGTCGGCGTCGAAGCGCTTGTGAGGTGGCGCCACCCCGAGCGCGGACTCGTCTATCCGGACGAGTTCATCCCCCTCGCGGAGGAGACAGGCTTGATCCTGCCCCTCGGCAGGTTGGTGCTCGGCGTGGCCTGCAATCAAGCCCGGCGCTGGCAGAAGCTCGGCCATCGCAACCTCGGCATCAGCGTCAACCTCTCCGCGAAGCAACTGGCAAGCCGCCACCTTGCCTCGGAGGTCAGAGTGGCGCTCGAGCAGGCGAGACTCCACCCCTCGGCGCTCACGCTGGAGATCACGGAGAGCGTGCTCATGCTCGACAGCCAGGGTGTGATCGCCCGCCTCGAGGAGTTGAAGAGCCTCGGTGTCAAGATCGCCATCGACGACTTCGGCACCGGGTACTCGTCGCTCAACTACCTGCGCCAATTCCCTGTCGACGCGCTCAAGGTCGCGAAGCCATTCATCGACGGTCTCGGTTCGAACTCGGAGCAGGAGCGCCTCACCGCGGCGATTCTCCGGATCGGCGCGACGCTTCGGCTCGACACGGTCGCGGAGGGCATCGAAGAGCAACCGCAATGCGACGTGCTCCGCAAGCTGAAGTGCGGCTACGGACAGGGGTATCTCTTCTCGCGCCCGGTTCCGGCGGTGGATCTCGATCTCGTTCTTCGCCGTACCCTCGTCGCGTAGCGTCGACGCGGATCTCCGACACCGTGCTCCCGAGATCGTGGGCGGTGCCAGCGCGTGCCGTCAGCGCGTCACGCGGGCCAGAAGTTCTCCAGGTACTCGGCGTCGTCGCGCGAGCCGCCCGGCACGACCGGCGACACGATGATCAGCTCCGCATCCTCGGGCTCGGCGTTCCATACCGAACGCCAGGTATCCGGTGCGACTCGCACTGCTGCTCCGCGCTCCAACTCGACGACGTCGTCGCCGAGCTTGAACTGCAGCTTCCCCGACGCCACGAAGTAGATCTCCTCTTGCGTCTTGTGGCGATGGCCGTACGAGCCCTTGCCGCCGGTGTGCTGCGGCATCCGCCGGAATGTGAACGCCACCTGCTCGGCCCCGAGGTCGGACGTCATCATCCGCATCTCGCCGGGGTAGTCGCCGAGGACGTCGCCGACGTCCTCGAGCCGCTTGATCGTGTAGTCGCTCATCGAGCCTCCATCGCGTGCGGTTCAGGGGACCTTGCGTTCGAGCGGGGTGATGCATGTGCGGTAGATCTGTCGGCTCTTCGGTTTGGCCGTGAGGTCGTAGATCGAGCCCGCCTTCGCCTCGTAGTACGCCGCGAGCTCCACACCCGCATGACCGCGGATGAAGCCGCAGATGTAACGGATGAACTCCGGGAAGTCGCCTCCGACCAGTCCGTACTCCGGGAGAGCGAACGGTTTCCGGTGTGCGCGTGCGAAGGCATACAAGGCCTCGTTTTTCGCGGCGGAGAACACGCCCGTTCTCGAATACATGTCGTTTCCGACGACATCGACGTAGCGATCCCCCGGGTAGAAGTTCGTCGCCGCGTTCGCCGGTATCTCAGGGCCGCCTCCTCCGAGCGGGTTCCAGATGATGCGAAGGGTCGACGTCGGGTTCACCGCGAGGTCGCCGGTTCCGGCGTTCAAGGCCGGGAGGCCGAGACGGCGGAGGGTCCGGTCGATCGCCGCTCGCGTGCCACCGTGGAGGAGCACGTACATCCGAGCGAATGCCTTGCGATACGCCGCCGTCGAGTACTGGGGGCCCTTTGACGACCCGTCTTCTCGAAATGCGGAGTGAAACGGCCGGTGGTGGTTCATCTCCGCCATCAGGCGCAGATAGACGAGGCCCTCGTGCGCCGCGACCCCCTCGTTCAGAGCTACGAGGAACGCGTCGCCTTGGCCTTGCGCGATCTGCAGTGGCTTGATGGACTCACTCGTGCCGCGCGGGCCACCCGTACCGATGTGGACCATGGGAACCGGGTCGAGGCTCGCGAGGAGCACGGGAATCTTCTTCCCGAACGTACGTCCCTGATCCCAGCTGATGAAAGCCTGTCGAACCGCGGGTCGTTGACCCGTCTGTCCCTGGAACCGGCCAGCGTCCCCGGTAACACCGAGATAGAGGGACGAGACGGCGGGTGTCCCGGCTCCGCTCGGCACGTAAGGGACGAGCGCGAGGCCGAAAACTGCAAGAACGACGAACAGTCGTCGCATCGCCGGCGATTATCCCTGAGTCCACGGGGTGGAGTGATCTTCGGGCTGCAACCTCGTTCGGCACGATGCGGCTGTGCATCTCGACCTGCAGGACGGCATCGTCGCACTCGTGCTCCTCGGAGCGGTCGCGGCGATGCTCGCGATCGCCCCCGCGCTGCGCATCCCGTACCCGATCCTGCTCGTACTGGGCGGGCTGGCAATCGGTGTCATGCCAGGGATGCCGACGCTCGAGGTCGAGCCGGAGCTGATCTTCTTCGGGGTCTTGCCGCCGCTCCTGTACGGCGCTGCCTTCTTCACGTCGCTCCGCGATCTGAGAGCGAACGTCAAGCCGATCGGGCTGCTCGCCGTCGGTCTCGTCGTCCTCACCACCGTCGGCGTCGCGGTCGTTGCGCATGAGCTCATCGATGGGTTGACGTGGCCGAGCGCATTCGTGCTCGGCGCGATCGTCTCGCCGACCGACCCGATCGCGGCGACTGCGATCGCACGCCGGCTTGGCGTTCCGCGGAGACTCGTGACGATCGTCGAGGGTGAAAGCCTCGTCAACGACGGTACGGGCCTCGTCCTGTACCGAGTCGCCGTCGCTGCTGTCGTCACGGGCTCTTTCTCGGCCCTGTACACGGGTGGGCTCTTCGTCGTCAGCGCGGTCGGCGGCGTCGCGGTCGGGCTCGGCGTCGGGTGGATCGTCCGCCAGGTTCGCCGCCATCTCGACAACCCGCCGGCGGAGATCACGATCTCGCTCCTCACCGGCTATTTCGCGTTCATCCCGGCCGAGCTGCTCGGGTTTTCCGCCGTGCTCGCGGCCGTGGCCGCCGGGATCTACCTCGGCTGGCATACGCCGGAGCTGACGACGTCGCAGGTGCGGCTGCAAGGGGTCGCGGTCTGGGAGGTCGTCCAGTACATGCTGAACGCGCTCCTCTTCGTCCTCGTCGGCCTGCAGCTGCCCGTGGTCGTCGACGCGCTCGGCGATATCCCGGGTGTGAGGCTTCTGGGCTACGCAGCTCTCCTGAGTCTCACCGTGATCGTCCTGCGATTCGTCTGGGTGTTCGTCGTGCTCGACATGCCAAAGCGGATCGCACGGAGGACGTCCAACTGGCGAGGCGCGGTGTTCCTCTCCTGGACAGGAATGCGCGGTGCGGTATCGCTTGCGGCGGCGTTGGCTCTGCCGCTCGAGACCGATGCCGGCGCGGCGTTCCCGGGTCGCGATCTGATTCTCTTCCTCACGTTCTCGGTGATCGTCGCAACGCTCGTCGGGCAGGGGCTCACGTTGCCCTTCGTCATTCGGCTGCTCGGGCTCGAGGACGACGGGAGCGAGGACCGTGAGGACGCCAAGGCTCGTATCAAGGCTGCCGAGGCAGCTCTCGCCCGGCTCGAAGAGCTCGTGAGCGAGGACTGGGTGCGCGAAGACACGGCTGAACGCGTTCGTGGCGGCTACCGGTTCCGTACGAACCGCTTCCATGCGCGTTTCGACGACGGAGACGACGGTGCCATCGAGAGCCGCTCGCAGGACTACCAGCGCTTGCGCCGCGAGTTGCTCACTGCGGAGCGGGACGCACTCCTCCAACTCCGCCGCAGCGGCGCGATCAGCAACGACGTCTGGCTTCGAGTGGGTCGCGACCTCGATCTCGAGGACCAGCGACTCGACATCTGACGATGACTGAGAACGAGCCTCGTGCTTCGGCGACCTCGAGTTGGGCGCCGCGATGCATGCCACGAGCCGGCTTCAACTGACCCGAACAACCACGATCTGGCCTGATCATGCGGGGTGGTCAAGATGGGCCGGGTTGGAATCGAACCAACGACCTTGGGATTAAAAGTCCCCTGCTCTGCCAACTGAGCTACCGGCCCGGTCGCAGGAGTGTAGAAGGCAGGAAGCGAGAATCGACTGAGCGTCGGGTCGAGGTTGTGCGGCTCTACACTCCCGGCCGGGCCCCCATCGACTAGCGGCCTAGGTCACCACCCTTTCAAGGTGGCAGCACGGGTTCGAATCCCGTTGGGGGCATGGGCGGTTAGCTCAGCTGGTAGAGCACCTGCTTTACACGCAGGGGGTCGCAGGTTCAAGTCCTGCACCGCCCATCTGAATCCGCCTCTCGGCGCGAAATGGCGCAGCCAAGCCGTGGAGTCCGAGCGATGGGTGCCCGCAGAGCGGTCGCGTGCCCCCCTCGGTGCTCCCTAGAACCAAGTTCTAAGTCATGGCATGAAGCCGATGACCTCCGGCTTGCAAATTCAGTTCGGCGGCGGTCGTGGTCAGCCTCTGGATGTCAGTAGCGCGTGTCTATGCGCTTCGTGGCGCGCGTGATGTTGCCCGGGCCACGTTGGGCACCACGATCTGACATCGATCTCTGTCTCGCGGCGTCGTCACTGTGGCCCGACTCGAGAAACGTCGCAAAGTGCGGTAATCCGGTGCCGGGTGGTCTTGACCCTCCCGCGATCGCTGCGTAGGTTCCTGCTCGCACCGAGCACGGAGCGCGACTAGGCCGAAGCTCAACCTGAAGGCTGTACGCGGAAGCGGAAGGTCGGTGGGTTGGGTGGACGAAAGCGCCACCGGCTCGGTGAATTTTTTTTGCACCACGAAGTCCGCCGGGCGATTGGCGGTGCGCCGGTTGGAGTCGGGAGACGCTGGAAAGCTCTGCAAATCGACACGGGCGCGCCGATCCGCCGGAGGACAAGCGCGACAGCCAGAATTACTGGCGCGCCATCGCGACGCGCAGTCGCTCCTCGGGGCTGATCAGGTGATCCGTGTCCTCGGCGGCAGCGTCGACGTCGAGCTGCACCCACAGGACCCTGCCGGTGAATTCGCTGTCTCGCGGTCCGTAGTCGTCGCTTACGGGCGTCGCAGTGTCGCTTCCAACGTCCGTCGTCTCATCGGCCGAGAAGAGCATTGGCACGGTGCTGTCGACTCGCCCCTCGCCGACCTGCTCGCCGTCGACATAGAGGCTGACGTCGCCACCTTTCCCGAGCCCGCCCCCGTCGTAGGAGAACTCCATCCGGACCTGATGCTCGCCCTTCGGGATCGCTCCTTCGCCGTAGACCTTGAACTGCTGTAGGCCGAAGAGGTTGTAGCAGTACGCCAGCTTGTCGTCCTTCGCATAGAGGGCGAAGCCGCCGAACGCCCCGCCCTGAGCCACGATCACGCCGTTGGCGCCCGTCTTGGGGACGTCGACCTGCGCCGTGATCGAGTGCGACTTGTTCTTCATCGAGACGATGGAGTTCTCCGACAGTTGGCCCATGCTGCCAAAGAGGAGCTGCGACGTTCCACGGACGAGCTGCGGCCGGCCGGCCATGTCCGGGTTGAAGCGCTCGAAGCGGCGATCGTCGAGCGGGAGCACGTTGTACCTCGCTGCCTCGAGGAGGAAGAGACGCTGGAGGTCGTGGAGCTTCTCGGGCTGATCCGCAGCGAGATCATGCGCCTGCGTCCAGTCGTCGGGGCCGTAGAGCTCCCAGACGTCGTCGTCGAAGGCGGGCATCTCGGCCAAGACCCAAGGGGTGCTGTGGCGCGTGACCGTGGTCCAGCCCTGGTGGTAGATGCCGCGGTTGCAGAACATCTCGAAGTACTGCGTCGTGTGGCGCTCGGCGGCCTCGGCCTCATCGAACGAGTAGGCCATCGAGACGCCCTCGAGCGGTCGCTGCTGGACGCCGTTGACGCTGAGTGGAGCGGGCAGACCGGCAGCTTCGAGGATCGTGGGCGCGACGTCGATCACGTGGTGAAACTGCCGGCGGACCTCGCCCCTCGCCTTGATGCCGGCGGGCCAGTGCATGATGGTGCCGTTGCGCGTCCCACCCCAGTGCGAGGCCACCTGCTTCGTCCACTGGTACGGCGTGTCCATCGCATGTGCCCAACCGACCGCGTAGTGGTTGAACGCGGCGGGCGTGCCGAAGTCGTCGATTTCCAGACCATGAACTCGACCGTCTCGATCCCGGCCGCCCCGTTCAGGATGGCGATCTCGTTGAAGCAGCCGTTCGGCGTCCCTTCGGCTGAGGCACCGTTGTCGCCGATCACGTAGTAGACGAGCGTGTCCTGCAGGATCTCGAGCTCGCCGAGCGCATCGACGAGCCGACCGACATGGTGGTCGGTGTGCTCGAGGAAGCCGGCATACACCTCCATCTGGCGCGCGAGCACGGGCTTCAGGTCGTCGG
>CAVWPL010000011.1:0-104300 GCA_963756925.1 uncultured Actinomycetes bacterium | reverse complement strand
CGAAGTCCACGTAGACGATCCCGAAGCGCTTAGAGAAGCCCAGCGCCCACTCGAAGTTGTCGAGCAGCGACCAGAGGAAGTAGCCGCCGACCGGGACACCGTCCTCGACGGCGCGTGCGATCGCGTCGACGTGTCGCGCTACATAGGACGTCCGCTCGGGATCATCGACTGTCCCGTTGCGCCGGACGTCGTCGAACGCCGCGCCATTCTCGGTGATGAAGATGGGCGGCAGCTCGTAGTTTCGGTGGAGCGACAGGAGCAGCTCATGGAGACCGTCGGGATACACCTCCCACCCCATCGACGTCTGCTCGGCTCCGGGCGGCTCGACGACGATCGGGGCGCCGTTCGGTCCAGCCCGAACGATGTGACGCCGGTAGTAGTTCACGCCGATGAAGTCGAGTGGGCGTGCGATGGCGGAGAGATCGCCATCGGCGATGGTGGGAAGATCGTCCTCCCACAGCTCGACGACGTCATCCGGGTATGCCCCTCGGATCACCGGGTCGAGAAACCACCGGTTCCTGGTTCCGTCCTCACGCCGCGCAGCGGCGACGTCCGCCTCGGAGGACGTCAACGGTTGCATCGGAATCAGGTCGAGCGCGATGCCGACCGAAGCGGCGCCGTTCGCACGGAGCACATCGGCGGCGAGGCCATGCGAGAGGAGGAGGTGGTGCGCGGCTGCGAGCGCGTCCGCCTGACTCCGACGTCCCGGCGCGTGCTCTCCCTTTCCGTACCCGAGCCACGCCGCGACCCAAGGCTCGTTGTGCGTGATCCAGCAGGTGACGCGGTCCGCCAGGCGCGCCGAGACGGCGTCGGCGTACTCCACGAACGCGTCGACGACCTCGCGCTGCGGCCAACCTCCACGATCCTCGAGTGCTTGCGGCAGGTCCCAGTGGTAGAGAGTGACGTAGGGGTCGATCCCGTTCGCGAGGAGCTCGTCCACCAACCGGTCGTAGTAGTCGAGGCCGGCGGGGTTCACGCGACCCCGACCCTCCGGGACGATTCGCGGCCACGCGATCGAGAAGCGGTATGCGTCGAGGTCGAGCTCGCGCATCAACCGGACGTCGTCGCGGTAGCGGTGGTACGAGTCGCACGCGACGC
This sequence comes from uncultured Actinomycetes bacterium, assembly GCA_963756925.1. Taxonomy (GTDB): domain Bacteria; phylum Actinomycetota; class Thermoleophilia; order Gaiellales; family Gaiellaceae; genus GMQP-bins7. The sequence continues at coordinate 103,202 of CAVWPL010000011.1, read as the reverse complement.
CACCGTCGTGTCCGTTCACGATCGTGCCCGGTTGCGCCGCGAAGCGGTCCCAGATGCTCTCGCCGCGGCCGTCCTCCCCGATCGCACCTTCGATCTGGTACGCGGCGGTTGCAGCTCCCCAGATGAACCCGGGCGGGAAGACGCGCGTCGAAGTGTCGGATATGGAAGCCATTGTTACTTAACCGGTCAAGGCATCATACGCGGTGTATCGTCCGGCGCAAAGGAGGAGCGCGCGAATGTCCGCACAGCGAACGAGTAGGGCGACGATCAAGGACATCGCCGAACGCGCTGGCGTGTCGAAGGGCGCCGTCTCGTATGCGCTCAACGGACGTCCCGGAGTATCGGACGGCACTCGCGAGCGCATTCTCGCCATCGCCGAGGAGCTCGGCTGGTACCCGAACCGTGCCGCCCGCGCGCTCTCCGCTGCCCGCGCCGACGCATGCGGACTCGTCCTCGCTCGCCCAGCGCGGACTCTCGCGCTCGAGCCGTTCTTCATGGAGTTCATCTCGGGCGTCGAGTCCGAGCTCTCCGTACGTTCCGTGGCACTGACGATCCAGCTCGTGAAGGACACGCACGAGGAGATCGCCGTCTACCGTCGCTGGTGGGGCGAGCACCGCGTCGACGGTGTGCTCATGCTCGACCTGCGAGTCGACGACCCGCGAATCGACGAGCTCGTGCGTCTCGGCCTCCCGGCCGTCGTGGTCGGTGGGCCGCTGGAAACCCGCTCCCTGCCTTCGGTTTGGCACGACGAGCGCGCCGTCGTCGTCGAAGCCGTCCAGTACCTCGCCGCGCTCGGCCATCGGCGGATCGCTCAGGTCGCCGGAGTTCCGGAGTTCGTCCACACGACGCAGCGCAGCGACGGCTTCCGGAGCGCGTCGCGCGACCTGGGACTCCAGGCGGAGGTTGTCGAGACCGACTACAGCGCAGAGATGGGCGCACGGGCGACACGCAAGCTCCTCTCCTCGCGCACCCCGCCTACGGCGATCGTGTTCGACAGCGACCTCCTCGCCGTCACGGGTCTGGGAGTCGCCCAGCAGATGGGTTTCACCGTCCCCGACGACCTTTCGATCGTCGGTTGGGACGACTCGCTGATCAGCCAGGTCGTCCATCCGCCGCTCACCGCCATCACCCGGGACATCACCGCGTACGGCATCGCCGCGACGAGGCACCTCTTCGACGCGATCGAGGGTCGGGCCGATGGCGACGTCGAGACCACCCGCGGCGAGCTCACGACTCGAGGCAGTACCGCACCACTGCCCGTCACCGCCGCGAGCTGAGTGCGTTCGGCGCCTAATGAGGCGCTCGAACCACTTGACACTTAACCGGATAAGTGATGGACTACGTGCGTTCGATGCTGAGGTGGAACGGATCCGACGACGGATCGCGGGCTCTCGCCGGTGCTCTCGGCGTCCCGCATGGCTCATGCGACCCCGCCTCAGCAGGACCGGCCGTAGCGGTAGCGATCGGTGCGAGTGAAGGGAGGGATGCTCGGGCCTGAGTGCGGGCATTCCAACAACGCGACTCCGTCGACGTCAAACGCACGGGCGAGACAAGTCTCGAGCCGGGGGAGTCGTAGTCGTGAGACACGGACTCAAGGAGGAAGCAGATGGCAACAAGAAGGAAGAGGAGGGCATCGAGCATCGTCGCGCTCGTCGTTGCTCTCGCCGCCGCCATATCGCTGCTGGCAGCGGGTGGCGTAGGTGCAGGCTCCAGGTCCGCGTTCGCGCTCCCGCGCGCGCAGACCTTCTATATGAGTGGAAGTCAGTGGGCACCGTACGGTGATGTGAACCCCGCCAAGACGTGGGACTACTCGACGGGCACGGTCGGACTCGCGTACGAGACCGCCTTCCGGTTCAACCCGCTGACGGGCAACTTCATCCCGTGGCTCGCCACGAACGGAACGTGGCGAACGAAGAGCCAGTACGTCATGACGATCCGCACAGGTGTCAAGTTCAGCGACGGAAAGACACTGAGGCCGAAGGACGTGAAGTACAGCTTCGACCTTCTCAAGATCCCGACCCACCCCCAGAACGCGCTGTGGGCAACTACCGGGCTCCAGAGCGTTCGGGCCGTCCGGAACACCGTCGTCTTCACATTCGCCGGGAAGCCGGGATACCAGCAGTTCGACTTCTATCGCTACAACGTCGCGATCGTTCCGCAGCACGTCTTCAGCACGTTCAGCAAGACGGACATCACGACCGGCAACCTGGACGCGAGTCAGATCGTGGCGACCGGTCCGTACGCCTACCAGTCCGGTGCAAGCTCGACGTCACAGACGTTCGTCTGGCAGCGCCGGAACGACTGGTGGGCGACAAAGCTGCTCGGTCTCAAGCCCGCACCGCGGTACGTCGTCGACATCCACAACTCGTCGAACACGGCCGCACTGGCCAACTTCCAGGCGGGGAACATCGACCTCTTCAACAACTTCGCCCCGAAGTCGGCGATCAAGGGCAACCTCAAGACGTTCTACCCCAAGGCCCCGTACCACCTCGGAGCGAACACGACGTGGCTCTTCCCGAACACGACGAAGAAGCCGCTGAACGATCCGCAGTTCCGCCGTGCTCTCGCCTTCTCGATCAACATGAACCAGATCCTCGACAAGGCGTATCAGGGTCTCGTGGACAAGGCGAGCCCGACCGGGCTCCTCCCCATCTGGAACAAGTGGATCGACAAGAAGGCCGTCGCGAAGCTCGGCTTCTCGTACAACCTGACGCGGGCGAAGGCGATCCTCGCTGCCGCCGGCTACAAGGACACGGACAACGACGGGTACGTCGAGAACAAGGACGGATCGGACATCTCGCTCACGATCCAGTGCCCGAACGGATGGTCGGACTGGATGATCGCGATCCAGGTCATCTCGGAAAGCGCGAAGGCGGCCGGCATCAAGGTCACCCCGGGCTACCCGGACTACGGAACACTGGTCGACGACCGCGGGCATGCACGGTACGACCTCGATCCTGGCCAACGACAGGCAGTACTCGAACACGCCGTGGACGTACTACCAGTACATCTTCCAGCTGCCGATCCTGGACAACCAGACGACGGTGAACTACGAGCGGTTCCAGAGCCAGAAGGCGTGGAACCTCACGCAGCAACTGGACAGGACACCGTCAACCAACCCGAAGGCCTACAAGGCCGTGATGTCGCAGCTCCAGACCGTGTTCATGCAGAACCTGCCCGCGATACCCCTCTGGTACAACGGGATGTGGGCGATGTTCAACACGAAGTACTGGACGGGCTGGCCGTCGGCATCAGGCGGGACGTACACGCCTACGGCCTGGAACAACTACTGGCAGATGACGAGCATCGACATGCTCACGCATCTGAAGCCGGCCAAGGCCAAGTAGAGACCGCACCGATGGACACCCGACACCCCTCCCGGCGACCTGCCGGGAGGGGTGTCGCGTTCACAGCTGACGTCGTCGACGTGGAGGCACGGTGGGGAGATACCTTGCACGGAAGATCCTGATCTACGCCCTCACGTTCTTCGTGGCGGTGTCGATCGACTGGGCCATCCCCCGCTTCATGCCCGGGGACCCGATCGAGGGGCTCCTCTCGCGCATGCAGGCACAACCGCAGGCGTCCGAGGAGCTGACGGGCTTCTACACCGAGGCCTTCGGGTTCGACGTCCCGCTCTGGAAGCAGTACCTCAATTTCTGGGCAGCTCTCTTCCAGGGTGATCTCGGGCTCAGCATCGCGAACTTCCCGACCCCGGTCTCGGAGCTGATCATGGGCGCGCTGCCGTACACGCTCGCGCTGCTCGTGCCGGCGATCCTGCTCAGCTTCTGGGCGGGGAACAAGGTCGGCGCGCTCGCAGCCCGCCGTAAGAGGCTCGACAACACCGTGCTCCCGGTGAGCTACGTGCTGACCGCAACCCCGCAGATGTGGCTCGGAATCATCCTCGCCTGGCTGTTCGCCTCAACCCTGGCCCTCTTCCCGGTCTCGGGGCGTACGGATTCGCGCTGCAACCGGAGTGGTCGGTCGAGTTCGCGCGCAGCTTCCTGCACCACTGGATCCTGCCCTTCTCCGCCCTCTTCCTCGTCGCCTTCGGCGGCTGGGCAATCGGGATGCGGAACATGATCATCTACGAGCTCGAGGCTGACTACTCCAACTACCTCGCCAGCCTCGGCGCTCCCACGAAGCTCGTCCGCAAGTACGCCTACCGCAACGCGCTCCTCCCGCAGATCACCGGGCTGGCGCTGGCGCTCGGCGCAGTCGTGGCGGGCGCCATCGTCGTCGAGATCGTGTTCTCCTATCCGGGTCTCGGGACGCTGACCCTGAATGCGATCGAGAATCGCGACTACTTCCTCATCCAGGGGATCTTCCTCTTCCTCATCACCGGCGTCCTGATCGCGAACCTCATCATCGACATTGCGTATGTCTTCATCGACCCGCGAACGCGGATCGGGATGCAGGGCGGCGCGTGATGGCCATCTCGGACCGAGACGCGGGAGTCGTGCCGACCGGAGCGCCGGCTCCGTCCCTCGAGACGACGGCGACGACCGCGCCCGGAGGAGGCGCGCCCATGGCCGCCAGCCCGCTCGGCGCGCCGCTCGGAGTTCCTCTACTTCGCGTTCCGGAACTGGAAGTTCGGCCTCGGCCTCGGGGTCGTGCTCGCGTTCTTCGTGCTCGCCCTCGTCGGGCCTCTGCTCACCGATAACACGCCGTTCGAGTTCAGCGGGCCGACTGACCAGCCTCCGTCCTCCGAGTACTGGTTCGGGACGACGTCGTTCGGGCAGGACGTGTTCGCGCAGTTCGTGTACGGGCTGCGAGCAGCATTCCTCGTCGGAGTCCTGGGCGGGGGTATCGCCTGGCTCCTCGGCGCCACGGTCGGCTTCACGGCCGGCTATCGAGGGGGCTGGATCGACGACGTCCTGAACATGCTCACGAACGTCGTCCTCGTGATCCCGACGCTGGCGATCCTCATCATCGTCGCCGCGTACATCAACGTGCACAGCTACGCGACCGAGGCGATCCTCATCGGGCTGACGTCGTGGCCGTGGGCGGCGCGGGCGGTGCGAGCCCAGACGTTTTCGCTGAAGACGCGGGAGTTCGTCGACGTCGCCCGGCTGAGCGGACGAGGGACACGGCACATCATCACGACGGAGATCGCGCCGAACATGAGCTCGTACCTGCTCATGATGTTCATCCTCCTGTTCGGCGGCGCGATCCTCATCGGGGCCTCCCTCGACTTCCTCGGCCTCGGCCCGTCCGCATCGATGTCGCTCGGGCTGATGATGAACAACGCGTTTCTCTCGAGCGCCCTCCTCCTCGGAACCTGGTGGTGGTTCGTGCCACCGGGAATCGGGATCATCGCGATCGTCGGCGGTCTGTACGTGATGAACGTCGGGCTCGACGAGATCTTCAACCCCAGGCTCCGGGAGAAGTGAGATGAGCCTCAAGGTCGACGGGCTGACGGTCTACTACCAATCGCTGCGCGGCGACGTCAAGGCGGTGGACGGCGCGACCTTCGAGATCGCCGACGGCGAGATCATGGGGCTCGCGGGTGAGTCCGGGTGCGGCAAGACGACGCTCGGCAAGAGCCTGATTCGCATGGACGCTCGCATGCGGTACGTCAGCGGCCACGTCGAGCTCGACGGCAAGGAGCTGCCGATCTGGGACGACAGGAAGATGAACCCTCACCGATTCAAAGACGTCTCGATCATTCCCCAGTACGCGCTCAGCGCGCTGAACCCGACCCGGAAGATCGGGACGATGGCGACGGAGCTCCTCGCATCGCGGCACATCCCGCTGAACGGCGTGGTGCACGAGCTCAAACGCCGCCTGAAGCTCGTCGGACTGCCCGAGGACGTCCTGGAGCGGTTCCCGATCGAGCTCTCGGGAGGGATGAAGCAGCGCGTCGTGATGGTGCTCTCGTCCCTGCTCGACCCCTCGCTCCTGATCGCCGACGAGGTGACATCAGCGCTCGACGTGTCGACACAGCGAGCCGTGTCCGAGCTACTCGTCGAGTTCCGCGACCGCGGCTACGTCAAGAGCATGATCGTGATCACGCACGACCTCTCGGTCCTGTACCAGATCGCCGACACGATCCTCGTCATGTACGCGGGCAAGCTCGCCGAGAAGGCGCCGGCGGCGAAGATCATCGACGCGCCGGCGCATCCCTACACGCGAATGCTCCTCTCGTCGCTTCCGGAGGTCGGCGTGCGGTACGCGGAGAAGCGGCTGACCGGTATCCCCGGCCGGCCGCCGTCGCTCCTCGAGCCTCCGACCGGGTGCCGCTTCAGGGCGCGGTGCCCGCTCGCGTTCGAGAAGTGCGCCGAAGAGCCGCCGTTCGTCGAGGTCGCGCCCGGTCAGGCGGCCGCGTGCTGGAAGGCAACAGCCTGATGCTGAAGGTCGACACCTGCTGCAAGTCCTACCGCGTCGGCGCTTTCGGCGGCCGCGAGCTCCAAGCGGTCCGGAACGTCAGCTTCGACGTCCACCCCGGCGAGGTCGTCTCGCTCATCGGCGAGAGCGGCAGCGGCAAGTCGACCATCGGGAAGATGATCCTCCGGCTCCTCAAGGTCACCCGCGGGAACATCGTCTTCGACGGCGTGGACATCTCCACGCTCGGCGGCAGAGCGCTGAAGGCGTACTACGCCGACGTGCAGGGCGTGTTCCAGGATCCGTTCAGCTCGTACAACCCGATCTTCAAGGCCGACCGTGTGTTCACGATGCTCCGCCACGAGTACTTCTCCGGGCTGAGCGCGACCGACTGGGACGCGAAGCTCGGCAAGTCGCTCGACGCCGTGAGCCTCAATCCGGGCGACGTCCTCGGAAAGTACCCCCATCAGCTGAGCGGCGGCCAGCTGCAGCGCATGCTCATCGCGCGCGCCCTCATGCTCGACATCCGACTGCTCGTCGCGGACGAGATCATCAGCATGCTCGACGCCTCGACCCGCATCGACGTGCTGAACCTGCTGGAGACCTGAAGTCCCGCGGGCTCGGCATTCTCTTCATCACGCACGACCTCTCGCTCGGCAACTACATCAGCGACAAGACGATGATCCTGCGACACGGCAACGTCGTCGAGATTGGCGCGACCGAGCTGGTGTTCGGAAACCCGGTCCATCCGTACACGAAGACGCTGCTCGCCTCCGTCCCGCAGCTCCATACGAAATGGAAGGACCTGAGTCTCGTGACGGGTAACGGGCCCGGGCCTGCGGCCGACCTCGACACTCGCGTCGAGCTGGTCGAGATCGAGGCGAACCATTTCGCAGCCCTCGAAGGCAAGGAGGAGTGACCCTGTGACGAGTGTCGGGGCAAGGGCACGAGCTGACGTCGAAGGCATGGTGCCCCCGATTCCTTGGGAGGACCGACCTGCGGGCTCGGGAGACGTGCTCTGGCGCTCGAGCCGGAACCCGATCATCGCCCGCGATCAGATCCGGCGCGCGAACAGCATCTTCAATTCGGCCGTCGTGCCGTTCGGCGACGGGTTTGCCGGCGTGTTCCGCGTCGACGACTCACAGCGCGTGATGAACATTCACGCCGGGACGAGCGCCGACGGGATCGAGTGGGAGATCGACGACGAGCCGATCGTGTTCCTGCCCGCCGACAGCCGTGTCCGCGAGATCCAGGAGCAATTCCTCTACGCCTACGACCCGCGAGTCACCTGGCTCGAGGACCGCTACTACGTCACCTGGTGCAACGGATACCACGGCCCGACGATCGGAGTGGCGTACACCCACGACTTCAAGACCTTCCACCAGCTCGAGAATGCGTTCCTCCCTTTCAACCGAAACGGCGTTCTCTTTCCTCGCAGAATCCGCGAGAGCTACGCGATGCTCAGCCGACCGAGCGACAACGGCCACACGCCATTCGGCGACATCTACTACTCCGAGAGCCCCGACCTCGTGCACTGGGGGCGGCACCGACACGTCATGGCCCCCGTGCCGCTCACCTGGCAGTCGACGAAGATCGGAGCCGGCCCGACACCGATCGAGACGGACGAAGGCTGGCTCGTCGTCTACCACGGCGTGCTTACGTCGTGCAACGGCTTCGTGTACTCGATGGGAGCAGCTCTCCTCGACCTGGAGGAGCCGTGGAACGTCCTCGCCCGCGGGCGCGACTACTTGCTCTCGCCGCAGGTGCTCTACGAACAAGTCGGTGACGTCCCGAACGTCGTGTTCCCGTGTGCGGCGCTCGTCGATCACGGGGCCGACCGCATTTCGATCTACTACGGCGCCGCCGACACGGTCGTGTGCCTCGCCCACGGATACGTGTCAGAGATCCTCGACTTCGTGCGCGACCCCGTGATCTGGTCGCCGACCCCGACATGACCGCACCGGCACAAACGACCTCGACTCCGTTCCAGCTCTCGTTCATGACCGCGAACTACGTGGCCAGGGAGCTCGGATATGGCGCAGCCACCGACTGGGGCCCGTTCGATGCCGCCACCAACGCCGCGTTCGAGCCGCTCGAGACCTTCGCGACACGCTTCGACGACCTCCTCGCGACGATCGCCGGCATCGGGTTCGACGAGATCGACCTGTGGTTCGGACATCTCAACTGGAGCTGGGCGACGTCCGACCACGTGACGGTCGCACGCGAGGCGGTCACACGTCGTGACATGCGGATCGTCAGCCTCGCCGGCAGTATCGGCCGACGACCGCCGACGTAGCCGCCGCGTGCCAGCTCGCGAATGACCTCGACGTCGACCTGATCGCCGGGGTGGCGCGTTCTCCACCGCGATCGAGACGGCACCGCCGCGGTGCTCGCGGCGTACGGCGTCCGGTTCGGGCTCGAGAACCATCCCGAGCGGACGCCGAGCGAGGTGCTGGCGGCAATCGGCGAGTCCGATGTGTTGGGTGCCGCCGTCGACACCGGCTGGTGGGCGACTCAGGGATACGACCCGGCCGCCGCAATCGGCGAGCTCGCGCATCGACTCTTCCACGTGCACCTGAAGGACGTCGAGGCACCCGGAACGCACGTCACGTGCATGCACGGAGACGGCTGTGCCGACATCGCACGCTGCATCGAGAAGCTGCTCGCCATCGGCTACGCGAGGCCCGGTGAGCATCGAGCACCACCCGTTCGATCGAGACCCGACGGACGAGTGCGCGCGAGCGCTGGCTCTCGTCCGCGAACGGCTTGCCCCTACGCGAGCGGCAGGCCATGCCTGAGCACGAGCTGCGCGTCGCCGTCGTGGGGTGCGGCAACATCTCCGGCGCGTACGGCGAGACGATGAGCGCGTACCCGTCGGTTCGGATCGCCGGGGCCACGGACGTCGACCGCTCGCAGAGCGCCGCGTTCGTCGACCGGTTCGGTGGGCTCGACTATCCGTCACTCGACGACGTGCTCGACGATCCGGACGTCGACGCGATCGTCAACCTCACGTTCCCGTCCGTCCATGCGGAGGTGACGACCGCAGCCCTCCAGGCCGGAAAGCACGTCCACAGCGAGAAGCCACTGGCCGAGAGCTACGCGGCGGCGCGGACGCTCGTCGACCTCGCCGCCGACCGGGGACTGCGTCTTTCCTGCTCGCCGATCACGTTCCTGGGCGATGCCCAGGAGACCGTATGGCGACTGGTCGACTCGGGCGCGATCGGCCCGGTCCGCGTCGCGTACGCCGAGGTGAACTGGAGTCGGATCGAGAGCTGGCACCCTCGCCCGGAGCCCTTCTACCGGATCGGGCCGTTCGCGGACGTCGGCGTGTACCCACTCACGATCCTCACGGCCATGTTCGGTCCGGCGCGGCGCGTCACCGCCTTCGGGACGATTCTCTACCCCGATCGCACGACGACCGCGGGCGAGCCCTTCTCGCCCGAGGCCCCGGACTTCGGCGTCGCGGTCGTCGAGCTCGAGAGCGGAACCGTCGTGCGACTGACCGCGAACTTCTATGTCGGGCGCCACAGTAAGCAAGGCGGAATCGAGCTCCACGGCGATACGGGATCGATCTTCCTGTCGAGCTGGCAGGAGTTCGATGCCGAGGTGGAGCTCGCTCGCTTCGGCGGGGAATACGAGGCGATCCCGGTGGCGAACGCCTTTCCAGGAACTGACTGGGGGCGCGCGCTCGGCGAGCTGAGCGACGCTATCGCGTCCGGGCGACCGCACCGCGCCACGGGCGCACAGGCCGCGCACATCGTCGAGATCCTCGATGCGATCAAGAGATCCGCAGCCGAGCGCTGCGCCGTCGAGATCACGTCATCGTTCTCTCCACCCAGCCTTACGTTGACCAGTGGTTGACCAGCAACCGCAGTCCCAGTGTCCATGCGCATCTCAGGCTGACCCCCCACTCACGAAGTAGGAGGTCACGGATGGCAACCCTCTTCCCGCGAATCCATGGATCACGCCGGATCCAGAGTGACCGACCTGGGTGGGGACGCCTACCATCAGGGCTGCGCGGCTTCGTGTCGCGCGCCGCCGCTAGACACGAGACAGGGAGGCGAAGATGACCACCGACTCCACACCGACCGAACAGACTGCGGTCCAGGCGCCGGACGGACCGCCGCAGGGCGAAGGCGAAAAGCAGAAGCGCCCGGTGGTATGGATGATCCTTGCGGGCGTGGCGATCGTCGCCGCGCTAGGACTGGGCGCGTGGGCACTCGCTCAGCGACGACTTGAACGACACCGAGGCGGAACTCGAGGCCCAGACCGCCGCGGCCGAGTCGGCCTCCGCCGAGGCCGAGCGTCGCATCGCTGATGCCCGTGCGAGCATCGACGCCGCGCTTTCCGGCGTCGCTGGCATCGTGGTGGTCAGCGACGAGGACGTAGCCGAAGCCGAACAAGCCGTCGACGTAGCCGAGCAGAGCGTGGCAGAGGCCCAAGCGGCGGTTGACCAGGCGCAAAGCGAAGTCGAGCAGGCGCGGGCCGAACGCGACCTCGCCCGGGCGGAGGCAGAACAAGCGCAAGCGGAAGCGGCGCAAGCCGAGCTGTGCGCGGACGCCTCGCTTGCAGCCACGCAGGCGCTGGCCGAGAACGACGACGCGACCGAGGCGTACGAGGAGGCCGCAGCTCGCGCAGAGACGGCTGCAAGCGCCTGCTCGTGAGGTGCTCGACGTAAGGGCCACCCACGACCCTCCCCCAAGGACGGATCGCTGCTTTGCAAGCCGGAGGTCGTCGGTTCGATCCCGGCACGCTCCATCGTCACCGCTCCAGCCGGCGGAACCAGGCATGGCTCACACCGCTCGACGCCTCGGTCCGCGACTCACGCCAAGATACGTCCGTGCCGACGAAAGTCTCGGACGACTCCATTCGCGACCTCGCTCGAACGCTTCTCGGCGCCCCGCAGGTCGAACGCCGGGATCTCGCACTCGCGTTCTCGGAGAGCGCTGCCTCGTCGGTGGAGGTGCTCGTGGGAGGGTCGAGCTTCTATCCACCGATGCTCGCCGATATCGCGGCGGCTACGTCGTCGGTGCACATCAACCAGTTCGGCTTCCGGCCGGGTCGGGTCGGCGAGCGGTTCGCGGAGGCGCTTGCGGCGAAGGCTGCCGAAGGCGTTCCGGTTCGGCTCGTCGTAGACCGCAACGGCTCTGACCCCGAGCGTTCCTCACGGTCGTTCTACGACCGCCTCCTTGCAGCCGGCGTCGAGGTCTGCACGTCACGCGCGACGAGGCTGCGCGTTCCTCATGGGCCGCTCGGAGGCGACAACCCCACGCGCTGGAACCTGGCCGGTCTCGGGCACATCGACCATCGCAAGGTCGTGATCGTCGACGGCCGTATCGGCTGGGTGGGCGGAGCAGGAATCGAGGATCACTTCGAGGACGGCCGATTCCACGACCTGTTCGTCCGCGTCACGGGACCTGTGGTCGCGCAGCTGCAGGTCGTCTTCGTCGCAAGCTTCCGCTGGCTCGGCGGCGCGATCCCCGTCACCGAGGTAGAGGCGCTCTTTCCGGCCCTCGAGGCCGGCCCGGGCTCCGTTCCCGCGACCGTGCTCCACAACGCCCCAGGCCCGTATCGACCGATCACGGATGCGATCGCTCGCATGCTCGAGAACGCGGTCGAGTCGCTCGACGTCGTCAACCCTTACGTCACCGACCGGGGGACGATTCGTCGTCTCGAGCGCGCCGCCCGCCGCGGTGTCAGCGTCCGCCTCTTCGTACCGGCGAACGCCAACAACTGGGCGTGCGCTGCTGCGCAGCAGTTCCATCACGCGAAGCTGCTCGATGCCGGGGTTCGCATCCTCGAGTACCCGGCGATGCTGCACGCCAAGGCCTTCGTGGGCGACGGCGAGGAGCTGCTCGTCGGGACGTGCAACCTCGAGGCGTGGAGCCTGAAGCGCTTCTTCGAGATCGACCTCCGAATCCGTTCGCAGGAGGTCGCAGCTCAGTTCGACGAGCGTTTCAGCGCTCCGGCCGAGGCGGCATCGTCTCCCGGTCGGCGACTGACCGGAGCCAAGGACCGCGCTCGCGCCTTCACGTTCGCCGCGCTCTCGCCGCTGCTCTGACGTCGCGCTGTCCCGGGCGCACCCGCTTGCCGCCGCTGTGGCAGCGGGTTACTGTCACGCCGGTAACGGCTCGAAGAGATCGAGCAGAACGCGCTGGACTGGCGCCCGAAGCGAACTTCGGTGGACATGGCGACCGAGACAACGATGCTGACAGGCCTCGAGCCCCGCTCGTTCTGGGGACACTTCGAGACGCTGACGAAGATCCCGCGACCGTCGCGGGCCGAGGAGCCCGTGATCCAGCACATGCGCGCCTGGGCCGGGCAGCACGGCTTCGATCTCCAGCAGGACGCCGGGCGGAACCTCGTGATCCGCGTTCCCGCGACGCGCAGGACGCGAGTCGGCGCCCACGCTCATCCTCCAGGGCCATCTGGACATGGTGTGCGAGCGCGACCCGGCGAGCCCGAACGACCCGGCCGAGGGGCGCATCGCGCTCGTCCGCGACGGCGACTGGCTGACCGCGGACGGGACGACGCTCGGCGCCGACGACGGCGTCGCAATCGCCGCGATGATGGCGCTCGGCGAAGACGAGTCGATCTCCCACGGCCCGCTCGAGCTCTGATGACCGTCGCCGAGGAGGTCGGGCTCGAGGGCGCGAACGCGCTCGATGGATCCCTGCTGACGGGCTCGACCCTGATCAACCTCGACAGCGAGGAGGACGGTGTCCTCACCGTCGGGTGCGCGGGCAGCACCGACACCTGGATCCGGGTCGATGCACCGCGCGATGCGTGCTCCGCGGACGCCGTGACCCTGTCGCTCGTAGCCGGCGGAGGTCTCGGAGGCCACTCGGGCGTCCAGATTGCCCTCGGGCACGCGAACGCGATCAAGGTGCTCGGCCGGGTGCTGCGCGAGGCGTACGGGGCAGTGCCGTTCCGGCTCGTCTCGCTGAACGGCGGCAAGAGCCGTAACGCGATCCCCCGCGACGCGGTGGCGGTCTGCTCGGTCCCGCGCGACCAGGAGGGTGCGTTCCGGTCAGCGGTGGAGTCGGCGACCGAGACCGTACGCGACGCCTACGCAAAGACGGACCCGCGAGCGACCGTGACGGTCGAGAGCGCCGTCGATCGCCGCCGATGCCTGGACCGAGGCCGCGACAGCCACGCTGCTCGACGTCGTCGCGCTCGTGCCGACAGGCCCGCTCGCGATGAGCCCCGACTTCGACGGCCTCGTCGAGACGAGCACGTCTCTCGGCGAGGCCGCGACCGAGGGCGGCCGGCTCACGCTGCACAGCCTCTCGCGCTCGTCGAACGACGCCGCGATGCCGGAGGTGATCGCGGCGCTCGACGCAGCCGCGCGCCTCGCGGGCGGCACCCTCGAGGTGAAGCACAACTACAACGGGTGGCGCCCGGACCTGGACTCCCGCGTGCTGGCCGTCTCGCGCGCGGTGTACGAGCGGCTCTTCGGCGAGCCCCCGGTGGTCACGGCGGTGCACGCGGGCCTCGAGACGGCCGTCATCGGCACCAAGGTCAGCGGCCACCTGGACATGCTCGCCATCGGCCCGCAGATCGAGGCGCCGCACTCGCCCGACGAACGTGTGAGTATCCCGACCGTGGAACGGTTCTGGAAGCTGCTCGTCGCCGTCGTCGACGAGCTGTCGACGGAGACGAGGTAGGCGCGCGTGCGGGAGGCTCTCGTCTGGATCGTCGCCATCGCCGCCGGGATCGCGCTCGTGATCGTCGTCACCGCCGCGATCGGCACGGGCGAGGACCGCGGCGAGACCGTGACAGCCGGCGAGTGGGCGCAGAGCACATGCGGCGCCGTCGGCGTCTGGCGCGGTGCGATGGAGGACATCGTCGAGGAGCTCCGTACCCCGAGCGAGTTCCCTGCCGCGGGTAGCGAGGAACCGCAATCGGAGACACCGCAGGGAAGGACTGGCTTCGTACGTATCGGGCTCGAGCGTGCCGTGCAGGCGACCGACACGATGATCGAGGGCATCGACAACGCCGGGACTCCCGACACGCCCGAGGGGGCGGAGGCAGCGAGGCTCATCTCCGACTGGTCCGACTCCGCCCTCGACGATCTCGAGGAGGCGCAGGACTCGCTCGACGAAGAGGCGGACAGCCTCGAGGAGTCGATCACGCAGCTGGCCGACGCCGCCCGCGCGATCGGAGCCGCGCTCACCAGCGGCGTACAGACGATCGGCGGAGGTCGGACGCACCGACCCCGAGCTCGCGGCAGCAGTTCAGCGAATCGAGCACGTGCCAGCAGCTTCGGGAGGAGACGAGCTAGCGATGACGCACGATGGACTGGATCCTCCTCGCAGTTCAGGGCCTCGTCGTGATCGGCTTCATCGCGCTCGGCGTGCGCTCGGGCGGGATCGGCCTCGGCCTCTGGGGCGGCGTCGGCACGCTCGTTCTCGTCTTCGTCTTCGGTCTCGACCCCGGGGAGCCGCCGATCAGCGCCATCCTGATCATCATCGCGGTCATCTCGGCGGCGGCGGCGATGCAGGCTGCGGGCGGCGTCGACTACATGGTCCAGATCGCGAGCGGGGCGCTGCGCGCCCGGCCGAAGGCCCTCAACTTCATTGCGCCGTACGTCTCGTACCTGCTCACGATCCTCACCGGCACGAGCAATACGTTCTTCTCGATCATCCCCGTGATCAACGAGGTCGCCTACGCGAACAAGATCCGGCCAGAGCGCGCGCTCGCCGGGTCAACGGTGGCCAATGCGCTCGGGATCACGTCGAGCCCGGTCGCGGCTGCGATGGCCACGCTCCTGCCGCTGGTCGAGATCTACAACTACGACCTGATCGACGTCCTGCTGATCACCATCCCGGCGAGCCTCGTCGGCATCTTCGCGATGTCGCTCGTGATGAGCCGCCATGGCAGGGATCTCGACGACGACCAGGAGTATCAGCGGCGCTTGGCCACGGGCGAGGTGCAGCCGCCCGCTCCCCCGGCCGAGATCGTGCTCCTGCCCTACGCGAAGCGAAGTGTCGCCATCTTCCTCGCGGGCGTCGCCGCGATCTGCATCTTCGGCTTCGTCGAGGGCATCCGACCGACGGTGGCGGCCGAGGGCGGCGGCGTCGAGCCGATGTCCGTGACGCCGCTGATCCAGATGTTCATGCTCACCGCCGCGGCGCTCATCCTCCTCTTCTGCCATGTGAAGGCGAGTGACATCCCGGGCACGGCGATCTTCAGGTCCGGATGATCTCGATGATCGCCCTCTTCGGGATCGCCTGGATGGCGGACACGTTCATCGCCAACAACGAGGACGCGATCGTGACCGCGCTGGGCGGCCTCGCCGAGAACTGGCCGTTCATGATCGCGGTCGCCATCTTCCTCGTCGCCGCGCTCACGACGAGCCAGTCGGCGTCGACGCGCACGATGGTCCCGCTGGGGCTCGCTCTCGGGATCAGCGCCGGCTACATGATCGCCATGTGGACAGCGGTCGTAGGCGTGCTCCTCCTTCCGGCTAACGGGACGCAGATCGCCGCCGCCGAGGCCGACACGACGGGGACGACGACTCTCGGCAAGCGCGTCATCGACCACTCCTTCCAGCTGCCGCTGCAGATCTGCTGGATCGTCACCGCGCTCGTCGGCATCGCGATCGTCTGGCTCTTCTTCGGCGGCCACACGCCCGCGCCGCCGGTACCGACAACTCCATAGCGTGAGCGTCCGCGGCGCCGCGTTCCTCGGCATCGGCGCCATGATCGGCGCCGGCATCTTCGCCCTGCTCGGTGAGGCCGGGGCCGTCGCGGGCTCCGCGGTGTGGCTGTCGTTCCTGCTCGCTGGGATCGTCGCCGCGCTGCTCGGCTACACGGTGGTCAAGCTCGGCGTTCGGTATCCGTCTTCGGGCGGGCTCATCGCCTACGCGATGGCTGGTTTCGGAAACGGGCGGCTCGTCGGCATCGCTTCCTGGCTCGGATACTTCGCCGCAATCGTGATCGTCTGCTCGATGGTCGCCGTTGCGTTCGGGAGCTACGCCACATCGCTCTTCGTCGGCGACGATGCCGCCGGCTGGTGGGACAACGTCTTCACGACGCTCGTCATCGTCGGATGTGTCGGCATCAACTTCGTCGGCTCGAGGGTCGTCGATCGCGCCCAGTCGCTGATCGTCTTCCTGCTCCTTGTCGTCTTCACCGTCTTCATCGCGGTCACGATCGTCGACGTCGACTGGAGCCTGCTCAGCCTTCCGACGGCTATCCGTCGTACTCGACGATCCTCGCGAGCGTCGCGCTCACGTTCTTCGCGTACCTCGGATTCAGCGTGATCACGTTCGCGGTCGGAGACCTACGCGATCCAACGCGTGAGCTGCCGCTGGCCATGTACCTCGCGCTCGGCGTCACGGCCGCCACGTACATCCTCATCTCGCTCGGCGTCTTCGGCACCCTCACGGTCGACGAGGTGGTCGCGTACGGCGAGACCGCGATCGCCGAGGCGGCCCGCCCTGCCCTCGGTGACGCCGGCTTCACGATGATGGCGATCGCCGCGCTGCTCGCGACCTCCTCGTCCGTGAACGCGACGCTCTACGCCTCCGGGGCCTTACCGCGATGCTGGCGCAGGAGCGGCCAGTTCCCGCCCTTCTTCGGCCGCGACTCGACCCTCGGGGCCCACGCGGGAGTGCTCGTCACCGCCGCGCTCGATGCTCGTCGTCGCCAACCTCGTCGACCTCTCGGCGATCGCGTCCGTCGGCAGCGCCATCTCGCTCCTCATCTTCCTCCTCGTCGGCGCTGCGGGGTACAAGCTCCGAGCGGAGACCGGCGCGCGCACGGCGATCGTCATCGCCGCGATCGCTCGTGACCGCGGTCGTTCTCGTCGTCTTTGCAGTCGACATCTTCCGCAACGCTCCTGAGACGTTCTCCGCGATCGTCGCGATAGCGCTGCTCGCCGTCGTTCTCGACACGTCTGGAAGCGCGTCCGCCCCGCGACATGAGCCAGCGAGAACTGGTTCACGGACAAGCTCCCATAATTGCCCTGACCCGTCGCAGGCCCTGTCGGGCACTGGCGTGATCCAGGACCCAGCGAAGGAGGAAGACGATGAGAGAGGGAAGGTTTCTACGGATCGGCGGTTACATCTCCGGAGGCGTGCTGATTCTCTTCGGCGTCGTCGTGATCGTTCTCGGGATCTGGGGAATCAGCTTCACGCGCGATCACCTCAAGCAAGAAGGGATCGTGTTCGGCCCGGCCAGTGACCCCGCGGTCGCCGAGCACGCCGAGCAGTGGGCCGGAGAGCCCGTCGAGACCGGCAGCCAGGCGCTCGCGTTCGCAGAGATCATGCGCGAGCACACGCTCGCAAGCACCAACGGGCTGACGTATGCGCAGATGGGCCAGTATCAGTCCGCCGAGGACCCGAGCGATCCGGCTGGCACCAACGACCCGGCGCAGGCGGCGACGGACGCGAACGGCGAGCCGGTCTCGAACAGCGCACGCAACATCTGGGTCACGGAGACCGCACTGACTACGGCGCTCAACATGGGCTTCATGTCCGAGATGCTCTCGATCTTCAGCATCGTCGTCGGCGTCGCCTTGCTCCTGACCGGCATCGGCTTGGTCATCCTCGCGATGGCAGTGTTCGGACGACGGAGACCGGAGGCGCAGGTCGCCGCTCCCGCCCCGGTGCCAGGAGCGGCCCCTGGATAGCCCGGGAGCCATCTCGGGAGCACGGGTCTGGGGCATGACATCCTCGACACTGAGCTGCGCTCGATGCCGAGCGTTGCTACGGGCTACGCAGATTGGCTAGGCGACTGGACCGAAGCAGCCGCGGCGGCAACCTGCTCACGCCTGGCCTTTGTGAGCTCCTGGATGAAGATCTGCAGCGTGGCGGCCAGCGGGACGGCGGTCAGAGCGCCGAGGACCCCGAGTAGCGATCCGAAGAGCGTGACCGCGACGATGATGAAGAAGCCGGAGAGCCGAACGGCCTTGCCCTGGATCTTCGGGGTCAGGATGTTGTTCTCGACCTGCTGGTAGACGAGAACCACCACGAGCATGATCATCGCCGCGGTCAGTCCCTCCTCTGCCCACAGCGTCGGCACGAGGACGAAGCCTGCGATCGTGGCGCCGATGTTGGGGATCATGTCGAGCAGCCCTGCGATGACACCGAGGGCGAGGGCATAGCTCGATCCGAGCAACCAGGCGGTCGTGCCCTGCGTCACCCCTGCAATCGTCGCGATGACGACGAGGCCGATCGCCCACCGGGAGATGGACTCGGTCACGCGCTCCCATACACCGAGCCACCGCTCGTCCTCACCCGGCATGAGCACGCTCGCGAGCGAGCGCTTGAGGTTCGTCACGTCGGTGAGCAGGAAGAGGCAGATGAACAGGATCGTGAAGGCGGCCAGAAAGATGGCGAAGAAGTCACCCGCGATCCCGAGCACCGCCGAGACCGCGTCAGGCACGGACAGCGACACCTGCTCTGCCCCCGACTGCACGTTCTCGGCTGCCCCCGAGTCATCGAGCCAGGACAGCTCGTCCGATGCACGGAGCTCGTCGACGAGCGTGGGGAGCTCGTGGAGAAAGTCGCGGACCCCGCCGACGAGGGGAACGAGCAAGAGGAGGAAGAACACCGTGACGGCGATCGCGGTTCCGAGCACCACGATGGTCGCCGCCAGCCCACGAGAGAGGGACGTCTTCGCCATGAAAAAGCGGACCGGGTACTCGAAGACGAGGGCCAGGAAGATTCCGACGAACACGATCAGGAACGTGTCGCCGATCGTCCTGAAGGCAGCGATGAGCCCGACCGCAGCCGCGACGAGGAGCAGCGTCCGGACAGGCAGAAAGAGCTCCACGCGCCTCGTTCCAGCAGGGATCATCGCGTCGATCAGTCTATGGAGGGGGGCGGCTGAACCAGATCGGACGACTCGCCTCAGCCGGGCGCCGTGCTTCCAGAGCAGCGCATAGCCAGAGCTGGCGACGGGTTGATCAACCAACTGGTCAACGACCCTCGCTGCGCGAGGTCGGCGGTGTAGTCCGGAAGCGCAGTCTCGTGCGCGAAGTCAGCTCCGGGTCACGCCTGCGACTTCACGTAGTCGATGTAGCCGCGCACGTCCGCTGCTGGCTCGGAGTACGCCTCGCCGAGGGCGCTCTCGATCGCAGCCATGTACTCCTCGGCCCACGTGGGGAACGAGTAGTCGATCGCGTTCAGGAACTCGAGCGTCGCGGCCAGGCGAATGTCAGCGATCGATGGGGTTGATCCGCCGATGAACTGCTTCCCGTCGAGGAAGAAGGCGCGGTACACGTCGAGTGGCCCGGCGATCGCTGCCTCTGCGTCACTTCGGGCCTGCTCCTTCAGCTCGTCCGAGACGTTCGCGGTGGCAACCTCGCCCGGGTACTGGCCGAAGCCGAGCGCCGGATAGGTCGCGCGCGCGACGAGCGGATAGAGCGTTCCGATCTGGTAGAACATCGCGCTGTCGACCATCGCCCGCTCGCCAGGGTCCGCAGGATAGAACTGGTCGAGCCCGTGCTTGTTGCAGAGGTACTGCATGATCGCGCAGCTCTCCCAGAGCGATCCCTTCGGCAGCCCCGCTTCTTCGAGCAACGGCGTCAGGTCGGCGGGATCCTTCTGCAGGAACTCGGGGGTGGTCTTCTTCCCCCAGACGTCCTGCTCTTCGAAGTCGAGGCCGGCAGCCCGGACGAAGATGCGCGTCGCCAGGTTGTTGACGCTCGGCTTGAGGATGCTCAGCGTGTTCGTGGCCATGTGATTCCTCCCAGTTCTAGCGGTACGGTTGCTTGGGCGATCGGTCGTCCGAGAGCGACGCTCGTGATCGCCTGACGAGCGTCTCGATGGCGTCTGCGAGGTGGTCCTCGGCGATGTTGTAGTCGCCGCGCTCCACCCGGATCTTGTGCGACTCGAGCAGCACATCGGCGTGCGAGTAGCCCGGCGGTGGCTCGAATCGATAGGACGCGAGCTCGATCAGCAGCCCGAGCGGATCCTCGAAGTAGATCGAGTCCATGAAGCCGCGGTCCTTGACACCGCTGTGGCTGATCCCGCGCTCGTCGAGGCGTTCCACCGCCTGTCGGAAAGTTGCCTGCGAGAGCGAGAACGCAATGTGGTGCACGCAGCCGATGTCCGTCGACGTGCGCGTCGAATCGGGCTCGCGATCTTCATTGGTGAAGACGGTGATGAGGCGTCCGTCGCCAGGATCGAAGTACAGGTGGCTTTCCGACTCGTTGTCGAGATTCGGTTGCTCGAAGACGAACGGCATGGCGAGCACGCCTTCCCAGAAGTCGATCGACGTCTGCCGGTCGGCCCCGGCGAGCGTGATGTGATGGACGCCCTGGCTCTGAAGCTTCCGCATCGCTAGCGATCCACGAGCTTCGACTTGTATTCGCTTCGCTCGAGGCTCCCCCATGGCACGAGATCGACCCGCGTCTGGACGACGAGCACGTTTCGCAGTTTCTCACGGATCGCGTCGGCGAGGTCGTCCCCGGCGGTCGCACCTCGGGCGAGCTCGACGACCACCGGAAGCGGCGGCTCTTGCTTCACCCCTGCCGCCTCGGGGCGCACGCGAATGTGACCGCTGACCGTAGGTGCGAACGCGGCCACGACCTCGCGGACGGCGGACGGGAAGACGTTGACCCCGCGGACGATCAGCATGTCGTCGGTCCGCCCGATGCAGCGCACCCGCGGACCCGTGCGGCCGCACGCACACGGGCTCGTTCGAATCTGGACGTGGTCGCGTGTGCGGAAACGCAGGAGCGGCGCCGCGCGGTGCTGGAGATGTGTCAGCACGAGCTCTCCAGTGGCTTCGTCGTCGACCTCGATCGCCTCGCCCGTATCGGGGTCGATCAGCTCGGCGTGGACAAAGCCGCGCGCGCCCAGGTGCATCCCGTCCTGCTCCTCGCACTCGCCCCAGAGCGAGATGCCGATGTCGCCGATGCCCATGGCCTCGGTGACCTTCGCGCCCCAGCCCTCCTCGAGCTTCGCACGGAATGCAGGCTCACCGCCTCCGGGCTCGCCGGCGACCAGGACGCGCTCGACGCTCGAGCCGCGGAGGTCGATCTCCCGCTCGGCCGCCCACTCGACGAGGTGGGCTGCGTACGAGGGCGTGAGGACCGCGGCTTCGGGACGCAGGAGCTCGATCGCGAGCATCAGGCGCTCGGTGTTCCCGGTACCGACCGGGATGTGGCAAAGGCCGATGCGGTCGAAGGAGGCGAGCGCAGCCCCGGCGACGAACGGTCCGGCGTTATAGGTGGACACGATGCGCTGACCGGCGGTGATCCCGGACGCCGCGTAACTGCGTGCCGACCCGGTCACCCAGTCGTCGAGGTCGCTAGCGGTCAGCGGGATGAAGCTCGGCGTGCCGGTGGTCCCGCTCGTCGAGTAGATCCGGACGATCTCGGACGGCGCTGCGCACAGATGCGCGCCGAGCGGATTGTCGGGCGTGCACGTCGCCTTGACCTCGGCCTTCTCGGTGAGGGGAAGCTGCGCGATCTCCGCGAGCCCGCCGGCCGCGCGATCCGAGGCGAACCCGGCCGCCGCGAGCTTCTCCCGGTAGAACGCCGAGCGCTCGAAGAGGTAGGAGAGCTGTGCGCGATAGCTCGCATCGTCGACGGCGAGCTGCTCCGCCCACGGACGCGTCTCGATCTCCGGCGCGAGAATCACGTGAGTTCGTCGGGCAGAGGTCGGTACTCGACCGCCTCCTCGGCTCTCGATGCCATGAGGAAGCCGACGGGCTCCTGCTGCTCCTCGACCAGATGTGCGAGCAGCCCGGCTGTCCGAGCGAGAATCGGGACCGCTTTCACTGCTGTGGGAGGAAACCCGAGGTCCAGCATCACTGCCGCGATGGGCATGGAGACGTTCATCGGGAGCGGCTTACCCCAGGCCTCGGCGACGGCGTCGCGCAGAGAACGTGCGAGCAGAACGTGCGACCCGTTCAGCCCGCGGGCATCGGCGAGCTCGAGGATTCGCTCGGCGCGCGGGTCGAGCGGCCGATGAAGAGGGTGGCCGAACCCCGGCATCTTGGCGCCGGATGCTTGAACCTCGCGGGCAATTGCAGCGGCGACCTCATCGCGATCACCGCCGTCAGCCACCTCGGCCTGCGCCTTCTCGAGCAGGCGCGCACACTCCTCGGACGCGCCAAGTACGACTGCCCCTGCGCCCAGGATTCCCGCCGCGACAGCTCCTTCCAGCGATCCGGGGTTGGCAGCAAGCGTCATGCGCGCCGCGACATTCGATGGCATGAGCCCGTGCTCGGCGATCGAGACCAGCAGCACGTCGAGAAAGAAGCGCTGGTCGTCCGACGGCTCGCGGCCCGTGAGCAGCAGGTGGAAGTACTCGGTGAACGTCACGCTGCCCAGCAGGTCGCCGCACAGGTCGCGTCCCCGCACCTCGACCCGGTCGGGATACGCCTGGCTGATCGAGCTCACGGCGTTGCCGGCCTTACCGATCTGCATGTGCTCTCCCCCCACTCAGCGTGCGAGATCTTCCCGGACGAGACGGGCACCGGCAACCATCGCTTCGAGCTTACGGAGCGCCAGCTCGCGAGGCAGGTACTTCATCCCACAGTCCGGCGCGACGACAAGCCTGTGCGGCGGCACCACCCTGAGCGCGTTGCGGATCCGCTCGGCGACGAGCTCCGGCGTCTCGACCTCGCTCGGAGCCGAGGTCGAGGACACCGAGCACGATCACCTTGTCGGGAACCTCCCGCAGGACCTCCGGGTCGAGATTCGGCTGCGCCGCCTCGAGTGAGAGGTGGGTGGCGACGCAGTCGTTGAGCTCGCGGAGGAACGGATACCCGGTGGGTCGCTCGTGGACGATGTGCGCGTAGCCGAAGCAGGTGTGGAGGACGGTCTCGCCGTCGATCCCGCTCAGCGCACGATCGATCGCCTCCACCGCGTACTCCCGCGCTGGCTCCGGTCGAGCCTGGAGATACGGCTCGTCGATCTGGACGACGTCGGCGCCGGCCGCTTTGAGGTCGCGCAGCTCCTCGTTGACGGCCTCCGCGTACGCAAGCGCCAGGCTTCGCTCGTCGACATAGTGGTCGTTCTGGGCTTGCTGGGCCATCGTGAACGGCCCGGGAACGGTGATCTTGATCCGGCGGTCGGTGAGCGAGCGAAGAAACTCCACATCGCGAACCTCGACCGGCCGAGTGCGCCGGATCGGGCCGACGACTCGGGGGACAGGGTTTTCGTGACCCGTGCGGTCGAGCGCGACGCCAGGCTCGTCCAGGTCGACGCCATCGAGCGCAGTCGCGAAGCGATTGGAGTAGCTCTCCCTCCGCATCTCCCCGTCAGTGATCACGTCGATGCCGGCCCGCTCCATGTCCTGGACGGCGAGCCGCGTCGCGTCGTCCTGCGCCTCTTCGAGAACCGGATCCGCGACACGCCAGAGCTCGCGCGCTCGCACGCGCGGCGGCAGTCGCTCGCCGAGTCGCGCCCGATCGATCAGCCACTCGGGTTGCGGATAGCTTCCGACGACCGTCGTAACGAGAGCCTCACCGGCCACGGCGTGCCCTGGCCCACGTTGCCCAACAGCGCCTCGACATCACCGAGCGATTATGCAGTGAGTGCCGTTGGATGCAGCAGGGGGACGAGCGGCTGCCAGCCCGAGCGCAGGACTGCGGTAAGCGAGGGAGGCGTGATCACCACCGCCTGCGTGCGGGAAGGACGCGGGCGGCGGGCGACGTAACCCGCTGCGGACCAGGTCAGGAGGCTCGAGCCGAGCACCAGCTGCGCCGAGTCGTCCCACAGGACGAACGCACCGTCGGGGAGCTCGTCGAGCGAGCCCTCGCTACGGCGCTGGCCGCTCGTGCCCGTGACAACGCGTTCGCGGTGAAGCTGCGCGTCGACGGCGTCTGCTCCGACGTGGCCAGGATGCAGCGCGCGCCAGACCTCGCCGAAGCGCACGTAGTCCTCGCGGCGGCAGAGCGCGCACGGCCGATGGCCGGCGGCGAACGCGGTCGCCTCGTCGAGAAAGAACAACTCGGTGAAGCGACCGGGCTGCAGCAGCGGTCCGCGTCGCCAACCGCGGAACTCGAGCTGGCACGCGATCCAGCGCTTGCCGTTGTGGTGTCGGCGAATCCGTCCACTCGCGTCGTGGAGACAGCCCCGGTTCCCGTAGACGAGGCCGCGCCCGGGCTCGGCGACGAGCTCCCCGAGGGGCGTGACGCGATTCTGTAGCGGCATCCCGGGTCTCAGACCTCACCCTCATAGGAACCCCGGATGTAGGCCCGTGTCGCCTCCTCGTCGCGATCCGAGCGCAAGAAGTCGCTCCACGCCCGTTGCTCGTGGCAGACGACGCCGAGTTCCCACACGCAGTACGTCGGGCGATGCTTCCCTTCGGTCAGCCACGGACGGAACTTGACCTCGCCGTCGCCGTCCTTCGCCCACACCGTCTCCCAGAGCTCGTTGTCGTTACGCCACGTCGAGACGATCAGGAAGTAGAAACCCTCACCGCAGCGATGCAGGATCACGAACCCCAGGTCGCCCGAAGCATCGAGTGCGCCGGCCTTGAAAGCGTCCCGCAGGTTCCGACGAGCAAGCGCTCGGATTGCAAGCGGCACCGGGGTCTTCGCAGGGGCGATGTCATACCACTTCAGCACGAGCCCGCCGAGCGTGAGGCTCGCCTCGGGTCGCGCGCACTTGGGGCTGTGGCGGTAGTCGGGCCGCACTCCGTCGAGTTGTTCGAGGGCGCTCACGACTCGCCACCTGCGGGCGTGAACTCCATCACCCAGTTGGTCTCCCAGGTCTCGCCGCCGTCGTCCGAGAACGCCTGCTCCCAGCGAGGTGTCGGCGTCGTGATGCGCGACCAGGTGAAGCGGACCCGAATCGGTCGGCCCTCGAAGGTGTCATCGCCTTCGAACACGCCCCCATCACCTGACAGCGAGCCGAAGACCGGCGGGTCGAGCACACCACACCGCCTGGTGTCGGCCCAGTAGATCGACCAGAGCTTCGTCTCGGGATCGAAGAAGCGAAACGACATGCCGATGAAGCCGCCGTCGTGGTCGGTGCGGAACTCGTCCTCGTTTCCGATGCCGTCGAGCAGCGGCCGGGCGACACTCGTCGCAGCGAACTCCTCCCATTCGTTCGAGCCAACGAGCCGCTCGCGCAGCCGGCGGTTGCGAACGTTCCACCGGCCGAACCAGAAGTCGAAGTCGTGCGCCGATTCCTCTCGCTGCAGAACACTGCTCACGCCTGCCTCCTTGTCCTCTCCAGTTGCCTCCAACCCTAGACCGTAAATAGGGCGGTATCAGCCCTCTATCTGTGGTTCACTTCGCGGATGCTGACGCCGACTGCTCGATTGCTCGAACTGCTCGAGCTCCTCCAGGCGCAGCCAGCGACGACCGGCCGAGAGATCGCCGACCGACTGGAGATCGACCCGCGTACGGTCCGCCGCTACATCAGTGCTTTGCAGGCCCTGGGGATCCCCGTTCAGGGCCAGCGCGGCGTCGGGGGCGGATACCGGATTCGGCCCGGCTACCGGCTCCCGCCGCTCATGCTCTCGGACGACGAGGCGGTGGTCGTCGCGCTCGGTGTGATCGCCGCCGGTCGCCTGGGGCTGACCGGGTCGACCGAGTCCATCGACGGCGCTCTCGAGAAGATCCATCGCGTCCTGCCCGACGGTCTTCGCCGGCGTGTGGAGGCGCTGGAGGCAACGCTCGACTTCACGACTGCTGCGCCGACAGGCTCGCCCGTCCAGGGCGAGACCGTGCTGTTGCTCGCCGATGCAATCCGACGACGCAAGCGGGTTCGGACCGCGTATCGCTCGTTCTCGGGAGACGAGACGAGACGCGAGCTCAGCCCGCACGGCCTCGTGGTTCACTCGGGCCGCTGGTACCTGGCTGCACACGACCACCTGCGCAAGGCCCTGCGCACGTTTCGGATCGATCGCATGCGGCGCGTTGCCGTCGTCAGCGGATCCGCGGTCGCTCCTCCCGAGGGGTTCGACGCAGTCGCGCACGTCAGCCGTTCGCTCGCTCGCGTGCCCTGGCCGTACGAGGTCGAGGTGCTGCTCTACCTCACGCTCGACGAGGCGGCTCGCCGAGTTCCCGCGACTCTTGCGGAGCTCGTCGAGGACGAGAACGGCACCGTATTGCGAATGCGCGTCAGCTCGCTCGACTGGATGGCGCGCATTCTCGCCGGTCTCGACTGTCGCTTCGCGATTCGCAGTCCCGAGGAGCTCCGGACGAGCGTCGAGCAACTCGCGGGCCGCCTACGCGAGTGTGTCTGAGCGAAGTCTTCGGTGGCTGCTTACGAGTGACGCTCGGCGCGGCGGCGGCGATTCTCGAGTGCAGCAACCCTGCGCGCCCGTTCGGCCGGGGTCGAGGTCTCGTCGATCATGGTGCGACGCTTCGCCCACTTCGCCCGCTCGGCGTCCGTCATCGTGCGGATCACGATCTCGCCTGACGAAACCTGGTCGCGGAGGTGCTCGAGTTTCGCCTCACGCGCCTCCTGCTCTCGCTCCCGACTCGTCTTGGCCACCGCCAAAGGTTAGCTCGTCCCGGTGTCGACACGACCGAGAGTGCCTCCGAGCCGCGCCGCAGGTGGCTCGGAGGCTGCTCATTTACAACACGTCGAGCCTGTGTTGTCCAGCTTGAGGCCAGACGAACCTAGGTGATGGCGCCGGCTTTCGTGCTCACGCCGAGTGCGGTGCCGATGAGGATCTCGCCGATATGCGTCTCCTTGAGCTGTACCTCGCCCGCCATGTTCTCGGCGACCCAGTCAGCCACTGCTGCACTTGCGGCCTCAGCGGCGTCCGCGGACTCCCAGGCGCTGAACGAGATGATCTCGTTACCGATGTCCGCGAGCGAGTAGGCCTTGAATCCCGGCTTCGCCTGGAGGATCGGGAGAATCCCGTCCTCCGCAGTCCGCGCGAGCTCCTCGGCGTTCCCCGTGTAGCTGTACTTTGCGATTCGTGCGTGCATGCACGCCTCCTGTCTGGCCGTCGGTGTCGCGTGGCCTGCCCACAGCGACCTGACGGCTCAACGGACACACTTACACATCTCGGGTGATCTGTCTCGAGCGTGGTCGACTGACGCTCCTCCGCCAGCTCGCCCGGGCTCGAGCTGATGAAGACGCGCAACCGCCCGCCGGCCGCATCGACGCCCAGTTCCCCGCCCTCCATGTCGGCGTCAGTCTCGGAGCGAAGCGCTACCAGCCGTGCTGCCAGGCGACCACGAGCAGAGTGATCGCGGCAATCGCCGCGACGAGAACGACGACGAAGTTCGCCACGAGTGCGATCCGGGCGGCGCGGCCCGACCCGGCGGTACCTGTGGACGAGCCGCGGAGTGGCGCTCGGTCCTCGGCCGTTCCCCACTCGACCGCGCCCGCGAGCACGCCGGTGATCAGCTGGTTCAAGCTCACGCCCTCGGTTTCGGCAGCTCGCGCGAGTTCGTCGTGGAGCGTGGCCGGCATGCGAACGAGCAGCTTGCCGCTGTGCTGGGCTGCCTTCTTTGCCGGCGCCCCGTCGGCCGATCCGTCCTGCTGGATCCCTAGAGACTGCGCAGCCGCGGCCCAGGCGCGACGAACGGCCTCCTCCGGCGTGGCTCCACGGGCCGAGGAGCTCGGCAGCTCGTCGACCTCGGCAACCCACGGCGCGCCCGGCCCTTCCCCGTCTCGCGCCAACGAGATCCGGTAGGAAGACGCCACGTCCTCGGCGAGCAACGGCGCCCCCGCCATGTTCCGAGTGTACAAGCTCGAAACCGAGCGCACTAGAGCCCGATGAGGGATTCGCGCGGAGCCGGCTGCGACCGCTCGAGCGCCGCTCTCATCCGTTCGAGGGAGTCCCGGATGAGCCGCGACACCTGGATCTGGGACAGACCCACCTCGCGCGCAATCTCGACCTGGCTCAACCCGCCGAAGAAGCTCAGGTGCAGGATCTTTCGTTCGCGCGCGGCGAGCGTACGGAAGCCGGCCGCAAGAAGCAGGCGCTCCTCGCTGATGTCGAACGCATCGTCGACGGCTATCGCGCTGTCGAGCTCGACGCTCTCGCCACCCGCAGTCGAGAGCCACATGGGGATCCGGGCCCGCTCCGTCTCGATTGCCTTCACCACATCGGCCTCACACACCCCCATCTCCTGCGCCAACTCCGACACCGTCGGCGGCCTGCGCTGGCGTGCAGCCATGAGCTCACGCACCGAACGGAGCTCGAGCGCCAGCTCGACGAGACGCCGGGGCATCCGAACGACCGTGCTCCGGTCGCGAAGGTGCCTCTTGATCTCACCGGTGATCGTGGGGATCGCGTAGCTGACGAGGTCGCTGCCACGCTCCGGGTCGAAGCGGTCGATCGCCTCGATCAACCCGATCGACCCGACCTGGACGAGGTCGTCCAGGCTTTCGCCGCAGTGCGCGTACCGACGAGCGAGCGAGCGAACCAGCGGGAGGTAGAGCTCGACAAGTCTCTCCCGAGCGTCGGGATCGCCCGTACGACGGTAGACGCGCAGGAGCGTTCCGGGATCTGCGCTTCCCGAAGATCGCTCGGCCGCAAGGCACATATCTGAGGTCCTCATGTCGATAATTGGTCGGTCGTTCGCTGTAGTGATGATAACGCAAATCTTTTTCAACTCCATACGCCAACTCAAGCAGATGGTTGATGCGACACGTCGATGGGTATTTCTCTAGATGAGTGGATTGCGGGACAGGGACCTCGTCCTCATATCCCTGTCAGAGACGGGTCCACTCACGGCGCCGGTTTCGACTGTTGGGAATGCTCGCGACCGGCGTCGTTCTCGGGCTCGGAACGGCTGGTCCTGCCCTTGCCTCCAATCGGCAGAACCCACCTCCGCCGACACCCACAGTGCCGGTCGTGCGCCGATTCCAGCCGTTCCCGAGCCCGAGCTGCCACCTGTCCCGCTCCCCGATCCGCTGGCGACGCCAGGGCCTGACCCCGTGCCGAACCCGCTCGCCGACCCGCTGGCCGACACGCCCAGTGACCCGTTTCCCGACCCTCCAGCCGATTCGGAGCCCCAGGCAGAGCCAATCACCCCGCCTGAAGGCTCAGACAGCGCTCTACCACCCCCTCCCGAGCCGCCCGAGGTATCGACGACGAGCCAGGGCGATGACGGGAACCTCAATGTCTCCGTCCGGGTGGAAAGCCCCGGAACGGAGGCGCCGGTGGACCAGCACGGCCCTGCGGACGACGTGGTATCGCCACTCGCACAGCCTGATATCACCGCTCCAGCCGGCACCGCCGCGCCCGACCCCGCACCAGGGCTCTCGCAGACCGGATCGACCAACACGAACGTCTCGGTTCGAGTCCTGAGCCCAGGCGACAACGGGCCCGTGAGCCAGACCAACGCGTCGGCGCTTCCGGCTGACGGGGCGGGTGAAGCCTCCCAACCGCCTTCTGATGCCTCGCAGTATCAAGATGCCAATTCGCAGTATCAATCCCCGAACAATACTTCTGGCGAATTAGTATCGTCGCCCGATAACCGCGGAATGGATTTGGACGTGGACGCTCACCGTTTGTGACGGTACTGCGTCGTCTATATCGGATGAAGTCGGCACCAGCGCGTCGTCGCAGTGGTCGTGGGACTGGATCTGGAACTGGTCCTGTGAACCGGCGCCAGCGGATAACGATCCGGTTCCGAACACCACGCCGAGCGCCACTTCCGCCGACCAAGCTCGCGGGTCCGACTTGCCGCAGTCCGGACCCGCGAATACCAATGTCTCGATCCGGGTACTGAGCCCCGGCGACGACGGCCCCGTCAGCCAGACGAACACGGCGCCAACCCCCGTGGCTCCAACTCAGGATGGAGACACGGGCGCCTGGCTGTGGGCCTGGACGTTCACGTGGTGTGGGACGACGACGGAGATCTCGACCCAGGCAGGGGAAGGCACCGGCCTCGACTGGCTGTGGAACTGGACGTGGAACTGGGACTGCGAGGCGCCCGCCGAGACACCGGCCGAGACAGTCCCTGATACTGGAAGCGATACTGCCCCGGCCCCCGCTCCTGCCCCTGCCCCGGCCCCGGCCCCGGCTCCCGACACTGCCCCAGAGGCGAGCCCGGTGCTCTCGAGCGGACACGTGGCCGCCAACACACCTGCTACCACGAGTGATCTCACGATCTCGGCGGTGGCATGGAACGCACATCCGTACTTCCCGCCGGCGTACTTCTCGCCGGGATTCGCGAGCCTGGACATGCTGCGCGGGCTCGAGCTCTGGATGCCCGCGCTCGCCGGCTCCACGCTGACGGTTCCACACGGGTCGGCCACTCCGACAGAGATCGGCTTCGCCATCGACATCGTGGTTCCGCCCGTATCGATTCCAGACGTGTCGATGCCGGACGTGTCGGCTCTGCCTGGACTTCTCGAGCCTCTGAGCCCATCCGTGCTCCAGGTTGCGGGCGTCACGGTGGAGACCACCTCGTCGCCCGCTCCGCGAACGCCCGACGAGCATGCGCTGGAAACGACGCGCGCATCCACCCGAGACGTCTGGGCCGGCCCCCCGTCGCCGACGGCGACGCACGACGTGGCCTCGGCGCACAGCCAGCCGGATGCCAAGGCTCCACGACCGGCGCCGGATGCGCGGCGTGCGCCTCAACGCCCGAGGGACGAAGCGCTGACGCTCTTCGCGCTCCCCCGCACCCTCAACGCCGGAGGTTCTTCTCACTCGACGGGAGGAACCGTTCCGAATCCGCTCACCTTCGGTTTCGCGACTGTCATCGGTTTCATCGTTCTCCCCGCCCCTGGCCTCGGGCGGAGGATCCGGCTTGCGCGGCATCCGAGCCCGCGCAACCGGTTCCACTCACCACTGGATCGCCCTGGATGAGAGCTGTCTGACCCAGTCCCGGTGCCCGTGTCTTGGACGGTCACAGGCGCCATCTGACAGCTCGAAGGGAGACACATGAAGCGTCTACTCCTCGCGCTGGCCACGGGCGTTCTCCTTCTGCTTCTTGCAGGAGTGGGGACGGCCACGGCGGGACCCCCTGCGGGTCAGAGCTCCGGCCAGGCGGCCGGTAGCGATCAAGCCGCAGGATCCGCCGCAGGGACAGCGCAGCAGGAACCAACCAACGGCAACGCCCCGATCCGGGTTCTCAGCCCGGGCGATGCGGGCTCGGTCGCACAGTCGAACGAGGCCTCGTCGAACGCAACTGCTGGGAATGCGAACGGGACGAAGCAGACGGCTGGCCAGGATCAGGCAGGGGGCTCCGGCCTCCAGGTGATCGGCCAGTCCGGCTCGAACGCGCAGGACGCGCTTTCTCTTGCGCTGACGCTCCAGAAGGGCGCGTCGAACGAGAACACGCCGGTCCGGGACCTGAGCGAAGGCGATGACGGAGACGTCTCGCAGTCGAACGCAGCGTCCTCGGATGCGGCCGCAGGCAATGCCAACGGCACGGAGCAGTCGGCCGGTCAGACTCAGGCCGGAACCTGCTGCAACGCTGACGGCAGCCAGATCATCGGCCAGTCGGCCGACAACGATCAGAGCGCGGCGGCACTCTCCGCAACCGTCCAGGAGAGCCCGTCGAACAGCAACATCCCCGTCCGGGTGCTGAGCCCGGGCAACGACGGTTCGGTGTCGCAGTCGAACGAGGCCACGTCGAACGCGACTGCTGGAAACCTGAACGGAACGACGCAGACGGCCGAGCAGGATCAGCGCGGCGGCCCGAACCACTGCGGATGCGGTGGTTACGGCTCGCAGCCCAGCACGGACGTCTGCCGGTGCCCGGAGTCAGGTTCGCAGGTCATCGGTCAGTCCGCCGATAACGATCAGCAGGCCCACGCGGCCTCGCTGACGGAGCAGAAGGGCGCGTCGAACGAGAACATCTCGGTGCGCGTCCTGAGCGACGGCAACGACGGCTCGGTCTCACAGTCGAACGTCGCGTCGTCGAACGCGGCGGCCGGCAACGTGAACGCGACCGAGCAGGCGGCTGGTCAGACCCAGGCAGGCGGCGCCGGCAGCCAGATCATCGGGCAGTCGGCCTCGAACGACCAGAGCGCGGCGGCACTCTCCGCGACGAAGCAGGAGAACCCGTCGAACAGCAACATCTCGGTTCGGGTCTTGAGCCCGGGCGACGATGGCTCTGTCTCGCAGTCGAACGTCGCCTCGTCGAACGCGACGGCTGCGCAACGTGAACGGAACGAAGCAGACCGCCGATCAGACCCAGGCTGGCGGCTCGGACTCCTGCAAGTGCGGGAGCGCCGGCACGCAGGTCATCGGTCAGTCCGCTGACAATCATCAGGGAGCCCTCGCGGCGTCCCTGACGGAGCAGAAGGGCGCATCGAACGAGAACATCTCGGTGCGCGTCCTGAGCCCCGGCAATAACGGCTCGGTCTCGCAGTCGAACGTCGCGTCCTCGAACGCGGCGGCCGGCAACGTGAACTGGACCGAGCAGGCGGCCGATCAGAACCAGGCCGGAGACTCCTGCAAGTGCGGGGGCGCCGGTACGCAGGTGATCGGTCAGTCCGCGTCGAACGCGCAAGGCGCGGCGGCACTCTCCGCGACGATCCAGGAGAAGCCGTCGAACAGCAACGCCCCGATTCGGGTGCTGAGCGAAGGCGACGACGGCCGGGTCTCACAGTCGAACACCGCAACGTCGAACGCGACGGCTGCGAACGTGAACGGGACGAAGCAGTCCGCCGATCAGAGCCAGGCCGGAGGGTCGGGCATCCAGGTGATCGGTCAGGAGTCGAAGAGCGGCCAGCTGGCCCTCTCGGCAGCGCTCACTGCGCAACTCGGCGCCTCGAACGAGAACGCGCCCGTGCGGGTTCTGAGCCCCGGATACGGCGGCTCGGTGTCCCAATCGAACAACGCGTCCTCGAACGCCGCCGCCGGCAACAGCCAACTGGACGGGTCAGAACGCCGTCCAGGAGCAAGGCGGAAAGCAAGGCGGATGCTGTGGGACGGGGATCCAGGCCATCGGCCAGTCCTCGCAGAACTGGCAAGGCGCGGGGGCATTCGCCCTCACGCTGCAGCTGGGTCTGAAGCAGCCGTGCCGCTGCCAGCCCGACTCCCAGATCGGCAACAGCAACGCGCCGACCAGGGTCTCGAGCCCAGGCGACGACGGCTACGTCCGCCAGTCGAACGACGCCTCGTCCGACGCGAAAGCCGCGAACTGGAACGCGGCGGCGCAGGCGGCCGACCAGCACCAGAATCGTCCTGATTCCTGCCGGTGCACCTCCGGCTCCGGAATCCAGGCGATCGGTCAGCTGGCCGACAACGACCAGCTCGCTGCAGCGATCGCAGCCAGCCTCCAGCTGGATGCGGCGAACGAGTGGGCACCGGATCGGAAGTCGAGCCCCGGTCGCTACGGCGATCTCAGCCAGTTCGGCAGGGATGCGGCTCACGATTCGTCCGGAAGCCGATCGGCGACCGACCAGTCGAAGACCCAGGCGAGAAGGCGGTGATGCTCTCGATCTGACAGACGCCTGACAGTTGACCGCCGGCCGCCCCTGCGCGGCCGGCGGTCGCCATCTCGACCGAGTGATTGACGGTTTCGACAACGCGGAGTAGCGTTCCGCACAAGCGGAAGCACCGAGCCGGGGGAGGCTCGTGAGAGCAAGGGACGGACTGCAACTGCGGCGTTCTGACCGGTGGGGGGAACCGGTTGCGCCCCCGCCTGGCCTTTCTCGCGGCGTGCGGAGCGATTCTCGCGGCGACCTTCGCGCTGACGGTGGCTTCGGCGCCGGCCGCGGCGCAGCCGAGCCCGGATCCGTACCAGGCCCAGAGCACTCCTTCACCGACACCGGCCGCGAAGCCCTCGAGCCCGGCACCCGACCCCGCGCCGTCGACGACCACGAGACCTTCGACGTCGCCCAGCGGAGCCGCCTCACCGGATGCCGCGACGCAACGTCCGACGACTCCGGCGGTTCAGCCACCGGCTGCGGCTCAGCCACCGGCGGTGGTGAAGACAACGCCAAAAACCACCCGGGCCACTCCACCGAAGGCGACCCCGCCGCCGCCGGCCAGCAAGAAGTCGAAGCTTCCTGCCGTTGTCGCCGCGGCTAGCTCGTCGGAGACGTCCGGAGGCCCCGTATTGCTGGCTGCGCTTGCCCTCCTCGCGCTTGCGCTCGCGAGCGGCAGCCTGCTGCATCTTCTGACCCGGACCGACGGATTGTGGGGGAGGGCGTGATGGCGCGGCGACTGCCGCTTCTACTTGCGGCATTGGCGGTCGCCGTCCTCACGCTTGTCGGGTCGGCCGCAATGGCGCTTCCGCCGCAGCCGATACCGACCTGCTCGCCCGGCCCCGCCGACTGCTCAGCGTGGCACACGGCGAACGTAACGGTCACGTGGAGCGCGCCCAGTTGCCCCGCCGTCGCGATCACGAGCGATACCGGAGGCACCCCGGTCTCGTGCACGGTGTCGGACGGAAGCGGATCCGTGAAGACGACGGTCAACGTCAAACGGGATGCAACGCCGCCGACGGTGAGGGGTTCCGCCGACCGGGGTCCGGACGCGAACGGTTGGTACACCCGGGAGATCAAGATCGAGTTCTCGGGCTCCGACGCGCTCTCCGGCATCTCGGGCTGCTCGTCATCCGCCAGCTACAGCGGGCCCGACTCCGGAGCGGCTCGCGTGTCGGGCACCTGCACGGATGGTGCCGGCAATGCCGGGAGCACGAACTACGAGGTCAAGTACGACGCGACGCCGCCGACGGTCGCGGCGAAGGCCGAGCGGCAACCGGACGCGAACGGCTGGTACAACCACGCGGTCAAGGTCGCGTTCGTCGGTACGGACACGGTCTCCGGTGTCGATACGTGCGTCCCGCCGGTCGAGTACAAGGGACCCGACACCCAGAAAGCCTCGCTGTCCGGCACGTGCCGTGACAAGGCCGGGCACACGAGCGCGCCGGCGAGCTTGGAGCTCAAGTACGACACGAAGCCTCCTGCGCTCCAGCGTGTGAACGCCGAGCTCAAGAGCACGGGCGTCGTCCTGCGCTGGAAGGCGTCGGCGGACTCGCTCGCCTTTGCAGTCGTCCGCCGGCCAGGCCTGCACGGCCCCAAGCCATCGACGGTCTACAACGGCCCGAAGCGGGCGTTCACGGACAAGCGCCTCCAGAACGGCGTGAAGTATCGATACACGGTTACCGCGTACGACCAGGCGGGAAACGGCGCAGCGAAGGTGCTTCTGGCGCAGCCGCGGTCGCTGACGAAGTCGGTACGTTCGCAGCCGGCGATCGCGACGCCCGCCCTGAAGAGGCCCGCTGCTGACGCACGGCTGAAGGCGCCGCCGCTTCTCACCTGGGGCTCCGTGCCGAAAGCGACGTACTACAACGTCCAGCTGTACCGCGACGGAGCGAAGATCCTCACCGTGTGGCCGAAGAGCCCGAAGTTCCGCCTGCAGCAGTCGTGGAAATACGACGGCCGGACGTTCAGGTTGACCCCCGGCCGCTACCGCTGGTACGTCTGGCCCGGTTTCGGGCTCCTGAAAGCCTCGAGCTACGGGAAGCTCGTCGGAACGCGTCAGTTCGTGCTGACCCACGCGTAAGCGCGAGCCGCGCCTGCCAGGGGGCTACGAGTGGCGCTCGGAGCGTCTGCGCCGACTGTCGAGGGCGGCCTTCCGGCGCGCGCGCTCTCCCGGCGTCGAGCTGTCATCGAGCACTGACCGTCGCTTGGCCCACCGTGCGCGCTCGGCTTTCGTCATCGTGCGAATCACGAGCTCACCCGAGGAGATCTGCTCCTGGACGTGGTCGAGTTTCGCCTGACGCGCTTCCTGCTCCCGCTCTCTGCTCGTCTTTGCCACCGTCAAAGGGTAGCGGCTCTCGCTGCGATCGAACCGAAGTCCGCTGCAAATCGGGTGATTCCGCTCGTCTAGCGGATACAGACGATCTCGACGCCGACGTCGAGATCCGCCCACGCGCGGTCGGCGGTCACGGCGGGCACGCCGAGCCGAGCAGCGAGAGCCAGGCACGCTCGGTCTGCGAGGGAGAGCCCTGCAGCTCGTGTTGATCGATGCAGGTCTCCGGTTCGCTCGGCGTCGGCGGAGGTGAAGGGGATAATCGACACCCCATACGCTTCAACGTCGCGCTCGGAGCTCGGCGACGGGTACCGCTTCATCGCGCGCCACTTGCCAGACCTCGGCCCAATTGACCGCCGAGAGCACCGAGTCCTCAGCGAGCTGCTCGACCGTTTCGGCGCCACGCTCCTCGAGGATCACTGCCAGCACGGCGGACGCGTCCATGGCACTACGTGTGCTCGTGCTCGATCAGCGCTCAGCCTCTTACGACGAGCCTCTTCGCGTCGCTCCGCGATGAGCTCATCCACAAGGCTCCTGTCGCGCGGGATGTGCGCGAAGAGCTCGCGCAGGCGGCGGAGAGCCGCAGCACGGGGCTCGAGCACGATGCCGTCGCCCTCGATGCGCGCCATCAGCTCCGTACCCTCCTCGATGCCGAGCTCTTTCCTGATCGGTGCCGGAACCACGACGCGTCCTTTGGGTCCGACCTTTACTCGAATCGCGTTCATCGCCGGATTGTGACACACATACGAGCGAGTGTCACTACTGTCCTGAAGTGACACCTTCCGGTCCAGGGGTTCGCCAGACCTGCTCGCCGTCCGCCTCGTCCTCCGTGGGCTCGAGGCCGGCTCGGGTCGCGACCGCGGCCGAGGCCCGATGATCGGGGTGGATGTTGGCGACGATCTCGTGAACTCCCTGGTCTCGCAGCCAGTCGACGAGAGCACGCGCCGCCTCCGACGCGAATCCCTGGTTCTGCCACTCGACGCCGATGATCCAGGCGACCTGCGCCGTTCGCCGGCTGTCCTCGCTCGTGATGGTGGCCTGCACGGTGCCGACCGGCTGTGAGTCCGCGCGGCGGCGGACGATCCAGTTGAGCCACACCTCGCCGGCTCTCGGGGAACCTGCGGCGAGCCTGACGTACTGGTCGCGGAGCTCGGCAAGAGTCAGCGGCCGGCCGCCGATGAACTCGTGCAGCCGCTCGTCGTCGAGGACCCCGACCAGCTCGTCGGCGTCCTCGGGCACGAGCGGCGCCAGGCTCAGCCGCTCGGTCGTGATGGTGACGGCTACCACCGGGCTCGTGCAACGGCCCACGCGGGCCTACGTCTCGCGGCGGCTTGCGGCGAGGTCCTCCATCTCCTGGCGGTCGATCAGATCGGCCGGAACGACCCCGACCCGGCAACGCGTGCGCGCAGTCAGCGTCGCAGTCCGGTTGCCGCCCTCGAGAAAGGCGCGCTCGCCCAGAATCGTCCCCGGCCCGATCTCGGCGACCTCCTCGCCGTCCACTTCCACCACGAGCACGCCGTCGAGGAGCAGATAGAGCTCGTCGCCCGCGTCACCGCCCTGCTCGGTGAGCGTCTCGCCGGGCTCCAGAGTCCGGCGGTCCGAGAGGCTCTTGGTCTCCATGAGCTCGCGGGAGATCTCGCGCTCGAGCGCGCTCTCGGCTGCGGTCGTGAACGCAACGGACTCCTCGTCGCCCCAGGGCGTGCGGTCGCCGTGCGCCTCGCGATACCAGGTCTTGAAGTCCACGGTTCCCGACTTCGCGGCGAGGTTGCCGTCTCGGTCGTAGATCCAGTGGCGCGGGAAGGGACTCGCTCCGACGAGCTCGTAGTCGGAGGTGCCGTCGGCTCGAATCGTCAGCGCGAGCGTCGTCCACGCGGTCGCCGACTGCACGCGGAAGAACGGCCGCCCTGTGACCATGCGGGGAGCCGGGAAGCCGGCGCGGCCGCCAACCGTCTGGATGAAGCGCACGTAGCCCTCGGTCACCTCCGGCTCGGGCCGAAGGATCTCGAAGGCGACTCCGGGGACGTTCACGTCCTTGATCCCGAAGCTGAACGTCGTCGACCCGACGAGACCCTCGCCTTCGTGTCCGTGGCCGACGATCTTTCCGTCCTCGACCTCGATCCAGCCCGCGAGGCGATTCGCCTCACGAAAGCGATCCTCGTCGCGCAGGCGCTCGAGGTCGCCTTCCTCCAGGCGGTCGGGCGGTGGTTCGTCGTACTTGCCGATCCCGAGCTCGAACGGAAGCTTCGGCATCCCCTCGATCGCCTCGGAC
Source organism: uncultured Actinomycetes bacterium (assembly GCA_963756925.1). Classification (GTDB taxonomy): domain Bacteria; phylum Actinomycetota; class Thermoleophilia; order Gaiellales; family Gaiellaceae; genus GMQP-bins7. Next base: position 65,004 of record CAVWPL010000011.1, on the reverse strand, counting down.
GGGATCCACGAGATGGCCGTGACTGAGGACTCGATGCGCATTGCGTCTCCTTTCGTCGCCACCGCCTACGCTAGAGCACCCGGGCCGCAGTTGGTAGCTCGCCACTCCGTGCTCGGTAGGCGCGATTCGTTCCGCCGCTAGGCTCACTGCTCATGATCGCGGTCGTCGGCGGACTCGGGGCGGCGCTCGCGTGGGCGACGACCGTGATCTGTGCAACGCGGGCGACGCGGCTGATCGGAGGGCCCTCCGTGCTCGCCTGGGTCATGCTCACGGGGCTCGCGGTGACGCTTCCCTGGGCCGCGCTTCAGGGCAGGCCGGACATCGACCGGGCCACGGCGCTCTGGCTGCTCGTGGCCGGAACCGGCAATTGCACGGGACTGCTGCTCGCGTACTCGGGTCTCAGGATCGGCAAGGTCGGAGTCGTCGCGCCGATCATCTCGACCGAGGGTGCGATCGCAGCTCTCTTTGCAGTTGTGGCCGGAGAGCAGCTCGCCCCTGGCACCGGCGCTGCGCTCGCCGTCGTCGTAACCGGGACGGTGCTGGTCGGCGTGACTCGCGAGTCTTCAGGCCCAGGAGCACATCGCCACGCAGCCGCGCTCTTCGCGTGCGCGGCGGCGCTGTCGTTCGGAGCGAGCCTGTACGCGACCGGGCAGGTCAGCACCGAGCTGCCGCTTGCCTGGGCGATTCTGCCGCCGCGTGTCGTCGGCGTCCTGGCGATCGCCTTGCCGCTGGCCGTTGCCGGCCGGCTCACGCTGACCCGCGCCGCGGTGCCGTTCGTGGTCACTGCCGGTCTGGCCGAGGTCGTTGGCTTCGCGCTCTTTGCGCTCGGAGCGCGACACGGGATCGCCGTCAGCGCCGTCCTCGCGTCGCAGTTCGGCGCGGTCGCGGCGTTGGCGGCATACGTCGTGTTCCGAGAACGGCTCACACGCCTCCAGATCGCAGGCGTCGCAACGATCGCGGCTGGGGTTGCGCTCCTGACGGCGCTTCAGGCCTAGCCACGGCGTCGCCGATCGGAAGCTTCGGCATCCCGTCGACGATCTCATCGACCCCATCAACCCCCGAGCACTTGAACGCCCTGCGTGGTCGGGTGCCGACGAGTGAGCCTCGCCGCTCACTGCCCCGCTGCCGATATTCACCGAGTGATCGCACTGCGAAGCCGCCCTCGTCGCTTCGCTGCGCCGGCTTACTCCTTCTCCTGCTCGCGAGCAGTGCAGGCTGCGGCGGATCCGCAGGGAGTGCGGAGGAGTACCCGATCGTCCACCCCGTGCCTCCTGAAACGCAGCCGCCAGTCACGACGCCGAGCGGGGCGGTCGTCACACTCCCCGCCCTTCCCACGACCTCCGAGACGCAGCCGAGCCCATCGTGTGAAGCGGACCATCGCGACATTCCACGATGGGAGCCAGCCCACGCAGCGCCCGATCGTCGTCCCTCCGGCACCCGGACTCCGGGCCGTCGCCGTCACCGAGCACACGACGCGTCTCGAGTGGTGGTTCCAGGAGCTTCCGGAAGACTGCCGACCGCGTCGAGATCCATCTCTCAGTCGTGAACGTCGGCGATCTCGGAGCGACCCCGCTGACCTTGCACTTCGATGTCGAAGGGAGCTCGGGAAGTGAAGAGATGGCGTATCTCGAGATCCTTCCGCGCCGAACGTGGCTCATGCGAGCGCGTACACGGCGAACGGTCACCGCAGCCGCACGGTTTCCGTCCTGATCGAGCGCCCCGCTGACATCACCCGATCCTCCCGAGCCGCTCCCACCTGTCACAGCTCCTGCCGGCACGCCGACAACGTGTAACGGACGGACGACCGTCGTCGACGAACCTGCCGGTGACGTGCTGACCTACGGCGTCGGGAAGCCGCCGACGCAGGTTGGGCAGATGACGCCGGCACTTTCCGGAATCGACATCACCCGCGCAGCGGTCCAGATCGACGGCAGGACGGTCTGCGCGGCCTTCACGTTCGCGCGCGCTCCGAAGGACGCGGACTTCCAGCTGTCGTTCAACCTTCCATGACACGACGGAGAAGTCCTGCTGCACAACTCTTCGGTTCCGGCGCACTGCCGGCCGACGCGAGGCTCGGAGCGTTCTCGATCGACCAGAACGGCGTGTACAAGCTCGATCCCACGCCCAACGCCGGTGCGGCGCTCCGCGGCGCGACGCTCGTCATCACCGGCGAGCTTGCCGATCCGAGCGGCTGACAGCAGATGGCTCGCCGCATGCCCGAGGTCGAGAACCTCGCCTGGAGCGTTACGACGGGCTACTTCCCCGACAAGTACGGGCCGTACTTCGGAGACTGGCTGCCCCGCCACGAGCCAGTAGGTCAGCCGGCGATCCGCCACTCGGACGGATCGAAGGTGGAACCGGGCGGCTAGGAGCAGAAGGTCGATTTAGCGCCGGTAGACCTCGCGCCGGTGCGCGATGCGCGCGACGAGCACGAGCCGATCGGCATCGTCCACCGCGTAGACGATCCGATAGTCACCGACGCGGATCCGATAGTCATCTCGGCCGGCGAGCTTGACGACGCCTCCAGGCCGTGGCTCAGCCGCGAGCGCATCGACCGCGGCGCTGATTCGCTCTCGCAACTCCAGGGCGAGCTGATCCAGCTCTCGGCCTTCAGGAGCGAAGACGGCGGGCGGCGCGCGTTCGGCCGGATCGCGCGTCCGAGCCGGAGGCGCTGAGCTGATCGGTCTCCTCTACCACCTCTTCGTCGGCCTACCGCTGTGCCTCGTGCTCGTCACGATGGGACTCCTGTTCTGTCTCACCATTCTTGGCTTGCCGGTGGGGCTGACTCTGATCGCCGCCGGGTTCAAGGCTCTGTGACGCAGGCGGAGAGCTCAAGACATCGAGAGCGACGCGAGCTGCGATCCAACCGATCGTCTCGTCGTCCAGCGGACCCTCCTGGCGAATGCGCTCGGCGAGGTCGGCGGGAGTACGTGACGAGCACGCCGTCGATGCAGAAGGCCCGCGGATCGCCGCCCCAGTTCTCGCTGGGAAAGCAGAGGGCCGCTCGGATGGGGAGCTCGGTCGAGCGACCGGCCACGGCATTCGCCACGACCGCGACCTGACGCTCGACCTCGCCGACGGAGGTCGCTTGGTCGAGGCTGTCGCGGTCGAGCGGGAGGTCGCACTGCCAGTTCGAGTCCACGACCCAGACACCAGAGGGCGCGACGACGACGTGGTCGATGCTCGCTCGAGATCCGGGCACGCGCAGGTCATGGAGGACGATCGCGATCTCGCCGAGCTCCCGCTCGAGAAACGCACCGACGCGTTCCTCGGCCCGATCCTGTCGACCGTGCCGCGTGAGCTTCGAGCCCTGAGCCATTCGGCTCCCTAGTTTCCCGAGGTTTCGAGCCGCACCTCCCAACGAAAGGGAGGGTTCTGCCCGCGTGTTCGGCTAGTCCATGGTCTGGGTCGAAGTCGTGCAACGGACTAGGATCGGGCGGTGGACGCCGAGGAATACCGCCGCGCGAGCCTCGAGAACTGGCAGGCGATGGCGCCTGGCTGGGAGCGCCGGAGGAACCGAGATGGAGGAGGCGGCGGCACCGGTGCGCGACGTGGCTGATCAGGGAGCTCGCGCCGCAACTCGGCGACACGGTCCTCGAGCTCGCCGCCGGGCCTGGCGAGACCGGATTCGAGGCAGCCGCGCTCGTCGGCGACAGCGGGCGGCTGATCTCCAGCGACATGACACCGGCGATGGTCGACGTCGCACGCCGCCGAGCGGACGAGCTCGGCCTACGGAACGTCGAGCACCGGGTGCTCGACGCCGAACGCATCGAGCTCGAGGACGACTCGGTGGACGGCGTGCTCTGCCGTTGGGGCTACATGCTGATGCCGGATCCCGCCGCAGCTCTGTCCGAGACGCGCCGTGTGCTGCGCCCTGGCGGGCGGCTCGCTCTGGCCGTGTGGTCCGGCCCGGAGCGCAATCCGTGGGTCTCGCTCGCCGGTCGCATGCTCGTCGAGCGCGGCCACGTGACCCCCTCGGATCCCGGGGGCCCCGGGATGTTCACCATGGCGAGCGAGGAGCGGACGCAGGGGCTGCTCACGGATGCGGGCTTCGACGAGGTGCGCAGCGAGGAGGTTCCCGTGCGCTTCGTCAACTCCAGCATCGACGCGTACGTCAGCCAGGCGCGCGACACGGGCGGCGTGTTCTCGACTGCGTTCCGGAACGCGTCCGAGGACGAGCGTCGAGCGATGACGGCGCAGCTCGCAGAGGTATTCGCTCCGTTCAAGGTCGCGGACGGGTATGAGCTGCCCGGTGTCGCTCTCTGCGCAGTCGCGAGCTGAGTCGTCGATCGCCGAAACGCTGATTCCTCACGCGCAAGCGGTCGAGCCAGCAACAATGCGCCCCGTGCCCGAGCTCCCGCAGCTCCCTGGTGTCGCCTTCCGGATGTTCCGGGGCGAGTCCGACTACCCGGATTTCGCCCGCATCATCACTGCAACCTCCAAAGGGGAGGGAAGCGACCGCGTGGAGTCCCCCGAAGACCTGGCGACTGCCTACAGCCACCTCCAGCGCTGCGACCCCGAACGTGACCTGCTCGTCGCCGAGGTCGACGATCGACCGGTCGCCTACAGCCGTGTCTGGTGGGATCAGGAAGCGACCGGCCCGCACGTCTACAGGCAGGTGTGCTTCGTCGATCCGGCGTTTGGTCAGCGAGGCATCGGCTCGGCGCTCCTCTTCTGGAACGAGGCGCGCCTGCGCGAGATCGCAACCGAGCATGACGTGACCGAGCAGCTGCTCGAGGTCTTCGTGAATGACAAGAACGTGGCCGCGACCGCACTCTTCCGCGGAGCCGGATACGAGCCGGTCACCTATTCGGCCGAGATGATCCGACCTTCCGTCGACGACCTTCCCGATCACCCGCTCCCCGACGGCGTCGAGATCCGGCCCGTGACCGACGATCAGCTACGCGCTATCTGGGAGGCCGACGCCGATGCCTTCCGCGACCACTGGGGCTTCGTCGAGCCGACCGAGACCTCGTACGAGCAGTTCCTCACCTTCCCCCACCACGATCCGACGCTCTGGAAGGTGGCCTGGGACGACGAAGGTGTCGCCGGGCAGGTTCGGTCGTTCATCGATGCCGAGCAGAACGCGGCGAACAACCACCGGCGCGGCGCGACCGAGTTCATCTCGACCGCTCGCCGCTGGCGGCGTAGAGGCCTCGCGAAGGCGCTCATCGTGGAGAGCATCCGCGAGCTCGGGGCGCGTGGGATGACCGACGTCGTGCTGGGCGTCCACACGGAGAACCCGAACGGGGCGTTCGACCTGTACGCCGGCCTCGGCTACGAGGTCGTCGGCACCTGGACGGTGCTCCGCAAGCCTGTCTGAACCTGACAGGCGACTCCTTCCGCGGAGAGAAGTCGCCCGTCGATCCGAGTCGGACTAGATCTTGCGGCGAGACGTCGGCGGGCCCCACTTCGAGCGGCCGCGGCGCGATGTGTACACGCGGCGGGGTGGAGCCACCTTCATGCCGGTGCTCACGAACTGCTCGGTATGACCGGCGAGTCGCGCGACGCGGCTGACGTCCTGCTGCTGCTCGGGGAGCACGAACGTGACGCCGATACCGCCGCGGCCTGCGCGGCCGGTTCGGCCCACACGGTGCACGTACCCGTCGTGCTCCTCGGGCGGATCGAAGTTGACGACGTGGGTGATCTCGACGAGGTCGAGGCCGCGTGCCGCGACGTCGGTGGCGACGAGGGTCGTTGCGTGACCCGCCTCGAACTTCTTAAGAGCGCGCTCACGCTGGTTCTGGTTCATGTCTCCGTGCAACGAGACTGCCTCCACGCCTTGCTGGGAGAGCTTGCGCACGAGCCGGTCTGCGCCACGCCGCGTCCGGACGAAGACGAGCGCGAGTCCCCGCTCGCCGCCGAGCAGCTCGACGAGCTTCTCGACCTTGTTGTCGGCCCGAACCGAGACGAACGTGTGCTCGACCGCCTCGTGATCCTCGAACGCCGGTGGGAGCGCCGCCTCGCAGCGGATCGGATTGGACGTGTAGGCGCGGGCGAGCTCGCCGACCTCGTTGTCGAGCGTCGCCGAGAAGAACATGGTCTGTCTCTTCGCGGGCAAACGCCGGACGATGCGGTCGACCTGGGGCTTGAAGCCCATGTCGAGCATCCGGTCGGCCTCGTCGAGGACGAGGATGCGTACGCTGCCGAGCTCGATCGCCTTGCGCTCGATGAGGTCGTTCAGCCGGCCGGGTGTAGCGACCAGGATGTGCGCGCCTCGCGCTCGCTTCGCCTGAGCGGCGATCGGCTACGCCTCCGTAGACGGCGGCGACACGGAGGTCGCTCGCGGCGAGAGCGTGGAACTCACCGGCGACCTGGGTCGCCAGCTCGCGCGTGGGAACGAGGACAAGCGCTGCGGGGTGCCGCTCGCCGGCCTCGAGGCGCTCCACGATCGGGATCGCGAAGCTGAGCGTCTTGCCCGAGCCGGTCGGGGACTTGGCGAGCACGTCGCGTCCGGCGAGTGCGTCGGGAACTACCCGAGCCTGGATCGGGAAGGGCTCGTGGATGTCACGCTCGGCGAGCGTGCGCGAAATGCGCGCGGATACGCCAAGCTGGGAAAAGGACTGCTGCATTCGATTCAACTCCTGTGTGTTGCTGGGTCGAGATCCGTCTCATTCGACCCATAGGAGGAACCGAAAAAGTCAAACCTCACAGGACAGCGGCGCTGTCCGTGCTGCGCACGGTAGCAGCACACTCGTCTTCGCCGGCGGAATCCGGATTCCTCACACCGAGTTGGTGGCGCAGGATCCGCGGGCTACGCAGGCGGGCTCTGGGTCGACTTCTCGAAGAGCTTCCCGGCGCGGATCGTCTTCACCATCTCCGCCGACTCCTCGCGGTACACGCTGCCATCCTCGAACTCGATCGCCGGGTACTTGTTGCCGCCCGTTTTCTCGATGAGCTCGGCGCGCTTGTCTCGGTGCCACGGCATGGCCGGCCCTGGGACGATCGTGTAATCGATCCCCGTTTCCGAGAGCGCCTTCTCGACGCGCCAGCATGGGTGCGTGCCGATCTTCACCCACTGGGCAGAGCAACGAAGGAGCTTCACCGCCATGGATCCACCCTACCGCGTCGCGCGCGAGCGTCTATTCCTGGCTCGACGTCGCCCAGATGTTGATCGAGCTGTCCGTCGCGTGGCGGTCGATCTCGGCGAGCTCGGCGTCCGTGAAGCCGAGGTTCGAGAGTGCCGCGACGTTGTCCTCGAGCTGAGCGACGCTCGAGGCGCCGATGAGCGCCGAGGTGACGCGCGCGTCGCGGAGCACCCAGGCAAGTGCCAGCTGGGCGAGAGTCTGCCCGCGGCTCGCGGCTAGCTCGTTCAGCGCGCGGATCTTCGCCAGTGCGTCATCCGTAATGAGATCGGGCGAGAGCGAGGTCGGGCGGCTCGCACGGGAGCCCTCGGGAATCCCGTCCAGGTACTTGTCGGTGAGCATGCCCTGGGCGAGTGGTGAGAAGACGATGCAGCCGACGCCGAGCTCGCCAAGGGCATCGAGGAGCTCGGGCTCGATCCAGCGGTTCAGCATCGAGTAGGACGGCTGGTGGATCAGGAGCGGCGTGCCCAGCTCACGCAGGATCGCCGCTGCCTCACGGGTCTTCGCAGCCGAGTACGACGAGATCCCCGCGTAGAGCGCCTTCCCCTGCCGCACCGCCGTGTCGAGCGCACCCATCGTCTCGTCGAGGGGCGTCTCGGGGTCGAAACGGTGCGAGTAGAAGATGTCGACGTAGTCGAGGCCCATGCGCGCCAGGCTCTGGTCGAGGCTCGCAAGCAGGTACTTGCGCGATCCGCGGTCGCCGTACGGCCCCGGCCACATGTCGTAGCCCGCCTTGGTCGAGATGACGAGCTCGTCGCGGAACGGCCGGAGGTCCTGCTGGATGAGCCGCCCGAAGTTCTCCTCGGCGGACCCGTACGGCGGCCCGTAGTTGTTCGCGAGGTCGAAATGCGTGATGCCGAGGTCGAAGGCCCGGCGGACGATCGCTCGACTCGTGTCGAACGGGCGGTCGTGGCCGAAGTTCCACCACAAACCGAGTGAGATCGCGGGAAGCTCGAGCCCGCTGCGCCCCGAGCGGCGATAGAGCATGCGGTCGTAGCGGTCGGCCGCCGGGACGTACGTCATGCGGCGAGGATAGTCGGCGTGGCTCTACGAGAGCCCGGCTTCGGCGAGCGGGCTTCGGCCCCACGCGAAGCGGGTCTCGTACCAGCCCGTCATCGGCGTCAGCGTCGTGCCGCGGTCGGACGAGTGCACCATCCAGCCGCTCCCCACGTAGATGCCCATGTGGCCGACCTCGGCCGGCTTCGAGCGCGATCCGCGCGACCCGAAGAAGACGACATCGCCAGGCTCGAGGGCATCGCGGCTGACGCGCGCCGAGCGCGCGACCTCGCCGCTCATGTCGTAGGTCGTCCTCCCCTTGAGCACGCCCGTGAGCGTCTCGCCGCCAGCGAAGGACTCGAGCTTGAAGACCCGCCAGGCGAGGCCGCTGCAGTCGAACCCGGCGGGCAGGACTCGACCGAAGAGCTGTTGCGGCCTCTCCGAGGTCCCTGCCCATACGTACGGCATGCCGACGAAACGCAGTGCGCGCCGGAGAACGCTCTGCTGCCACGTGCTGAGCGCCGGGAAGCTGAAGCTCTGGAGTGCAACGCGAACCGACTCGATCTCGAAGTCCTGAAGCGCAAGGAGATGCGCAAGCGAGTACGCAGCCTCGGCGCGTGTCGCGGGCTGGCCGAGCTGGAGCTCGAGCTCCTCCTGGTTCTTCAGGTGATTCAGGCGGAAGCCGAGCATGCGCGCGACCGTCTCGGTGCCGAGCCACGGCTTCGGCGCCAGGCCGGCCGCGACAGCCGCCAGCCGGAGGTCGCGGGCGTAGCTGCGGAGCCCGACGGCAGTGACGAGCTGCGCGTCGAGCTCACGCATCGTGACCGACCGGAAGGGGTCGGAAGCCACGACCTCGGGAACGCCGAGCGAGGCGAGGACGGTCGCGAGCTCGCTCCACACGAGCGGTTCGTCAGGCCGAAAGTCAGCGACGCTCGGAGCCATCAGCCCGGCGTCGACGACCGCCTGGATCTGCGGTGCGGCCCACGATCGGGGTGTCGCTCCCGACGCGCCGTGCGTCACGAAGACGAAAGAGGAGAAGACGATGCAGGCGAGAAGAAGGATGCGGCGCATCACGCCGAGTATCGGCCTCCGACAGCCGATTCGACAGACCTCCTAAGAGAACCCGAACAACGTCCGCGTGTTGCAACCTGCAGGGAAAGCTAGGCTGCGCCGCGTGAGCACTGCCGAAGCGCGGAAGCTCTGCCCCGAATGTCTCACGACCTCGTGGCTCGCAGAGCGGTTCGCCGTCGATCCAGCGCAAATCGACGCGCTGAGACGGGCGGGTGAGCTCATCGCCGTCCGTGAGCCCGGCTCGACAGAGTGGCTCTACCCCGCCTGGCAGCTCAACGGCACGGAGCCGAAACCTGTCATCGCACGAATCACCGTGGCGGCACGCGAGGCAAACCTCGACGAAACCCAGTTGTACGAGGTGCTGACCGGGCGGCTCGGAATGCGTGGGGATCGGCGCCTCGTAGACCTCATCGCGGAGGGCCGCGACGAGGAGGTCGTCGCAGCAGTGCGTAGCGCCAAGCCGCGCTAGGAAGCGCGCACGATCCGCACGTCACCGCTCACGGTCTTGACATCAACCGGTACGACCTCGGCAGCGCTTGATTCGCCTGCCTCGTCCGCCGGGGTCTCGTCACCCACGGAGAGCTCCGAATTGAGGTTGCCGGAGACCGAAGCTGCGTCGACGAAGATCTTCGTTCCGCTTCCGATGCCGACGCGCGCATCTCCAGACACGGACTGGATGCGCAGCTCGCCCGCTTCGAGCGATCGCAGATCGATGTCGCCAGACGTCGTGGAGATCGACACAGGGCCGCGCGCGACGCCGAGCTCGACGTCTCCCGACACGGTCCTCAGGGTGAGCCGGCCTTCGGCAGTCCCGATCTCGACGTCACCGGAGACCGTGACGAGCGACGCGTTCTCCGACCCGACCCGCGCGAGCACGACGTCTCCGCTCGCAGTCTTCACCTCGAGCTTGCCGTCGACGTCGCCGATCCGGATGTCTCCGGAGGCAGTCTTCGCGGAAACCTTGCCGTAGCGACCCTCGGCACGGAGGTCAGCGGACGCACCCGAGAGCTCGAGCTCCGCTCCGACCGGGCACTTGACGCGAACCTCGACGTCGCCGCCCCACGAGATCTGCAGCGGGCCCCAGCGAATGCGATCGCGCTGCTCGACCGAGACCGTGTGACGGCCGGCGTGCTCGTCGTGGCTGATGTCGATCTGCTCGATCGCATCCTCTCCCCGGCGGCCGTGTGGGACGAGCTCGATCTCCGTGCGAGCCTCGTCGATTGTCTCGACGACCACACGGCCGGACGGGATGCGAATCCGGAGCGTGACGCTGCCGGGAGTGTCGAAGGACTCCATCGGGTCAGCTCTTCGTCTTCGGCGACGTGCGGCGCACGCGGTCACCGGTTGGCCTGGACTGGGCTCGCCGGCGGCGGTCGCCCGAGTCGATCAGCTGGATGTAGTCGAACGGAAGCGGTGACAGAAGCATGGTTCCTCCTTTGCTCAGGGATCAACCCTGGGCGTAGCCCTGCATTCGATTTCGGCCGGCTCGCTTGGCCGGTCGCGACTCGAGCGAGCGCGCGATCATGCGGACGAGCCACGTGTTGGTCGAGATGCCTTCCTGCTCGGCTGCTGCCTCGATCGTCGCCTTGAGCGTCTCGGGAAGGCGGAGCGAGATGCGCCCCTTGAGCTCCTCCCCCGCTCCGAGTTGGACGGCGTCCTGGGCCTCGTCGATGACGACGACGAGCTCGGGGTCGCGTCCGACGAGTCGCACTTCCACGCGGCCCGACGAAAGTTGGCTGCCGATCTCGGCCGCAGCCTCACTGAGAAGGTCGAGGAGGCGGAGATGCAGCGTCGAGGTGAGCGCCTCGTTCAGACGGCGCGCTGCTTCGGCGGTCGCCTCGTCCCCGAGACCGGCAGTCGCGGCGAGATCCTGCTGGATCGCCTGGATGTGTGCTTCAAGCTGCATCGTGACAGCACTGTGACATCACTTGTGGCGTCTGTCAAGTGCGAATTTGAAGTCACGCCGACGCAGGCCTTGCCAGGCCGCATGATCACAGCCGTTGCGGGCTACTCGGTGGAGAGCTGCCAGACGTCGCCGCGGATGATCGGGGTGGCTTTTCCATCCCGATCGATTCCGTCGACGTCTACTTCGGGGCCGCCGATCATGAAGTCGACGTGGACCCCTGAGACGTTGATGCCACGCTCGAGCAGCTCCTCACGAGGCACGTCCTCGTCGATCGTGATCCCGATCCCGTCGCCGAATGCGATGTGGCAGGTCGCGTTCTCGTCGAAGAGCGTGTCGCAGAAGACGAGACCCGCCTGCTTGACGGGGGATGAGCCGTCGACGAGCGCGAGCTCGCCGAGATACGGCGCCTGCTCGTCCATCGCGAGCTGCTGGCGGATGATCTCCGCACCGGACGTCGCGTTCACCTCCACGATCTTCCCCTGCTCCAGTCGGAACTCGAGTCCGGAGACACGCGTGCCGGCCGTGACGAGTGGATACGTCGAGCGAACGGTGCCTTCGGCCCGACGCCAGTCCGGGCTCGTGAAGACCTCCTCGGTCGGAAGGTTCGGGATGTGCTCGATGCCGCCCCGTGTGCGAGTCGTCGCGAACTTCCAGCGCGAGATCGGCAGCAACCCGACGGTGAGGTCGGTGCCCGGGCCGCGATAGCGGAGCGCGTCGAACGCGTGCGCGTTCATGGCATCCGCGCGAGCCTCGAGCCTCTCTGCATGCGAGCGCCAGGCGGCAACGGGGTCGGGCGCGTCGAGGCGGGTCGCGGTCGCGACGGCGCCCCAGAGTCGCTCGAGGTCGGGCTCTCCGAACACCTGTCGCGCCCAGCCCTCGTTCGGTGCGGCGACGATGGTCCAGTTGACGCTCCGCGTCCTGATGCTCTCGAGGATCGCGATGCGGAGGTCCTCGGGGTCGGCGCGTCCGACGAGGGCCGGGTCGAGATCGCCGAGCAGGTCGGGAGTCGGGTTCCCGGTCAGCGAGATGAGCGCGGGATTCTCTTCCCCCAGCGGCGCACCCAGTCGAGCATGTACGGAGCCGACCAGCCGACTTCCTCCTCGGGGCCGAGCTCGATCGTCGCTCGTCGCACGTGCAGGTCCGAGTAGAGAACGATGACGTGCTTCGCGCCCGCACGGTAGGACTCGCGCGCCATCTCGCGTGCGATCTCCGCGTGCTCCACGAGGCACGTGACGACGACGTCCTGCCCGGGCTGGACGTTCGCGCCCACACGGACGGCCAGCTCGGCGTAGCGCTGAACGCGCTCGTCAGGAGTCATCGCCGGAGGCGCCCGTCAGCATCCGAGAGCGCTCGCCGGGAGCGACTAGTCGCCCCAGTCGAAGTCGCGCGGTCGACCGGCCCAGAGGGCTTCGTCGAGCGCGGCTCCCTCCGGGGCCGGGCCTGGAGCGGCAGCTGTGTTCTCGACGGTCTCCTCGCCAGGCCAGGGCAAACGCTCCGACGAGAGCTCGGCCGCGGGCTCGCCGTCGAGCGTCTCCTCGATCCGCGCCTGCTCCTCACTCTTGAAGAGCGGATGATTCTCGAGCGGATCGCCGTCGAGATAGGGATCGAGCGGCATGTCACCGTCGAGGCTGGAGTTCCGCGCCTTGAGCTCGAGGTGCTCGCGGATGGCTCCGGCGAAGAGGGAAGACGTATCGAGCGCGGTTGGATCTTCGAGGTCAGACATGGCCTAGGCGACGTCGCAGTCTAGCCGATCGAGCCGAAAAACAGCCTGCAGGAACGCCTTTTGCGACATACGACACGTGCTGACCCACGTCCGTGTGCGAGGATGGCGGCGTGAGGATCACAGCGTGATATTCGCCCGTCGCATCGTCATCGCGCTCCTCCTCGCGGCGTTCCGGATCTGGAGGCGGCTGCCTCCCGAGGAGCGCCAGCGCGTTGTGAGCTCGGTCCGCCGACACGGCACTCGCGTCGCGTCGTCGATCGGGCAGCGCTCGCGGACACGCACCTAACGCAGCCGCGCTCTTTCCGGGCTCTGGCGCTACGCAGCTCCCAATGACTCGCGGACGATCCTGTCCTGGTCGCGGTGGTGGAGGGTCGGATACCCCTCGCTCGGGCTTGCGCGCCAGGTTCGGCCCGAGTACGCGACGCGCTCGACGCGCGCAGCTTGAGCCGCTGCCTCCTCGAGTCGATGGCGGATCGAACGCCAGGCGCCCATGTTCTGGGGCTCTTCCTGAGCCCACACGATCTCGCGGAGCTCGGGGTACGACATGACGAGCGCCGCCACCTGCTCGAGTGGGAACGGATAGAGGAACTCGATCCGCGCGACCGCAACGTTCTGAGCGAGGTCGCGAGACTCATGCCCCACGATGTCGTAGTAGACCTTTCCGCTGCAGAGGACGAGTCGACGGACGGCTTCAGGCTGGACGGTCGAGTCTCCGAGCACGGGCCTGAACGATCCGGTCGCGAGGTCCTCGGTTGTCGAGGTCGCCTGGCGCAGCCGGAGGAGACCCTTCGGTGTCATCACGACGAGCGGCCGGGCAGTGGCGTCGAGCGCCTGTCGGCGCAGCAGATGGAAGTACTGCGCAGCCGTGGTGATGTTCGCGATCCGGATGTTGTCCTGGGCGGCCAGTTGGAGGAACCGCTCGAGACGCGCGCTCGAGTGCTCCGGGCCGTTGCCTTCGTACCCGTGAGGCAGGAGGAGCGTCAGGCGTGAGGTCTGGCCCCATTTCGAACGCCCGGAGACGATGAACTGGTCGACGACGATCTGTGCCCCGTTGATGAAATCGCCGAACTGAGCCTCCCAGAGGACGAGCGCGTCGGGTGCGGCGACCGAGTATCCGTACTCGAATGCGACGGGCGCGTATTCCGACAGCGGTGAGTTGTAGATCTCGAACGACGCCGCCGCGCTCGGCAGATCCTGAAGCGGCGTATACGTCTCGCCGCTCACCGGGTCGTGTAGCACCGCGTGCCGATGGGAGAACGTCCCTCGCTCGGTGTCCTGGCCGGAGAGACGAATTGGGATGCCATCGCCGAGCAGGGATGCGAAAGCAAGTGCCTCCGCCTGTCCGAAGTCGATGCCGCCTTCGGTCATCGCGGCCCGGCGGCGCTCGAGTTGCTTTGCGAGCTTGGGGTTCACCGTGAACCCCTCGGGGACGCTCAGTAGCTGCTCGTTCAGCTCGGTGAGCCGGGTCGCGGGCACTGCGGTCACCACGGCAGCACCGGTGTCGGTTACGGACCGTCGTTCCGGCGGCTGCTCCGGGGTCGCGAACGACGTCTTGAGCTTCTCGTGGGCGTCGCGCAGGTCCTGCACGGTGCGCTCGAAGAGGTCGCTCGCCTCGGCTTCGGTCAGCACTCCGTCGGTCACGAGCTGCGCGGCGTAGAGCTCGCGGACCGGCGGTGTCAGCTCGATCCTCTCCGCCATGAGCGGCTGCGTGTACGAGGCCTCGTCCTGCTCGTTGTGCCCGAAGCGCCGGTACCCGACGAGGTCGATCACGACGTCATGGCCGAACTCGGCGCGGAATGCGAGCGCGAGCCGGGCCGCGGCGAGCGCAGCCTCGGGATCGTTGGCGTTCACGTGGACGATCGGGACGTCGAAGCCCTTTGCCAGGTCGCTCGAGTACCGCGTCGAGCGTCCTTCGGCAGGATCGGTCGTGAAGCCGATCTGGTTGTTGCCGATCACGTGCAGTGTCCCGCCCGTCGAGTAGCCGTCGAGCGAATGGAGGTTGAAGGTCTCGGCGACGACGCCCTGACCCGGGAACGATGCGTCCCCGTGGATGAGGATCGGCAGCGCAACCGTCGGGTCGTGGAGTCCCGCCCCACGCGAGCGATCGGTCTGCTCCGCCCGCGCCCGCCCGACGATGACGGGATCGACCGCCTCCAGATGGCTCGGATTCGGAGCGAGCGTGACCTGCACCTCGCCTGCGTCCGTATGCCGGGACTCCGAGGCGGCGAGGTGATACTTGACGTCGCCCGAACCGCCCTCCGGGTCCGAGACAAGGGCGTCGCTTGTGCGCTCTCCCTCGAACTCGCGGAGGATCGAGGCGTAGTCGCGTCCGACGGTGTGCGCGAGCACGTTGAGTCGCCCGCGGTGCGCAATCCCGATGACGATTTCGTGCGCGCCGCCTTCGGCTCCGAGCTCGATCGCCTCGTCCAGCATCGGCACGAGCACGTCGAGGCCCTCGATCGAGAACTGCTTCTGGCCGAGGAACGCTCGCCGGAGGTACGTCTCGAATGCCTCCACCTGCGAAAGGCGTTCGAGGAGTCGCCGGCGCTCGTCGGGCTCGAGCGGCTTCCGGAACCGGCTCGTCTCGATGGCCTGCCGCAGCCAGACGCGCTCGGCGTGGTCCGAGATGTGCTCGATCTCGTACGCGATCGTCCCCGAGTACACCTCGCGGAGCCTGGGAAGCGCCTCGAGCAGGGTCTCGCCCGGGACGTACAACCTGAGCAGCTTCGCGGGTATGCGCGCTTGCAGCTCCGGGGTCAGCGCCGGGCGGAGGCGGGACTCGTCGAGCGCCGGGTCGCCCATCGGCTCGGATCCGAGTGGGTCGAGTCGCGCGTTGAGGTGCCCGTGCGTGCGATACGCCTTGACGAGTGCCATCGCGGCGGCGACGCCGCCGAGCAGCTCGTCGTCGGCGACGGCCTGGGCGACGACGGGGGCAGGCTCGGGCTTGGCTGGCGCCGCGACCTCCGGCTCGGGCTCGTGCGCCGGCTCCGGGTCGGGCTGAACAGCAGGCGCCGGGAGGGCCGCAACGCTTCCGCCATTCCCGTCGTGACCGTCGCCCTTCTCGGCAGCGCTCCGTTCGACGATCCTGGCGAGGCCCGGAAGCGACGCGAGGACAGCTTCGTCACCGCGCTCGAAGAACTCGCGCCACGCCGGATCGACGGCTGCGGGGTTCTCCAGGTACTGCTCGAGAAGCGAGCCGACGTAGCCGGCGTTCAGATCGGACTGCTGCGGAGGCGAAGGCACTGTCCCTTTGTACCAGCGGCGGTGTGCGCTTCCTCTCGGATGTGGCCTAGTACAGGCTGCTGTCCGTAGAGATCGCGACCACCATCCCGAGGAAAAACGCGATCGTGGAGAGAGCGACCGTCCAGGCCGCAAGCTTGCGATGGGCATAACTCATGCGGGCTGCCACAAGCCCGATGAGGATCGCGACCGGCGCAAGCAAGCCGGGCGTGCGAACCAGAGCGATGCCCGCGATCGCGAGGGCGAATGCGCACAGGAACCCCGCGATGGTGTCCGCCCGCTGCTGGTGCGGAACTGCGCTCATGCGGCCCTCACACGAGCCGCGTGCAGCGCCGGGCGACGCGCGTACGGTCCGAGCGGGCGAAGCGGGGATCGACCGCGAGGCGCCCGAGGTCGGTTGCGTTTCCAGTCGTCCCATCCGCATGGAGTGAGCGGAGTCAGGCGCGCCGTCGCCACCAGCGCCGCCTTCAGAGACTGGTTCCGCCCGAATCGCCCACCAGACGACCCCGGCCAGATAGACGATCGGGATCTTGAGGACGAGGAGCATGAAGATGCCTTCCCAGGCCGAGTCCACGCGTCCAGTCTACGCCACGGACACCAGGGCTCTGGGACAACGAGAGCGCAGCAGGTCCTAACACGACGCTCACACTCGAGCCGCTAGGGTGCTCCGAAGTCGTCTTCTACTAGCGCGTTCAACAGCATCACCACAGAGACCGCTCAGACCACGTGAGACGTATCGCCCGCCTCCTCTTCGTCCTGTCCGCGCTCGCGGCTCTCGTCGCGCCCGCGGCTTTCGTGACGCCCAATGCCGAGGCGGCAGAGCGCATGTGGGTCGGGTTCCACGACGATCCGAGCTACCGCTGGGTGCCGGACCGTCTCACCCGCATCGAGCGCTCCGCACGCGACGGCTCCTCGATCGTGCGCCTACTCGTGCAGTGGAACCTCGTCGCGCCGCAGCGGCCGTCGAACGCGACCGATCCGTTCGACCCGGCCTACCGGCTCGACGACGTGGACGAGGCCGCGCGAGCGGCCCAGGAGATGGACCAGGAGGTCATGCTCACGATCTCCGGCACGCCTCGGTGGGCGAACGGTGGAGGAACCGCGAACCGGATGCCCCGAAATCTCTCGGACTTCACCGCATTCACGCGAGCGATCGCGTCGCGGTACTCGGGCCGATTCGAAGGGTTCCCTTACATTCGCTTCTGGGCCGTCTGGAACGAGCCGAACCTGCAGCTCTTCCTCTCCCCGCAGTTCGACAGCAGGGGACGCTCGGTGGCTCCAGCGAACTACGCCAAGCTGTACGCGGCCGCGCACGCAGGGATCAAGGCGGGTAACCCGACCGCACAGGTCGCGATCGGCGAGACGTCGGCGAGAGGAACCGACCGCCCGAACGGAGCGCGTCCGACGCACTCCCCCGGCAAGTTCGCCGAGCTCGTCGCAAAGGCCAATCCGCGCTTGAAGTTCGACGCCTGGGCCCATCACCCGTACCCCTCGGTCCCGACCCTGGCACCCGGGCAGATCGTGAAGTGGCCGAACGTCTCGCTCAGGTCTCTGCCGCGTTTCGTGGAGAGCCTCAACAAGTGGTTCAAGCGGAAGTCCACGAAGATCTGGGTGACGGAGTACGGGCACCAGACGCGGCCCGAGGATTCCCTCGGCGTGCCGTACGCGGTGCAGGCGGCGTACCTCCAGCAGGCGATCAGCCTCTCGCGGAACTACTCGTTCGTGACCATGTTCATCTGGTTCGTCTACCAGGACGACCAGGGCCAGCCCTGGGAGTCCGGGCTTTACACCGAAGGCGGTGCAGCAAAGAACGGCTCGCCCGGCAGATTCTCGGCCAGCGCTCGGCCGCTCGACGCGCGGAACGCCGTGTACTCCTTCCGTGGCGGCACGCTGACGCCGCTCGTGAAGCTCTACACCCGACGCTACTGCGTGGGCGATCCGACCGGAACGCCGATCGGCATGACGTGGCGCGTGTTTCGAGGAAGTCGGTTGATCGCAGTCGGTCAGCAGACGTCACCCCTGCTTCGCGATTGCACGATCTCCGCGCGGCTCCGCTTCAACGTCGCCAAGGGCCAGACGTACACGGCGACGTTCGCCTTGAACGACATCAACGGAACCGTGCTGAACCGCCGCCTGACGATCCGCGGCAGGTAGACGCGCTCTCGCCCTCCCACCGAGTCGTCCACTCGCAGGCGCTCTCCAAGCCTCCTTCTTCTAGGTGAAGCGCTCCACCTTCGTGGCGCGAGCGTCTAGAGGTGGCTCGTCACACCGGCGAGGCTCGGCTCGTCCTCGGGTGGCTCGAACCAGGAGTACGCGTACTGCCCGTCGTCGAGGTCTCGCGCAAGCGCCGAGAGCTTGAGCGGACGGAACGTGTCGCACATGACTGCGAGCTCCGTCGTCTCGGCAACGCCGAGTGACTTCTCGGCGAGGCCTGGCTGAGGCCCGTGCGGAAGCCCGGAGGGATGCAGGGTGATCGAGCCGACGGAGATCCCCTTCCGCGAGCCGAAGTTGCCGGAGACGTAATAGATCATCTCCTCCGACTGGAGGTTCGAGTGGTGGTACGGGATCGGCACCGACTCCGGGTCGAAGTCCAGCTTTCGCGGGCAGAACGAGCAGATCACGAAGTTCGGTCCCTGGAACGTCTGATGCGACGGCGGGGGCTGGTGGATGCGCCCGGTGATCGGCTCGAAGTCGTGGATCGAGAAGGTCCACGGGTAGAGGAAACCGTCCCAGCCGACAACGTCGAAGGGGTGGTAGTCGAGCACGTACTCCTGGATCCCACCCCTCACACGTACCTTCACGAGGAAGTCGCCCTGATCGCGGTGTGTCTTGAGCTCGGTCGGTGGATGGATGTCGCGGTGGTAGTACGGAGCACCTTCGAGGATCTGTCCGTACTGGTTCCGGTAGCGCCGGGGGATCTCGATGAGCCCCGGCGTCTCGAAGACGAGGTAACGCTGCGGCCCCTCGGGCGCGAAGCGGTAGGTCGTCCCGCGCGGAATGACGACGTAGTCACCGTCCTTGTAGGGAACGTCGCCGAACGTGGTCTCGAGCGTCCCCGAGCCCTCGTGCACGAAGATCACCTCGTCGCCTTCGCCGTTCCTGAAGAAGTAGTCCATCTGCGAATCCGGCCGGCAGAGCGAGATCTCGACGTCCGCGTTCCACATGAGCGTGCGACGGCCTGAGATCTCGTCCCCGCCCGGTGCGACGTCGTAGGTGTTCATCCGCCGGTGCGCGTGCGCCTCCGGCACCCACTCCTCGCGCTCGATCGGCGTGAACGGTCCGAGCTCCTTGACGCGGCAAGGCGATTGCAGGTGGTACAGGATCGATTCGTTCCCGGTGAACCCCTCGAGGCCCATGACCTCCTCGGTCAAAAGCCGTCCGTTCTCGCGGAACACGATGTGACGCTTGCGCGGCACGTCGCCGCGGCGCTGGTAGAAGGGCATGGCCGTCCCTTTCGCGTCGGTTGGCTCGGTTCTAGCGCCCCGAGCGTACGCAAAGCCGACCGGCCACGGTCGGGACGACGACGCCGGCCCGTTGGCGAGCGCCGCCGTCCCGCTCGTCGCGACTAGGTACCTGCCGACGCGTCGGTCTGCCAGAGGCCGAAGTCGTTCCCCTCGGTGTCCTTGCAGAGTGAGAACCAGCCCATCGTCGGCACAGCCATTGCGTCACCGGCCTCGCCACCGAGGTCACGCACCTGCGCCGATCCGGCGTTGATGTCGTCGACGTCGAAGTAGACGCGCGTGCCGCGCGCGTCGCCGTCGGCCCCGTAGATCGCGCCACCGGTCGACTCGGAGAACCGGGTCATGTGGTACTCGGTCGGACCGCCGGGGTACTCCTCGAACTTCCAGCCGAAGAGCGAGCCCCAGAACGCACGCGCCTTCGCGGTGTCGCCCGCTGGGATCTCGAGGTGAACCATTTGACCTGCCATGTGTCCCTCCTGTTCGCGGCTTCGCCCAGCCAGCAGGCTGCGCTTCGTCATTCAATACGACGAACGAAGCGACGCGTTGTCGACATCGCTCGCGCGCGCCAGGGCGGCGAGATAGCGATCGGCCGAGCGCAACACCTTGGCCTTGGCGTCGTCGGAGACGATCGTTCCCCACCAGGCTCCGTAGACGCGGTCGAACTCGAGCGTCTCCACGAGCCTGCGAATCGTCTCGACCTCCTGCGCAGGCAGCGGGATCAGGTTCGGGTAGCTGTACATGAAGCTGACCCAGTCGCGATCGGCCACGACCTGGACGATGTCGCCCGTGAAAAGCGCGCCGCCGCCGGCCTGCACCCGCCCTCCACTGGCAGACGGTGCCACCCTCGAAGTGGCCCCCGAGCCGGACGAGCTCGAGGTCGTCGCTGATGCGACGGCGTTCGCCACTCCAGAACTCGACTCGTTCCGACGGGCGCATGACCCATTCGCGGTCGGCCGCGTGCAGGAGCACACGTGCGTCGAGACGGTCGGCCCACTCGACCATCGTCGAGTAGTAGTGAGGGTGTGAGATCGCGATCGTGTCGATGCCACCCGCGTGCTTCACAGCGTCAACGGTCTCGTCGTCGAGCAGGGTGATGCAGTCCCAGAGCAGGCCGTCGACGAGAAGTGCCCGCTGGCCAATCGCAAAGGGCGGCTCGGTTCCGATCCCGAGGAGGCCCGGCTCCTGCTCCTCGATGCGGTTCCGCCGCTCGCGAGCCAGCTCGTCCATCGTCGTCCACCGCTGGCCGTCATGGCCGACGTACTGACGCTCGTCGAGACAGATCGGGCAGCGCGGCGGCGGGTCCTGCGACGGGGGAAACTGAGTACCGCACGTCATGCAGATGAACGCCTTCACGCCAGGCCGGCCTCTCGTCTCGCGTGGAAAGGGCCCGCTGAACGGGCCTTAGTAGTGGAGCCAGCCGGGCTCGAACCGGCGACCTTCTGGCTGCCAGCCAGACGCTCTCCCAACTGAGCTATGGCCCCAGGGCAGCCCTCAGTCTAGCGCCGGCCGTCGAACGATCTAGCTCGCAACGACCGCTTCCACCTCGACCGAGGGCACGTCGCTCCAGAGCTCCTCGAGGCGGTAGAAGCCTCGCGTCTCGGGCGTGAACAGATGGAGGACGACGTCGAGGTAGTCGGCCACGATCCAGTCGGCCTCGCGCACGCCGGCAGTCGAGCGCGGGGAGACCTTGTGATCCTTCTTCAGCGTGCCTGCAACCTCGTCGTGGATCGCCTTGGTCTGGCGCGTGTTCCGGCCCGTGGCGATGACGAAGAAGTCCGTGAAGTCGCAGACCCCCTGCATGTCGAGGATCGTGACGTCGGTCGCCTGCTTCTCCTGGCAGAGAGCGGCGACGCGTCGAGCTTGCTCGAGCGGGCTCAGATCTCCGCGCGTTCTCTCGTCGTCAGCAACTCGGAGAGTGTAGCCCGGAGAGCCCACTCTCAAGCATCGCGGTAGAGACCCAGGCGCCGAATTGCCTCGGCAACCCCCGTCGGGACGAGGTCGTCGATCGGCTCGCCGTGTGCGACTCGATCACGGATCTCGGTCGAGGAAACCGCCATCGGCTGCAGTGCGAAGAACGAGATGCGGTCGGGCGCGGGGAGTCGAGCGCGCGCTTGGTGCAGCTCACCTTCGGGGACGCCCGGCCGCGTCGCTACTCCGAGTGACACGAGCTCGAGAACACGCGCTGGCTCCTTCCAGTGCCCGAACTCGGCGAGCTCGTCGGCGCCGATGAGGAAGATGGCGTTCTCCGGTCGGCGCTCCTCGAGGAAGTCCACCGTGCGGGCGTGATCGTCGAGCTCCACCTCGACCTCGGGGACACCGGCGAACGCCAGCCGAGTGAGCTCGAGCCTCGCATCCGGTGGCGCGACCGTGCTCTTGTGGCCGGGGTCGGCGACGACGAGCACAAGCACACGATCGAGGTCGAAGTGCTCGCGCGCGACCCGAGCGAGCTCGACGTGCGCACGATGCGGAGGATCGAAGGCTCCCCCGAGGATTCCGGTTGTCGGCGGCGTCATTCCTGCCACTCGAGGGCCTCCCCTTCGACCTCCACCTCGGCCCCAGGCCGGATACCAGCGCGACGAAGCGCCTCCTCGAGCTCCGCAGCCGGGGGTGCCTTGCCAGCAATCCGGTAACCACGATCGGTTCGCAGGATCCGGAACGCCGGCCCTCGCCTCGGCTTGGGTCGATACTCGAGGAACTCCGGGAGACCGGGCTCTTCTTCAGTCCGAGCGGACTCGATCGCACAGAGCTCGAAGAGCGCCCGCTTCAGCTCGTCGATCCCCTCACCGGTCACGGTCGACGTTGCGACAACGCGCACGATTCGCTCGTCGGCGATGTCGAGAGTCGGTGGAGACGCGAGCAAGTCGATCTTGTTGAGGACGACGACCTGTGGGCGACGGTCGAGCCCGGCACCGTACGCCGCCAGCTCGCGGTCGATCGCTCCGAAGCGCTCGACGAGGTCGTCAGCGGACGCGTCGATGACGTGCAGCAGGAGCCGTGCGCGCTCGAGATGGGCTAGGAACTCGTGCCCGAGCCCTGCCCCTTCGGCAGCGCCCTCGATCAGCCCGGGGATGTCTGCAACGGTGAGCTGCCGAGCGTCATGTCCCTCGACCGTGCCGAGGACGGGCTCGAGTGTCGTGAACGGGTAGTCGGCAACCTTGGGCTTCGCGTTGGAGATGCGCCGCAGAAGCGAGGACTTGCCTGCATTCGGAAGCCCAGCCAGCGCTGCGTCGACAACGAGCTTGAGACGCAGAGCGAAATCTGCCTCCTCTCCGGGAAGCCCCGTCTCGGCGAAGCGCGGCGTCTGACGGGTCGGCGTCGCGAAGCGTGCGTTGCCACGCCCGCCGCCGCCGCCCTTCGCGACAACCAGGCGGGCGCTCACGGTGGTCAAGTCGGCGATCAGCCGGCCCTCGCCGTCGAGTATCTGCGTGCCGACCGGAACGCGCAGCTCCGCATCCTCGCCGTCCGCGCCGTGCTTGCGGCTTCCGCTGCCACTGCCGCCTCGCGTGGCCCGCAACTGCTTGACGCGCCGGAGCGACGACAGATCACGGAGAGTCGAATCGGCCAGGACGACGATGTCACCGCCGCGACCGCCATCTCCCCCGTCGGGGCCGCCCCTGGGGACGTACTTCTCACGTCGAAAGCTGAGGCCGCCGTCGCCGCCGCGGCCCGCTTCCACGTGGATCTGCGCCCGGTCGTGAAACATTCCCGCGATACCCCAGCGATACCGCAGCCGATAACCCCGGTGCCGCCTCCGCGACGAGGGGCGACTGCCTATTCCGCGGGAGCCGAGACCGAGATGAACCGCTTGTCGCCCGAGCGGCTGAACTCGACCATGCCTTCGCGGAGAGCGAAGATCGTGTCGTCGCGCCCGATGCCGGTGCCAGCCCCGGGCCGGAACCTCGTCCCGCGCTGACGGACGATGATCATCCCCGCCTTCACGGGCTGGCCGGCGAACACCTTGACGCCCAGTCGCTTCGACTGGGAGTCGCGACCGTTACGCGAGGAACCGAGGCCTTTCTTGTGTGCCATCTACGACCCCTCCTTCGCAGCGATCGCCGATTCGAGCACAGCGAGAGCACCTTTCCGCTTGCTATGCCCCTGCTCGTATTCGAGAGCGGCCGCGAGCATCGGCGCGTTCCACTCGGGTGCGCCGCTCTTGATCTCGGCGACGGTCATGGTCTCGTAACCCGCGGGCATGCCCTTGGGTCGATCGGTCTCAGGCTCGACCGTCTCGACCTTTTCGGCCTTTGCGGCCTTCTCCGCCTTCGCGGGTGCCGGCTTCGCAGGAGCTTCCTTCTTGGGAGCTTCCTTGGCCTCCGGCGCCGGGCGCTTCTTGTCGCCGATCGCCTCGATCTCGATCTGCGTCAGCGACGCGCGAAATCCCGTGTGTCGCCGGTAGCCGGTGCGCTTCTTGTACTTGCCGATGCGGATCTTCGGTCCCTTGACCGGGCCGAGGACCCGCGCCGTCACCGTGACGTTCGAGGGCGCGAGAACGGGTTCACCGTCGCCACCCACGAGGAGCACGGCGGGCGAGATCGTCGCGCCGTCATCTTCGGCGAGCCGGTCCACCAGCAGGCGCTCGCCCGGGCGGACGCGGTACTGCTTACCGGCAACCTTGATGATGGCGTAGGTCATGGCGATCCTCGGAAGGTCCAAGCGGCTGTGTCAGCGCGCAAAGGCCGCCGCATGATACCGGACGCCCGCCAGGATGGGTCAGGCCTTGGGAGCCCGCGGTCGAGCAGGCTTCCGTGCATCGAAGTCGTCGATCCACTCCGACATGGGCACGTATTCCTCGGGGAGCTCTTCGGTCGGTTCGGCGACCGGTTCTTTCGACGCACCGTCCGTTGATCTTGGAGACCTCTGGTCGGCGGCTGTAGGCGACGGGTCGGCAGCAGACTGCTCACCGGCAGCGACCAGCTCGACCTCGGGATCTCCGGTTCCGTTCTCGGCGACTGCCGCTTCTTCCGGCCCTCCGTTCGCCGCGGGCTTCCGGCGCTTGCGCCCCCCGCGGGTTCCGCGGCGCGTCTTCCGCTTCTTCGGTTGCCCGTCGGCAGGCACGAGCTCGCCCGCGCCGTCCTGAGACGGCTCTTGCTGGCCGACCCCCGCATCCGTGTCCACGACACCGAGGTCGGTCGACGGAAGGTGGATCTTCGGAGTCGGCTTCGCCACGTCACCGCCTGCCAGCGGGTCGGGCGCATCCCCTGCAGGTGTCGGCGCCTTGGCGCGACTCCTTCCGCCTCGCGTGCCGCGCCTCGTGCGCTTCTTCTTCGGCGGCCCGTCAGTGGTTGCTTCGCCGACGGATATCTCCGAATCAGCTGCGACTTCATCTTCGGCGTCGGCTGGCTCGATCTCGTCGAGTGGCTCCACGTCGTCGATCTCGTCGGCAGAGTCGCGAGCTTCGGGATCGGCGGTGGAGGCTGCAGCCTTCTTGCGGCTCGGAGCGCGCGTCGGCTTCTCGGCCTCGGCCTCGAACGTGACCCCGGCACCAGGCGTCTCGCTGTCTGCCAGGCTCGCGAACGCGATTCCTTCGAGCACACGCCCGATGGTTGCGGTGACCTTCTTGCCGACGAGCTTGGCTGCTCCCGCGACGACGACGTCGATACCGTCGATCTTGGCGACGCCCGCACCGGCGTCGTACAGCCCTACCTCGACCAGCTTCAACTCCATCTTCTTCCCCTCCGTGACGGGAGCGGAAGGCTGGAGGGTTTCGAGCTTGCCCTGCCCCAACACCTCTACGTGGTCGAGGTGGACGTGTCCGTTCTCGGCGCCCACCAAGAAGAATCTGCGCTTCGCCGCCGCCTCGATCTCCGCGAGTCGCCTCCCACCTGGGCCTGCCAGGAGCGAGAGAACACGAGGATGGACGGCTACCCGGAAGGCCTGTACGCGCGATCCGGAGGCCAGGGCACGGAGCTTGCGCTCGACCTCGAGCGCCATGGTCTCGTCGGAGACGACGAACCCGCCTCCCTCGCAGACCGGGCACTTGCGCGTAAGGATCTCGCGGGGGCCGTCGGTCACGTTCTGGCGCGTCATCTCGACGAGCCCGAGCGGGGAGATCTCGACGACGTACGTCTTCGTCCGGTCGCGCTCGAGCTCCGAGCGCAACGCATCCTCGACCGTCGCCCGGTTCTTCGGGTGGGACATGTCGATGAAGTCGATGACGATGATCCCGCCGATGTCACGCAACCGCAGCTGCCGCACGACCTCCTTCACGGCCTCGAGGTTGTTCTTGACGATGGTGTCCTCGAGTCGTCCGGCAGACGCCTTGCCGCGGGAGCCGACGAAACGGCCGGTGTTGACGTCGATGACCGTGAATGCCTCCGCATAGTCGAAGACGAGGTATCCGCCCGACGGGAGATTGACGCGGCGCTCGAGTGTCGACTGGATCTCCTGCTCCACCCCCGACGCCTCGAAGAGCGGCTCCTTCTCCTTGTACCGGTGCACGCGCTCGATCATGTGCGGCGAGGTCTTCTTCAGGTAGCTGACGATCCGGCGATACGTGCGGTCGTCGTCGATCTGCGCCCCGGCAAAGTCCCCGGCAAAGAGGTCGCGCACGATTCGGAGCGGAAGCTCTGCCTCCTCGTACACGAGGCTCGGCGCCGTTCCGCCCTTTGCCTTCGTCTGGATCGTCTTCCAGAGCCGCTGGAGGAAGACGAGGTCTCGCTCGACGTCCTCCGCGGACGCGCCCTCGGCGGCCGTGCGAACGATGATGCCTCCGCCCTTTGCGTCGAGGTCCTTGACGATGTCCTTGAGCCTCGCGCGCTCGGCATCCTCGAGCCGGCGCGAGACGCCGTAGCCCTCGCCGTTCGGGACATAGACGAGGAATCTGCCTGGGAGCGAGATCTCGGTCGTGAGGCGCGCGCCCTTCGACTTCATCGGGTCCTTGACGGCCTGGACGAGCACCGTCTCTCCGCGGCGGATCAGATCCTGGATCTTCTTCGCGCCCTTCCGGCCCTCGAGCTCGGGGCCGACGATCTCGTCGACGTAGAGGAAGCCGTTCTTCTCCAGCCCGATCTCGACGAATGCCGCCTCCATCCCCGGAAGGACGTTGTCCACGACTCCGAGGTAGATGTTCCCGGCGATCGAGCGCCGCTCCGGCCGTTCGAGGTAGACCTCGGCCACGCGATCGTCCTCGAGGATCGCGACTCGTTGCTCACCGACGTCGACGGAGATCAGCAGATCGCGCTTCGCAGCGGGAAGTGCCGCCCGGCGCGTTGCCGTTCGGCGGCGGCCTCCACGCGGCGTCTTTCGATCCTGGGAGGGCTTTCGCTCCTGCTTTCGCTCGGGTCGCCCGCGCGCCGGGTCCTTCGGCGCCTCGCTGGACGTGGACGCCACGTCGGAAGCGCCACCGGACGCAGTCTCGGCCGCTGCCGTGTCCCCGGCCCCCGGCTGAGTTGACTTCTTCTTTCCCCGCCCACCGCGGCTTCCGCGGCGACGCCTCTTCTTCGCGGGATCCGTCGCCTCTACGGGCTCGGGCGTCTCCGGCCGGGCCTCAGCAGGCCTGGTCGGTGGTGCTATCTCCTCGACTGCGATCGCTTCCGTCGCAGCCTGTTCTTGTTGCTTTCCAAAGCGGAACCAACGTCGTGCCAAGGTATGGATCTCCTCTTTCGATCGCGCGCGTGAAAGGAGACGCCCCAGGCGTCTCCATCGCGCTGCGTGTGTTGAAAACTACGGCCATCAATGTAAGCCTGAGCGACAGGCTATCAGTCGGACATCCAGACGCGGCCTACGCCGCAGCCGGACGGAGGCGCGAGCGACGTGCGCGGACCGCTCTGAGTCGCTGCGACAGCCGCGCCCAAGCCCACGGCTCGACCTCCCCATAGCGTGTCTCGGACTGGCCCCGCGTCGCTTCGAGGTACTCGAACCAGGCGTCGGCTTCTTCGAGCTGTAGCAGCTCCTCGGCCAGCTCCGTGTTCGGCATCGGTCCTCCCATGCTCGCTCGGCGCGGATCCTAGGTCCCGCGGCGGACGACACGGGAGAGACCGCGGCCTACGGGAGGCGGTCGCCGAAGCGGCGGAGCGTCTCGCCGAGGATCCACGTTCCCGCAGCGGCGACCGTGGCGTTCGCCAGTGGGCCTGGCAACGCATGCTGTGCCTGCCGCGCGACTGCGCGGAAGACAAAGCCGGCGGCAACCGCAAAGGCGGCCAGGCTGCCGAGCACTGCGAGCGCTTCCCTGTCGTCCTCGGCAGCGTCGAGATTTCGCAGCTCGGCCAGCATGCGCACCTGCTCCAGCGTGATCAGGGGCCTCGCAGCTCGCGATCGCGCCCCGATCACGCCGAGGGCCGCTGCTCGAACAGCTGCCGCGCCGACGGCGCGACCGGCGACAGACCGCTTCAGCACGGGTACACGTCGCGCAAGCACCGCCGATCTCTCGACCGCCCGAGCGATCTCGGCGGTGATCTCCGGAACGGGGAATCCCGCTCCCGCGCTGCATTCGACGACGAACGGGGAGAGCAGAAACGGCCGTGTCCAGCGCTCCTGCGGCCACAGCTGCACGAGTACGACGGGGATGTCTGACGTGTCCGCTCGACGGACGAGGTCCTCGTCCTCGGTGCTCGGATCCCCGGCGATGACGTGAACGATCGCGGCGCTCCCCGGCAACCACGATGTGTCTCCGGTGACCACCGCGCCAGGCTGTGCCCCGTGCGCCAGCAGGCGAGCGAGCTGCTCCGCGAGCATCCCGCTGACGAGGAGGTGCCCGACCGGCGACTCGTCGCGCTCGTCCCGAAGGACACCCACGACGTTTCGGACCTCGCCGAGCGCGGTGGTGAGCGCGCTCACAGGGTCGGTCGTCCCGTGACGTTTCCTCTGGCATGGATTCCCTGGAGAACGCCGATGAGCACGAGGTTCGTGACCATGGACGTGCCCCCCACCGCGATGAACGGCAGCGGGATTCCGGTCACGGGCGCGACCCCCATCGTCATGCCGACGTTCACGAAGACCTGGAACAGGAACGCGAAAACGAGGCCGCCGGCGACGACGGCGCCGTAGAGGTCTCCCGAGACGGTCACGACTCGCAGCCCACGCCACACCACGAGCAGGTACAGGAGCAGCAACACCGCGGAGCCGACGAAGCCTCGCTGCTCTCCGAGCGACGCGAACGCGAAGTCGGTCGCGTGCTCCGGGAGGTAGTCGAGCCGCGTTTGGCTCGCTTCCACGACACCCCGCCCGCTGAGGCCGCCCGAGCCGATGGCGGTGATCGACTGGTTCACATTCCACGTCAGACCGCTTGGATCCTGGTCGGGATTCAGGAGCCCCGTCAGACGGTCCGTCTGGTACGGCTTCAGCACCTCGACCCCGGCTGCTGGAAGCCACCAGAGGACCGAGAGCGTGACGAGAACGGCGACGAGGAGCAGCGCCAGCAGCTGGCGCCAGCGGACGCCGACGAAGAACAAGGTTGCGAAGAGCGCAGCTGCATACACGAGCGCGGTGCCGAGATCCGGCTGCAGGAACACGAGCAGGATAGGAATCGAGCCGAGCCCGATCGCGGACAGGATCGTCTTCCAGCGAGTCACCCGCCCGGCTCGCTCCACGAGGAATCCTCCGAGCGCGAGGATGAACAGCACCTTCCCGAGCTCCGACGGTTGGAACTGGATGAAGCCGAGGTCGATCCAGCGCTTCGACCCTCGAATCGTCTCCGCGACCGCGAACACGACGACGATCAGCACGAGGGTTGCGCCGTAGAGCAGCTGCCATCGCCGGCGTACAACGTCGAGCGGTATGGCTGCGGCGACGAGGAGCCCGCAGACGCCGAGCGCCGCCGCGATTGCCTGCCGCGTGACGAAGTGATTCTCGTCGCCCGGGACGTCGAAGCGGGTTATCCCGTCGACGACCCAGAGCCCGTACGCCACGAGCGCGGCCGCGGCAGCCATCAGCACCCAGTCGAAGCGGCGCGCGAAGGCGAGCGGCCTCGACGCCGACCGTTCGCCGTGGATCGCGACGTGGGGCCTCTCCGCGACCTCGATCATGGTCAGTCGGTCTCCACGAGCACGCTGGACGGTGCCTTCACGCCGAAGAACTTCTCGAACACCTTGAGCGCAGCAGGAGCGGCCGCCGTTGATCCGTGGCCCCCGTTTTCGATCAACGCACAGACGACGAGACGCGCGTTCTCAGAAGGTCCCCAGCCGCACCACCACGATTGATCCTCGAGGTGGTCGGACGGATAACCCGGCAAGGGGACGACCTTCTCCGCAGTCCCGGTCTTCCCGGAGATGGGCACCGAGTAGTTCGCGAAGACCCCCGCCGAGGTGCCGCTCTGCGAATGCGTCGCCGCATAGAGGCCGTCCCGAACCACTCCGAGCGCAACGGGATCGAGCTTTGCGGATTGCGCCGGAGGGGGTGCGAAGCGCCGCAGAACGACACGTGGCGAACCGTCGCTGCCGGGCTGCTCGACGCTCGAGACGAGATACGGGGTGAGGACGTTCCCGCCGTTCGCGATCATCCCGTAGAACGCCGCCATCTGGAGCGGGGTCACGAGCAGGTCTTTCTGGCCGATCGCGAGCTGAATCGAGTCACCCGGGTTCCAGGCGCGGTCCCAGTCGCTCTCGAAGGTCTTCTTGCGCCACTCCGGTGTCGGCAGGAGGCCTTCGGCCTCGCCACCGATGTCGAGCCCGGTCGTCGCGCCGAAGCCAAACCTTCGCGCCCACTGCTGGAGCCGGACACGCCCCTCCGATCCACGCTCGTAGAACCGATTCCCGATCTCGTAGAAGTAGGTGTCACACGACTCGGCGAGCGCCTCGACCAGCGTCATGGCCCGGTCGACGAACGGGTTCCAGTTGATGAACTTCTGCCGGTCGAGGCCGTAGTAGGCGACCGGTGAGCACCGAATCGAGTCGTACGCAGAGAAGACGTGCTCCTGCATGCCCGCGAGTGCCGTCACCGGCTTGAACGTCGATCCCGGTTGGTAGAGGCCCGAGATCGCGCGATTCAGGCCCGGATAGTTGGTGCGGCGGGCGGTGTCCTCGTCGAGAAGCGGCTCGAGCTTCTTCGGATCGACGCGGCCGACGTACAGCGACGGCTTGAACGTCGGGTTCGACGCCATGGCGAGAATCGCCCCGTCCCGCGGATCGAGGGCGACGATCGCGCCCCCGTTCGCCGCCCAGTGGTCGTTCTGGTGCGCAAGGTCGATCCCGTAGCGGAGAGCCTCCTCCGCAGCTCGCTGGAGCGCGACGTCGAGAGTGAGGCGGAGCGCATTGCCAGCCTGCGGCTCCTGACGCGGCTCGTAGGCGCCGACCTGACGCCCCATCGAGTCCACGCGGATCTGCCCGAGCCCGGCTCTCCCGCGGAGATACGTGTCGTACGACGCCTCGATCCCGGTCTTGCCGAGCCGGTCGCCTCCGCGGTACCCCTCCCGGCGTAGGAGCTTGAGCTCCTCGGGTGAGATCTCGCCCACGTAGCCGAGGATCTGCGCTGCAAGCGACTGATAGGCGTAGTCGCGGAGGTACGTCTGGACGATCTTGACGCCCGGGAACTCGGCCTCGTGCTCGTATAGGTAATTGACCTGCTCTTCGCGAACCGCGGTCTTCACCGTGATCGGCGTCAGCGGATCCGAGCGGCGCGACGCAACCTCGCGGGTGAGCGCCACGGGTGACACGTTCAGCACGCGTGCGAGCGCGCGGACGATCTCGCGCTTTCGCTCCTCGCCGCCCGGCATGTCGCCGACCCAGAGCTCCACGGCGGTTCCGGCGACGTTGGACACGACCACGCGACCGTCCCGGTCGAGGATCGGGCCACGCGGTGCCTCGACGCGAACGAGGCGGAGCTGGTTGTTCTGCGCCGCGTTCAGGTAGTCCTCTCCGGAGAGCACCTGCAGCGACCAGAGCCGGAAGAAGAGCACCGCAAAGACGATCAGCGCGAACGCACCGAGGATCCCGACCCGCAGCGCCAGTGACGGGGTCAGCCGATACGGCTCCCGGGCCTTCGGGTCCGGAGGCAGAAAACGATCGGAGTGGCGAGCGCCGCTCGCCGTAGGCGTCTTTAGACAACGAGCTCGACCTCACCGGACGACTCGAAGCCCCGACGTTCGCCGACCACCGCGCGCACCAGGGCGTGGACCGGGAGCGCGAGCACGAGATTCAGCGCCAGCGCAGGCAAGAGGGCGGTAACGAGGGCGTGCCGCGCCACGACGTCGTCGCCGAGCATGTAGTGGAGCGCAAAGCCGAAGACACCGGCGAGCACCGTCATCACACCGACCGCCAGGAGCACGGGGAGACGTCGGCCCTGTGCCGTCGTCTCCGCGTAGCGCCCGGCCCAGAAGCCGGCAAGCGTCAAGACGAGCGAGGTGAGCCCAAGCGTCTCGAGAGTCAGGAGGTCGACGACGAGGCCGCCCGCGAACCCGAGCACCGCTCCAGGCACGGACCCGCGTAGCAAGCCCAGCGAGATCACCACGATGAGCAGGACATCTGGTGCGCCGCCGCCGATCGCGACCGAGGAGAACAGCGCGGCCTGGAAGAGCGCCGCAACGAAGACGACGAGAGCGGCTCGGGTCGCCGCGCCAGCCGTCATCACGGTCTATCCAGAGGCACGAGGACGAGGACGGCATCGAGCGCGCCGAAGTCGACATACGGGTCGACCTGAACCTGCTGATACAGGTCCGTGTCGGTCTGGCCGACGCTCGTCACCTCTCCGACCTGGATCCCCTTGGGATAGAGCGAGCTGAGCCCGCTTGCGCTCCAGCCGGCGGTGACGAGCTCGTCCCCGACACGGACGACCTCCTGCTTGCGAACCCGGTCGAGAACGAGGGTCTCGCGCGTGCCGCGCGCGTGACGAACGACCCCTGGCGCACCCGTACGCAGATCGATGGCCGGAACCGCCAGCTGCTGATCGGTCAGGAGTTGGACCCGGGCCGTGCCGGGCGTCACCCGCGTGACGAGCCCGACGAGCCCGTCGGCCGAGACGACCGGGTCGTTGACCCGAACACCGTCGCTCGAGCCGACCGCGATGACAACCGCCTGTGTGAAGGCCCCCGCGGGCCGCGTGATGACCTCGGCGGCTTCACCCCGAAAGTCGTCGGGGAAACGGGGCCCGTCCCGGTAGGCGAGCAGGCGCCTGAAGAACGCGTTCTCCTGGAGTGCGAACTCGTTCTGGATCGCGCGCTGGCGAAGATCCTCGACCTCCGCTCGTAGCCGCTCGGCCTCCGAGCGAGCAGTGACGAGGCCGTCGATCCAGTTGTAGGCGTCGCGGAACGGCTGTGTAACGCGTTCGACGCCCACGGCGAACGGCCGGAGCACGGTCGCTCCGGCGGACTGGACCCCACTCACCGAGCCGTCCGCGCCCGAGCGGAAGGAGAACGAGATAAGGACGAGTGCGAGCACGACGAGCACCCCGACGATCAGGCGGCGGCGCACGGGGCCGGAGCCTCGAGAGCTGTGCTGGGTCGTCGGAACGCGCCGGACGCTCACGCCCAGCGCCGCCGGACGCGCGCTGCGGTTCCTGGGCACGACGGCCCAGTTTAGCTAGGCAACGAGCGGTTTCCCGAGGCGTCGACGCCCGTTAGCGCGCCTACAACAGACGGTTGCACGACCCCTGGCGACGCCGTGCTAGATGGTTGATCGGAAATTGGCGCGCAGTCGGGGGCGGTCACGACCAAGCCGGGCGTCGCACTCACGCGTCGTGCAGGCTAGAAGCCTGTGCGACGCGCGAGGGTGGCGATCCGGCGCCGTGTCGTGGCCGTCATCCGGCCCGCGTGAATTTCCGATCAACCATCTAATACCGCAGGAGGCCGTTACGACGTGCGCGGCTTCTGTTCGTCCGGTGGATGACGTCGAACTCCTCGAGGCTCCGGCCGGATCCGACAGCGACACAGGTGAGCGGGCTGTCTGCGAGATGCACTGGCATCTGGGTCTCATGGCGGACACGATCGTCCAGGCCTTGCAGCAGGGCCCCGCCTCCGGCGAGCACGATCCCGCGGTCCATGATGTCGGCCGCCAGCTCGGGCGGGGTCTTGTCGAGCGTGGACTTCATCGCGTCGATGATCACCGTCACCGGCTCGTCGAGCGCGCGCCGGATCTCCTCGGACGAGATGATCACGGTCTTCGGAAGCCCGGTGAGCATGTCGCGGCCGCGCACCTCGGCCTGCAGCTCCTCCTTCAGCCGGAACGCAGAGCCGATCTCGAGCTTGATCTCCTCCGCGGTCTGCGTCCCCACGAGGAGCTTGTACTCCTTCTTGATGTGGTTGACGATCGCCTCGTCCATCTCGTCGCCGCCGACGCGCATGCTCTGCGAGACGACGATTCCGCCGAGCGAGATCACGGCGACCTCGGTCGTGCCGCCGCCGATGTCCACGATCATGTTCCCTGTCGGCTCCGCGACCGGAAGGCCCGCGCCGATCGCCGCAGCCATCGGCTCCTCGATCAGGTACGCCTGGCGCGCGCCGGCGGACAGCGTCGCCTCCTCGACCGCGCGCTTCTCGACGCCGGTCACGCCGGAGGGGACACAGACCACCACGCGCGGATGCGCGAAGCGGTGCTGGTGGACCTTCTGGATGAAGTGGCGGAGCATCTGCTCGGTGACGTCGAAGTCGGCGATGACGCCGTCCTTCAAAGGACGGATCGCCGAGATCGAGCCCGGAGTGCGCCCGAGCATGCGCTTGGCCTCGACGCCGACGGCGTGCACCTCGCCTGTCCGCTGGTCGATTGCAACCACCGAGGGCTCGGAGAGCACGATGCCCCGGCCGCGCACGTACACGAGGGTGTTCGCCGTGCCGAGATCGACCGCCATGTCGCGGCCGCCGAAGCCGGTGAGAGTCTTGAACCAGGCCATGAGGGGAACCGAGTCTACCTATGCGGTTTGCAGCAGATTTGGCGCGTGACGCTCGAGAAGTTCCACGAGCAGAACACCTGGAAGCCCGACCACGTTGAGATAGTCCCCGTCGATCCGTTCGACGAGCCGACCGCCGAGTCCCTGGATCGCGTAGGAGCCTGCTCGCCCTTCCCACTCACCGCTCTCGAGGTACGTCGTGACCGCCTCCGGAGAGAGCAGACGGAAGGACACCTCGGTGACGTCGTGCTCGACGACGTCGAGCTCTGGCCCGAGCAGGCACAGACCGGACACCACCGAATGCACGCGACCCGACAACGTGCGCAACATGTCCGCAGCGGCGTCGCCGGCCGGTTGGCTTCCCGTATACACGGCCGTCCAGGACGACAGCCGTGTCCACGCCCAGCGTCACGCTGACCCGGCCGCGCGCGGAACGGGCCTTGCCCTCCGCATGCGTTCGGACGAGCTTGGCCGGCTCGACCCCTGGCGGGTCGTGCTCGACGTAGGTCGGGGCGACGACATCGAACGGAATTCGCAGCTGCTCCAGGATCGCGCGGCGCTGAGGCGACGTCGAAGCGAGAATCAGCCGCGCTTTCGCGCCGCCCATATTTCCTCGGAGGGCCACTGCCGCGCCCACTCGGCGGTGACGTACGAGTAGTACTCGTGCGTCTTCGCACCTTCCGGTGCATAGAGCTCGATCAGGTCCTCGACCTCGAAGCCCGTGTCACGAAGCAGACGGAGCAGGTCGCCGTGCGCGAGATGGAACTCGACGCCGCCGTCCGACCACTCGAGCCGGTGCATGCCACGCTGCGGGCGTTGGAGCTGGTCGGATGTGGAGTCCGGCTCCTCGACGGCGCACAGAATGACGAGAGGGCTGCTCACCAGGAAGACGAGACGACCCCCAGGACGAAGCAAGCGGTGTGCTTCGGCGATCCAGCGGTAGGGATCGCACCAGATGCTCGCGCCGTACTCGGAGATGGCGAGATCGAAGCTCGCATCCGGCAGCGGCACCTCCTCCGCGCTTGCCTCGACCAGCGGAAACTCGATTCCGGTCTCGACCATGCAGCGGCGCGCGGTGTCGAGCTGGGCAGGAGTGACGTCGACGCCGACGGGCCGAGCTCCCCTCTTGGCCAGCCACGCTGAGAAGTACGCGGTGCCGCAACCGAGCTCGATGACATCGAGATCCGCGACGTCCCCGAGGACGCCGACTTCCTTCTCCAGGACGCCGAAGACGCCCCAGGTGATGTCCTCCTTGACCCAGGAGCGGGCCGCGTCGACATCGGTGTACTCGGCGTTCTGCGTCGTCCAGAGCTCGCGATTCCGCGCGACGTAATCCGGGACGTCAGACAAGGCCGTCGGGGAAGTAGAGCGCCAGCTCGCGGCGGGCGCTCGCCTTCGAGTCCGAGCCGTGCACGATGTTCTCGGAGAGCTCGAGCGCGAAGTCGCCGCGGATCGTCCCCGGTGCCGAGTCGAGCGGGTTCGTCGCGCCCATCATCGTGCGCACGACCGAGATCGCCGACTCCCCGCTGACAGCAAGCGCGAGCACGGGCTCCGACGTGATGAAGTCGACGAGCCCGGGGAAGAACGGCTTGCCCTTGTGCTCGGCGTAGTGCTCTCGTGCCAGAGGCTTCGAGATCTTGAGCAGACGTGCGCCGCGCAGCTCGAGTCCACGGCGCTCGAAACGCCCGATGATCTCGCCGGCGAGCCCGCGGCGCATGCCGTCGGGCTTGACGAGGACGAGCGTGGTCTCGCGGGCCATGCGGCGGCCCAGTCTAGAGGTTGAGTCCAGAGCTTGACACGTCTAGCCCGTCGGATTGCTCCGTCGCGTCGTCCTACGCGGCTCGGCCGAGATGTCGTCGAGCACGGGCAGCACGGGCGGTACGACGGCCGCGCAATACGGACACACCTGCCAGAGCGCCTCGAGCGGTTGATCGCACGACGCACACGATTGCTTCAGCCGCGTCGTGCAAACGGGACACACGAGATACGAAGGCTCCACGCGGGCACGGCACACCGGGCAGCGCTGATCGAGCTGGGCGAGCCGCTCCTCCATCGCCTTGATCTCGAGATCGCGTTCGCGCACGTCCTGGATGTACTCCGGCGGCCGGAAGAAGAGGTAGATGATCGGACCGAGAAACGGCGGGAAGAGGCCGATGAGCGTGGCGAGCCCGATAAGCCAGGGGTCCTCGATCCTCCGCCGAGCGTCCTTGAACGTCCAGAACGCCGTTGCCAGCCAGAGGACGACGAGGAGGAAGATGCCGAGGTTCTTCGCGACTCCCCAGTCGGGGTCGTCGAAGAAGGCAGCGAAGGGCAGGCCGCTCACAGGCTGGTCTTTAGCCTGTGAGCGTGGAGGGGTGTGGGGAACCGGGAGGTTCCCCACGTTCTCACGAAGAAGGGGGCAGACTCAGTCTTCGCAAGACCAGAGTTCGCTCGCGCGAACTCTGGTCGCGGAAAAGCACGGGGAAACATGGTTTCCCCCAAGAGAGCGAGCCTATGGCGAGCGACGCTCACAGCAGTAGCTTGCCCACTACGTAGCCCAGTGCAAAGGCCCCAAGTGCAATCGCCGCGACGACGAGCGCCGCGAAAGCCAGAACTCCGAGTCGCTCGCCCGTTCTCGTCACGCGACCTTCACGGCGTCGCGCGCTCCGCCTGGGCGAGGTCTCCGAGCAGATAGAGAGACCCCGTTACGAGCACCGGCTCTCCCAGTTCGTGCGCACGCGCGAGAGCTGCGACCGGATCGTCGAGCACCTCCACCCGCGCGAAGTGCGGCGCCGCGCGCCGAGCAAGCTCGTCTGCGGCGAGAGCGCGGCTCGACGACGACGAGGTCGCGACGAACCGGGAACCCGCGCGGCGTAGCTCTCGCAGCATCTCTTCCGTGTTCTTGTCGTCGAGGATCGACGCGACGATCGTGAAGTCCGCGGCCGGCAGCCGGTCGATGAGGTACCGCACACCGTGCGGATTGTGCGCACCGTCTCGGATCTCGGCGTCGCGCTGCTCGAGACGACCGGGAAGAGCGACCTCGACCTCGGCGTCGATCTCGTGGCCGACAAACGCCTCGGCCGCCTCTCGCGCGCCGCCGATCCGGATCTCGTGGCGTTGGACGAGCTCTGCGTACGTGTCGTCGGGGAGAACGACGACAGCTCCCTCCTGCGCGACCGCGAGCTTCTCGCAGGCGATCGCCTCGACCGTGTCTCCGAGCACGTCCGTGTGCTCGAGGTCCACGTTCGTCAGCAACACGACCCGCGTGCGAAGAACGTTCGTGGCGTCGAGCCTCCCGCCGAGCCCCGCCTCGACAACCGCTGCGTCGATACCTGCAGCAGCGAAGGCCGCAAGCGCCGCTGCGGTCACGATCTCGAACTGGGTAGCCCCAACCCGCTCGGCCGCGCTTCGCACCAGGGCGACCGCTTGCTCGAAGTCCACCTCGGCGCCATCCAGTCGGATTCGCTCGCTCCAACTCGCAACATGGGGTGAGATCGTCGTCCCGACGCTGAGCCCCTCGGACAGGAGTAGCTGCTCCACCGTCACCGCGGCGGTGGACTTCCCGTTCGTCCCCACGACATGAATCGCCGGATATCGGTTCTGCGGATCACCGAGCTCCGCCAGGAGCGCGTGCATCCGCTCGAGCCCGAACTCGTGCGGCCAGGGCGACAGTGAGTCGAGCCACGCCAAGCTGCTCATGCGTCCACGAGCCTAGCCCGCGGGTTCGCGCGCGGAAGCCCGCGTATCATCGAACGTGCCTGTGAGGAACGACGCGAGACACGGGGCGAGCGCGCACGGGGAGCGTGCCCGTGGCTGAGCTCTCGCGCCGCGACTTCGTCTCCCGCGCAGGCGTGGCGACCGCTGCGATCGCGCTCGGACGGCCGGGGCTCGCCGAGGCCGCACCGGATCTCCGCCGCTGGAGCGCGGTGCGGGCACAGTTCGCGCTCGACCCGAAACGCATCCACCTAGCGTCGTTCCTCCTCGCTGCGCACCCACGCGCCGTGCGGGAGGCGATCGAGCGCCACCGGCGCGGCCTCGACCGCGACTCCGTCACGTACCTCCACGCGAACGAAGGACGGCTGACGAGTGACGCGCGGACGGCTGCCGGCCGCTACCTGGGCGTTGCGGCCGACGAGGTGGCCCTCACCGACTCCACGACCATGGGCCTCGGCCTCCTCTACACGCGGCTCGAGCTGAAGCCCGGCGAGGAAGTGCTGACGACCGAGCACGATTTCTACGCGACCCACGAGGCACTGCGCCTGTCGGGCGCTCGAGTACGCCGCGTCCGACTGTACGACGACCCGCGACGTGCCTCGGTCGACGAGATCGTCACACGCCTGCGCCGTGCGGTCTCGGAGCGCACGCGCGTCGTCGCGCTTACCTGGGTGCACTCGAGCACCGGCGTCAAGCTGCCGATCAGGGCGATCGCGGATGCGCTCCCGGACCGCATCCTTCTGTCGTCGACGGCGTGCACGGCTTCGGCAACGAAGCGACATCGGTGCGTGAGCTGCGCTGCGACGCATTCGTCTCCGGCTGTCACAAGTGGCTCTACGGGCCCCGCGGTACCGGCGTCCTGTGGGCGAACGGCCGCGTGCGCGAGCTCATGCGACCGACGATCCCCTCGTTCGACGACGGGGCGAGCTACGGCGCCTGGCTGTCGGGCGGCGTCGCCGGCCGGATATCGCCGACGGCGCGCGGCTGACGCCGGGCGGCTTTCACTCTTTCGAGCACCGGTGGGCGCTCACGGAGGCGTTCCACTTCCACGATGCCATCGGGCGGGCGCGCGTCAAAGCGAGGGTGCGCGCACTCGCACAGAGGCTCCAGACGCAGCTTTCGGAGATCAGGAGCGTCCGCCTGCGAACGCCGTCTTCGGGCGCCGTCTCCGCAGGGCTCGTCTGCTTCGAGGTCGCGGGTGTCGATCCCGCGGTCGTCGTGCAACGCCTGGCGGCCCGCGGAATCGTTGCGAGCGTCACGCCGTACGCGCAGCGTTACGTGCGTCTGGGGCCGGGAATCGTCAACACAGCCGCGGAGATCGACGCGGCGGTGCGAGCCATCAGGGCGCTCTGACCTCGCCTCGCACGTGGACGCGCGAACAGGCTTGAGCGAACCTTGAGCGTTGCGGCCGAAGCTTGTGCCACCAACAGGAGGTGACTCGTGGCTCGTGGACGTAGAGCGCTTTGGTGGTCTTTCCTTCTCGTGGTACTCGGCGCACTCGGGACGAGCGTCGGTGCCGCGCCCGGATCCGCGCGCACGGATGCGCGTGCCGCGACCGGCCAGCAGGTGACGTGCAGCCTCCGTGCCCACGCGGTCTTCTGGACGTCGACCGACTGGGAGCTCCTGGGCCAGGAGCTGAAAGCACAGCTGTCCCCCTGCGCGGACTACTACATCTCGATCCCGCCGCTGTCGGCGGACAAGACGGGCCTGCGGGCGCAGCAGGACGACGTGATCAGGAGCCTCGGCCCGCGATTCCATCCCGTGGCCGAGGTCACGCTCAGCGGTGCGACCGGATGGGGAGCCTGGGTGACCGGGACTCCCGGCCGAACCTGGTTCGACGCCGGCGTCGAGTTTCGCAAGAGAATGGCCGCGGCGGGGTACCAGCCACAGCTCGGTGAGACCTGGCTGCTCAACGAATGGGAGCGGAGCACGCGGCGCGACGAGCCTCCGTACACACGTGCGGCGATGGCCGATCTGGTGCGCGGGCTACACACCGGAGACGGCACCGGGCCGGCCATGCCGGGGATCGTCGAGATCGGGATCGCCTACACGCACCAGAACATCCCGGATGTCGCTGGCTACAAGGCTGAGCTCAAGACGTGGCTCGCCGACTCCGCCTTCTGGAGCACGGTTGCACCGCACATCTCCGTGCTGACCAAGGAGGTGTATCCGGACGCTCGGCTCTGGGGTGTCGGCGGAACGACGAGGAACGCACGGGCGCGCCACCTCTCGCAGTACATGGAGCACGCCATGAACCTCGTCAACGCCGGACCCGCCTCGATCGGGGCGGCGCGATCCCTGTTCAACCGCGCGTACATGCCGCTCGGCAACGCGACCTGGCCGGCGAGGGGGCCCGATCCGTTCACGCCGCCGTTCTGCTGCGGTCACGGATGGACGTCGATGCCGCTCGACGCGATGTTGTCGTTCGTCTCCGAGCAGATCTACTCGATCCGACGCTACGTGGGGAACCACAGGCAGGGCCCGCCCAAGGGCCGGCTCGGCTTCTCGTGGCAACCGACGAACAACTTCGACCTTCCCGCGGCCGAATGGGACGAGTCGAAACGCGCGATCGCTGCGCGAATCGCCGCCGCGATCCGCTTCGCCTATCGGCCGGGGCTCGCCTCCTCGAACCTGGCGTGCCGACCGCCGGGCGGAACGACGGACTGGTGCCAGGGAGCCACAGTCTCCGGAGCCGCTTTCACCGAAGCCTGGACGACCTTCGAGCGCTGGAACTAGAACTCAGCCACCGAGCGCTTCGAGCTCGCGGCGGTAGCGCTCGAGCTTTTCGCGCTCGGCGTCGACCACGTGCGCGGGCGCGTTCTGGACGAAGCTCTCCTTTGCGAGCATGGCCTCCGCGCGGGCAACCTCCTTGCGCAGGCGCTCGACCTCGGCCTCGCGACTTCCGTCGACTCGCGTCCGCTCCGGTCGCACGACGGCCGCGAAGATGCGCCGCTCGTCGTCGGAGCCGAGCTCGACCTCGACACCGCTGCGGCGGAAGATCTGCGCTGCCTCCTGGACGCGCTCGAGAGCGTCCGCATCATCGGCAAACTGCCCTTCGCCCCCCGGCCACGCAGAGACGATGAGCCTCGCCTCGCGGTTTGGAAGCTGCGTCCAGATCTCCTCGGTGACGTGGGGCATGACCGGGTGCAGGAGGGCGAGCAGCCGCTCGAGCGCTGCGAGAGCAGTCGCCGCGGCGTCCTCGTCGTCCTCGTACAGCCGAGGCTTGATCGCCTCCGCGTACCAGTCGCAGAAGTCGTCGAAGGTCAGGTGGTAGAGGGCGTCCGTCGAGGCGGCGAAGTCGAACTCGCCCCAGCTGCTCTCGAGCTCCGCGCGTGCGCGATCGATGCGCGCCAGGATCCAGCGCTCCTCGAGCTCGCGCGGTCGCGGATCCGGCGTCGCGTCGCCGACGTTCTGGAGAATCAGCCGCGAGACGTTCCAGAGCTTGTTCGCGAGCTTGCGGCCCTCCTCGATCGTGCCGTAAGAGAAGCGGACGTCCTGAGTGGACGAGTTCTTGAGGAGCCCGTAGCGCGTCGCGTCGGCGCCGTACTTCGTCGATCGCCTCGAGCGGGTCGATCCCGGTGCCGAGGCTCTTCGACATCCGCCGCCCGTCGGGGGCGTTGATCGTCGAGTGGATGTTGACCGTGTGGAAGGGGATCTCGCCCATGAGCTCGAGCCCGGCCATGATCATCCGTGCTTCCCAGAGGAAGATGATCCCGCGATCGGTGGAGCTCGCGTCGTTCGGGTACCAGGCACGCAGCTCGGGTGTGTCGTCCGGCCAGCCGAGCGTGGCGAACGGCCAGAGCTGGGAGGAGAACCAGGTGTCGAGGACGTCCTCGTCCTGGCTGCAGCTCGCGCCGAACCGCACTCTGCGCACGCCTCGGGCTCGGACTCCGCGACGGTCAGGTGGCCGTCAGGGCAGTACCAGACCGGAATCCGATGGCCCCACCAGAGCTGGCGCGAGACGCACCAGGGCCGG
Organism: uncultured Actinomycetes bacterium; assembly: GCA_963756925.1. Classification (GTDB taxonomy): domain Bacteria; phylum Actinomycetota; class Thermoleophilia; order Gaiellales; family Gaiellaceae; genus GMQP-bins7. Next base: position 23,099 of record CAVWPL010000011.1, on the reverse strand, counting down.
ATCGACTCCATCCAGTCGAGGTAGACCTCCGTGTAGCGCTCCGGGCGGAACCGGATGCGCCCGTCACGCACGGCCTCGATAGCCGGGGCCGCGAGCTCCGTCATCTCGCACCACCACTGGAGCGTGATCAGTGGCTCGATCCGCGACCCGCAGCGATCGCAGTGGCCGACCGAGTGACGGTACGGCTCGGCCGACTCGAGGAGGTCGCGCTCGCGCAGGATCGCGACGATCCGTTTCTCCGCCTCGGCCTGTGTCAGGCCCGCGAAGCTCTCCCGCCGTCCTCGTTCATCGAGCCGTCGAGGCCGATGACGGTGAGCTCGGGGAGGCCGTGCGTGCGGCCGATGTCGAAGTCCATCGGGTCGTGGCCGGGCGTGATCTTGACGGCGCCCGTGCCGAACTCCGGGTCGACGCGATCGTCCGCGATGATCGGGACACGCCGCTCCGCGACCGGGACGATCGCTTCCTTCCCGACGAGATGCCGGTAGCGGTCGTCGTCGGGATGGACCGCGACGGCGACGTCGGCGAGCATGGTCGGGGGTCGCACCGTCGCGATCGTGAGGTGGCCGGAGCCGTCCGCGAGCGGGTAGCGGATCGTGAACAGCGGGTCGTCGACGTCGGTGTGGTTGACCTCGAGGTCCGAGATCGCGCTCGCGCAGCGCGGGCACCAGTTGACGATGCGGTTGTCGCGGTAGAGCAGGCCGCGGTCGTAGAGGTGCACGAAGAACTTGAGCACCGCGCGCACGTAGCCCTCGTCCATCGTGAACCGCTCGCGTCGGTAGTCGAGCGACGCGCCGAGCCGCCGGAACTGCCCGAAGATCACGCCTCCGTAGTGCTCGAGCCACTGCCAGGTCCGCTCGACGAACGCCTCTCGGCCGAGGTCGTGCCGTGGTCAACCCCTCCTTCGCCAGGTCGCGCTCGACGACGTTCTGGGTCGCGATGCCCGGCGTGGTCGTAGCCCGGCTGCCAGAGCGTCGAGAAGCCGCGCATGCGGTGCCAGCGAATCAGCAGATCCTGGATCGACGCGTTCAGCGCGTGACCCATGTGCAGCTCGCCGGTCACGTTCGGCGGCGGGCACGGCGATCACGAAGGAGGGCCGGTCCGAGTCGGGCTCGGCCGCGTAGTGACCTTCCTCCTCCCAGGTCTGCTGCCAGCGTGCCTCGACGCCCTGGGCTCGTAGAGCGGATCCATGGCGGTGGAGTCTAGAAAGGCAGTGTCGCGACGCTCGCCGTCTGGCGCCCGGCGAGGCCGCCGGGCTACCGGGGACAGCGGGCAGAGCCTCTCTCGTCGCGACGCATGGGTTTCAGATTAGCGCGGAAGAACGAGAATCGTGCTCGTGCCGTGGGCGCAGAGCCGTCCCGTCCGAGTCCTCGATCCTGGCCTCGGTGGTCGCGACCCGCCGCCCGGGGTGGACACCGCCCCGTGCAGCGGACGACCCTGTCTCGACCGTCATCGCTCTCGTGAAGTTCGCCTTCACCTCGAGCGTCGTCCAGCCGTGCCGGCTTCGAGCGTCGTCATGAGGGCGCAGCCCCATCGCCGAGTCCAGCAGCGTCTCGCGAGTCCCGCGTGGACGATCCCGATCGGGTTGTAGTGGAACTCGGCGGGCTTGCACTCGAAGACCGCGAGCCCGCGATCGCCTCGACGAGCCGGAAGTCGAGCGTCTTCGAGATTGGGGGCCGGCGGCAGCTCGCCCGACGACCATCATCCGCATCACCTCGAGACCGGAGAGGCCCGCCATGCTCGTCGCGGAACCGAAGTCGGATCGTCCCACGAGTACGTGCGCGTGCGGTCGGCGGCCACGGGGAAACGCTAGCGACCGACGGCGTAGCCCTGCATCCCCCGCGGATTGGCGCCGGCCTTGAGCAGGCCGTCCGGGTCACGGGCAACAGCCGTGACTCGTCCGAGCGACCAGGTCGGGCCAGAGGGTGACCTCGTGCCCTCGACGCTCGAGATCCGCCACGGTTCGCGACCCGAACCTGGACTCGAGCGACAGCGAGCGCGGCACGATCCCGCGTGGGTAGAACGACGAGATCAGGTGGTCGGTGTGAAACTCCGGCGCGTCGATCGCCGCCTGCAGATCGAGGTCGAGATCGACATGCCGAAGGAACGCGTGGAGCGCCCATTGCTCCTGCTGGTCGCCGCCTGGCGTGCCCCAGGCCAGATACGGCGCTCCGTCGCGGAGCGCGAGGCCGGGGCAGAGCGTGGTCCGCGGTCGCGCACCGGGCCGAAGCGAGGACGGAAGCCCTTCCTCGAGCCAGAACATCTGCGCGCGCGTGCCGAGCGGCCAGCCCAGCGCCGGAATCACGGGCGAGCTCTGGAGCCAGCCGCCGCTCGGCGTCGCCGAGAGCATGTTCCCGAAGCGGTCGACGACGTCGAGGTGCACGGTGTCGCCGCGCGTCGGCTCGCCGGCGCCGAGCGTGAGCTCAGCTTGAACGAGCGTCGGAAGCCGACCGAGCCCGGGTTCGTACGCGCCCGACGCGTCGTCGCCGACGAGACTGCGCCGACGATCGTTGTAGTCCGTCGAGAGGAGCGTTTCGAGCGGCACGTCGGCGTCGCCGTACAACGCGTCGCGATCCGCGAACGCGAGCTTCGCGCACTCCGTGACGACGTGGACGAACTCGGCCTCCGAGAGCTCGGCGAGGTCGAATCCCTGGAGCAAGGCGAGCTGCTGAAGCCCTACGGGACCCGCCGCCCACGGCTGCGTCTTGCAGACGGTGAGCCCGCCGTACTCGAACGTCACGACGGGCTCGAGCGTGGCCTCCCAGGCGGCCAGGTCGCTGCCCCTGAGAAGCCCGTCCTCCTGCTCGCTGAAGCGGTCGATCTCCTCGGCGACGAACCCCTCGTAGAACATGCGCCGAGCAGCCTCGATCTCGTCCTCGCGCGTTCCGCCCCGGCTCTCGTCGAGGATGCGGCGGTAGGTCGCGGCGAGCGCCGGGTTGCGGAAGAGCGTCCCGGCGGCGGGCGGCGGGAGGTAGAGCTCCGCCGACCCCGGCCACGATTCGAGCAGCGCGCGGTTTCCCTCGATGGTCGAGGCGATGCGATCCACCGCCGGATACCCCGACTCGGCGTACCCGATCGCGAACTCGAGGACGTCCTCGAGCCGCCACGTTCCGAACTCGCGGAGCAGGAGCAGCCAGCCGCCGAACGCGCCCGGGACGCACGCGGCGAGCACCCCGGTACCGGGGACGAGCTCGTGACCGCGTTCTCGAAAGCGCTCGCTCGTCGCGGCGGCGGGAGCAACCCCCTGGCCGCAGATCGCGAGCGGCTCGCCTCGATCGACGCTCCACACGATGGCGGGCAGCTCGCCTCCAGGCCCGTTCAGGTGCGGCTCGACGACCTGGAGGACGAACCCCGTCGCGCACGCGGCGTCGAACGCGTTCCCGCCGCGCTCGAGCACCGCCATCCCCGTAGCGGACGCGAGCCAGTGAGTCGACGCGACCATCCCGAAGGTGCCGCGCAGCTCCGGACGAGTGGTGAACGTCAGGGGCGCACCACGAAGTACGCGTTGAACGGGTCGTGCTCGAGCAGATGCACGTCGACGGACGTGAATCCCTGCCTCCGCGAGCAGCTCGCGCGCCTTCTGCTCTCCCCACATGGCGCCGAGCCCGTCGCCACCCTGGGCGAGCGACACGGTCATGCAGTGCATGCAGGAGATCATGTAGAGCAGCGGTCCGCCCGGGTGCTCCATGTTCTCCTGGACGTAGCTCGATCCCTGGATGTCCTGCATCAGGTACACGCCGTCCGGCGTGAGCGACCGGCGGATGCCCCGCAACATCGCGAGCGGACGTGCCTGGTCGTGCACGGCGTCGAACGTGGCCACGTACTCGAAGGATTCGGGCTCCGCGTCCACGTCGAACGTGCTGAGGTCACGTGCTTCGAAGCCGACGTTCTCGAGCCCGCGTTCCGCCGCCTGTTGCTCGCATACGAGACGGCCTCCGTCGAGAGGTCGTAGCCCTGGAAGCGGCTGTTCGGGAAACGCTCGGCGAGCATGTAGCAGCGCCCGCCCTCGCCCGCACCCGAGGTCGAGCATCGAGACACCGGCCTCCAGCCTTTCCTCGGCGCCGGGAACGAGCGGGAGGATGTGCGTGAAGAGCACCGACAGGACGGTTTGGTTGCTCTCTTCGGCCATGACCTCGTGAAAGCGGCCGAAGCGCTCGTACGGGACGCCTCCGCCCTCGCGAAAGCACTCGACGATGTCGTCCTCGACGGACGCGAGCGTCGGAATCCACTGCGCCGTGACGGCGAGGTTGTCCGGCGCTGCCGCCCGCGTGAGCCAGCGCGCGTGCTCGGCTGGCAGCTGATACTCCGCAGTCGCAGGGTCGTACTCGACCACGCGCCCTGTCGTCATCACCGCGAGCCACTCGCGCACGTAGCGCTCGTCGAGCCCCGCCGCGTCGGCGAGCTCCTGGCTCGTGGCGGCGTCCTTCTCCGCGAGCGTGTCGAAGAGGCCGGTCCGGTGTCCAACGGAGACCATCACCGCGACAGCGGCGCCGTTCAGCGTCTCGAGCATGCGCTCGGCGAACGCGTCTGCCCGGCTCTCGTCATAACTGGTCGAGGCCATGCCTGCCCCCTTGTTCGCGTGGCGACCGCACCAGCTCTATCGACCCGGCAACAGCCCCGTCAACACGACTCTAGTCTTCCTCCCCATGCCGGTCTGTCCTCACTGCGGCCAGGAGAACCCCGCGGGCGCGAGGTTCTGCAACGCGTGCGGTGCGGCGCTCGCGGAACCTGGGCGTCCCGGGGAGGAGCGGCGAATCGTGTCCGTGCTCTTCGTCGACCTGGTCGGATTCACTTCCCAGGCCGAGAAGCTCGACCCCGAGGACGTGCGGGACATTCTCACGCCGTACTACGAGCGAGTCCGCGCCGAGCTGGAGCGCTTCGGCGGCACGGTGGAGAAGTTCATCGGCGACGCGGTGATGGGCGTCTTCGGCGCGCCGACGACCTACGGAGACGACCCGGAGCGTGCTGTGCGGGCTGCGTTCGCCGTCCGCGACTGGGCGGAGCGGGACGGACTGCAGATCCGAATCGCCGTGAACACCGGTGAAGCGATCGTCCAGCTCGAGGCCCGTCCGGGACACGGCGAAGCCATGATCGCCGGCGACGTCGTGAACACTGCCGCACGACTCCAGTCTGCCGCGCCCGTCGGCTCCGTGCTCGTCGGGGAAGAGACGTTTACGAGCACCCGCGGCATCGTCGAGTACCGCCCGGCGCAACCGGTCCTGGCGAAGGGCAAGAGTGCGCCGGTCCGGGCGTGGGTCGCGGTTCGTCCGACGGCGGCCGAGGGCGAGCGCCCGGTGACCCCCGTCCCGATGATCGGGCGGGACCGGGAGCTCGAGGTGCTCACGGGTGCCTGGAATCGCGTGGCCGAGGAAGGACGGGCGCACTTCACGACCGTCTTCGGGCCAGCAGGCATCGGGAAGTCGCGCCTCGCGCTCGAGTTGTCGCAGCTCGTTGCCGCTCAGGGCGGGCGGGTCATCCGCGGCCGCTCGACACCCTACGGAGCAAGCAGCCCATACAGCGCGTTCGAGCAGCAGATAAAGCAGGTCGCCGCGATCTTCGACAGCGACGACACCGCCGAGGCGCGCGCGAAGCTCGCAGCCGCGCTTGCAGAGCTCGCCGGGCCTGCCGCCGCAGAGGAGCACTCGCCGCACCTCGCCGTCCTGCTCGGGCTCGCGGGCGAGGACGACGTCCTTGACCGTGAGACCCTGTTCTTCTCGGCCCGGGTCTTCGTCGAGTCGGTGGCGCTGAGCGGCCCGACGCTCCTCCTCTACGACGACATCCAATGGGCGGACGCGAGCATGCTCGACCTGCTCGAGACCCTCGCCGCCAGGGTGCGCGAGGTTCCCGTCCTCTTCGTCACGCTCGCGCGGCCGACCCTCCTGACGGATCGGCCGGGCTGGGGCGGTGGGCTTCCCGCCTACACGGCACTCCCGCTCGATCCGCTCACCGACGCGTCGAGCACGGAGCTCGCCGAGCAACTGCTCGCCGAGGCAGGCTACGAGGTCGCCGAGGCGAAGGCGATTGCCGAGCACCGCGGACGGCAACCCGCTGTTCATCGAGGAGCTCTCCGCCTCGATCGCCGAGCGCTCGACGTCGGGTGCCCTCCCCACGAGCATCCGGGCCATCATCGCCGCCCGGCTCGACTCCCTTCCGCCGGGCGAGCGGAGCGTGCTCGTCGACGCCTCCGTCGCCGGGCGCGTCTTCTGGAAGGGCGCGCTGGCCGAGATCGCGCAACGCGACGACGTCACCACACTCCTGGGATCGCTGGAAGGGCGGGACCTCATCCGCCGGGAAGCCGTCTCACGCATACGCGGGGACCAGCAGTTTGCGTTCAAGCACGGCCTGATCCACGAGGTCGCATACCAGTCTCTCCCCCGCGCCGCGCGACGCGCGCGCCATGCGGCGGTCGCTCGCTTCCTCGAGTCGACGACGGACGCGGGGCAGTCACACGAGGCGCTCGGGCACCACTGGCGCGAGGCGGGCGAGGCGGAGCACGCGGTCGACCACCTGACCGCCGCCGGCGACCAGGCGGTGCGTGGGTGGGCGAAGGAGCGTGCCGTCGCCCTCTACCGCGAGGCGCTCGCGCTCGCAACGGGGGACGAGACACGCCGCGCGAGGTCACGGCGCGCCTGGCCGTCGCGCTGCAGGCGCTCTACCACCTGCAGGGGGACGTCGAAGACCGGGCGGCTAGCCGGGACTCTAGCCGGGATCCTCGGTCAGCGGGAAGTCGTCCGGGGTGACATCGCCCGCGATCTCGTAGACCTTGTCGACGACGTGGTCGCCGAGCCTCTCGGCGTGCTCGAGCACCATTTCCTCGTTCGGCGCCGAGTAGACGCAGAACGACTTCGGCATGCCGTCCTCACTGACGACGACATGGCTGTGCTCCCACACGATCTCCGGGTAGTGGTAGTGACGGATCGCCTTCGACCGCGTCGCGACGGTCGGAAGCGTGTCCATGTCGACCGAGTAGGTCCGTTCGATCAGGTAGCGCGGCATGGGCAAGATCGTACAGCGTCTCGAAATGCCCCGACATCAGCAGGACCGCCCAGATTGCGCGTCGCGTCTACCTATCCCTGGACAATGGTTCGGCTTGGAAGCCTGGCTATGCAGACTCTTCGGCGAGCTCGTCGAGCTCGTCCGACATCGCGCCGCCGCTCGTCAGAAGCGTCGGCTTGAGACCCTTCGAGATGGTCTCCTTCGTGATCACGCACTTGGTGACATCCGTGCGCGACGGAAGCTCGAACATGACGTCGAGGAGCGCGGACTCGATGATCGAGCGGAGCCCGCGAGCACCGGTCTCGCGCTCGAGCGCCCGGTCGGAGATCTCCCAGAGCGCGTCCTCCGTGAAGACGAGCTCGATCGAGTCGTAGCCGAAGAATCGCTGGTACTGGCGCGTGAGCGCGTTCTTGGGCTCCGTGAGGATCGCGACGAGATCCTCGCGCCGAAGCTGGTGGACCGCCGAGATGACGGGAAGCCGGCCGACGAACTCGGGGATCAGGCCGAAGGACATCAGATCCTCGGGCATGACCTTGGCGAGCATCTCCGCGCTCTCCTCGGAGTTTCTCGAGCGGACGTCTGCGCCGAAGCCGACGGCGTTCTTCCCCATTCGATGCTCGATGATCTTGTCGAGCCCGGCGAAGGCGCCGCCGCAGATGAAGAGGATGTTCGTCGTGTCGATCGACAGGAACTCCTGGTGCGGATGCTTGCGGCCGCCCTGTGGCGGCACCGAGGCGATGGTGCCCTCGAGAATCTTGAGGAGCGCCTGCTGCACTCCCTCGCCGGAGACGTCGCGGGTGATCGACGGGTTGTCGGCCTTCCGCGCGATCTTGTCGACCTCGTCGATGTAGATGATCCCGGTCTCTGCCTTCTTGATGTCGAAGTCGGCGGCCTGGATCAGCTTCAGGAGGATGTTCTCGACGTCCTCACCGACGTAGCCGGCTTCGGTCAGCGCGGTCGCGTCGGCGATCGCGAACGGCACGTTCAGGATGCGCGCGAGCGTCTGCGCGAGCAGCGTCTTCCCACACCCGGTCGGACCGAGCAGCAGGATGTTCGACTTCTGGAGCTCGACCTCGCGCGTCCTCGAGACCCATGCGCACGCGCTTGTAGTGGTTGTAGACCGCCACCGCGAGCGTCCGCTTCGACTCTTCCTGAGAGATCACATAGTCGTTCAGGACCGAGTAGATGTCGTATGGCTTCGGCAGGTTGTCGAGGTCCAGCTGCGCGGGCCCGGTCAGCTCCTCGTCGATGATCTCGTTGCAGAGATCGATGCACTCGTCGCAGATGTAGACGCCCGGACCGGCTATGAGCTTCTTGACTTGTCGCTGGGACTTGCCACAGAAGCTGCACAGGAGCTGCTCGTTTCCCTCGCTCGCTCGAGCCACGTGTCTCCTTTTACTCCGTTTTTGCTCTCTCGACTAGTCCAAGCTCAACGGTGGGTGATGACCTTGTCGATCAACCCGTAGCTCCTTGGCCTCTTCGGATGTCATGTAGAAGTCGCGATCCATATCCCGCTTCAGGGTTTCGAGCTCCTGTCCCGTGTGCTCCGCCATGATCTCCTCGATCCTTCTCTTCAGGGCGATCGTCTCACGAGCGTGGATCTCGATGTCAGCTGCCTGACCCTGATAACCCCCCCACACCTGGTGGATGAGGATCTTCGAGTTCGGCAGCGCCATCCGCTTCCCTTCCGCGCCACCGGCCAGCAGGAGTGCGCCCATGCTCATCGCGATCCCGACGCAGATCGTCGAGATGTCCGGCTTGATGAACTGCATCGTGTCGTAGATCGCGAGACCCGAGTAGACGTTCCCTCCGGGCGAGTTCAGGTACAGGTAGATGTCCTTGTCCGGATCCTCCGACTCGAGGTGGAGGAGCTGGGCGATGATGAGGTTCGCGATCTGGTCGTCGATCGGGGTTCCCAGGAAGACGATCCGCTCGTTGAGCAGTCGCGAGTAGATGTCGAACGAGCGCTCGCCGCGCGAGGTCTGCTCGATCACCATCGGAATCAGAGGGCTCATTCAGGCTCCTTGCTGCCGGGGGTCCACAACTTCGTGTCCCCTTCGGCTTTTTCCTTTTCCTTGTCGGGGGTCCACAACTTCTCTCTGGCGGCCGCGAGGTCGGGCGCGATCGGCGTGACGTCGGCGACGAGCCGGTCGAGGGCCGCGCGGAGACGGAGATCCTCGCGAACCGACTCCTGCTGCCCGTGCGCCCACACGTCCTCGATCAGGCCGTCGGCGTCCTCGCCGGCGCTCTCGGCCTCCTCGCGGAGATAGGACTTCACGTCCTCGTCGGACACGGCGATTCCCGCCTGCTCGGCGAGCGCCTCGAGCGCGAGCTCCCGCGCGATCGAGACCGCCGCCTCGAGGATCATCTGCCGCTGGAGATCCTCGCCGCTCGTGCCGCTCGCCTGGAGGTACACGTCGAGCGGCACACCACGGCGCTCGAGCGAGCGGACGAAGCCGGTGAGCAGGTCGGCTGCACGGGACTGGACGAGCGGGAGCGCAGGCTGGACCTTCGACTCCTTGACGAGCTCGTCGACAGCGGCCATGCGGAACGCAGCGTCGACCTCGGCGTCGAGCTGCTCGCGCAACGCCGCCTCGATGCTCGCGCGCAGCTCTTCGATCGTGTCGAACTCGCTCGCGGCCCGTGCGAGCTCGTCGTCGATCGGCGGCAGGACCTTCTCGTTCACGTCGCGCAACGTCAGCTCCACCGTCCCCGAGCTTCCGTCCGCGCGCTGATACGAAACCTCCTTGTCTCACCGGGTGACGCGCCGACGAGCTCCTGCTCGAGCTCTGGCGCAAGCCGTCCGGCGCCGAGCTCGACCACCGTGTCCCGCTGCGCCTCGCCCTCGGAGTCCTCGATGTCGATGACGACGGTGTCGCCGATGCGCGCCGCCCGACCGTCGGTCGGCGTCGAGCTCGGCGACCGACTCTCGGAGCGCCTCGATCTCCGAGTCGATCGCCTCCTGCGGCACCTCTGCCTCGGGGCGCGCGACCTCGAGCGCCGTCCAGTCCACGATCTCCGGGGTGGGCTGAATCTCGACGGTCGCAGCGAACGTCCAGGGCTCGTCGGCCGTGCTCGGAAGCTCGAACTCGTACTGCGGATCGGTGATGGGTCGCACGCGGTTTCGGGCCGCCGCGCTCCAGAACCAACCGCCGATGTGGCTGTCCACTGCCTCGGAGTAGATCCGCTCCTTGCCGAGGCGCGAGATGAGAACGGGCTCCGGGATCTTCCCCTTGCGGAACCCCGGGAGCTTGACGCTCTCGGAGAGGTCGGAGACCGCATGCTCGACCGCGTGCTTGACCTGCGCGGGCGGCACCTCGACCGTGAGGCGGACGCGATTCTCTCCGAGCTCTTCGACGGTGGCCGTAGACACGAGGCCATTCAACCAGCCTGGGATAGGGTCAGGCCGGTGGAGCGGTACGACGCAATCGTCGTCGGAGTCGGCGGAATGGGCAGCGCGGCGCTCTACCACCTGGCCCGCCGCGGGAAGCGCGTCCTCGGCATCGAGCGCTTCGACGTGCCGCAACGACCTCGGGTCGTCCCACGGGCTCACGCGAATCATCCGACTCGCGTACTTCGAGCACTCCGACTACGTGCCGCTCCTCCGGAGGGCGTACGCGCTCTGGCGGGAGCTCGAGTCCGACGCCCGCGAGCAGCTCCTCTACATCACCGGGATCGTCGAAGGCGGCGAGCGGATCTACGACGGCGTCCTCCGCTCGTGCGCGGACCACGATCTGCCGCACGAGGCCATCGATGGACGGGAGGCAAGCAGGCGGTTCCCGGCGTATCGCCTTCCGGACGAGCTCCCGGTCGTGTTCCAGCCTGATGGCGGATTCGTCCTTCCGGAACGCAGCATCGTCGCGCATGTGAACGGCGCACTTGCCCACGGGGCCGTCGTGCATGCACGCGAGCGCGTGCTCGAATGGGCCGAGACCGAGAGCGGTGTTCGGGTTCGAACCGACCGCGGGTTGGTCGAAGCCGAGCGGCTCGTCCTGACCGCCGGTGCGTGGTCGCAGGAGGTTGCGCGGCTACCCGCCGGGCTCGTACGCGGCGTACGACAGACGCTCGCGTGGTTCCAGCCGACTCGCCCTGAGCTCTTCGCGCCCGATCGGATGCCGGTCTTCAACCTCGCTCTGGACGACGAGCACTTCTACGGCTTCCCGATCTTCGGAATCCCCGGCTTCAAGCTCGGCCGCTACGACCACTTCGGCACGGGCGGCGATCCCGACACGATCTCGCGCGAGCCCACCCTGGACGACGAAGCGCCGCTTCGGGTCTTCGCGGAGCGCTACTTCCCCGAAGGCGCGGGTCCGACAGTCGCACTGAAGACGTGCCTGTTCGAGCCGTCGCCCGACGAGCACTTTCTCATCGACCGTCACCCGGACACGGAGCACGCGATCATCGGAGCCGGCTTCTCCGGTCACGGCTTCAAGTTCTGCTCGGTGGTCGGGGAGATCCTTGCCGACCTCGCGCTCGACGGGTCCACGCAGCACGATGTCGGGCTCTTCCGACTGAATCGCTTCGACGCGCGCTAGAGCCCTGACAGGGCTCACGACAGTGGTCCGGCTTCGCCGATCGCACGTGACCCTTGCTCGTAGCGCCCTGGCACCGATGGCGTTGCGATCTGCTGCGAGTCAGACCCGCGGGTCCGACTCGCAGTGAGGTGCGGGCGGGAGGACTCGAACCTCCAAGGACCGAAGCCCAACGGGTCCTAAACCCGCCGCGTCTGCCAATTCCGCCACGCCCGCAGGGTCCCCTAGGATAGGCGCCCGTTCGGGCACCGAGCCAGCCTCCGTCGGCTCGACTAGCGGCCGACGAGGATGGCGAAGGTCTCGCGGACGCTCTCGACGACGAGGCCCACGAGGAACACGATGGCGAGGGTGGCGGCGGCGCCGTATACCTCCCCGGTGGCCGACAGCATCAGAAGAGCCGCAAAGCTGCCGACGACGAAGAAGGCGGTCGAAACGGGTCGACGGGTGTACGTGCCGAGCCCGAGCCCGACAAGGAACGCGGCGCCGAACACCACGATCCCTAGTGTCATGCGGCGAGGGTAGGACCGCCGTCGGACGGAGGCCCGATCGCTGGCACGCGGACGTTCCGCAGGCGAGGCAGCTACGTCGCTTCGCTGCTCGCCGTAGTGCCCGGCCCCGAGAGCTCCGGACGTCATACTCGCCGGCGTGCGGGAGGGCACCGATCAGGGGCTGCGAGACGCTCTCCGGGCAGGCTGGCGCGAGCTCGCCCTGTACCTCGCGGCAGGGGTCGTCTACGTCGCCATCGGCGTCACGTACCCGGAGTTCCTCTTCTCCTGGGTGGTCGCAGCCGGCTACCTGCTCCTCTGCGTCGTGGTGCTTCCGGCCGTCGTCAGGCGGGTCCGCCGCGCATGAGGCACACCGGGCGACTCTCGAGTCCTCCGTCCACCCGTGAGCTCGGGTGCGGAGGCGGCTCGTGAGCTGGGCTGCACACGACCTCGAGCCGTACGTCATCCAGAAGCACATGGGGCGAAAGGTTGCGTTCGTGCCGCTCCTGATCGGCTCGTACGCCCCGGACGTGACATCGAAGTGGTTCGTCTACGGCGTGGGCCTGTTCGGGGTCGAGTTCAAGGCGGACAACCCGGCACAGTTCCATCGCGGCTGGCCCGGCGTCGGCTTCACACACTCCCTCACCTTCGGCGTGGTGGTGGGCTTGATCCTGTATGCCATCTGGGGGAACAAGATCGTCGCCTACAGCTTCGTCATCGGGCAGTGGGCCCACGCGCTCACCGACATGGGCGACACCGTCGGCACCATGCTCCTGTTCCCCTTCACGGACAATCTCTTCTCGGTCGGCGCCTGGGCATATGCAGGGCAAACAGGCCGCTACGTCGACGCAGGGGCTTACTTCAGCGGACTCGGATTCGTGTGGGACGGCGTGTTCGTCGTCTGGGGGATCCTCAGCTGGCGCGTCCTCACCCGCGGGTACTTCCGAGACACGGTCGCGGTCGCCGATCCCTTCTGGAGCTGGGCCGGCCGCTATCTCTCGGAGACGACGCTCATCGCGCTCTACCGCGCCTCGTTCTTCTACGGCGTAGCCCGCTGGACCGCGTGGCTCATCTGGGCGCATGTGGTGCGCTCGTTCGCCTTCGACCTCCGCTGGGGTGGCCCTCGCTGGGTTCCACGGGTGTACGCGGACGAGCTGAACTCTGCTTCTGCCTGCAAATGCCCCGGTTGCTGCTCGATGCGGCCGCGGCTCGGGTTCTACGGGGTCGTGGCCGCCTGCGCGGTGGCGAAGGGCCGCACGGCATCGCTGCGAGATGCACTCACTGAGGCGCCGCGTCCGCGCAGGCTCCGCAGGCGCTTGCGGCTCAAGCGCCGGTAGCAACGAGCCGAAAACGAGACCATGCCCCTGCGGCGCGTCTGGGCCGTCTCGGCGTTGGCCGTTGCCTTCGTTGGCCTCGCCGTGTTCGGGGTCGTCTTGCTCGTGACGACCCCGGCGAGCGACCTGAACCAGTTCTTCTCGCTCTGGATCTACCAGGCACTAGTGCTGCTCGCCGTGGTGATCGCCGGCTCGCGGGCCATCGCGATCAGGCGAGACCGGCTCGCCTGGTCGGTGATCACCTTCTCGCTCGCGTGCTCGGCGTTCGCAGAGATCTACTACGCCGTCTTCCAACCCGAGGCGTATCCCTCGATCGCGGACGTCGCGTGGATCGCGTTCTATCCCGCCGTCTACTTCGGGATGGTCCTGCTCATCCGGGGCCGAAACCGCTCGATCACGGGGATGCTGTGGCTCGACGGGATCATCGCGTCGGTGGCGGCCGCAGCCGTCGGCGCCGCCGTTCTCGTGGAGGTCGTCCTGCGAACGACCGAGGGAAGTCTCAGCGTGGTCGCGACGAACCTTGCGTACCCGCTGGGTGACGTTCTTCTCCTGTCGGCGGTGTTCGGCGTCTTCTCGCTCGCCCGCTGGAGACCCGGACGTCTCTGGCTCCTCCTCGGGCTCGGAGTGCTCGCGACCGCGATCGGTGATGCCGTCTACCTGTTCCAGTACGCGGCAGGAACTTACGTGCAGGGGAACGTGCTCGACGTTCTGTGGCCGGCCTCGATGATCCTGATCGCGACCGCCGCCTGGGTCGGCGAGCGCGAAACTCGCGGGCTCGAGGTCGAGGGCCGCCCACTGCTCGCGGTCCCTGCAACGTGCGCGCTCATCGCCACCGGAGTCCTCGTCTACGACCATTTCAACCGGATCAATCCGCTGGCGCTCGTCTTCGCGACGGCCACCATCCTGTTCGTCGTGCTCCGTCTCGTGGGCACATTCAGAGAGAACCGCCGTCTGTTCCAGCTGACGAGACACGAGGCGACCACGGACTCGCTGACCGGGCTCTCCAACCGCCGCAAGCTCATTGCAGATCTCGAGAGCCGGCTCGACGAGGAGCACCCGGCGTCGACTCTTCTGATGATCTTCGACCTCGACGGCTTCAAGAGTTACAACGACAGCTTCGGCCACCCGGCGGGGGACGCACTCCTCGCACGCCTCGGAGCGAAGCTCGCCGCAGTGCCCCCCGAGGACGGTGCCGTGTACCGCCTCGGAGGAGACGAGTTTTGCCTCATCGCGCCGGTATTGCCCGGGGAAGCCGAACCGCTCATCGATCGCGCCTGCAGCGCGCTCTTCGAGCACGGAGAGGGATTCGACATCTCGAGCTCGTTCGGCGCGATCATGCTTCCGGACGAGGCGACGGACGCGAGCGAGGCGCTGCGCCTCGCCGACGACCGGCTCTATGCGCAGAAGTACTCGAGGCGCGCGGAGACCGACCGGACGCTGCATGCTCTCCTCGACGCGCTCTCCGAGCGCGAGCCCGGGATCCAGGTTCACGCCGAGGGCGTTGCCACCCTGGCGGTGCAGATAGGCGGAATGCTCGGTCTGCGCCGCGACGAGCTCGACGAGCTCCACCGAACCGCGCAGCTCCACGACATCGGCAAGCTCGCAGTTCCGGACGAGATCCTGCACAAGCCAGGTCCACTCGACGAACGCGAGTGGCAGTTCATCCACCAGCACCCGCTCGTCGGAGAACGCATCCTCCGCGCATCGCCCGCGTTCCGGAGTGTCGCCACGATCGTCCGCTCGACCCACGAGCGCTGGGACGGCGCGGGCTACCCCGACTCGCTCGCGGGCGAGGAGATCCCGCTGGCAGCGCGCATCATCGCCGCATGCGACGCATACGTCGCAATGACCTCGCTCCGCCCCTACCGGCCTGCTCGCTCGCCCGAGGACGCCGTCGCCGAGCTCGAGCGCTGCGCCGGCACGCAGTTCGACCCGACCGTCGTGCGAGTCCTGGTGGCGAACGTGCGAGATAGCCTCGAGGCCGAGCACGCCGCGTAACGCGAAGATCGACCTTCGCGCGCTACCGTCTCCGAGCCTGGCCCCGTAGCTCAGTGGATAGAGCAGCAGACTTCGAATCTGCGTGCCGAGGTTCGACTCCTCGCGGGGCCACTGAGGGGCATCCGGTACGCCCAGAGGCGGAGCCGGGCTGGGCTCCGTCCTCTGGGCGACTCACAGGCGCCTACCGCTCTTGGGTCAGGCGGGTTCCTGGGCCGGTCGCTCGACGTCGATCGCGAGCGGGGCCTCGGCGTCGTGCGGCGGCTCGATCGTGATGTTCGGCAGGACCCTGTCGAGCCAGCGCGGCATGTACCACGACTTCTCGCCCATGAGGGTCAGGAAGGCCGGGACGAGTGTCATCCGCACGATGAGCGCGTCCGTGAGGATCGCGATCGCGAGCAACAGTCCGAACTCCTTCGAGATGCGATCGGAGGTCAGGATGAACGCCGCGAAGACGGTTCCCATGATGATCGCCGCGGCGACGATGACCCGACCGATGGCCGCGATGCCGTGCTCGACCGCTTCCCGCGTCGGGAGGCCGTGGACGTGCTCCTCCCGGATGCGGCTCATGAGGAACACCATGTAGTCCATCGAGAGCCCGAAGAGGATCGCGAACGCGATCGGCGGCACGAACGTCTCGATCGGCCCGGTCCGATCGAGCCCGGTGAGCGAGAGCAGGTAGCCCTCCTGGATCACGAGCGTGAGCACGCCGAACCCGATGAATGCCGAGAGGAGCGTCGTCACCGCGGCGGTGAGCGAGATCACGATCGACCGGAAGGCCATTGCAAGAACGATGAACGTGACACCGATGATGTAGAGCAGGAAGAGCGGCAGTCGCTCGTAGATTCGATCGGCGATGTCCGCGAACGCCGCGGTTTGCCCGGAGACGTAGGCGACGGCGTCGCCTCCCTCCGTGGCCGCCGGCACGACGTCGCCTCGCAGGCGATCGACGAGATCGCTCGTCGCCTGATCCTGCGGCGCGGACGTGGGCGTCACGAACACGATCGCGACGTTCTCCGCGTCGTTGAGTTGCGGCTCGCCGACCGACGCGACGCCGTCGAGACCCTGCACGCCGTCGAAGATCCGCTGCGGTGCCTGGTCGTCGCCGTTCACGTCGACGACGATCGGAATCGGGCCGTTGAACCCCGCCCCGAAGCCCGCCGCCAGGAGGTCATACGCTCTGCGAGCGGTCTGGTCCTTCGGCTGCGTCCCCTGATCCGACGCGCCGAGCCGCACGAGCGCGGACGTGGAGGCGAGGAGCAGGCCGAGCACCAGCAGGACCACGAACACGGGCTTCGCGCGACGGGTCACGAACCGCCCCCAACGGGCAATGGGCGTCCTCTCGCGCGCCGCTTCGGAGTCATCGATCGGCTTGAGGAACGGCACCTTCAGCCGATCCACCTTGTGGCCGAGCTTCGCGAGCACCGCGATGAGGAGTGAGTTGGCGATCAGCACCGTCGTCAGCACGCCGAGCGCCGACCCGATTCCGAGCTTCGTGACGAAGTCGAGGCCGAAGAATGCAAGGCCGGTCACCGAGATGGCGACGGTCAGTCCGGCGAAGATGGTCGCACGACCCGCAGACGCGCCCGCTTCCGCAGCGGCGTCACGCGGCGACAGGCCGTCATGTAACAGCTGGCGGAAGCGCGTGACGATGAAGAGCGAGTAGTCGATGCCGACACCGAGGCCGATCATCGACACGAGCAGCGGCGTGATCGTGTTGATATCGGTGAGCCCGGCGAGGATGAAGAGGAGTAGGAACGCCGTCATGAGCGCGACGATCGCGAGCGCGAGCGGGATCGCCGTTGCGACCAGCGTGCGGAAGACGACGAGGAGCACGATGAGCGCCGCGAGAAGTCCGAGGAGCTCCTGGATCCCCTGCTCGATCGGCGGGAACTCCGCGTCGCCGTTGAACTCGACGATCACGCCCACGGGCTCGACTGTCTCGCGCACCGCGTCCTGCACCGCGACGACGGCCTCGCGGCTCTCGTCGTAGATGACCTTGTCGAACTGCGCCTCCGCGTAGGCGATCCGGCCGTCGTCCGAGAACGTCTGATCGTCGAACGGGTCCCCGACGCTCTCGATGCCCGCCACGTCTCCGGATGGAGCGAACTCGGGCGTCTGGATCTTCGCGATCGCCTCTTGGATCGCGGCCTCACGCTCGGCGGTGTCGAGTCGCTCCCCTACGGGCGCCGCGAAGACGAGATTGAGCACGCCACCCTGCTCGGACGCGAACTCGGACTCGATCAGGTCGGTGGCGCGCTGCGTGTCCGAGCCGGGAATCGAGAACTCGTCCTTCAGGCTGCCGCCGACCGTGGCGACGAGGAGGATGAGCCCGGCGATGATGCCGACCCAGGCAATCATCACGCGCCACGGGTGCGACGCGCACGCGCGCATCCAACTCGAGAGCGCGCCGGTCGACAACCGTTCGTGAGCAGCGAGCCGTTCCGCCCCGGATTCCTGCGCGGGCGCGGTCTCGGGATCCCTGTCAGTTCCTCCCGTGTCCTCGGTCATCGTCTTCCCCTTCGTTGCGTGTTTCCACTTGAGACCGGACCGAATCCCAGAACTCATCGGTCGCCGGTCGGACGCTGCTCCCTAGGCTGCCTGAAGAGACCGGGTGCGCGCGCCACTTCACCACTTCGCCACCACGTGTGAACACGGCCGATCCGACGGCCGCCTTGCTCCCGTATCTACCGTGGAGTAGGTCAACGAAAGAAGGGGGACTTCGGAGATGACCAGGATCCTTCTCGTATTGGTCCTTTCGGGGGTGCTCGCCGGAACCGCGCTCGCGAGCTCGGCGACCGTCTACCCGAAGCAGATCGACCTCCCGGACGGAATCCTGCCCGAGGGAATCGCGACCTCGGGTAACCACTTCTACGCAGGCTCGCGCGCGAATGGAGCCGTCTACCGCGGCGACCTGCGCACGGGCGAGGGTGCGTTTCTCGTGCCAGGAGTGACGGGCCGCGTGGCGACCGGCCTCGAAGTGAACCGCGGCCGGCTCTTCGTGTCCGGCGCTGGCACCGGCGACGCCTTCGTCTACGACGCGAAGACGGGAACGCAGATCGCCGGGTACGACCTCTCGGCCGGCGGCAGCTTCATCAACGACGTCGCCGTGACCAAGGACGCAGCCTGGTTCACCGATTCGCTAAAACCCGTCCTCTACCGGGTGCCGCTCGGCCCGAACGGTGAGCCTGGGTCGCCGGCAGGCGTCCAGACCGTTCCACTCTCGGGTGACTTCCAGCAGGTGGGCGGATTCAACGTGAACGGCATCGACGTGAGCGGCAAGACGCTCGTGATCGTGCAATCCGCGACCGGCAAGCTCTTCACCGTGACGACCGCCGGCGTCACGAACGAGATCGTGCTCGCCGACGGCGAGAGCGTCCCGTCCGGCGACGGCATCCTGCTCGACGGCCACCGGCTCTACGTCGTCCAGAACGTGCTGAACGTCGTCGCGAAGATCAAGCTCTCCGCCAACCTGGAGCGGGGACACGTTCTCGAGCGGATCTCCGACCCGGGCTTCGACGTGCCGACGACGATCGCGGAGCGCGGGAACTTCCTGTTCGCCGTGAACGCGCGGTTTACGACGCCGCAGACGCCTACGACTGAAGCCTGGATCACGCGTATCGACAAGTAGCTCAGGGCTTGCCTCCGTAGCGGCGGGCGCGGCGCGTTTCTCGAGCCCGCGTCCGCCAGCGGCGCTTGAGCTCGCGATGGGCCCGCGTGCCGCGGCGGGCTCTGACTGCCTGAAGCTCTCGTTGGAGCTTCAGATAGCTCGCCCAGCGGTCAGGGTCGAGCGCACCCTGTCTCGAGCGCATCGCGCACCGCACAATCGGGCTCCGTCTCGTGCACGCAGTCGTTGAAGCGACACGTCGCCGCAAGCTCGGCGATGTCCGCGAACGCGCTGTCGACATCGCCTTCCCAGACCTGGAGCTCGCGGAGCCCCGGGGTATCGATGATGATCGCCCCGTCTCGCAGGACGAGGAGCTGCCGATGCCGGGTGGTATGCCGGCCCCGCCCGTCGTTACGGAGGTCTCCGGTCGCCATGACCGTGCGGCCGGCGAGGTGGTTGACGAGCGTCGACTTGCCGGTGCCTGACGATCCCAGCAGGACGAACGTCCGCGCGGGCCGAAGCAGAGCTCGAACATCGTCGATCCCCTCACCGGTGACGTTGCTCACCGCGAGCACGGGAACGCCGACCGCCACGTCCTCCGCCTCGGCGAGCTTGTCGAAGTCGTCGCAGATGTCGAGCTTCGTCAGAACGACGACCGGATCGGCTCCGCTGTCCCACGCAGCGATGAGATACCGCTCGAGCCGTCGTGGATTGAAGTCCAGATCGAGCCCGGCGACGAGGAACACGGTGTCGACGTTCGAGGCGAGGATGTGCTCCTCGGCCTTGAGCCACGGCGTCTTCCGCGAGACCTTCGTCCGGCGCGGGAGCAGAGCCTCGATCGCCGCTCGATCTCCGGGTGCATCGCAGACGGCGACCCAGTCGCCGACCGCCGGCATTCCGCCAATGATCTCGTCGTCTCGGAGACGCCCCCGGGCATGCGCAAGCCGGTCGCCGCGCTCACCGCGGACGTAGTAGCCGCCGCGGTGCTCCGCGACGACGCGAGCGGGCTCGAAGCCGCGCTCGGAATAGCTTGTGAAGGCCGCCTCGAGCTCATCGGTCCAGCCGAGGGCGACCAGGGTTCCATCGGACAAAGCAAGACTCCTTCACTCGGGTTGGTGAACCTGGCCGCGGCTCGCGGCGCCCGAGGTAGCGCTGCGTGCGCTAGAGGACGGCGTCGAGCCGGAGTGAGATGTAGCGGGTGACTTTCATTGCTTCCTCCTCTCGCTCGACGACTCCGGGAGGGTACGGGGCTTCCGAGCCGACGTCAATGTCTTGACTTGCCTCCCACAGTCTCCTTTGATGGCTGCATGTCGGCCCAGACGGCACTCGACGGCGTCCCGAACGCGGACGACGTCCCGATGGTGCGCCTCGACGGAGTGCGCAAGAGCTTCGGCGACAACCTCGTGCTCGACGGCATCGACCTGAGCGTCGCATCCGGCGAGGTGCTGGTGATCATCGGTCCGAGCGGGAGCGGCAAGAGCACGCTCTTGCGCTGCGTGAACCTGCTCGAGCCGATCCAATCGGGGCGGATCTTCCTCGACGGGGACGAGATCACGCGCAAGGGCGCGGACGTCTCGGGCGTACGCCAGCAGATCGGAATCGTCTTCCAGCAGTTCAACCTCTTCCCGCATCTGACCGCGATCGACAACCTGACGCTCGCTGCTCGTCGCATCCGGAGGATGCCCAAGCGGGACGCGGAGGCCCGAGCTCGCGAGCTGTTGGTCATGGTCGGCCTCGAGGAGAAGGCGCACCAGCACCCCCACCAGCTCTCGGGCGGGCAACAACAACGCGTCGCTATCGCCCGCGCGCTGATGATGAACCCGAATGTGATGCTCTTCGACGAGGTCACGTCCGCGCTCGACCCGGAGCTCGTCGGCGAGGTACTCGTCGTGATGCGCGACCTGGCTCGCACGGGGATGACGATGCTCGTGGTCACCCACGAGATGCATTTCGCGCGGGACGTCGGCGATCGGGTCGTGTTCATGGACGAAGGGCGCGTGGTCGAGGAAGGCCTCCCGGCCGACATCCTCGACCGGCCACAGCAGGAGCGCACGCAGCGCTTCCTGCGCAGAAGCCTCCAACTCGCACACTCGTTGGAGGAGCTCACCATCGACGAAGGAGGAGAAGCCGAATGAGACGACTCATCGTCGTCATCGTCGCCATAGCGCTCGCGGGCATCGTGCTCGCGACCTGGGGTGGCGTCGCGTCCGCACGTGAGGCGGGCTCGAGCGAAAGCCTCGAAGCGGCACAGGCAAAGCTGGCCCCGCTCCCGGCCGACATCAAGTCAAGAGGGCGCTGGAACATCGCCGTAAAGTGCGACACGCCACCGTTCGGCTACATCGGCGCGCGAAGCCAGAATGCCGGCTTCGACGTCGAGATCGCGCGCTGGTTCGCGAGGTTCGCGTTCGGCAAGGCGAACCGCGTGACGCTCTCGTGCGTGACGACACCGTCCCGCGAGCCGGCGCTCACGACAGACCGCGCCGACCTCGTGATCGCGACGTTCACCTACAACACCGATCGCGAGACGCGCATCGACTTCTCACGCCCGTACTACAAGGCGACCGGGCGACTGCTCGTGAGGAACGGAGGCTCGGTCCAGTCGCTCGCCGACCTCCCGGGCAAGACAATCGCCACGACGAGCGGCTCCGTCTACGACCGGTGGGTCAAGAACTGCCACAAGGACACGAAGCTGGTCGTCACGGACAGCTTCACGAACGCGTTGATCGCCTTCCGCGACGGGCGGGCGGACGCACTGATGTTCGACGACACGATCCTCCTCGGGATCGCCGTGACCGACCCGACGACGAAGCTCACCGCCGACCTGTTCGTGCAGCAGCCGTACGGCATCGGGATCAAGCAGGGCAACGTCGCGCTCAAGCGCTGGGTCGACTCGCGGCTCAATCTCATGAAGAAGCGGGATCTCTTCCTCCCGATCCTGAAGAACACGGTGCCTCCGAGACAGGTCCCGCCGTTCTCGAAGAACATCCTGAGGCCGAAGCAGACGTTCGCCTACAACCAGGGCGACATCACGACTGTGTGCTGATAGCGGGCACAGCTTCCGCACCTAGACGAGAAGCGGCCGCGAACGCGGCCGCTTCTCTGGGGCCATGACGGCCGCCCTCGCCACCGCTCTCGGCCTGGGCTTCGACTTCTCGTTCCTCGGGGACGTCTGGTCCTTCGTCCAGGACAACTTCGACGAGCTCCTAGCCGGTCTCCGCCGGACGATCCAGGTCTCGGCGGTCGCGATCGTGGGCGCCTTTTTCATCGGGCTCGTCCTGGGCGCCGCGCGCGCCGCCCGCGTCCCCGTCCTCAGCCAGCTCGCGGCCGTCTACGTCGAGGTGATCCGGAACACCCCGATCCTGGTTCAGATCTTCTTCCTCTACTTCGGGCTTCCCCAGATCGGAATCCGGCTCGACGCGTTCACCGTCGCGTGGCTCGCAGTGATGATCTGGGGCGGGGCGTTCAACACCGAGAACTTCCGGGCGGGCTTCGAGGCCGTCCCGACCCGCTATCGCGAGGCCGGGTTCGCGCTCGGGTTCGGTCGCCTGGCGACGTTTCTCAACGTGACGCTGCCCATCGGCGGCCGGATCGCGCTGCCGTCGTCGATCAACACGTACATCAGCGTCGTCAAGAACACGTCGCTCATGTACGTCATCAGCTATCCGGAGCTGACGACCACCGTGCTGCAGATCCAGGCGCTGACGCTCGAGACCGTGGAAGCGTTCACGGTCCTTGCCCTGACGTACCTGATCCTCGTCTGGACGATGTCTGCGCTGATCCGGCTCCTCGAGTCGCATCTGGCGCTCCCGGAGGACGCGCGGTGAGCCTCCCCGACTGGACCAGCGACGTCGCTCGCTACATGCTCGAGGAGGGGTTGGTCAACACCCTGAAGATCGCAGCCATCGCGCTCGTGGGCAGCACGCTCATCGGAATCACCCTCGGGACGCTCCTGACCATCAAGTTCCTCCCGTTGCGCGCGGTCATCCGTCTCTACATCGAGATCTGGCGGGGACTTCCGATTCTCGTGACGATCTTCATCATCTACTTCGCACTTCCGGCTGTGAGCCTCCACTTGCGGTTCGAGGCACTCACGGCAGGGGCGATCGCGCTCATTCTCTGGGGAAGCGCTCAGGTCGCCGAGACAACCCGCGGA
>CAVWPL010000010.1:0-18841 GCA_963756925.1 uncultured Actinomycetes bacterium | reverse complement strand
CGCGGAAGAGCTCGAGCCATGGTTCGAGGGTTGTGACCATCTCTTCGTCTCCGGCTACGCGCTCCTACGCGAGCCGGTCAGCGAGACTGCGCTCGCGGCGAGTCGACCATGCACGCAGCCGCGGCGCGCGAGGTGAGCGTCGACCTCTCGTCCTGGAGCGCAATCGAGGACCATGGCGCGGAGGCATTCCGGGCGCTGCTCGACCGACATCGCAGCCTGACATCGTGTTCGCCAACGAGGACGAAGATCGCGTCCTCGGCGGGCCGCTGCCCGGTGTCAAAAGTGGATCCTCAAGCGAGGGCTCAGCGGCTGCTCGTTTTCCGGGGACGAGCGAAGCTGCGGTTCAGCGTCGATCGCGTCGTCGACTCCACCGGAGCCGGAGACGCCCTCGCCGCGGGCTTCATCGTCGGCGGGCCAGAAACGGGCACTCGACGCGGCCGCCCGCTGCGTGACGCGGCTAGGGTCGATGCCGTGAGCCCCGGCGATCGGCCAGATGAGCATTGCGGCGATGACCCAGGCCGAGAGCCGAGACGATCGCCGACTGGACGTACGAGGGTGCGTATTCTCTTCTACGACTGGAAGGCGGACGAGGACGATCTCGCGGAGCTAGCTCGACGCAAGGTCGCGCGAGTGATCGGTATTTCTCGGCACATGACGAAGGGACGGGGCCCTGATCGGGGTTCTTGGCTTCCGGCTCGAGACACCGACCCCTCGTCATCGGCACTGGGTCTCAGGCCGGGACCTCACCGGTCGCGGCCTTTCGGCTCGGATACGTCGAAGAAGAGTCTCGCGTTCGCCCGGGGAGCAATTTGCTCCCGCGGCGCTTAGGGCTGAGCGTCGGAGCATTCAACAAGCGCGCGATCTGCGTCTACGAGCGAGCCGGCTTCACCACCACCGCGCTCGTTCTCACACGAGACGAACGGTGGTTCTCATGCGTTCGTCGAGATGGAGCGTCCCGCGTGAGGGAGCTGGTCGTCGAATCTCCGAGGAAGTGCGTGCCGCGCTGCACACGGGGGCGCCGTCGTCGCGCTCGAGACCACGCTCGTCGCGCACGGTTTCCCCGCGCCGGACGGGATCGAGGTCGGGCTCGGAGCGAGGCCGCAGTGCGCGCGGCGGGAGCCGTTCCGGCGACCATCGGTGTCCTCGACAACCGGATCCGCGTAGGCCTCGGGTCGAGCGAGCTCGAGCGCTTCACTCCGGAGGCCCGCAAAGCCGGGCCGCGCGATCTCGCCGCATGTGCCGTTCAAGGCGCGGTCGGGGCGACCACCGTGGGTGGCGCACTGGTCGTCGCCGCCTTGGTCGGGATTCCGTTTCTCGGGACGGGAGGCGTCGGCGGCGTGCATCGCGGGTTCCCGTCACCGCCCGATGTATCCGCGGATCTTCCGGCGCTCGCCCGCACGCAAGTGCTCGTCGTCTCCTCGGGGTGAAGTCGCTCCTCGACGTGTCCGCGACCGTCGAGCTTCTGGAGACGCTCGGGATTGCCCGTCCTCGGCTTTCGCACGACACGCTGCCGCTCTTCTACTCCTCCGAAGGAGGGCCTGCCGTGACGCAGCGCGTCGAGGACGCAGACCGAAGCCGCCCGCGTCGCCGCTGCCCACTGGTCGCTCGGTGGCGAGGGCCTCCTGCTCGCCAACCCCCCGCCCCAGAGCCTCGACGTCGAAGCTCTGATCGAATCGGCCGTGTCCGAGGCAGCCGGCGAGGGGTGTGTCCGGGCAAGCGGTGACGCCGTTCGTGCTCTCGTACCTCCACGATCGAAGCGACGGGCGCACGCTCGAGGTCAACAGGGCGCTCATCGTCGACAACGCCCGGCTCGCGGGCGAGACCGCGGTAGCCTTCGCCGCGCTCGTGAGCCTCTACGACGCCGTCAAGCATCCTGCCGCTCGAGATCGAGCACTACGAGCTCGAAGGGCTCGAGCTCCAGGCGCGCGACGACTTCCTGCGCAAGACGACGGTCGTCCATCTCCACGGTGCGGACGAGGAGGGGATCGGCGAGGACGTCACCTATCACGGAGACGAGCACGATCGCGCTGCAGGCGCGCGGCCCGGATCTGCCGCTCTCCGGCTCGTGGACGCTCCATGCGTTCTCGGAGCATCTCGCCGACGCTCGACGCTCTTCGAGCAGGAGCCAGCGCAGCACGCGTACCACGACTACCGCCGCTGGGCGTTCGAGAGCGCGGCGCTCGACCTTGCGCTGCGACAGGCCGGCCTGTCGCTCGGCGACGCGTCGCGTCGCGACGCCCGGCCGGTCGCGTTCGTCGTCTCGATGGGTCTCGGCGATCCGCCTTCGACGGATCGCTTCGACACGTGGCTCGAGCTCTACCCCGCGCTCCGCTTCAAGCTCGACGCGAACGCGGCGTGGAGCGACGAGCTGATGGCGGAGCTCGCGGCCACGGGCGCGGTCGACTCCATCGACTTCAAGGGGCAGTACCGGGGCACCGTCGTCGACGCGCCGCCCGACGCGGATCTCTACCGCCGGGTCGCAGAGGGGCTGCCCACCGCCTGGCTCGAGGATCCGGGCTCACCGGACGACACGCTGGCAGTGCTCGAGCCTCACCGAGACCGCGTGACGTGGGACGCGATCATCCACGCGGTCGAAGACATCGAGTCGCTGCCCTGGCCGCCGCGCACGGTCAACGTCAAGCCGTCCCGCTTCGGCTCGGTGCGAACGGCTCTTCGCCGCGTACGACTACTGCGAGGCGCACGGCATCGGCGCGTACGGCGGTGGTCAGTGGGAGCTCGGCCCGGGCCGCGGACAGATTCAGCTGCTCGCCGCGCTCAACCACCCGGAGACGCCGAACGACGTCGCCCCTCGTGCGTTCAACCTCGACCCGACAGCCCGGGCTACCGGAGAGCCCGTTGCGAGTCGATCCGCGAGAGACGGGCTTTCTCGCCCTGTAGGGGCGGCATGCCCGGCCCCTACTCGAACGCCGTCAGGAGGTCGTCGACCGGAGATCAGCGGAAGCGACTCGAGCTGCGCGCTGCCGCGCGCTCCGAGCGCGAGCGACACCTTGGCGATCGTCAGGTCGTCGGGCGCCTCGACGATGTTCACGAAGTCGTACTCGCCGAGCGAGGCCCACTGGTGGAGCACCTTCCCGCCCATCTCCTCGACGTCCCGGTTGACCTCACGCAGGCGGCCGGGATTCGCGTGGAGTGTCTGGACTCCCTTTTCCGTCAGTCTCGTCAGCATCAAGTAGGTCGGCATCTCGCTCCTTTCGGGGGTCGTCCCGCGAGCCTAACCGAGCCTTCCTGATCGACGTACAGAAGCGCGCCGCCGAGAAAGAGAAGCGGCGACACGACGAGCGATGCGAGGGCCGCCGCGAGACCGCTGCGTGCTCTCGGCGTACTCGCGCAGGACGAAGAACAGCCCTGCCTGCGTGAGGAACACGAGGAGCGCGAGTGTCGCGAGACCCCCGAGAACGTGGACGAGGTCCACGCGGGCGAGCTGCACACCGCGAGCAAGCGAACGCCGGAGCCCGAGTCCTTCCACGAGAGCCGCCGGAACAGCCAGTCCGAAGAGCGCGAGCCAGGCGATCCCCGGCAGGATGAAGATCGTCGCGAGGAACGGGAATGGGATGAACACGAGGACTCCGATGAGGTAGGCGCCGAGCGCGTTGCGGCTCCGCAGTCGGGCTCCGAGTCGCAAGCGCCGACGCCGCGACGAAGCTCGCCGGCATGAGCACCACCGACGCGAGCACGACGTAGAGCCCTGCATCGAGCGTCTGGGTCGTGTCACCTTCGTCGCTCCAGGCGAGCGCGTTGAGGACCACGACGGGCACTCCGAGGCAAAGCCCTTTCCAGAAGTGAGAGCCGTAGAGTCGAATCGACTCGCCGACGAGCTGGCCGACCGTGCGTCGCTCGGGCGGCAGCGGCGGAGGCAGCTCGCGCTTCTGCGGTCTTTGTCCACCTCGTGCCATGCCGGCGAACGCTAGTCGGCAGGCCCGCGCACGCTCGCAAGCAGCGCAGGCAAAGCCGTGGTGAGAGCATCGAGCGCGAGATCGATCCGCCAGCGCGTCCGGTCGGGCTCGCCGATCTCGTTGGAGATGGCACGAATCTCGACCGCCGGAACACCCGCGAGAGCGGCAGCACGTAGGACCGCGAAGCCTTCCATCGCCTCCACTGTCGCGACCGGGGTTTGCGAGCCGTGCAAGGCTCCGACGGCCGCACTCGTCCCGATCGGCAGCGCGAGCGCACCAGGAAGCGACGCACGCACGGCTGCGAGAAGGTCACGGTCCGGTGCGACCCGCGACACGACGGGGATCGCCGCGGCGATGTCGACATAGACGGCCTCGGTGCCGGCAACCAGCGTTCCCGCGTCGAGACCCCGCCCGCCGGCAACACCAACGTGCAGAACGGCATCCGGAGGATCGAGGGCGAGCGCGCGCGCGGTCGCCGACGCCGCTTCGACGGGACCCACCCCACACACGAGCCCTTGCATGCCCGCACAGCTCCGGCTCGGTGGCGGCGACGACGAGAATCCGCGTCATGACCCACTCGATCGGGACGGCTTCATCCGCCGATCCTACGGTCACTCACTGCGTCGTCGACCTGGCAGCGTCGCCGTGCCGGATCAGGTCGAGGGCCGGAGCTCGAAGACCGGATGGCGCGCGGCCTCCGCAAGCCAGTCCTCGTCGGAGGACGCGAGCGAGACGCCGAAGAACGGCCGGGTCACGCGACCCTGACGGTAGTACTCGCGCAGCACGGGCACCGCGTCTGCCGCCGAGAGCTCCTCGACAACCAGACGCTCGTCGCGTCGACCGCGTTGTAGCTGCACCCACCCCGCCGCACGGGCGTTCCGCACCCAGTTCCGGTCTCCGTAGGGCGCAACGAGCCAGCGCTTGCCTTCCTTCTCGACGATCGAGACAGGCGTCGACCAGAGCTTTCCCGTTCTTCGTCCCGGCACAGTGAGGAGATGGGTTCGTGGCCCTGCAAGACCGATGCCGGGCGAGCGGACGAACGAGCGCGTTGAGCGCACGCCGCCAGAGGCTCCGTCGGTATGGCTTCCGCGTGGCGACCACGGCCGAAGTAAACCCTCAGACATGCGACGACCGCCCCTCGGGGCGGTCGTCGTGCCGTCGGGTCGAGGTGAGGTGACCCGAATCAGTGTGCGAGCGGCGGATTCCGCGTCGCCTTCAGCCCCAGGATGAGACCGAGGACGAGGACGATGCCGATCCCGAATCCGACCCCGATCTGCGGCCACTCGAACTCGCGGCCCGAGCTGATGGTCGAAACGTCGGCAGTGCCCGTCACTGGCGCCCCACGCTCGTGCGAGTCGCGGTAGTTGCTCTGGGTGGAGGTCGCCTGGAACTCGCCGAGCCCGTACAGGCGATTCATTCCCTCGCCTCGAATCCTGAGTGCCGCCAGCCACTGCGGCTCGCTCTGCGCGGTCACACCGCGCTCGTTCGCGTCGCGGTACGCCCCGGCCGACTGAAGTGCGAGGCCTGAGGCGACTGCCTGCGCGAAACCGTCTTCGATCATCGGATCAGGCGTGCCCAGAACTGGCTCCTGGGAACCGGCGATGCGACCTTCGCCGAACGCCGAGGGAACGACCGCCAGCGCCGCGACGACAACGACGGTGATGAGTGAGATCTTGCGGGTCATGGCTCCTCCTCTTTCTGCTCCTGGTGGCCTTCCTGACCACCTGCTTCGAGGCTAAGGAGCGGAAGGAGCGCCCGAAACGGGAGAATCCCCTGGTTTTGGAGCTGCGGCCTCTTGGGTTGCTTTGGGAGCCAGCTCGCGAGCGAGCTCCGTGCGAGAGCGGACGCCCAGCTTCCCGAACACGTGCGAGAGGTGTCCTTCGACCGTCCGCTCGGAGAGAAAGAGGGCTGCCGCGACCTCGCGGTTGGTCTTTCCGTCGGCGACGAGCTCGGCAATCCGTTCCTCAGCCGGCGTGAGCGCGCCTGGACTGGCGGCGCGACCGCTGATCCGCTTGAGCTCCGCGCGCGTGCGTTCGGCCCAGAGGGCAGCGCCGATCCGCTCGAAAATGCGCTGGGCTTCCTCGAGCGTCTCGCGCGCCTCACGTCGGCGCTTCGCACGACGCTGGGCGGTGCCGAGCGCGAGTAGCGTGCGGCCACGGTCGAGCGGGAGCTCGACCCGCGCGTGCCACTCGAGCGCGTCTCCATAAATGATGAGTGCGCTGTCGACGGTCCCTTCCTGGGCCGCGAGTAGCCCACGGCATCGTAAGCAAGCAGCGATCGCCGACACACGCTCCAGCCGCCGGGCGTTGCCCTCGTACCAGCCGAGCAGCTCTACCGCCTCCTCGCGCCGGTCGAGCTCGATCAGCGCCTCGACCTGGTCGATGACGAACGGGATCGCACCAGGCTCGGCGATCGCCTCTCGCCGGACAAGGGCTACACGCGACTCGAGTCGGGAGAGTGCGGCATCCGGCGCTCCGAGCGCGAGTTCCAGGTGGCCGAGCGCGCGAGCGGCGAGGAACTCCGCCGGGCGGCCTCCGGTGTCGGGCACACACTCGAGCGCCTCGAGCGCGGCCGCTCGCGCGCGTTCGACGTTGCCGCGCTGGGATTCGACGAGAGCCTCGAGCGCGAGGTGGTACGCGTGAAGCGTGCGCTGTCCGGACTGCTCAGCGGCCACCTGACCTTCGAGAGCATGTCCGAGGGCGCTCTCGAAGTCACAGACAGCGCCTTCGACCTGGCCGAGGAGGACGAGAAGGTAGGGCGCCGAGCTCTCGTCACCCTGCTTCCGCGCTTGATCAAGCAGCTCGGCGAGCACAACGCGCGCCTGCTCGAGCGAGTCCGTCCACCACCAGTGCACGGCGGCCGCGACGAGCGGCTGCGCCATTATCCGACGGCTCTTGGCCGCGTCCTGGAGTGCGAGGGCCCGGTTGGCCGTCTCGGTTGCGGACGATCGCCCGAGCAAGGTCTCGGGCAACAGCCGCGAGCCAAGCGCTTCGGCCGCGAGTGCGTCGTCCCCCAGTTCGAGCGCCAACACCGCCGCGAGCTCCGCGTGTTCGACGGCCTCGTCTAGGCGCTCCCGAAGCCTGAACAGGCACGTAGCCACCCCCTCGTGGGCGACGGCAAGGATCTCACGGTCACCATCGGCTTCGTCGATGGCCTGGAGAAAGAGATCCGCTGCCTGGTCCTGCGTCTCGTAGGAACGCACTCGAGCGAACCGCATCAGCGCCCTGGCCCGTTGGGCGCCTCGAGGTAGGCGACCGATGATCTTCGAAAGCTGGTCCTCCGCCCGAGGTGAGTCTCCGGACTCGAAGTGCAGATAGGCGGCGTCGATGGCACGACGCAGAGCGTTCTCGGGCTGGTTCTGTGGCGTCAGCTCGCGCGCCCGATCGAGCATGAGCGCAGCGGGCCGCGGAGCACCTCGCGCTCGCGCATGTAGTGCGGCCTCCTCGAGCGCTTCCGCAACTGCTTGGTCGGGCTGCTCGACAGACGCAGCGAGCTGCCATGCTCGCGCCTCCGGGTCCTCAAGAAGCTCGGCGAGCCGGGCGTGGATCGCCGCACGTAACACGGGATCGGCAGTTTCGTAGGCGCCTGCGGCGAGGAGCGGGTGAGTAAAACGGATGCGATCACCGTCGAGCTCGACAATGCGAGCTTCAACTGCCGGGGTCAGTCCCACATCGCGCCCGACTTCGGATGCCGCCTCGGTGACAGCAACGGTCGGGTGCGCGTGCGCTGCCGCTGCGACAAGGTAGTCGCGGCTTTCCGGCGGGAGTGCGAGCAGACGCCCGTGGACCAGCTCGTGGAGCGACTCTGGCACGGGTAGCGGGTGCCCGGCTTCGACGGAAATGCCCGTGCGTTGCAGCGTGCGGACAATCTCGAGTGCGTAGAACGGATTGCCTCCCGAGGCCTGATGCACCTCTGCGACGAGTGGGCGGGGGAGCGGAACACCAAGGTGGTCGAGCACGACGTGGTGGAGCGCGCCGACGCCGAGCGGACCTACGCCTACATCGCTGAATCGCGCCGGTGGGAGGGAGCGCCGCAGCTCTTCGAGCAGGCTGCTCTCGAGCGGTGTACGCCGCGAGAGCAGCACGCCAACGCGCTCAGCGCGGAGCCGCCTCACCGCGTAGGTCAGAGCACCTACCGAGGCAGGGTCGAGCCATTGCACGTCGTCAACGGCGACGAGGACAGGCTGCCGCTCGCCGAGAGCGCGCAGCGCGTTCAGTAGGGCCACCCCGACGGCGTGACGATCGGGCGCAGGGCCCTGACTCTCCTCGAGCACGAGCGCCAGCGACAGCGCTCGTCGCTGCGCATCGGGCAGTGGTTCGAGCGCCTCGTTGAGAACCCCGTCGAGCAGGTCTCCCACTCCGGAGAACGAGAGCGCCGTCTCGCTCTCCGCCGGGCGGGCCTGCAGAACGCGGAGGCCAAGATTTTCAGCCAGCGCGGTGCCTGCGGTCCAGAGCGTGGTCTTCCCCATTCCGGCCTCGCCTTGCAACACGAGCGCGGCCGCTCCTTGGGGAACGCTAGCGACGAAATCAGCGAGGGACGCAAGCTCGGCGTCCCGACCTACGGCATCGGCCATGACGCGCCGATCGTACGCCCGCGCGAGAGCGCCGAACAGGGCCGCGACCCGCGCGTTGGGCTGAGATACTCAGCGGATGGGATACACGACCTTCAGGCAAGGCGAGCTCGAGTGGGTTCCGCGCGGCGATGACGACGCTCGGTCCATCGCGAGGCTCTCCGAGGCGATGGCGCACTCGCGCGCCAACATCTGGCGCTACCCGCCTGGGACACGAGGCAAGCGGCACGCCGACCTCGCCCAGGAGGAGGTCTTCGTCGTTCTCGATGGAACGTTGACCGTCGACCTCGGCGAGCCGCCCGAGCGTCACGAGCTCGATCGAGGCAGCGTTCTCGTCGTACAGCCTGGAACCGTTCTCCAGCTCCGCAACACGGGCAGCGAAGAGCTCGTCCTCTACATCCACGGCGCGCCGCCCATCACGGGCAAGGCCGAGTTCTACGCCGACGTTCCCTGAGGCTCTCCCCGGGGCGCTCCCTGACGCTCAGGCGACAGCAGGGCTCGCGAGCTCAGCTCGCTCGAACGTGAGCTCGCCGTCCCGTGCATCCACGCGAATCGTGTCGCCCTCGACGAACCGCCCTTCGAGGAGCTCCGGCGCGAGCCGGTTCTCCAGCAACCGCTGAATCGCCCGCTTGAGCGGCCTCGCACCGTAGGCGGGATCCCAGCCCTCCTCCGCCAGGAGCTCCTTCGCCGAGTCGGAGACGTCGAGCTCGATCCTCCGCTCGGCCAGCCGCTCGCGCAGCCGCTCGAGCTGCAGGTCGACGATCTCCGTCAGCTGCTCGCGCTCGAGAGGCGAGAACTCGACGATCTCGTCGATTCGGTTCAGGAACTCGGGCCGGAACTGCTCGCGCAGAGCCTCTGCCGAGCGGATGTTCGAGGTCATGATCACGACGGTGTTGCGGAAGTCGACCGTGCGTCCCTGACCATCCGTCAGCCTCCCGTCGTCGAGCAGCTGGAGCAGCACGTTGAAGACCTCGGGGTGCGCCTTCTCGATCTCGTCGAGCAGGAGAACCGCATACGGCCGCCGGCGTACCGCTTCCGTCAGCTGCCCGCCCTCCTCGTAGCCGACGTACCCGGGCGGCGCGCCCACGAGCCTGGCGACCGTGTGCCGCTCCTGGTACTCGGACATGTCGAGGCGGACGAGCGCGCGCTCGTCGTCGAACATGAACTCGGCGAGCGCCCGGGCGAGCTCCGTCTTGCCGACGCCCGTCGGCCCGAGGAACACGAACGAGCCGATGGGCCGGTTCGGATCCTGGAGGCCCGAGCGAGCACGGCGTAGTGCGTTCGAGACGGCCTCGACGGCGTCGTCCTGGCCGACGACCCGCCGGTGGAGCCGCTCCTCCATGTGGATGAGCTTCTCGACCTCGCCTTCCAGCAACCGCGTGACGGGGATGCCCGTCCAGGTCGCGACGACGGCGGCGATGTCGTCCTCGTCGACCTCCTCCTTGACCATCGGCGCCTCGGTCGGCGCCTCGCGCTCGGCGAGCTCCTGCTCGAGGCTCGGGAGAAGCCCGTAGCGGATCTCCGCAACGCGCGCGAGATTGCCGAGCCGCTCCTCGCGCTCGGCCTCCATCCGGAGCTCGTCGATCTGACGCTTGATCTCGGCGACGCGCTGCAGCGACTCCTTCTCCCGCGACCAGCGTGCCGCGAGCTCGTCGCGGACCGACTTCGCCTCGGCGAGCTCACGCTCGACCGGCGCGCGCACGCTGTCGGGCTCGTTCGCCAGTGCAGCGAGCTCGATCTCGAGCTGGCGTGCGCGGCGCTCGGCCTCGTCGAGCTCGACCGGCGAGGAGTCGATCTGCATGCGAAGCCGCGAAGCTGATTCGTCGACGAGGTCGATGGCCTTGTCCGGCAGGAATCGGTCGCTGACGTAGCGATCGGAGAGCACCGCCGCCGCAACGAGCGCGGAGTCGCGGATCTCGACGCCGTGGTGGGCCTCGTAGCGCTCCTTGAGCCCGCGCAGGATCGCGATCGTGTCCGTGACTGACGGCTCGCCGACGTAGACCGGCTGGAACCGCCGCTCGAGCGCGGCGTCCTTCTCGATGTGCTTTCGGTACTCGTCGAGCGTGGTCGCGCCGACCGCGCGCAGCTCGCCACGCGCGAGCATCGGCTTCAGCAGATTGGCTGCGTCGACGGCGCCTTCGGCCGCGCCCGCGCCGACGATCGTGTGCAGCTCGTCGATGAAGAGGACGATCTCGCCGGCGGCGTTCTCGATCTCGGCGAGGACGGCCTTCAGCCGCTCCTCGAACTCGCCTCGGTACTTTGCCCCCGCCAGGAGCGCGCCGACGTCGAGCGCCCACACCCGCTTTCCTTTCAGGCCCTCGGGCACGTCACCGGCGACGATGCGCTGGGCGAGCCCCTCGACGATGGCGGTCTTGCCGACGCCGGGCTCGCCGATGAGCACCGGGTTGTTCTTCGTACGCCTGGACAGGACCTGGATAACGCGCCGCACCTCGTCGTCGCGACCGATCACCGGGTCGAGCTTTCCCGCCTCGGCGAGGGCGGTCAGATCGCGTCCGTACTTCTCGAGCGCCTGATACGTCCCCTCGGGATCTTGCGACGTCACCTTCTGTCCTCCTCGGACATCCTGCAACGCCTGGAGCAAGACGTCGCGAGGAACGAGCTCCAGCGCGAGCAGCAGGTGCTCGACCGACACGTACTCGTCGCCGAGCGCGCGCATCTCGTCGAGCGCTCGATCGAGCGCCTTGCTGAGGCGTGCAGCTACCTGTGGCTGCGCGTTTCCGCCGGAAACGGACGGCAGCTGCGCGAGGCGCGCCTCCGACTCGGCTCGAAGGTCGGCAGGTGCATCACCGGCCCGCTCGACGAGCGTCCGAGGAAGCTCCTGGTCGAGCAACGCGATCGTGAGGTGGTCCGGGGTGAGCTCGGGGTTGCCCGCTCGTCGTGCGAGCTCTTGCGCACCGGCGATCGCCTCTTGCGACTTGAGTGTCAGCTTGTTGAAGTCCATGTCAGTTCTTCGTCGCGGGTGATTGGGGTGAGCGGTAGAGAACGACCTCACGGCGATACGAGCGATGCACCGATGCGATCTCGGCTTTCAGCTCTCGCTCGAGGCGCACCATACGAGAGCGCAGGCGGTCGATCTCGTCCTCGAGACGCATGACCTGCTCGACCCCGGCGAGGTTCAGGCCGAGCTCGGTCGTGAGTCGTTGGATCAGGCGCAACCGCTCGACGTCGACATCGGAGTACAGCCTCGTCCCACCCGGTGTCCGCGCTGGGCGGACGAGGCCCTTCCCTTCGTAGAGACGGAGCGTCTGCGGATGCATGCCGACAAGCTCGGCAGCGACGGAGATCATGTACCTCGGGCTATCGGACGTCACGAACGTGCCTCCGCAAACTTCTCGCGCGGATTCTCCTTCGACACCTTGCTGTACCCCTCGAGAGCCTCCTTCTCCGCCTTCGTGAGCTTCTTCGGGACGGTGACCTTGACCCGGGCGAGCAGGTCGCCGCGACCGGAGCCCTTGAGGTGAGGTGCGCCGCGTCCCTTGACGCGAAGCAGCTTCCCGCTCTCGGTGCCGGCCGGAATCTTCAGCGCGACCGGCCCGTCCGGGGTCGGGATCTGGACGGTGGAGCCGAGCGCCGCCTCCGCGTACGTCACAGGCACCTCGAGCACGAGGTCGGCGCCGCGTCGCTCGAAGATCGCAGACGGATCGACGTCGACGGCGACGTAGACGTCGCCGGGCGGGCCGCCGTCGCGACCGGGCTCGCCTTTTCCCTTGAGTCGGACTCTGGTGCCGGTCTTGGCGCCAGCCGGGATCTTCACGCTGTACCGGCGCACCGCTCGCTCGCGTCCCGCACCGCGGCAGCGCTTGCAAGGCGACTCGACGATCGAGCCGTTCCCCTGGCAACGGGGGCAGGGCTGCGAGAAGGCGAAGAGCCCCTGGGCTTCGGACACGACGCCGCGACCGTTGCACTCCGGGCAGACGATCGGCGCAGTGCCCGGCTCGGCCCCGGTGCCATGGCAGACGGAGCACACAGCCTCGCTGTCGACGGGCACTCGAACCTGGACTCCCTTGAGCGAGTCGTCGAACGAGATTCGCACGCGCGCCTCGAGATCGTCACCCCTCGTAGGACGGCGGGGCCGCTGGCGCGAGCCGGCGCCGAACATCCCGCCGAAGAGGTCGCCGAGATCGCCGAAGTTGAACTCCTCGAACCGCATGCCGCCACCACCCGGTCCCGGGCCATGTGCACCCGCAGCGCCGAACGTGTCGTACGAGCGCCGCTTTTCCTCGTCGGAGAGAAGGTCGTAAGCCGACTGCACCTCCTTGAAGCGCTCCTCGGCCCCGTTGTCGCCCGGGTTGCGGTCAGGGTGGTACTCGCGGGCGAGCTTTCGATACGCCTTCTTAATCTCGTCGTCAGACGCCGTTTTCGGCACTCCGAGCACTTCGTACGGACTCCTCACGCGCGCCTCACTCCGCCACGATCACCCGAGCCGGCCTAACCACTCGGTCGCCGATCCTGTATCCGCGCTGAAGCACTTCGACCACCGAGCCGGGCTCCACTCCGTCGGTCGGCTTGGCCATGAGCGCCTCGTGGACATGCGGATCGAAGGCACCGGTCGTCTCGATCTCCCGGAGCCCCTCCTTCTCGAGCGCGCTTCGCAGCGAGCGCTCGACGAGGCGAACGCCCTCCACGAGGGCTGCCTCCTCGTGCCGCTCGGCCGCCTCGAGTGTCCGCTCGAGGTCGTCGAGCACGGGGAGAAGCTCGCTCACGAGCCGCTCGTGCGCGTGCGCAACGAGGCGCTCCTGATCGCGGTTTGCGCGCTTGCGGTAGTTCTCGTAGTCCGCCTGGACGCGTTGGAGGTCTGCGAGGTACTCGTCCCGCTTCGCCTCGGCCTCGGCGAGGTCTGGGGCAAGGGACGACGAGCCCGGTGACTCCTGGTCACCAGGCTCGTCCCGTAGCTCGGAGTCGGTGTCGACGTCGTCGTGCGGATGCAGGGTCACGACTGCTTGGCCTCTTCCTCTTCGTCGATGACCTCGAAGTCGGCGTCCTCGACGACCTCTTCGTCACCGGCGGAGCCCCCGTTGCCAGAGGGTTGCGGCTGCGAGGCCGCCTGAGCGCTCGCCTGCGCGTAGACCGCGTCTGCCAGCGTTCGCGACGCTTCCTGGAGCGCATCCGTCTTGGCGCGGAGATCGCCGACATCCGAGCCCTCGATCGCCTGCCGAAGCTCCATGACGCGACCCTCGATGGTGGCGGCGTCGGCCTCGGGCAGCTTGTCCCGGTGCTCGGCAAGCGCACGCTCCGTCTGGTACGCGAGTTGCTCGCCGTGGTTCCGTGCGTCGGCCAGCTCGTGGAGCCTGTGAGCCTCGTCGGCGTGTGACTCGGCGTCCTTGATCATGCGGTCGACGTCGTCGCCGCTCAGGCCGGAGCCACCTTCGATGCGGATCTGCTGCTCGTTCCCCGTGCCGAGATCCTTGGCCGAGACGCTGATGATCCCGTTGGCGTCGATGTCGAACGAGACCTCGACCTGCGGCAGTCCACGAGGGGCCGGTGGGATCCCGACGAGCTGGAACTTCCCGAGCGTCTTGTTGAACGAGATCATTTCGGACTCGCCCTGACCGACGTGGATCTCGACCGACGGCTGGTTGTCCTCCGCGGTCGTGAACACCTCGGACTTGCGAGTCGGGATCGTCGTGTTGCGCTCGATGAGCTTCGTGAACACGCCGCCCTTCGTCTCGATTCCGAGGGAGAGCGGGGTCACGTCGAGAAGCAGGACGTCCTTGACCTCGCCCTTGAGGACGCCGGCCTGGATCGCGGCGCCGACTGCAACGACCTCGTCGGGGTTGACGCCCTTGTGCGGATCCTTCCCGATGAGCTCCTTCACCTTGTCCTGCACGGCGGGCATCCGCGTCATGCCGCCGACGAGCACGACGTGCTCGATGTCTGCGGCGGTGAGCCCCGAGTCGGCGATCGCTTGCTTCGTCGGCGCGACCGTTCGCTCGAGCAGCGCGTGCGCGAGCTCGTCGAGCTTCGCCCGTGTGAGCTGCTGGTCGAGGTGCTTCGGCCCTTCCGGAGTGGCGGTGATGAACGGCAGGTTGATCTGGGTCGTCATCGTCGACGACAGCTCGATCTTCGCCTTCTCGCCCGCCTCGTACAGGCGCTGGAGCGCCATCGGGTCCTGCCCGAGGTCGATGCCCTGGTCTCGCTTGAACTCGGCGATCATCCAGTCGACGATTGCCTTGTCGAAGTTGTCGCCGCCGAGGTGGTTGTCGCCATTCGTCGCCTTCACCTCGAACACGCCGTCTCCGAGCTCGAGCACGGACACGTCGAACGTGCCGCCGCCGAGGTCGAAGACGAGGATCGTCTGCTCGGTGCCCTCCTTGTCGAGGCCATACGCGAGCGCGGCGGCGGTCGGCTCGTTGATGATGCGGAGGACGTTGAGACCCGCGATCTTTCCGGCGTCCTTCGTCGCTTCGCGCTGGGCATTGTTGAAGTACGCGGGAACCGTCACGACAGCCTCTGTGACCGGCTCGCCGAGGTACGCCTCGGCATCCGCCTTGAGCTTCTGGAGGATCATCGCGGAGATCTCGGGCGGGGCGTACTCCTTGCCTTCCGCGTTCACGAGCACATCGCCGTTCGGCCCCTGGGCGACCGCGTAGGGGACGATCTTCATCTCCTCCGAGACCTCGTCGAACTTGCGGCCCATGAACCGCTTGATCGAGAAGATCGTGTTCTGGGGGTTCGTCACCTGCTGACGCTTCGCGGGCGCCCCGACGAGCCGCTGGCCATCACGCCCGAAGGCGACGACGGACGGTGTCGTCCGCCCGCCCTCGGCGTTCGGGATGACGGTCGGCTCGGATCCCTCGAGCACCGACATGCAGGAGTTGGTCGTGCCGAGGTCGATTCCGATCGTTTTTGCCATGTGTGGTCGTCTCCTTCTGATCTGAGTCGTGAGGTGTCGAAAATCTGCGCCTCACCGTAGCAGATCAACGCGAGAGGAACCGCGGCCCCTGGTGAGAACTGGGAACAGTGCAGCTGCTGTCGGAACGCCGTTTGGCAAGGATCAACCGCGCCGTCGTCTCCGGTCGGATCCTCCCGTACCTCGCGGGCGTGACGCTCCTCATCACGGTGGCAGCGGCCGTGGCGGTCCGCGTGCTGGCCCATGGCGAGTTCGACAGCTTCGGTGAATCGCTCTGGTGGTCGGCCCAGACGGTGACGACCGTGGGGTACGGCGACATCATTCCGGGGACGGCCTTCAGCAAGCTCGTAGCTGTTTTCGTGATGTTCTTCGGGGTCGCCGCGGTCTCGATTACGACTGCGATCGTGACCTCGGCCGTCATGGCCTCGTCACAGAGCCGTCTTGCGGAGGAACACCTCCACGAGGATCCGCACCGCGACGCCCTCGAGCGGATCGAGCAGCGGCTCGAGGCGATCGAGAAGCGCCTCGCCTAGCGAAACACGCCGATCAGGATCCCGCCCGCGACGACCAGCCCTGCGCCGACGAACAGACGCACGCCGATGCGCTCGGATTGACGAAGCACGAGCCACGAGAGCGTGACGCCCCAGAGCGACTCGGTCGCGACGATCGGTGAGACGACGGACACGCGGCCGCGGAAGAACGCTTCGAAGAGACAAAGGTACGAGAGCCCGTAGCAAAGCGCTGCCGGGAGGAACGCAATCGCGACCCGGCGCGACAGCGGGGCTCTGCTCAGCGCCACGAACGCGAGCGTCACAGCCGTCCCGGTGACCATCGTCGCGAGCGCCGCCAGGCCGGGCTCGACGTCGGTTGCCTCGGTGCCGAGCCAGCGAATGAGGCTGTCTCTGGTCGCGAACGCGAGAGTGGCGCCGAGCGCGAAGAGCAGGCCGATCCGCCGGAAGTGCTCCGGCCGTCCTCGCTCGCTCGCGAGCAGGATCCCTCCGGCGACGATCAGGGCCGCGCCGAGGACGAGCCCCGCGACAAGAGGCTCGTCGAGGAAGACGAGCGCAATGGCAACCGCGAAGAGCGGAGCCGTGCCGACGGTCACGGAGGCGCGCGACGCACCCGCATCGCGAACGGCGAAGGTGAAGAGGATCTGGGAGATGCCCGGGGCGAGCAACCCGGCCAGGAGGAACGGCCACGCGCTCGGCAGGTCCCAGTCTCCGCGAGCCGCCGCCGCGACCGCAGTGACTCCGAGCGCAGGGAGAATCGTGAAGAGCGTTCCGGCCTCGGGCGCCGCACCCGTTCGTAGAGCGATACGCAGGAAGACCGTCATCGCTCCGAAGAGGAAGGCCGAGAACGACCCGAGCACGATCGGCGTCACGCGCTGCCCGGTCGCCGCCGAGAGAGCCGGCGTAGGGTCGCAGCCGCCGCCGGCTCGGCAAGCACGATTCCAGCGAGCATTACGAGACAACCGAGCACGCCAACCCAGCCGAGCACCTCGTCGGCAAGGAGCACGCCGAAGAGCGCGGCGAAGGGCGCCTCGAGCGTGAACACGAGCGCGGCGCGAGCGGCCGTCGTCTGGGCCTGGACCCAGGTCGCGATGAGGTAGCCGAGCGCGCCGGCGAAGATCCCGGTGACGAGCAACGCGCTCCAGACCGTCCACCCGTGCGGGACCTCGACCTGCCCGGCCGCGACTGCAATGAACGTGAAGCCGACGAACGACGTCGCCATCTGGAGGAACGTGAGGGCACGCGGGTCGTAGCGGGGCGCGAAGCGCTCCATCGCGGTGA
The DNA here is from genome assembly GCA_963756925.1 of uncultured Actinomycetes bacterium. Classification (GTDB taxonomy): domain Bacteria; phylum Actinomycetota; class Thermoleophilia; order Gaiellales; family Gaiellaceae; genus GMQP-bins7. The sequence goes on along the minus strand of CAVWPL010000010.1, from coordinate 1,696 downwards.
TCTGGAACGACTGGAATACCGCGTTCGCCAGAACGAGCGCGTTTCCGAGTCCGGAGCCTCCCGGGACACCGCTCAGCAACAAGAGCCCGACGAGCGCGAGCGCAGCGCCGACCCACAGAGAGTGCGGTACCCGCGTCCCGAAGAGAGCGAGCGCGAGCAGCGGGGTGAACACGACATAGAGCCCGGTGATGAACCCCGTGCTCGCGACCGTCGTGAGCTCGAGGCCGGCGGTCTGGAGCCCGTACGCCGCAGCGAGCAGGACGCCGACCCCGACCCCCGCGACGTAGCCCGCCCGCGGGAGCGTTCGCAGCGACCTCCATGCGAACGGAATCAGGACGACGGTCGAGATCGCGAAGCGAACCGCGAGAAACGCGAACAGCGGGTAGAGGGCGATCGCGTCTTGCACCTGCACGAACGTGACGCCCCAGATCGCGGTGACGCCGACGAGGGCGAGAAGAGGGCCGGGCCGGCGCACCACCCGGATTCTCTACGCTCTTTCTCGATGAGCGCACTCGACACGCTCGGGCGGCCGCTACGAGATCTCCGGATCTCGGTTACCGATCGCTGCAACTTCCGGTGCGTCTACTGCATGCCGAAGGAAGTCTTCGGTCGCGACTACCGCTTCCTGCCTCGCCGCGAGCTGCTTACCTTCGAGGAGATCGAGCGGGCGGCTCGCGTCTTCGTCGACCTCGGCGTCCACAAGCTGCGGCTCACGGGTGGTGAGCCGCTGCTCCGACGCGACGTCGAGGAGCTCGTCGCTCGCCTCGCCGCACTCGGCGACCTCGATCTCACATTGACGACCAACGCAGCTCTCCTAGCCCCGAAAGCCCAGGCGCTCGCCGACGCGGGCCTCACGCGAGTCACCGTGAGCCTCGACTCCCTCGACGACGAGGTGTTCCGCGCGATGAACGACGTCGACTTTCCGGTTGCGCGTGTGCTCGCGGGGATCGACGCCGCTTCGGACGCAGGCCTGCCGGTGAAGGTCAACGTCGTCGTCAAGCGCGGGCTCAACGAAGGATCGGTCGTCGACATCGCACGCCGATTCCGTGGGACGGGGCTCGCCGTGCGTTTCATCGAGTTCATGGACGTCGGTGCCTCGAACGGCTGGCGGCTCGACGACGTCGTCCCGGCTGCCGAGATCGTCGCGACCATCGGAGCCGAGTTTCCGCTCGAGCCCGTCGAGGCTGCATATCGCGGCGAGGTCGCGCAGCGCTACCGCTATCGGGACGGCGCAGGGGAGATCGGCGTGATCGCGTCCGTGACGCAGCCCTTCTGCGGCGATTGCACGAGGGCACGGCTCTCGGCCGACGGGAAGCTGTACACATGTCTCTTCGCAATCCGCGGACACGACCTGCGATCCGTGCTCCGCTCGGGTGCGAGCGACGAAGATCTGGATGCCTCCATCAGGGCGGTGTGGGAGCGAAGAACCGATCGGTACTCCGAGCTTCGTACCGCCGAGACGTCGAGCTTGCGCAAGGTCGAGATGTCGTACATCGGCGGCTGAGCGGCGCCCGGCGAACCAGCAGGCGCGTGTCAAGCTGATTCAGGCCGTCGGCTCGGACCCCGCCGCCACGGGTCGACGCGTGAGCAGTCCCCGCCCGGGCTCCACCGTCGCTCGGCTCGAGCGCAGGATCATGGCGACGGAGACGAGGACTGCGGCACCGGCGACGACCATCTGCAGCGCTGATCTCCTCGC
>CAVWPL010000009.1:0-39970 GCA_963756925.1 uncultured Actinomycetes bacterium | reverse complement strand
GCGACCAGGCCCGATCGTGATACCAACTCGCGGGTGGGTACCCGGCTCGGGTGCGCTCGGTTTGGTTGGCAATGGCTCTGGCTAGAGGTGCACCGACCCTCCGATACGGGAGCAACGGGACTCGAACCCACGACCTCCGGCGTGACAGGCCGTGTCGGCCGATGGTGTTCGTGTCGGGTCATTCCCGGTGAAGCCCGCTTATCGCGCATGACTACTGCGTTTCAGCGACCTGCGTCGACAAAGCCGGAACGGCCGCGGAACGACCGCCCGGGTGTTCTGGTGTCGAGGTGGTGTCGCGCTCCGTTCCGCAGCGGAACAGAGAAGTCCCTCTGGCCTTCGACCGTTCTGGATCGATAGGGTCCGCAGCAGTGGCTGAGATCACGCCAAGAAGGCAAGGCGAGCTGGTCAGGGGGGTCCTCCGGATCCTCAAGGACGCGCCCGAGGGGCTTCCAGCGGCTGAGGTGCTCAGGCGGCTCGAGTTGGCCGTCCCGCCGACGCCGTTTGAGTCCACGCACTACGCCAGCTCTCCGAACGTTCGGCGATACGGGAAGATCGTTCGGTTCTCCACGATCGGCCCCGTCAAAGCGGGATGGATGATCAAGGAGACGGGCCAGTGGTCATTGACCGACGACGGTCGCAAGGCCTATGAGCAGTTCAGCGACCCCGAAGCCTTCTACCTCGAGAGCAAGAGGCTCTATCGGGCGTGGAAGAAAGCGCAGCCAAAGAAGGAGGTAGTTGACGACACCGACGAGGTCGACGAAGAGGTCGAGGTGGCGGCAACGTTGGAGGAGGCCGAAGAGATCGCATGGGCAGAGATCCGCACGCTACCTGGTGACGATGCCGCCGTATGAGTTCCAGGCGCTCGTTGGATCGCTGTTGAAGGCGATGGGTTATTACGTCCTCTGGATCTCACCGCCGGGCGCCGACCGAGGCATAGACCTGGTTGCCCACAACGATCCCCTCGGCACCACGAGCCCCCGCATCCTCGTGCAAGTAAAGAGGCAGGGTGACACGAAGATCGCGGTAGATGGACTCAGATCCTTCCTCGCGGTCCTCGGCGATCAAGATGTCGGCATCTACATCTCCGCAGGCGGGTTCACGTCCGAGGCAGAGCGGGAAGCACAGGTCTCAAGAGAAGCGTCGGGTAACGCTGATCGACCTCAACCGGCTCGTCGCTCTATGGGTCGAGCATTTCGACAGCCTGGACGACGAAGATCGCCAGCGGCTGCCGCTCAAGCCCGTTTACTACCTGAGTCGGAGCTAGGCACCCGAGGGACAAGACCGCTGGGTATACGGTCAGGCAGGCCGCGGAAAGTGGTCTCGTGTCCCGAGTGGGCCATCTAGACGCAGACCGCTTCCACGTCACGATGCCCGCTGCTGGTCCGTCGCATCGAGCTCGATGTCACGCAAGACTGTCGTCCATGAAGTTCACGACGACGACGGCAGGGAGATCGACGCGACCTTCGGTGTGACGATCAACGGCGGAAGCCCTGGACGAGTTGCCATGCAGAAGGTCGTCGGTTCGAGCCCGATCATCCGCTCCTCGAAGCCCCCGGAAACGGGGGCTTTTCTCTGAGTGGCGGGTGCCAGCGCACGAGATCGCTACCGTCGCGGCATGGACGACGTCGCTGACCGGCTGCCGATCTCGCTCTCGGCCGTCCGCATCGGGCTCGTCGTCTTCGTGCTCGCGTGGATCCTCGGCCCGGACGAGCTGCGGTCGGCCGTGCCGATCTGGATCGTGTTCCTGATTGCGCTCGGGCTCGAGGTGAACTTCCTCGTCGGCGCGTTCCGCACCCCTCGCGCCCGGAGCCTGGAGCGCGGGCCGCAGGCCGCCGATCGAGACCGTTACGGCTACGAGGACGACGGGGGCGACCTGCTGCTCGTCCACGACGGAGACGAGGAGCTGTGGATCCCGTACTCGGGCGAGACGGACGACGAGCTCGAGAGCCTGATCGCCGAAGCACGCGAGCACCCGAGAACCGCAGAGCCGGACATGGCTGTCGAGGACCGGCGAAGCCGCTGGTATGCCGTTCGACGTTTCCTCACCGGCCTCGGCGTCATCGCACTGCTCGCGCTCGTCCTCTGGTTCGTCGAGAGCCGCACGGGCTGGGACGCGGTCGCAGGAGACACGCGTGCAGTCGCCGTGACGCGGTTCTCGGCGGAGGCGTCTCGCATCGCGGGCAAGCCGGTCGCGATCCGCTGCGACGAGTCGCGCGACTACGTCGGATTCGTCCAGCACGCAGACGGCGTCGCGATTGTGGGCGGCGACCGCGCGTATCTGACGCCTGAGCGCTGCTACGACCTGTACCGACTGGGCTTCGAGGACGAGGTCACCGTCGAGTCAGACTGCCCGTGCGCTCGCCGTCCTCGCGCACGAGGCGTGGCATCTTCGAGGCGTGCGCGACGAGGGGACGACCGAGTGCTACGCGTTCCAGTCGGGCGTCGAGCTCGGAGAGCGCCTCGGGCTCTCGGAGGGGACGGCGCGGCAGATGATGCGACAACAGCTCACCGAAAACAGACTTCGAAGTGGAGCGAGCAGCGAGTACCTCGTTCCGAGCGAGTGTCGCGGCGGCGGCAGCCTCGACCTGAACCCGACTACTCCAGAGTTCCCGTAGCCGAACCTGATCAGCGCTCGAGCACGACCTCGAGCGAGTAGTAGCCGGGGATCGGGACTTTCGGCGCACGCAGCACGCGCAGGAGCGACGTGTGCCGCCCGAGCCCTGCAGCGCGCGCACCGATTCGGAAGAGCAGCGGATCGAAGAGCGGGAACCACAGCAGACGCCGCTCGAGAGCGACGATCCGGAAGCGACCGCCTTCCGTCACCAGGGCTCCGAACGCTTCGAGATCCGTGTACTCGCGCAGGTGCGACGTGTCGAGGACGGTCTCGCCGTCGCGCCTGCGGAAGTACCAGGCCCAGGGCTTCTTGTAGACGGTCGTGACGTACGCGCGCCCGTCGAGCCGCAGTACCCGCCGGATCTCGTCGAGGTATGCGCGTTCGTCCGGGACGTGTTCCATGACCATCGTCGAGCAGACGAAGTCCAGGGCTCCGTCACCGATCGCAGGCACCGATTCGGCTGTCGCGACGACGGTTTCGATCCACGGGAAGCGAGCCGCTACGCGTGCCAGGCGGGACGCCTCGAGATCGACGGCGTACACGGGCCGCTCGGGCGAGATGAAGCCGCCGGCGACGAGTGCTCGAAAGAGCGGCCCGTCGCCGCACCCGAGGTCGGCAAAGGCGAGCGGCCCGGCAGGAAGGTGGTGTTCGAGGAGGCGGGGGAGAGATGCCGACTCGAAGTGGAGCGCGGTATCGGTGTACTTCTCGGCCACGCGCCGAGGTTACGGGCGTTCGACCCTGCAGTCGCCGGTGTCACCCTCGCAGCAGCCGACCTTGAAGCGGCAACGCGGGCACTGCCAGGTGCCATGCCGCCACTCCATCGAGCCGCCGCAGCGAAGGCAGATCTCCGTGGTCTCGCGAGGCGAGTCCGGGCTCATCGCCGCACCGTAGCCCGCGAGGAGGACGGCTACGATGCCCCGGCTTGGTGCCGTGGCCGAGAGGTTAGGCAGAGGCCTGCAAAGCCTCGTACAGCGGTTCGAATCCGCTCGGCACCTTCTCGGCTGATGGCTCGCACCGGGGATCGCGGGCCCTTTCCAGAATCGAAGACACTCAGGACCAGAGCCGTCGGGAAGATCGGAGCCGCCGAGTCCGGTCTAGTGGTCGAGAGCGAGCGGTTCGCTCCGCTCGGAAGCGCCGATCGAAGGAGTAGCCATGCAGGAGCTGACGGCATCTGCCCAGCTGGTCGAGTACGCGAGCCTCACGGATGGATCGATCAACGCCGTGTTCGCACGGAGCGAGCTCGAGGCAGCGCGTCACGCCGACGACTCGGCTGGTGTCTGGTTCGAATTCGGGTACGAGGATGACGATGAGACCAGGTTGCTGACTCTCGAGCTCGCTCCTGCAGACATCGAGGCGATTCTCAGCGGAGCGAGTGGAGACGACGTCGCGCTGGCGCTGGATGCCGACGCCGTCGCAGGTTTGTTCGACGATGCCGAGGTCGAGGCGCACGGACTGCGCGGAGCGCTGGCCATTGCCGTGACATCCGCCGCGATCGTCGCTCCCGCGAGTCTCGCCGCCACGCCTCAGACCGCGAATGCTGCCGCGACGGCTCAGACGGCGAGTGCCGCAGCGACCGCTCAGCAGGCAAGTGCTGCTGCGACCGCTCAGCGGGTGAGCGCCGCAGCGACCACGCAGGTCTCGAGCCGTGCTGCGAAGGCCCAGGTCTCGAGCGCAGCCGCGAAGCTGCAGATCAACCGCAAGCTCGTCCTGAGAGCGGGTGGCGTGACGATCATGCGGGGCGGCCTGGCGCGGTAGCACCTGGGTTCTTTCAGTCTTCGCCCCGGCGCGCTCGGCGTCAGGAGCCGGAGCGATCGTGCGCGAGCGGGACGGGACAGCGCCAGTACTCGATGCCGTTGGCACGACTCTCGCGCGTGCACGAGTCCTTGACGAGGCTCGGGAATCCGCTCATGAGGCCCTCGTGGCAGCCGTGCCATTCGCCGTCGTCTCCCGATGGTGCACGCACCAACTGGCAGTAGCCGACGAACCCGGCTCTTTCGAACACCCGCTCCTCCTTGGCGACGAAGAGCCCGACGCCGACGAGAGCTGCGAACAGGACGATCTTCACGAGCATGGCCTGCACCCCTCCGACGTACTTCGAGGTAGTGGCAGGTTTCGGCCCTGCGCGCGATCCTCCTCCGAGCACGACGTGCGCAAAAGTAGGCTACGCGCGGTGTCGGCAGTGATCATCGACGGCAAGGCTCTCGCCGCGAAGGTGCGCGAGAGCGTTGGCGGTGACGTAGCTGCGTTCGGTGAGCGCGTGTGCCTCGCGACCGTCCTCGTCGGCGACGACCCTGCATCGCACATCTACGTCTCGAAGAAGCACGACGCGTCGGCCGAAGCGGGCATCGAGTCGCGCGATCATCGCTTCCCGGAAGACACTGCCGAAAGCGAGGTAACCGACCTTCTCGCCGAGCTGAACGCGGACGACGACGTGGACGGGATCCTCGTCCAGTTGCCGCTGCCCGCGCACATGGACGAGCCGAAGGTGACGCGCCTGGTCGACCCGGCGAAGGACGTCGACGGTTTCCATCCGCTCAACGCCGGGCGGCTCTTCCTGGGAGAGCCCTTGCACGTGCCGGCGACGCCGCTCGGCGTGATGAAGATGCTCGAGGAGTACGAGGTCGCGCTCGCGGGCAGCGAAGCGGTCGTGATCGGGCGCAGCGAGATCGTCGGGAAGCCGATGGCGATGCTGCTCCTCGCCGAGCATGCGACCGTGACCATCTGCCACTCGCGCACGGCGGATCTCGCCGAACACGCGCGCCGCGCGGACATCCTCGTGGCCGCCGTGGGCCGCCCGGGGCTCGTGACCAAGGACATGGTCAAGCCGGGTGCGACCGTGATCGACGTCGGCGTCACCCGCACCGAGTCGGGCATCGTCGGAGACGTCGACAAGGCTGTTGCCGAGGTCGCCGGGCTGCTGACACCGGTACCCGGCGGTGTCGGGCCCATGACGATCGCGATGCTGTTACAGAACACGCTTCGAGCCGCGCGGTACCGCCGGCTCGGGCTTGCAGTGCCGGGCGCGTAGGCGCTACCGTTCTCCGCGTTCCGTGTTCATCGGCGCCGGCTGCTCGTCGGTCGGCGTCTTCGCTGTAGGAGGACGTACGTGGAGCAGGGCACCGTCAAGTGGTTTTCGAACGAGAAGGGCTATGGCTTCATCGAGCGCGAGGGTGGTGACGACGTGTTCGTCCACTTCTCTGCGATCGCGATGGACGGCTTCAAGACCCTCACCGAAGGCCAGCGTGTGGAGTTCGAGGTCGTCCAGGGTCCCAAGGGTGCCCAGGCGGCGAACGTCGTGGCAGCGACGAGCTGACCTTTGCGCAAGACCGGAATCCGCTAGCGCGGATTCCGGTCGCGCCACAGCAGACCCCTTCATGGGGTGCCGAGGGGAACGCCTCGGGGTGTGAAGTCGGCAGTTAGAAGACTCTGAAGGGATCCGGGGATGGGTCTCGCGTCGAGCAGACCCCTTCATGGGCTGCCCGGGGGCGACGCTTCGGGGTGTGAAGTCGGCAGTCACTCGGCTCTGAAAGGATCCTGAGAGATGGCCATATCGAGAGAAGAAGTGCTCCACGTTGCGCGGCTCGCGCGGCTCGCGCTGACCGACGACGAGATCGAGCGGCTCACCGCGGAGCTCGACAAGATCCTCGACGCGGTCGGGATCGTGTCGGAGCTCGACCTCGCAGGCGTGCCTCCGACCTCGCACCCGCTCGACCTCGTGAACGTCGCCGCCGAGGACGTACCGCACGAGTCGCTGCCGCTCGAGGACGTGCTGTCGAACGCACCCGACACCGAGGACGGTCTCTTCAAGGTTCCGCCATGGCGCTGATCGACACCCTGCGGCTCACCGCCGAGGACGCGACCGGCCTGCTCGAACGTGGCGAGATCTCGGCCGCCGAGCTCCGCGACGCCTACCTCGAGGCGATTGCCGAGCGCGACGGGGAGCTGCATTGCTTCCTGCGGACCGTGGACGATGCGGAAGGGAACGGCGTGCCCATCGCGTTGAAGGACGTCATCTCGACCAAGGGCGTCGAGACGACGGCGGGATCGAAGATCCTGTCGGGCTACGTCCCGGTCTTCGACTCGACCGTCGCCGAACGCTGCAAGGACGCGGGGCTCAGGCTCCTCGGGAAGACGAACACCGATGAGTTCGCGATGGGCTCGTCGACGGAGAACTCGGCGTTCGGGCCGTCGCGCAACCCATGGGACCCGGCGCTCGTACCGGGCGGCTCGGGTGGTGGCTCGGCTGCCGCGGTGACGGCCGGACTGACTCCCTGGGCGCTCGGCTCCGACACCGGCGGCTCCATCAAGCAGCCGTCGGCGCTCTGCGGGAACGTCGGGCTCCGTCCGACCTACGGAACCGTGTCCCGGTACGGGATCGTCGCCTTCGCGTCGAGCCTCGACCAGGTCGGCCCTGTTGCGAAGACGGTGCGCGACGTCGCGCTTCTCTACTCGATCATCTCCGGTCGCGACCCCAGGGACTCGACAACAGCCGAGCTTCCCGAGCCCGTACGGCTTCCCGAGGGAGCCTCGCTCGCCGGCGCTCGGATCGGTGTTCCGACGGAGCTCATGGATGCGGAGGGGATCGAGCCGGGCGTAAGGGCTGCCGTGCAGAGCGCGATCGAGCTTGCAGAGGGTCTCGGCGCCGACGTGGACGAGTGCTCGCTTCCTCGCTCCGTGCGCTACGGGATGCCGTGCTACTACCTCATCGCCCCGGCCGAGGCGTCATCGAACCTCGCGCGCTACGACGGCGTTCGGTACGGCCCGCGCGCGGACGCGACGAGCTACCAGGAACTGGTCGACCGAACGCGTGACGAGGGTTTCGGTGACGAGCCCAAGCGGAGGATCATGCTCGGGACGTACGCGCTCTCTGCCGGCTACTACGACGCGTTCTACGGCCAGGCACAGAAGGTGCGGACGCTCCTCATCGAGGAGCATCGAGACAGCGCTCGAGCGGTTCGACGTGCTCGCGTGCCCGACGTCGCCGACCGTTGCCTTCCCGATCGGCGAGCGGGCCGCCGACCCGCTGGCGATGTACGCCAGCGATCTGCTCACCATTCCCTCGTGCCTCGCAGGCCTCCCGGGCCTCTCGATCCCGTGCGGCCTGTCGGAGGGCCTGCCGGTCGGGCTGCAGCTGATCGGCCCGCAGTTCGGGGAGAACGCCCTGTTCCGGGTGGGGCATGCGCTCGAGCAGGCGATCGGATTCGACACGGTCCCGGAGAGGTGGCGATGACCGTCTGGCAGCCGGTGATCGGGCTCGAGATCCATGCTCAGCTGAAGACGCGGACGAAGATGTTCTGCCGCTGCCCGGTCGGGTTCGGCGCGGAGCCGAACGCGCAGACGTGTCCGGTGTGCCTCGGCTTTCCGGGGGCGCTTCCGGTGACGAACGAAGCGGCGGTGGAGTGGACCGTGAAGCTTGGGCTTGCGCTCGGCTGCGAGATCGCCGAGCGGGCGGTCTTCGCGCGGAAGAACTACTTCTACCCCGACCTTCCGAAGGGCTATCAGATCTCACAGTACGATCAGCCACTTTGCACAAATGGTCATTTGACAGTACCAACTGCAGAAGGCGGTAACACGATCGGGATCGTTCGAGCGCACCTGGAGGAGGACGCAGCGAAGACGATCCATGTCGGCGGAAGACAGGCCGCATCGGTGGTGCGGAGCACTCGCTCGTCGACTACAACCGCGGCGGCACGCCGCTCGTCGAGATCGTGACCGCACCCGACCTCCACGACGCCGAGGGCGCGAAACGCTTCCTCCAGCTCCTCCGGCAGACCATCGTCGAGCTCGGTGTCTCGGACGCAGAGATGGAGAAGGGGACTCTGCGCGTCGACGCGAACGTCTCCGTTCGGCCCGAAGGCTCGGATGAGCTGCGCACGCGCACCGAGATCAAGAACATGAACTCGTTCAACTTCATTGCGCGCGGGATCGAGGCCGAGGTCGAGCGCCAGATCGGTGTCTGGGAGTCGGGCGGCGAGGTCGAGCAGGAGACGTACGACTTCGACGCTGCCACCGGAGCGTTGACTCCGCGTCGGACCAAGGAGGAAGCGGACGACTACCGCTACTTCCCCGAGCCCGATCTCGTCCCGCTCGAACCGCCGCGTGAGCTCGTCGACCGACTTCGAACGCAGCTACCCGAGCTTCCGGCAGCGCGTATTCGCCGGCTCGAGTCGGAGCTCGATCTGGAGCGGGCGACCGTTCTCGTGACGGGCGGGCTCGACCCCTCTGGAGTGAGACCGTGGCCGCCGGGGCGGAGCGGCTCGCGGCCGCGAACGTGATCGCGAACAACCTCGTCGGAGCGGGGGTCGAGCCTGGCGCGGTCTCGCCCTCCGAGCTCGCGAAGCTCGTCGCCGCGCGAGAGCGGATCCCGCGGGCGGCATTCGACGAAGCGATCGAGAAGCTCGGCGAACCGGGCTTCTCTGCGGACTCCTATCTCGCGCACGAATCCGTCTCCGATGTCGCCGAGCTCGAGCCAATCGTCGCGAGGATCATCGACGCCAACCCCGGCCAGGTCGAGGCGTTCAGAGACGGCAAGGAAGGGCTCCTCGGCTTCTTCGTGGGCCAGGTCATGCAGGAGACGCAGGGCAAGGCGAACCCCCGCGTCGTCTCCGATCTCGTCCGCGCCAAGCTCACGGCCTAGCTCCTGCCCGAACCGGATCGCGGTGGCTGCCGAACCAGGCGGTCACTTCCTGCTGGGAAAGGAGAAGGCATGACGAGGGGAATTGCGCTCTCGGCACTCTTCGTGGCCGTCGGGGTAGCCGCCGTTGCGGCGGCGTTCACCGGTGCGCTCGGGCCGTCGAACGCCGGCGCCTCGAGCCATCGCGAGGCGCCACTGATCGGCGACGACCCGTCCGCGGACAACACGGACGTCTACGCGTTCGTGAGCCCGGACGCTCCGGACAAGGTCACGATCATCGCGAACTACATCCCGTTCGAGGATCCTGCGGGCGGGCCCAACTACTACCGCTTCGACCCGAGCGTTCTGTACGAGATCCATGTCGACAACGACGGGAACGCGCGGGACGACGTGACGTACCAGTTCCGGTTCAAGACCTCGGTCGGGAACAAGAACACGTTCCTCTACAACACCGGGCAGGTCACGTCGGCCACGGATCCCGACCTGAACGTGAAGCAGTCGTTCACGGTCACGAGGGTCGGACAGAGCAGGACCGTGCTGGGCTCGGACATCCCGGTCCCGCCTGCGAACATCGGGCCTCGCTCGAACCCGACGTACGACCCGTTCATGGGCGTCGCCAATCTCGGCGGCGGCCGGAAGGTCTTCGCCGGGCCGCGCGACGACCCGTTCTTCGTCGACCTCGGGTCGATCTTCGACCTGGGCGGGTTGCGGCCGTTCAACGCGGCACACCTGATCCCGCTCGCGGCTGAACCCGGCCAGGACGGTGTCCTGAACTACAACACGCACTCGATCGCGATCCAGGTGCCCAAGACGGATCTCCTGCGCGCGCCTGCGGCAGACGGGACGATCGGGATCTACGCCAGCGCGAGCAGGCGCAAGATCAGCGTCCTACGCGGGGACGGCACCATCGATACGAACGGTCCGTTCGTGCAGGTCTCCCGTCTCGGCAACCCGCTCGTGAACGAGGTTCTCATCCCCCTCGGGAAGAAGGACCTCTGGAACGCGTCGGAGCCGAGGAATGACGCGGACTTCCTGGACAGGTACACGAGCCCGGAGCTCGCGGGCCTCGTGAATCTCCTCTATCCGGTGCTGCCGGACGCCCCGACGATGAACCGCGCAGACCTGGTCGCGGTGCTCCTGACAGGCGTGCCCGGTCTGAACTTCACCGGGGACAGGAAGGCGGACCTCCTTCGTCTCAACACGGCGATCCCGCCGACGGCAAGCCCCAATCCGCTCGGCGTCCTCGCGGGTGACTTCCAGGGCTTCCCGAACGGGCGCCGCCTCGCGGACGACGTGACGGACATCGAAGTTCGCGCCATCGCCTGCGGCTACGGCCCGATCCTGGCCGCTGCGCTCGGGCTCTGCAACCTCTCGCCGAACAACGTCGTCGGCGACGGGGTGGACGCGAACGAGAACACGTTCCTGTCGCGGTTCCCGTACGTCGCAGCACCCAATCGCGGCTACGAGAACACGGGACACGGATAGGTCCCGGGGGGAGTGGAGACTCGGCGATGAGACGGACGACCGTAGTGCTCGTGAGCAGCGCGATTGCGGCCGCGCTCGCTCTCGGCGGTCTCGTCGGTGGCGTCCTCGCCGAGTCTCCATCCGCCGAACCGTCCCCTGTCGTCAGTCGGGACGCCCCGGCGCTCGCCGCTCGGGTGCTCACCGGGACGACGGGGGGCGTGTCGGCGGCAACGATCCTCGAGCTCGAGGAGGCGATTCGCGCGCGTCCTGCCGACGCGGATGCTCTCGTCCAGCTCGGCTTCGCATATCAGCTTCGCTGGCGGGAGTCCGCGGACGCGAGCTACCTGCCGCGATCCGAGGCGACCCTGCGACGCGCCCTTCGTGCACGACCCGGCGACGCGAACGCCACGCTCGGTCTCGGGTCGCTCGCGTTGATCCAGCACGAGTTCCGGCAAGCGCTCGTCTACGGCCGTCGGGCCGAGCGGGCGTTGCCCGGCTCCGCCCGACCGTTCGGCGTGATCGGCGACGCTCTCGTCGAGCTCGGCCGGTATCGGGAGGCGTTTGCGGCATTCGAGCGCATGGTCGCGCTCCGTCCCAACCTCGCGTCGTACGCGCGCATCGCGTACGCGCGCGAGCTCACCGGCGACCGCGGAGGTGCCATCGCCGCGATGCGCCTCGCGCTCGATGCAGCCGGGGGCAGCCGGAGCCGAGCGCCTGGTGCCATGTCGAGTTGGCGAAGCTCGAGCTGGGCGGGGGCAGGTCGCGGAAGGCCGCGCGCCATGTGCGAGCGGCCCTGCATGTGCTTCCTGGATACCCGGCCGCACGCGTCGTACAAGCGAGAGTAGAAGCTGCGCGTGGCCAGCTCGATGCGGCTGTCGAGTCGGCACGGAGAGCGTCCGAAGCCGTTCCGACGACGGAGGCCGTCGGGCTTCTCGCCGACCTGCTCGACCGTACCGGGAGGTTGCAGGAGGCGCGACGTGCTCGGGGCACCGTCGCGGTGATCGAGCGTCTTCTGCGGGCGAACGGCGTGCAGGTGGACCTCGAGTCCGCCCTCTACCGCGCAGACCAGCGCCTGCGGCCTGCGGAGACGGTGGTGCTGGCACGGCAGGCACGCGCCGACCGACCGTCGATCTACGGCGACGACGCGCTCGGCTGGGCGCTCGCGCGTGCAGGTCGGTGCGAGGAGGCACTGTCCTGGCTCGAGCGTGCGGCTCGACTGGGAACGCAGGACGCTCTCCTCGCCTTTCACCGCGGGTACGCGGAGGGCTGCGCCGGTGATCCAGTCGAGATGCGCGAGTGGTACGGCCGTGCTCTCAGCCTGAACCCTGGATTCTCGGTTCGCTGGGCTCCGGTTGCGCGAAGCGTGCTCGAGGGCTAGTCGAGCCGAAGCCGCAACTACGCTTGCGTGCGTGCACTCTCGGACTCGCGGTCTCGTCGTCGTTCTCGCCGTTGCGGTTCTCGGCTTCGTGGCCGGCATAACGCTCGCGTCGTGCGGTGGGGAGGACGAAGCGTCTCCGACCACGACGACCACGACCCAGACGCAGACGACGACGGAGACCGAGACTCAGACGCAGACGGAGACCACCAAGCCAGACGACCCGACTGTTGTTCGCATCCGGGTGCGCAGGGGCGTTCCGGTCGGAGGAATCGCGCGACCGAGTGTGGGCAAGGGTGATCAGATCGTCCTCATCGTCACATCCGACGTCGCCGATGAGGTTCATGTCCACGGCTACGACCTGAGTCGTGATGTCGGCCCCGGGCAGCCCGCGCGCATCGTTTTCCGCGCGACGATTGTCGGGCGCTTCGAGATCGAGCTCGAGGATCGCCATGTTCCGATCGCGGAGCTGACAGTCAACCCGTGACCCTGGTGGCACACGGGATCGGCGGGGTCCGCGATCTCCCGGTTCCCGAGTCGTACTTCTACGTCGGTGCCGTGATCGTGCTCGTCGTCTCGTTCGTCGCTCTCGGAGCGCTGTGGCACCGACCGCAGCTCGAGCCACGAGCGGACGGTCGTCAGCTTCCTCGCGGGCTCGACCGAGTGCTGCATTCGAAGGCATTGCGGGTGCTGCTCCAGTCGGTGTCCGCATGTCTCCTGCTCGTCACCCTCTGGTCGGCGCTCTTCGGAACGACGATCCCGAGCAAGAACTTCGCCCCGACGTTCATCTACGTGGCCTTCTGGCTGGGCGTCCCCCTGCTGTCGCTTCTCTTCGGGAACGTCTGGAGCGTGCTCTCCCCCTGGCGGGCAATCGCGGACGCGTGTGTGTGGGTACTGGAGCGCGGCGGACGGACGGCGCGGCCTCTCTACGTCTACCCGGAACGGCTCGGCCGCTACCCGGCAGCCTTTGCGCTCCTTGCGTTCGTCGCGCTCGAGCTTGCGCACACGCGGCCGGCTGACCCGCGGGTGCTTGGGGTTGCCGTGGCCGTCTACACGTACTGGGCGCTCTCCGGGATGGCCGTATACGGCCGGGACGCTTGGACGAGAGGAGGAGAGGGCTTTGCCGCAGCGTTCGGGTTCCTCGCGCGCATCGCCCCCTTCGCGGATCGCAACGACCGGATCGTCGTCCGCTGGCCGCTCGTCGGGCTCGGCGGCGCGGAGCGGATCCCTGGCACGCTCGCCGTGATCGCGGTACTCCTGGGCTCGACGAGCTTCGACGGATTCGGCCGAACCGCGCTCTGGCAGGACCGACTCGCAGATCTCCGCGCCCGTCTCTTCGTCGACACACCTCCCTGGCGCGCCGAGCTCACGCTCGGCCTCGTCGGCCTCGGAGGGCTCCTTGTGTTCGTCGTAGCCGTCGCGGTCACGTATCTCCTCGCCGTGACGATCGCGAAGCGTCTCGTGCGCTCACCCCGCTCGCTCGCCCCCGAGTTCGTGCTCTCGCTCGTGCCGATTGCCGCGGCGTACACCATCGCTCACTACTTCTCGCTGTTCCTGATCCAGGGGCAGTTCATGATCCTGCTCGTGTCCGACCCCCTCGGCCGGGGTTGGGATCTCTTCGGGACGGCGGACTTCGTGCCCAACGCGGCGATCGTCGCAACGGAGACGATCTGGTACGTGCAGGTCGGTGCGATCGTCGTCGGTCATGTCGCAGGTCTCGCAATCGCTCATGACCGCGCGGTCGGGCTCTTCGATCGTCGATCCGACGCTCTACGCTCCCAGTATCCGATGTTCGCGTTGATGGTGCTGTTCACGGTCGGTGGTTTGTGGCTCCTCTCGCGGGGATGACCCAGACGGCCCTCGCGCACGGCGGGCTGCTCGGTGCCATCGCAGAGTCGACGATCGCGCTGGCGGTGACCGGCGTGTTCGTGGCCGTCTGGCTCCGCGAGCGGAGCGCGCGGAAGAGTCGGGCCAAGGAGTCCGCTATGGAGCTGGACGACTAGGAGCGACGAACCCTGCGTAGAGCAGGAGCGACGCGAGCGCGAGAGAGGGTGCGAGCGCACCCACTCCCAGCCCGCCGAGCCCGCTTCCGAGCGCCGCCACGGCGACGCCCGCGAGCACCAACGCGTTCCCGAGAGGCCGTCGCCGGAACGTCATCGCCGCGACGACGACCACGGCGAGGGTTCCGAGCGAGTTTCCGACGATTGCGAGCGCGCGCGCGGGCCAGAAGTCCAGTGCGTCTTGCGCATCGGGTACGTCTGTCCCGGAGAACGCCGTCTGGATAGGCATCGCGAGCGCGACTCCCAGCGCCAGGCCCACGTAGATGAGACCGATCGGACCGGCGAGCCGCCGCCCGACAAGGAGCAGCGAGCCGACCCCGAGGAGTGCAGCCGTGAGCAATGCCCCTCCCAGGTAGTACGCGCGGAACGCGGCATCGCTCCAGCCGGCGGCGGCGCCCCAGGCAAGCGCTCCCGAGGCGATCGCGAAGGCTGCTAGGGCGGTTGACCAGGCGGCGAACGACGCTGCTCTCGTCTCGAGCGCGCGTCGAGCGAGCTTTGCGGACAGACGTAACGAGATGAGCGCCGCGGCGAAGGCGAGGAGGGCGTCCACGCGCGGGACTGTAGTGCGCGCGTGCCGGGCGTCGCGGATAGAGGCACCACCCGCAAAACCGCATGGCTATGCGCGCCTGGCTTCGGTACCCTCCTCCGCGTGTATCGGCTAGCGGCGCTCATGGTGGTCATCGTCGCCGTCTGCGGGCTCGTCCTTCTGTCGCCACTCGAGGCCGCCACGCCCAAGCGTGATTTTGCGTCCGCGTCGTGGTCCGTTCTTCCACCGGGCGAGAACGGAAGCCTTGGCTTCGATCGCAACACGAGGGATCAGGCCCAGCTGTACGACGGGCTGACCCCGCTCGGCAGAAACGTCACCGCGAGCGACCTCCGCCGCTACTTCAAGCCAGCTCCACTCGGCCTCGGCGCGGACAGGCCGCGCAAGCGTGAGCGCCCGCGGTCGGGCGTGACCATCGTGCGCGACAGGTTCGGCGTTGCACACGTGACGGGGAAGACGGAGGCCGACGTTGCCTTCGGCGCCGGTTGGGTGACCGCGGCCGACCGCGGGATCCTTCTCCAGCTGATTCGAGGTCCTGCGCGAATCGCGGCACTCGACGTTCCGGGTCTCGACCCGCTCACGCTCGCGCTTACGGGGCGGAACTTCGTGCCGAGCGCCGACGCCGAGGCGTTTCTGTCGAACCAGGTCGACGCACTTCGCTCACAGGGGCCGATGGGGCAGCGCATCCTCGCGCTCACCAGGGCCTATTCAGCCGGAATCAACCGCTGGTATGCGTCCAAGGGGATCGCGACCCAGCCGTTCACGGTGAACGATGTCATCGCATCGACGGCTCTGATCGCGGCTCGGTTCGGGGCAAACGGAGGACAGGAAGTCCAGAACTCGATGCTTCTCGATGCGCTCGAGGAGCGGCTAGGTGCAGCGGACGCGCGTCGGGTGTTCGCCGATCTTCGCTCGGCGAACGACCCCGAGACGCCGTTCACCGTCCCCGGCAGCTTTCCGTACGAGCTCCCTGCTGCAACGTCGCCCGGAAGCGTCGTCGTGGACGACGGAAGCTTCACGGGAGTACCGCTCGACCCGCCCGCTCCTGCCTCGAATGCGCTGCTCATCGGGGCGAAGCGATCTCAGACCGGCCACCCGCTCTTCGTTGCTGGCCCACAGGTCGGCTACTTCTTCCCGCAGTTCTTCGCCGAGATGGAGCTTGCGGGAGCAGGCTTCGCGACCCGGGGCGCTGTCTTCCCGGGTGTCCCGTTCGTGCTCATCGGCCGTGGGCCTGACTTCGCGTGGAGCGCGACGTCGTCACAGGCGGATAACGTCGATCTCTTCGTCGAGACGTTGTGCGACGACGACGTGCACTACTTCTACCGAGGCCAGTGCGAGCCGATGCGACGGTTCTTCGTAGGGACTCTCAAGTCGTCGAGCTCACCTGACGAGGCCGTCTCGTACTACGAAACGACGCACGGGCCTGTGATCGGGTACGCGACCGTCGCCGGCAAGCGAGTTGCGATTGCCATGCAGCGCTCGACCCGAGGTCGTGAGATCCTGAGCGCGTCGGCGTTCTACGCGCTCAACACCGGCCGGGTCGCGTCGGCCAGGCAGTTTCTGCAGACGATGAATGCCGTCGAGTTCAGCTTCAACTGGTTCTACGCGGACGACCGGGACATCGCCTTCTTCTCGAGCGGTCGCCTGCCGCAGCGCGCAGCGGGTACCGACCCGGCGCTCCCCACAGTCGGCAACGGGGACTTCGACTGGCGGGGGTTCCTGCCCTTCGCCGGACACGCACGGGGAACGAATCCGCCAACCGGTGTCATCCTCAACTGGAACAACAAGCCTGCGCCGAACGTCGGCGCGGCCGACTCGAACTTCGCGTACGGATCCGTTCATCGCGTCGAGTTGCTCACGGCCGAGATCGCGCAGCGGAAGAAGCACACGCTCGCAAGCGTCACCGCGGCGATGAACGCGGCAGCCACGCAGGACCTCCGGGCAACTCAGGTGTGGCCGCTCATCCGCGCCGTCCTCGAGACCGGCCCGGCCCCGAGCGCGCGCGCCGAGGCCGCGCGCGGCCTCGTCGACGCGTGGCTCGCAGCAGGCGCAAGTCGCGTTGATCGCGAGCTCGACGGGAAGATCGACGCTCCTGGTGCGGCGGTGCTCGACGCGGCCTGGCCGAAGCTTGCGGACGCGGTGCTTGCACCGATCCTCGGGCCTCTCACCGACCGGCTCGCGGCTGTCCACGCGAGGAGCGACGATGCCGGTCCAGGAGGATCGGCGTACATCTCGGGGTGGTACGGATACGTCGACAAGGACCTGCGCATGCTGCTCGGCAGGCCGGTGCGCGGAGAGTTCTCGCGACGTTATTGCGGCGCGGGAGACCTTGCGACCTGCCGTGACTCGCTCTGGACGGCGCTCGATGCGGCAGCGGCCGAGCTCGAGGCTGGGCAGGGGCCGGCGCCATCGTCGTGGTGGTCGAGCGCGGCAGCGGAGCGAATCCAGTTCGTCTCCGGAGTGCTTCCGGACACGATGCGGTGGGCGAACCGACCGACGTTTCAGCAGGTCGTGACGTTCTCCGGCCACCGCCCACGCTGACTCCGCGGGCCGCTACCCGGCCGCTAGGCTCGGTTTCATGGAACCGGTGAAGCGCTACCTGATGGCTCCAGGCCCGACGCCGGTCCCGCCGGAGGTTCTCGCCGCCAGCGCGCAGCCGATTCTCCATCATCGGGGACCCGACTTTCGCGAGATCATGCGCCGCTGTCTCGGCCGGCTGCAGAAAGTGCTCAGGACGGAGAACGACATCCTGGTCTTCACGGCATCGGGGTCGGGCGGGTTCGAGTCCGCTGTGGTGAACCTGCTCTCTCCAGGGGATCGGGTGTTGGTCGTGAGCGCAGGCGAGTTCGGCGAGCGTTGGTCGGCGCTCGCCACCACGTACGGGGCAGATGTCGAGGTGCTTCGGTATTCCTGGGGTGAGACGCCTCGGCCGGAGGACTTGCGCTCGAAGCTCGCCGATCGGGGATCCGAAGTCGTCTACCTCGTCCACTCCGAGACGTCGACGGGCGTCGTCACCGATATCGAGGCGCTCGCGCGCGTGGCGCGTGAGGCCGATGCGCTCACGGTGGTCGACGCGGTATCGAGCCTCGGAGCCGTTCCTATCGAAACCGACGCGTGGGGGCTCGACGTCGTCGTCGCCGGCTCGCAGAAAGCGCTCATGACGCCGCCCGGACTGTCGGTTGTCGCTGTCTCGCCGCGGGCATGGGAGCGCGCGGCGCGCGCCACCACGCCGCGTTTCTACTTCGATTGGGAGAAGCTTCGCGCGTCGCTCGAGACCGGCTCGACCCCGTTCACGCCCGCCGTCTCGATCGTGGTTGCTCTCGACGCCGCGCTGGGCCTGCTTCTCGAAGAGGGGCTCGAGAGCGCGTTCGCGCGGCATTCGGCGCTCGGACGTGCCTGCCGTGAAGGGGCGAAGGCCATGGGACTCGAGCTCTTCTCACCAGACGAGGAGCGCTCTGCGGTCATCACCGCGATCCTCACACCCGAAGGCGTGGATGCACGTGAGGTTGTGAGCGCCCTGCGCGAGCGATTCGGGATCACCGTCGCCGGAGGACACGGAGAGCTCGGCGAGCGCATGTTCCGCATCGGCCACATCGGCTACTACGACGTGTTCGACATCACGACCGCGCTCGCCGCGGTCGAGGTCATTCTGTCCGAGCGCGGCGTCGAGATGGAGCGCGGTGCGGCGGTCTCACATGCACTCGACGCCTTTCGGGAGGCTGCCCGTGTCTGAGGAGGGCGAGCCCGAGCGACAGCGCGTTCTCGTTCGGGAGCCAATAGCGGAGCCCGGGCTTGCGCTGCTGCGAACCAAGTTCGACGTCGTCGAGGACTCGACGACGGACCTCGACTCGATCATCGGAGGCTTCGACGCGATCGTCATTCGCTCGGCGACCGAGCTGGACGCGTCGTTGATCGAGCGCGCCGTGCGGCTGAAGGTCATCGGCCGGGCCGGCGTGGGGATCGACAACGTCGACGTCGAGGCTGCGACACGTCGTGGGATCGTGGTCGCCAACGCGCCCGAATCGACGGTCGTGTCGGCCGCCGAGCACGCGATCGCCCTGATGCTGGCTCTGGCCAGAAACGTCCCGCAGGCACACGCTGCACTCAAAGCCGGCAACTGGGAGCGCCCGCGGTTTGCCGGTATCGAGCTCTCGGGCAAGACGCTCGGTGTCCTCGGCCTCGGACGCATCGGGAGAGAGGTTGCCCGACGGGCTCTCGGGCTCGGGATGCGTGTGATCGCATACGACCCCTTCGTCGCGCTCGAGCGGTTCCGTGACATCGGGGTCGAGCCGGCTGTCGCGCTCGATGACGTCTACGCCGTGGCGGACGTCATCTCGCTGCACCTCCCGCTGACGACGGAGACGCGGGGAGTCCTCGACGCGGATGCTTTCGCCAAGATGCGCCCCGGCGTGCGGATCGTCAACGCTGCACGCGGGGAGCTCGTCGACGAGGCCGCTCTTGCGAACGCAATCCGCGCCGGCCAGGTCGCGGGTGCCGCGCTCGACGTCTTCGAGGCCGAGCCCTACTCGGGGGAGCTCCTCGAGCTGGAGCAGGTGGTCGTCACCCCGCATCTCGCAGCGTCGACGACCGAGGCGCAGGATCGCGCAGGCTTGATCATCGCCGAGCAGGTCGTGTCCGCGCTCGACGGCGGGCTCGTGGCAACCGCGGTCAACATCCCCGTCGTCGAACAGGCCGATCTCGAGGTGCTCGGCCCGTTCATCCCGCTCGCCGCGAAACTCGGCCGCCTTGCCGCGTCGCTCGTGTCGGAGCGACCAGGTCGCATCGTCGTCGCGGCGCACGGGCCGCTCTCCGACTTCGACACGCGGCTCCTCACGGTCGCCGCCTTGAACGGCGTGTTCCAGGACCGAGTCGACCAGGCGGTGAACTACGTGAACGCACCCGTGATCGCAGCGGAGCGCGGGATCGAGGTTACCGAGGAGCGCATCGCGTCGTCACAGCACTACTCGAACCTCGTTCGGATCCTGATCGTCGCGAACGGCGAGGAGATCGAGGTCTCGGGGACGACGGTAGGGCCCGAGCACCGGCTCTTCCTCGCGGGAGCGCTTGGCTTCGCAATCGACATCGAGCTTGCGCCGAGGATGGCATTCCTCGCATATGTCGACGTTCCCGGCGTGATCGGACGGGTGGGGACGATGTTCGGCGATGCCGGAGTCAACATCGCGAACATGGCGGTCTCGCGGACGAAGGCGGGCGGCAAGGCGTTGATGGCCTTCTCGATCGACTCCCCTGTTCCGCCCGAGCTCGTCGAGCGCGTGCGGAGCTCCGGCTTCGACGAGGCGCGCTTCATCGACCTCGGCTGACGCGTTCGGTCGGCGCAAGTGACAGCTTGTAACTTGCCTGTTCGCGGTGGCATGCTGCCGAAGGGCGGCAAGTTACAAGTTGTTACGAGCTCGTTCGTTCCCAACACCCTCGCGCGCCGTGCCTCCGTCGGTACGCTGAGGGCCGTGGTAGCGGCCTGGCCGGAGCCCGTCCGACGGGTGTCCTCGTTTCTCCGCGAGGCGGGAGCTGAGGCGCGTATCGAGGAGTTCGACGGCGGCACGCCGACCGCAGCGGACGCGGCAGCGGCGGTCGGCTGTGAGCTCAGGCAGATCGTCAAGTCGATCGTCCTCATCAGTGGCGATCGCCCCGTGCTCGCGCTCGTTCCCGGGGATCGGCGCGGTGACCCGGCAAAGGTCGCACGCGCGACCGGGGCAGAGCGAGCTCGGATCGCGACCCCGGAGGAGGTCGTGCGCGCAACCGGCTTCGAGCCCGGTGCCGTCGCACCCTTCGGCCTCAGGCGAGTGGAAACGATTCTGCTCGACCCGACGCTGCTGCGGCACGAGATCGTCTGGGCAGGCGCAGGGTCGACGACGCACATGGTCGGGCTTGCACCTGCCGAGCTGGGACGCCTGTCACGCGCACGCACTCTGGACGTGATCCAGGACCACCCGTACGATTTTGCTAGCGATTTCGCTGGCGACCTTGCAAGCGATCTTGGAGATGACCTCGCCGGGGGCGCCCCCGACGACGGACGCGAACCGAAGGAGCGCTAACTCGATGCACGAGACCGAGAAGATCTGGATGAACGGAGAGCTCGTCGACTGGGCGGATGCGAAGGTCCACGTAGGCGTACACGGGTTGCACTACGGCTCTGGAGTGTTCGAAGGCATACGGAGCTACGAGACGGCCAAGGGTCCGGCCATCTTCCGGCTTCGCGAGCATCTCGAGCGCCTCGAGAACTCGGCACGGATCCTCTTCATGGACCTCCCGTACACCGTGGACGAGCTGCGCGCCGCGACACACGACCTCGTGGGATCGAACGGCCTTGCGTCCTGCTACATCCGGCCGATTGCGTTCTACGGGTACGGCGAGCTCGGCGTGGCGGCCACCGGGAACCCGATCGACGTCGTGATCATGAGCTACCCCTGGGGCGCCTATCTCGGCGAGGACGGCCAGCGCACCGGGATCACGACGACCATCTCGAGCTGGGAGCGCATCGGCCCGAACGTCATTCCGCACGCCGCGAAGGCGACAGGGATCTACCTGAACTCAATGCTCGCGACGACCGAGGCGCGGCGAGCCGGGTACGACGAGGCGATCATGCTCACGGGGGAGGGCTTCATCGCTGACGGCCCCGGAGAGACGATCTTCGTCGTGAAGAACGGCCGGATCCTCACTCCTCCACTCGCGATGTCGATTCTCCCGGGGATCACGCGGGACACCGTCATCCAGGTGGCGCAGGTGCTCGGCTATCCCGTGGAGGAGACACTCCTCATCCGCACGGATCTGTACCTCGCCGACGAGGTGTTCATGGTCGGCACCGCCGCCGAGGTCACCCCGGTGCGCGCGATCGACGGACGGGAGATCGGCGTGGGACCGGTGACGTTGGAGCTGCAGAAGGCGTACCTTGCCGCAGTGCACGGGCTGGACGAGCGCTGGACCGACTGGCTCGACGTCGTCGAGCTGGCGTCCGCTCGCGCGTGAGAGAAGCCACGCGCCAGGTAGAGCTGAGCTCTCCCTGGCTCGACGAGCGGGAGGAAGAGCTCACCGGCACGGTGCTGCGGTCGGGACGACTGTCGCTCGGGCCAACCGTCGAGCAGTTCGAGGCAGCCTTTGCGGAGGCGGTGTCCGCTCCGTATGCGGCTGCGGTCTCGAGCGGCACGGCTGGGCTCCACCTCCTCTGCGTCACGGCCGGAGTCGGGGCGGGTGACGAGGTCATCACCTCGCCGTACTCCTTCGTCGCCTCGGCGAACTGCGCGATCTACGAGGGCGCCACACCGGTGTTCGCAGACGTCGACGCTCGTACGCTGAATCTCGATCCGGGCGCAGTCGAAGCCGCCGTAACCGCTCGCACCAAGGCGGTCGTGGCCGTGGACATCTACGGCTATCCCTGTGAGCTCGACGAGCTGCGCGCGATCTGCGATCGCCACGGACTCGCGTTGGTCCAGGACGCGTGCGAGGCGCTCGGCGCGCGTTACCGAGGCGAGCCGCTCGGCTCGCACGGCCCACCCGCCGTCTTCGCCTTCTACCCGAACAAGCAGATCACGACGGGTGAAGGTGGGATGGTCACGACGCATTCGAAGGACGAGCACCGGTTGCTCGTGAGTTTGCGGAATCAAGGCCGGGCCGACGGGGGCGGCTGGCTCGAGCACGCTCGACTCGGCTTCAACTACCGACTCGACGACGTCCGCGCCGCGATCGGGCTCGGACAGCTCGAGAAGCTCGAGGCCATTCTCGCCGGCCGGAGCGCTGTCGCGGCGCGCTACTCGGAGCTCCTTGCGCCCATCGAGGATCTTGGGTCTCCCGTGCGCGGACGACGAGAGCCACGAACGATCCTGGTTCGTCTACGTGGTCACGCTCCCGGAGCGGTCCGACCGAGAGTCGGTGATCGCAGCGCTCGCAGAGCATGGCGTGCAGACGGCGCGGTACCTGCCCTGCATCCACCTTCAGCCGTACATGCGAGCTCGCTACGGCTTACGAGAAGGCATGTGCCCGGTGGCCGAAGCTCTCAGCGCGCGGACGCTCGCACTTCCGTTCCACACACGGCTCGACCCGGACGACCAGGCGTACGTCGCCGACGTGCTCACGGCAGCACTCGAGTAATGCGGCGCGGCGCGACCCAGGGCGAGGCTCTCGCCGTCTGGGTGCTCCTCGCCGCCGACGTGCTCGCGATTCTCGTCGTCTACTCGGTGCTCGACCTGAGCGAGTTGTACAACGTCTCCCGGGAGGGACTCGAAGGAGGCCTTGGGCGTGCGTTCGTCCAGCTCAACTTCCCGGCCGTCGCAGGCGTCGCGGTCGCTCTCGTGCTCCTCGCTGTCGACGCGCTTCCGCCACGCGCCTGGTTCGTGGGCGGACCTGCAATCGCACTATGCGCCGTCATCGCCTGGCCGGGAGTCGTCGACCCTGACGACCTCGATCCGAAGCTGGTGAACGCACTACCCGCACTTGGCGTCGTCCTGGCACTCACGCTCACCGTCGCGGCCGCTCGCGGCGTTGGTGCTCGGTTTGCGCCGGCTCGGAGTCATGACGGCTTTCGTGTTGCGGTCGCCCTCCTGACGATTCTCGTGTCTGTTCCCTGGATCGTCGCCGAGCTGGGTCTGCATCTGCCGGGTGGTGTCTTTCTCACCGATCAGCTCTACTCCGAGCCCGGGGCGCGTCCCACGGCCGCGGTTCACCTCGGCCACCACCACGGCACGACCGGGATGTTGATGGTGTTGTCGGCTCTCCTTCTGTCCCGTGCGTGGCCGACAGGTGCCAGGTTGCGACACGTGTACGCGGTGCTGGTCGCGTTGATGCTCGTCTACGGCTTCGCCAACGTTGCGAACGACGCCTGGCACGAGCAGGTGGTGAAACGAGACTGGACGTCGTGGAACGTCCCGTCTGCGCTCGAGCCGCGGCTCCACGCGATCTGGCTTGTGCTGCTGGCGGGGACAGCGCTTCTGTACGCGTTCGGCTTCGCCCGGGGCGACGAAACGGTTCCGACGCGCGATAATCACTCGCCATGACCGCGCAGCGAATGGTCTTTCTCGGGTTCGGCAAGTACGCGCGCGCCGACAAGATCTATGCCGTCGAGCCGATCACCGGCGAGGAGCGTGGACACGGTCGCCGCACGCTCGTATGGGTTGATGGAATCCCGGAGCCGATTGTCGCGTCGCGGACGGAGCAGACGATTCTCGAGGACATGGCCGAGGCGACGGCGGTCGTGGCCGACCTCAGGCGGCGTCGCGGCCGTGGCGCCGCGCAGCACCCGCAGCTGTTCGACGAGTGAGCCCAGCGCAGAGCGCCAGAGTCGGCCGGACACGGCGCGCCTCGACCATGGAGGAGTTCCGAGCCACGATCGCTCGAAGCGTCCACGAAGCCGCTCGCGCGCTCCTAGGCTGCGTGCTTCTCGTGGACGGGGTCGGAGGGGTGATCGTCGAGACGGAGGCGTACGCCTCCGATGATCCGGCGAGCCATTCGTACCGCGGTCCGACGCGCCGGAACGCCGCGATGTTCGGCCCACCCGTCCATCTCTACGTGTACCGCTCGTACGGAATCCACTGGTGTGCGAACGTCGTCTGCGAGCGTCGAGGAAGCGGGGCGGCCGTGCTCCTGCGTGGGCTCGAGCCGACAGCGGGGATCGAGGAGATGCGGGTGCGGCGCGGCATCGACGACGAGCTACTCCTTTGCGCAGGCCCCGGGCGCCTCACCCAAGCACTCGGCGTGACTGGCGCCGATAACGGACGTTCGCTCGAGGGTGCGCCGTTCGGGCTCATGCCGCCCACCGAGGCGATCGACATCGTGTGCGGTCCGCGCGTCGGCATCACCCGCGCCACCGATGTTCTGTGGCGCTACGCAGTACGCGGGTCGCTGTACGTCAGCCGTCCCCGACCACGAGCGTGACCATAAGCCCCGGAGCCGAGGCGACGCCTGCGCTCGGGCGCTGGCGCAGCACGGTACCTCGGTGGCCCGGCACCGTGACGACGCGCCAGCGGAGCTTGAGGCGCTCCAACTCACGGCCGACGGCTTCGAGGCCCGAGCCGGCGAAATTCGGCAAGAGGCCGTACCGTGCCTTGGAGACGACGAGCGTGACATCGTCGCCCGCCGAGAGTCCGCCCGAACGCGGCATCTGGTCGACGACCGTTCCCGGGGCTGTGCCGGCTTTCGCCGGTTTGTAGACGAAGACGGCATCGAGCGGCTGTGCGGCGAGCCGCGCAACCGCTGCGGCCTCACCCAACCCGATAACGAGCGGAACGTCGACCTCGTTCGGCTTGCAGTCCGCCGACTCGTCGGGCCCGTGGCCGGAGAAGTAGGCGATCAGTCTTGCGCCGCGGCAGTAGCCGTTGTCGAGCCTCCACTCGCCTCCGCGCTTCACGACCCAGTGCGACGTCGACCCGAGGTACGGCGGCGAGTCGAACGAACCGTCCTCGTCCGACTCCTTGGACTCCTGCGCCTTCTCGTACCTCGACACGAACTCCTTCCAGATCTGAGCCGGCAGCGTTCCTCCCGTGACCGGCTCTCCGCCGAACTCGGTCGTCATCGGTCGGAGCCGGTCCGGGTAACCGACCCACACTGCGACGGCGAGCTCTGGCGTATAGCCCACGAACCACGCATCGCCGTAGTTGTCGGTCGTGCCCGTCTTGCCGGCAACCTCGATCCCGGGGACGGCGGCGCGTCGCCCGGTTCCGGCCCGGACGACGTCCTGCAGGATGGACGTGAGGAGCTCGGCCTCACCGGGCTCCGTCACCTCGGTCGGCTGCGGGAGGTTCTCCTCCGTTCGGCCGGCCCGAACCCGTTCCACCCGCTCGACGACTCGAGGGGTGTCGCCGAACAGCGAGCCGTCCACGCGCCTGCCGCTGTTCGCGATCGTCGCGTACGCCCGGGCCATCTCGAGGGGGTTGACGGCGACGGAGCCGAGCCCGATCGAGAAGTACGCATCGAGTGGGCTTCTGATCCCGAGCGCGTGCGCCGTCTCCACGATCGCCTTGGGTCCAACGAGATCCGTGAGCTGCGCGTAGACCGAGTTGTCGGAGGAGACGAGCGCTCGAGAAAGGCTGACGCGGCCGAGGTAGGTGTGGTCGTAGTTCGTAACCGTCCAAACGCGGTCGCCGGCGTCGATCGAGACCTTCCTCGACTCGAGCTCCGTGATCGGCGAGATCCCCTGCCGCATCGCGGTGGCGAGGACGATCGGCTTGAACGCCGATCCAGGCTGCCGTGCCGCCTGCGCGGCGAGATTGAACTGGCTCTCGCGGAAGTTCCGCCCACCGAACATCGCCTTGACTGCACCGGTCTTCGGGTCGATCGCGACGAGTGCAGCCGCAGGCCCCTCTGGGTTCCGTAGCACACGCTCGATCGCCTGGCGGGCGAGCTGTTGGAGCTCGAGATCGATTGTCGACGTCACCTTGAGGCCGCCACCGAAGACACGTCCGGCTCCGTACTTCTCGACGAGCTGATCCTTGACGTAGTTGACGAAGTACTGGGCAGGCCCGACGGTTCCCGGGACGCGCACGTCGTCCGGCTTCGGAAGCGGGGCCGCGCTCGCACTGACGTAGTCCGCACGCGTGATCTTCCCCTGCTCGAGCATCGCGCCCAGGACGTACCTGCGCCGCTGCTTGGCGTTCCCGGAGTTCGTCACCGGGTCGTATCGGCTCGGGTCGGCTGGGATTCCGGCAAGGAGCGCGGCCTCGGGAAGGGTGAGATGCCTGGCGCCCTTGTCGAAGTACGTGAGCGACGCCTGCTGGATCCCGTACGCCCCGTTTCCGAAGTAGATCGTGTTCAGGTACGCGGTGAGAATCCGATCCTTGCTCCAGCGCTGCTCGAGTTGCCAGGCCAGAGCGGCCTCACGCACCTTTCGGGCGATCGTCCTCTCATTCCTGATGTAGGCGTTCTTCACGAACTGCTGCGTGATGGTGGAGCCACCCTCGACGATCGCCTGGTTGCGAATGTCCGCCCAGAGGGCGCGTCCGACACCGCGCACATCGATTCCGTCGTGGTCGAAGAACCGTTGATCTTCGGTCGCGACGATCGCCTGGCGCATGATCGGCGCGATGTCCTCGGTCGCGACGAGGACGCGGTTCTCGTCGCCCCGAAGAACCGCGAGCACCGAGCGTCCGTTCGACGCGTAGACGACCGTGTTGACGTCCGAGCGTTGGGTCGCAGGGTCGAGCGCCGGGATCTCGCTCGCGACGGCGCGTACGAGCCCGAACGTGAACGAGAGCCCTGCCAGAACCACGAGGACGCCGAGCAGGGCCGCGAGTCGAAGCTTGCGAACCCGTCGCCGCGGACGCGGCATCCCCTTCTCCCTGCGACTTCGCAAGGCGGGAAGTGTTGCAGCTGGGCACCTTGCGGGGCGTTATGGCTCCTTTCAGAGCCAGTCGCCCTCAGATCGGGTCGGACGCGATGACCGGCTCCGTCGACGGTGTGTCGGCGCCCCCGCGTCCTCGATCGTCACGGCGACGACGTCGCCGGTGTCTACAGCACTCTCGACGCTGACGAGCTCGGCACTCTCGCGTCCAGAGAAGAGGCCGGCAGGCACCGGTGCATCACCCTCCACCACCCAGATCTCGTAGGTCTTGCCCGCCGGGGCAGGGCCGAGTCCCCCGAGCACGAGCACCGCCCGCCCGTCGGGATCGACCACAAGGCGGCCGTCGCCCTTCGTCAACGCGATCGCGCGTGCATCGGGATTCGCAAGGACGGCTGCGGCTTCTCGTTGCTTCTCGAGTGCCGTTCGCGCCTCGTCGAGGTCGCCCGAGAGGTGAACGGACCACAGACCGACTCCGAGCACGAGCACCGCGGCTGCAGCGAGTCCTGCTGCAAGGACCGGAACCGTGCGTCGCCCTCGAGGCTCGAGGGGAACGACGACCTGCGGCTCAGCGTGAGCGCTCGCGAGGATGCGGTCGCGGAGCTCGGGGGCCGGGTCAGGCCCGGACGCCGCCACCGCGAGGGCCTCGGTAACGCCGGCGAACGACGCCAGCTCCTCGCGACACGACTCGCAGTCGCGCAGGTGGGCCTCGTACTCCTCCCGCTCCTCGGGGGCCAGCGCGTCGAGGGCGTACGCAGCGGTCAGCTCGTGAATTCCGGTTTCCATGACCCTTCCTCGGCGGACTCGTCCAGGAGCTCGCGAAGACGCGCGAGCCCGGAGAACATCCGGCTCTTGATGGTACCGAGCGGCACGCCGAGCCTCTCGGCCAGCTCCGACTGCGAGTAGCCGCCGTAGTACGCGAGCTCGATCGCCTCTCGTTGTGTGTCGGGCAGCGTCGCGAGCGCCGCCTGGACTCGCTCTCGCTCGTACCGCAGCCAGGCGGCCTCTTCGGTCGGCTCGCCGAGCTGGCCGGGTCTCGTGGGGATCTCGTCGGGTAGCGGCTCGGCCCGCCGGCGCTCCTCCCGCCGCACGAGATCGACGGCGCGGCGGTGCACGAGCGTGAGGATCCACGTGCTCGCCTTCGCACGCTCCGCGCGGAATGCGGCAGCCGTGCGCCAGACCGCCAGGAATCCTTCCTGGACGGCATCCTCGGCCAGCCGTTCGTCCCTGAGAACACGCAGCGCCAGCCCGTAGGCGACACGTCCCACGCGGTCGTAGAGCTCTGCCAGCGCGGGCTCATCGCCCCGTGCGACCAGCGCGACCAGGGCCTCGTCGGAAAGGTGTGCGTGCTGCCGGCGCATCGTCCAGGCGGGCTCGGAGTCGTCCAACGCTACCAGCGTGGGGGAGCGAGATTCCATCGGGATTGTTCGCATCGACGGGCACATCGGTTCGCGAGCGCCGAGCGCTCCGAACCATCTTGCGGGCAGCTGCGAACCACCGCCGTTCTCAGCACCTGAGAGCACGGAAGGAGTCAAGATGCACAAGGGAATCACCGCAGTCGCCGCGGTCGGTCTGCTCGCCGTGGCCGCCGTCGTCGGTGCCGCGACACTTGGTCCGGCGAACGGCACGGCGTCGAGTCACCGCGAAGCACCTCTGATCGCGGAGGATCCGTCAGCCGATCTGACGGATCTGTACGCATTTCGGAGCCCGGACAAGCCGAACACCGTCACGATTCTCGCCAACGTCATTCCCGGCGAGGATCCGGCGGCTGGACCGAACTGGTACACGTTCTCACCGAACGCGCGCTACAACCTCAGGCTCGATACGAACGGTGACACGCGTGCCGACGTGACGTACCGGTTCCAGTTCCGAACGAAGACGGGCCCGTTCTTCCTCGGCGACACAGCCCAGCCGTTCACCGTCACGCGTGTTGCGGGCGGCAAGGCGCGGATGGTCGCGAGCGGCACGACTCCACCGAACAACATCGGGCCTCGCTCGACGGCGAACTACCGCGCTCTCGCGGCCAAGGGTGTCATCTCCTTTGACAGCGGCCGCTCCAGGGCGTTCGCGGGCCAGCGCGACGATCCGTTCTTCGGTGACATCGGGGCGATCTTCGACCTCGTCGCGATCCGCAAGGGCACCGGCAACATGGGCGGCGGCAAGGACTTCTTCGCCGGCTACGGCGTCCACACGTTCGGGGTCCAGATCCCGATCGCGGGCCTGCAGGCGAAGAACGGGACCATCGGCGTTTGGTCGTCGGTCGATCGGCGCAAGGTCACGACCCGCGGCGCCACGACCCGCAACTCGGGCGCGTGGGTGCAGGTCAACCGCCTCGCCAACCCGCTCGTCAACGAGGTCATCATCCCGACCGGCCTCAAGGATCAGTGGAATGCGCTCGAGCCGTCACAGGACGGGCGCTTCCGTCAGTACTACGACACGCCGATTCTCGCGGCGGTCATCAACCAGCTGTACAAGCTGGACGTGCCCGAGAAGGATCGCGACGACCTCGTCGCCGTCCTCCTCACCGGCGTTCCGCAGCTCAACTTCACGGGCTCGCGGTCTGCGGACCTGCTCCGCCTGAACCTGGGCATTCCCGTCACGAAGAACCCGAACCGGATGGCGGTTCTCGCGGGCGACAACCAGGGCTGGCCGAACGGACGCCGACTCGGCGACGACGTCATCGACATCGCCGAGCAGGCAGTTGCAGGCTTCCTCAAGGGCAAGAAGATCCCGCTCGGAGACGGTGTGAACGGCGACGACCGGAAGCTCCTCGGAGCGTTTCCCTACGTCGCGGATCCACAGAGCGGCTTCGAGAACACGAAGGGCAAGTAGCGGAACCCGAGATGGGGTCGGACCGCACGTAGGTCTGGCCCCATCTCATTCGAACCGTCTCCGCTCCGGCGCCGAACAATCCTCGTGAAGCGCCTCGCCGCTGTCGTTCTCGTCGCCGCTGCCGTTCTCGTTGCGCCGGCGCCGGCATCGGCGCATCCACTGGGCAACTTCACCGTCAACCGTTATGCCGGGATCGAGATCGCCGGGAACGAGATCTACGTGCATTACGTCGTCGACCTGGCGGAGATCCCGACGTACCAGCTTGGCGCCGAGGTGACGAAGCCCGGGTACGCGAAGCGACTTGCTCGTCGGCTCGAGCTTACGCTCGGCAGTCGGCGAGCCGCGCTCGACGTCGTCGAGCATCGCGCCACGTCGCGGCCGGGGGCCGGCGGCTTGAGGACGCTCCGGCTCGACGTGGTCTATCGAGCGTCGGGAAATGGCGAAGCGCTCGTGTTCGAGGACGACGGCGTTCCCTGGCCGGATCGGCTGGCGCGAGGTCACGGTCGCGGCGCGCGACGGTGCTCGCGTACTCGAGTCGAGTGCGCCCGCCACGAGTGCGAGCAACGAGCTGCGCGCGTACCCGGACGCTCTCCTCCGATCCCCACTCGACATCTTCGGGCGCCACCGCGACTTTCGAGCCTGGTGACTCTCGAGGCGTACCACCGGTCATTGCCGCGACGGCGGCGCCGGTGCACGTCGCGGGCGGATTCGAGGCGCTCATTGAGCAAGGCGACCTCTCGGTTGGCGTCCTTCTGGTTTCGCTCCTTGTTGCCGCCTTCTGGGGCGCTGCACACGCGCTTGACCCCGGGCCACGGAAAGGCGCTCGTCGCGGCGTATCTCGTTGGTACGCGTGGAACTCCACGCCACGCATTCATGCTCGGCGGGACGGTGACGATCACCCACACGGCGGGCGTATTCGCGCTCGGGCTCGTGACCCTCGCCCTATCGCAGGTCATTCTTCCCGAGCAGCTCTATCCGTGGCTCACACTTGTCTCGGGGCTGCTTGTCGTCGTGGTCGGTGCTTCGGTTCTCCGCCAGAGGATCAGGTCACGTCACGGCGACATCGACCACGATCACCACCATGACCACAATCACCACCACGAGCATGTCCAGGGCGGTCACCACCACAGTCACGATGACGAGCTGACCTCGCGAGGCATCTTCGGCGTTGGCGTGGCAGCCGGCCTTTCTTCCGTGCCCGTCGGCGCTCGTCGTGCTCCTCTCCGCGATCGCGCTTCACCGAGTTGGGCTCGGGTTGGCGTTGATAGTGGCCTTCAGCATCGGCCTCGCGGCGACCGTCACGACGATCGGTCTCGTCGCTGTGGTGGCGCAGCGCACCTTCGGCCGGCTCTCGCTCGACGGGCCGGTCGTCCGCGCGCTTCCCGCTGTGAGCGCGGCTCTTATTCTCGGCGTCGGCGTCGTGATCACTGCGCGCGCGATTCCCGGCGTTATCTGACCGAACCACTCTCGCCTCACGGACGAACCAGGGGCATGTTCGGGCTCGACGACTGGATCGCGGGGCTCTCCGAGAGTGCGTCAGTAGGTGTCGTGCTCCTCGTCGCCGTCCTACTCGGGCTTCGCCACGCAACCGACCCCGACCACCTTGCCGCGATGACCACGATGGTGGCGTCTGGGCGTGAGCGCGCATCGAGATCGGCCGCTCGTCTCGGGGCCTGGTGGGGCGCCGGCCATGCCATCACGCTCGTTGTCTTCGGAATTCCCATCCTGCTCGCGGAGCGGTATCTGCCCGAGCGCATCCAGCAGGGGGCGGAGTCCGCCGTCGCCGCGCTCATCGTGTTCCTGGCGGTGCGTTTGATCGTCAGGTGGCGACATGGGTACTTCGATCTCCATGCCCATCCACACCCCGAGCGCGGGCATCGTCATTCGGTGCGCACGCCGCTCGGGGCCTTCGGCGTCGGGCTCGTTCACGGCATGGGCGGGAGCGCAGGCGTCGGCCTGTTGCTCCTCGCTGCGATCCCATCGCAGACGGTCGCGGTGGCATCGCTGCTCCTGCTCGCGCTGTTCACGGCGGTGTCGATGACCGTCGTCACCGTCGGCTTCGGACTGACGCTCTCCGCGCGTCCTGTCGTCGCGGCCTCGAACACGCTCGTGCCTGTTCTCGGAGCGGCGAGCCTGGGCTTCGGGATCTGGTACGCGGCAGCGGTATGGAGCCTTGCTCCGTACCCGTTCTGAGGAGTAGTCGCCGGCCGCCGTTGCCGGCTCGCTCTCCGGTCGCGGTCGCTCTGGCGTAACATGAGCGCGTGCATCGGCGGACGGTCGCCTGGTTGTTAGTGGTTCCGCTCGCGGTGATCGGGTCGCAGGCCGCGCACGCGCTTGCCTATCGCCTTATGACGCTCGACGAGGACGAGCGGGGCCATGCGCTGGCGATCTCGGGCCATGCGTACCTCGCCTATCTCCCCCTGATTCTCGCCATTTGCAGCGCGTTGTTCCTCGTAGGACTGGCGGGCGAGCTCGGCCGCGTCGTGCGCGATCGCGAACGAGCTGTGTCCCGGCCGTCGACGTGGTGCTTCGCGGCTCTCCCACTTGCGATCTTCTCCCTCCAGGAGCATTTCGAACGGTTGGCGTACGCCGGCGCCTTCCCACTCGACGCGACGCTCGAGCCGACGTTCCTCGTGGGACTTCTGCTTCAGATCCCGTTCGCGCTTGCTGCCTACGCGCTCGCGCGGCTGCTGCTCCGAGCCGTCCGTGCGCTTGTCGACTTGCTCTCCATTTCGTCGCGCGGACGCCGAACCGCGTCCAGCCAGCGATGGCACCTCGTCGGGTCGCATCTCCCGCGCCTTCCCGTGCTCGCACTCGGGTACGGATCGCGCGGACCTCCCGCCATGCTCGCTGCGTGACGTTCGTGCGGGCGGCCCACCTGCCGCCTGCTTCGACGAGCAAGGAAGGAGCTCGGCCATCACCCGACCGCGACAAGGGCTCGCGAACGGAATGCTGGCGGCTGCTGCGCTCAGCGCGCTTGCGTTGGTCGCGCCGTCGTCGGCGCTCGCGCACGCGAGCCTCGTAGACACGACTCCCGAGCAGGGGGCGGCTCTCGCTCGCTCTCCTCGGCAGGTCGTGCTGCGCTTCAACGAGGCCATCTCGACGGTCGCCGGCTCGCTTCGGGTCTACGACAGCCAGGTGCGGCGCGTCGACAACGGTGACGTCGAGAAGCCGAGCTCGGAGGAGGTAGCGGTCAGCCTCCCGAACGGACTGCCCGAGGACACCTACACCGTTGCGTGGCGAGTGCTGTCGGCGGATTCGCATCCAATCCATGGCGCGTTCGTGTTCTCCGTCGGCAAGCCACAGGGTGCTGGTGGCGTCGTCGACGAGGTGCTGGACGCCGAAGCCGGATCGGCGGGCGTCGACGCGTCGTTGGCGGTCGCCCGTTTCGTCGGGCTCTCGCTCATCCTGCTCTGCGTCGGCGGCGCTGCGTTGTTGGCATTCGTCGTGGATTCGGGCGACGCTCGGACGAGGACGCTCTGGATCGCCCTCGCGTGTGCCGCGGGGTTGCTGGCGCTGGATTCGCTTGCGTGGATCGCGTTGACGGGAGCGAAGGCGGCCGGGTTCGGTCTCGACGCAGTGTTCAGGTGGGCACCGACGAGCGACGTCGTCGAGACCGGCTTCGGGCGAGTGTGGCTCGTGCGGGTACTCCTCTCGCTCGTGCTCGCGGCACTCGCAGTCCTTGCCACGCGAAGCCGACCGGAACGGTTCGTAGTCCCGGTCGTCTTCCTGGCATCAGCGATCGCCGTCACTCCGGCGCTCTCCGGACATGCACGTGTCGAGGGCTCGCTCGCGATCGTGAGCGACGCGATCCACGTCGCCGCGGCCGGTGTCTGGGTCGGCGGCCTCGCCTTCCTCGCTCTCTTGCTCGTCGTAGCAGGCGGCGACCGCTGGTCGCTCGCCGCGGGAGTCGTTCCTCGTTTCTCGACTCTCGCAGTCGCCTCGGTGATCGCACTGGTCGCGCGCTGGAGTCGTGAGCGGCTTTCTCGAGGTGCGTTCCTGGCATGCGCTGTGGCACACGACCTACGGGCAACTTCTGCTCGTCAAGGTCGCGCTCCTCGTGCCGCTGCTCGTGCTGGCAACGTTCAACAACAGGGTGTCGGTTCCGCGCCTGAGATCGGCCGGCGCCGGCCCTCGGACTCGGCGTCGTTTCGCCGGGTCGGTGGCCTTGGAGCTCGGGCTGATGGTGGTGATCGTCGGCGTGACCGCGGCGCTCGTCGCCGAGCCGCCTGCGAAGGCGCAAGTGGCCGCGACGGCAGGCCCTGTCTCTCGAGATGGCACGGTCGGTCCATACGACTTTGCGGTCACTGTCGACCCGGCCCGTATCGGGTCGAACGCAATTCACCTCACGTTGCTCGACTCCGCCGGTCAGCTCGCGGCCGTCGACGAGATCACGTTGTCAGCCACGCTTCCTGCCGTCGACGTCGGGCCTCTCGGGTTCAAGTCAACTCCTGCTGGACCTGGGCACGTCGTCACGCAGGCTGAGTTCCCGCTCGCTGGCGACTGGCAGCTCGAGATCGACGTCCGCAAGGGCGAGTTCGACCAATGGAGCACATCTGTCGAAGTGCCAATTCGAAAGGACTCATGATGAAGAAGACGTTTCTGATCGGCGCCGCCGCGGTGGCTAGCCTCATCGCTGTCGGGACGGCGGCGGCCCATGTGGGAACCACGCCGAGCAAGGCACCTGCGGGCCAGACGAGCGTGATCGGGTTCACGATCGGTCACGGGTGCGACGGGTCGCCGACTCGCTCGGTGGCGATCCGGATCGCCGCGGGGGTGACGTCCGCGAGGCCGAAGCCCAAGGCGGGTTGGAGGATCACCATCAAGCGCGGCAAGCTTCCGCAACCGGTGAAGGACTTCAACGGAAACACCATCACGACCGGCGTCCTTCAGGTGACGTGGAGTGGCGGGAGTCTTCCCGACGCCTGGTTCGACACGTTCGAGCTCAACCTCGGCATGCCGAACACGCCTGGGAAGACGCTCTTCTTCCCAACCGTTCAGCGGTGTGCGAAGGGCGTTCACCGGTGGATCGAGATCCCGCGCAAGGGTCAGCCCGAGCCCGAAGCGCCGGCGCCGGGCGTCACGCTGGTCAAGTCCAGCGGTGGCCACGGGTAAGCGGCGGCCGTGATGCGTCGAGCACTTGCCCAGAGCGTCATCGTGGCGCTCGGCGTGCTCGTCGTCTGCTCCGCCGCCGCCGCCCATGGCGGTGGCGGAGCGCTCGGCTTTCGGTCGACGGTCACACGCATCGAACCCACCTTCCCGGGGTTGTCAGTCACCGTGCTCGATTCGGACGACCGCCTCCGGCTCCGCAACGAGAGCGGCAAGCCGGTGATTGTCCTCGGATACGAGGGCGAGCCGTACCTCGCCTTCCGCGGCGGCCGCGTCGAACGCAATGTTCGGTCTCCTGCGACGTACCTGAACGACGACCGCTTCGGGAAGGTTGCCGTCCCCGCGCGAGCCGATGCGGACGCGAGGCCGGAGTGGGAGCAGGTCTCAGCTCAGGACACGTTCGAGTGGCACGACCATCGCATCCACTGGATGAGCACGACGCTCCCACCAAGAATCGCGTCCGCGAAGGACGAGCCTCACCACGTCTTCGACTGGACCGTGCTCGGCACAGTCGAGGGCGAGCCTCTCTCCATCGTGGGCTCGCTCGACTACGAGCCGCCGCCGAGTGGAAATCCGACGATTCTCGTCGTCCTGTTGATCATCGTCAGCGTCGGTGGCGTCGCCCTCGTGTTGTTTCGCAGGTCTCGTGGCGGCCGCTGAACTGCCACTACCAGAGGTCTGATTCGGCAGTCTCGACGACGATAGGCTCCGGCCGGATGGAATCGATGGAGAGCCTCGTCACCGTCGACGATGCGGAGCGTCTGGCGGAAAGCGTCCTCTCGCCCGAGGCCTGGGCGTACATCGCGGGCGGAGCGGGGGACGAGAGGACGCTGCGCTGGAATCGCGAGGCGTTTTCCGAGTACCGATTGCGACCGCGGGTCCTTGTCGATGTCTCGTCCGTGTCGACCGAGACAACCGTGCTCGACACGCCCGTCTCGATGCCGGTGCTCGCTGCTCCCGCTGCCTTCCAGGGGATTGCTCACGAGGAGGGCGAGGTCGCGACCTCCCGAGGCACCGCCGCCGCCGGGACGCTCATGTGTCTTTCCACGGTCGCGACCGCCACGCCGGCGGACGTCGCGGCCGCCGCGCCCGACGCACCGCGCTGGCTCCAGATCTACGTCTTCCGGGACCGCGGAGTCACCGACGAGGTGATCGCCCAGGCACTCG
The DNA here is from genome assembly GCA_963756925.1 of uncultured Actinomycetes bacterium. Classification (GTDB taxonomy): domain Bacteria; phylum Actinomycetota; class Thermoleophilia; order Gaiellales; family Gaiellaceae; genus GMQP-bins7. The sequence goes on along the minus strand of CAVWPL010000009.1, from coordinate 3,891 downwards.
AGAGCGGCTTCTCGGCGCTCGTGCTGACGGCTGATCTCCCCGTCTACGGCCGTCGTAACCGCGAGGAACGGGCTGGGTTCGTCCCACCGGATCACACGGTTCCGGCTTTCGCCGCCGCTCGAGACCAGGGCATCGCCGAGGACGCAACGCTCGGCGATATCGAAGCGGGGCTCGAATGGGACTATGTCACCGAGCTTCGCGAACGGTGGGGTGTCCCGGTCGTCGTGAAGGGTCTTCTCACTGCGGAGGACGCGACGCTGGCGCTGGAGCATGGTGCGTCGGCCGTCGTCGTCTCGAACCATGGCGGCAGGCAACTCGACGGCTCGATTGCGAGCCTCGACGCGCTCCCGGAGGTCGTCGAGGCGGTCGGCGAGCGTGCGGAGGTGTACCTCGACGGGGGCGTCCGCCGTGGAGGCGATGTGGTCACGGCGCTGGCGCTCGGGGCGCGAGCTGTCCTCGTCGGCAGGCCTGTCGTCTTCGGGCTCGCGTTCGGCGGCGCCAAGGGAGTCCAGCAGGTCTTCGACATCCTGCGCGACGAGACGGAGAACGCGCTCGCGCTCCTCGGCTGTCGTTCGCCGCACGAAGTGACGCGGGCGCACGTGCTCGCGCCTGGTCGCCCGTGATCGCCGATCTGACTCGCAATGCCGTTCACGTTCTCCCCGCGGGGGCTCTCGAGTCGAAGCTGGGCCTCGGCCGTCCGCTCCGGGTCAAGCTCGGTATCGACGTCACGTCTCCGGATATCCATGTTGGCCGGGGTATTCCGCTCCAGCGGATGCGTGCATTCCAGGATCAAGGCCACATCGGGGTGCTCATCGTCGGGGACTACACGACGCGGATCGGCGACCCGTCGGGCCGCTCGAGCGAGCGACCGATCCTGTCCGACGAGGAGATCGACCGGAATGCACGCACGTACGTCGAGCAGGCGCAGCAGATCGTGGTTCCGGAGCAGACCGAGGTGCGTTACAACAGCGAATGGCTCGCCGGGCTGAGCTTCGCCGACGTGATCCACCTGACGAGGATGATGACCGTCGCACAGATGCTCGAGCGCGACGACTTCGCCGGACGATACGTCTCCGGGCAGCCCATCTCGGTGTCGGAGCTGCTCTACCCGCTCATGCAGGCGTACGACTCCGTCGCAGTCGAGGCAGACGTCGAGCTCGGCGGCACCGATCAGCTCTACAACCTGCTCGCGGGCCGGGAGATCATGCAGGCGTACGATCTCGAGCCGCAGGTCGTGCTGACCACGCCGCTGCTCGTCTCCTGGGATGGCGAGAAGATGAGCTCATCGGTCGGGAACAACATCCCGCTGACCGCTCCGCCGGAGGAGCAGTTCGGAAGGACGATGCGCATCTCCGACGATCTGCTCGCGGAGTGGTACCGACTCGTACTCGAGGAGGAGCTCGCGACTGCTGCCGATCCACTCGACGCAAAGCTCCAGCTCGCGCGCCGGATCGTCGCTCGTTCCCACGGAGACGACGCAGCAGACGCGGCCGAAACGCACTTCACTCGTGTGGTCCGCGAGGGGCGAGCGCCGGAGGACGTCAACGAGGTACGCCTGCCGTCCGAGGATCCCGTGCACCTCCCGGCAGCGCTCGCCGACTGGTTCGGGCTCTCGACGAGCGAGGCTCGTCGCCTGATCTCGCAAGGTGGCGTGAAGCTCGACGAGGAGACCGTCGGCGAGCTAGACATCCCGCGAGGACAGGTGGCCGGGGCTCTCGTCCAGGTCGGCAAGCGCCGCTTCGCGCGTGTAGCTCCGAGCTGAGCGCGGGGTCGTGGCACGCTCGATTCACGCCTCGAGCGCCCGGTTGACACCCAAAAACCGTCTGGTACCATCCTCAGGCCGCCCGAGAGGGCGACGCAAGAACCTGTCACTCGACGACTGGAGTCCCTCCGAAGCGAACTGATACGACCTCGTATCACCGTTTTGAGGGCCTCTGGCGCGAGTCGGAGGCTTTTTGTTTGTCGCGCTAGGTTCGTAGCTCGGCGGTTCGGTCTTTGAAAACTCAACAGCGTTGAACGTCGAGACCTCTCGCAGGTGTCGCTTGCAAGCTTGCTTGCCGGCGGATCCTGTGTGAGGCAGATCCTGTCAACCCCTTTGGGGTAGACGATCGAGCATCAAGCTCGAGTTGAAAGAACTGTCCTCTCCGGCTTCGGCCGCATGGGGACGAATGGTTCCTTCACGGAGAGTTTGATCCTGGCTCAGGACGAACGCTGGCGGCGCGCTTAACACATGCAAGTCGAGCGAGAACCAGGGCTTCGGCCCTGGGGACAGCGGCGAACGGGTGAGTAACACGTGGGTAATCTGCCCTCGGCACCGGAATAGCCCGGGGAAACCCGGATTAATGCCGGATAGCCCGCCCGCCTTTCGAGGCGGTCGGAAAAGGTAGCTTAGGCCTCTGGCCGAGGATGAGCCCGCGGCGGATTAGCTTGTTGGTGAGGTAATGGCTCACCAAGGCGACGATCCGTAGCTGGTCTGAGAGGACGATCAGCCACACTGGGACTGAGACACGGCCCAGACTCCTACGGGAGGCAGCAGTGGGGAATCTTGCGCAATGGGCGAAAGCCTGACGCAGCGACGCCGCGTGAGGGAAGAAGGCCTTTGGGTTGTAAACCTCTTTCAGCAGGGACGAAGCTACTCGGGTGAATAGCCCAGAGGGTGACGGTACCTGCAGAAGAAGCCCCGGCTAACTACGTGCCAGCAGCCGCGGTAATACGTAGGGGGCAAGCGTTGTCCGGATTTATTGGGCGTAAAGCGCGTGTAGGCGGCCAGGTAGGTCGGTTGTGAAAACTGGAGGCTCAACCTCCAGACGTCGACCGAAACCATCTGGCTAGAGTCCGGAAGAGGAGAGTGGAATTCCTGGTGTAGCGGTGAAATGCGCAGATATCAGGAAGAACACCGATGGCGAAGGCAGCTCTCTGGGACGGTACTGACGCTGAGACGCGAAAGCGTGGGGAGCGAACAGGATTAGATACCCTGGTAGTCCACGCCGTAAACGATGGGTGCTAGGTGTGGGAGGTGTCGACTCCTCCCGTGCCGCAGCTAACGCATTAAGCACCCCGCCTGGGGAGTACGGCCGCAAGGCTAAAACTCAAAGGAATTGACGGGGCCCCGCACAAGCAGCGGAGCATGTTGTTTAATTCGATGCGACGCGAAGAACCTTACCAGGGCTTGACATGCACTGGAAAACCGTAGAAATACGGTCCTCCTTCGGGACCAGTGCACAGGTGGTGCATGGCTGTCGTCAGCTCGTGTCGTGAGATGTTGGGTTAAGTCCCGCAACGAGCGCAACCCCTGTCCTATGTTGCCAGCGAGTAATGTCGGGGACTCATGGGAGACTGCCGGTGACAAATCGGAGGAAGGTGGGGATGACGTCAAGTCATCATGCCCCTTATGTCCTGGGCTACAAACGTGCTACATTGGCCGGCACAAAGGGCTGCAAACTCGCGAGGGTGAGCGAATCCCAAAAAGCCGGTCCCGGTTCGGATTGAAGGCTGAAACTCGCCTTCATGAAGGTGGAGTTGCTAGTAATCGCGGATCAGCAACGCCGCGGTGAATACGTTCTCGGGGCTTGTACACACCGCCCGTCACACCACGAAAGTCGGCAATACCCGAAGCCGGTGAGCTAACCTCTTCGGAGGGGGCAGCCGTCGAAGGTAGGGTTGATGATTGGGGTGAAGTCGTAACAAGGTAGCCGTAGCGGAAGCTGCGGCTGGATCACCTCCTTTCTAGGGAATACCGGAGCTCTTACTCCGGTAGGCGTCCGACTTGTCGATGTCCCTTCGTCCTTGGACGTGGGGCCGTCCGATGTTCGGGCTCGCCTGGAATTACGTCGACCTCGACGTTCATACGCTGTTGAGTTTTGAGAGACCGTTCGCCGGGACGTATCCCGG
>CAVWPL010000008.1:0-87531 GCA_963756925.1 uncultured Actinomycetes bacterium | reverse complement strand
GAGGCGGTGGTGTGGGCGCGCAGCTCCGGGATCGTGAAGATCGAGCTCCACGTCTTCCCGTGGAACGAGCCCGCGATCGCGCTCTACGACGCGTTCGGGTTCGAGCGAGAGGGGCTGCGCAAGCGTCAGTACACGCGCGACGGCGGCTACCTCGACGCGATCCTGATGGCGTACAGCGTTTCCGAGGCTCCCAGCACCGCGCATGAAAGACAAGCCAGCGGGCAGAAATGGCCGCGTTCAATAATTCGCGCGGCCGGAATCCGCGTTCGTGGGTTCCGGCCTTGCGCAGACCCCGCATTCAATGATTTCGCACCGGCCGGAGTCCGCGTTAGCGGGTTCCGGCCTTCGCAGACCTATGGCTTCGGACGATCCTGCGTGACGAGCGCGCTCGCGAGCATCCGATAGGCAAGCGGGCCGCGGCCGCCCGAGCCGAATCGCCACACGAGTATCCGATGATGCCGCATCCTCGTCGACCGCCGGTTCGGTCGCTTCTACGCCTCGCCCCTGATCGGGACGACCTGACCGAGCGGCCCGGGGTGGCCTTCGTGCTGTAGCCGGCGTCAGCGCTCTCGAGCTCGAGTTGTTGGCATCCGCCACTGGAAGCCGCGACGCAAGGCGCTCGAACTGCATGAGCACCGCCTCGCGGTTCTCGCGAGCCGCCGCTTCGAGCTGCTCCATCTTTTGCTCCATGCCGCGCAGCTCGACGCGAAAGCGGCCGTCGCCTGGAGCAGGGGCCGGTGCGGCGGCGAACGTCGAGCTCGAGCGCTCGAGCGAGGCGAGACGGAGCCCGATGTCGTCGAGCCGGCTGACGATGTCTCCGGAGCTCGAGAGCCGCGATCTCCTTCTCGCTCGACGTGAGCCGCATTCGAAGTCCGTTCATGAGAACACGCAGGTCCCGCAGCTCCTGGGCCTCGGCGGGCGAGTCTTGAGTCGTGACGCGATCCTGCTCGATCGCTTCGAGGCGGCGCGCGAGCTCGTCGACGCGCGGTCTGCGGTTTCCGTATCGGGTATCGGTGCTACTCCCGGCATGGACTCCCCGATGCCGTCGAGGCGGGACTCGAGCGAGCCGATCTCCTGAGCCCAGAACGCTTCTGCCCGGGCGATCTCCGCGGCCGCAACGGCGCCTTCGCGCTCGATCGACTCGAGGCGGAGCGTGAGCTCCGTAAGGAGCTCCTCGGATTCTGCGCCTTCGTCCTCCTGCGTCGGCGTGGGCTCCAGCGCCGACAACGAGCCGAGCGTCTCCGCAAGCGCGTCGAGCTCGCCCTTCAGCTCGGCTCTCTCGACGTCCCAGGCAGCGATGACACGCGCGACCTCGGTGCCCGCCGTCAGGTGGCCGCTGCTCCATCTCCTCGATCCGGGAAGCCAGTTCCTGCAGCCGTAGCTCGAGGGACTCGTCGGCGCTCGCCTCGCCGACAGCGATTGCGAGTTGCTCGAGCTGGCGACGCACCCAGGCACGCTCCTCGACCCACGCCAGAGTCGAGCGATCGAGCTCGGTGATCGCGGCGTCACGCCCGCGCTCCAGCTCGGTCAGCCGCTCGGCGACCTCCGAGAGGACGAGGTCGACCGTCGTTGCAGACGACGAGCTCTCGTCCAACTGCGCTGCCAGCGCGGCCTGCAGCTGTGCGAGGTGGCCGGTCGCTTCGTCGGCCCGTCGACCGAGAGCGTGCAGCCGTTCCTCGACCTCAGCGTCGATCACGCCGGTCGCGGGCAGCGCCGCGACGGTCGTCTGGAGCTCGAGGATCATCGCGTCGACCTGTGCGCTCGTCTCCTCGAAGCGCTGGTTCGTGGTGGCGAGCTCGGTCTCGTTGGCCGCAATGTCCGCGCTCGCGCTCGCGACGCTCGCCGCGACCGCGTCGAGACTCTCGGCAATCTGCTCGACGTTTCCGGAGAGGTCGTCGAGGCGGCTTTCGAAGAGCAGGATGCTCTTCGGATCGTCAGAGCGCGCGTCGAGTCCGGCGACCTGTCGTGAGAGCGCCTCGACGGACGCTCTGAGCTCACCGACGAGCGAACTTGCTCTGGCATCGGTCTCGTCGAGCCGAGTCCGCATCGCGACGAGCTCACCCTCTCTCCCGGCGAGCCCTGCTGCCGTGGTAGAGACCGTCTTGGAGAGCGTGTCGAAGCGCTGAGCGATGACGTCGACCTCCGCGGAGATCTCGTCGACGCGCTGCTCGCCGGGTCGCAGTCGTCGCTCGGACGAGAGCTCGGCGACGGCTCTGCGAAGCTCGGCGACCTCTGGGCCAGACCCCGCCTGTCGCAACTCGCGGACGACCGACTCGATCCGCGCATTGCCCTCCTCGAGCTCTCGACGCAGGTTGGCGATCTCTCCGTCCTTGCCGGCGAGCGACGTCGCCGTCACGTTCACGGTGCCGGCCAGCGTCGCGAAACGGTCTGCCAGGACGTCGACGCGGTTCGTGACTCGCTCCTCGAGCTTCGGGTCGTGCTTGTTCCAGGCCGCGAGCGCCTTCGCAAGCTCCTTCAGCGTCTTCGAGTCACCGACGGCGGCGCTGGCGTGAAGCTGCGCGTCGAGCTCCTTGATCCAGGCGGCGAGCGCGTCGACGCGCTCCGAAAGCATCTCGCCCTCGTCGTGCTCGCTCATGCGACGACTCGTCTGCACGCCGTTCCGCCCCGCGCGGACCAGGCTCGCCTAGAGGCGCCGAACCTTGCGGAGGCTGCGGCAGCACACATCTCTAGCTCGCGTATCGGTGGGAGCGGGCCCCTTCTTGCTCACTCGTCTCAGGGACTTTCGGAGCGCGCTAGCGTCCGTCCTCCCAGCCGAGAACGGCGAGGCGCTGCTCGATGGTCTGCGGGCAACCGGGGCCTCGCTCGGCCGCGACGCGGGCAAGCGCAGCGTGCGGCTCCATGCCGTGACGCACGAGCCAGCAGCCGACGACGACTCCGGTGCGACCGCAGCCTGCCCAGCAATGCACGTAGACGATGCCGCCTGCAGCAAGCTCCACGTCGATCGTGTCGAGCACGCTCGTCAGCAGGGCGGCCGAGGGCACGGAGAAGTCGTGGACCGGAAAGCGCATCCACCGTGCGGGCGGAACCACCAGGGACGTGGTAGGGCTCGAGCTCGCCTTCCTCGGTGAGGTCGAGGAAGAGGGTTACACCGTCCGCGAGGAGGCTCGCTACCTCTCCCGCCGCATCCGCGGCTGCCCGTCCGCAAGGGTGCCGACCGGCGATCAGCCGTCCTGGCTCGATCCAGGTGGGCGGGCGCATCGTGGATGCCGAGTCTGCCCGAGTGCGTGGATGCAGGTCCGAGACGTCGGACGCTAGGCGGCGTCGCCCTGCCAGAGCTCGTCGGCGAGACGGCGCCATTCCTCGCGCAGATCGGAGCGGCCCGTCACCCGCTGGAGCTCCCAGTACGCGCGCACGAGCACACCGAGATCGGTCGGTGCTCCGGTGCTCCGCGAATCGTCGAGCACGCTCAGGTACCAGGCGCTCCGATCGAGCCCGAGCTCCTCCGCGAGCACGAGCGCGCGGTCGCGAAAGATGTCGGTCTCGGTCCCGATTCGTGGCATGCGGCGCCTATCGGCAGCCCGGGTAGGGTCGAATGAGAGACGTCCCCTGGACGAGTTAGCCGCTCGGGCTCGCTGCTTACTCGAGGCAACGAAAAGTCCGTCTCGTGCCGGCAGTACGATGGCCCTCCCGTGGGTTCCCCGTTCGTCCACCTGCACGTCCACTCCGAGTATTCGATCCTGGACGGTGCGTGTCGGATCCCGGCGCTGGTCGAGAAGGCGCAACGGCTCGAGATGCCCGCCGTCGCGCTCACCGACCACGGATCGCTGGCGGGCACGGTCGAGCTGTATCGCGAGGCGCGAGCTCGAGGAGTGAAGCCGCTCATCGGTTGCGAGGTGTACGTGGCAGACGATCGCCGGGTGCAGACGAAGGGCTACGCGCACCTCACGCTTCTCGCCGAGACGAACGAGGGGTACGCGAACCTGATCAAGCTCTGCTCTCTCGGCTACCTGGAGGGCTACTACTACAAGCCGCGGGTCGACTGGGAGCTGCTCGAGAGTCATTCGCAGGGGCTCATCGCACTCTCGGGGTGCCTGTCCGGACGTGTCTCGAAGGCGCTCGCCGAGGGGAGAGGGAAGGACGCACGGGAAGATCTCGACCGACTCAGCCAGATCTACGGACGTGACTCGACGTACGTCGAGATCCAGAACGGCGGCATCGAGGAGCAGCAGCGCATCAACCCGGATCTGACCGCGCTCGCCGCGGAAACGGGCCTCCCGCTCGTCGCCACGGGCGACGTCCACTACCTGAACGCCGAGGACGCGTACTCCCACGAGGCTCTTCTCTGCATCCAGTCGGGCGACACGCTGAAGAACCCGAACCACTGGCGCTTCGACACGAACGAGTTCTTCTTCAAGTCCCCCGAGGAGATGGCTCTCGACTTCCCCGGCACTGGACGACGCGCTGGCCCGCACGCTGGAGGTGGCAGAGCGGTGCTCGGTCGAGATCGAGCTCGGCCGGATCCTGCTGCCGACCTTCCCGGTTCCCGACGGACGCGACGCGTTCGACTTCCTGGTGGAGCTCTGCGAGAAGGGGCTCGTCAAGCGCTACGGGAGGGCGACGCCCGAGCTGACGGAGCGGCTTCGCTTCGAGCTCAAGACCGTGCAGGAGATGGGCTTCGCCGACTACTTCCTCATCGTCTGGGACTTCATCCACTTCGCGAAGACGAACGGGGTCAGCGTCGGCCCGGGCCGCGGCTCGTCGGCCGGTTCGCTCGCGGCGTACTGCCTCGAGATCACGGACGTCGATCCGCTCCGGTATGGGCTCCTCTTCGAGCGCTTCCTGAACCCGGCGCGGAAAGACCTTCCCGACATGGACATCGACTTCTCCGTGGCCGGGCGTGACCGCGTCATCAACTACGTCGCGGAGAAGTACGGGCGAGATCGCGTGGCCCAGATCATCACCTTCTCGACGATGGCTGCGCGGGCGGCGATTCGCGACGCGGGCCGCGTGCTCGACGTGCCGTACGGCGTCGTCGACCGGATCGCCAAGATGGTGCCCGAGGGCCCGGCCAGATGCTCGAGGACGCGCTGAAGCCGGGTGCCGAGCTACGGCAAGCGGTCGACTCCGATCCGATCGCGAAGGAGATCGTCGACCTCGCACAGCCGCTCGAAGGGCTGACCCGCGCCGATTCGATCCACGCGGCGGGCGTCGTCATCGGCGCGCAGCCGCTGATCGAGCTCGTGCCGCTGCAGCAGAAGGGATCAGACCAGGAGATCGTGACCCAGGTCGGGATGCACGACGTCGTCGACCTCGGGCTGCTCAAGATGGACTTCCTCGGGCTCCGCAACCTCGACGTGATCGACAAGGCGGTGTCGCTCGTCGGGGGACTCGACATCGCGTCGATACCGCTCGACGATGCGGAGACGTACGCGATGCTCGCGCGGGGAGAGTCGACCGGCGTCTTCCAGTTCGAGTCGTCGGGGATGCGCGAGGCGCTCCGCCTGGTCAAGCCGACCGAGTTCGAGCATCTGATCGCGCTCGTCGCCCTGTACCGGCCCGGCCCGATGGGTTACATCTCGACCTACGCAGCACGTAAGCACGGTCGCGACGCGGTGACCTACGCCGACCCGCGACTCGAGAGCATCACCGGGACGACGTACGCGATCTGCGTCTACCAGGAGCAGTACATGGAGATCGCGAAGCAGCTCGCGGCTTCACGCCGGCCGAAGCCGAGACCCTCCGCAAGGCGATCGGGAAGAAGATCCATGCGCTCATGGCGTCGCTCAAGGACAAGTTCCTGTCCGGATGCGCCGAGAACGACGTCACGGCGGCCGTCGCGGTGCAGCTGTGGAAGGACATGGAGTCGTCTCAGGACTACTCGTTCAACAAGGCGCACGCGGCGTGCTACGCCCTGATCGCATACCGAACCGCCTGGCTCAAGGCTCACCACCCCCACGAGTACATGGCGGCGCTCATCTCCTCGGTGATGAACACGAAGGACCGCGTTCCTTTCTACGTCAACGCCTGCCGCGAGATGGGCATCGAGGTGCTTCCGCCCGACGTCAACTCCTCCCAGACCGACTTCGCGATCGTGGACGGGAAGATCCGCTTCGGCTTGAACGCGGTGAAGAACGTGGGCGAGGCCGCTGCCGACGCGATCGTGCGCGCTCGCTCCGAGGGTGGCCCGTTCACGTCCATCTGGGAGTTCACCGAGCGCGCCGACCCGCAGGCGGTCAACAAGCGAGCGCTCGAATCACTCGTGAAGTGCGGTGCGCTCGACTCGATCGGAGCTAGCCGGATGGGAATGCTAGGTGCGCTCGAGCAAGCGCTTGCCTACGGGTCGAAGCAGGCGGCAGACCGGTTGGCCGGCCAGGCTTCGATCTTCGACGGCGCGCTCGGCCGAGACCGAGACGACGCAGGAGAAGCACCATCCGGAGATCCTCGCGGGCGAGTTCGACGAGCGGGAGCTCCTGCGGCTCGAGAAGGAGACGCTCGGCCTGTACGTCTCCGAGCATCCGCTCGAGCGCGTCCAGGTACAGCTCCGCAGGAAGACCGATTGTTCGCTGTCCGACGTCGAGCGTCGTCGGGACGGCGAGGTGGTCACCGTGGGCGGCATCGTGTCGGGTCTCAAGCAGGTAACCACGAAGCGTGGTGATCCGATGGTCTTCGTGACGCTCGACGATCCGAGCGGCACCGCCGAGGTCGTCGTGTTCAACTCGACGTACGCGTCCGCGCGCGAGCACCTCGAGCCGGACCGGATCCTCGTCGTCAAGGGCCGGGTCGACCACAAACAGGCTGGTGAGACGAAGCTCGTCGCCATCGAGGTGACACCGTTCGAGGCCGTGCGCGAGCGACGCGAGGTCCGGCTTCGGATCGATGCCCGTCAGGCGCCTGCGGGACTCATCCAGGAGCTTGCGTCGCTCGTTCGCGACTTTCCGGGCGACGCGCCGGTCTTCGTCGCGCTCGAGACGTCGCTCGGCGATCGCACGCTCGCGCTCGGGCCCGAGCTATCGCGTGAAGCCGGACGCGGACTTCTTCGCCGAGGTGCGGGCGCTGCTCGGCGAGACGGCCTCGCCTATCGTCTGCAAGGTCCGGTCCGCTCGCGCCGCTGCGTCGTCCCGGGCGTCCTCAGGCTGCGCGTAGCTCTTCGAGTCCGCCGCGAGCCGCTCGCCGACGCTCGCGAGCACCTTGAGCGCGATCGACGGCATCGTCTCGACGAGCCGGCGGAACGCCCGGTTCGGTCACGACCAGCGCACGCGGACCGGCGGACGTCGACGTGACGGTGGCCGTGCGCGGCACCTTCGTGAGCAGCGCGATCTCGCCGAACCAGTCGCCACCGCTGAGCTCCGCGATCTTCCGACCCTTGGCGGTCACCTCGACCGTGCCGTCGACGAGGACGAAGAACTCGCGTCCCGGCTCGACCCTCTCGTATGAGGACGTAGCCTTCCCGCACGTCGACCTCGTCGGCCGTCGACGCCAGCTGGCGAAGCTCCGTCTTCGTGCAGCCCGCGAAGAGCGGTACCGACTTGAGCAGCTCGACCTTGGCGTCACGACCGAGGCGCACGTGGCGATCCTAATACCCGCGGGGGACGTCCGCACAACCGGGTTCCTGTGTCCTGTCATTGACTCCGGCGCCTGCGTCTGGTTCGATGGCCTCGGTCGTGGGGCCTGAGCGCACGTGCCATGACACCGTTCGAGCGAAGAGATGAGGGGAGAGCTTAGGTGGCTTGGATCCGTGGATGGGTCCGTTGTCGCTGCTCGCTCGGGGCCATGGCGCTCGTCGTCGCGCTGCTTCGGCGCCGTCTCCTCGGCTCCCGCGACCCCGCCGCCGCCCATCGTCAGCTCTGACGAACGCTCCCGGTCTCGACTCCGTGACATACGGGGGCAACGCCGCGTACGTCGCCGGCATCACGAATCCGGCTAACGCTGCCCTCCGCGGCGTCGTCTTCCAGATCCCCGTTCCCGAGACGGACGCCGGGCAGGCCGTGTTCCAGAGCGCCACCTGCTCCGGCACGCTGACCTCAACCGAGTTCACCTGCAACCCGATCGACCGAGTGCGCGGCGGCGAGTCCGCCTCGATCACGACCGTATGGAAGGTTCCCGGCTCGGGCTCGTCGACGGACTGCCCGAGCACGACGCCTGCCTGACTGCCGCGGGCTCGTTCGCCGATCAGCCCGTCCACGTATCCGGCCGGGCCGCGTGACCGAGTTGCTTGCCCAGGGCGACGCGTCGAGCGCGTCCACGTACACGCTCGCCGTCTGCACCAGTCCGTCCAGCCCGACGCTTCAGACCAACCCGGCCGCTCGGCCCCGGGAACCCGCTCTCGACGAGCATCTGCGCGCCGAACTCGCCAACGGCCAGCTCGGTCTCGTGACCGCAATCGACGAGATCCCGAGCGTTCCGTCGTCCCCCGGCGTCACACCCGAGGTCGTCGGAGATCTGTATCCCGGCGCCCGGGTTCCCATGCGACGCGACGCCGTTCGTCTTCTCGCCGAAGGCGACGTTCACGTTCGTGATCCTCAACTCGTCGTTGCCGGAGGGCGAGATCATCGACAAGGTCTTCCACAACGGCGTCCTCGTCTCGACGAACCCGAACGACGACCCGTACGTCGCAGAGCATCAAGGTCCAGCCGTTCAAGGGCATCACGACCGTCGTCGTCAAGAGCTCGACAAACGGCAGCTGGGACTTCGGGTAGACGACTAGGACGAGCGAGCGGCTCGCCGGCGGCTGCGGCGAGCAGAGCTCGACCGCCGTCGACCATGACGGGGCTCTCCTTCGTCTCGGCCAGTCGCCGCGCCTCGCGCGAGCGTCCGCGGACGTCGGCGTCCGCCGGCGAGCCGCTGAACCTCGGCGAGGTCGAGGAGCGCTCCGATCTGGAAGAGAACAGCGTCCGTCGGCCCGAGGATCTCGAGTGCCTCGCGGACGAGTGCCTCGGCCGCCGTCGAAGGCTCCCGTCGCGCGCGAGCACCTTCGCCTGCACGCAGCGCCAGAGCGCCTGAGTGTCGACGTCGTCCTCGGTTGCGAGCTCGTGGGCCAGCCGGCCGAGCTCCTCGACCTCGTCGAACCGCCCGAGCGCATACATGGTCTGGCCGAGAAGCCCGCTGACGGTCGAGAGGAGGTACTTCTCGCCGACCGTCGACGAGGAGGTCGTACGCATGCGCGAAGCTCGTCGCTCGGCGGCCTCGACGTCGCCCGCCAGCATCTCGACGCGCCAGGCCTCCTGCGCGACACGCGCCACCCGCACGCCGCAGCCCGAGCTCCTCGAGCATCGCGCGGCTCTGCGTCCGACGAGCTCGCGAGCTTCGTCGAACGAGCCCTGCATGGCCAGAGGCTCGCGAGCAGCGCGAGCAGGATCCCCTCCGACTGCCGGTCACCCGATACCTGTTCCGACGATTCGCTTCGCAGCGCTCGATCGCCTCGGCGACCGGCGTCGGGCCGAAGACGGCGGCAGCCGCGTACGCCGTCGCCGCCAGCGTCTGCTGTCTCACGTCGCCCGCGAGTCGGGCATGGTCCAGCGCGCGCTCCGACGCCTCCGCGGCAGGCCGAAGTGGCACGCGGTCCCGTGTGTCCAGGCGAGCAGCCGCCACGCCTTCGCGAGCCCGGCGTCGTCGCCTGCGCTCTCGAAGACCGCCATTGCCTCGGCGATCGTCGACGGCGGCCTCGTCGCGCCAGCTCTCTGGGTCTCCGGCCCTCGTAGCCGGACGAGGAGCCGGACGAGCGACGCGTGTGCCGCCACGCGCTGCACGTCCCGCGGCGGCGCCTTGCTCGATCGCCTCGTCGAGAACGGCCTCGGCTTCCTGAGAACCGGCCGATCTGGAGGAGCGCCTCGCCGTAGCTCGGGGAGCAGCGCGAGTCGGTCGCGATCGTCCGTCGGGGAGGAGCGCGGCGGCACGTCCGAGCAGGTTTGCCGCCGCGGGGACGTCGCCGCGCGCGAACGCCCGTCTGCCCGGCCGCCGCCAGCCGGCGCGAAGCGTCCGCGCCGAGCGCGCGGCCGTGGTCGTCGAGCGGGCCGAGCTCCGCCAGGTAGCGATGGGCCTGCTCGAGGTGGTAGCCGAGGATCTCCTCGTACTCGGCTGCGCCCTCGCGGTTCACGCTGTCCGCCCACTCGACGAACTGCTCGTGGAACGTCGCGCGCGCGCGCTTGAGAATGCCCTCGTAGGCGGTGTCGCGGATGAGGATGTGGTGGAAGCGGAACGCGTCCTCCTCGGGTCGTGAGCGATCCTCACGGACGAACTGCTTCTCGGCCAGCGAGCCGAAGCTGGGTCTCGACCTCGGCCGCGACGCTCTCGGCTGCCAGGTAGTCGACGGCCTCCCTGACGAAGACGCTGCCGATGACGGCGGCGGGCTCGATGACCGCCCGCTCGTCGAGCTCGAGGTAGTCGAGCCTCGCCGCGAGCAGCGCATGGATCGTCGGCGGCACCGACACCCGGTCGACGGCTCGCCGTCGCACGCCAAGCAGCCGTCCTCGAAGCGGATGAGCCCCTCGTCGATGAGCATCGAGAGCAGCTGCTCGACGAAGAGCGGGTTCCCCTCGGCGGCCTCGACGACGCGTGCGCGGACCTCGTCGTCGAGCCCGGCTTGCCCGAGCAGGTGCTCGGCGACGGCGCCTGTCTCGTCGCTCCGAGAGCGGTTCGAGCTCGATCCGGCGCGCCGGGGCTGCCACGTCGACCACTCGGGCTGGCGTCTCGAGCAGCTCATGGCGCGTCGGGCAGACGAGGAGGAGTGCGTGCATCCGCGTTCGCCGACGACGTGCTCGATGAGCTCGAGGAAGGTCGTCTCGGCCCAGTGGATGTCGTCGAAGAGCACGACGAGTGGCTGGGCGGCGGCAAGCGCTCTCGAGGAGCTTGCGAGCTCCCCAGTAGAGCTCCTGCACAGGGAACGGTTCCTGCGACAAGCCCGATTGCCGATGCCACGCGGGCGGCTACATCGGGGTCGTCCGCGAGCTGTCGCGAGCTTTGCGTGCGCTGCGTCGGTCGTGTCGCGCTCGACGATGCCAGCGGCCTGCCGAACGGCTTCGGCGAGCGGCCAGAACGTGATTCCGTCGCCGTACGGCAGGCAGCGACCGCGCAGAACGGTCGCCTCGCCGTCGAGGGAGCGGACGAACTCGTCGACGAGCCGTGACTTCCCGACGCCCGCCTCGCCGACGACGGTCACGAGTCGCGGCTGCGCCTCGGCCGCCGCCTCCGCGAACGCTTGCGCGGAGCAGTCCCAAGCTCGCTGTCACGGCCGACCATCGGCGCGTCCAGCCGCCTCGGTCGTCTCCGCGTCCTCGCGCACCGCAGACGAGCCGGTATGCCGGTACGGGCTCGGCCTTGCCCTTGAGCTCGAGCGGCTCGACGGCCTCGACGTCGACGTAGTCGCGGACGAGGCGGTACGTGAGGTCGCCGAGGAGCACCTCCTGCGCCCCGGCGGCCTGCTCGAGGCGCGCGGCGACGTTGACGGCGTCCCCGGTCACGAGGCGCTGCCCGGCTGTCGGGATCGCCTGCGACGACCTCGCCGGTGTTCACGCCCGTGCGCACGGTCAGCCGCACGCCCCAATGCCGCTCGAGCTCGTCGTTCAGCTCCGCGAGCGCGCGCTGCATGCCCGCCGCGGCGCGCACGGCGCGGAGCGCGTCGTCCTCGTGCAGCTTCGGCAGGCCGAAGACGGCCATGATGGCGTCGCCGATGAACTTCTCGACGACGCCGCCGTGCTGCTCGAGCTCGGCGCGCATCGTGTCGAAGTAGCGCGTCATCACCTCCCGGAGGGACTCGGAGTCGAGTTTCTCCCCCATGCTGGTCGAGCCCTTGAGGTCCGAGAACACGATGGTCACGATCTTCCGGAACTCCTGGGGAGGCGCCGCCGCGCTCCGAGCGGCAGAGCCGCAGGCCAGGCAGAACTTCGCGACATCTGGGTTCTCGGTGCCGCACTGCGCGCAAACGGGCATCGCGCGAGTTTGCCTGTGATCGGGAACCCCTGTGGCAGCCACGGGTTCATCGAACATTTACGGACCCTCAACGAAATCCCCCCAGAAAGGGGACGCCCGATACGTCTCAGTGGACGAATAGCGAGTGAGACACATCACCCATTGCGGAAGGGCGGCGTCATGTCTGCGGCAGAACTCGAGATGATGTACACGACCGAGACCGACCGGGTCGAGCACTGGCGGCACTCGGAGCTCGCCCGAGCCGGCTACGACCCCGAGAGCGCTCTCGTCTTGGCGGCGAGCCACGATATCGATCTCCACGAGGCCGTGAACCTGCTCAAGCGCGGCTGCTCGGTGGATCTCGCCCTCCAGATCCTCCTGTAGCGGCTAACGGCACTACCTCTGGGCACTCCCCCTGGTGCCCGAGGTAGTGCCTACCGCGTCCACATCCCACGCCGTGGGGGATGCGGTGTGCGGGTAGAACCGAGTAGAGCTGGACGTCCCGCCGCGCGGTTCCTACGACCTGCGCGGCGGTGCATCGGCAGAATGGGCGCGCCGATGTCGGCTCTCGCCTCAATCCCGTCCCCGGACTCGAGCACTATCGAGATCGGGCCGCTCTCGATCCACTTCTACGGGCTGACGCTCCTCGTCGCGATCGCGGCTGCGGTCGTCGTCACGGGAATCCGGTGGACGCGGCGGGGCGGCGACTGGGACCTCATCTTCCGCGTGGCGGTCTGGGGCGTTGCGTTCGGGATCATCGGCGCGCGGCTGTACCACGTCGTCACGAGCTGGGACGAGCTGCCGGACGAGTGGTGGGGGCCGTTCGCGATCTGGAAGGGCGGCCTCGGCGTCTGGGGCGGCATCGGGCTCGGCGTGATCGTCGGCGCGATCGTCGCCAGGCGCTCGGGCGTGAGCGTCGCGCGGCTCGCGGACTGCGTTGCTCCGGCGCTCCTCGTCGCGCAGGGAATCGGCCGCTTCGGCAACTGGTGGAACCAGGAGCTCTTCGGCGGCCCGACCGACCTTCCGTGGGGGCTCGAGATCTCGCCCGACAACCGGCCGATCGACTACGTCGAGAGCGAGACGTTCCACCCGACGTTCCTGTACGAGGCGCTCTGGTGCTTCGCCGCGGCCGGCGTGCTGCTCCTGGTCGAGCGGATCGCTTCGCCTCCGGCCAGGCAACCTCTTCGCGCTCTACGTGCTCATCTACAGCGTCGGACGGCTCTGGATCGAGACGCTCCGCATCGACCCGTCGCATGAGATCGGCAGGCGTGCGGCTGAACGCCTACGTCGCCGGGCTCGCGATCCTCCTCTCGGCGGCGTTCTTCGTCTGGTGGCAGAGGACGTGGAAGCGCGGCCAGGGACCGCCTCCGAAGAAGGTCGAGGCGATGGCGATTCCGAAGGAGCGAGCGCGCCCCTAGGCTGACCCGCGCGGACCCTTCGGGCGCCTGCGGTGTAGTTGCCGCAGGCGACCAAGGAGGAGTCCATGCGTCAGCTCATCGTGCTCGTCGCTTTCGCGGCCGCGCTCGCCTCGGCGGGAACCGCCGCGGCAGGCGGCTGGGCCACCGTCGGGCTCGACTCCGCTTCCGACCGGCGTCGACGCGGGCGAGCACCTGGATACCGAGATCACCGTCCTGCAGCACGGCGTCACGCCGCTCGACGGGTCTGAGCCCGATCGTCACCATCCGCGACGCGACACGGGCGAGCGAGAGACTTCGCGGCGACGGCCGACGGGCGAGCCCGGCGTGTACGAGGCGAGCGTCGTGTTCCCCGAGGCGGGCGATGGAGCGTCGTCGTCGACGAGCGGCTTCGGGCGAGGAACGGCGCTGACGTACGGGCCCGATGACGATCGGCGCCGGCGTCCGGCAGCGGCGCCGGCTGCCCGCGAGCCTCCCGCGTCTGGCCGCTCGCGCTCGTGACGATCGTGCTCGCGGCTTCTCGCCGCGGGCGTTCGTCGGCATCCGGCGCGTCGCGGAGGCTGACGCCCGCGAGCCGCTGACGCCATCCGGCCGGAACCTCCACCGCCCTCGACGGTGTAGAAGGGGGCGGTGGAGGGCCGACCGCCGGACGACGTCGCGCTCGCCGAGCGCGCAAAGCGCGGAGACGAGCGCGCGTTCGAGGAGCTCGTGCGCATGTACCAGGGCATCGCATTCCGAACCGCGTACCTGCTGACGGGGTCGGCGGCCGACGCCGAGGACGCCGCGCAGGCCGGCTTCGTGAAGGCGTGGACGGCGCTCCCTCGGTTCCGAGCCGGGCGCGCCGTTCAAGCCCTGGCTCCTGCGCATCGTGGCGAACGAGGCGCACAACCGCCGGCGCTCGACCGGACGGCGCGAGGCGCTCGGCCTGCGCGCCGACCGCGGCCGACCCCTCGGGAGACGCGGCCCCGTCTCCCGAGGGGGCCGCGCTCGGACGCGACGAGCGCGAGCGAGCTGCTCGCCGCGGTCGAGCGGCTCGACGAGCGCGACCGCGACGTCCTCACGTGCCGCTACTTCCTCGAGCTCTCGGAGGAGGAGACGGCGACGGCGCTCGGACGTGCGCCGCGGGCACGGTGAAGTCGCGAACGGCGCGGGCGCTCGAGCGCCTGCGGGCGGAGGTGGAGCCATGAACGAGCTCGAGCGCGCTCTCGTCGCGCTCGGCCGCGAGCTCGACGTCCCGGAGGCGCCCGACCTCGCCGCTGCCGTGCTCGCACGGCTCGAGCGCCGCGATCGCGCCGAGCCCGCGCGCCGGCGGTGGGTCGCTCGCGGTCGCGATCGTCGCTGCTCGCGGCGCTCGCGGCGACGCTCGCGATCCCCGACGCGCGCTCCGCCCTCTTCCGCGTGCTGCACATCGGCGGCGAGCGAGATCGAGCTCGTCGACGAGCTTCCCGAGGTCGCGCCCGGTCCCGCCGAGCTCGACCTCGAGCTGACGCTCGGCGACCGGGTCTCGCTCGAGGAGGCGCGAGAGCGGGCAGGCTTCGACCTGCGCGAGCTCGAGGAGGCTCCGGATCGCGTCTACCTCGGCGACCGAGGTACCGTCTGGTTCCTGTACGGGACGCCCGAGAGCGTGCGGCTGCTCGTCGCGCAGACGCCGCGGCCTCGGGTCGACGAGGAGCTTCATCCTGAAGAAGCTCGCCGGCCCGGGACCGAGCGTCGAGCAGGTGCTCGTCGACGGCGCGCGCGGGTGTCTTCCTGAGCGGCGAGCCGCACTTCCTGGTGCTCCTCGACGAGTTCGGGAATCCGGTCGAGGAGAGCGCACGCCTCGCGCGAAACGTGCTCGTCTGGGAGGAGGACGGCATCGCGTTCCGGCTCGAGGGCGACTTCACGAAGGAGGAGGCGCTCGAGCTCGCGCGAGTCGCTTCGCTAGAGCTCGGCGTCCGGGCTGCGTCCGGCCAGCGCGGCTAGCCTCCGCGCGTGCCCGCGACGCCCGTGCGCGAGCTCGAGCTCGACCTCGACGCCTTCGAGGGCCCGTTCGACCTCCTCCTGACGCTCCTGCTGAAGGAGGACCTCGAGCCGCGCGAGGTCGACATCGCGGCGATCGTCCTCTCCTTTCGTCGAGCATGCTCGCAGAGAGGCCGAGACGAGCTCGATCTCGAGGCGTGCGGCGAGTTCCTCGTCCTCGTCTCGGCGCTGCTCGAGCTGAAGGCCCGTGGGCTCTTCCCCGACGAGGCCGCCGAGCTCGACGGGCTCGAGCCGGAGGAGGCCGCCGAGGAGCTCGCACGCCGCCTCGCCGAGTACCGGCGGATGAAGGAGGCCGCGGCCTGGCTCGTCGAGCGGCTCGCGGCGGAGCGCGACCGCTGGTTCCGGCTCGGGCCCGCGCCGCTCGCACCGCGACCCGAGCGGCGGCTCGCGCCGCAGGACCCGGCCGCGCTCGCCGACGCGCTGCGACGCGCTGGCGGCCCCTCCGCCGAACGTCTCGCTCGAGCCACATGGCGCTCCGCTTCCCACCCGTCGCCCAGTTCCTCGAGCGCTTCCGCGCGCTGCTCTCGCGGCGCCGCCTCTTCGACTTCGACACCGAGGTCGACGGCCTCTCGCGGGTCGAGCAGGCGGTCGCGTTCCTCGCGCTGCTCGAGCTCCGCAAGTCCGGCGAGATCGCCCTGAGCCAGGCGGCGCCCTTCGCACCGATAAGGGTTTCCCGATGCCGACGACGAAAGGATCTCCGACGTGGACAGCCCGCTCCGCCTGATCGCCACCAACCCGGTCGACCGGCTCGCCCGCACGATCGAGGCGCTCCTCGTCGTCGCCTCGCGCCGCTCTCCGTCGCCGAGCTCGCGGAGGCCGCCGACGACGACGCCGAGCGCGTCGAGACGGCGCTCGGGCTGCTCGCGCGAGCGCTATCAGCGAGGGCCGAAGCGGCATCGTGCTCGAGCAGGTCGCGGGCGGTTACGCGTTCCGCGCCAGCGCGCGAGGCCGCGGACGCCTGCGCGCGGCTCTTCGAGCGGCCCGTCGAGCGAGGCCTCTCGCAGGCGGCGCTCGAGACGCTCGCGATCGTCGCGTACCTCGGCCCGTGCTCGCGGCCCGAGATCGCGCGGATCCGCGGCGTCGCCGCCGACTCGGCGGTCGCGAGCCTCGTCGAGCGCGGGCTCATCGGCGAGGCGGGCCGGGAGAGCGGCCTCGGCGGAGCGGTTCGCTACCGCACGACGCCGCTCTTCGAGCGCGTCTTCGGGCTCGAGAGCCTCGCGGCGCTGCCGCGGCTCGACGATCTCGGCGAGGACGCAGCGAGCTCCGCGAGCGCCTGCTCGAGGTCGCCGGCGCGCGCCTCGTAGGTCGCTCTCGGCAGACGAGCCTCGTAGGCTCGCCGGCTCAGATCTGCCAGGCGCCGTTGCGCAGCACGGGCACGGCGTCGCCGTCGCGCGTGATGCCGTCCACCGCGAGCTCCGGGCTCCCGATCATGAAGTCGACGTGGACGCGGCTCTGGTTGATCCGCGCCTTGTCCGCGGCATCCTCGACCGGATGGTCGTAGCCGTTGCCGAGCGCGATGTGGGTCGCGGCGTTCTCGTCGATCAGGGTGTCGAAGAAGACCGTCTCGAGCGGGCCGATGCGCCCCTCGCCGTCGACGAGCGCGATCTCGCCGAGCCGCGCCGCGCCGTCGTCCTTCGCGGCGACCGCGCGCAGCGCGTCGGCGCCCTGCGTCCGCGTCGATCTTGATCGCTCGCCCGCCCGCGAACTCGACGCGGATGCCGGAGATGACCGAGCCGGAGAGCTCGAGCGGCATCGTGGCGCGTGACGTGCCCGTCGACCCGCTCGGGATCCGGCGTCGTGAACAGCTCCTCGGTCGGGAGGTTCGGCGAGTGGCGCCGTCCGTCGACCGTCTCGAGAGTCACCCGCGGCCCAGTGCGACGGAGGGCAGCAGCCCGATCGTGAGGTCCGTGCCGGGGCCGTGGAGCCGGATCGCGTCGAACCGCCGCTCGGTGAGGCGGCTCGCGTTCGCCTTCAGCGCCGCGTCCCGCTCCTCCCACGCCGGGCCGGATCGTCCGCGTCGAGCCGGCAGATGTGCGCGACGGCCTCCCAGAGCTGCTCGTACGCGTCCTCGCGGCCGAGCTCCGGATAGACCGCCTCCGCCCAGGCGTGCGTCGGCGCGGGGACGATGCATCCAGCTCGTCGTCATCCGGTTCACGATCTCTCCGGTCTCGCGGCAGGTACGGGAGCAGGTCGCGGCCGGCGCGTGCCGGGTCGAGGCCCGTCGAGGGCGCGCGGGGCGTGCGGGCCCGGAGAGCGTGATCCGCGCGGCGTGCTCGTCGGAGAGGTAGCAGGAGCCGCTCGGACATCCACGGAGGGATGTAGTCGAGCGTCTCGTCCGCGGCATGCGCGATCCGCTCCCGCTTGACCCACTGGTCGAAGTAGAGGACGTCGACGTACTTCGCGCCTCGCGCGTACGCCGCGCGCGGCGATCCTCGCGGGTGAGCGTCCTCCTTGCCGATGTAGCTCGTGACGGCGACGAGCTGCCCCGGCTGGACGTTCGCACCGAAGACCGCGAGCTCGGCGAGCTTCTCGTCCCACTCCTCGATCTGCCCCACGCGCGGCAACCTAGCCGGCGCGAGAATGGGCGATGCGGCTGAACGCGTTCCTCGCCCGAGCCGGCGTCGCCTCGAGGCGCGGCGCGGACGAGCTCATCGCGGCCGGGCGTGTGCTCGTGAACGGCGCAGCCGGGCGAGCTGAACACGCGTCGTCGGCTCGCGAGACGTCGTCGAGGTCGACGGGCGCCGCGTCGCGGCGCCAGCCGCTCGCGTACGTGCTCCTGCACAAGCCGGCCGGCGTCGTCACGACCGCCCGCGACCCGCAGGGCCGGCGCGACGGTCGTCGAGCTCGTCCAGCATGCGGCCGCGCGTCGTCCCGGTCGGCCGGCTCGACGCCGACACGACCGGCGCGCTCCTGCTGACGAACGACGGGCAGCTCGCGCACCGGCTCGCCCACCCGCGGTACGGCGTCCCGAAGGTCTACGAGGCCGAGGTCGAGGGCTCGCCGGACGAGGATGCGCTCGCGGCGCTTCGCGAGGGCGTCGAGCTCGACGACGGGCGCACGGCGCCGGCCGGCGGCGCGGTCCTCAGGAGCGTCCGGGAAGTCGAGCTCCTCGAGCTGACGCTGCACGAGGGGCGCAAGCACCAGGTCAAGCGGATGTGCGAGGCGGTCGGCCATCCGGTGTGCGGCTTCACCGCAGCCGCTACGCGGGTCTCGAGCTCGACGGTCTGAAGCCGGGCGAGTGGCGCGAGCTCACGGCCGCCGAGGTCGCCGGCGCTGCGGACGCGCTCGCTACGACCTGACGAAGCCCATGCGCTCGTACATCGACGTCGAGCGTCGGCGCTGACGCTTCGCGCGCCTTCTCGGCGCCGTGGGCGAGCAGGCGCCGGAGCTCGCCGTCGTCCGCCCGGAGGTCGCGGTACCGCTCCTGGATCGGCGCGAACAGCTCGACGACCGCCTCGCCGACCTCCTCCTTGAACGGCCCGTAGCCCGGCCGTCGTACCGCGCCTCGACCTCGGCGATCGGCTCACCCGTCGCCACGGACATGATCTCGATGAGATTCGAGATCGCCGGGCTTCGCGCGCCGGGTCGTGGCGGACCTCGCGCCCCGAGTCGGTGACCGCCGTCTTGAACTTCTTGCGGATGACATCCGGCTCGTCGACCATCCGCACGACGCCCTGCGGGTTGCCCGCCGACGTCGACATCATCCGCTCCGGCTCCTGGAGGTTCTTGATGCGCGCGCCTTCCTCGGGATAGACGCCCTTGGGAACCGTGAACGTCTCGCCGTAGCGGCTGTTGAAGCGCTCGGCGATGTCGCGGGTGAGCTCGAGGTGCTGCCGCTGGTCGTCGCCGACCGGGACGATGTCGGTCTGGTAGAGGAGGATGTCGCCCGCCATCAGCACCGGATAGCGTGAAGAGCCCGGCGGAGACGAACTCCTGGTCGGCGGACTTGTCCTTGAACTGCGTCATCCGGCGAAGCTCGCCGAAGCTCGTCACGGAGCCGAGCAGCCAGGCCGCCTCGGCGTGTGCCGTCACATGGCTCTGGCAGAAGACGGTCGAGCGCTCCGGGTCGATGCCCGTCGCGAACAGCATCGCCGCGCCGGCCGAGCGTCGCCTCGTGCAGCCCCTGCGGGCTCGTACGCGATCGTGATCGAGTGCAGGTCGACGATGCAGAACACCGCATCGCCCTGCTCCTGGGTCGCCGCGTACTGGCGGTAGCCGCCGCTGTAGTTGCCGAGTGTCTTGTCGCCGTAGGCTCGGATGCCGGAGAAGATCCTCATCGCGGGATTCTCCCTGGACCTGGCCGGTGTCGGCCGGGCCTGCCGTCGACCGCCGTGCGACTCCATCTAGACTCACGCCGATGGAGGTCGCCGGCTCGCCCGAGCTTCTCGCGCTACCGCGCTCGTCGCTCGCGAGCTGACGCCCGACTCGACGGTCATCGAGGTCCGCGGGCGGCGGATCGGCGACGGCTTCTTCGGGCTGATCGCGGGCCCGTGCACGGTCGAGACGCGCGAGCAGACGCTCGAGACCGCGCGCGCGGTCGCCGCGGCCGGCGCGACGATGCTGCGGGGCGGCGCGTTCAAGCCGCGCACGTCCCCGTACGCGTTCCAGGGCCTCGGGAGCAAGGGCCTCGAGATCCTCGCCGAGGCGCGCGAGGAGACGGGCCTCCCGATCGTCACCGAGCTCCTCGATCCGCGCGACGTCGAGGAGGTCGCCGAGGTCGCGGACGTGATCCAGATCGGCGCGCGGAACATGCAGAACTTCAACCTGCTGGCCGAGGTCGGCCGCGTGCCGAAGCCCGTGCTCCTGAAGCGCGCGCCGTCGGCGACGGTCGAGGAGCTCCTGATGGCCGCCGAGTACGTCGCGAAGGAGGGGAACGAGCGCGTGATCCTGTGCGAGCGCGGGATCAAGACGTTCGAGCGCTCGACGCGCTACACGCTCGATCTCTCCGCCGTGCCCGTGCTGAAGCGCGAGACCCACCTGCCCGGTGATCGTCGACCCGTCCCACGCGGCGGGCGGAGCGATCTCGTCCTTCCGCTCGCACGCGCCGCGGTCGCCGCCGGCGCCGACGGCGTCATGGTCGAGGTGCACCCGCAGCCGGAGGACGCGCTCTGCGACGGGCCGCAGCAGATCCGCGTCGGCGAGTTCGCCCGCTTCGCCGACGAGATCGCGCACGATCGTCGCGCTGATGGGCAAGACCGTCGGCTAACGCCGGCGGCTGAGTCCCGGCAACCGGACGATGCGCATCGAGCCCGTGCCGGCCCTCGAGGGGCACGTCGCCGTGCCCGGCGACAAGTCGATCTCGCATCGCGCGGTGCTGATCGGCGCGATCTGCGAGGGCGAGACGCGGATCTCCGGGTTCGGGCGCTCGGCCGACACGGAGGCGACGATCGCGGCCGTCCGCGCGCTCGGGGTCGAGGTCGACGAGCACGACGTCGACACGCTCGTCGTCCGCGGAGTCGGGCCTCCGCGGGCTCCGCGAGCCGGCCGCCCCATCGACTGCGGCAACGCGGGAACGCTCATGCGGCTCCTCGCCGGGATCCTGGCCGGGCAGGACGGCCGCTTCGAGCTCGTCGGCGACGAGTCGCTCTCGGCGCGCCCGATGGAGCGCGTCGCCGAGCCGCTTCGGCGGATGGGCGCGACGGTCGAGACGACCGACGGGCACGCACCGCTCGTCGTCGAGGGCGGGCCGCTGCAGGCGATCGACTACGAGCTTCCCGTGCCGTCGGCGCAGGTGAAGTCCGCGGTCCTCCTCGCGGGGCTCCTCGCCGACGGCGGGACACGACGGTCGTCGAGCCGCTCCCGACGCGCGATCACACCGAGCGGCTGCTCGAGCGGGCGGGAGCGGCGGTCGAGCGACGCCCGAAGAGCGTCTCCGTCCGGAAGGCGGAGCGGCTTGTGCTCGGCGAGCGTCGAGATCCCCGGCGACTTCTCCTCGGCGGCGCCGCTCCTCGTCGCGGCGGCGATCGTCCCTGGCTCGACGCGTGACGGTGCACGGCGTTGGCCTGAACCCGCGGCGCACGGGGCTCCTCGACGTGCTCGAGCGCATGGGCGCGCGGATCGCGATCTACAACCGGCGACCGATCGGCGGCGAGCCCGCCGGCGATGTCGAGGTGCGCGCCTCGGAGCTCGTCGGCGCGGCCGTCTCGGCGGCCGAGGTGCCGGCGCTCGTCGACGAGCTTCCGCTCCTCGCGCTCGCCGCGTGCCATGCGCGCGGCGAGACCGTCGTTCGCGGGCGCCTCCGAGCTCCGGGTGAAGGAGACCGATCGGATCGAGGCGGTCGTCGAGGAGCTCCGCCGGATCGGCGGCGCACATCCGCGCGACGCCGGACGGCTTCCGGATTCGCGGCGTGCCCGCACGCCTGCGCGGAGGCGTGGTCGACTCGCGCGGCGACCACCGGCTCGCGATGCTCGGCGCGGTCGCCGGCGTCTCCTCGCGGACGGCGTCGACCTTCAGGGCGCCGAGGCCGTCGAGACGAGCTTTCCCGGGCTTCTTCGACGTCCTCGAGCAGCTCAAGGACGGCGCTGGTGGATAAGACTCGCGGACATGATCGTCGCGATCGACGGCCCGGCCGGCTCGGGCAAGAGCACGGTCGCGCTCACGCTCGCGCGGCGGCTCGGGCTTCCTCTACCTCGACACCGGCGCGATGTACCGCGCGCTGACCTGGCTCGCGCTGCGCGACGGCGTCGAGCTCGAGGACGGGGAGGCGCTCGCGGCACTCGCGCGCGCGCATCCCGGTCGCGTTCGACGCCGAGGGACAGGGTCGAGATCGCCGGCGACGACGTCACCGAGGCGATCCGGGAGCCCGAGATCGACCGGCTCGTCCCGGTCGTCGCGCGGCACGCGCCCGTGCGCGAGGTGATGCGCGAGCGCCAGCGCGCGCTGGGCGAGCTCGGCGACGCCGTGATCGAGGGTCGCGACATCGGGACGGTGGTCGCCCCGCAGGCCGAGGTCAAGGTCTTCCTCGTCGCCGACGAGGGCGAGCGCGCACGGCGGCGCACGGCAGATCGCCCCGGAGTCGGCGTCGAGACGCTCGCCGCCGACCTGCGACAGCGCGACGAGCGCGACGCGGTCAACACCCAGCCGGCCGACGACGCCGTGCTGCTCGACACGACGGAGCTCACGGTCGACGAGGTCGTCGACCGGATCGCCGAGCTCGTGCGGAGGCCGCGCCGGTGAACAAGACCGACGCGATCTGGGCTGTCGGGCGCTCGACGATCGGGACGGCGACCAAGCTCGTCGCGCCGTCGCGCGTCTACGGCGCCGAGCGCATGCCCATGACCGGCGGTCTCGTCGTCGCGGCCAACCACTTCAGCTGGATCGACCCGCCCGCACTCGGCGTAGCGAGCCCGCGCACGCTCTATTTCATGGCGAAGGTCGAGGCGCACCGCGTTCCGGGCCTCGGCCAGCTCATGCGCACGTTCGGCGCGTTCCCCGTGCGACGCGGCGAGTCCGA
Source organism: uncultured Actinomycetes bacterium (assembly GCA_963756925.1). Classification (GTDB taxonomy): domain Bacteria; phylum Actinomycetota; class Thermoleophilia; order Gaiellales; family Gaiellaceae; genus GMQP-bins7. The sequence goes on along the minus strand of CAVWPL010000008.1, from coordinate 64,779 downwards.
CCGCGATGCGGTGCGCACGATGCGCGAGATCGTCCGCGACGGACACGCGCTCGGGATGTTCGCGGAGGGGACGAGGCAGCGAGCGGAGTTCCCGGACCTGTCCAGCCGGGGGCCGCGATGGTCGCGATCAACGAGGAGCGTCCCGGTGATCCCGGCCGCCATCCACGGAGCCAGACCTGGCGGCCCGGCAACTTCGCGCCGGTCTCCGTCGCGTGGGGCGAGCCGATGACGTTCGAGGGGCTTCCGCGCGGCGGTAAGGGCTACAAGGAAGCGTCGCTCGAGATCGAGCGGAAGCTCCGCGAGCTCTGGGAATGGCTCGTCGAGATGCACGAGCTCGGGCGTCCGCGAGACGCGACGCCCCCCGCCATGACATGACGGAGGTCGCCGCGTCGAAGGGATCGCAGGAACGGTCGCGATCGTCGGGTTCCCGAATGTCGGGAAGTCGACGCTCCTCAACCGGCTCACCGAGACGCGCACCGCCGTCGTCCACGAGACGCCGGGCGTAACGCGGGACCGCAAGGAGCTCCTTGCGGACTGGTCCGGCACGCGATTCCGGCTCATCGACACGGGCGGCGTCGATCGGGCGGACACCGGTCCCGTTCGGCCCGCAGATCGCGGCGCAGGCACGGCAGGCGATCGAGGAGGCCGATCTCGTGCTGTTCGTCGTCGACGCTCGAGCGGGGGTGACCCCCGGAGACGAGGAGCTCGCCGAGATCATCCGCCGGTCACGTCGTCCCGTGCTCGTCCTCGCTAACAAGCTGGACGACCCGCGTCGCGACGCGGAGGCGCTCGAGTTCCACCGGCTCGGGCTCGGCGACCCGATTCCCGATCTCGGCCGTTCACGGATACGGAACGGGCGATCTCCTCGACGAGATCGTGCGGCGCCTTCCCGGCGGCGGCGAGCCGCCCGTGGGCGACGAAGCGATCAAGGTCGCGATCCTCGGTCGGCCGAACGTCGGCAAGTCGTCGCTTCTGAACGCGCTCCTCGGGCAGGACCGCGTCATCGTCTCGGAGATACCCGGCACCACGCGTGACTCGATCGACACGGTGCTGCAGCGCAACGACACGACGTTCGTCCTCGTCGACACGGCAGGGATCAGGCGGAAGCGCAAGCAGCGGCAGGGGATCGAGTACTTCTCGGAGCTGCGCACGCTCGATGCCGCCGACCGCGCGGACATCGCGCTCGTCCTCGTCGACTCGGACGAGGGGATCGTCGAGCAGGACATCTCGGTCGCCGACGTGGCGCGCAAAGCCGGTTGCGCGACGATCGTCGTCCTCGCGAAGTGGGACGTCACGAAGCTGCGGATCGAGGATGTGAAGCCGGACCTCGAGATCCGTATCCGGCAGCGGCCGCCCGTGATCGCGGTGTCCGCGAAGACGGGACGCGGGCTCGAGCGGCTGCTCGACATCGTCGAGGATCTCTTCTCCCGCTATGCGGGTCGGATCTCGACGGCGACGCTGAACAAAGCGCTCCAGGAGCTGCGCGAGGCTCGGCAGCCACCGGGACGCCGCGGGCGCCGGCTGAACCTCCTCTACGGAACTCAGGTGAGCACCAGGCCGCCGCGGTTCAGGATCTTCGTGAACGACCGGGGTCTCGTCACCCGCGACTACGGGTACTGGGTCGAGAACCAGCTTCGCCAACGCTTTGGCCTCGAAGGCGTTCCCGTCTCCATCGACTTCGTCACGTCCGAGTGAGAGTCGTCGTCGTCGGCGCCGGGTCGTGGGGTTCGGCGTTCGCTGCCTGCTGCGCGACCGCGGGCACGACGTCACGCTGGCTGCCCGCGACCCGGACCAGGTCGCGGCAATCAGCGAGAACGGTCGCAATCCGCGCTACGTCCCCGAGGCCGACCTTCGAGGGATCGCTGCCGCCACCGTCGGGGAGGCGCCGATCGCAGACGCCGAGCTCGTCGTCGTCGCGGTTCCGAGCGCGGTCTACGGGGACGTCGTCACCGCGCTCCCGGGGACGGCTCCGGTACTGAGCCTCACGAAGGGTCTGCGATCCGGCGACGGGCGCGCGGCTCTCGACGCTCGTCGGAGACCGGCTCGTCGCCGTCCTCTCGGGGCCGAACATCGCCGACGAGATCGTTCGCGGACTCCCGGCGGCAGCGGTCGTCGCCAGCGAGGACCTCGAGCTCGCGGTGCTCCTACAGGTCGCGACCAACTCGTCCATCTTCCGCGTGTACGTGAGCGACGACATGGCGGGCGTCGAGCTCTGCGCTGCCGCGAAGAACGTCATCGCGCTTGCCGCGGGCGGGGCGGACGGCCTCGGGCCTGGGCGACAACGCCAAGGCGGCGCTTGTCGCACGCGGGCTGGCCGAGATGCGCCGCCTCGCCGAGGCCGCCGGCGCGCGACCGGACACGTTTGCAGGACTTGCGGGGATGGGAGACCTGATCGTCACGTGCTGGGCGCCGACCGGCCGGAACCGGCGCGCGGGCGAGCTCATCGCGCAGGGTGTCAGCTCCGAAGAGGCTGTCGCTCAGATCGGCATGGTGGTCGAGGGGCTGACGACCGCACCGGTCATGCGCGACCTGTCACGCCGCCTCGGCATCGAGCTCCCGATCACGGAAGGCGTATGCGCGGTGCGTCGACGGCACCGCGCTCACCGATCTCGTCTCCCAGCTCATGCGCCGCGAGCCCACGACCGAATGACCCGGCGGGCTAGGTAGCCTTTCCACGCATGGCGACCCGTTCGTTCGCATTCACGTCCGAGTCGGTGACCGAGGGCCATCCCGACAAGGTCGCCGACCAGATCTCGGACTCGGTTCTCGACGCGATCCTCGCCGACGACCCGAACGGCAGAGTGGCGTGCGAGACGCTCGTCACGACCGGGCTGGTCGTCGTCGCAGGCGAGATCACGACGGAGACGTACGTCGACGTTCGTGCGGTGGTGCGCGACCGGATTGCCGAGATCGGCTACACGCGGGCGAAGTACGGCTTCGACTTCGAGACGTGCGGTGTCGTCGTGGCGATCGACGAGCAGTCGGCTGACATCGCGCGCGGGGTGGACGAGTCGTACGAGGCTCAGCATGGAGACACGGATCCTCTCGACCTCCTCGGCGCGGGAGACCAGGGAATGATGTTCGGATACGCGACCAACGAGACGACCGAGCTGATGCCGCTTCCGATCACGCTGGCCCACAAGCTCGCGAAGCGCCTCGCCGAGGTGCGGAAGGCCGAGGTGCTTCCCTACCTGCGGCCGGATGGCAAGACGCAGGTAACGGTTCGCTACGAGGTCGACGAGCACGGCATCCAGCGTGCGACCGAGATCGAGCGTGTGCTCGTCTCGAGCCAGCACCGCGACGGCCTCGACGTGGAGACGATGCTCAAGCCTGACCTGCTCGAGCACGTGGTAGCGCCGATCCTCCACGCGGACTATCCGCGGCCTCTTCGATCCGGATCGCCTGAACGCGAAGGACTTCCTGTACGTGAACCCGACCGGCAAGTTCGTCATCGGCGGTCCGATGGGGGACACCGGGGTGACCGGGCGAAAGATCGTCGTCGACACGTACGGCGGCGCGGCCCCGCACGGCGGCGGCGCGTTCTCCGGCAAGGATCCGACGAAGGTCGATCGCTCGGCCGCATATGCCGCGCGCTACGTGGCCAAGAACGTCGTCGCGGCCGGTCTCGCCGACCGCTGTCAGCTCCAGGTCGCGTACGCGATCGGCGTCGCCCACCCGATGAGCGTCAACATCGAATGCTTTGGGACCGAGGCTGTCCCCATCGCGCGGATCGAGCAGCTCGTCGCCGAGCACTTCGACCTGCGGCCGGGCGCGATCATCCGCGATCTCGATCTCCTCCGCCCGATCTACGCGAAGACCGCGGCCTACGGCCACTTCGGCCGCGACGACCGCGACTTCACGTGGGAGCGCACGGACAAGGCGGACGCTCTCCGCGCCGCCGCAGGTCTCGCCCAGACCGCCGCGGTCTAGCTCACTACCTCCGTGTCACGAGCGGTTCTCCCTCGGCGCGCCGAAGGCCCGCTTGATCCGGCGGGCCTTCGGTTGGAGGGCACCCATGAGAGGGATCAATGAGTGCTCCGGACCCAATCGCGTCTTCGTGAGATCCGTCTGAGAGGTTCCTAAGAACTCGCTAAGAGGCGGTGCTACTTCGCCGGAAACGTCTTCGTGACCAACCGGCCTACCACACGTTCGAGGCGCTCCAGGATGCGATCTGCCTGCACTCCGCGTGATCCTCCCGGAGGTGACCGCTCCTGCGAGCCGCGCCTGCGCAGGCGCGAGAGCCGCCGCCTCGAGGGCTTCGACGGTCTTGCCCTGCTTCAGCGCGAGGCTCGCGAGCGAGTTCCCCGGGAGCTGTGCCTTGAGCGCGGCTCGGTCGAGGCCGAGGAACTGCGCGGCCGCCTTGAACATCCCGTGCGACGCGTGGCGAGCGTGTGCGGTCTTCACGGCCTGGGCCGCCTTGCACAGCGTGCCCGCCGAGATCCGCTCCTTGAGCTTCGCGGCGCGCTCGGACGAGATCCGACCCGCCTCGAGAGCAGCGTCGACTCGCGCGCGTCAGCCTCTCCTTGATCGTGCTTTCGAGCTCGGCGACGCTGACTCCGCGCCGCTCGGCGATCTTCTCGACGATCTTCTCGCAGCGCGCGCCTCGGTCGGTGCCGGGCCCGCTCGCGAGCGCGAGCTCCGCCTCCGGCGAGGAGTGCGGTCGCACCGACCACGGCGACCACGGCATGACGATTCGTTCTCATGTTTCCCAGTCTCCCTTTCTTCCAGTGTCTGTCCAGCTCAGATGAGCCGCGCCATCGTGGCACCCGAGTTTGACCAGCTCTTGAACGACCGTTGAGCGTTTCGTTAAGCCGTGGCGGCGCGAACGTAGATGCCGTTCGCGGCCTTCTCTGCGAGAGCCCGCTCGGCCCCTTCGAGTGACACCGTCAGCTGGCCGGCCGCTGGCTGCGCCCCGAGCATCTCGACTCTCGTCCCGGGGACGAGCCCTTCGTCGTAGTACCAGTGGAGCAGGTCGCCGTCGTGCTCGGCGAGCCTCACGATCTCCGCGCTCTTGCCGGTTTCGAGGTCCGCCAGCGCGACGAGCTCCGTGTTCTCCGTCTGCTCGAACTCCGGGTCGACCGGCCAGCCGTGCGGGCAGCGGTCGGGCTCACCCAGGCGCTCGTTGATCCGCTCGATCATCTCGTCGCTAAACGTGTCCCCGAGCTCGTCGGCGTGCACGTGCGACTCGGCGGCCGTGTAGCCCATGAAATCCGTGAGGAAGCGCTCGATGATGCGGTGCTTGCGGACGACGCGCTTCGCGCGCTCGGCACCGAGGGACGTGAGGATCGCCTCCTTCTGCTCGCCGCGCTCTACGAGGCCGTCCGCCTCGAGCCGCTTCAGCATCTCACCGGCGGACGCACGTGAGACGCCGAGCATCTCGGCGACCCTGGCCGCGATCGCGGTCGAGCCCGTCGCGCCCGTCGAGGGACGGTACTCACCGATCGGGAACGCGAGGAAGTAGATCGTCTCCAGGTACTCGTCGACGCTGTGTCCGGCCATGCTCGCCATCCTAGTCGTGCGTGCGAGGCTTCCCGCGTTCGCCCGCACGCCGGTGGCCACGTCGCCGCATACGCTCTCGGATCGTGCCGCTCGCTGAGATCTACCCACTCGTCACCGCGCGCGCTCTCGGTCGGCTCGTTCACGTACGAGGTTTCGGACGGCGTCGCAAGGGGTGACGTCGTCTCGATCCAGCTCGGTAGCCGCTCGGTGCGCGGCGTGGTCGTCGAGCTCGGAGTCGCGGCTCCCGCCGGCGTCGCGATCGCGTCGGCTGGTGCGGTTGTCGACCGGATCCCGTCGGCGCTCGTGGAGCTTGCGCTCTGGCTCGCGGAGTACTACGGGTCGACGCCGGCTCGCGCGCTCGCGCTCGTGGCACCCAGGAGCCGCGCGCGGCGGGGCGAACGGCGCGAGGTCTCGAAGCGAGATGCACTTCCCGGCGAGCCGGAGCCTGCCGAGCTCACACCGGGTCAACGTGTTGCCGTCGACCGGATCGTGGCGACGCTCGAGAGCGGCGGCGGCCATCTCCTCCTGCACGGCCCCACGGGCAGCGGCAAGACCGAGGTCTACCTCCAGGCGTGTGCCGTCGCCATCGAACGCGATCGTGGAGCGATCGTCCTGGTTCCGGAGATCGCCCTCACACCTCAGGCGGTCGGCCGCTTCCGCCAGCGGTTCGGCGATCGCCGTGGCCGTGCTCCACTCGGCGCTCACCGATGCCCAACGTCGCGACGAGCGCGAGCGGATCGCGATGGGCGATGCGCGCGTCGTCGTGGGCGCGCGGTCGGCGGTCTTTGCGCCCGTACGGAATCTCGGTCTGGTCATCGTCGACGAGGAGCACGACGCGTCGTACAAGCAGGAGTCCGATCCCCGCTACGACGCACGCACCGTCGCTGCGAAGCGCGCGACGCTCGAAGCGGCGGTCGCCGTCTACGGGAGCGCAACCCCTCGTCCCGAGAGCTGGGCACGGCTCGAGCGGCTGGAGCTCGCTGCGCGAATCGGGGCTCCGATGCCGAAGGTCAGGCTCGTCGATCTGCGTCGTGAAGCGGGATACCCGCTATCCGCGCCCCTCCTGGCTGAGCTCGCACGGCTCGAAGAACATGGGGGGCGGGCGATCCTCCTGCTCAATCGCCGAGGAGTGTCGGGAGCCGTGCACTGCCGCGCGTGTGGCACGTCGCGTCGTTGCCGAAGCTGCGACGTCGCGCTGACGCTCCATCAGGACGAACGCCTGCACTGTCACCACTGCGGCTTCACCGAGCCGCTCCCCGAGCAGTGCCCCGAGTGCGGGTCGGTCGACCTCGCCCGGATCGGTGCCGGGACGCAACGGCTCGAGTCCGAGCTCGCGACGTCGCGTGCCGGGCCTCGACCGGATCAGGCTCGACGCCGACACCGCCGCCCGCCCCGGAGTGCTCCGCCAAGGCTCTCGAGCGGTTCGCGAGCGCGCGGGCTGCCGTGCTCATCGGCACGCAGATGGTGGCAAAAGGGCACCACTTTCCCGGTGTCGCCATGGCCGCCGTGGTCGATGCCGACACGGGGCTCGCCCTTCCGGACTTCCGGTCCGAGGAGCGCACGTTCCAGCTCGTCACCCAGCTCGCCGGCCGAAGCGGGCGCGATGCACCCGGAATCGTGCTCGTGCAGACGTTCCAGCCAGATGCGACGCCGCTCACCTACGCCGCGCGTCACGACGTCGCGGGCTTTCTCGCGCAGGAGCTCGCCCGCCGCGAAGAGCTCGGCTATCCGCCATTCCGCCACCTCGTGTCGCTCGTCGTGTCGGGGCCCGACGCCTCGGGGCCGCTCCAGGTCCTCGCGGAGCTTCGTGGCGCGCTGGGTGGGTCCGACGCACTCCTTCTCGGGACCGGCGCCGCTGCTTCGCTTGCGCGGGCGGCATCGTGCGCAGCTCGTCGCGAAGACGAACGCGCCGCGGGCGCTCGCCGCGAAGGCGGCCGAGGTCCTTGCAGCGGCCGCTCCGGCGATGCGCAAGCGCGGCTTGCAGGCCGTGGTCGACGTGGATCCCCAGTCCGTCTAAGCGGCCGTCTCCCCGTTCGTCCAGACATTGCGGGACATGTCTGTTTGTGTCAATTGACACGCATACACAGGGCGCGGTAGATCTGACTCGCAGAAACCCGCGACCGAGGGGATGCTGATGAAGCGACTTGTGACCGCCGTTGTGTCTCACGCTTGTGGCGCTCGTCTTGGCGACCTCCGCCTTCGGAGGTGCGACGACCTATGCCGGCCCCAGACAATTTGTGCCAGGTGAGGCCTTTGGCAGCTCGTTCAGCAATCGCTGGCTTGGAAATCACTTCAGTACGTACGGCTCGGGATACGACAAGGTCGTCACGTTCATCGATAACGGGTCATACGGCTGGCACAACACCGTGAGGAACACGAAGTCGGTCACGGAGACGTATTCCCCGTGGCTGCTGACCGTGAAGGGTCATTGCAAGTCATACAGCTGGTTCTCGGGCAGCTGCTGGCTCCACTAGGAGAGGAGAGCAGGATGAGCGGCACGACTAAGCGCTGGGCAGTCTTCGGATTCGGCGTGGTTCTCGCCGGGGTTCTCGCCGGTGGAGTGATCGCAGCACAGCTTCGCGGCGTCGATGATCCGGAGGGCTTCCTCGCCGCGGTGCGCGACGATCCGGTGATTCGGGTTGCGGACTTCGCCGGCGCGGCCGAGGCATCAAGTCGGGGCGTCTTCGTACAGCCCACTTCGACGGGATATCTCTGCCTTTGGGACGCACCGTCCGCGAGCAGTCGTGAGCGGCAAGGTGGCTGTGACGGAATTGACGACCCGCTGGGAGGGCGGAAGCTGTCGGTCAGCCTTTCGTACGACGGCGGACCCGAGGCAAGCCGAGTCTCCGACGCGAGGCTGATCGGACTCGCCGCGATGGACGCAGCCTCGATCCAGGTTCTCATGACCGACGGCAGCAGACGCGAGATCCCCATGAAACGGGCTGCTGCGGTTGCTACCCAAGCTGGCAGCTTCCGAGCCTTCGGATACAGATTCCGGAGAGCCGACTTGCGAAACGGTCGTGGCCCGACGGCTGTCCTGGCGTTGAACCGGACGGGCGAGGAGATCGACCGGCAGACGACTGGATTCGGCGGATAGGGAGACTGCGGCGGGCTAGACTCGCCGCGTGCCGGACCACGACCACCATCACGATCACGACCACGACCACGATCACGACGACGACGTCGGTTCTGCGGCCGAGGACGCGGAGCTCGAGAAAGAGGCACGGCGACTGCTCGCGCTCTCGAGAGTTCGACAGTACGGGGATCCGGCGCTCAGGATGAAGGCTCGGGAGGTCGAGACGTTCGACGCCGATCTCCCGCGCCTCGTCGAGCGAATGACGACGCTCATGCACGAGGCCCAGGGAGTTGGCCTCGCGGCCACCCAGGTCGGGGTCCTCCGCCGAGTCTTCGTGTTCGTTCATGACGGCGAAGACCGCGTGTTCGTGAATCCCACGATCGCCGAGCGAGCCGACGAGAGTGCGACAGACGATGAAGGCTGCCTGTCGTTGCGCGAGGTACTGGTCCCGGTCGAGCGTTCGACGGCAGTCACGATCGAGGGGTTCGACGAGACCGGAAACGCCCTCCGGCTCGAGTTCGAACAGCCGACCGCGCGCGTCGTCCAGCACGAGCTCGACCACCTCGACGGAGTGCTGATCATCGATCGCACGGACGACGAGTCCAGGCGAGTTGCACTCGCCAAGCTGAGACCGCAGCCCGTCCTCGGCGCACGGTGAGGTCGCACGCCGTCGGCTTGCTCCCACCGGGAAGACCGTGCTTTTCCCCCGTCCTTCCTCCATTGTCGAGCGTGTGGGGGAACGTCCCGGTTCCACACTCCTTCCATGCTCGTCAGTCGGCAGCTGGCCCGTGAGCCCGCACATCGCAGTCGCCGCGACCGCACCGTTCGGCGCCGATGTGCTCGAGCGGCTCGCCGCCCGCCATGAGATCAGCACGGTTCTCACACGTCCGGACGCCCCTGCGGGTCGCGGCCGGAAGCTCGTCGCCCCTCCGGCCAAGGAGGTCGCGGAGCGCCTGGGTCTGACGGTCCTGCAACCGGAGCGGCTCGACGCAGGGCTCGAGCTCGGTGCGCCCACGACGGTTGTCGTCGCCTACGGGAGGCTGGTGCCTGACGCCTTGCTCGCAAAGAGCCTCTGGCTGAACGTCCACCCGTCGCTGCTGCCTCGCTGGCGTGGCGCAGCACCGGTCGAGCGGTCGCTCATGGCGGGTGACCTCGAGACCGGGGTGACGATCCACGAGACAGTCCGCGGAGCTCGATGCCGGCCCGGTCGCCGCTCAGCGGGCGTTTCTCGTCGAAGCGGACGACGACGCCGGAGCGGTGTATGCCAAGGCGGCGGCGCTTGCGGTCGAGCTGCTCGACGTCGTCCTGGCGAGTCCCGAGATCGCGTTCGAGCCGCAGGCTGCGAACGGCGTGACCTACGCAGACAAGATCGGCCCCGACGATCGCGTCCTCGATCTGTCGCGACCCGCGCGAGAGCTCGTCGACGTCGTCCGTGCGCTGTCGCCGCACATCGGCGCTCGGGCCGAGCTTGCCGGGAAGAGCGTCACCGTCTGGAGGGCTCAGGTGGGCGACGACGGCTCGTTCGAGCCACTCGAGGTGCAACCGGATGGCGGGCGCCGGATGGAGTACGACGCGTGGCTCCGCGGGCTCAGATAAGCCCCGCGCGGCGCACGGCGTTCCATGTCCTCGAGCGCGTTTTCGAGGGCGATGCATATGCCGACCGCGCCTTCCGCTCCGCGGCGAAAGGCCTCGACGATCGCGATCGTGCCTTGGCGCGTCGCCTCGCCTTCGGAGCGGTTCAGCGAGTTCGCACGCTCGACTACGCGATCGAGACGCTCGGTCGTCGGCGAGTGCATCGCCTCGACGGTCCGGTGCGTGCCGCGCTCCGGCTCGGTGCCTACCAGCTCGGCTACGTCGACGGGGTTCCCCGGCATGCGGCCGTGAACGAGTCCGTCGAGCTCGTTCGCGCCGCTCGCCTGGAGCGCGCTGTGCCGTTCACCAACGCCGTCCTGCGTCGACTCGCGGACGGTCTTCGCGGACTCCTCGACGGGCTTTCGGATGAGACGCCAGCCGGCGCGGGCCTCAAGCACTCGTACCCGGACTGGGTCGCCGACGTATGGTGGCGCGACCTTGGTCGCGAGGATGCGATCAGCCTCATGTGGGCGCTGAACGAACCGCCCGAGCGCGTCGTCCGGCTCATCCGAGGCGAGCCGGATGGAACACCAGACAAGGATATTCCCGGGGCTTGGCACGTCGATCGGATCGACGAAACAGCAATCGCCGAGGGACGGATCTGGCCGCAGAGCCGGGGCTCCCAGCTCGCCGGGGTTGCGGTGCGGTCCAAGGACGGAGAGCGCACGCTCGACGTCTGCGCTGCTCCGGGTGGCAAGGCGACGATGCTGGCCGGCGAGGTCGTCGCCGTCGAGGTGAACGAGGCTCGAGCACGCGAGTTGGAGGACGCAGCACGTCGCGTAGGCGCGAGTGGCGTTCGGGTCGTCGTCGCCGACGGCCGTGCACTGCCGGCGGACCTCGACGGCTTCGACCACGCGCTCGTCGATGCCCCGTGCTCAGGGCTCGGCGTGCTGAACTCGCGACCTGATCTTCGCTGGCGGGCCGAGCCACTTCCGGAGCTCCAGCTCGAGCTCCTCCGGTCCGCAGCCGCGCGCGTCCGGCCGGGCGGCACCGTCGTCTATTCCGTGTGCACGATCAACCCCGAAGAATGCGAAGCCGTCGTGGACGCGACCGGGCTCGAGGTCGACCAGACACTTGCAGACGAATGGCCGCAGTTCCGGCATTCAAAGCGACCGGAGTTCCTGCAGACGCTTCCGCACGTCCACGGAACCGCCGGCTTCTTCATCGCGCGCCTGCGCACGTGAGAGTCCCATCGGGCCTCGACTGGTGTCGTCGCCTGCCGGGTGGAGCCGAATGGCTTGCGTCGCTGCCCTCGATCATGGAGCGATGTGGGGCCCTCTGGGAGCTTCGGCTCGGCGAGCCCTTCGAGAACGCGAATGTCTCGCTCGTCGTGCCGGTTGAGCTTCCCGGTGGCGACGATGCAGTGCTCAAGATCAACCTTCCTGAGCCAGAGAGCGAGCGCGAGCCCGATGCTCTCGCATGCTGGGACGGACGCGGTGCGGTGCGCCTGCTTGCCTCGAACGAAGGGCTGCGGGCTTTGCTCATCGAGCGCTGCATCCCCGGGTCGCAGCTGTGGGCGGTCGAGGACGATGAAGAGGCGACGCGCATCGGAGCCGGTGTCCTGCGCCGGCTCTGGCGCGCACCCACCGCGGATCATCCGTTCCGGATGCTCGCCGACGAGGCTGTGCGCTGGGCGATCGAGCTCGAGTCCGATTGGGAGGCGCTCGGACGACCGTACGAGGGTCGTCTCGTCGACGAGGCTGTGAGTGCGTGCGGCGAGCTTGGACCAGCGCAGGGCGAGCACGTCGTGCTCCATCAGGACTTTCACGGCGGGAACGTCCTCCGGGCCGGCCGGGAGCCGTGGCTCGCGATCGATCCGAAGCCGCTCGTCGGCGAGCGCGAGTTCGATGCGGCGTCGCTTCTCCGCGACCGTCGCTGGTTGCTCGGGAGCCCTGGCGGTGCCGCGCGCATCCGCCGCCGCCTCGACCAGCTCGCGTCGGAGGCCGGGCTCGACCGTGAGCGCACACGGCGCTGGGGGATCGCCCATGCGCTCGCCTGGGGCGTCAGCGGACAGAAGGTCGAAGAGGACATGATCGAGTGCGCTCGTCTCCTCGTTGCCGCGGCCTAGGATCACCCGCATGGACACATCGTTCCTCGAGCGCGCGGTCGAGCTCGCCGAGCAGGGTCGATCAACCGCCCATCCGAACCCCGTCGTCGGCGCGGTCGTCGTCCGCGACGGCGAGGTCGTGGGCGAGGGCTTTCATGCCCTCAAAGGCGAAGCGCACGCAGAGGTTCGCGCTCTCGAGGCCGCAGGCGAGCGGGCTCGTGGCGCAACCGTGTACGTGACGCTGGAGCCATGCGCGCACCACGGTTCGACGCCGCCCTGCGCCGATGCGCTCGTAGCCGCCGGGGTCGCGCGGGTCGTCGTCGGACAGGTCGATCCCAACCCGGGGGTTGCGGGCGGTGGCATCGAGAAGCTGCGCGCTGTGGGTGTCGAGGTCGAGGTGATGGCAGGTGAACCGGCGTTCCGCTGCCGGCAGCAGCTCGAGGCGTGGCGCACGTGGGTGGTGCAAAAGCGGCCGTTCGTGACGTACAAGGTGGCACTCACGCTCGATGGCTGCATCGCGGTTCCTGGCTCGCGGTGGGTTTCAGGAGAGGGGTCGCGCCGGCTCGTTCACGAGCTCCGTGCTGCGTCTGACGCGGTGGCCGTCGGCATGGGAACGGTCCGCTGGGACAACCCCGGGCTCGATGCACGCGACGTCGCGACCCCACGAGGTCAGCCGCGGAGGATCGCGTTCGGCCGAGGCCCGCTGCCTGCCGAATCCGAGCTCGAGCTCCACAGCGGACCACTCGTCGAGGAGCTCGAAGCACTGGCGAAAGACGGGGTCCAGTCCCTGCTTCTCGAAGGAGGCCCGACTCTCGCAGCTGCGTTCCTGGAGCAGGATCTCGTGGACAAGGTGCTGGTGTTCGTCGCGCCCACGATGGCCGGCGGCGGCCCTGGAATGGTCGCCGGACTTCCCGCGCCCGTGCCGCTCGCACGACTGCGTGCGATGTCTGTCGGCGACGACGTCCTGCTCAGCGCATACGTGCACGAGCCTTGATGGATACGGTTGAAGCGTGTTCACAGGGATCGTTCGCGACGTAGGCCGAGTGGTCTCGTTCGACGGAGGACGGCTCGTGGTCGAGACGTCCGTCACGGCTGCGCTGAGCGACTCGGTTGCTGTCGACGGCGTGTGCCTGACCGTGATCGCGTCGCATGACGGCAGGCTGACCTTTGACGTCGTTCCGGAGACTCTCGGGCGCGTGAAGCGCTTCGGTGCGGAAGTGAACGTCGAACCCGCGCTTCGGGCGGGCGACTCCCTCGGCGGCCACTACGTCCAGGGCCACGTCGATGCCGTCGGTCGTGTGCAGTCCGTCGAGGCCGAGGGCGAGGGTCTTCGCGTTTTCGTCGACGCACCCGACGACATCCTCCGCTACTGCGTCGAGAAGGGCTCGATCGCCGTCGATGGTGTGTCCTTGACGATCGCCGAGCTCGCCAGCGACGCCTTCGCGGTCGCGCTGGTCCCGCACACGCTGTCGGGCACGACGCTTTCGACGCTCGTGCCGGGACAGGGTGTGAATCTCGAGGCGGACATTCTTGCGAAGTACGTGGAGCGAGCCGTCCGACCCACCGGCGACTGAGGGCTACGATCTCGTCGTGACCGTGGACACGCACATGCTCGAGACGAGGTCTCCCTTCGCGACCATCGAGGAAGCGATCGAGGACATCCGCTCCGGACGGTTTGTCGTGGTCGTCGACGACGCCGATAGGGAGAACGAGGGAGACCTCACGATCGCTGCCCAGTTCGTGACACCGGAAGCGATCAACTTCATGGCCACGCACGCCCGCGGCCTCATCTGCCTCTGCCTCACGCCGGAGCGCTGCGACGATCTCGCGCTTCGCCAGATGACCGAGCGGAACGAGACTCCCCTCGGGACGGCGTTCACGGTCTCGATCGAGGCACGTGACGGGGTCTCCACGGGGATCTCGGCGGCCGACCGTGCGCGCACGATCCAGGTCGCGATCGATCCGGCTTCGCGCCCCGAGGACCTGGTGCAGCCCGGCCACGTGTTCCCGCTGCGTGCGCGTCCCGGCGGCGTCCTCCATCGGGCCGGTCAGACCGAGGCCTCGGTCGACCTCGCTCGGCTGGCGGGGCTCATCCCGGCGGGCGTCGTCTGCGAGATCATGAACGAGGACGGCACGATGGCCCGCGTCCCCGACCTGGCCGAGTTCTGTGAGCGGCACGAGATCAAGATGGTCACCGTCGCCGACCTCATCCAGCACCGTCGCCGGAACGAGAAGCTCGTGGAGCGCGCGGTGTCCGTTCGTCTGCCCACGGAGTTCGGCGAGTTCCAGGCTGTCGCATACAGAGAGCTGCTCACCGGGAAGCAACACCTCGCGCTCGTGAAAGGCGACGTCGCTGGGCGCGACGACGTCCTCGTGCGAGTCCACTCGGAGTGCCTTACGGGAGACGTCTTCCATTCGCAGCGCTGCGACTGCGGCGAGCAGCTCGAGCGTGCTCTCGTTCGAATCGGTCTCGAGGAACGCGGTGTCATCCTCTACATGGCGCAGGAAGGGCGGGGCATCGGGCTCCTGAACAAGCTGCGTGCGTACGAGCTGCAGGAGCAAGGTCTCGACACGGTCGAGGCGAACATCGAGCTCGGCTTTCCCGCCGACTCGCGCGAGTACGGCTTCGGCTACCAGATCCTCGCCGACCTGGGCCTGACCACCATCCGCCTCCTCACGAACAATCCGCGCAAGATGGAGGGCATCGAGTCGTACGGTCTCACCGTGGTGGAGCAGGTGCCGATCGAGGTACCCCCGAACCACGAGAACCAGCGCTACCTCGAGGCCAAGCGCGACAAGCTCGGGCATACGCTGGCGCCGTCTCCGGGAGCCAGGTTGCACCACCAGGGCGTACGTCTCGAGCCCGAGGCGGAAGCGGAGGAGGACGCGTGAGCCGCGACATCGACGAGTCGAGTGAGAACGTCATCGCCGATTGGTCGACGCGGACCGCCGGAGACGCCTCTGGGTCCGACCAGGGTCCCGAACCGAGCGAGCTCGAGCTCGAGGACGAGTCGCCCGTCGCAGCGCCAGACCAACCGCCCGTCGCAGCACCAGACGAGCCGCCCGGCGAGCGTGTCTCCGAACCGGGCGCGTGGAGCGCGTCGGAGCCGGAGCTCCAGGTCGACGTCGAGACGGACGACGAGGAGGCCGTCGACGGGTCCGAGGATGAAGGCGATGCAGTCCCAATGAGCGTGGCTCCGTCGCACGAGCACGCCGTGGGCGAGCTCGAGATCCCGGACGGATACGCGGTCCTCGAAGGGGGCGCGGACGGCTCCAGGCGAGCGGTTGGAGTGGTCGTCGCTCGCTTCAACGGCGGCGTGACGTCGCGGCTCCTGGAACGGGCGCTCGACGAATTGGACGTCGCGGGCGTACCGCGCGACGCCATCACTGTGATGGTCGTTCCCGGCGCGTTCGAGCTTCCGGTCGCCGCAACGGCGCTCGCCAAGACCCGCCGCTTCGCGTGCATCGTCGCGCTCGGCTGTGTGATCCGAGGCGATACGCCGCACTTCGACTATGTGGCGGGCGAGGCTGCGAGCGGTCTCCAGCTCGCTGCGCTGGAGACCGGCGTGCCCGTCTCGTTCGGTGTGCTGACGCTCGACCGCATCGAGCAGGCGGACCCGCGCATCGAAAAGGGCGCGGAAGCCGTTCGCACGGCCCTCGAGATGGCGGACGTCTTCTCGCACCTGCGCGCGGCCGCCAGCCGCTAGCACCACACCCTTGAGCTTCCTGTACCGATATCGGTACCGGTGTCGGTACACTGGTCGGCCGCATGTCCAAGGTCTGCGCAATCTGCGGGAAGAAGCCCGGATTCGGCAACCACCGAAGCCATTCGATGGTCGCCACCAAGCGTCGCTTCAACCCGAATCTGCAGCGCGTTCGCATGATCCTCGAGGGTCGTCCGACGCGCGCGTACGTCTGCACGCGCTGCCTCAAGGCCGGAAAAGTCCAAAAAGCTCTCTGACGGCTCGCCGCCAGAGTGAGCTGGCCCGGCAAGACGGATAAGCTCGCGCCGTGAACGCGGGCACGGCGAGGACGCTGACGGAGCTCGAGACGATCACGGGTCTTGCGCGCGCAGCACTCCAGAACCTCGAGGCCAATCGACAGCGGATCGACGATCTCAACGTGTACCCCGTGCCCGACGGCGACACCGGTACCAACCTGACTCTGACTCTCCGCAAGATCGTTGAGACGATCGAGCACTCGCAGGCAGAGGGTCGCGAGGCGCTGGCAAGAGAGGTCTCGCAGGCCGCGCTGAAGGCCGGGAAGGGAAACTCGGGAGTGATCTTCTCGCAGATCGTTCGCGGCCTCACGGCTGTGCTCGGGGACACTCACGAGGGCGAGGCGGTAACGCCCGAGCACCTGAGCCGTGCCTTCCGCTCGGCGAGCGACGCCGCGTACCGCGCCGTGGAGCGTGTCGGCCCGGTCGAAGGCACGATCCTCACGGTCATCCGCGAGATGGCCGAGGAGGGCGAGCAGCAGGTGCAGAACGAGCCCACGCCCGCCTCCTTCCTCCAGGTGGTGCTTGCAAGGGGCGAAGACGCGCTCGCGCGCACGCCCGAGTTGCTCGAGATCCTCGCCAAGGCGGGCGTGGTCGACGCCGGTGGTGCCGGGCTCGTCGAGATCGTCCGAGGTGCGACGCTGGCCGCCAGCGGAGAGCGTTTACCGACAGTGCCCGAGAGCGCCGGCGAGATCAGCGTCGATGCGATCCACCTCGAGCTCTCGAAGTACCGCTACTGCACAGGCTTCGTCATCGAGGGCGAGCACCTTCACGGTGCTGCGCTGGAGGACGCACTGGCGGAGCTCGGAGACTCGCTTCTCGTCGTCGGCGACGAGTCGATGCTCAAGGTGCACGTGCACACGGACAATCCGGGCGCCGCGCTCACGCTCGCGTGCGCTCTGGGTGTCATCGAAGAGGTCGAGATCGCGAACATGCATGCGCAGACCGCAGCTCGCGAGGCGCGCCTCCTCCAGACCGCGACCTCGACGCATTCTCCCCAGCAGACCGGAGTGGTCGCAATCGCGCAGGGCGAGGGCACCCGGACGCTCTTCGAGGCCGAGCACGCGACGGTTCTCGAGGGCGGCCAGACCAGCAACCCATCCGTGGGCGAGATCCTCGAGGTCATCGAAGGGATGTCGGCATCCGAGGTGATCGTCCTCCCGAACAACTCGAACCTGATCCTGGCTGCGGAAGAGGCGGCGGCGCAGGCGTCGAAGTCGGTGCGAGTCGTACCTTCGCGGTCCGTCCAGGCCGGCCTCGTCTCGATCAGCGCGTACCTGTCGGATCGGTCAGGGGAGGCGAACGAAGCAGCGATGCTGGAGGCTCTCGGCTCGGTCGTGACCGGCGAGGTGACCATCGCGGCGAAGGATGCCGAGCTGGACGGCATCTCGATCCGCAAGGGCGCCTACTTCGGTCTCGTCGACGGGAAAGCCGTCGCTTCCGACGACGATCTCGAGGCAGTGGCCCTCGAGGTGATCGAGCGCGCGCTCGAAGGAGATCGGGAACTGCTCGACATCGTCACCGGCGAGGGTGCTCCGCCTGTCGGCGACCTTCTCTCGATGCTCGAGCGCGCGCACCCAGGCGTCGAGGTCAACGTCCACGAGGGTGGCCAGCCGCACTACCCACTCCTCGTCGTCGCGGAGTGACCGAGCCATGTCCTCGCCCATTCGGGTGCTCCTCGTCGAGGACAACGACGTCTACCGCGAGACACTCGAGTTCCTCCTGCGGCGCGATCCCGACGTCATGGTGGTGGGTGCCGTAGGCGACGGGTCGTCCGCCGCCCGTACCTGTGCCGAGCTCGGAGCACACGTCGTCGTGATGGACTATCGCTTGCCCGACGTCGACGGTCCAGTCGCAGCTGCCGAGGTTCTGCGGAGATGTCCGGAATCGTCCGTGGTGTTCCTGAGCGCATCCGCGGGCGTGGAGGAGCGCGAAACCGCGAGAATCGCGGGAATGGCGTTCGTGCGGAAGGACGCGGGAGTGGAGGCGCTGCTCGGAGCGGTGCGCGAGGCGGCGGGAAAAGGGGGCGGACGTGGATCTGACGACTGAGAACACGGCGATCGTGCTCGACTCGACCTCGGACTATCCCGAGGCACCGTCGCGGTTCCCGAACATGCGCTTCGTCCCGTTGTACGTGCGCTTCGGAGACGACACATACCGCGACTACGTCGAGCTCGGACCTGCAGACTTCTACGAGAAGCTCCGCACCTCACCGGTGCTCCCTGCCACGTCTCAGCCGACGCCTCAGGACTTCCTGGATGCGTACGAGGAGCTTGCCTCGTACGAGCGGATCTACTCACTGCACGTCTCGTCCAAGGTCTCCGGCACGTTCCAGAGCGCGGCACTCGCCGCCGATGAGCTCGGCGGCGAGAAGGTGCGCCTCGTGGACACTCTGACCGCGTCGCTCGCAATCGCGATGCTCGCCCATGCGATCCAGAGGCGGCTCGCGCGCGGCACGACCGACGACGAGATCGATGCTCTCGTAGAGCGGTTCCACCACGAGAGCGAGGTCGTGTTCACGGTCGAGACGCTCGAGTACCTGCAGCGCGGAGGTCGCATCGGACGCGCAGCGGCACTCGCCGGGTCTCTCCTGAACGTTCGACCGATCCTCGGTGTCCAGGACGGCGAGGTGGTGGCTGTTGCGCGAGTGCGCGGCCGGGCGAAGGCGCTCGCCGAGTTCGAGCGCCGGTTCGAGGCCGACACGGAAGATCGCGCTGGGCTTCGGGTTGCCATCGCCCATGCTGATGCCCCCGAGTGGGTCGGGACCTTGAGCGAGCTCGTATGGCGCGTGCGCCCGAAGGCGGAGATCGAGTTCACGGCGACCCTGGGTGCGGTGGTCAGCACGCACACGGGGCCCGGCGCGGTCGGCTTCTTCTGGCTGCACGACGACTGACGCCAACGCGGTAGGCCGCGGAGTGGCTCCGGGGGAGGAGCCGCCGGACCGGGACCTATAGTGGTCGCGTAGTGAAGGGGACAAGAGCTCCGGTGCGACTTCCTGCCGGCTTCGCCGGCGCGGACCCACCCGAGAGCTGGCCGCGGCCGTCGAGCGCACCACGTACCGAACGGCTTCGCGCACCAGTGGAGACGCTGCAGGGCGTCGGCCTGACCCTCGTCCGCCGGCTGTCGCGACTCGGCATCGAGAACACCGGCGATCTTCTCTGGCAACGGCCACGACGGTACGAGGAACCGGTCCCGACGAAGCAGATCTGCGATCTGTTCGGCGATGACGAGGCAGTGATCGAAGGCATCGTTCGATCTACCTCGAGCCGGCGCCGAGGCCGACTGCACATCCTCACCGCCCGTGTCGCGGACGAGACCGGCGAGATCAAAGCCACGTGGTTCAACCAGTCGTGGCTCGAGAAGAAGCTCACGGCGGGTACGCCGGTTCGCCTGCGCGGGCGCCCGAATCGCTTTGGGTTCGCGGTGGCCTCGTACGATCTCGAGGGGGAGGCGGAGACGGCCGACTTCGCGCCCGTCTATCCAGCGACCGAGGATCTGACGCAGAAGAAGCTCAGAGACCTCCGGGCGCAGGTGCTCGGCCTCGTCCGCGACGCAGGCGATCCGTTTCCCGCCGAGTTGCTCGCGCGCCAACACCTTCCTCTTCGTGCCGACGCTCTTGCGGCGCTGCATCGTCCACGGGCGCGTGCGGAGGCGGAGCTCGCGCGCGTCCGGCTCGCCTTCGACGAGCTGCTCGTCCTCCGACTTGCGCTCGCTCGTACGACCGCGGCACGCGAGCATTCGTCCGCGGAGCCGTTCGGCCCTGCTGGAGAGCTGCTCGCCGCATACCGCGCCGCGCTGCCTTTCATCCTCACATCGGATCAGGAGCGGGCGATCGAGGAGATCGACGTGGATATCGCGCGCACGACTCCGATGCACCGCCTGCTCCAGGGAGACGTCGGCTCCGGGAAGACCGTGGTCGCCCTCTATGCCCTGCTGCGCGCCGTCGAGACCGGGCGCCAGGCGGCGCTCATGGCGCCGACAGAAACCCTCGCAGAGCAGCACTTCTTGACGATCGACGGGTTGCTGGGCGGCCTCGGGATCCGAGTCTCGTTGCTGACGAGCTCCCTGCGTGCGCGCGAGCACGCTGCCGTCAGACAGCTCATCGCATCCGGCGACGCTTCGCTCGTCGTCGGCACACACGCGCTGATCCAGGAGGAGGTCGACTTCCGCGACCTCGCCGTCGTCGTCGTTGACGAGCAGCACCGGTTCGGAGTAGGCCAGCGAAGTGCGCTCGCCGAAGGCCGGAGCCCGCACGTCCTCCACATGACTGCGACCCCGATCCCGCGCACGCTTGCGCTGACCGTGTACGGCGACCTCGATGTCACCGAGCTCACCGTTCTCCCCGCAAACCGCAAGCCCGTGATCACGCGGTGGATCGAGGAGAGCCGCGCGTCGGAGGCGTACAGGCGCATGGCCCGGCTCTTGATCGAGGGGCGACAGGCCTACGTGGTGTGCCCGCTGATCGAGCAGTCCGAGACGAGTCGCGCACGAGCGGCCGAGCACGAGGCGGAGCGGCTCCGGGAGCACGAGTTGCGCAACTTTCGCATCGGCTGCGTCCACGGAAAGCTCCGGCCAGCCGAGCGACGCGACCTGATGGCGCGATTCAACCGGCGAGAGCTCGACGTCCTCGTCGCGACCACGGTCATCGAGGTCGGCGTCGACGTGCCGAACGCCACCGTGATGATCGTCCAGGAGGCAGATCGGTTCGGGCTTGCGCAGCTCCACCAGCTGCGTGGCCGCGTCGGTCGCGGCGCTGAACAGTCGTACTGCCTCCTCGTCTCGCGGCCACGGGAGGAGCTCACGGAGGGAGCGGTGGAGCGACTCGAGGCGATGGTCTCCACGACCGACGGCTTCGAGCTCGCCGAGCGCGATCTCGAGATACGCGGCGAAGGGCAGCTGCTCGGCGCTCGCCAGTCCGGGTTCTCCGATCTCAGATTCGTGCGGCTCCGTCACGACCAGGCTCTCCTCGAGCGGGCTCGCGAGGAGGCGGCAACGCTGGACGACGAGGGGCTGCTCGCCGAGGAGGTCGACCGTCTCCTGTCGGACGCCGACCATCTCGGCGAGTCGTGACGCCATCGGAGCGGTGGAGAAGGCGTGACACCGCGGTTCGTCGAGCACCTGCGTACGCTGCGCGCGTGCGCATCGTGGCCGGCTCGAGGAAGGGGCATAGGATCTCCGCTCCGCGGGGAGTCGTAACGCGGCCGACGGGAGACCGCGTGCGCGAATCGGCGTTCCAGCTCGTCGGTCACGTGGAAGGGGCAGCCGTACTCGATCTCTTCGCCGGTTCCGGCGCGATGGGGCTCGAGGCCCTTTCGCGCGGCGCTTCCCGGTGTGTGTTCGTCGAGCGTGACGGTGCTGCCTGTCGCGTCATCACTCAGAACCTCGAGAAGCTTCGACTTACATCGGCCGTGGTCGTCCGCGGGGACGTCATTGACGTTCTCGGCGACGAGCGCGCGCGCGGGCGACGCCACGACCTCGTTCTCGTCGATGCCCCGTACGACGACTGGGAGCGACACGCCGCCAGGCTCGGAGAGCTGATCCCCGAGGTGCTCGCCGACGACGGCCTCCTCGTCGTCGAGACCGCGGCTCGCGTCGAGCCGGAGCTTCCGCTCGACCTCGTCACGACCCGTCGCTACGGTTCCGCACGAATCACGATCTACCGCTCGCGATGATCACCGCCATCTGCCCAGGTCCTATGACCCCGTCACGAACGGCCACGTCGACGTCATCCGTCGTGCAGCAGCGATCTTCGACCGGGTCGTCGTCGGCGTCGTGCAGAACCCCCAGCACAAGGCGCCACTGTTCTCGGTCGAAGAGCGGGTGGAGTTCCTGGAGCAGGCACTGACGGGACTCGACAACGTCGTGGTCGACGTGTTCGCAGAGCTGGTGGTCGAGTTCGCGCGCAAGCACGCCGCGAAGACGATGGTGAAGGGGTTGCGCGTCATCTCGGACTTCGAGTGGGAGTTTCAGATGAACCACCTGAACCGAGTGCTCGCACCGGAGATCGAGACCGTCTACGTCATGTCGAGCCCGCAGTTCAGCTTCGTCTCGTCGAGCGGCGTCAAGGAGATCGCGTCGTTCGGCGGAAGGGTCAACGATCTCGTTCCGGAGGCTGTCGCGAGTCGGTTCACCGAGCTCTATCCCGACGGTCGGCCCGGCGCTCCGGTCTCACCCCAGGAATGAGCCAGGCGTCGCCTGGAGCGGCCGCGAAGCGGACGCATGCAGGGCTCCTCGCGCGATCGCCGTCCGGGCTAAGCGGAGTCCGATCTGCGCAGTCGCTGGAGCCGCCCACGTCTCACCCCACGAGTAGACTTTCACACCCATGGACGTACTCGTTCTCATCGACAAGCTCGACGACCTCGTGCACAACGCGAAGGCCGTTCCGCTGACCGATCAGGTCAGACTCGACCGCGAGGAGATCTACGAGATCCTCGACCAGATGCGCGCGACGATCCCCGAGGAGATCAAGCAGGCACGCTGGATCGTCAAGGAGCGGCAGGAGATGCTCGCGGAGGCAAAGCGCGAGTGCGACCGGATCATCCAGGAGGCACGCGAGCAGGCAGTCCGAGAAGCGTCGCAGACCGAGATCGTCAGGCTCGCCGAGCGGCAGGCCGAGGACATCGTCGACGACGCCCGCCGTCAGGCTCGAGAGACGCGGCTCGAGATCGAGGACTGGGCCGACGGGATTCTCTCCACGCTCGAGGTCAATCTCGACAAGTTCCTCACCGCTGTCAGGCGTGGTCGCGAGCGGCTGCACGAGCGCTCTCAGGAGACGGTCGTCGCCGGCATCGGTCCCGAGCCTCTCGAATCCGAAGAGCTCGAGCGGATCTAGACGCGCCGAGAGCTCAGGCTGCCGCGGGCTCGGTGGCGAGCTCGCGGCAGACGGTTATCGCGGACTCGATGAAGGCATCCGCGGCCGGACTACGGTGGCGGCCCCGATGCCAGACGAGGCCGATCACGCGTGCCGGGATCCGGCCTCGAAGGTCGATCGTCACGATTCTCGGGTCGTCTTCGTCGACGGTGAGGAGCGGTGCGACGCTCACGCCGACTCCGGCGCCTACGAGACCTTGCACCGTGCCGTTGTTGTCCGACCGAAACACAATGTTTGGCGTGCGCCCCGTCGAGGTGAGGTGGGACTCGACCTCATCCATGGCGCTGCAACGGTTGAACCCGATCAGCGGCTGGAGCGCGACCTCCTTCAGCGTCGGCGCGCGCTTCAGTGCGGCGAGCGGCGATCCAGCCGGTACGACCAGCACGTAGGGGTCGCGGAGCAGCTCGACGGATTCGTATGGCTCGGCTCCCACCGGAAGCGTCCAGAAGGTGAGGTCGAGCTCGCCGCGCTCGATCATCTCGAGCAGCTCGCTCTCGTCCTGGGACTCGCGCAACACCACCTCGACGTGAGGGTGCGTATCGGAGAAGCGTCGCAGGAGAGTCGGGAGGATTCGCGCACCGACGCTCTGGAACGTTCCGACGCGTAGTCGACCGGCGTCACCCGCCTCGAGCGCGCTCATGTCGGCCTTTGCCGCGAGCAGCCTCGCCTCGATCGCCTCGGCGTGCCCGACGAGGATCCGTCCGGCTTCCGTCAGCGAGATGGGGCGAGGGCCGCCGGGCCGCTCGATGAGTCGCAGTCCGACAATTCGCTCGAGCGTGGCGATCTGTTGCGAGATCGCCGACTGCGTGTATCCGAGTCGTGTCGCAGCGCGCCCGAAGGCTCCTTCGTCCGAGATGGTCTTGAGCGCCACGAGGTGACGGAGGTCGAGCCCTAGCCAACGATCAGTTTCCATGATGGAAATGAACCTTACCCGAGCGTGTCCTTATCAAGTGGCATGCGTGCGGTCAGGCTTCGATCAGGCTCGCCGATTGGGGCGAACGAGTGTCCGACGCTACGCTCCGGCCGTGTCCGTGATCGATCTCCGCCGCTTCCGACTTCGTGCTGGCGAGCGTCGCGAGGAGCACGTGACCGTGCCGGTCGAGCCCTTTCAGCTGGGCGGCCAGCGCTACGAGTCGCATCCGGTGGACGTGCCGGTGGAGCTGGGCGCGTCGCGCGCGTCCGGCGCGCTGGTCTTCGACCTGCGGTTCGAGACACGGTTCACGGGGCCGTGCATGCGCTGCCTTGGACATGCCGACGTGCCGATCGCTGTCTCGGCGCGGGAGGTCCACGACCAGGACGGGACCGGAGACGACGAGTTGCGATCGGAGTACGTCGCCGAGGACAAGCTCGACGTCGGCTCCTGGACCCGCGATGCGATCGCACTGGCGCTGCCGGTACAGATCCTGTGTCGTGTGGACTGTGCCGGTCTCTGTCCGGTGTGCGGGAAGGATCTGAACATGGAGCCGCACGAGCACGTCGACGAGGCAACGGATCCGCGCTGGGAAGCCCTCCGTGAGCTCCGCGACGACCTCTGACGGCTTCGGGTGGGCTCGGACCCCGCGTCGTCAGGAAAATGGCACGCGCCGCACGTGCCATTTCCCTGATTAGGCGGGGCGCTTGTCGATCGTTGCCCGCTGCACGCCCCGTCGATCTCCCTACTGCTCACCCCTGTGTGAGCACACGGACCTGCACGAGTCGATAGCCGGCGATGCCGCCGAGCGGGGGATCGCTGGCGCGGTACGCCTTCACGAAGAACTGGACGTTTCCGTCCACGGCCGGGAAGTGCTGGAGCGGCTGGAGCTCGTACGTGACGAATCCGTCGGCTCCAGTCGGCTGCCGGTCGCCCCCTGTGGTCCGGCGCGGCACGGAGCGAACGAACACGAGCGCGCCACGCACCGCCCGGCCGCGCTGATCCGTGACCTTGACGCGGACCGTGATCGGCGTGACGCGGCTCGTCACCGGGTTCGGCGAGAACCGAACCTGGGAGACGATGAGGCGATCGCCGGCTGCTCTGAGGTCCTCTACCGGGACGGAGCTGCCAACCGGAGGAGGAGGCGTGGGCTGCTGCCCCACCGCTCTCGGGTCCGAGATCGCCGATCTCGAGCCGACGTCGTTCGTGGCGGTGACGCGAACCCGGAGCGCACGTCCGGAGTCGGCATCCACGACGACGTACTCGTTGTCGCTTGCTCCAGCAATCTCGCTGCAGTTGTCGCCGCTCGAGTTGCAGCGCAACCAGCGGAACGCGTACGTGATCGGCTGCTCGCCCACCCACGCACCGCGGTTGGCCGTCAGACGGCTGCCGATGACGGCGGTGCCCTCGATTGAGGGCTCGGTCGTGTTGGTCGGCCTCGCCGTCGTGATGACCGAGGACGGGTTCGAGGTCGCGGTGTCCTGGCCGTCGCCATTGGTCGCCACGACCTGGACGCGAAGACGGAAGCCGGCATCGGCTTGACGCGCGACGTAGGTAGCGTCGGGCGCGTTCGTGATCCTTCGGCAATCGGAGGCGTCGGGCGCACCACGACCGTCGCAACGGAACCAGCGGTACCTGTAGTCGATCGGCGGAGTTCCGGTCCAGGTGCCTCGGGTCGCACGCTGGACCTGGCCCACGCGCGGTGTACCCGTGATCTGCGGCTCCGCAGTGTTTTCCGGCGCTACAGCCACGGCCGCGGCCGATTGGCCCGGTAGCAGCGCGAGCATTAGCGCGGCGAGAGCCATCGCGAGTAGCCCGGTGCCGATGGCCGCCAGGCGGATGCGACGGATGGTGTGGTCATGTGTCAGCCTCATGATCGGTCCCTCCCGTTCCCTTGGAGTCGGTGAGGCTGATTCCCGTTCGCGGATCCATTCAGACCGCATTCAGCAAGGCCTTACCGAAGGTTTACGACGGTGCGGAGGCGAGAGTTCATGCGTCCTGGCGTCGAGAGCCGCTTGGGCGGCCGACGCACGGCTGTAAGATCAGTCGAGCGCTTCGGCGCTGCTCTATGACGGACTAACACCCTGATTCCCGCTCCGCGCGCGTCCTTTCTGCGCGCTGTCCACGGTCAGGAGGTCCGTCGATGCGAGTTCACCTCGCTGGCGTCGCGAGGCACTACGGCGCCCAAACCGTTCTCGATCAGGTCACTTTCGCGCTGGGTCCACGCTCGCGTGTCGGCGTCGTGGGCCCGAATGGCGTCGGCAAGTCGACGCTGCTCAAGATCCTGGCTGGAGCGGAGTTGCCAGACGAGGGGGTAGTGGTTCGTGTCCCGGCCACGTTGACGTCGGGCTACCTTTCGCAGGACCGACGAACGACACGGAGCACGACGCTCCTCGAAATGCTCGCCGAGCAGACGGACGTCGCGGCCGCAGAACGCACGCTCCACGAAGCTGCAGAAGTGCTCGCCGCGCGGCGCGGACGAGGGTGCCGAGGATACGTATTCGGCAGCCCTCGAGCGGTTTCTCGCACTGGGCGGTGGCGACTTCGAGGCCCGTGCCCGCACGACGTGCGCGGCGCTCGGGTTGACGGTCGACGTTCGGACTGCTGCCGACGCCCTCTCGGGAGGCGAGGCGGCGCGCGTTGCGCTCGCCGCGATCCTGCTGTCGCGGTTCGACGTGCTGCTCCTCGATGAGCCCACAAATGATCTCGACCACGACGGGCTCGAGCGGCTCGTGCGATTCATCGACTCCTACGACGGTGCGCTCGTCGTCGTCTCGCACGACCGTGAGCTGCTCGACCGTACGGTGACTCGGATTGTCGACATCGACCCGGTGTCGCGCCGGATCAAGGAGTGGGCAGGGACGTGGAGCGACTACGCAGAGGCACGCGCGGTAGAGCAGCGGGCAGCCTTGGCGCGTTACCAACAAGCCGTGGCTCGACGCAACGAGTTGGCACAGTTGCTCGCGAAGCGGCGAACGGAGGCGCGCGGCCTGGGCGCCTCTCTCGGCAAGTCCACCGGTGGCGCCGACCGCCGTGCGACGCAGGCGCTACGAACGAAGGTGCAGCAGACGGCGCGTCTTCTCGATCGGAACGAGCTGCCCGACAAGCCCTTCGAGCCGTGGGAGCTGCGGCTATCGCTCACGGCGGGTGAGCGTCCCGGCGACGTGGTCGTCGTCCTCGACCGTGCCGTCGCAGAGCGAGGTAGCTTTCGACTCGGCCCCATCGATCTCGACCTCGTTCCCGGAGAGCGGCTCGCGGTGACGGGCCGAAACGGGAGCGGCAAGACGACGCTCCTCGAGCTGCTGCTGGGCAACCTGCCGCTCCTCGAAGGCCGTCGGACCGTCGGGCGGAGAACCGTGATTGGCTCGCTCGCCCAGCACCGGACGGCGTATGCGGCAGACACGACGTTGCTTGCGACGTTCCGCGCGCGCACGGCCCTCGCAAGCGAGCCGGCGCGCACGTTGCTGGCCAAGTTCGGTCTCGGCGCAGACCACATCGGGCGAGCCTGTTCGATGCTCTCGCCCGGTGAGCGGACGCGTGCCCATCTCGCCGAGCTTCAGTTCCGCCAGGTCAACGTGCTGGTGCTCGACGAGCCCACGAACCACCTCGACATCGAGGCCGTCGAGCAGCTCGAAGCCGCGCTCGCGGCGTACGACGGGACGCTGGTCGTCGTTTCGCACGACCGCCGCTTCCTGGAGCGAATTGCGCCGACGCGCGAGCTCGCGTTGTAGGGAGGCGGGCTAGCCGCCTCCCTACAGACCTTCGTCTACCTCAGGCGAACCGGAACCTGTACGAGCCTCGATCCGTAAATGCCTCCCAGGGCGGGATCGCCCCCGCGGTATGTCTTGACGAAGAACTGGACGGCGGTCCGGGCCTTCGTCGGGAAGGCCGCCAGCGGAACGAGCTCGTACGTGACCCAGCCGTCCGTCGCGGTCAGCCTGCGATCGCCCCCGGTCGTCACTTTCGGCGTCGACCGGATGAATACGAACGCGTCGCGGACGACGTACGAACGTGTGTCGCGCACCCTGATCCGGACGACGATCGGCTGCTTGCGGCTCCGCAGCGGGGACGACGAGAAGCGGACCTCCCCGACGACGAGTCGCTGATTGCTGGGAACGCTCGTTGCCGGGATCGAGATCTCACCCGACGGAAGCCGAACAGCGCCCGCGGGTAGCGGCTCGGACACGATTCCCGACTCACCCGAGATGACCGTGGTCGAGCCGATCACGTTGCGGGCGGTCACGTTGAAGCGGATCTTGTGACCGACGTCGGCGGTGGTAAGCCGGTACGTGCGGTTCGTTCCTCCCGGGATCGAGATGCAATCGCCACCTTGCGTGTTGCAACGCAGCCAGACGTAGGAGAACGTGATCGGCTGCCTGCCGGACCACGTGCCGGGATTGGCCGTCGACACGGATCCGTTGAGCAGCGCTCCCTGGACGAGCGGTTGGCTCGCGAGGACGGGCGGGCCAACGACGACCGCCGTCGGGTTCGCCGCGACGGTCCGCGACCCGTCCGAGTTCGTGGCCGTCACGCGAACGCGCATCCGGAAGCCGACGTCGGCACTCGCGAGTCTGTAGGTCGATCCCGTTGCGCCCGAGACGAAGATGCAGTCGCTTCCGTCCGGGAGCCCTCCCGCCGGCACCGCAGCGAACCCACCTGTAGCCATAGGTGATCGTGCCGGTTCCCGTCCATGTCCCCCTCGTTGCTGAAAGAGTCCTCCCCTGTTCCGCGCGACCGCTGATGACCGGCTCGCTCGTGTTGTTCGGCACCGCGGCTGTTGCCGTCGAGCCAGCTGCCGGCAGGAGCAGGCCGCCTGCGGCTGCGAGGGCTGCTACTGCCAGCCAGGCTGCGAGACGGAGGCGTCGGCGGCCGCGATCGGTGGTATTCGGGGCCATGGCTGCTTCCTCCTTCGGATTGCGTCGGTCTGCGTAGTGCTTCGGTCTCCGTAGTTATGACGTGCGTCACGACCAAGGGTCTCGATTCCTTGCGGACCCCTTACAGGGCCATACACATCCCGAATACGTGCCGCCCTTCGAGTACGTGTGGGTATACTCGGCGGCCGCAATGGCCGTTCCGAAGCGAAAAACATCGAGGTCGAGACGCGACAAGCGCCGTGCGCAGCACGGGATCTCCGCGCCGCGGGTGCAAGTCTGCCCGAACTGCCGGCAACCCAAGCTCGCACATCGCGTGTGCCCGAATTGCAAGACGTACAAGGGTCGCGAAGTCGAGCCGCTCCGCATCCAGGCTCCGTAGCGCGCCCGCCCGCGAGATACTCCCGCGATGATCCGAGTGGCCGTCGACGCGCTCGGAGGCGACCGCGCGCCGGGCGAGATCGTCGCAGGGGCCGCCGCCGCAGCGTCCACTGAGATCGAGCCGATCCTGTTCGGCCCTGCCGGTCTCGACGCGCTCGGCCTTCGTCGCGTCGACGCGCCCGACAGCATCGAGATGGACGAGCACCCCGTCGAGGCAGTTCGCTCCAAGCCCGACTCCTCGTTGGTTCGCGCGGTCCGTGCCGTCGCCGACGGCGAGGCCGACGCGATGGTCTCCGCAGGGAGCACGGGCGCGACTCTCGCTGCGTCATTGTTCGGGCTCCGCCGATTGCCCGGCGTTCTTCGTCCCGCGATTGCTGTCGTCATCCCCGCTCGAGCCGGGCCGACCGTGTTGATCGACTCCGGCGCCAACGCCGACGCGCGACCCGAGCATCTTCTTCAGTTCGGCCACATGGGAGCGGTGTTCGCCGAAGAGATCCTCGGCATTGCGGCACCCGAGGTGCGGATCCTGTCGATCGGCGAGGAGGACGAGAAAGGGAACCAGCTCACGCTCGATGCTCATGAGCTCCTCCGCGAGAGCAGTCTCAACTTCGGCGGAAACATGGAGAGCAGTCGGCTTCTCGAGGGCGAGGTCGACGTCGTGGTCACGGACGGATTCACCGGGAACGTGGCGCTCAAGGCACTGGAGGGGACGATCCGGAGCCTGCTCGACGCAATCCAGGGAGAGATCGAATCGACCGCGCGGGGGAAGCTCGGCGGGCTCCTGATCCGCCCGGCTGCGCGGCGCGTGCGGCGGCGACTCGACCCGGAGACGTACGGCGGCGCCTACCTGCTCGGCCTCCGCGGACTGGTCGTCATCGCCCACGGCTCGAGCTCGAGCGTGGCCGTCGCGAACGCGATCCGCCTTGCTGCGCGGGGGGTCGAGCACCGGGTCGTGCAACGCCTCGAAGAGCGGCTGCCGGATCGCGTGGTAGCATCGGCGCGCTCCACGACCCCGACGGCCGAGAAGTGAGGTTTTCAAAGTGGCACACTCGCGTGAGGAGATTCTCGAACAGGTGAAGAGCGCGCTGAGCGAGAAGCTCGGCATGGACGAGAGTGAAATCACCGAAGACGCGTCCTTCGAAGAGGATCTCGGCGCCGATTCGCTCGATCTCGTCGAGGTCGTCATGGATCTCGAGGATCAGTTCGGGCTCAAGATCCCCGACGACGACGCGCGCGGGCTCACGACTGTCGGCAAGGCGATCGACTACGTCATCGCGCACCAGGAGTAGCGGCTCGAGCGAAGACGACGGGCCGTCCGAGCTCGGACGGCTGATCGACGCGCTCCCGCCGGCTCGCCTCGAGCAGGTCTTTACGCATGCGTCGTGGGCGGACGATCGCGCCGCCTCGTACGAGCGTCTGGAGTTCCTCGGCGACAGCGTTCTCGAGCTCGCCATCGCGCGGGCGGTGTTCGACCGCTTCTCCGACGCCTCCGAGGGTCGTCTCGCGAAGATCCGTGCGCACGTCGTCTCGCGCGCAGAGCTGCGCACTCATCGCGAAGGAGCTGGGACTGGGCGACTGCTCTCGGCCGAGCGCGCACAGGCATCTCGCCGGACGAGCTCCAGCGCATCTCGCGGAGCCGGAACGTGCTCGCCGCACTGCTCGAGGCCGCGCTCGCCGCGCTCTACCTCGAACACGGCTTCGAGCGGATCGAGCCGGCGATCGTCGCGGCGTTCAGCGAGAAGATCGAGTATGCGCGCTCGAGCCACGTCGACTACAAGACCGAGCTCCAGGAGGCGCTCGCGCGCTCCGGAAGTCAGGTGCACTACACGGTGCTCGAGGTCGACGGGCCGGCCGCACGACCGCCGGTTCGTGTGCGCCGCGCATGTTGCGGGCGCGCAGCTCGGCATCGGCCGCGGTTCGACGAAGAAGGCCGCAGAGCAGGAGGCCGCACGCCAGGCGCTCGACGCGCTCGGCGTCGTGCCCGAGCAGTTCTGAGGTTCCTGACCCGGGTCGCTCTGCCGCCAGAGGGTGCCCGGCACCAGGAGCGCCGGGGTGCGCATCCGCGTCGCACCAGGGAAATCCCTAGGTTTCTCCGCCCGGCATCGATCAGGATTGAACGTGTGCTGATCGGCCGCAAGAGCAGAGCGCGCGAGCGCTCCATGCGCTCGTCGACGGAGCAGTGCACGGCCAGGGGGCGCGCTGCTCGTCACGGGCGAGCCGGGGATGGGCAAGACGCGTGCTGCTCGACGATGTCGTCGAGCGAGCGCAGGGCAGCCTGACGACGCTCCGCGCGACCGGTCGCGAGTCCGACGTCGGATCTCCCGTTCGCGGCTCTCGCCGAGCTGCTCCGCCCGGCCGAGCGCCGAGATCGACGCGCTCCCGGGGCCGCAGGCGCAGGCGCTCCGGCGCGCGCTCGGGCTCGAGGAGGCGCCCGGACGTCGGTCGACGGTCTCGGCCGTCGGCGTGGCGACGCTCGGCGTGCTCGCGGCGCTCGCGCTACGCGGCGGCCGGTCCTCGCCGTCGTCGGACGATCTGCAATGGGTCGACGAGCCGTCGCGGGCGTCGCTCTCGTTCGTCGCGCGTCGGCTGTCGAGGCTTCACGTCGCACTGCTCTGCGCGGCGCGCGAGGGCGAGATCCCCGAGGCAGCCGGACGATATGCCGCGGCTCCAGCTCGCCGCGGCTGCGTGCGCGAGACGCGGGGAGCTGCTCGCGGGCTCGGCGCGCGTCCCGCTCGATCGCGCGGTCAGACGCAGGCTCCTCGAGCTCTCCGCAGGCAACCCGCTCGCACTCGTCGAGCTGCCGACCGCGCTCTCCGACGCGCAGCTCCAGGGGATCGACGCGCTCGGCGAGCCGATTCCCGGTCAACGGCGGCATCGAGCGCACGTTCGGGGCGCGTGTCGCGCGGCTTCCCGGAGCGGACGAGGCAGGCGCTGCTCCTCGCCGTTGCCGCAGGCTCCGACGCGGACGAGCCGGTCGCCGCCGCGCTCAGGAAGGCCGGGCTCGACGTCGCCGACCTCGAGCCAGCCGCGAGCTCGATCGGCTCGTCGTCGTCGAGGACGGCCACGTCGCGTTCCGCCACCCGCTCGTCAGCTCGGTCGTCTACCACGGAGCGAGAGCGAGGCGTCGAGGCGTGCCGCCCATGCGCTGCTCGCGGAAGTCGATCACGACGTCGATCGTCGAGCCTGGCATCGCGCCTCGGCGGCCGATCGCGCCCGACGAGTCCGTGGCGGCTCGAGCTCGACGAAGCGGCGGGCCGTGCGCTCGCTCGCGGCGCGCCCGGCTCGGCAGTTCGCGCCTTCGAGGCTGCGGCGCGCTTCTCCGCGGCCGACGAGGCGCGCGGAAAGCGACTCGCGCTCGCGGCTCGCGCCGCGCACCGAGCCGGAGATGTCGCGAGCGCGGCTCGCCACGCGACCGCCGCCAGACAGCTCGCCTCGGACCCGATCACGCACGCCGATCTGCTGCTCGTGGAGTCGGACCTCCGCATGCGCGAGGGAGACTTCGAGGGAGCACACCGCGCGCTGATGGAGCATGCGGAGCGTCTCGTCGAGATCGACCGGCGACGCGCGACGACGATGCTGCTCCTGGCGTTGAAGGTCCGGATCTACCGCCTCGAGGGTCGAGCGGCGGTCGACGAGGTCGAGCGTGTCCTCGCGATGCTTCCGGCCGGCGAGCAGGAGCTCGTCCATCTCGTCGCCCTGAGCATGAGTCGCACAGTGGCCGGGACTGCCGGTGCCCGCGACTCGGCGCTCGCCGCCGCCGCAGCCGCGGCGAGCGCGCCCCACGGTCACGCTCATACGCTCGGGATCGCCTGGCCGCTCATCTGGCTCGAGGAGTACGACATGGCGCGCGAGGTCACCGACCGTGCCACAGCCGTCCAGCGTGAGGCCGGCTTCCTGCTCTATCTCCCGCAGTCGCTCCTGCCGCAGGCGGAGCTGGACTTTCGAACGGGTCGCTGGGAGACGGCGGTCTCCGCGGCCGCCGAGGCGCTCTCGCTGTTCGAGGAGACGCAGCAGCCCAGCGAGGCGGCATCGGCGTCGGCTGTGCTCGCCCGCATGGAGGCTGCCCGGGGCCGCGCGGAGGAGTGCCAGGCGCTCGCGCAGCGTGCGCTCGCCAGCGACGTCGAGTTCGGCCTGCGGAGCGCTGCCGCCCAGGCGCTCGCGAGCCCTCGGTCTCCTTGCGCTCGGCTCTCGCCGGCCTCAGGACGCGATCGCTCCGCTCGAGACGGCCGAACGCATCTCGACGCTCGGCGGCGTCGGCGAGCCGTGGCTCCTGATGTCTGCGCCCGATCTCGTCGAGGCACTGGCCCACGTCGGGCCAGGACGCGCGCGCGCGCGAGGTCCTGCACCGCCTCCGCGAGCAAGCCGAGCGCGCTCGGACGGGTCTCCGCGGCTGGCGGCGGCGGCGCGGTGCGCCGGGATCCTCGACGACGAGGGGCGCTGGCAGGACGCGTTCGAGGAGGCGCTCGCGCTCCACGATCGGGTGCCGACGCCGTTCGAGCGTGCACGCACCGAGCTCTGCTACGCGGAGCGGCTGCGCCGGGCGCGGAAGCGTGCGGAGGCTCGCGCGCGACTACGCGACGCGATCGAGGTCTTCGACGCGCTCGGCGCGCAAGCCGTGGTCAGAGCGCGCACGGGCGGAGTTGCGCGCGAGCGGCGAGACAGCTCGCCGGCGTTCGACGCCCGTGGATGCGCTGACGGCGCAGGAGCTCGCCGTCGCGAAGCTCGTCGTCGGGGGCGCGACGAATCGAGACGCCGCCGCGACGCTCTTCGTCAGCCCGAAGACGATCGAGTTCCACCTCGGCAACGTCTATCGCAAGCTCGAGGTGCGCTCGCGCACCGAGCTCGTCCGGGCGTTCGCCGAGCAGCTGAGCTGAGATCGAACCCTAGGGATTCCCCTAGTGCGATCGGCGCGAGCGCGCTCCCTACGCTCGACGGCGAAACCGTTTGTCAGCGATGCCAAAGGAGGGAGCATGAGCGGTCGCAGGCGGATCGAGCCAAGTGGTCGTGGCTGCGCTCGGCGTGATCGCGCCGGCGTGTCGAGGTCGGCGCGACAGGTCGGACCGTCCAGCAGCTCGCGGCGACGGCCCGACGACTACGTCGTCGAAGTCCAGCCAGTGGAGGCAGGTCGGCACGGCGTACAGGAGAAAGCGGTCTCGCGGTCGGCGCGTCGTTGCCGGGCGGGAACTTCTCGCGGACATTCGGTCGTCACCGCGGTCAGGTCTTCATCGGCGATAGGGCGCCTGTCAGAGCCAGTGCCGAGCCTCGGTCAGAGAACGGCGGTGCAGGACGCGGCCCGGGCGTGATGAACGCCAGCCTCGTCTCCGCGTCGATGCCGGGCGGACGAGGACACCGGGCTTCACGGCCGTGAAGTACGCGGCCGGCGGCGGCTTCCACGGGACGCGACGATCGGCGGGCCGATCGGTCGGCGAAGGCGAACTTCTTCGCCGGAGGCCCGAACGCGGCGACCTCGAGCGCGACCCGGCGGTGAAGGTGACGAGGTTCAAGGCGCCGATCGACGCCGGGCAGCGCGTCGCGACTCTCAGCGCCTACCTGGGAGGCTATGCCGGGCACGGGGACTCGATGTCCGTGACGGCGACCTTCCTGAGCGAGGCTGGAAGAAGCTCGGCGTCGCTCAACGATCGGCCGCCAGGACCTGCGGCGGAGCGGCGAGGAGACGTCTACCGCGTTCGATCGAGACAGTACGGGCGAGGGCAAGTCCCGTGCCGAAGAGACCGGTCGACTCGCAGGCGCGAACGCTCGCAGCCGGGCGATCATCGTTCCGAGGGCGTCGCGAAGATCGCGTACACGCTGAGCGGTGTCGCGTGCCCGACCGAGGTCGCGGCGACGGCGACGTCACCGGAGCTGGCATCTCGGGCAAGGCCGCGGGCCTGAAGCTCAAGGCCGGCGCAAGAACACGATCACCATGAAGCTCGAAGGCCGGCAGCGGGAAGGCGACGTTCAAGATCGCCTCAAGACGAACGGGCGCCCGACGACGGAGACGAAGCGTGCCGTGAGCGCCGAGGTAGCAGCTCGTCGGCGCGAGACCTCGCTCGACGCGAGTGTCAAGCGCGCGGAGGCCCGGCACCTCCTGCCTCCGCGGCGCGTTTCGACCGTCCGGGCGATCGCGAGAATGCGGCCTCCGGTGCACTCTGAGCACGCATCCGCATCCGCGGCTTCAAGTCGTTCCCGGACCCGCTCGAGCTGCGCTCGAGCCGGGCGTCGCCGTCGATCGTCGGCCCGAACGGCTCGGGCAAGTCGAACATCGCCGACGCCGTCGTCTGGGCGGCGGGCTCGCTGACGCCGTCGGAGCTCCGCGCCGAGAAGCCGGACGACGTCCTCTTCGCCGGCGGCGGCGACCGCAAGCCCGCGCAGCACTGCGAGGTCGAGCTCGTCTTCGACAACGAGGACGGCGCGTTCGAAGAGCTCGACTTCAGCGAGGTCTCGATCACGCGCCGGCTCGTGCGCGGCGCGGAGGGCCAGTACCTCGTCAACCGCGCCGCGGTCCGGCGGACCGACCTCGTCGAGCTCCTCGCCGACGTGGGGCTCGGCTCCGCGATGCACTCGATCGTCGGCCAGGGCAAGGTCGAGCAGGTGCTCGCCTCGAAGCCCGAGGACCGGCGCGCGCTCGTCGAGGAGGCTGCAGGCCTCGGCAAGTTCAAGCGCCGCAGGCATCGCGCCGAGCTGAAGCTCGCGCGCGTCGCCGCTGCAGGTCGAGCGCGCGCGGGACGTCGAGGAGGAGGTGCGGAAGCGCCTGCGGCCGCTCGCGCTCCAGGCGACTGCGGCCGAGCGCGCCGAGAAGCTCCGCGTCGAGATCGCGACGCTCCGCGCGCGAATCGCTCAGCTCGACCTCGACGTCGCCGCGACGCGCGCCGCGCCGAGGCCGAGGAGCGTCGCGACGCCGCCGCACTCGTGCGCCGGGGCGCGCAGTCTCGTCTCGAGGGCCTGCTCGGCGACCGCTCGTCGGGCCGAGGACGAGCTGTCGGACGCCGCCGGCCGACGCGAAGGTGCGCTCGTCGGCTCCTCTACCGGCTGCGAGGCGGCGCTCGAGCGGCTGGCGTTCCGGAGCGAGTCGTCGACGGCGCTCCTCGAGCGGCTGCGCGCCGAGCGCGCGGGCTGCCGGACGAGCCCGACGACGGGAACGACGCCGCGCGGCTCGAGCGCGAGGCGCACGAACGCGGCGCGCCGGCACGCGACGCCGAGCGCGAGCGCGACGACCTCGCCGAACGGCTCGCCTCGCGCGCGAGCGGCTGCGCGCGCTCGAGCGCGTGCTCGCCGAGCAGGAGGGGCTTCCGCCCGCCGCGCGAGCGCTCGCGGAGCAGGGCGAAGGCTCGCGCTTGGCCGCGCTCGACGTCGAGCCGGGCTCGGAGCGGGCGGTGGCAGCCGCGCTTCGCGCCCGCGCGTCGGCGGTGCTTGCCGCCGATCCGTCGGCCGGGCGCTCGAGCTGCTCGAACGCGCTCGGGCGCCGGCCTCGGAAGCCTCACCGTCCTCGCGGGGCGCGAGCCGCAGGAGCTCGTCGGCGAGTTTCCGGTGGTCCCGCTCGAGTCGTTGCTCGAGGCGACGGTGCCGTCCGTCACGCTCGAGGGATTCGGCTACGACCCCGCTCGGGGCGAGCTCTGGTTCGCCGGGGAGACCGCCGAGGCCGTCCTGCTCGAGCTCCAGGCGCGGCGTCGGGAGCTCGCGGCAGAGGCCGACGACCTGGACGCGAGGGCCCGGCCGCGACGGCCGCGCGGCGGAGGCCGCGGAGCGGGCGCGTGGCCGCGGAGGCCGCGTTCGCACGGGCAGCCCCGGCTCTCCGACGGCCGCGCGATCGACGGGGAGCTCGATCGCCTCGTCGCGACGTGCGCGTGCGGCTCGTCGATGCCGTGGCACGGCGCACACGGCACGGCGCGCGCGCTTCGAGGCGCCGCTCCGCGCGCGCGTCGACGCCGGCGCGCAGCGGCCGGGGAGCTCGGGCGACGAGCTCCGCCGCCTCGGCGCGGCGGAGGTCGAGCTGCGCCGCGAGCTCGAGGAGGCGAGCGCGCGCGACGACCGCAGCCGAGGTCGAGCTCGCTCGGCTCGAGGCGGAGAGCGACGAGGCTCGCCGGACGGCTCGAAGCCGACGGGCGACGTCGAGCCGGCTGCGGGCGACGACCGCGGCGAGCTCTCCGCGCGGGCCGAGCGGCTCGAGGTGCGACGGATCGCGCTCGGAATGGTGAACCCGCTCGCGCAGGAGGAGTACGAGGCGGAGAAGGAGCGCCTCGACGACCTTCGCGTACAGCGCGAGGATCTGGAACGGAGCCTCGTCGAGCTCGAACGGCTCCGCGAGGAGCTGGCCGAAACCGTCGAGCGTCGGTTCTCCGAGACGTTTGCCGCGGTCGCACGAGCACTTCGAGGAGGTCGCGGGACCCTGTTCCCGGGCGGTGAGGGACGGCTGCGCCTCGTCGAGCTGGACCGTGACGGCGACGGTGGCGACGCGGTCCGAGGCAGGTGTCGAGGTCGAGCTCCGACCTGCCGGGAAGCGCATCACGCGACTCTCGCTCCTCTCCGGGGGCGAGAAGGCGCTCGGCGCGATCTCGTTCCTCTTCGCGCTCTTCCTCGCCCGGCCGTGCGCGTTCTACCTCCTCGACGAGGTCGAGGCGGCGCTCGACGACGCGAACATCGCGCGCTTCGTGGAGCTGCTGCGCCGGTACGCCGATCGAGCACAGTTCGTCGTCGTGACGCACCAGAAGCGAACGATGGAGGCCGCGGACGTCCTGTACGGCGTCACGATGGGCTCCGAGGGTGTGTCGCAGGTCGTCTCACGCCGCGTCCCGCGCGAGCAGCACGTCGCGGCACCCGCTGCATAGCCTGGCGAGTCGTGAGCCTCACCTGGTCAGAGCTGCTGGGCGACGGGCCGACGGCGAGCGACGAGCCCGAGCGTGCTGGCGTCTTCTCGCGGCTGCGCGAGTCGCTTGCGAAGAGCAGGCGCGCACTGACCGAGCAGCTCGCTTCGGCGGCGTTCGATCCGGGCGACAGCGAGGCATGGGAACGGCTCGAGGAAGCGCTGCTTCGGAGCGACGTCGGCGTGCCTGCGACTGCCGAGCTCGTGCGGCGATTGGAGGCTCGTGGACAGTTTCGGTCAGCTGGAGAGCGCGCTCCAGGAGGAGGTCGAGGCGCTCTTCGGTGGGCCGCCGAGGCTCGAGCTTCCGGGCGAGCCGTCGGTCGTTCTCGTCGTGGGCGTGAACGGAACGGGCAAGACGACGACGATCGGCAAGCTCGCGCTCAAGCTGCACGAGCACGGCCGCTCGGTCCTCGTCGGTGCGGCGGACACCTTCCGTGCGGCTGCGGAGGAGCAGCTCGAGATCTGGGCGGAGCGCGCGGGAGCGGACTTCGTCGGTGCTCCTCGCGGAGGTGACCCCGCTGCCGTCGCTTTCGACGCCGTGGAAGCGGGGCGAGCGCGGAGTCGTGACGTCGTCGATCGTCGACACCGCCGGCCGCCTGCACACGCAGGGGAACCTCATGGCGGAGCTCGAGAAGGTGCGCCGCGTCATCTCGGGCCGAATCGACGGCGCACCCCACGAGACGCTCCTCGTGCTTGACGCGACAACCGGGCAGAACGGGCTCCAGCAGGCGAGGCTCTTCGGCGATGCGGTAGGGGTCACGGGAGTCGCGCTGACGAAGCTCGACGGGAGCTCGCGGGGTGGCATCGCGATCGCAATCGCGGTCGAGCTCGGGTTGCCCGTGAAGCTCGTCGGCGTCGGCGAGGGCATCGACGACCTGCGACCGTTCGACGCGCACGACTACGCGCGGGCGCTCCTCACCGGCTAGCGACCGTCACGTGCCCGCCTCGAAGGTGGCGTGCATGGCGCCCGCCGACGCAATCCGTAAGGTGTGGCCGACACCCTGATGCGACACGGGGTGGGAGGACTGGAAGGAGGATCTGGGGATGGCTGTCGCGATGTTCATGAGTTGGCCGGGAATCTCACCCGGCGAATACGACGCGATCATGTCGAGGCTGGCGCTCGACGCGTCTCCTGCCGCTGGCGGTGTCCTGCACGTCGCCACGTTCACCGATGACGGTCTCGAGGTGTGCGACGTGTGGCAGACCGAGCAGGCGTTTCACGGATTCCTCGAGCAGCGCCTCATGCCTGTCGCGCGAGAGCTCGACCTCGCGGGCGAGCCCGAGGTCAGGTTGATGCCGCTGCACAACCTCTACGCGGGGGATCCGGACATGATCGACCGAATCGGAGCGATCTCGATGCCCGCAGCGGTCGCCGCCTGGGCGAGCTGAGCTGCTGCGATCGTTGCGTGCTGGCGCAGCCTGCGCGGCCGCGCCATGCACGGTTGGCTAGGATCAGCTGCCGTGGACGAGCAGCGTGAGCTGAACATCGCATTCGGCCCCGTCGGCCTCGCCGGCTGGGGCCTGTTGCTGCTCGGGATCCTCACGCGCAGGAGATTCGTCGCCCTGCTCGGGCTTGCGGGCGTGGCGGCCGACGTCACCGTCGCAGAGCTCGGCGGCTTCAAGGCCATGAACGAGACGCGGTCGACTCACCCCGAGACCGCGCCCGGCGTGCAGATCTAGCTCGGGGTTGCCTTTACACTAAACGCCCTTACCCACTGGTTGTGGGGGCGAGTTTCGATCTCGATCTCGACGCGGAACGTCATGTGGAGCCGGTCGAGACTCGGCTTGATGGCCTCCTGCCTCCTCGACCGCTTTGGCGGAAGCGTCGCGCGCTAGTTGGCCTGCGCCGGGATCGCCGTCGTCCAGCGCTGAATCGCCGCGCTCGCCAGTGTCGGCCGCCTCACCACTCCCAGCGGCGATGGCCGAAAGCACTGCCGCCACGGCTACAGCGTCGAAGGCCTCGTGCAGGCTGGCCTCACCCGAATCGTCATGCTCGGACCTGCCCTCGAAGGCTTCGCCGAGCCGTCGTCCTATCGACCTTGCCCATCGCATTCCCCTCTGTCGCCAACGCGAGGACGTTACTCCTTGGTTGCTGTCGAGACAACCTCACGCGGCAGGACGTGTACCCGAAGGCGCATGCCCTCTGCCTTCAGCTCGGCGAGCCTCTGCTCGCCGAGCGCGGACTCGAGCAGCGGCCCATGCTCGTCGAGGAGCGGAGACTCGAAGCCGTCCGGTGGTTGATTTCCGCGTAGGGCGTCCGCGGCGCCGACGAATCGCGCTGCTTCCTCGAACGAGCTCTCGGCCGCGGCGCTGCCGGCCAGGATGACGAGACAGCGAGCACACGAGCGGTCGTCCTCGAGGTTGCTGTAGAGAGCGAGGCTCTCCCGCGCTCGTCCTTCGGCGAGCCCGCTGTCGCCGGCGAGGAGGTCGAGCTCTGCCAGCATGAACTGAGCGGCCGCAATGTGGGGTGCCTCGCCGAGCTCGCGTGCAAGGCCGAGTGCCTCCTCGAACGCCTGGCGTGCACGTTCGACATTGCCACCCTGGAATGCCGCCATGCCGAGGTTGTAGATGGCGTCCGAGACGAGAAGCGGGTCGCTGAGCCCTCGGCGGAGCTCGACCGCCTCCTCGTACTGAGCGATAGCGCGGTCATGCTCGCCCTGAACCCAGCTGACGTCGCCGAAAGACATCAACGCGAACGCCGTCGCGCCGCGTCGCCGACCTTGCGCGCAAGCGCCAGCGACTGCTCGCTGAGCTCCTTCGCGTGCTCGGGCTCGTCTCGTCGGAGCTCGACGAAGCTGAGGTAGGCAAGCGCAACCACCTCGTCAGACCCGCGGTCGGACTCGTGGAAGAGCAGGATCGCCTCCTCGAGGAGCGGCACGGCTGTGTCCCAGTCGCTCTGCGCCGCTGCCTGTTGCGCTGCGGTCCGTAGAGCAGCAGCCCGCACCTCGGCAGGCACACCTGTTGCGAGTGCGAGCCCCAACGAGAGCCAGCGCCTGGCTTCGCTCACATGCGCATGCGCTCGCCAGAAGCGACCGAGTGCAGAGACTGCGCGCAGGGCGTCCTCGACGCGTCCGGAGGACAGGCACCAGTCGAGCGTCGCGCGAATGTTGTCCAGCTCGAGCTCGAGTCGCTCGAGCCACGCAGCTTGGCTCGGTCCGGCGAGCTCGTTCTCCGCGGTCGCCGTGAGCGCGAGGAAGCGCTCCGCGTGCCGACGCTGGAGGCCCTCGAGCCGCCTTCCGAGACGAGCCGCATGACGGCATGCTCGCGGACGGTTTCGAGCATCGAGAGTCGCACGCTGCCGTCCGAGACGTCACTTCGAAGCAAGCTCCAACTGGCGAGAGCCTCGAGGTCGCTGAGAAATCCGGTTGCCGATCCCGCGATCTCCCGCGCGTCCTCGAGCGAGCAACCTCCCGAGAAGACCCCGAGCGCGCCGTGGAGCTCGCGCTGGCGGGCGCTCAGGAGGCTGTAGCTCCAGTCGATCGTCGCGCGCAGCGTGCGCTGGCGCTCCGGGAGGTCGATCGGCCCCTCCATCTCGAGTGCGAGCCCTTCGTCGAGCGCCTTCAGGATCTGGGCCGGCGGGAGGACGACCAAGCGGGCGGCGACGAGCTCGATCGCGAGCGGAAGGCCGTCAAGACGGCGGCAGATCTCGCGCACGGACGGGAGCGCGTCCTCGAGCAACACGACGCCACGAGCGGCTGCGAGCTCCTCGAAGAGGGTCACGGCATCGTCGACGGGGAGCGAATCGAGCCGCACCACGTGCTCGCCGGAGAGCCGAAGAGGTGCTCGACTCGTCATCAGCACATCGAGGTCGGGCGCACGGTCGAGCAGCGTCCGAATGTGCGTTGCAGCCTCGGGCAGATGCTCGAGGTTGTCGAGCATGAGCAGCGTGCCCGTACCCGCCAATGCGTCGGCGATCTGCTCGATCAACGGCCCTTCGCCCGACTCGCGCACGCCGACCGTTCTCGCAATTGCGGTGGGAACGAGCTCGGGATCGGCGATCGGCGCCAGCCCGACCAGGTGTACCGGGCGTTCGACCGCAGCAGCCGCAGCGGCCTCGAGCGCCAGCCGGCTCTTACCGGCTCCCCCTGGCCCTGTGATCGTGATGAGCCGAACGTCGGGCCGCGCGGCCAGGCTCTCGATCTCCGTAAGCACTCCCTGGCGTCCAACGAGCCGGTGATGGAGGGCGGGGAGCGTCGCTCCGCCGAGGGTCTGGAGCGGGGGAAAGCTGGCTTCGAGTCCCGGCATGACCAACTGGAAGAGCTGGTGTGGTCGACCGACATCCTTGAGGCGGTGGCTCCCGAGAGGCCGGAATGTCGTCCGTCGGCCGGAGCATCGCCTATGAAGTCTCGGGTCGCTCGCGACACGACGATCTGTCCACCGTGTGCCGCGGAGCAGATCCGTGCGGCGATGTGCACATCCATCCCGACGTACCCTTCGTCCCCGAGATCGGGCTCGCCGGTGTGGACGCCGATGCGCATCCGCACGTTCGCCCCTTGGGCCACGCCTCCTCGGCGAGGGCACGCTGAAGATCGACCGCCGCAGCGATCGCATCGCGCGCGCGCGCGAACGAGAGAAATGCTCCGTCCCCTGCCCAATCCACCTCGTAGCCGT
Source organism: uncultured Actinomycetes bacterium (assembly GCA_963756925.1). Classification (GTDB taxonomy): domain Bacteria; phylum Actinomycetota; class Thermoleophilia; order Gaiellales; family Gaiellaceae; genus GMQP-bins7. The sequence goes on along the minus strand of CAVWPL010000008.1, from coordinate 22,024 downwards.
CGCGCCGTGTCGCAGCTGCACGAACGAGCTCGCGCGCGCGCGTCCGTACGAGCGCAAAGCGGTCTCCGAGAGCACGGAGAAGGCGCGTCGACCCCTCGACGTCGGCAAAGAGGAGAGTGACGGTCCCTTTCGGGAGGCGGCCGCGTGAGTCGTCTCGTGTGGCCATGTCTGCCACGAGTGTAGGAGGGTCACGACGACACGGCTAGACGGGACGATTGTCGGCGTATCTCTACACTGCCGCAGCGGTGTTCGACACGCTCGGAGACAAGCTGCAGGCGGCGCTCGGCGACCTGCGCGGGCGCGGACGGCTGGACGAGGAATCGGTCTCGAAGGCCATGCGCGAGATCCGCCTCGCGCTGCTCGAGGCGGACGTCAACTTCGAGGTCGCCAAGGACTTCACGGCGACGGTGAAGGAGCGCGCTCTCGGGCAGGAGGTGACCAGGAGCCTCACGGCCGGACAGGAGGTCGTGAGGATCGTCCACGAGGAGCTGACCGCGCTCATGGGCTCGGGGGACTCGCGCCTGGCGTTCGGGCGCCCGCCGACGGTGATTCTTCTCGCGGGCCTCCAGGGGTCGGGCAAGACGACTGCGGCTGCCAAGCTCGCACTGCTTCTGCGCAAGGAGGGGAAGCACCCGGCTCTCGTCGCGTGCGACCTGCAACGGCCCGCAGCAGTCGAGCAGCTCGACCAGCTCGGGAAGCAGATCCAGATACCCGTGTTCGCTCCGAGCAAGGTCGATGCCGTTGCCGCGGCGCGTGACGGTCTCGACGCCGCTCGACAGGACGGCCGCGATGTCGTCATTCTCGACACGGCCGGCCGCCTGCACGTCGACGAGGAGCTGATGGACGAGCTTCAGCGCATCCGCGACGCGACGCAGCCGACGAATGTGCTCCTCGTGCTCGATTCGATGACCGGTCAGGAGGCGGTGAACGTCGCCCTCTCGTTCCAGGAGCGCATCTCCTTCGACGGTGTCGTTCTGACGAAGCTCGACGGCGATGCCCGCGGTGGCGCCGCGCTCTCGGTGAAGGCTGTCACGGGCAAGCCGATCAAGCTCGCGTCCGTCGGCGAGAAGCTCGACCAGCTGGAGTACTTCCACCCCGATCGCATGGCGTCCCGGATTCTCGGGATGGGCGACGTGCTGACGCTGATCGAGAAGGCAGAGGCCGCGGTTGCCGAGGACGAGCAGGAGGACATCGAGCGGCGGATGCGCGCGGGAGAGTTCACGTTCGACGACTTCCTCTCGAGCTACCGAATGCTGCGCAAGATGGGGCCGCTGCAGGGAGTCCTCAAGCTCGTCCCGGGCCTCGGCAAGCAGCTTCAGGGATTCGATGTCGACGAGGGCCAGCTGGCTCGGGTCGAGGCGATCATCCTCTCGATGACGCCGCACGAGCGGTCAGTGCCGCACGTGATCAACAACCAGCGGAGACGGAGAATCGCTGCCGGAAGCGGAACGTCGCTCGACGAGGTCAACAAGCTCATGGCTGCACGCAAGCAGATGGCGAAGATGATGAAGCAGATGGGAAAGGGCAAGATGCCGACGCTGCCGCCCGGGTTGTCCGGTCCTGCCGGTCGCTAGAAAGGGCACAATTCCCGCTTCACCGAACTTCTGAAGGAGACTGATGGCCGTAAAGATCAGGTTGACGCGGATCGGGTCGAAGAAGAACCCGATCTATCGCGTCGTCATCGCCGACTCGCGTTCTCCGCGGGACGGTCGCTTCATCGAGATCGTCGGGCGCTACAACCCCCAGACGGAGCCGTCGACGATCGAGCTGGACCAGGCGAAGATCGACGACTGGCTCGCGAAGGGCGCGCAGCCGACGGAGCCTGTCGCTCGGTTGATCAAGGCCGCTGCCAAGGCAGGCTGAGCTCGATGGCTGAGCTCCTCGAATGGATCGCGCGTCGGCTCGTCGACGAGCCGGACGCAGTGCGCGTCGAGACCGAGGAGCGCGAGGATGCGGTCGTCTTCCACCTTCACGTCGCGCCTGACGATGTCGGCAAGGTAATCGGGCGACGAGGTCGCCTCGCTCGCGCGCTCCGGAGTCTGGTACGCGCCGCAGGCGCCCGCGCGGACCGGCGCTTCCTGCTCGAGATTGCCGACTGAGCCCGAGTCTGAGCCTGGGCCTGGCCCGTCCCAACCAGGCCCGGTAGAGCTCGTGCAGATCGGCCGGGTCGGGCGTCCGCACGGGACCGACGGAGCGTTCGTCGTCGAAGCGGGAAGCGACGATCCACGAAGGTTCGAGGTGGGCACGGTCCTGGAGGTGAACGGCGAGCAGGCGAAGATCGTTCTTTCACGCCGTGTCGGACGCGGTCGGCATGCGATCAAGCTCGACCGGGCGGTCGAGCGCGGATCCGAGCTTGCGGTGCCGCGTGCTTCCCTGCCTCCCCTCGAGCCCGACTCGTACTACGTGACGGATCTCCTCGGGCTCTCCGTGTTCGAGGACGGAGGGCGCGGGCTCGGAGTCGTGCTGGACGTGCACCCCGGCCCGGCGAACGACGCGTTGGAGCTCGACTCGGGACACCTGCTCCCGCTCGTCGAGGATTGCGTCCTCTCGGTCGACGTCGACGAACGCCGGATCGTGGTTGCCCGCGGGTTCGCGGACGACCGGTAACCTCGCCGCGTGCCTCTGCGCCTCGACGTCTTCACGCTGGTTCCCGACGCGTTCTCGTGGATGCGCGAGCGCCGGCCGCTCGCGGGCATCCTCGGCACAGAGCTCGACCTCCGCATCTTCAACTACCGCGACACCACGCCGTTGACGGCCGGGCAGGTCGATGACGAGCCGTACGGAGGCGGTCGCGGGATGGTGTTGCGCGTGGACGTCGTTGCTGCGGCGCTCGACTCGGTGTACGGGGTAGCGCCGGAGCACCGGGTCGTCGGGTTGAGCCCGCAGGGGCGACAGCTCGACCAGGAGCTTGTCGAGGAGCTCGCGGGCGAGCACGCGCTCACGTTCCTGTCCGCCCGCTTCGAGGGCTTCGACCAGCGGATCCTCGACTACTTCTGCACCGATGTCGTCTCCATCGGCCCCTATGTCCTCTCGGGGGGCGAGATCCCCGCCATGGCACTGGTGGATGCGATCGCGCGGCGGCTCCCCGGTGCGCTCACGGAGGGGTCGGGCGAGCTCGAGAGCTTCTCTGCGGCTCTCAACGGGGGCCTCGAGTATCCGCACTACACGCGACCCGCCGACTTCCGCGGCTGGAGCGTTCCGGAGATCCTCCTCTCCGGGGACCACGGCCGCATCGAGGACTGGAGACGCGAGCGCGTGAGGAGCGTGCAGTGAGCGGGCCGGAGACGCCACCGCGGCTTCCGCCGGACTGGCCCGATCCCGCCGAGAGCCCGGCCGCACGATCGCCGTTCGGATCCTCGGCTCCCGGGACGCCTCCGGACGAATACGAGAGTGAGCCTGTCTGGCGCGACGAGTCCGATTCGGAGGACCACGAGTTCCATCACCCGCTCGATCGAGTCACAGGTCGCCTGCCTCGTCGAGTGCGCATCGTCGTCGACTGGATCGTCACGATCGTCGGAGCGGTCGCAATCGTCCTCGCGATCAAGGCGTGGGTCATCAACCCGTACCGGATCCCATCGTCGTCCATGGAGCCGACGCTCCACTGCGCGCGTCCTGCGCCAGGGTGCGAGGCGAGGTTCTCGGACCGCGTCCTCGCGAACCGATTCATCTACCACTTCCGCGATCCCCGGCGCGGCGACATCGTCGTCTTCAAGACGACTCCGGCAGTCCAGCGAAAGTGCAGCGCGGGAGGCACGTTCGTGAAGCGCATCGTCGGGCTTCCGGGAGAGACGGTGGACCTGCGCCTGATCCGTGGGCGTGAGTACGTCTACATCAACGGTCGCAGACTGGAAGAGCCGTATATCCAGTCGCGGCGGAGGGGGTTTGGCCCCGAGGACAAGTACAGGGTGGCCAACGGGCAGTACTTCCTCATGGGAGACAACCGCTCGTCCGTCGTGCGACTCTCGCCAGTGGGGCGGACTGCCGAGGGACAACATCCTCGGCAAGGTGTTCATGACGTACTGGCCGCCTCAGCGGATCTCGTTCCGCTAGCATTCCCCACCCGGTCGAGCCGGGCGACGGACGGCCGCTTCTTCTCATGAACACGACGATCGAGAGCCTCGAGCAGCGCAACATGCGCACGGACCTGCCGCAGTTCAAGGCGGGGGACACCGTGCGCGTGCACTTCAAGGTGATCGAGGGCACGCGGCAGCGGATCCAGGTCTTCGAGGGAATCGTCATCAAGCGTCAGGGCTCCGGCTTCCGCGAGACGTTCACCGTGCGAAAGCAGTCCTTCGGAATCGGTGTCGAGCGGACGTTCCCGCTCCACTCGCCCAAGATCGAGCAGCTCGAGGTCGCCGCCATCGGTGACGTGCGGCGCGCCAAGCTCTACTACTTGCGCAAGAGAGTGGGGAAGAAGGCGCGCGTCCGCGAGCTCCGGCAGCGCTAGCGTCTATTCTCGGCCTGGTGCCGAGATCCAGCGGCCAGCGTCTCCTCACACATGACCGGCGACTCGGCGTGCGCTTCGTCGCGGGGGCGGACGAGGCAGGTCGCGGGTCGCTCGCAGGCCCGCTGGTCGTTGCCGGTGTCCTCCTCGACTACGCGGCACTCCGCGGGCACGGTGTGCGTCGGCTGGCGCAGCTGAACGACTCCAAGCAGGTCGCTCCGGAGACCCGCGAGGCCCTCTTCGGCGCAGTAACGGCGTGCGCCGCGCAAATCAGCGTCCGCGTCTATTCCTCCGGCGAGATCGACCGCTCCGGGCTCCACTGCTCGAACCTCGCTGGACTTCGAGCGGTGCTCGCCGATCTACACCCGCCGGCCGAGGCCTGTCTCGTGGACGGCTTTCGACTCGGACCTACGGCGCCGCCGCACACCGCCATCGTCGACGGTGACACGCGGAGCGCAGCCATTGCCGCCGCCTCGATCGTCGCCAAGGTGCTCCGAGATCGCGTCATGCGCCGCCTCGACTCGCTCTATCCCAGGTACGGCTTCATGTCTCACGTGGGATACATCACGCCCGCTCACTCCGAGGCCGTCCGTGCGTTCGGGCCCTCGGATCTGCACCGCCGCTCGTTCGACGCTGCCTGCTACAACGCAGCGTGAACCGCGGGGAGCGCCGTGCGCTGCGCCACTACAGGCTGCGCGGGTATCGACTGCTTGCGGCAAATGTCCGTGCTGGCGGCTATGAACTCGACCTCGTCCTTCGGCGAGGGCGTCGCGTCGTGGTGGTCGAGGTGAAGGAGAAAGGTGGTACTGAGTTCGGTGACCCGCTCGAGATGATCGGACCGGAGAAGGTGCGTCGAGTCCTCGTCGCGGCCCGGGCGTGGCTCGCATCGCAACCGGAGCTCTCCTCATTGGAGGTTGCGGTCGAGGCGGCAGGTGTTCGTGGCCGGCGGGTCGAGCGCGTTCCACTCATGTAGTCCGGGCGACGCGCGCGGCCATTGAGGCGTGCAGGACCCCACGGCTCCGGTCCGAACGAGTACTCATGGCTGCGACGCAGGCTGCTCTCTACGGCGAGAGTGCAACCGACCTCCATCTCTCGTGGTCGGAGGCCGAGCTTCCGGAACGCGAGCGAACGAAGCACGTCCACCGACTGCATCCGTACCTCGGGAAGTTCATCCCGCAGCTCGTCGACGCGCTGCTCGGGCGCTACGTTCGACCGGGCGGGCGCGTGCTCGACCCGTTTGCCGGCTCGGGCACGACGCTCGTGCAGGCACTCGAGTCCGGGCGTGACGCCGTGGGTGTCGACATCGCTGCCTTCAACTGCCTCCTCATGCGCGTCAAGTCGAGCGCGTACGACATCGTCTCGTTGGAGAAGGAGTTGCGCGATGCGCTCGGCCGGCGGGGGAGGTCTCGTGCCCGGACGAGCGGGTTCCTCCGTGACTGGTACCACCCGCGAGCTGCCGGCGAGCTCCTGCACTTCAGGAACCTCGTCGATGACTACGAGCACGCTGACGTCCTTCGCGTCGTCCTCGCTCGTGCGGCTCGATCCGCACGTCTCACGACCCACTTCGACCTCGACTTCCCGCAAGTGCCGCAGCGCGAACCGTACTGGTGTTACAAGCACCGGCGGACGTGCACGCCCGTCGAGGAGGCGGACAAGTTCCTCGGCCGCTATCTCCTCGACACGCTCGACCGGATAGCGACGTTCCAGCGGGTCCGCGCTCCGGCCCGAACCGCTCGCGTGCTGCACGGCGATGCCCGGGACGTCGATCTCGGGGGTCCATACGACGGTCTCCTCACCTCGCCGCCGTATCCGGGCCTCATCGGCTACCACGAGCAGCACCGCTACGCCTACGAGTTGCTCGGGCTGGACGATCGGCGAGAGCGTGAGTTGGGCGCTGCTGCTCGTGGCACGAGCAAGGCGGCAGTTGCCGAGTACCTTGCCGGCGTCTCGGATGTCCTGGGTCGTTCGACCCGATCCCTGGTTCCGGGCGCGCCGGTCATCGTCGTCGTGAACGACCGGCGGGAGCTCTACCCGGCAATCTTCGAGCGCGCCGGGCTCACGGTCGTCGACCGGCTCGAGCGTCATGTGAATCGGAGAACCGGGCGCAGGGCGGGGGAGTACTACGAGTCGGTGTTCGTAGCCACCGGGACGGGGTACCTCGGTGCGTAAGGGAACCGTAAGAACCCAGACTGCGTGAGGTCGTGTCCACCGGTGCCCCGGGTAGCCTCGAACGCAAGCAACCCGTGAAAGGGGTAGGTATGCGCACAATCCTCCGGCGGCCGTCGCCGGCGATGATCGTTGCCTGTCTTGCTCTGCTCGTCGCGCTCGGAGGAACGAGCGTCGCGGCGGTCAGCCAGCTCGCGAACAACAGCGTCGGCACCCCGCAGCTCAAGAACAACGCCGTCGTTGCTGCGAAGATCGCGAGCAACGCGGTCGTGTCTGCCAAGGTCAAGAACGCCTCGATAACGAATCCGAAGATCGCGAACAATGCCGTCAACTCGGCGAAGGTCGCGAATAGCTCGCTCACCCGTACCGACTTTGCCCCGGGCCAGCTTCCCGCAGGGCCGACGGGACCTCAAGGCCCGGCGGGTCCGGCCGGGCCGGCAGGACCGCGTGGGCCAAGTGGCGCCATCACGGCGATCACGGTGCGCTCGCAGTCGGCGGCCATCGCGAGCTCGGGGCCTGACGGCAACTACGCGACTGCAGAGGTTACGACCCTTTGCTCCTCCGGCGAGCTGTCCGTGTCGGGCGGCACCGGTTGGAGCGACAGCGACGTGAACCTCGAGCTCTGGACAGGTCGTCTTACGCCTGTTCTCAACGCGACCAACCAGGTTGTCGGCTGGCGCGGCGTGGGTGGAAACGACAGCGGGCAGTCGAGCTCGTTCATCGTCTACGCGCTCTGTTACACCCCCGGCACGTAGCGACACACATCCGGCGCGGAGGCGCTCACGTCAGGTGAGGCCTCCGCGCCTATCGTCGAACGGGTGCTCGCGCGTGCGGTTACTCACGCTCTGGTCGGACTCGAGCCGCGGCGTGTCGAGGTAGAGGCCCACCTCCAACCCGGCGTCCCGGGATTCGCGATCGTCGGGCTGGTCGATCGCGCGTGCCAGGAGGCGAAGCATCGTGTTCGAAGTGGCGTGGTCTCCGCGTCGCTCGAGTGGCCCCTCAACCGTCGCATCACCGTGAATCTCGCTCCGGCGGCACTCCGAAAGGAGGGGTCCGGCTTCGACCTCCCGATCGCGCTCGCAGTGCTCGCTGCCACCCGTCAGCTCCCGCCCGAGCGACTCTCCGAGCACGCGTCCGTCGGCGAGCTCGCTCTGGACGGACGCGTCCGGCCGGTCACAGGCACGCTTGCGGTCGCAGAAGGCGCACGGAGGGCCGGGCTCTCCAAACTCATCTGCGCCGCCGAGTCCGCTCCCGAGGCCGCCCTCGCGGGAGTCGAGCCGGTGCCCGTCCGGCATCTGGCCGAAGCGGTCGCATACCTTCGCGGCGAGATCGCCGCGCCGGACTTCGAGCCGATACCCGCGGACGTTCTCGAACCACGGAGCGTTCCCGACCTCGCCGAGGTTCGCGGTCAGGAGCGCGCCCGTCGTGCGCTCGAGATCGCAGCGGCCGGCGCGCACAACCTTCTGCTCGCGGGGCCGCCGGGCACGGGAAAGACGATGCTCGCGCGGCGTCTTCCGGGAATCCTGCCCCCGCTCAGTCGCCAGGAGGCGCTCGAGGTCACGCGAATCCATTCGGTCGCGGGCCTGCTCCCTCTCGATCGGCCGCTCGTCTCGGTACCGCCGTTCAGGTCACCTCATCACGGTGCGTCGGCCCCGGCCATCGTCGGTGGGGGCTCGACCCCACGGCCCGGCGAAGTCTCGCTCGCTCACCGTGGCGTCCTGCTCCTGGATGAGCTCCCGGAGTTCCCGCGCACGGTTCTCGAGTCGCTCCGCCAACCGCTGGAGGACGGCGTGGTGGCGGTCGCTCGCGCGGGTGGGCACGCGCTCTTCCCCGCGCAGTTTCAGCTCATCGGGACCATGAACATGTGCCCGTGCGGCGGTCGAGGCGATCCCGCCGTGGAGTGCGGCTGCTCCGCACAGCGACTCGCTGTGTACCGCGAAAAGCTCTCGCGAGCGCTTCTCGACCGCTTCGATCTGGCCGTGGCGATGCCGCGTCCTCGCGCGGTCGAGCTCGCAGCACCCCCAGGAGAAGGCTCGGCGGAGGCACGGCAACGGGTTGTCTGCGCTCGCGCGCGTCTCCAGGCTGCGCTTCCGAGAAGGACCGAAGCGGCATCCGAGCTGTTGTCGAGTGCGGTCGAGCGTCTACCGCTGTCCGGCCGCGGGCGAGTGCGCGTTGCGCGTGTCGCGAGGTCGATCGCGGCACTTGCGGGTGCGGATCTGGTCGAGCCGGCCCACCTCGCCGAAGCGCTCTCCTATCGGATGCCATCCGAGCTTCCCGCGTGAGTCACATCCGACGGATTCGGCTGCGCGATCGAGCCTTTCCACCGCTGCTTGCCGCCATACACGATCCGCCACCCAGCCTGTATCTGCGAGGAGCTGGGGACGAGGAAGTGCTCGCACGGAACGCCGTCGCGGTCGTCGGAGCGCGGGCATGCTCGTCGTACGGTCGCTCCGTCGCCCGCACCCTCGGCCGGGATCTCGCAGCCGAGGGTCTGGTCGTGGCGAGCGGGATGGCTCGGGGCATCGACGGCGAGGCACATCGCGGTGCACTCGAAGCCGGGGGCATCACCGTTGCGGTTCTCGGCTGCGGGATCGACCGGGACTACCCAGCCGCTCACGCAGAGCTCGGGCGCAGGATCTGCGAGCAGGGGCTCGTCGTGTCCGAGTACGAGCCGGGCGTCGAGCCTGCCCCGTGGCGCTTTCCGGCTCGCAATCGGATCATCGCGGGGCTCTGTAGGGCGACGGTCGTCGTCGAGGCACGAGAGCGGAGCGGTGCTCTCATCACCGCCGACTTTGCGCTCGAGGAAGGCCGCGACGTGCTCGCGGTCCCGGGCGAGATAACGTCAGCGCTCTCCGGAGGGACGAACGCGCTGCTGAAGCTGGGAGCGACACCGGTCACGGGTGCCGCAGATGTGCTCGAGCTCTTCGACCTGACGGCCTCAGCGCAGACATCGGCTCCGACATCCGCAGTTGCGAGTGCGCTGCTCGAGCGCCTTCGCGACGGCGCGTTGACTGCAGACGAGCTTGTGCACCAGACTGGAGTCGAGGCGGGTGCGGCGGCGGCGGCACTCGTCGAGCTGGAGCTTGCTCGCCGCATTCAGCTCGAGGACGGCGTCTACCGCGCTTCCATCTAGGATCGCGTGCCGTGCCTACGACGTCGTACTGGCTCTCCGAGCCGCATGAACCGCTGCCGTGCGTGGTGCTCGACGGCACGCCCGACGTGGCCGTCGTGGGCGGGGGCATCACGGGCTGCTCGTGCGCGCTCGCCCTGGCCGAGGCGGGGTTGCGCGTTCGCCTCTACGACGAGCGAGAGATCGCGGGAGGAGCGAGCGGGAGAAACGGAGGTTTCGCACTCAGGGGAGGCGCGGCGCCTTACCCGGTCATGGTCGAATCGATCGGACGTGAGCGGGCAGCGGAGCTCTGGCGCTGGACGGAACGTGCCTTCGACAGCCTCAGAGAGGTTGCAGGTGACGCATTCCGGCCAGTTGGAAGCCTTCGGCTCGCCGCAGACGACGAGGAAGCGCGGCGAGCTCCAAGCGGAATACGACGCGCTTCGGGCGGACGGTTTCGAGGTCGAATGGCGCGACGAGCTCGAGCCGCCACTCGCGGGACGCTACCCGGCAGCGATCTTCCACCCTCCCGATGGCGTCCTTCAGCCGGCGAGGCTTGTCCGCAGGGTCGCTCGGCGTGCGGTCGAGGCTGGCGTCGAGGTTCACGAGCGCACACGCATTACGACCCTCGCAGACACCGGAGCCGAGGTCGTCGTCGTCGCGACCGACGGCTATCCGAGCGGGCTGCTCGGCCCGCTCGAAGGGTTGATCGTTCCGACGCGCGGTCAGGTGATCGCCACCGAGCCGCTCACCGAGCGCTACTTCGAGATTCCGCACTACGGTCGCCACGGCTTCGACTACTGGCACCAGACACCCGACGGGCGCGTCGTCGCGGGAGGATTTCGCGACGTGTCCCTGCAGGACGAGTTCACCGCGGAGGAGCGGACCACGCCTCGCGTCCAGGAAGCGCTCGAGCGTTTCGTCGCATCCCTGATCGGCCGACCGCTTGGGATCGATCAGCGCTGGGCGGGAATCTTCGGAATGGTCTTCGACTTCCTACCGGTCGTCGGCCGGGTCCCCGAAGCCGATGGCCTCTGGGTCGCAGGTGGGTACTCGGGTCACGGCAACGTGCTCGGCTTTGCCTGCGGCCGACTCGTGGCTCGAGCGATTCTCGGCGACCCTGACGCGCTGCTCGAGCTGTTTGAGCCCGCTCGCCTGCTCGTCCACTGAGTCGCGTCTTGTCGAGGTCTTGACACAGGCAACACAAGGTGGTCTGCTTGCACGCCGAGAGAGTCCGTACTGGGCTTTCGAGGGGAGGACGAGGACATGCGGCGGTACCTCATCGCGGCCGTCCTGATAGCCGGGCTTGCGCTTGCGGCCCAGGCGTCCGGCACGGTCGCAAGCGACATTCGTCCGCCAACTGCGAAAGCAGAAGGCGCGACGCTCGTGAAGTGGACGAAGCGGTACTTCTTGTTCGACGGGGCGATCCCGGTCGTCGACGGATCACATCCCGCTCTCGATGAAGGCGCGGTCGACTGTAGCCAGGGCCAGACGAACCGCAGGGTCTGGTTCCTGTCGACGACGTTCGAGCTCGATGCGGATGTCGAGCGGTCGTGCACCGTGGCGAAGACCACGACGCTGTACGTCCCCATCATCCAGTGGATCTGTTCACCGGATCTGTTCGACGGTGAGGACATGGACGAGTGTCTCGCGGCTGGCCTGGATGCCAACCAGCAGCTCGACCTGAGCCTTACCGTCGACGGTGTGACGCTTGGCACGGAGGACCTGCAGCCGTACCAGGTGCAGACCGGCGGGTTCGAGCTCCCGCTCGCAGCGGACAGCATCTGGGAGTACGCCTTCGGGCTTGCGCTCGGCGACTCGATCTCCTTTGGCAGCGACGCGTTCGGCGCCCTCGTCGGACCGCTCTCTGTGGGGAATCACGAGATCGTCGTGACCTACGGCTCGGAGGAGTTCGGGTTCGAGGGGTCGTTGACCTACCACCTGACGGTAGTGCCGAAGCTCTAGCTGGGTAGCGGGACGGGCGCCTCCGCGGGCGTCCGTCCCGCCCGCTCAAGCGGCCGGCGAGCGGTCGTGGCCGGCAAGCGCCGCACCGCGCTCGATCACGTCAGGCCGGGTGTCAATCAGCTCTCCTGAGGGAGTGGCCCGACGAACTCGATGCCGTACTCCTGGCTCGCCTTCTTGATCTGCGACCCGTCGATCGATTCGAGTGGGGGCAAGCCTCCTGGTTGCGAAGGCGAGGTGATCGCACGGTAGAACTGCCCATGGCGCGGCGTTGTGAGAATCAAGTAGCGGGCGGTTTCCGACTCGATGCGGAAGCCGTGAACGGTGCCCCCGGGCAGGTGTGCGAACGAACCGGCACGTGCGCGAGCGCCGGGCTGATCGCCGACGTAGAGAGTGATCTCGCCCTCGACGACGTAGAAGGACTCCATGTCATCCGCGGTGCCGGTGCAGCGGGACGCTCATCCCGCGTTTTGCGCGTTCGTCCACCAGCGCGAACGTTCCACCGGTCTGGTCTCCAGTGGCAAGAAAGTACGTTGACGTCTCTCCCATCCAGCGGAGCTCAGCCTCGTCAGGTTGGTGCACATACGCAACAGGTGGACCCACAGAACGCCTCCTCCCTCGGATGTCAGCACTCGACCCTAACCTGACCTCGAACGTCGAGATGACGGCTTGTCGCCTGGGCGATTGCCGGCCGCCCCGAGCGAGTTGAGATCAAGTAGGACGGAGCCGACGCGAGCTAGCCCGGGCCGGGGTCACGGTCGCCGGCTGGCTCGTACACATTGATCGGCACGCCGTTGGGGTCGAGGACACCGAACCCGTACATGCCCCACGGACGCACGCTGGGTGGTGCCTTCGGAGCGACTCCCAGACGAGTGAGGCGCGCGAAGACGCTATCCGTGTCCTCCACTTGCAGGCCCAGCGCAACCCGAGGCTCAGGCCCCTCGTGCACGTCGTCCATCTCGATCAGCTCGACCTGAGCGTCGTCGGAGGCACGGAACAACGCCCCTCGCCCCATGTCATTCCACTCCTCGAGAAGCTCCAGGCCAATCCCCTCGCGGTAGAACGTGACGCTCTCCGCGAGCAGAGTCGTAGGGACGACGAACACGAATTGCGTCGCCCGGAGATGGGACATTCCCAAAGTCTAGAGAGCACGTGTGCTCGCCGAACGACGGTGCGGAGGTCAGAGGTCGAGCATCGCCAGATCGAGCTCGTCCGCCTTCGACAGCGCCACCTTCGCGATTGCGAGATCCTGGATCGCGAGGCCGGTGGAGTCGAACAACGTGATGTCCGTGGCCGAGCGTCTGCCCTCCGCCTTCCCGGCGAGGACGTCGCCGAGTTGGGTGACCTGCTCCTCCGTAATGCTCCCGGCCGCGACCGCGCCTGCCAACTCCCCTCCATGACTGGCCTGCTCCCAGTCGTCGCAAAAGAGGTGAGCACGCCGTAGCTCCTCGACTGCGACCTCGGCCTTCCCGGGACCGTCGGCTCCCATGAGGGACACGTGCTGGCCCGGCTGGAGCGCGCCCGACGAGAAGAGGACGTCGAATCCCGGGGTCACGGTCACGACCACTTCGGACGAGAGCGCTTCTTCTGCGCTCGAAGCGATGCGTGCACCCAGGCGGTCAGCGATCGTCGCCAGCCGGCTCGCGTCGACATCCCACACGAGCGGTGTCGTGCCATGAGCAACCAGCATGCGCACCGTCTCGGCGCCGTTCGCGCCGCAGCCGACGACGGCGTAAGACGAGGCCCCGGGGCGGCACAGCGTGTCCGCGGCCAGCACCGCGGCAGCTGCGGTGCGTAGGGCGGTGACCGCAGCGGCGTCGAGGACGGCGAGAAGACGCCCGTCCTCCGCGTCCGAGAGGAGAACGAGTCCGGTCACGGTTGGCAAGCCGCGCGCCGGGTTTCCGGGAAATGACGTCACCCACTTGAGCAGCGCGTGCCCGCCGCCGATCGCCGGCATCGCACGAAAGTCTCCGGCCGGATAGTTCGTGACGTACACCTTCGGCGGCATCGACCAGGTGCCGCGCGCATGGGCGAGGAAGGCCTCCCGGACCGCGTCGTAGGCCTCGTGAGGCGACACCGCCCGCTCCACATCTACGGCGCTGAAGACCGGGACCGCCACCGCCGGATCTAGGAGCTCTTGACCGCGGCGATCAGCTTGACTACGGACTCCTTCGCGTCGCCGAACAGCATCGCCGTCTTCGAATCGAGGTACAGCTCGTTGTCGATGCCGGCGAAGCCGGGGTTCATCGACCGCTTGAGCACGACGATGCTTGCGGCCTTGTCCACGTCCAGGATCGGCATGCCGTAGATCGGGCTCGACGGGTCGGTTCGTGCTGCCGGATTGGTGACGTCGTTGGCGCCGATGACGAGCGCGACGTCGGTCTGCGGGAACTCGGAGTTGATCTCGTCCATCTCGCGAAGTTGGGTGTACGGCACGTTCGCCTCGGCGAGCAGCACGTTCATGTGTCCCGGCATTCGACCCGCGACAGGATGAATCGCGTACTTGACGTCGACACCGCGCTCCTCGAGTGCGTCCGCCAGCTGCCGCACGTCGTGTTGGGCCTGTGCGACGGCCATCCCGTAGCCGGGAACGACGATCACCTTGCGAGCGAACGAAAGCTGTACGGCGACGTCATCCGGCGTCGTCGCGCGAACCGTTCGCCCGTCATCCGCTCGCGCCTCGCCAGTGCCGGCCTGCACCTGGCCGAAGGCGCTGAAGAGCACGTTCGCGACCGACCGGTTCATTGCTTTCGCCATTAGCAGCGTGAGGAGCGTCCCGGCCGCGCCGACGAGCATGCCGGAAACGATCAACGACGGTCGAATCCAGGACGAACCCCGTTGCCGATGCGGCTAGGCCCGTGAAGGCGTTCAGCAGCGAGATCACGACCGGCATGTCTGCGCCTCCGATCGGAAGCACGAACAGGACGCCGAAGAGGAGAGCGAGGCCGATGAGCGCGATCAGGACCCATTCCTCGTCGACTCCGGCGATCGCCGCGATCCCGAGGACGGCCGCAGCCAGCAGGACGAGGGCGTTGGCGACGTTCTGGGCCGGGAAGACGATCGGTCGGCCACTTACGAGCTCTTGCAGCTTCGCGAAAGCCACTGCCGAGCCGGCGAAGGAGATCGAGCCGATCAGTGCCGACAGGACGATGGACACCGTCTCGTCGCCGCCGGGATCGGCGGTCGTATGCCATTCCGCGAGCGCGACGAGCGCCGCCGCGCCGCCGCCGACACCGTTGAAGATCGCGACCATCTGTGGCATCGCGGTCATGCGCACGTTGCGCGCACCGACGACGCCGACCACGGTTCCGATCGCGAGCCCCGCAATCAGGAGGCCCCAGTTGGCGAGGCCGTCCAGGGCGAGGGTCGTCGCGATGGCGACGAGCATTCCGGCGCCACCGACCCAGTTTCCCTTTCGCGCGTGCTTCGGCGAGGAGAGGAAGCGGAGCGCGACGATGAAGCAGACGATCGTGACGAGGTACAGCAGCGCCGCGACGTCGGGATCGGAGATCACTCGCCCCTCTCCTTCGGTGGCTCCGGCCGCCGCTTGAACATCCCGAGCATCCGGTCGGTTACGAACCAACCGCCCACGACGTTCGCCGTGGCGAGCACCATTGCGACGAACCCGGCGACCTTCGTGAACGTGTCGTCGGCGCTCCCCAGGACGATGATCGCGCCCGACGATCACGATGCCGTGGATGAAGTTCGCCCCCGACATGAGAGGCGTGTGCAGCATCGTCGGGACCTTCGCGATGACCTCGAACCCGAGGAAGGCGGCGAGCACCAGAATCGTGAGCTCGGTGACCAGGGACAGGTCGCTCACGCGGCCCGCTCCGGCTTCGTCACGCACGCTCCCGCGGTGATCTCGTCGTCCCAGTCGAGTGAGAGCTCGCCGTTCGGCGCAAGGTGCTGAAGGAGCGCGGCGACGTTTCGCGAGTAGAGCTGACTGGCGTGGAACGCCATCAGTGACGGCAGGTTGGTCGTCCCGTCGACGGCGACGCCTCCGTGCTCGACGACCTTACCCGGCACCGTGAGCTCGCAGTTCCCACCCGTCTCCGCGGCGAGGTCGACGATCACCGAGCCGGGGCTCATCCGCTCGACGGCGCTCGCGGGGATCAGCTTCGGTGCCGGCCGTCCGGGGACGGCCGCGGTCGTGATCACGACGTCGAACTCCGGGATGCGCTCCTCGAGGGCGGCCTGCTGCTGCGCCTGCTCGTCCGCCGAGAGCTCGCGCGCATAGCCGCCCTCGGTCTCCTCGGTGCGCACGCCGAGCTCGAGGAACGTCGCGCCGAGGCTCTCGACCTGCTCTCGCACAGCAGGTCTGACATCGAAGGCCGAGACGACGGCTCCGAGTCGCCGCGCGGTCGCAATGGCCTGGAGTCCCGCCACCCCGGCGCCGATCACGAGCGCTCGAACGGGCGCGATCGTGCCGGCTGCGGTCATCAGCATGGGGAAGAGCTTCGGGACGCGATCAGCTGCGAGGAGGACGGCCTTGTACCCCGCAACCGTCGCCTGCGACGAGAGCGCGTCCATGGCCTGCGCTCTCGTGATCCTCGGGATCGACTCCATGGCGAAGGCGAGCACGCCTCGTTCGCGAAGACGCGATACGCCCTCCATGTCGGTCAACGGCTGGAGGAAGCCGATGAGGATCGTGCCCGAGGACAGCGCTTTAGTCTCTTCAGATGTCGGGCCAGCGACACGTACAACGGCATCGGCATTGCTCGTGAGGGCTTCGAGATCGACCAACGCCGCACCCGCGCCCTCATACGCGGCGTCGCTGAACCCGGCGGCTTCGCCTGCGCCTCGTGCGACGCGAATGTCGAACCCGGCCGCCACGAGCCGGGAAACGGTCTCGGGGACGAGCGCCACGCGGCGCTCGCCGACAGCCGTCTCCCTCGGGACTGCGACTCGCATGGCGGACGCGAACTCTATGCGGCGAGGCTCGGGGGCGGCCCGGGAACCAGCTACAGGGACGCCCACACCTCGAGCTTGGTCTTCGTTCGCCGGATTACGTCGTCGGTGAATTCGCGGGTCCCGTGATGGCCGCCGAGGTCCGACGTTCGGATTCCGTCCGCAACAGCCTCCAGACATGCCTCACGAATCGCACGCCCCGCATCCTGGAGGTCGCGCTCCTCGGCGTGCGAAAGGAGCGCGGCGCCGGCCAGGATCATCGCCATCGGGTTCGCGACGTCCTTTCCCTCGAGCGAAGGGGCCGTCCCGTGTGCGGCTTCAGCCATCAGCGCGCTCGGCACATGGTCGTCGCCGAATGCAACGAGCAGTGACTCCGACCCGGCGATCGAGCCGAAAAGCGGCAGGACGAGATCCGAGAGGATGTCACCGTCCCGGTTCAGGGCCGGAATCACCATCGGCGCGCCGCTCGACGAGATGAGCAGCGCAAAGGTCGCATCGATGAGTTGCGGCTCGTACGGAATGTCCGGGATGCCGGCCCGCAGCCTCGTCCATCTCTTCCTTCAACATTCCTTCGTAGACCGGGCTCACGGTGTACTTGGGCCCACCGAAGACCTTCGCCTCCATTCGTTCCGCTTGACGAAACGCAAACTCCGCGACGGCATGGCAGATCCTCCGCTCGATTCGCTCGGTGCGATACGCGACCTCGTCGTCGCCCGAGCCCTCACGCCACTCCTTGGCCCCGTATGCGTCGCCGACGGCCATGCGGACGACGGAGATGGGAGCATGGACGCCGCCGAGCGGAACGACTCCTGGAATCCGGCGTCCGGTTCGAACGATCACCTTGCCGCCGATCTCCTCTCGCAGGATCCGGTTCGGTGAGCCGACGTCACCGGCGCCTTCGGGCGTGACCGTGGCGGCCTTGAGGCCGTAGCCGTGCTCGCGGATCGCGGCGGCGGCTTCGTGGACGACGCCGTTCTTCGTCGTCCTGCGGTTCTCGAGCGACAGGTCGTAGCGTGGGAACGCGACCTCGACGCCGATGACGTCCGGAGACAAGACGCGCAGCGACTCCTCGAGGAGCTCCTGGCCCGTCTGGTCACCCTCGAGTACGACGATCGTGTTCATCGGCGGTGAGATCTTATGCGAGCTGCCATCTGCGTATTTCAGATGCAGCCAGGAGAGGAATTGGGGCGTGCGTGTTTCCGCTTGCATTGCGGTCGTCCATTTCCTACGGTATCGCTACTCGGTCGGCCCCAAGGGAGGAAAACATGGCTCGAAAGACGATCCTCATATGTGACAACTGCTCCAACGAGGTCGGAGAGGCGAAGGGCGCCGTGATGCGCATCACCTTCAACGACGCACGACGGGGAGCGAAGCAAGCCGATCTCTGCGATACCTGCGCAGGGAACATGCCAGGTCAGGCCGTTGCCAGACGGGGAAGGCGGCCGAAGTCGGCGGTCTAGCAGCACATCTAGAGCGCTCGCTCACTTGATTTAGCGCTCTTTGCACGGATGCCGGTTCGGCGTACGAAAGCGCGTCGTAGGCCGGGACTACGATGGGCGAATGGCGCTCTCGCTCGTCGTCGGGCCGGCACACGCCGGCAAGGTTGCGCTGCTCCTGGAGCGCTACCTTTCCGCGCTCGAGCGCGACCCGTGGCTGGTCGTTCCGAACCGTGGCGATGTCGAGCGCGTCGAGCGCGACCTGCTCCGGCGGCGCCCGGCGCTCGTGGGCGGCCACATCGGCACGTTCGACGACCTCTTTCAGCAGATCGGGAGCGGGAGGCAGGACGCTCGCCCCGTCGCGTCCGACCCGCAGCGTGCGCTCGCAGCTCGTCGGGCGATCGCGCGGACTTCCCTCGACGCTCTGACAGCTTCGGCTGCTTCGAGCGGCTTTGCCGATTCGCTGGTCAGCACGCTCGGCGAGGTCGAGTCGGCGTTGCTCGACCCCGAGCGACTCGACGGCGACCTGGGCAAGCTCGCGTCCGCATATCGCGATGAGCTCGATCGGTTGGGGCTCTGGGATCGCGACGGTCTCAGACGACGGGCTTCCGAGCACCTGGTGTCCGACCTCGATGCGTGGCACGGCGAGCCCGTATTCGCGTATGGCTTCGAAGATCTGACCGGGGCCGAATGGGCGCTGCTCGAAGGGCTGGCGGCACGAACGGAAGTGATGGTGTCGATCCCGTACGAGCCCGGCCGAGCAGCGTTCTCCTCGCTCGAGCGCACCGTCGAAGATCTCGCTCGAGTCGCTTCCGGTGCGATCGAGGAGCTGCCGCCCGCGCGTGCGCGCCAGGTTCCACTGCCACTCGTACACGTCGAGCGCGAGCTGTTCCAGGACGAGCCGGAGCCGGGGCCGCCGCTCGAGGGCGCACTTCGCTTTCTCGAAGGCGCCGGTGTGCGCGGAACGATCGAGCTCGTTGCGGCAGAGATTCTCGAACTGCTACGGGACGGAACGCCGGCGGATGAGATCGGTGTCGTCTGTGACTCCGTCGACCGCTGGTGGGCGACGCTCGACACGGTGCTCGACTCACTCGGAATCCCGTACGCGGTCGAGCAGCCCGCACGCTTCGGCGACACCGCGTTCGGCCGGGCGGCCCTCGGCATCTTGCGCTTCGCGTGGCTCGACGGACGGCGGGGAGATCTGTTCCGGTTTCTCCGCTCACCATATTCGGGCCTCGAGCGGCGCTCCGTCGACTTCGTGGAGGGCAGGCTCCGGGGCCGGGCAATCGCGGACCCGGCGCGTGTGGAGGAGGAGGCCGAGCGGTTTCGAGGTGCTCCTCTTCCGACCCTCGTGCAGCTTCGTGCCGCGACGGAGCCGATCGAGGCGGCTGGCGCACTCATCCGAGCCATGGCGCGAAATGCCTGGGGCCTCGAGCGCCCGCCGACCTCGGACGACGCGCGGGCGGACGCTCGCGCTGCTCAGGCCGCGATGCGCGTGCTGGACGACCTCCGTACCTTTGCCACACTCGACGGAGTACCGCTCGCCTACGACGATGTCGCTGCTGCGCTCGAACGTGCGACGGTGCGTCCAGTGGCTGCCGGCGAGGCGGGGTATGTCGCAGTTCTCGACTTCGAGCGAGCTCGGACGCGGACCTTCGACACCGTGTGCCTGCTCGGCCTCGACGAAGGAAGCTTTCCGCGACGAGATCGTCCGTCGCCCTTCCTCGACGATGACGCGCGACGAGAGCTCGGCGGTCGACTCGAGCGCGGGAACGCGGTGGCACGCGACCGCTATCTGCTGTACACGGCGTGTACCCGTGCGAGCCGACGTCTGGTTCTCGTTCGCCAAGCGGCGACCGACGATGGCGTCCCGCGCGAGCCGAGCCCGTTCTGGGGCGACATCCGCTCGTTGTTCGACGCCGGGGACGTCGCTCGGGCAACGCACAGGCGTCCGCTCTCGAGCCTCACTTGGGCGCTCGAGTCGGCCCCGAGCGAACGTGAGCGGCTACGCGCCGTCGTCCGCCTCGGCGTCGACGACGCTACGAGCGCGTCGGCGCTCGCGGCCGCGAACGGCTGGACGCGCAGGCTCGAGCGGGCTCGAACCGCGTTCGACCGCCCGACGGCGCTGCAGAGCCCGGCCGTCCTCACCCCGTTCGGCGCGCGCAAGGTGTTCTCGGCGACGGAGCTCGAGCGCTTTGCGGATTGCTCCTCGGCCTGGCTCGTGGAGCGCGTGATCGATCCGAAGACGATCGACGCCGAGCCGGACCCGCTCCTGCGCGGGCAGGTCGTCCATACGACTCTGAACCGCTTCTACTCGTCGTTGCCCAAAGAGCTGGGCTCTGACCGGGTGACTCCGGACAATCTCGACGCCGCGCTCGCTCACGTCCGCAGGTGCCTCGACGACGCGATCCAGTCGGGCGTCCGTCTCGACCTGACCAGCCTCCAGGAAGCCGAGTTGCGTCAGACGCTCGCGGCGGATCTCGAGGGCTTCGTCCGTGACGAGGCGGCTTCGGGCGTCGCCTTCGACCCCCGGCGGTTCGAGGTCGCATTCGGCTCGGAACGCGCAGCGCCGGAGCTTCAGCGAGGCCTTGCGCTGGGCGAGGGTCTTTCGCTCTCCGGGAAGATCGACAGGATCGACATCGACCCGTTCAGCGCTCGCGGGATCGTCCAGGACTACAAGTCAGGCGTCGGCGCGCACTCGGCGCGCGACATCGATCGCGATCTCCGCCTCCAGATCCCGCTGTACGTGCTCGTCCTGCGCGACCTGGTGGGCGTCGAGCCGCTCGGCGGTGTCTACCGCGCACTGTCCGGTAGGCGCGTGACTCGCGGGATGCTGCGTGCCTCGGCGAAGGAGGATCTCCCGGGCTTTGCCAGGGACGACTACCTGAGCGACGACGAGTTCTGGGCGCAAACCGAGACCGCGCGCGACCGAGCGACGGACTACGCGCTTCGGATTCGAGCCGGGGACGTTCGCCATGACCCGAAGGGCGACGGATGCCCGTCCTGGTGCGATCTCTGGACCGTCTGCCGGGTGCCCCGTTCGTGACGGTCGTCGAGGAGCGCATGGCGACACTCAATGACGAGCAGCTGGCCGCTGTTGCCTCCGAGGGCACGACCTTCGTCTCCGCGGGCGCCGGCACGGGCAAGACATCCGTGCTCGTCGAGCGCTACGTGCGTGCCGTCTGCGATCGCGGGCTCGACATCGACTCCATCCTCGTCATCACCTACACGCGAAAGGCTGCCGGCGAGCTGCGCAGCCGCATCCGCGCGGCACTCGTCGATCGCGGCCGCCACGACCTCGCGCGGGAGCTCGACGGTGCGTGGATCTCGACGATCCACGGGTTCTGCAACCGAATGCTGAAGGCACACCCTTTCGCTGTCGGGCTCGACCCGCGCTTTCGCGAGTTGGACGAGCCAGGGGCGGCTGTTCTGCGCGGGGAGGCTTTCGAACGAGCGTTAGAGGCGTTCTGCGCGAGCGGCGAGCCCGATCGCCTGCGGCTGCTCGCGACCTACCGCGTGCAGGGACTCCGCCGAATGCTCACCGGCGTCTACGAGACCCTCAGGTCAGCCGGACGCGATCTCGTGCTCGAGCTCGGCGATCGTCCGAGCTTCGACGATGTGCTCGCGCGTTTCCAGAGCGAAGCCGAGTCGCTCGCAGAGGATCCAGACGCGACGGAGACCCAGCGCAGCAACGCGAAGGAAGCAGCTCGTGTCGCGGTGCCGGGTGTGCTGCCCGAGCGGATCGCCGACCTCTCGGCGCTGCAGTGCCGCGGGGCGCGGGCGGCGAGCTACGAGAGCGCACGCAAGGCTCTCGAGCTGGCCGCGCTCGAAGACCTCGCCGCTTCCGACCGCGACCTTCTCCAGGAGCTTCTCGAGCGGTTCTCCGACGAGTACGCGCTGGCAAAACGGCGCGAGTCTGTCGTCGATTTCGAAGATCTGCAGCTGGCGGCGCGCGATCTGCTTCGCGACGACCCCGCGGTCCGGGAGGCCACGCAG
>CAVWPL010000007.1:0-92087 GCA_963756925.1 uncultured Actinomycetes bacterium | reverse complement strand
GCTCCAACGCCCAAGGCGCCACCGAAGCCGAAGGCGCCACCGAAGCCCAAGTCGGAGCCAACGCCGAGAGCCACTGCGAAGGCGCCGCCGAAGCCGAAGGCGGCACCGAAGCCGAAGGCCACGCCCGCCCCGGCACGACCCGGGCCGGAGCTCGTGCGAGACCTTTTCGCCCGCCGTTGCGTCCGCGAAAGCGGAGGAGAAGAAGAAACGCGGCCTGCGGGGACGAAAAAAGCGGAAGGAGGCGCAGCCGCAGAAGCCGGCCGTCGCCGCCGGGAGCAAGCGGTCGTCGCCCGAGCCGGGGATGGAGAACCAGGACTTGAGCTTCATGCAGAGCCTGTCCTCTCGCCTCGACGCGTACAGCATCACGGCAGAGGACAGCGTGCCCGTCAGCCTCGAACCGGAGAAGGCGCCGGAGGAGACCGACGACGCCGAGTCCGAGACCAAGTCCGGCTTCGAGTACTAGACCGGCTCAGGCGGCGTGGCGCCGCTCGATTCCCTCGAGCACTGAGGCCAGCTCTTCCAGGCTCGCCACGTTGTGGCCCGGCAGGAAGCGATCGACGAACGGCAGCGCGGCTCGCATTCCTCCGGCGAGCGGCTGGTACTCCGGGTCGCCCTTCAGCGGGTTGACCCACACGACCGCATATGCGGCCCGCGCGAGCTTCGCCATCTCACGAGCAACGAGCTCGTTGTCCTCCCGCTCCCACCCGTCGGAGACGATCACGATCACTGCGCCCCGGGAGAGCGCACGCCGTCCGTAGACGTCGTTGAACTCCTTGAGTGACGCGCCGATGCGCGTCCCACTCCCCAGTCCACCGCGACGAGCGTCGCCCGCGCAAGCGCCGCCTCGGGGTCACGAGTCTCGAGATCGCTCGTCAGCCGCGTGAGCCTGGTGCCGAACCCGAAGGCCTCCACGCCGTGCCCGCTGCCGACGATCGCGTGCAGGAAGAGCAGCAACGCGCGGGCGTACGCGTCCATCGAGCCGGACACGTCGCAGAGCACGACGAGCTTCCGAGGGACCGCCTTGCGCGCCTTCCACGACTGATCGACCGGATCGCCACCGCAGCGAAGCGAGCGTCGGATGAGCCGCCGCATGTCGAGCTGATCTCCTCGAGGATCGGGCGTTCGCCTGCGCGATCTGCGCCGCGGCCTGAGCGAGCGATCGCGGCCAGCAGTCGCGCGCGCTCGCTCGAACTCTTCGGCGGTCATCTCCGCGAAGTCCTGCTCGCGCAGGAGCTCGTGCGCCGACGCACCGAGCTCGAGCGGGGTGTCGCTCGCCTCCGGATCGAGTCCCTCGCGATCGGACGCAAGGGTGATGCTCACGACGTTCTCGTCCTGACGTCGCTTCTGTTTCTCGCGGACGAGCGGCGCGATCGGGCCGCGCAGGAACCACGCGACGAACGCGCGGTCGAAGAGCTCGAGCTCGTCGTGCCGCGAGGCGAGCGTCTGCCGCAGCGTGAAGTAGACGTCCTCCTGCTGCGTGAGGTCGACGGCGCCGAGCCCCCGCACCGCGTCCGCCACGCGCCCGGGGCCGACCTCGATCCCGACCTCGCGCAGCACCCGACCGAACGTGACGACGTGGCGCACCATGGCCGTCCCGGGCACGCTGCCGCTACCGATCTGCCGTCGCGCGTGCCTCTTCGATCAGGCCGACGAGCGTCTCGTCGCGCACGGCTTCGATGTCTTCGCGGTACTTGAGCACGGAGCCGAGAGTCTGCTCCACGACCTCCGCGTCGATCTCCTCACGGCCAAGTGCCGCGAGCGCCTGGGCCCAGTCGATCGTCTCCGCGACACCGGGCGGCTTCGCGAGATCAAGCCCGCGCAGGCCGCGGACGAACGCCGCCGCCTCCGCGGCCAGGCGCTCCGGGATCCCGGGAACGCGCAGGCGCACGATCTCGACCTCGCGCTCGAGCGACGGATGCCCGATCCAGTGGAACAGCGTGCGCCGCTTCAGCGCGTCGTGCAGCTCGCGGGTGCGGTTGGACGTCAGCACGACCGCCGGCTTGCGCCGCGCCTTGATCGTCCCGAGCTCGGGAATCGTGATCTGGAAGTCCGAGAGGATCTCGAGGAGAAACGCCTCGAACTCCTCGTCCGCCCTGTCGACCTCGTCGATCAGCAGCACGACCTGCTCGTCCGAGTCGATCGCCTCGAGCAGCGGCCGCCGGATGAGGAACTCCGCGCCGAAGAGCTCGTCCTCGGAGACGGTTCCCTCCTGCGCAGCTCTGATGTGGAGCAGCTGGCGCGGGTAGTTCCACTCGTACACCGCATGCGACGACGTCGAGGCCCTCGTAGCACTGGAGCCGGATCAGCCGCGCGCCGAGCGCCACGGCCAGCGCCTTCGCAGCCTCGGTCTTCCCCACTCCGGCCTCGCCCTCGAGCAGGAGCGGCTTCTCGAGCGCGAGCGCGAGGAAGAGCGCCGTGGCAAGCCCGCGATCCGGCAGGTAGTCGGCTTCGCGCAGCGCCCCGTCGAGCTCGTCGATGGTGCGGAAACTCACTCGATTTCCTCACTGGCGCAGCGTACACAGGGCAGCATCCAAAACCGGTCTCGAGCCGGTGTCCGGACGGTGTCTGACACCACACCACTTAGACATGCGGTTGCAGCGCGACGGTGTCAGACGCCGTTCACGAGTCAACGGGCTCTGATCGAGAATCGATGGTTTCCACGGCCCTGTCGAACCGGATTAGACTCGCGCCAGGTGACCGGCTGTGAAGCTCGAGGAGAGGGAGCGTATGGCTACAGCAAGCCTGGATGTGACCGCAGCAACTGAGATTCTCCGCCCCGGCTCCGAGGACGAGGCGATCGCTGCATTCGGAGACGGCACGGACGTCGTCGTCATCGGAGGCGGGACGATCGTGGTCCCGGACATGTCCTACCGCCGGCTCCGGCCGGCCCGAGCGCTCCTGCTCAAGGATGCGGGCCTGAGCGGGATAACGCGCGACGGCACTCGGGTGACGATCGGCGCGACGACTCCGATCGCGGAGCTGGTCGGCATGCCCGCGCCGGTCGGGCCCTGCGCGGCGAACATCGCCGATCTCGAGATCCGCGCGGCTGCGACCGTCGGCGGAAACCTGTGCGCGGGCGAGACTACGAGGCGCCTCGCGGCGATCTCCAGGGCGCCTTCCTCGCGCTCGGGGCAACCGTTCGCTCGGCGGGCGAGGGCGGCATCACGGACGAGCCGCTCGAGAGCTTCCTCACGAAGCGCGGCGAGCGACTCGCGCTCTCCATCTCGTACGACGAGCCGGCCGCCGGCGCGTTCGCAGGACTCGACCGGCCGCACACGCACGACTACACAGCTCTGGCCGTGTCGGGTGCTCGCGGAGCGGACGGGACCATCCGACTCGCGGCCACCGGAGCGGGCGACCACGGCGTGCGGCTCCCCACAGCAGAAGCCGATGCCACGGACCCGGAGGCGGCGGGACAGGCAGCCCTCCACGACGTGACCCCGCACGACGATGCTCTCGCCTCCGCGTGGTATCGCACCAAGGTGCTCCCGGTACTCGTGCGACGTGTCCTCACCGAGCTGAAGGAGTCCGCATGAACCTCACGGTCAACGGCGCGACGCACGAGATCGAGAGCTCGCTGCTGACGCCGCTGCTCGACGTCCTCCGGGAGGAGCTCGGGATCACCGGGCCGAAGGCCGGCTGCCACCAGGGCGGCTGTGGCGCATGCACCGTGCTCGTCGACGGCGAGCCACGGCGCTCGTGTCTCCTGCCGGTCGCGTATGCGGACGGCGGCGAGATCACGACCGTCGAAGGGCTCGGCCCGCCGGAGGACCTCTCCCCGATCCAGCAGGCCTTCGTCCACCACTACGCGGCACAGTGCGGCTTCTGCACGTCGGGGATGCTGCTCGCCGGCCAGGGTACGTCGCTCGCGGCGGCACCGACGACGCCGAGGCGATCCAGGCGGCGCTCGGCGGCCATGTCTGCCGCTGCACGGGCTACACGAAGATCATCGAGGCCGTTGCTGCGACGGCCCGCGGCGACTCCTTCGATCTCACGGAGACCGCCATCGGCAAGTACACGACGATGTCTACAGGCATGACGACAGGGGGTGCGGAATGAAGGTCGTCGGGGCGCGAATCCCCCGCTACGACGGGATCGCCCACGTCACGGGCCGCACGACCTACGTCGACGACGTCCGCATTCCGGGGACGCTGTGGGCGAAGGCGCTTCGCTCTCCCCACCACTCGGCCACGATCACGAAGCTCGATACGCGGCCGGCGGAAGACGTTCCGGGCGTCCACGCAGTGATCAGCTGGCAGGACGTTCCACTCCTCGAGTACGGGCATCTCGCGGCCCTGGGAATCCCGGCTGACGAGCCTCTGCTGGCCAAGGACGAGGTGCGCTACAAGGGCCAGCCGATCGCGCTCGTCGCCGCCGAGACCGAGGAGATCGCCGCCGACGCCCTCTCCCGATCGAGATCGAGTTCGAGGAACGGCCGGCGCTTACGGACGTGCGCAAGGCGTTCGACTCCGACGCGCCCACGTTCCACCAGTGGGGCAACTGGTACACGCACTTCGAGGACGAGATGGACCGCCGTCAGATCCGCAAGGGCGACATCGACTGGGCGTTCGAGAACGCCGACACGATCGTCCAGGGCGTCTACCGGCCGGCAGCGATCGAGCACGCGCCGATCGAGACGCAGGTCTGCCAGGTCGTGCCCGAGCCGAGCGGCCGCCTGACGATCTACTCCTGCACGCAGGCGCTCTACTTCTCCATGGGCGTCGTCTCGGCCCACCTGCAGGTGCCGCTGAACAAGCTGAAGTTCGTCGGCGGCACGACGGGCGGCGGATTCGGCGGGAAGGTGGACACGGCCACGGAGACGATGTGCTCGCTTCTGGCGCTGAAGTCGGGCAAGCCCGTGAAGTGGCGCTGGACCCGCGAGGAGGAGTTCCTCTGCTCGTCGACCCGCGCGCCGTGGCACATGGAGATCGCGGACGCGGTGACGAAGGACGGCTGGATCCTCGGCCGCAAGATGCTCACGCTGCACGACGCGGGCGCGTACTCGCGCTTCTCGCCGTACGGCCTGACCAAGCACAGCTTCCACCACACGGGCGCGTACACGATCCCGAATCTCCAGTTCGACGGGTTCGTCGTGTTCACGAACCGCGTGCCGACGACGGCGATGCGCGGCTTCGGCGTCACGTCGGTGTCCTTCGCCGTCGAGACGCACATGAGCCGCATCGCGAACGAGCTCGGGATCGACCCGATCGAGATCCGGCTCAAGAACGCGAACCGGATCGGCGACACCTCGCCGAACGGAATCGTCTACACCGACCCGTCGACCGTCTCGACGATCCTGACGATGGCGGACACGATCGGGCACGAGCTCCAGGCGGACTACCGGACGATGTCGAACGAGCCCCGCGCAGGCGAATGGCTGCCAGAGCACCTCGTGGCGCAGGCTCGGAAACCCGGAGGATCACTAGCCATGGCCAAGCACTCAGGACGCGGAATCGCGGCAATCGAGTACCCGACGGGCATGAACCAGAACGGCGACCCGTCGCAGGCCTGGATCAAGGTCAAGCCGGACGGGCGCGTCGACGTGTTCGCCGGTACCTCGGACATCGGGAACGGGTCGAAGACGATCCAGACGCAGATCGTCGCGGAGACGATCGGCGTCCCCTACGACTGGGTCACGTACGACAACTCGAACACCGACTCGTCCCCCATGTGCACGGGCACGTTCGCGTCGCGGGCGACCTTCGTCGCGGGCATGGCCGCGCTCAAGGCGGCTGCCGAGGTGAAGCAGAAGCTGCTCGTGATCGCGGGCAAGGAGCTCGAGATCGACCCCGGCGACCTGGAGATCGTCGACGGCGAGGTCATCGCCAAGGGCGCACCGCAGACGAAGATCTCGGTTGCGGACGTCGCCGGCGCAGCGACCTTCAACCACGGCGAGCTGATCACCGGCACGGGAGCACAGCTCAAGCCCTACGCCGCGATCATCGACTCGGAGTCGGGGAAGGTCGACTCTCCGCCCCACTCCGCGATCTCGTACGCGACGTGCGCGGCCGAGGTCGAGGTCGACGACGAGACGGGTGAGGTGCGCGTGCTTCGGCTCTCGCAGTGCTACGACGTGGGTCGCGCGATCAACCCGACGCAGGTCGAGGGCCAGATCGAGGGCGGGGCCATGATGGGCCTCGGGCTCGGTGTGCTCGAGAACTGCTACCCGTACTACCCGGACGTCGAGCACCGCGGAGGCGCCTTCGGGAGCTACCTCGCCCCGGGCATGGAGGACATGCCGCAGATCGACACGATCCTCATCGAGAACCCTTCCGCCGACGGCCCGTACGGAGCGAAGGGGATCGGCGAGATGGCGAACAACCCGCAGCCGCCGGCGATCGCCGCGGCGGTCTACGACGCGGTGGGTGTGTGGATCACGGAGCTCCCGATCACGCCCGAGCGGGTGCTCCGGGCGCTGGAGACGAAGGCAGCCGGCGGCGGCGAGCCACGCCGCGAGGGAAAGCTCGTCGTGTTCGACGAGGAGCTCTCGGTGAACACGGTCTCGAGCGGCGGCATGCGCTTCGAGGTCCCCGCCTGACCTTCGCCGTTCAGGACTGGAACGGCGTGGAGCGCCACACCCTCTTCCCGGGTGTGGCGATCCACGCGATCGGCGGCGAGCAGGTGATGCTCTGCCACGTGATCTACGAGCCCGGGACGACGGTCGCGCGCCACTCGCACCCGACCGCCGAGCAGGTCATGTGGATCGTCGACGGCTCGGTGACGATGACGATCGGCGACGAGACGAAGGAGCTCGGCGCCGGCGACGTCGTCGTCGTCAACCCCGGGATCGAGCACGAGCTCTACTCGGAGAACGGCATGACGTTCGTCGAAGCGCTGGCGCCGGTGCTGCGCGACACGTGCCGGACGCGGAGCGCGACCTCGTGCTCGGCGCGCAGGGCGACTCGCTCCACGCAGGTCGCTAAGGTCGATAACCGCACTACTCCCAGGCGCTGGAAGCGTCCGGAGGCCTCGGTACGGTCTGTTGGGCTTTGAAGACGCGCGCCCAGGTCACTGTTGAGAAGCTTCGCGGTGGCTTCTATACGCCCGCGAGTCTGGTTGATCTCTGTTTACGCCGCGTCGAAGAGCTGACTGGGTCGCGTCAAGAGCTTGCGGCACTAGAGCCGAGCGCGGGGGATGGGGCATTCCTGCGCGGAATCGCTTCATCGCGTCTTGGTCCGGCAGTTACGCGCGTAGTGGCGATAGAGGTTGCCCAGGGCGAGGCAGTCAAAGCGAGAGAAGTGCTGCGAGACGCCGGCCTGATCGGGGCTGTCGAGTGCCGCAGTGCCGTCGAGTGGGCGCTAGACACCACAGACTGGTTCGACATCGTCGTTGGCAACCCGCCGTTTCTTCGATTCCAATTCGTGGCTGCTGACGATAGGCGCGATATCGCACGACTTGGCCAGGCGCTTGGGATTTCATTCGGGGGCGTCAGCAATCTCTGGATTCCCATTCTGGTCTCGGCGCTTTCGCGGCTTCGTGCAGGAGGCGCCTGCGCGCTCGTTGTCCCGACCGAGCTACTGACAGGGGTTTCCGCCGGGCTTGTGCGTGAGTGGCTGATTCGACATGTGTCAGACCTCAGACTCGACCTGTTCCCCCCCCGGTTCGTTTCCTGGCGTGCTGCAGGAAATCTGTGTACTCAGCGGACGACGGCGCTCGAGGGTCAGCGAGGTTGGTGAGCTGCAGATGGTCGAACACGACCACCGCGGTGGATCTTCGACTTGGGCTCATGTCGTTGCGGGGTCGCAGGAGAGCTGGAGCCGCTACCTACTGACGCCGCCTCAACTGGAGGCCCTGAAGGCCGTTCGTCGTTGCTCCGCCCTTCACCCCCTAGGAGCGCTCGCCGTACTCGAAGTGAGCATTGTGACCGGCGCCAATGACTACTTCTCCGCCGACAATGCGACAGTTGCGATTCACGACCTACGTCCGTGGGCGAAG
The DNA here is from genome assembly GCA_963756925.1 of uncultured Actinomycetes bacterium. GTDB lineage: Bacteria > Actinomycetota > Thermoleophilia > Gaiellales > Gaiellaceae > GMQP-bins7. The sequence goes on along the minus strand of CAVWPL010000007.1, from coordinate 84,152 downwards.
CGCTTGCTTCCGCGAATGCGTCACGCACCTGGGCTCATCTTCGACCTTGCGGATCACCGCCGCGCATCAACGGAAGGTGTTCGGTCATGGCTCATCCACTTCAGCGAAGACAGTTCGGACCCGCTTCTCGAGTCCGGCGCTCGAACATACATCGAGCGCGGCGAAGAGCTCGGGCTCCACACTCGCTACAAGTGCCGAATTCGTGCCCCTTGGTATCGGGTTCCTGGCGTCAGGACAGGCCGTCTCCTCCTCTCCAAGCGCTCCATAGGTACCACCGGCTCATCCTGAACGAGGCGGTCGCGTACACAACAGACACGATCTACCGAGGCTGGATGCGTCCCACTTGGGCGTCACACGACCGAGACCTCGTTGCGGGGTTTCACAACTCGCTGACGCTGCTCACAGCGGAGCTTGAAGGACGCTCGTTCGGTGGCGGCGTGCTCGAGTTGGTGCCAAGCGAGATATCCCGCTTGACCGTTCCTCTTGTTCCTGGGCTTGGTTCGGCCATAGAGAAGCTGGATGCCATCAGTCGAACAGCCGACGCAGAACAACTGGTGGAGCAAACGGACGCCTTGCTCCTCAAGCAGAGGATTATTCCGCCCGAGCTGATGGAAGTCATCCGCGACGCCCGACACGCGCTCTTGTGCCGGCGCATGGATCGGAATGCTCGTCGACCCGAGGAAGACGCTCTTGCCGCTTAGTCCGCGTCGCCCTTCGGCGGCGCGGTCCGCGTGACCTCGAGACGAACGACCCGTCGCCTAGCTTTGAGAGCACGACGTAGAAGCCCGTAAAGTCCGTTGCCCTCATGTGCTCGCCGAGCGCGCCCCAATGGAGGACAGTCGGAACGTTGTTCTGATCAGCCTCGCGGTGTGTGGCGTAGTCGATGAGGATGTCCACCTCGCCGAGACTCTGCCCGCCGAGCACGACGTCGAATCGAACGCTTGCCTCCTCCGCCTGATGACCGCTGACCTGCGTCTTTCTCCACTGCTCCGACCCGAAGAAGTCGCGGCGAAAGTACGTCCGCCAGTCGATCGGATGCCCAGCCTTGCTCAAGCGAAGGTTCCCGGTTGGAGCCGACGCGGACGAAGGTGGATGCTGAGCGTCGGACGCCGAGAGTCGCTTCCACCACAGTGCTACGACGTCAGTCGGACCGAGATCGACGGCGGGCGTGTCATCGACCGGCTCTTCGTCCGGCGTCGGTAGCCGACTAGCAACGTCCTCGTCAACATCGTCGTCAGCCACGGCCGCAACTTGCGGCTCAGGTGCGTTCGCAAGTCCGGTCACAGTTGTGCCGAACCGTGTGGCCTTGTGCTTACTGCGACGCCGACGCGCACGACTCCGGTTCTGCTCTGCCTCCGACGTGATGACTGCTACTTCCGAGAGATGCTGAATTAGGTCCGCATCAAGCTTCTGACAGGCGTCACCTGCTCCGACTAGCGACTCGAAGTAAGCGCGAACCGCAGTAAGGACGACCGTGTCCCCGTCATCCGCCTTGTCGATCTCGATCTCAAGCGCCGCCTCGTAGTTCGTGAATAGACCGCCCTTGGTGAGATTTCCTGATCCAAGCAGGATTGCGGCCGAGGTCGCACTTTCAGTGACGTAGAGCTTTGGGTGGAACGTACGGGGGCCTGGGTCGTGGAAGACATACACCGGCTCGAAGAGCTCCGCCGCGACCTGGAGCCCTTCAAGGCTCGCCCCACCTTCGTCCACGCCGATGATTGCTTCTGCAGTTCCGCCTCGGTCGCTGAGCAATCTGATGGACGCAGCGACTCGACTCAGTCCCGAGCGTTTTGCCCATGCCGTCGCTAGCCAGAGCCTCTCGGTTTCGGTCGTCAAGCCGGGCGGCCAGCGCTCGGCCGAGCTGGCTGTCCTCGTCGAACGGTTGGCCGAGGAAACGAACGTTCACTGGCGTAGCGATACTGACAGGTCACGGTGCCCAAGCGCACCCCAACTCGCACGTCAGATCAGACAGGTACCACCGGCGACATGCCCGCGTGGTCGGCCCGCCTCTCACCCCCGGAGCGCGTCCCGTTTCCCGATGCAACAGGGGTCCGGTCTGGAACGTTTCGTTCGGCGTCAAGGAACCGGTTCGAGTCAGTCGCGCGGCGGCCGAAGCACCGGCTTGATGTCGACCACAGGCGTGCCGTCGATCGCCTCCAGCGGGCCGACGGCGAGCTCGAGCCCGTCGATGCCGCACACCGTCACCGTGTAATCAGGGTTACGTCTTCCATGTTCCGCCGAGCACGCAAGCTCGATGAACATGGAAGACGTGACTCCGGTTCTTCGAAGTCGCGGGGCCAGCGCAAACCATGCGGCTTCTCGCGTCTATCGCGCGCTTAGGTCGCAGCGCGCCAGCCTCGGTTTTCCCTGCAAACGCGGGCATCCGAGGACGGCCGAGCCTCCTGTCACTCTGATATGTGTGTGAGAGGTGTCGAGCTGTTCAACGCTAGGAGCGAGTGATGGCTGAATCAGAAGGCAAGCACGAGGCAGAGCCTCAGGCCCGCGTCGACGGGCGTCAGTATGAGGAGAGGAGCATCACCGGCAGTGGAGGCCTGCCTCAGTTGTTCCTTGAGGGCGCGGTCGGCGGCGCTGGGCTCGCGACGGGAAAGGTGATCGTTGAGCAGATCGTGCAGCAGGTGACGAAGCGTCCGGCCAAGCAGGACGGCCCCAAGATCGAGCTTCCACCTGGGACGAAGACCGACTAAGCACACTAGGAGTGCGAAGTGGCTGCACGCAAGAAGTCCGCCGCTGCGACGTTCGCCGAACGCGCCCAGAAGGCGAAGCGAGAGTCGAAGCACGTGGAGTTCAAAGAGCAGTTCGACCCAACCTCTGACGGAGAGTGGTGCGAACTGATCAAAGACTTCATGGCGATCGGCAACTCCGGCGGAGGCGTTGTCCTTATCGGCGTAACTGGCAAGGGTCTGGCTTCGGGTACAAACCTCCAGCCTGTTCTCGAACTGGACGGTGCAACGTTCGGTGACAAGATCGTCAAGTACACCGGTGAGCACGTCTCGGGATTTGAGGTTGAAGAGGTCCCGGCGGGGCAGAAGTCGCGCCGCCGCGATCTACGTTGACGAGCTGCCTACACCATTAGCGTTCATCCAACACGGCTCCTACACGAATCCGCAAGGCAAGGCGAGGAAGGCATTTGTCAAGGGTTCGGTGTACGTGCGACACGGCGCGAAGAGCGAGCCCGCCACCACTGCCGATCTCCGAGAAGCGATCGATCGCCGGGTCAGTCTCGTTCGCGAGTCGTGGATGGCAAGCATTCGACGAGTCGTCAGCGCGCCGGAGGGCTCTGAGATCGCGATCTACACGCGAACCGGGACAGCGGAGGGCGGCGCGCCTACGGCGATCCGGCTCACGACCGAGCCGGATGCGCCTGTGTACGGGAAGCTTGACCCGGATGAGACACATCCATATCGCCAGACGGAGTTGGTGCAGGAAGTCAACCGCAAGCTCGACGGTCACGGCGCCATTAACCGCTACGACATCGACTGTGTGAGGCGCTTGCACACAATCAACGCTGACGACGCACCGGACTTTTGCCACCTGCCCAAGTTCGGATCGATGCAATACAGCGACGCCTTCGCGGACTGGCTTGTCGAGCGACATGGGCGCGACGCTCAATTCTTCGCCAAGACACGGGAGAGGGACCTCGCTCAACGCAAGGCGCAGTAGTTTTCAAGGCGCTCAACGACTTCAGGTAAGGGGTTTCAATGGAACCGCTGTATGACACGAACAGCAATCTGGTCGGGTGGATCGAGCCGGGGCACCACATTTGGGACACGTCGATGAACTGGGTCGCATACATCTCTGGTGACCACGCATGGTCCGCGCAGGGCGGCGGCTGGTGCGGGCCAGTGGTAAACGGGACAACGTGCCTGGAGCAGAGTGGTCATCCCATCGCATGGAGTCCCGCGACGCCACCCGTCGGGACAATCAGGCCAATGAGACCAATGCGCGCCATGCGTGCTATGAGGCCAATGCGTCCCATGAGACCCATAAGGCCCATGAGACCGATTCCACCGATACGACCTCTGGGCGGCTGGTCGGCCCAGTCGTTTCAAGAGTGGCTTGTGGGCTCGTAGCTCGGCACCACGTAACCGGTACGCGTGTCACAGTCAGGTCTTGAACGTTGCGGCAGGCCTCGACGAACACGTTCGAGTCAAGGTCGCGGCGCTCGAAGCACCGGCTTGTTCGACGACCGGCGTGCCGTCGATCGCCTCGAGCGGGCCGACGGCGAGCTCGAGCCCGTCGATGCCGTACACCGTCACCGGGTGGAGTCCGATCGGGTTGGGACGATCGGACGAGCGCGTCGCGAACACATCCGTCAGCGGCCGCGACTCGTCGTCGCGGGGATGCACCTGCAACACGCTCCGATCCGCCCGTGTAGCCACGCGGCAGCACGAGCTCGTCTCCGGCGGCACCCCCTGGAGCGCGTCCGCGTAGGACGGCTCCAGGAGGATCCACGCGTCGGGTGCCCCTCGCTCCCCTGCCGCGGCGCATCCGCCCGGTTGCGCAGGGCGAGCGGACGACGCCGATGGGGCGCAGCAGAGAGGGCTCGTACATCGCTACTGCATCATCCGGATCTGGTTGCCGGACTGGTCGCGGAATCCGGCATCGAGGCCGTAAGGCTGCTCGGTCGGCTCCTGTGAGAACTCCACGCCTCGCGCCTTGAGCTCTTCGTACGTCCCGCGGACGTCGTCGGCCTGGAAGAACAGGCCGCCCGCGGCGCCCTTCGCGACGAGGGCCTGGAGCTGTGCCTGCGTCTCCGCGTCGAAGACGGGCGGGCCGGGCACGGCCATGAGCGTGATCGAGACCTCCGGCTGCCCGGGAACGCCGACCGTCAGCCAGCGGAAGTTCCCGAGCTCGGGCACCGTGACGTCGTCGCGGAGCTCGAGGCCGAGCTTCTCCGTGTAGAAGGCGAGCGCCTCGTCCTGGTCGTGCACCCACTGGTTGACGTGCGTGAGCTGCTTCAACATCGTGTCCTCCTGTCGTCGAACGATTCGGAGGCCACCGTAGTCGGGCGCTACCCGGCTGTCTTCTCCAAACGTGCTGTCTCCGGGCGAGCCCACGCGAGCTGCACGCATGTCGGGATGCGGACGCGAAGCGCGGCCGGCGGATGGGCGGCGCGGTACGCCGTCGGCGTCATGCCGAACCTGCGGCGGAAGCTCGTCGTGAACGAGCCGATGCTGCGCAGCCCGACGGTGAGGCAGATGTCCGCGACCGAGCGGTCGGTGGTGCGAAGGAGCGACGCTGCTCGCTCGAGCCGACGCATGAGGAGGTACTGGTGCGGCGGCTCGCCGAACTCGCGGCGGAACTCACGGCTGAAGTGCGCGGGAGAGAGCTTCGCCGCGCGTGCGAGCGTCTTCACGTCGAGCGGCTCGCGGTAGCGCGCGTCGACGAGGTCCTTCGCGCGGAGCAGGTGGCGTGCGGGGTGCGGCGCGAGCACTGCTGCGAGTATGGCCGAGAGCGCTCGGGTGGCGGCGTGCCCGAGCTGAACGCCAACTGGAGACCGGTCAGGTCTTCCACGTTCCGCGGAGCAGCGTCACGCGGATGCTTGTCGGCGATGCGTCTCGGCCGGCGGCCGTCTAGATGAGGCCGGCGCGCGTCGCCTGCGCGGCTGCCGCCGCACGCGACGACTGGCCGAGCCTGCGGAGGATGTTCGCGACGTGGCGGTGGACCGTGTGCTCGCTGAGGACGAGCGACGACGCGATCTCGTTGTTCGACAGGCCGGCGGCGACGAGGCGCAGCACCTCGGTCTCGCGCCGGGTGAGCGGCGAGTCGCCGTTCGCCTCCAGGGGCACGGCGTCCTCGAGGAACCCCGCGAGCGCTCGCCGGAGGTCGCGCTGCTCGTCCAGCCAGGGCAGGTGGGAGTCGCCGGAGAGCGCGACGAAGCGCGCACTCGGAAGCAGCGAGGCGAGCTCGCGACCGTGCCCGATCGGCACCGTGCGGTCGCCGCGGCGATGGAGCACGAGCGCCGGCGCCGTCACGCCCGGCAGGTACGGCCGCACGTCTGCGGTCAGCTCGAGCTCGAGGAACGCGGCGGCGACGTCCGCCTCGGCCGCGTGCCGGAGATGGCGGCTGAGCGCCGCGATCTCGGCTCCGCTGCCGCGAGGGTTGATCAAGCCCGAGAACATCTGGGCCGCGAGCGGCCAATTCAGGCGCGCAAACTCGACGAGCGAGTTGCGCGTCACGTCCGGGACGTCACTGCGAGAGACGTAGCCGCCGAAGAAGACGACCTTGCGCACGAGATCGGGCGCCGAGCTCGCGAAGCGCGCCGTCGCGAGACCCGCGCACGAGCACGAGAACAGGATCGCCGGCTCGCCGCCGCAGGCGTCCAGCACCGTCGCGAGCGCCCGTGCTTCCGCTTCGGTCGTCGGAGGACTGGCGAGCTCGCGGTCCGAGAGGCCCGCCCCGAGCCGGTCGTAGCGCACGACGCGGTGAGTGCCCGCGAGGTCCTCGAAGAAGCTCCGCGCGCTCGGGTCCTCCCACTCCTCCTCGAGGTGGGAGACCCAGCGTGCGCTGAACAGGAGCAACGGCCCTTCGCCGACCGTCGCGTAGGCGATCCGCTGGCCGTCGAGCTCGCAAAAGCGAATGTCCTGCTCCATGACCCGGAAGTCTCATGGCCGGATCGGGCCATGTCAAGAAGATGGCCCGCAACGGGGAAGAGGAGACGGGGTGCGAGCGTTACCTTCCTCATATGCAAACGCGCTACGTCAACGGCCTCACGATCCGCCCGCTCCGGAACGGCGACACGGAAACCGTGGCGGCGCTCTTCGACCGCCTCGGTGACCGCTCGCGCGAGAAGCGGTTCTGCGGCGCGAAGCCGCGGCTGTCGGATGTCGAGCTCACGGCTCTCGCCCGGGTCGACCGCGACCACCACGTCCTCGTCGGCTACGTCGACGGCGACTCGCTGCCGGCCGGGATTGCACGGCTCGTGCGCGACGGGAATGCGGCGGAGGTCGCGTTCGAGGTCGTCGACGCCCACCAGAGCCGCGGCGTCGGATCCATCCTCGCGCTCGAGCTCGCGGCCGATGCCCGCGCGGCGGGGATCAAGCAGCTCGTCGCGACCGTGTGCGGAGACAACGACCGATGGTCTCGCTCCTGAAGCGCGTGGGCGAGTCACTCCACGTCACCTGGCTCGGCCGGGAACGCGAGTTCGTCGTCGGGCTCGAGACGTAGCGACGAGCACGCCAGGCAGACTTGCGCGGTGAGAACCGCGTTGGCCGAGATCGACCGCGACAGCCTCTGGGCGAAGATCCAGAGCGGCGACGGAGCTCGTCGTCGTGGACGCGCTCTCGCCGATCTCCTTTGCAGGCGCGCACCTGCCCGGGGCGATCAACATCTCGCCCCAGTCGGTCGACGAGCTTGCCCAGCGGCGGATTCCCGACCTCGACACGGAGGTCGTCGTGTACTGCGCGAACCCGGATTGCGACAGCTCCGTCGAGGTCGCCGAGCGCCTGATTGCGCTCGGGTACCGGAACGTGCGCCACTACGCCGGCGGCAAGGAGGAGTGGAGGGAAGCCGGCCTGCCGCTCGAGGGTGGCCGCGTCTGAGCTGGTCTCCGTCCCGCTCCCCCGGCCCGCGTATTCGGAATCATTCATCGATGTGAGTAAGATCTACTCAGGATGCCGAGTAACAAGGGAGACGCGGCCAGAGTGCGCGTGCAGCTCGATCTTCGTCCCGACGAGGCCAGGGCACTCGACGACCTGCGCGACCGCACCGGCCTGCGGTCTCGGGCCGACGCCGTGCGCTTCTCCCTCGGGGTGATCGAGTGGATGGCCGACCAGGCGGCGAACGAGCGGCGTATCCTGGCCGTTGGCGAGCGCGACGTGGTCTATCTCGCGATCCCTGGCGTCACCAATCGAGCGAGTAACGAAACCAGTCCGGAGGGGTGAGTCAATTGGAGTCGCAGAGCCAAGAGCTCGAACTACTTTGGGACGTTCCTCGAGACGGTGAAGCAGGAGCCGACGCAGGGGAACGACACGGCGACCGTGCCGCTCAAGCTTCTCCAGATGCTCATGGAGCGCGGGCCACAGACGGTGCCGGCGCTACAGACCGAGCTCGGACTCGATCTGATCACCTTCTCGAAGGTGCTCGAGACCACGGTCGAGGCAAATCTCGCTCAGCTGAACGGCGAAGCCGGAAACGAGGTGGTCTCGCTCACCGAGCAGGGACGCACGCTCGCAAGCCTCCAGAGCTCCCTAGCCTGACGAGCCCTCGCTCGTAGCCGCGTCGGACACAGGCTGACCGGCGGCCGGCTCTGCTGACGCCGTCTTCGCCGGGGCCGACGCGCTCGCACCCCACAACGGGCTCCGGCGGCTTGGCAATCTCGTCGCGGAGTGCCGCAACCGCACTACTCAGGACCTCTCCTCCGAGAACGTTCATGAGCAGCAGACCGAGGATCAGGACCTTGGCCGAGTCGGGCATCGCCGACGTGCGAAGGGTCTCGATCTGGCGTCCGAGCTGAGCCTGCGTCTCCGGCTCGGGGTTCTGGAGTAGACCGAGCGAGTACGCGGGCAGCGACAGGTGCGCCTTCTCGAACGAGATGCCCTTCATCACGTCGCCGACGAGGCGCGAGCGGTCGTTCGCTCGATTGCGGTCGATGCCCCGATCCGCGGCGTCAAGGACGCTTTGCAGAAATGCGCTCGGGCCTACGCCGACGTCCTTGTCGCCGACACGAACGGTGAAGAGCGACGACCTGAACAACGCGAGGGCGCCGAATCCAGCGACCAGGGTCTGAGTCCACTGGACCGCCGGATCGTCGGGCTCACCCGTCACGCCGAAGGTCCAGCCGAAGGCGCGAATCAGCGCGAGCGCGGCGAGAGACGCACCTGCATTCAGCGCCACGTACAGCAGAGCGGACGGCGTGAGCAGAGCCCGGACCGGTTCGTCACGGTATCGGGAGACGAGCTCGCCGGCGGCGACACAGGCCCCGAAGGCCCCAACGAGAAGGTAGTACCAGCCCATCTCTTCCTCCGCTCGGCGGAATGCCCTGGCATCCGGCCCCTGTGAGCCTTCCAAGGGCCGTGCCCGCTGTCAAGCCGCTCGCGTCGGCAGTTACCCGCGGACCGGGGCACGCGCAGGCGCGTCGCTCTGGTCTTCTCCCGTCTGCTGGAAGAGCTCGAGGACGTAGCCGTCCGGGTCGCGGAAGAACACCTGCACGTACCCGTCCCCACGCGGCATCGGCCCGCCGACGAGCGGGACATCGTGCTCCTCGAGACGGGCGCAGGCGCGGTCGAGATCGTCTACCTCGAACGCGAGATGAGTCGACAGCCCACGCGTCGCGCCGACACCGGGATCTCCCTGACCCGCACCGCCGGTCGTGTCGGCCTCGGCGAGCAGGTGGATCTCGTCGTCACCGAAGCGAAACCACGCCCCGGCGAACGTGAAGTTCGACGGCCGTGGCACCTCCTCGAGCCCGAGCGCCTCGCCGTAGAAGCGCCGCGAGCGCTCGAGATCGGAGACGACGAGCCCGACGTGCTGGATGCGCATCCTCATGCCGCCTACCGTAACCTCGCGCCACCGACAAAGGAGGCGCAATGCCGCTGATCAAGGTCGACCTCTTCGACTACCGCATGAGCGACGAGACGAGCGCGGCGCTCATCGAGAAGCTGACGAACGCGCTATGCGAGGCGACGCATCCCGGCCTGCGCGACCACACGTGGGTCATCGTCGAGGGTCACTCCCCGAAGAACTGGGGCCTCGGCGGCAAGCCCTGGCCGGTCGACCAGATGCCGCCGGCGCCGTCGCCGTAGGATCGGGTCTCCCGAGAAAGGAGCAGCGGAATGCCTGTTATCGACGTGAAGCTGTACGACCGCCGCGTGACGGAGGAGTCCGTCCCGAAGATGATCGAGGCGCTCACGAACGCGCTGCACGAGTCGAGCGGCGCGGCGAAGGAGCACATCCACGTGATCATCCAGGGCGTGCCGGCGAAGCACTGGGGCCAGGGCGGCCAGCCGGGCGAGTAGAAGTCACCGGGACGTTGCTCGAGACCGGCGCGAGTCGACCAGCACGCCGTCCCTCTGCGGCTGAGGCCAGGTCGGAGTCAGGCATTGCGCTCACGATGGACGGCGACTGCAGCGACGACGAGCCCGACGCCGACAACCTCCGCCGCCGAGGGAATCTGGGTCAACACGACGATGCCGACCACCGTCGCCGTTGCCGGCAGGAGCGAGACCATCAGCGAGTACGTCGCGCGGCTCAACCTCGCCATGGCGAGTTGGTCGCAGACGTACGGGATGACCGACGACGCCAGTCCCACGCCAACACCGGCAGCGAGGACGACCGGATCGAGCAAGGACGGCGCTGCGCTCGAGCCACCGATCGGGGTGATCACGATGGCAGCGATCACCATGGCAGCGGCGAGACCGTCGATCCGCCCGATCGTCTGGCTCCGCGCAAGGCGATGAGCGAGCACGATGTAGACGGCAAAGAGCGCCGCGTTCGCGAAGGCGAAGGCCACGCCGAACGGCTCTGCCTCGAGCTGGACGTCCGTCAGCAGGTAGACGCCGAGCACCGCCAGTGCCACGGCGGCCGCGTTCCTGACCGAGCGCACGCCGAGAGCCGCGAGGAGGATGACCGGCAGGAACTCGATCGCTGCGACCGTTCCCAGCGGGAGGCGGTCGATCGCGATGTAGAAGCAGCTGTTCATCACCGCGAGGACGACCCCGAGGCCGAGCAGGAGCCGGCGCGTCTCCCGGTCGAGCCCACCGACGGTGCGCCAGGGCTTGCGCCAGGCGGCGAAGACGGCAGCCGCAGTGGCGATTCGTAGCCAGGCGGTACCGAGGGGATCGACGAGCGCGAAGAGCAGTACCGCGAAGGCGGGCCCGAGGTAGTGGAAGACGGCGCTGCCGACGAAGAAGCTGGCCGGCGGCGCGCCCGCCAGTCGTCGCGACAGCCGCAGCGGCATCCCTCGTCGCGACGCCGTGGGCACTCGTCGCCGGCGCCTGGAAGCCTCGAACGACATGCGCACAGGATCGCTCCGCGCCTACCGCGAGAGGAAGAGGCGAGCTAAGGTGTTCGTCCAGATATGCCTACGGAGCAAAGGAAGAGGCGCGCAAACGCCTACGAAGGATCGCTACTGGACGAAATCGACCGTCGCCTGCTCGAGGAGCTCCGCTCCGACGGGCGGCTGACGATGGCCGAGCTCGGCCGGCGGATCAGCCTCTCGCCGCCTGCGGTGGCCGAACGAGTGCAGCGGCTCGAGCGAACCGGAGTGATCACCGGCTACCACGCGGCGATCGACCCGAAGGCGATCGGCTACCCGATCGCGGCCGTCGTGCGCGTGCGGCCGGCAAGCCGGCAGCTGCAGAGGATCCCCGAGCTCGCGCGCGCCACACCCGAGGTCGTCGAGTGCTACCGCATCACCGGCGAGGACTGCTTCTTCCTGAAGCTCCACCTGCACTCGATGGACGACCTCGAGGAGATCCTCGACCGCTTCGTCGCCTACGGACAGACGACGACGTCGATCATCCACTCGACCCCCGTCGCGAACCGGCCGCTCCCGCTCGTTGAGCGCGAGAGTCCATCAGATCGGGCTTAGCCGAAGCTCGATCCGCCCAGTATTCGGAAAGACGAAGCCCGCCTTTCGGCGGGCTTCGTAGGCGAAGCGAGCTTGCGCCCGCGAGCAGTTGACAACCGAGTCCGATTGTAGACATGGTGGGGCGGAGGGCGCCGGACTCGAACCGGAACCGACTCGCGTCGGTCGAGCAAGTTGTCAGCCGCCCATCCCACCTCGGGATTTCACCCTCCGCCGCCGCGTTCACGGTACGAGCGAACGAAAGCCCCGCTGATCCCGATGGCTGAATCGGCACACCCTCGGCGCGGTCTCTGCGCAAAGCGACAGTTCAGGGAGACGCGACGGGAACGGCCAGCTCGAGCTCGACCGGCGCGGCATCGGGCTGGACCGCCTGCGTCTCGCGCGCATGGAGCAGCGTCGTCCGGACGATGAGCTTCGCGCGCGCGAAGTTGTCGAGCTCGGTCGGTACCGGGCCCACGCGCTGTCCGAGTGCGTACCCGGCCGCGTTACGCCCCATCGCGCGATACGACTCGAGCGTGTAGAGCGGAGACATGCCGAAGAGCTCCAGGTTGTCGAGCGGCTCGAGATCCGAGCGGTGGATCACGGCGGTGCCCTTCGACTGGATCCCGAGCGCGATCCCGGAACCGGAAAGCCGCGCGCCATCGTGGGCGATGAACGCGACATCGGCCACTCGCCGGACGCGGGCGATACGCGGGACAGCGCCGCCGTCGCGAATTCCGTCGCAGAGCGCGTTGAGCACATCCCGGTGCTCGAGATCGTTGATCGTCCTCCGGATCGTGTCCGCAAACGCCGGGCCGACCGCAACGACAACCTCGCCGGGATCGTCGCCACTCGTCGCCTCTCCGCGCTCGATGACGATCGGCTCGTGATCCGACTCGCCTCCAAGCAGGTCGGCAGGATCGACGACGCCCGGCAGCGACCGAAGGAGCTCCCACCGCTCACCCTCGAGCCGGTAGCCGGTGCCCGGCCCCGAGTACAGGTTCGGGTCGTTGACCGCCGAGTGGACGAGGCCGTCGGCGTCGATCACCGCGGCCGTCTGGAGGTAGTCGGCCGAGACGCGCTGGCGCTGCATCGAGAGAACGGCCTCCGCGATCTCACCGAAGCCACGCCGGTCGAGAGCAAGTGCAACGTCCAGCCCGGACACGCCGCGTGACAGCAGGTCGTCCGCGGCCTCGACGTCGGCGGCGCGATCGCGATCGGGCATGCCGGTCGAGTCGTACCCCGTCGTCGCGGCGGCGACCTCGTCGTCCGAGACCGGAGGGAGGCCGAGCTCGGAGAACACCGCCTGAACGGCGCGCGCGGCCCGAGCCCGTACGCGCAGGAGCTCGTCCTCGCCAACCGGCTCGATTCCCGCATCCACCTGCCAGTCACGCTGGATGGTGAGCCACTCGTCGATGTCGTCCGCGTCGAAGTTCCCTCCGCCGAAAGTGTTGTCGTGCCGCGGCATCACCGAGTACCCGGAGGTCACGAAGTCGGTTCCCGGCAGGAACTGGCCCATGAGCTTCGCGGTCTTGCGGATCTCCGAGTGCGACGCGATCGCGTCGTTACCGGATGCGACCTCGAGATCGAGCCACGCGGCAAGCACGTTCTCGCCGAGGATCGCACGCGTGCCTCCGGGTACCGAGAGGACGAGAGCGACACACGAGATCGATCCGTTCTGGACTCCCTGCGAGCCGGCCGCCCGCACGGCCGCGAGACAGCGGGCCTCGAGGTAGAGCATGGACATCCCCTGCGCGTATCCCATCAGCGCCTCTGAGCCGGTACCCGATGTGAATCGCACCTTCACTCCCCGCGACGCGTACGCAGCGCCGAGAAATGCCTTCGACCAGGGTGTGTCGTCGCCGTCGACGAAGACGGGCTCCGTCCCGTATACGGACAGCGTCTCCGCGTAGGTGACGAGACCTCGGATCGCGAGCTCGAGGTTGCGGCGCTCCTCGACGGCGCACTGCGTCATCACCCCGGGACGTCCCGTCTGCGAGCCAACGAGCAACGCGATCGCGTTCAGTGGCGCGTAGCGCGCGACGCCCACGGTCGTCTCGATCTCGGCGAACCCGCGTCGGCCCGCTTCGGCGGCATCGGCCGCGAGCAGCGCCGGGCTCTCCTTGAGGTTCGTGACGTGCGCCTGGTTCCCGGGAGCCCGACGCGCCCGCAGCTTCTTGAGCGCGAGCATGAGCTCGACGGGGTCGAGCAGACCGATGACGCGGGCGAGCTTCGCGGGCGTCAGGCCACGCGCCAGGCGAACGAGCTCCGAGCGCGGAACTCCCACGTCGACGAGCTTGCGCGCGAGCTCCGTGTCGTCGAGCGCCATCGCGTCGACCGCGACCGCGAGGTCGAGCCCGTGAGCGACCACGAAGCGGTCGATCACGTCGAAGTCGCCAGCCGCGCGCCCGTCCATCCGGGCTACCGCGCCGTTCTCGACGACGAGCTCCGGTTCCGGGTCGTTCGGCCCGTCGGACGCGACGAGCCCGAGCTCAGGAAACGGCGAGACGAGCTGCTCGCGGTGGAGGTCGCGTCGCTCTCGCGACTCGACGCGGCGGCTACGCATCGGCCAGGAGCCCGCGCTCCGCGTAGGCAGTCGCAGCCTCCCGCACGAAGGCCGCAGTCGCGGAAGCGCCGTGACTCTCGAGGCGGGTCGCCCACTCCTCGAGCTCGTCACCCGTCGCCCGGCGCGGGCGGAGGGCCGTGTAGACCGCCAGCAGGAGATCGTCGGGAACGGCCGCGAGCTCCGCGGCACGCTCGAGGTTCGCGGCGAGCGGCTCTCGTCCCGCGGACCGAGCGACCTCCGCCTGCAGGCGGAGCGTCCCGGGAGTCGCGCGCATCTCTCCTGCGTCGATCCGCCCGGCGCGCAGTGCGTCGAGCGTCACGTCGGCGAGCGGCATGCCGCTCGGCGTCGAGACGAGATCCGGCCGCCGCGCGCCGAGGGGGTAGTCGCGCCCTGGATCGAACGGCAGTGGGTCGATGTCGGGAGACATGCGCTCAGACTTTAGGCTTGGGGCAGAAACGTGGGCAACGGAACCAACGATTATCGATTTTCCGAGAAGGTGGCGCTCGTCACGGGCGGCGCGAGCGGCATCGGAGCGGCTGTGGCGCAGCGCCTCGTCTCCGAGGGTGCGGCTGTCGCGTCGCTCGATCTGAGCGCAGCGTCCGCCGAAGGGATCCTGGGTCTCTCGGGTGACGTCTCGCGCTCTGCGGACGTCGAGGCCGCCGTCGCCCAGGCCGAGTTGCAGCTCGGCCCGATCGACATCCTCGTCTGCTCGGCGGGCATCCCGGGCGAGTCCCTGCCGAGCATGGAGATCTCGGACGAGGAGTGGCGCCGTGTGCTCGGGATCAACACGGACGGAGTGTTCTTCTGCAACCGCGCCGTGGCCCCGGGAATGGTGGAGCGCGGCTACGGCCGCATCGTCAACGTCGCGTCGATCGCGGGCAAGGAGGGGAACCCGATGGCTGCGGCCTACTCCGCCTCGAAGGCGGCGGTGATCGGCATGACGAAGGCGATCGGGAAGGACCTCGCGCGCACGGGGGTGCTCGTGAACTGCGTCGCGCCGGCCGTGATCGAGACGCCGATCCTCGAAGGCGTCTCGCAGGCGCACATCGACTACATGGTCGAGCGCATCCCGATGGGACGCATGGGTGGTCCCGACGAGGTCGCAGCGCTCGTGTGCTGGCTCGCGAGCGAGGAGTGCTCGTTCTCGACCGGCGCGACCTACGACATCTCCGGCGGACGGGCGGTGTACTAGTGCGGCGACTGCGGTTTCGCGGGCCGAACGGCGTCGAGGAAGGGGCGGTCGAAGAGGGTGTCATCCTCACCCGGAACGGCGAGCACATCGAGCCGCTCGACGTCGACCGGCTGACGCTTCCCGACCCGTACGAGCTCCTCTTGCCGTTCGAGCCGCCTGAGGTCTGGTGCGCCGGGGTTACCTACGAGCGCTCCCGCGACGCGCGCATCGAGGAGAGCGCCGTGCGCGACGTCTACTCGTTGGTCTACGACGCCGAACGGCCCGAGCTCTTCCTGAAGGACGCGGCCTGCCGGCGCACGGTCGGGCCGGGCGAGCCGCTCGGCATCCGCTCCGACTCCGCGTGGAACGTGCCGGAGCCGGAGATCGGGGTCGTGCTCGACGACGACGGCGCGATCACGGGCGTCACGATCGGAAACGACGTGTCGTCGCGCGACATCGAAGGCGCGAACCCCCTCTACCTGCCGCAGGCCAAGGTCTACGCGGGAGCGTGCGCACTCGGCCCGGCCGTCGTGTCCCCGCCCCCGGACGAGTCGTTCGAGATCCGCATGCGCATCTTCGGGGAGTCCGGTGAGACGCTCTTCGCCGGCGAGACGTCCACCGAGCGGATGAAGCGCTCGTTCGAGGAGCTGGTCGCTTTTCTCGTCCGCGACAACCCCGTCCCGGGCGGGAGCGTCCTCCTCACCGGCACCGGCCTCGTGCCTCCCGACGACTTCACGCTCGAGCCCGGGCATGTCGTCGAGATCGACGTCCCCGGTATCGGCATCCTCTCCAACCCCGTCGTCCTCGCCTCGAGCCTCGTGAAAAGGAGCGCTGCGCATGTCTGAAACGCTGATCGGATCGCCCGCACGGAACTACGTGGGCGGGGAGTGGCGCGAGAGCGCAGGCGGCGAGACCTACGAGAAGCGCAATCCCTGGAGGCCGTCCGAGGTGACCGGCGTGTATCCGGCCTCCGACGCGAGCGACGCGCAGGCTGCGATCGAAGCCGCGCGTACAGCGTTCCCGACCTGGTCGGCTCTCCCTGCGGGCCAGCGCGCCGCGTTCTTCGGAAAGGCGGCGACCGCGATCGAGGCTCGCGCGGAGCAGATCGCCCAGGACATGACCGCCGAGATGGGCAAGCCGCTCCGCGAGGCGCGGCTCGAAGCGTTACGCGCGGCAACCATCCTGCGGTACGCGGCCGGCGAAGCCTGGCGGCCCGTCGGCGAGATGTACGAGCCGTCGGTCGCGAACCAGCGGCTCTACACGCTCAGACGGCCGCTCGGTGTCGTCGGCCTGATCACGCCGTGGAACTTCCCGATCGCGATCCCCGTCTGGAAGCTCGCGCCGGCGTTGATCTACGGCAACACGGTCGTCCTGAAGCTCGGCTACGAGGCGCCGCGCACCGGGCTCCACGTCGCCGAGTGCTTCGCCGAAGCCGGGCTACCGCCAGGAGTGTTGAACGTGCTCACCGGGTCCGGCTCGAAGGTCGGCGCGGAGCTCGTCCGAAATCCGGGGGTGCGGGCGCTCTCGTTCACCGGCTCAGTGCCAGTCGGGAAGAGCGTGCGCGAGGAGGCGACCGCGCGCGACTGCCGCGTGCAGCTCGAGCTCGGTGGGCACAACCCGCTGATCGTCATGGGCGACGCGGAGCTCGACCGCGCGGTCGAAGCGACCTACGCCGGAGCATTCTGGTCGGCGGGCCAGAAGTGCACGGCGACGCGGCGCATCCTCGTGCAGGACGCGGTGTACGACGCGTTCCGCGAGCAGTTCGCTCGCGCGAGTCGCAGCCGGCAAGGTCGGCGACCCCTCTGATCCGGAGGTCGAGGTCGGGCCGGTCGTCAACGAGGGAGCGATGGTCGACATACTCGCGGCGATCGAGCGAGCCCGCGCGCAGGGCGGCACCGTCCTCGCGGGCGGCGAGCGCGGAGACGAGGACGGCTACCTGATCCCGCCGACCGTCTTCGAAGGCCTCGCCGACGACGCCGAGCTCTCCTGCGAGGAGGTCTTCGGACCGGTCACGTCGCTCTATCGGTTCTCGACGTTCGACGAGGCGATCGAGCGAGCGAACGCTGTGCGCTTCGGCCTCTCGGCCGCGATCTTTACCCGCGATCTCCACGCCGTGCAGCGCTTCACGGAGGAGATCGGCGCGGGAATCGTCCACGTCAACTCGCAGACTGCGGGCGCCGACGTGCACGTGCCCTTCGGCGGCATCAAGGGCTCTGGTTGGGGCCCGCACGAGCAGGGCAGAGCCGCGATCGAGTTCTACACCGAGATGGTCACGGTCTACCAGGACGCGCCGCTTGGCTGAGCGCACGCTGGTGACCGGCGCCCTCGGCTGCGTCGGCGCCTGGACGGTCAAGGCGCTCCTCGACGACGGGGAGGAGCCGGTCGGCTACGACCTCGGGGGCGACGACGCCCGTCTCCGGCTCGTCCTCTCCGACGCCGAGCTCGCCAGGGTGACGCTCGTGTCCGGCGACGTCACGGATTCCGAGGCGCTGGGCCGCGCGCTCGACGAGCACGAGATCACCCGCGTGGTCCATCTCGCCGCGCTGCAGGTGCCGTTCTGCCGTGCAGACCCCGCGCGCGGTGCGCAGGTGAACGTCTTCGGCACGGTCGTCGTCTTCGAAGCGGTGAAGGCCCGACGCGATCGCATCCCCGGCCTGGCGTACGCGAGCTCGACAGCCGTGTACAACGCGTCCGACCCCTCCCCCGCTCCCGAGTCCGGGGGAGCGGCACCGTCGACCCTCTACGGGACCTACAAGCTCGCGAACGAGGGCACGGCGCGTGTGTTCTGGGCAGACGACCGGCGTGGCCTCGATCGGCATCCGTCCGTACGTCGTCTACGGGCCTGGTCGGGACCAGGGAATGACCTCTGGCCCGACGCTCGCGATGGTGGCCGCCACCCGCGGCGAGAGCTACGAGATCGGGTACGGAGGGACGGCGCAGTACGACTTCGCACAAGACGTCGGTCGTGGGTTCGCGCTCGCGGCTCGGGCAGCGACCGACGGCGCACACGTCGCGAACTTCCCGGGTGAGCCGTCGACGATGGCCGAGGTGGTCGCGGCGATCGAAGAAGCCGTGCCCGAGGCGGAAGGCCGGATCAGCTGGAAGGACGACCGTCTTCCCTTCCCAGACGCTCTCGAAGGGGCGCTCCTCGAGCAGCTCGTCGGCCCTCTCCCACGCACGTCACTCGCCGACGGCGTCCGCGCCACGATCGAGCACTTCCTGCGGACGCGCTGAAGCGAGCCCATGCTCGCTCGCGGTCCTGTCAGTCGCTCGTCGCCGGGGAAGCGGGGCGGGCGCCAGCCGCGCGCAAGGGAGCGAGGAACACCACCGTCAGCACGACCAGCACGACAGCGGCGATCGCGATCGTCCAGCCGTCGTCGACGGTCGGCTTGACCACCATGGCGAAGACGATGGCGTACATGAAGACGAGATCGATCCGCAGGACCGTGAACAGGCGCTGGATGAGTGACTGGCCGGCCGGCGTGGTCGGCCCTACGGCGGGAATCCGTTTTGCCATCGGCGCGATGACCAACACGCCGGTGGCAAACGACGCCGCGAAGGTAACCAGTGCGAAGATCACCCAGAGCTGATCCCAGTTCCAGCTCCCTTCAATCATCAGCCCGACGCCGGCGAGCACGACCACGAGCGAGGCCGGGACGAACATGCGCTCACCGAGGTGACCGGCGCGTCCTGCAAAACGAGCCAGCTCCTCCGGGTCGCCGCCGCGACGCACGACCGCGCCGTACATCTGGAACATGAACGCGCCGCCGAGCCAGATGACGGCCGCGGTGATGTGCACGAACAGCAGGAACTCGTACCAACTCATGTGTCGTCACCTCTCCAGCTTCGCTCGGACAGCGATCCTGCACGCACGGCAGCGCTGATGCAAGTACCAGGGGCTCGATCTACGCACGCCATGATCGCGTTCAGCGCAGGAGCGGCTTCAACGTGTCGCGCGCGATCAGGAACCCGCGCTTGACGAGCTCCTCCGTCCCCTCGAATGTGCGGTCCTCGTGCTCGATCGAGACGACGTAGTCATAGCCCTCGCGATACAGCGCGGCGACGAACCTGTCCCAGCGCACCTCGCCGAGTCCCGGCATGCGCGGCACCTGCCAGCCCATTCCCAGCGAAGCGGTTCCGTGGCGATACAGGCCGTCCCGGTCGATCTCGAGGTCCTTCGCGTGAACGTGGAGGATCTTCGACGCGTAGTCGCGGACGACCCGCTCGTAGTCGATCATGAGCCAGACCAGGTGTGAGGGGTCGAGATTGAGCCCGAAGCTCGCGCTGTCGACGATCGAGAACATCTCGTCCCAGGCCGCAGGCGTCGACGCGAGGTTCGTGCCGCCCGGCCACTCGTCGTAGGAGAAGATCATCGGGCAGTTCTCGATGGCGATCTTCACGCCGCGCGACTCGGCGTAGTCCACGAGTCGCGGCCACACCTTGCGGAACTCGCGGAAGTTGTCCGGCACGTTCTTCGTCTGGTCGCGGCCGACGAAGGTGCCGACGATCGGGACGTCGAGCTTCGCCGCGGCGTCGATCACCTTGCGCAGGTGCGTGTTCGCGGCGCGCCGCTCCGCGGGATCCGGGTGCAGGTTGTTCGGGTAGTAGGCGAGCGACGAGATCTCGAGGCCGTGCTTGTCGAGAGCGTCGCGGACCTTCCCGACATCGACGCGCGTGACGTCGATGTGCGACGTGCCTGCGTAGCGGCGGCGCTCCCCGCCCGCGGCGGGCCAGCACGCGACCTCGAGCATCTCGAAGCCCTCGCCCGCGGCCCAGGCCGCGACCTGTGCGAGCGAGCGGCGTGGAAACGGAGCAGTCAGCAGACCGAGTCTCATGCGGGCACCTCCACCGTTACATCTTCCCATCGGCGTTCGCGGTTTGACGGAGCGACGGCGAGGACGCTCTCGAACCCGCCGTCGCAATGAGTCGGATTCACGGCGCCGATGTTCTTCACGCGACGAACGCCTCGCGCTCGGCACGGCGCACCCTGCGGCGGACGACGCGCTCGGTGCGCCGAACGTGCTTGCGCGCCTCGGCACCCGCGCGGGACGCGTCGCCCGCGCGGATCGCCTCGACGATCGGCACGTGGAACTCGGCGAGCTCCCCCTGGTCCCAGTCCGTCCAGTAGACGGCGAACGCCGTAGAGACCTCGATGCCGAGGACGAGCCAGCTCTGGAGGAGCGGCCCGTTGCCGGCCAGCTCGACCACGGTTCGGTGGAACGCGAGGTCGTGTGAGATCTGTGTCCGCCAGTCCCCGCGCGCGGCAGCCTCGCGCATCAGCTCGACCTCGAGGTCGAGCTGAGCGACGTCGCCGGTCACCCGCGCGGCCGCTTCACGAGCGGCGAGCTCCTCGAGCGCGGCCCGGACCGGGAAGACGGGAAGGAGCTGCGAGTCGTCAACCGCCCGCACGCGCGCGCCGCGAAACGGCTCTGACTCGACGAGTCGAAGAAGCTCGAGGTCGCGAAGTGCCTCTCGCACAGGTGCCTGGCTCGTGCCGAGCTCCTTGGCGAGCCGAGTCTCGACGAGTCGCTCTCCCGGCTCGAGATCGCCGCGGAGAATCCGCTCGAGGAGGATCTCCTTGACCTGGTCGCGGAGGACGGTCCGCTCGATCGTCACGTCGTCAACCGGCGACGACGGGGTTCGTCAGCGCACCCAGACCTTCGATCTCGATCGTCACCTCGTCGCCGGCACGCAGCAGCCGCTGCGGATTCGCGGAAGACGCCGACGCCCGCCGGCGTGCCGGTGAGGATCAGGTCGCCGGGCTCGAGCGTCATCGTCTGCGTCACGTGGCTGATGATCTCGTCGACGCCGAAGATGAGGTTCGCCGTGGTCGAGTCCTGGAGCACCTCGCCGCTCACGATCGCTCGAATGCGCAGGTTGTGCGGGTCGGGCACGTCAGCTCGCGGGAACGAGTGCCGGGCCGATCGGGCAGAAGGTGTCGGGCGACTTCCCGCGCGTCCACTGCCCGTCCGAGAACTGCAGGTCGCGAGCGCTCACGTCGTTCGCGCAGATGTAGCCGCGCACGGCCTCGAATGCGTTCTCCCTCGAGACCGCCTTTACGCGCGTCCCGATGACGACGCCGAGCTCCGCCTCGTAGTCGCACTTCGTCACGAGCGGAGGGATGACGATGGGCTCACCGGGGCCCACGAGCGCGTTCGGCCACTTGGCGAAGAGAAGAGGCTCCTTCGGCAGCTCGACGCCCTGTTCCTCGGCGTGGTCTCGGTAGTTGAGACCGACGCACACGATCTTGCCCGGACGATCGATAGGGAGCATCGGTTCAACCCTAACCTGCCCGCGGACCCGAGTTGCGGCCGAGGGAGGGCTGCGCGAAGCTAGTCCCTCGTGTCGGACGCACGCTTCGCGGACGGTCTCCGCTACCGCATCGAGATCCCCTCGGTCGAGGGGCCGGCGGTGTTCCGCGCTGTCCTCGAGGAGGCCGAGGCTCGCGAGGTCCCGGTTCGGCGAATCTCCCAGGGCTCGGGCGTGATGATGCTCACGGATGCGCGAGATCACGGAGATGGCGGAGCTTGGCGCCGAGCACGGCGTCGAGGTGTCGCTCTTCCTGGGACCGCGTGGCGCCTGGGATGCAGGCGGCCAGTCGTTCGCCGCCGGCGCCGTCGGAGGCGTAGCACGCGGCGACGCCGGGATCGAGTCGTGTCTCGGCGAGGTCCAACGCGGGATCGCACTGGGCATCCGCTCGTTCCTCGTCGCGGACCTGGGCGTCCTCGCCATGCTCGGTCGTATGAAGGCTCACGGGCAACTACCGGCGACGCTCGTCCTCAAGACGTCCGTGCTCCTCCCGTGCGCCAACTCCGAGACGGCACGGGCGCTCGCAGACCTCGGCGCCACGACGATCAACGTCTCGACTGACCTTTCTCCGGCGAGCTCGGAGAGCTGCGGTCTGTGTGCGCCGCTCCGCTGGACGTCTACGTCGAGGTGCCGGACGACCAGGGTGGCTTCGTGCGCTTCTACGAAGTGCCGGACCTGATCCGCGCCGCGGCTCCCATGTACGTGAAGCTCGGGCTCCGAAACGCGCCAAACATCTATCCGTCCGGGCTCCACCTGCAGGACATCGCGGTCAAGCTGGGCCGCGAGCGCGTCCGCCGCGCGGAGCTCGTCCTCCGGCTCCTGCGCGAACGAGCACCCGAGCTCGTCGAGGGTCGTGGCGACGACCGGCCTCCCGATCTCGGGATCCCCGAGCCGTGAGAGCCAGACCGTGAGGGAGCGCTTCTCGGCGATCTACACGGCCGCGCTCGCGGACATCCTCGATGCTCGTGGATTCCACGCACAGACGCTTCCGCCTTCGATCCGGCCGCTCGAGCGCGGAATGAGGCTCGCCGGCGAGGCCTACACCGTGAAGGGACGCCCGACCGAAGCGGGCGACTACGACGCCTCGCTCCGCAAAGTGCTGCGCATGCTGGGCGAGGTGCCTGCGGGCAATGTCGCCGTCTACTCGTGCGAGCACGCGGCTCTCAGCGCATCTCGGCGAGCTGTCGGTCACGTCGCTCAAGGCGCGCGGGGTCGCGGGCTGCGTCCTCGACGGCGGCTGCCGGGACGTGCGGTTCATCCTCGAGGAAGGCTTCCCGGTCTTCTGCGGCCATGTCACACCTGAGGACTCGACCTGGAGCTGGGAGCTCGAGGAAACACAGGTGCCCGATCACGATCGGACGCGTCCGCATCGAGCCCGGCGACTGGATCGTCGGAGACGACGACGGAGTCGTCGTGGTGCCTCAGGCGATCGCCGAGGAGCGTGCTCGCCGAGGCCGAGGAGAAGGCTGCGACGGAGAGCGAGATCCGCGCGGCGGTCAAAGACGGGATGTCTCCGCTCGAGGCGTACGAGCGCTTCGGGACGTTCTGAGCCTCGGATCAGTCGTCGGACGGCGGTCTCGGGTTCCACGCGGGACTGGAGTCGTTGTTCTCCGTGTCCGTCAGCTTCTCGACGTCGCCGCCGCCGAGCTCGACCGTGAAGATCGCGCCGCCTTCCGAGTACGCGATCCTGACCCGTCCGGCGACCAGGACGGCTCGAACATGTCGCCTGCCGTCGGCGTCACGCTCCGCACGCCTTTCCCGTCGACGCCGATCGTGTAGAGCTCGAAGACCTCGCTGTCCTTGTTCGACGTGAAAACGATCCGCGCGCTGTCCGGAGACCACGCGGGCGTGAACACGTCTCGCGTCCTGCGTGGTCAACGCCCGACGCTCGGATCCGTCGGGCTCCATGAGCCACACCTCCCGCACCGGCGTCCCCGGAGTCCGGCGCACGTAGGCGATCGTGTCTGCCGTCGGGAGACCAGGCGGGCTCCGCTTCCTCGACCGTCTCATCCGAGATCCGGCGCGCGTCCGATCCGTCGGCGCTCATCGACGTAGATGTCACCGTCGCGTGCGAAGGCGATCTGCCCCCGTCCGCCGACCACGTCGGGTGCGAGTCGTTCTCCTTCGTCGAGGTGAGCCGCTGCGTCCCCGTCCCGTCCGCATTCATCACGTAGATGTCGAATGCCCCGCCGCGCCGGCTCGAGAACGCGATCTTCGTCCCGTCGGGCGACCAGGCGGGCTCGACCTGGAAGAACAGCCCTTCCGGCTTCGTGGGATCGGTCTCGGCGTCGGTCAGCCGTCGCTGGCCTCCGCCGTCGGCGTTCATCTCGAAGATCGAGTAGTCGCCGTCCCGGGTGCTGACGAACGCGAGGTCCGGTTGTGACGCGTCCTCGCCGCCGCACGCCACGGTGAAGCGTGGCGACGAGCGCAGGCGACGACCAGCAGGCGAGCTCAGTTGAGAGGCAATCCGAGGAGACAAGGGAACGAGAGCCTAGTGGGCGAGAGGCTCGACGCCGAGATACTGGCGTTGCAGATCCGGGTCCTGCGAAAGCTTCGTCGCCGTCGTCTCGGCGGCGATGCGCCCACCGATCATGACGAGCTGGCGCTCGGCCAACGCGGTCGCGACCCCGAGGTTCTGCTCGATGAGCAGGATCGCGAGCCCTTCCTCCTCGAGCAGCCGGAACGTCTCGATGAGACCCTCGATGACGGCCGGCGCCAGACCCTCCGAGGGCTCGTCCATCACCAGGATCTTCGGATTGGTGACGAGCGCCCGCCCGATCGCGAGCATCTGCTGCTCGCCGCCCGAGAGCTGCGCGCCACCGTTTCGCTTGCGCTCCCCGAGTCGCGGAAAGAGGTCGTAGACGCGCTCGCGCGTCCACTCGCTGCCGCCGTTCGAGGACGCACCGCGCGACGCGATCCTCAGGTGCTGGTCCACCGTGAGCGATGGGAACAGGCGGCGCCCCTGCGGTACGTAGCCAAGGCCGCGACGCGCGATCTTGTGGGACTGCTGGCCGACGAGCTCGTCTCCCTCGAAGCGGATCGAGCCGCTCGCCCTGGGCGGCGAGATGCCCATGATCGCGTTGCACAACGTCGTCTTGCCCATGCCGTTTCTCCCCACGATCGCGACCGACTCGTGGCCCATCACGAAGCTGACGTCCTCGAGCGCTCGCGCGCTCCCGTAGAACGCGTTCAGGCCGTCGATCTCCAGGAGCACCGACGCAACCTCCGGCGTCTCGGCGGCTGGTCACTCATGCTGATAGCCGCGACCGAGGTAGAGATCGTGCACCGTCTCGTTCGCGCGGATCTCGTCGGGCGTCCCCTCGACGATCACGCGGCCGTCGTGCATCATCGTCACCCGCTCGGCGACGCGGAGCGCGATGTCCATGTCGTGCTCGATGAGGATCAGGGTGATGTCCCGATCGAGCGCGAGCAGGAGCTCGGTCAGAAGCTGGCGCTCGCCGCGCGAGAGCCCGGACGCGGGCTCGTCGAGCATCAGCGCCTTGGGCTCGGCCGCGAGCGCCATCGCGATCGCAACCTGTCTGTGCTCGCCGTGGGAGAGCGATCCGACGAGCTCGCCGAGCTTGTTCGAGATGGCGACTCTGCCCGCAGCCTCGCGAGCGCGTTCCCGAACCGCACGGTCGCGTCCCGGCACGACGACGGGTCGTAGGCGTCCACCCTCGACGCCGACGATGGCCAGATAGATGCTGTCCTCGACCGTGAGGCCATTGAAGAGCCTCGACTGCTGATAGGTGCGGGCGAGCCCGAGCTTGGCTCGGTAGCGCGCGGGCTTCCTCGTGACGTCCTCGCCGAACAGCTCGACCGAGCCCGAGGACGCGGTCAGGTCGCCGCAGATCACGTTGAAGAGCGTCGTCTTTCCGGCGCCGTTCGGCCCCAGAATCGCCCGACGCTCGCCGTGGACGACGTCGAGATCGACGCCGTCCACCGCCAGAAGGCCACCGAAACGCCGGCCGACCCCCCGCAAGCGGAGGGTCGGCTCGGCGTGTTCGACGGACGGTGCTGCTTCGCGTCACCGACCTACTTGATGAACTGCTTCGTGATGACGCCGTTCTTGACGACCTGGATCTTGCCCTGCCACGGCAGCTTCCTCTTCACGCATGGCGGGAAGTTCCGGCCGGGAGCCGGTCTTGTTCGGCGCGAACAGGCCGCCGAACGTCTGGTCGACGTTCGGCACGTAGCCCGCGACCTGTGCAGCCGGCTTGCCGCCCTTCCTGACGATCTGCAGCGGGTACTGGTCCTGGATCGCCTGGCGTCGGCTGTCGAGCCTGAGCACGCCGTTGTTGGCGACCTGGAACGCAGGCTTGAGCGTCCGCGGCAGCGCCCTCTGGAGTGCGGCACCAACGGCGCCGTTCGACTTGTTGAGCCCCTGAACCATCGCCCAGGCGGCGTTCCAGTAGTTGTAGAAGAACCCGTCGTTGACGTCGACCCGCGAACGCTCCGGGAACCACTTACCGGCTTGCCTCACGTACGTGGCCGCCGTCTTCGTCTTCAGCCCGGTCTGGGCCGTTCCGAAGCCACCGAAGTACGCCCCGACGAGCTTCGGCGCAACCGTTGCGAAGTTCCCCAGGAAGAAGAGGAACAGGTTGCCCGAGTGCTGCTTCGCGTTGACAGGGCCATATGCCTGCTCGAACGCCTTGAGTGCAGCGCCCGTGTTGGCGCCTCCGATGAGCCAGAAGTAGCCGTCGACCTGGTTCGGCCTCGGCAGCTGGCGGATGAACGGCGCGTAGTCGCCTCCGGTCGGCGGCGTCCAGACGCGCTTGGTGATCTTGCCTCCGATTCCGCAGAAGTCGGCAACGATGCCGGCAGCCGAGGTCCACGGGAAGCTGTAGTCGTCTCCGATGAGCGCGGCGGTACGCCAGCCGAGCTTCTTGTAGACGATCTCCCCGAGGCCGGCGTTCCACTGAGCGCCGTCGCCGTGGTAGCGGAACAGGTTCTTCGGCGCGATCTGCATCGTCGGATCCTGCGATCCGGCGGTGCCGATGATCACGGTCTTCGCCGGGTTGGCCTTCGCCCAGTTCGCAATCGCGACGGCCTCGTCACCAGACAGCGGGCCGATCATCACGTCCGCGCCGAGCTGGTTCATGAGGCGGCGCGTTTCCTTGAGCGCCAGAGCCGGACTCTCGTCGCCGCAGCCGATGCCGACGAGATTCAGGTCCTTCCCACCTGCCGTCCCCCCGGTCATGCCCGCAGTGGGCTTCTTCTTGTTCTTGGGCTTTGCGCCCGCGTACTGGGAGAGCGCTGCAATGGCACCAGCGGTATCGACCTCGTACCCGAACGCAAACGCGCCCTTGCAGTCGGTCATGATCGCGATCTTCACCTCATCGCTCTGCGCCGGTGTGGCGAGAGCGCCGGAGACCGCGACCGTACCGCCCATGACGAGCAGCGCTAGCGGAAGCATGAGCTTCCACTTACCTACTTTCATTTTCCCTCCTTCTCGTGCCTGCACATCCAACCTGCCTTCGAACGCATGCGTGAGCCTACGGCAACTCGCGTCTCGGTTTCCACCCTCCCTTCATGGCGAGCTCGCCCCCGCCGCGGCTTCGTGAGTCTCCAGGTCGACCTGGGGAGGACTGCCCCGTCGGTGTGCGGCGTCCCAGATCTTGTCCCACAGCCCCATCAGGCCGTCGGGCGAGACGATGACGATCGCGAGGAAGATGAACCCGATGATCGTGTTGAACGTGCCGCCGATGACGGGCAGCCCGTCGGACGGAATGCGGTTCGTCACCTCGTTGTTGATCCAGATGAACGCAACAGCCCCGAGCCAGGCGCCTTCGATCCGCCGTAGACCGCCGACCACGGCGATGATGAGCAGCTGGATCGTCGCGTCGAGGCCCATGGTCGTCGGCGACAGCTGCCCGAACCACCAGGCGTACAGCACGCCGCTGAGAGCCGCGACGAGCGCGCCGATGCCGAATGCGAGCGTCCGGTGGAGGGCGACGTTGTAGCCGAGCGACGCCATCCGCACCGGGTCGTCGCGAACGCCCTGGATGGAGATTCCGAACGGCGTGCGGATCAGGTAGCGGATGAGCACGTAGACGAACACGGACGTGATCAGCGCGATGTAGTAGAGGCGCTGCCGATCGTCGGCGATGTCCCCGATGAACCCCGGTGTGTAGCGGTCGACGCCGGCCACGGGCGAGAACCCGCCGATCAGCGTCACCGAGCCGACGAAGAGGAACGCGATCACCGTGTACGTCAGCGTGAGCATCAGGAAGTAGATCCCGAAGCTCCGCGAGGCGACCGCGCCGAAGACGAGCCCGATCCCGACCGTCAAGAGGATCGCGGCCACGAGCGCGACGGTCGGGTCCCAGCCGAGCAGAAGCCCCTTCGTCTCGCCACCTGGGACGCGCTGCGTGACCATGTTCGCGAGCGCGTACCCGGCGATCCCCATGAGGCCGGTCTGCGCGAGCGAGATCATCCCGCCGTACGCGGAGAGGAAGATGAGGCTCGCAGCGCCGATGCCGAGAATGAGCGCCTGCGTGAGAATCGAGTTCAGCCAGAAGTCGCTGAAGATGAGTGGCGCGAGCACGGCGACGACGAGCGCTGCGACTCCGATCGCGCGCTCGACGGCGGTCTTGCTGGCCGCGAGCGTCACGCCGCTCTCCCGAACAGCCCCTGCGGCCGGAACGCGAGCACGAGCGCCATCAGGACGAACGTGAGCACCACCGAGTACTGCGTGCAGCACTCGTTCCCGGTGACCGGGAGGTAGGCGACCGCGAACGCGAACACGAGCCCGTAGAGCACCGACCCCACGGCCGCGCCCGCGAGCGATCCCATCCCGCCGATGATCACGACGATGAGCGAGAAGAGGAGCCACTCCCCGTCACGCCCCTGCGCGATCGATGCCTGTGACCCACCGACCGTCGGCTCCGAAGGCGGCGAGCGCGGAGCCGACGAGGAACGCGATCGCAAACGTCGTCTGGATGTTGATGCCGAGCGCCGACGTCATCTGGCGATCGTCGACACCCGCACGAATGACCATCCCGGTCCTCGTTCGGTGCAGCCACAGCCACAGCACGATCCCGACCGCGACTCCCAGACCGAGCATCGTGAGCCGCGCGAGGGAGTAGCTGACACCAGCCACGTGCAGGTTGACGAACTGATCCGTCCAGCCGGGCCAGGAGATGCTGACCGAATTGCCACCGAACCTCTGCGTCCCGGCGGGAACCTGGCGCGGGAAGTGCGCGATCACCTGGTCGGCGACGATCACGGAGACGGCGATCGTGATCAGCGCCTGGCGAAGATCCTGCCCCTGGTTCCAACGCAGGAGAAGCTGCTGCACTGCGAGGCCGAAGACGCCGATGCAGACCATGGCAATGAGCCACGGCACGACCCACTCGAGCGTGTTCACCTCGGTCGTCTGGAGGCCGAACCCGGAGCCCGTCATCCGTTGCTGCACCTCGTAGGCGATGTATCCGCCGAGGAGATAGAACGCTCCGTGCGCCATGTTGACCACGCGCATGAGGCCGAAGATCAGCGAGAAGCCGCTGGCGACGATGAAGAGCAGGCCGGCGAACGTCAGCCCGTCGAGGACCGTGGCCACGAACGCCGCTCGGGTCGTCGATCGCCGAGCCGAAGTTCGTCGTTCTCCAGTTGCCACCGCTGCCGAACTCGCCGGGCGGGTTGGCGATGACGAGCACGTAGAGGAACGAGAATAGGACGAGCGCGACCGCGGCAGCGCGCGGCACGGTTCCTACGACTCCCCAGGCGCGGATTCGCTCGGCCACCGGCGGAGCGAACGTACCAATCCGGTGAGACAGTTTCAACGAGGAACTGCTCGATAATCGATTGCGGGACGGCCGGCCCCACTGCTTGGCTGCGCCTAGCCCCGCGCCCAGGCAAGCCCGGCAGCGAGCACGACCTCGTCGCGCGGGGCGATCAGCTGCATGTTCCCGATCGCGAGCCCCGCCCAGCCCGTCAGGTTGACCCATCTCAGGAACGAGGTGAGCGGGAGCCTGACCTCGAGCTCGTCGGCGTCCTCGGGAGGCAGTTCGACTGCGTAGCACGGGCTGACGTAGAGGTCGACCTCGGGCTCGTAGCGCCTCCACTCCTCGATCGCTCTGTATGCGGCGTCGATCTCTTCCGAGGTCGCGCGCTCAGCGGCTTGGAGCTTCTTGCGCATGACGGCGCCGTACTCGTCAGCCCGGATCGGGAAGGTCGCCGCATGGGAGCGAAGCGCCTCGTGCTGGAACTGCGGCCACGTATTCGCGCTCGGCTCCGGGACGCTCGCCTCGACGACGCGTGCACCGAGGCGCTCGAGATCGCCCACCCAGGCCTCGGCCGCGTCGCTCGTCTCGATCTCGCGACCGTCGCCGATCCCCGGTGGCTGTCGCAGCAGGCCGACCGTCAGGCCGGAAAGTCGCGGCTCGGGAACCGAGCGGCCGGCGAGCACTGACCACATGAGCGCGACGTCCTCGACCGTCCGTGCCATCGGGCCGACCGTGTCGAGCGTCGGCACGAGCGGGAACGCGCCGTCCGTCGGTATCAGGCCCCACTGGGACTTGAGGCCGACGACCTCGCACGCGGCCGACGGAAGCCGGATCGAGCAACCAGTGTCGGAGCCCAGAGCAAGGTCGCACAGCCCGGCGGCAAGCGCTGCCGCCGAGCCGCTCGAGGATCCGCCCGTGGTCTTCCCCGGCTGAGCCGGGTTGTGGCACGTGCCGTACCACTCGCTCTGACCGATCACACTCCACGCGAACTCCGGAAGGTGTGCCTTCCCGACCATGGCCGCACCTGCGTCGAGCAGGCGTTGAACGGCGGTGGCATTCCGCTCCGGAACGTGCTCTGCGTACAGGCCCGATCCGTACGTCGTCCGCACGCCCGCGGTGTCGAACAGATCCTTCACCGCGAGCGTTCGACCGGCGAGCGGGCCGGTGCGCGGCTCGCCTGGCTCGACCCTCGTGATGAATGCATTCCAGGGATCCGAGCTCATGGGACGGCAGCCACCGCGTCCACCTCGATCAGCGCACCCGGAACCGCAAGGCCGCTCACCTCGACGAGCGTCGATGCCGGCCGCGCCGCACCGAACACCGCCTGCCGGACGGGATTGATCCTCGGCCGATCGTCGACGTCGACGAGGAAGACGCCGATCTTGACGACGTCCTCGTACCCGCAGCCCGCTGCGGCGAGAACTCGCCCGAGCTCGTGGAAGACGAACCGCGCCTGCTCGACGACGTCCTCACCGCCGACGAGCCGTCCCTCTGAGTCCACGGGCAGGATCCCGGCGACGTAGAGAGCGCGGTCGCTGAGGACCGCATCCGCGGAGTGCGACAGCTCCGGCCTTCCCGGTACGCGTAGCTCCTCCCTCACGGAATGAGAGCGACGCACTCGATCTCGACCTTCGCACCGTCGACCGCAAGGCGCGGTACCTCGACCAGCGTCGAGGCGGGACGCGTCGCGCCGAACACCTCCTGCCGCACGGGGTTGATCAGAGGCCGGTCGTCGACGTCGGTGAGGTAGATCGTGACCTTGACGACGTTGGCGAATCCGCAACCGGCGGCGGCGAGCACGACTCCCATGCTCTCGAGCACCTGGCGAGTCTGGGCGACGACGTCGCTGCCTCCCACGAGCCTGCCCTCGCCGTCGACCGCGACGATCCCCGATACGTACAGCACATCGCCCGCGCGGACTGCGTGTGCAAAGTGGGAGATCGGCTCCGCCTGCCCCGCGACGCGGTACTCCTCGCGGCTCATGTCGCTCCTTTCTGGAGGTCGCTCAGCCTGACTCTCGGACTGATTCGTTCCGGGTCGACCGGCAGCTCGAGCAGCGCCGGCTTCCCGGAGGCGAGCGCACGCTCGAACGCCGCCTCGAAGTCATCGGTTCGGCTCGACTCGCTCGCCGTAGCCTCCGTAGGCTCGAGCGAGCGCGGGGAAGTCCGGATTCTCGAGGTCGGTTCCGATGACGCGGTTCGGGAACTGCCGCTCCTGGTGCATGCGGATCGTCGCGAACATGCCGTTGTTGACGAGGAGCACGATGATCGGCAGCTCGTACTGGACTGCGGTCGCGAACTCCGGCGAGCTCATGACGAAGTCCCCGTCGCCCGTGAAGCAGATCGCGATCCGATCCGGGTGCACGAGCTTGGCGGCGTTCGCTGCCGCGATGCCGTACCCCATGGACCCGGAGCGCGGGCACACCTGGGTCCCGAACTGCGTGAACTCCGCGAAGCGGTGCGCCCAGACGGTGAAGTTGCCGGCGCCGCAGGTCTGAACCGCGTCGCCGGGCAGACGCCGACGGAGGAAGGCCATGATCTCCCCCAGGTCGACCGGCCCCTCCATCGGCTCGTGGCGGAGGTTCTCCTCGTAGTCGGCGCGTGCGGCCTCGCGTCCATTCGCGCCACTGCGGCTCGACGTGAGCTCGATCGTGCCGAGCCGGCAGCCGAACTCGGGCAGGCGCGCAGACGATCGCGAGATCCGGCTCGTACGCGATGCCCGGCTCGCAGGCATCCGGGTGGACGTGGACGAGCGTCTGCTGCCGCCCTCGAGCAGCGTGTACCGCCGCGTCGGCACCTCGCCGAGGCGACCCCCGATCGCGAGCACGAGATCGGCGCCGCGAGTCGAGCCGCGAGCCGGTCGTCCATCGCCACGCCAAGCACGCCGACGTAGCAACGGCGAGCGGTTGTCCACGAAGTCCTGGCAGCGGAACGCGCATCGCGACGGGCAGCTCGTTCGCCTCGCAGAACGCGAGCACGCCTTCGCTCGTCTCCTGCCGTCCAGCCGCCTTCGCCGACGACGACGAGCGGCCGCTCGATGCGGCGACAGGAGCTCTCGCAGCGCGCTCGAGCGTCGTCGGGCTCCGGCGCGGCATCACCGATCTCCACCGGGCCGACGTCCGGACATCGGCCGTCTCGGCCAGAACGTCCTCGGGTAGCGAGAGCACGACCGGCCCCGGTCGACCTGAGAGCGCGAGCGACCAGGCGCGCTGCGACCTGCGTCGGGGATGCCCTCCGCGCCCTCGACCTCCCAGGCCGCCTTCGCGATCCCGCCGAACGTCTCCGCGTAGTCGATCTCCTGCCACGCCTCCCGGCCGCGAAAGGCCCTCGGGACCTGGCCGACGAGGAGGAGCATCGGCGTCGAGTCCTGGCGCGCCGTGTGCACGCCGACCGCCGCCTGCGTCGCGCCGGGTCCGCGCGTCACGAGGCAGATCCCCGGTCGTCCGGTCAGCTTGCCGTAGGCCTCGGCCGCGTTCGCGGCGCCCTGCTCGTGGCGGCAGGAGACGAGCCGGATCGGCGAGTCGTAGAGCGCGTCCAGCACCGGAAGGAAGCTCTCGCCCGGGAGACAGAACGCGAGATCCGCCCCGTTCAGCTCGAGCTGGTCGACGAGGATCTGGCCGCCGGTCCTCACAGGCGCAACGGTTCCTCGAGGAGGACCGTCGCCTGCTGGAGCCTCGGCTTCTCGGCGTCCGCGGGATCGAGGTAGCGGATCGTCCGCTTCCCTGCCCACTCCGCGGGCAGGAGCAGGACGCGCACGAACCCGGTGTGCTCCGTCGCCGACGCGGTCGCAAGCACGGGATCGTCGGAGCCCTCCAGCCAGGAGTCGCCGGCGCGATAGGTCTGCACGGAGCCGTCGCGGTCGATCGTCAGCTCGCCGTGGAGGATCCGGCGGATCCCGGGGCCAGGGTGCGTGTGGCGGTAGGCGATGCCACCGGGGGGAAGTCGACACGGTCGCACCGCACGACCCACTCGCCCGGCCCGGGATCCTCGGCAACCTCCCAGACGAGCGCCGGGCCGTCGACCCGAGCTGCCCCGAGGAAAGCCGCGCCGTGCTCGAGGTCGTAGACGACGCGTGGCCCGCCCTTCGACCTCGACGCCGTTCGGGTGCTCGGACAGGGACAGGATCAATGGAAGTACTGGCCGCCGTCGATGACCATGGTCTGGCCGGTGATGAAGTCGGCCGCCGGCGTGCAGAGGAAGACGACGGCGCCGACGACATCCTCGGGCACCTGATCGCGCTGGATCGTCCTCGCCGCGACCGACACGTCCTGCAGCTTCTCGACGACTTCCGGGTGCGCCTTGACGCCGTCGGACATCGTGAATCCCGGAGCGACGCAGTTCACGTGGATCGAGTCCTTGCCGAGCTCCTTCGCAAGCGAGCGCGTCAGCGCGACGATCGCGCCCTTGCTCGTCACGTAATGGAGGAGGAACGGGACTCCACGAAACGGCGTGCCGGAGGAGATGTTCACGATCTTCCCGCCGCCCTCGCTCGCGCATGACGGGGACGACGGCGCGACACGTGAGGAACATCGACGCGACGTTCACGTCCATCACCTGCCGCCACTCGTCGAGCGGGATCTCGGTGAACGGGCGCATCTCGAGCGATGCGTAGAGCCCTGCGTTGTTCACCAGGATGTCGATCGAGCCGCAGCGCTCGAGTGTCGACTCGATCATGCGCTCGACGTCTGCCTCGTCGGCGACGTCGACGGTGAGACCGACGCCTTCCGGGTACGAGGCAGCGGCATCGTCCGCACCCCGCAGGTCGGCCACGACGATCCGAGCGCCCTCGCGTGCGAGGCCGTCGGCAAGAGCGCCTCGGCCGATCCCCTGCGCCGCTTCCGCGTGCACGATCGCGACCTTGCCGCTCGAGCCTGCGCCCGACGGCGTTACGTTGCAAGGGCGTAGCGAGCGGTGAGAACGACGTCGGGACGAGGATGCGGTTCTGCTGGGTGTGCATGAGCGGCTGCACCTTCGCGAGGAATGCCTTCCACCGCGCATCGGCCTGGAGTCGCGCGCGCTTCTCGTCGCGCTCGGCGTACGAGTCGTAACGCCAGATCGTCGTGTACGTCGAGAGCGCGCCGACGTCCGTCGTGAACGCACCGACGAGGCCGCCGAGAATCTCCTGCTG
The DNA here is from genome assembly GCA_963756925.1 of uncultured Actinomycetes bacterium. GTDB lineage: Bacteria > Actinomycetota > Thermoleophilia > Gaiellales > Gaiellaceae > GMQP-bins7. The sequence goes on along the minus strand of CAVWPL010000007.1, from coordinate 49,725 downwards.
GAGCGGGATGCCCTCGTCCTCGTACAGACGGAGCAGCTCGGGCAGCTTGCCCGTGTAGACGTGGTAGTCGCGCTGCTCGACGATCACAGCGGCTCTCCCATGCCTCCGATGGCCCAGTACTTGAGCTCGACCCATTCGTCGATGCCGTACGACGAGCCTTCGCGTCCCATCCCGGACTCCTTCATCCCGCCGAACGGCGCGACCTCGGTCGAGATGAGACCGGTATTGATGCCGAGGATCCCGTACTCGAGCGCCTCGGCGACGCGGGTCACCCGAGCGAGGTTCTGCGAGTAGAAGTACGCCGCCAGCCCGTACGGCGTGTCGTTCGCGATCCGCACCGCCTGCTCCTCGGTCGAGAAGCGCGCGATGCCTGCGACGGGACCGAAGGTCTCCTCGCTGCTCATCGCCATCTCGGCAGTGACGTCGACGAGCACGGACGGCTGGAAGAACTGCCCTTCGATCCTCGTGCCGCCGACGACGAGCTCCGCTCCGCCCTCGAGCGCGTCGGCGACGTGGCGCTCCACCTTCTCGATCGCGGGCTCGTCGATCAGCGGGCCGACGTTGACGTCCGGCGTGAGCCCGTCGGCGACCTTGAGGTTACGAACCGCCTCGGAGAACCGCGCGAGGAACGGCGTCGTAGATGCCGTCCTGGACGAGCAGGCGATTCGCGGAGATGCAGGTCTGGCCGGAGTTCCGGTACTTGCAGAGGATTGCACCGGCAACCGCCTCGTCGAGATCGGCGTCGTCGAAGACGACGAACGGCGCGTTGCCTCCGAGCTCGAGCGAGATCTTCTTGAGGCCCGGTGCGCACTGGGCCATGAGCAGCTTCCCCACCTCTGTCGAGCCCGTGAAGCCCAGCTTGCGCACCGCCGGGTTCGAGGTCATCTCCGCGCCGATTGCGGGCGCGTCCTCCGCGGCACCCGTGACGATCGAGAGCACTCCGGGCGGCATCCCCGCCTCCTCCGCGAGCGCATGCGATCGCAAGCGCCGAGAGCGGCGTCTGCTCCGCCGGCTTCAGCACCATCGTGCAGCCGGCGGCGAGCGCGGGCGCGGACTTCCGTGTGGGCATCGCCGCCGGGAAGTTCCACGGCGTGATCCCCGCCGTCACTCCGACTGCCTCCTTCGTGACGAGGATCCGCTTGTCAGACCATGGACTGGGGACCGTGTCTCCGTAGACGCGCTTCGCCTCCTCCCCGAACCACTCGTAGAAGGACGCGGCGTACGCGACCTCGACCCGCGCCTCGGCGAGCGGCTTGCCCTGCTCGGCAACCATCAGCCGCGCCAGGTCGTCCTCGTGCTCGATCATCAGATCCGCGACGCGACGAAGGATCTGCGCGCGCTCCTTGGCCGGGCGGTGCTTCCAGGCAGGGAGAGCTCGCTCAGCCGCCGCGAGTGCGCGGCGGGTCTCGGCGGCACCCATCCGCGGGACCTCGGCGATCACCTCGCCGGTGGCCGGATTCGTCACCGCGAACGTCTCGCCGGAGTCCGCATCGACCCAGGACCCGTCGATGAATCCCTGCCGCCGGAGAAGCGGAAGCTCGAGTGCGGTCACAGGGCAACGATATCGAGGCTGTCAGCATGGAAGCTCGTCTCGCTTCGCCGTGTCCTCGTCACGCGTAGGTGGCAGAAGGTGGCGCGCCGACCGCAGCCGACAGGCCACCCTCATCCGGCCCGCTAGACGGCCGCCGGAACGCCGGCGAGCGCTTCGGTCACCGCGCCACAGGTGGTCACCGTCGAGACGTTCTGCAGCGCGTAGTTGATCGACGCGTTGTGCCAGTCGGCGTTCATCGTCGAGCACCCGTCCTCGGGCACGACCATGAAGTAGCCCTTGTCGGCACCGGTGCGGGACGTGTGCTCGATGGACATGTTCGTCCACGCCCCGGTGACGATGATCGTGTCACGGCCGAATCCCGTGAGCAGGTTCTCGAGCCGCGTCCCCTGCCACGCGCTCATGCGCATCTTCTGGACGATGAAGTCGCCGTCCTGGGGCTCGAGGCCCTCGGCGGGAGCGGCGCCCCACGAGTCGCGGACGAGCGCGCCCGTGTCCTTGACGCCCTGGAACAACGGCGCGTTGAGCTTCAGGCCCGGGCGCGCCCTCCTCGACGATGTAGTGGACGTGGATCACCGGGATGCCCTTGCTCCGGCACGTCTCGGCGAGTGCCTTCACGTTCTCGACGACGTTCTGCTCCTTCGCATGCTCCGGCGAGCCCGTCTCGGCGAAGGCGCCGCCGTCGATCATCACGTCGTTCTGCAGGTCCTGGATGATCAGCACGCAGCGATCGGCGTCCAGGGTCAGTGCTTCGTCGTTCATCCTCTCCTCCTAGCCCATGTAGGGCTCGCGACGCGGGCCCACGATCGTTCGGATGGCGTACAGCGACGTCGAGCTCGGGATGTAGAGCGTGCGCCAGTCATCGCTTCCCCAGGTGAGGTTGCCGGTGTTCTCCGGCACGAGGATCGTCCCGATGTGCTCGCCGGCCGCCGAGATCACCCAGATCCCGCCCGGCCCGGTCACCCAGATGTTCCCGCGCTCGTCGCACTTCATGCCATCGGGGATTCCCTCCTCGATGACTCCGGAGCCGACGCCCTCGAAGAACATGCGCCCGTTCGAGATCGACCCGTCGGGGGCCGCGTCGTAGACCTTGATGTACGCGCCCGGGGTGTCGTTGATGTAGAAGAGCGACTCGTCCGGCGAGAAGCAGATGCCGTTCGGCATCTCGTACTCGTCGCGTCCGACGATGAGCTCGGGGTCGCCGCCTCCCGGCGCGATCCGGAACACACCCTGGAACCCGAGCCTCCGCTTGCGCGGATGCCCGAAGCCGGGCATGCGCCCGTACCACGGGTCGGAGAAGTAGATCGCGCCGCTCGAATGGACGCACACGTCGTTCGGGCTGTTCAGCTCCTCGCCCTCGAACTCCTGGGCGATGATCTCGCGCGTGCCGTCGGGTCGCTCGAGCACGAGCGAGCTCGTCACGTGCTCGCAGACGAGCAGGTTCAGATCCGCGTCGTACGTCATCCCGTTGCACTTGTTCGAGAAGTTCCGTACCTCGACGACCCTGCCGTCGGGCGTGTACTTCCGTCGCACGTCGCCGGGCATGTCCGAGAAGAGCAGGTACCGCCCCGTCGGGTTCCAGATCGGCCCTTCCGTGAACGTGAACCCGGTTGCTACCCGCTCGACCTGCGCCCCGCGCTCGACGAGCTCGTAGATCGCGTCCGACTTCGCCTCGATGCCGAGGCCCGTATCGGTGCTCGTCACCGTGCCCCCTTTCACTGGGGAGATGTCTAGAGAGATGTCGCCGCGACTCTAATACGCGCGCACGGCCGAGTCAGTCGGGACCATCGAGAGCAGCTCGAACGACGAGCGGCACTACGATCACCCGGTATGGAGCGCTACGTGATCCGTGGGGGCCGCGAAGGCTACGAGCGGCTGCAGCTCCTGTCGCGAGTTCGCTGGCCCGAGACGTCACGGCTCTTCGACGAAATCGGTCTACGCGAAGGCATGGCGTGCGTCGACGTCGGCTGCGGCGGCGGCGCGGTCACGCTCGAGCTCGCGAGGCTCGTCAGCCCGAGCGGTCATGTCACTGGACTCGACATGGACGAGCTGAAGCTCGAGCTCGCCCGCGCCGACGCAGAGCGAAGCGGCGTCAACAACGTCGAGTTCCGGGTTGTCGAGGCGAACGAGTGGAGCGAGGTCGAGGCGTACGACCTCGTCTACACGCGTTTCCTCCTCGAGCACCTGAGCCGTCCGCTCGATCTCCTCCAGCGCATGTGGGCGGCTGTTCGACCCGGCGGGGCGATCGCAGTCGAGGACGCCGACTTCGACGGCGTGTTCTGCGATCCACCCGACGAGGGCTTCGACTTCTGGGCGCGCATCAATCCTGCCGTGCTCGAGCGAAATGGCGGCGATCCGCGGATCGGGAGGAAGCTCCATCGGTACTTCCTCGAGACGGACATCGCAGGTCCCCGTGTGCGGCTCACGCAGAGCGTCAGCGCGTCGGGCGAGGAGAAGAGCCTCCCGCACGCAACGGTCGAGGCAACGTCCGAGGCGATCCAGAGCGCTGGCCTCGCGTCGGAGGACGGAGATCACCGCGGCGCTGGCGAGTCTTGCTGCGTTAGCGGAGGACTCGACGACACTCGTTGCAGGGCCACGCGTCTTTCAGGTCTGGGCTCGGAAGCCGGACTACCTCGCCACTACCGCATCAACATCCCGCCGTTCACGTCGAACGTCGCTCCGGTGACGAAGCCCGCATCGTCGGAGAGGAGGAAGGCGACGAGTGCCGCGACCTCGGTCGGGCGCCCGAGTCGACCCACAGGAATCGTCTCGAGCATCGCCTCGATCCGCTCGGGCGGCACCGCTGCCACCATCGGCCCGTCGATTGCGGCCGGCGCCACGGCGTTCACCGTGACGCCGTGCGGCGCGAGCTCCGTCGCCGCGTGGCGCGTGAGCGCGATGATCGCAGCCTTCGACGTCGCATAGTGGACGCCCGTCACCGCTCGGCTTGCCTGGCCGGCGACGCTCGCGAGATTCACGATCCGGCCTTCCCCGCGCTCGCGGAGGTACCCGCCGACGACCCGGCAGCCGAGGAACGTCCCGCGCAGGTTGGTGGCGAGAACGTCATCCCACTCGTCGACGTCGATCTCCCAGAACGAGCGGATCTCGGTACGCGCTGCGTTGTTGACGAGCGCGCGCACGTCGTCGCCGAGCTCCCGCCGAACGTTGTCGAGCAGCCGTTCCCAGGAGTCCGGCTCGCGAATGTCGTGCTCGAGTGCAAGAGCACCGGCTCCGAGCTTGGCCGAGACGTGTTCGGCTCCTTCGAGGTCGAGATCGGCGAGCGCAACGCGATACCCGTCCGCGTGGAGCCGCTGCGCGATCGCTTCCCCGAGCCCGCGCGCAGAGCCGGTGACGATCGCGACCCCGGTCGGGGGCGAGCTCATCGGTCCCCCACGAACGCGAGCCGGCCTCGCGTTGCTCATTCCACCTCGACGTGGATGCGCTTCTTCGCTTCCTTGAGGAATCCGCCCTCGCGGCGACCGCGCACCGCGAGAATCTCGGCGAGGATCGAGAGCGCTGTCTCCTCCTGCGTGTCGGCCCCGATGTCGAGGCCGCACGGCCCCATGATCCGGTCGAGCTCCGCCTCGGCGACACCCGCCTCGAGCAACCGCTCGCGCCGTCGCTCCTGGTTGCGCCGGGAGCCGAGCGCGCCGACGTAGAACGCCTCGGTAGCGAGCGCGCCGATCAGCGCAGGCTCGTCGAACTTGTCGTCGTGCGTGAGGACGACGATCGCGGTCTGGTGGTCGGGCGCGATCTGAGCGAATGCCTCGTCGGGCCAGGCGACGAGAAGCTCGTCTGCTGACGGGATCCGCTCGCGGGTCGCGAACTTCGCGCGCGCGTCGGCCACGATCGCGCGCCAGCCGAGCAGCTTCGCACCGCGGCAGAGCGCCTCGGCCGTATCGACCGCGCCGTAGACGAAGAGCCGCGGCGGCGGACCGTAGACCTCCGCGAACACCTTCGTCCCGTCCTCGAGCACGAGCAGCCGGTTGCGCCCGCGGCGAATGACCTCGTCGGCGAGCCGGATCGCCTCGTCGGGGCCAGCGCCGAGCGTCTCGCCGCTCTCGAGCACGAGGGCGTTCGAGCCCACCCCTTCCCCTTCGACGACCGTGAACAGGACGCCGCGGTCGCCCGAGGCGGCGAGCGCCGAGAGCCGCTCGACCAGGCTCATCGACTCACTCGACGGGCTCGACGAAGACGTCGATCTCGCCCCCGCAGGGGAGACCGACGCTCCAGGCGACGTCGTCGTCGATGCCGTAGCTGAGCAGCTTCGGCTCGCCGGTCCGGAACACCTCCTGGGCGTTCTCGAACACGTCGCTCTCGACGCAGCCACCCGACACGGAGCCGCACATCTTCCCGGACTCCGAGATAGCGAGGCTCGCGCCGATCGGCCTGGGCGCGGAGCGTCGCGTCGCAACGACGGTAGCCACGACGACCCTCTCGCCTTCGTTCTTCCACGCCTCGATCTCGGGGAGGATCTCCTTCACGACTCGCATTATCACGATCGCGAGTGGGAGGCCGCCGAGCTGGCGGCCCAGATAGCCTCCCCCGCATGACGGATCAGGCTGCCGTCAGCCTTCTCCGGTGGCTTCGTCGGCAGCTCCGCCAGCCGACGCCGCTGCGTGAACGCCTGGAAGCCGCGGTCGCGAACGACGACCCCGGCGAGGCACGACGCGTCGTCGCGCTCGTTCCGTTCACCGACGCACAACGCCGGCACGTCGAAGGTCTTCTCGACCGCTGGGAGGGGGAGTCGCATGCCGGCCGCTGAGAACGAAGCCGTCGTCCGAGCGATCTTCGACGCCTTCGCACGAAAGGAAGGGTTCGGGCTGCGGGGACTGTTCGCAGAGGATGCCGTGTGGACCGTGCCCGGTCGCGGGGTCATGGCCGGCGTCTTTCGGGGGCGCGAGGAGATCTTTCGCTTCCTGGCTCGCCTGCCGAAGGAGACCGAGGGTACGTACCGTTCCGAGCTTCGCGACGTTCTCGCGAGCGACGACCGCGCGGCTGCCCTCTATCGGGCACACGGAACCCGCGCCGGGCGCTCCCTCGAGCTCGACCAGGTCCTCCTGTTTCAGATCCGGGACGGGCTCGTCCGCGACGTCCTGGCGCTGCCGAGCGACCCCGACACGTTCGACGCATTCTGGGCGCCGCTGGCCGCGCCCTAGACTCGGCGTCGTGGGTATCACCGCTGCCTTCGCCGCCGAGCTACGGCGGGAGCTCGGGGCGGAGCACGTCATCACGGAGCCCGAGCAGCTCCGCGTCTACGAGTGCGACGGGCTCACCGGTCATCGGGCGATACCCGAGCTCGTCGCGCTTCCCGGGCTCGACCGAGGACGTGCAGGCGGTGGTCCGCGCCTGCCACCGCGAACGCGTGCCCTTCGTCGCGCGCGGAGCGGGAACCGGTCTATCGGGCGGGGCCACGCCGATGGCCGGCGGTGTGGTCGTCGCACTCGCACGCATGAATCGGATCCTCGAGATCGACCTCGACAGCGAGCGCATCGTCGTCGAGCCCGGCGTGGCAAATCTCGACGTCACGCGCGCGGTCTCGTCGGATGGCTTCTTCTACGCACCGGATCCGTCGAGCCAGCAGGTGTGCACGATCGGCGGGAACGTGGCCGAGAACTCCGGCGGCGCGCACTGCTTGAAACGCGGGTTCACGGTTCACCACGTCACGGGTGCGACGCTCGTGCTGCCGGACGGCGACGTCGTCGAGCTCGGGGGCAAGGCGCTCGACCCGGACGGCATGGATCTCCTCGGTGTCGTCATCGGCTCGGAGGGAACACTCGGCATCGTCACTCAGGTGACGCTGCGCCTCGTGCGCATCCCCGAGACCGTGCGCACGCTCCTGGCCGGATTCGAGACGATGGACGCCGCGGGCGCTGCGGTCACCGCGATCGTGGCAGCCGGGATCCTCCCCTCCGCGATCGAGATGATGGACCGCCTCACGATCGAGGCCGCCGAACGCGCGGTCGCGCCCGGCTACCCGGCAGGCGCCGGCGCAGTCCTGCTCGTCGAGCTCGACGGTGTCGCTGCGCAGGTGGAGGAGGACGCTGCTGCCGTTGAGGCGATCTGCACCTCGTGTGGCGCCTTCGAGGTACGAGCGGCGTCCGACGATGCGGCGCGCGCGCTCCTCTGGAAGGGCCGCAAGTCCGCATTCGCCGCGATGGGCCGGATCGCGACCGACTACTACGTGCAGGACGGCGTGGTCCCTCGCACCCGGCTGCCCGAGGTCCTTCGGCGGATCGAGGAGCTCTCGGTCGAGCACGGTCTCCGCGTCGGGAACGTGTTCCACGCGGGGGACGGCAACCTCCATCCTCTCGTCCTCTACGACGCCGAGCAGGGCGAGACGGAGAAGGCGCGGGAGCTCGCTGAGGCGATCCTCGAGGCGTGCCTCGACGCCGGCGGCTCGCTCACGGGCGAGCACGGAGTCGGAATGGACAAGGCGTGCTCGATGCCGCTGATGTTCTCGGAGCGCGATCTCGACGTCTTCATGCGACTGCGCAGCGCATTCGATCCGGAAGGGCTCTGCAATCCCGGCAAGGTCGTGCCCACACCGCGGCTCTGCGGCGAGGTGCCCGGCCCGTACCGCGTTCATGCGCTCGAGAGGATCGGCGTTGCCGAGCGTCTCTAGCATCGAGGAGGCGGCGGTCTTCCTCGCCGCTGCGGATGCGGAGGGCCGGAGGTTGCGCATCGGCGACGGCCTCACGACGGCAGGACTCGACCGGATCCTGGAGCACGAGGCGGGTGATCTCACGTGCACGGTCGAGTCCGGCATCCGGCTTTCGACGCTGAACGCCGAGCTCGCCGCTCGCGGGCAGCGCCTGTCGCTCGACCCGCCGGGCGACCCGACGATCGGCGCATTGCTCGCGACGAACGTGTCCGGGACCGCTTCGCCACCGGTTCGGCGCGCCGCGCGACCTCGTTCTCGGCGTGACCCTCGTCCTCGCCGACGGGACGGTGGCGAACGCGGGCGGGAAGGTGGTCAAGAACGTCGCCGGGTACGACCTGGGCCGCCTCGTCTGCGGGTCGCAGGGACGGCTCGCGCTCATCGCGCGCGTGAGCTTCCGGCTGCATCCGATCCCGAAGGCGTCGCGGACGCTCGTCGTCGAAGGAGCGGCGACCGCCACAGACCGCCAGGACACTGCTCGGCTCGCAGGTCGAGCCGAGCGCGCTCGACCTGCTCCACCCCGGTCGGGTCGCCGTGCTGTTCGAGGGCTCGCCGCGGGCGGTGGAGAGCCAGCTCGCGACGACGAAGGCGCTCGTCGGAGGAGACAACGCAGGCGCGGAGGTCTGGCTGGAGTCTCGCCAGCGCCAAGGTTCCGCCCGCGATCGACTTCGATTCGCGCCCGCGGAGCTCGACGCCGCGCTCGAGAGAGCCCGCGACGCTGTGGTTCGCCCAAGCGCCGGCATCGCGTACACCGCCGATCGTGTCCCGCGAGGCCTGGAGCACGCCGACGGCGACGACGCGTCGGCGGCGGTGTTGCACGAGCGAGTCCTCCGTGCGTTCGACCCGAACGGAACTCTCGCCGGATGATCCGCGAGCTCACGTCCGACTGCGTCCACTGCGGCTTCTGCTTGCCCACGTGCCCGACGTACGTCCTCTGGCACGAGGAGATGGACTCCCCGCGCGGGCGCATCCATCTGATGGACGCACGCCTCGACGGGACGATCGCGCTGACCGAGACCGTCACGAAGCACTTCGACCGCTGCCTCGGCTGCATGGCTTGCCTCAGCTCGTGCCCCTCGGGCGTCCGCTACGACAGGCTGATCGAGTCGACCCGCGACGCCGTCGAGAGCGAGTACGAGCGTCCGCTGACCGACCGCCTCGTGCGCGGGCTCCTCTTCAGGATCCTCCCCCACCCCGGCCGCATGCGTGCCGCGCTCCGGCTCGCACCTATCGGACGAGCTCTACCGCTGCCGAGACGTTTCCGCCCGCTCGCGGAGATGGCCCCGCGCTGGCGTGGTCAAGGCGACGTCGCCGCGTTCACCCGCGCTGCAGGAACGCCGCGAGCCCGCGTCGGTCTGCTCACAGGCTGCGTCCAGCGAGCGGTCTTCCCTGATGTCAACGCGGCCACTGCCCGCGTTCTGGCCGCCGACGGGTTCGAGGTCGTCGCGCCTCCGCAAGGTTGCTGCGGAGCGCTCTCGGTCCACGCCGGCCGCCTCGACGAGGGCAAGGCGTTCGCCCGTGCTCTCGTTGCTGCGTTCGAGGGGTCGACCTGGTCGTCGTCAACTCGTCCGGATGCGGGTCCCATCTCAAGGAGCTCGGCTGGCTGCTCGGAGACGAGCACGCCGAGGCCTTCTCTGCGAAGGTCCGCGACGTCGGCGAGTTCCTCGCCGAAGCGCCGCCGCGCGCGCCTCGACATCCGCTGCCGCTGAAAGTCGCCCTGCAGGACTCCTGCCACCTGCGGCATGCGCAACGCCTGCCGCTCGTGTCGCGCACGTCGCTCGCACGCATCCCCGGTCTCGAGGTCGTCGAGCCCGCCGAGCAGGACCTCTGCTGCGGGTCGGCGGGCATCTACAACGTCGTCCAGCCCGAAGCAGCGCGCGAGCTGGGTGAGCGCAAGGCGCAGCACGTCCTCGCTACGGGAGCTGTCGCGTATGCGAGCGCGAACCCCGGATGCCTGGTGCAGGTCTCGCAAGCACTCGGTCGGGCGAGACAGCCGCTACCCGCACTCCATCCGATCGAGCTCGTCGACGCGTCGATCCGCAACGTCGGCACGGCTCGCCTGCTCCGCGAAGCGCGTCGCTAGATGGTTGATCGGAAATTGGCGCGCCGTCGGAGGCGGTCACGACCAAGCCGGGCGTCGCTCGTACGCGTCGTGCAGGCTTGAAGCCTGTGCGACGCGCGCGGGTGGCGATCCGGTGCGTGTCGTGGCCGCCATCCGGCCCGCGTAATTTCCGATCACACCGGCGGGACGGCCACCGGTCGTAGCTCGTCCAGCCGATCGACGCGCGCAAGCGACGGGAAGAGCTTCCACCACACGCCCGCGACGACGACCGTCGCGACGCCGCCGAGGACAACGGCCGGCACGGCGCCGATCAACGCTGCGGCAACACCCGACTCGAATGCCCCGAGCTCGTTCGACCCGCTGATGAAGACCATCTCGACCGCATTCACCCGCCCCCGGAGCTCATCCGGCGTCACGAGCGGGAGGATGGTCGAGCGCAGGACGACGCTCACCATGTCGACCGCGCCGCCGACGGCCAGGGCCAGCATCGAGAGCCACATCGCGCGCGACAGCCCGAAGACGACCATGCTCGCCCCGAAGAGCGCGACGACGAGGAACAACGTCGGGCCTGCTCGCCGCTGGATGGGGTGCCGCGCGAGCCAGAGGGCCGCGACGAACGCTCCGAGCGCCGGCGCAGTGCGCAGGAGGCCGAGACCGGCGGGACCGACCTCGAGGATGTCCTTCGCGAAGATCGGCAGCAGCGCAACCGCGCCGCCGAGCAGGACGGCGAAGAGGTCGAGCGAGATCGCGCCGAGCAGGACGTTCGTTCTCCGGATGAGGCGCACGCCCGCGAGCACCTCGTCGAGACCCTTCACACCCTCGGCCGCCGGCTCGCGGCCGCCGTGCAACAAGAGGAAGCACGCGAGCGAGATCAGGCATAGCACGGCGCCCACCGCATAGACGAGCTCGGCGCCGACGGCGAAGAGGAGACCGCCGACAGCCGGGCCGATGACGACCGAGAGCTGGAAGCCGACGGACCGCTGGGCGAGCGCGCTGACGAGAATCTCTTGCGGGACGAGCGACGGTGTCAGCGCACGTCCCGCCGGCGCCCCGAGCGCGCTCGCGACACCGAAGACGAACGCGAGCACGAAGAACGGCCACACCTCGTCGGCGCCGGCGAGCGTGACGCCGAGCAGCCCGAGCAGGAACGACGATGTCGAGGACGACCATCAACGCGAGGAGCCGCCGCCTTGGAACGCGATCGGCAAGCTGCCCCGCAGGTAGCGACAGCAGCAGGAGCGGGAGGAACTCGACGAGCCCGACGAGGCCGAGGTCGAGCGGGTTCTCGCGCACCGAGTACACCTGCCACCCGAGCGCGACGAGCGCCATCGCGAGCGCGAATGCCTCCGTGACGACCGCGACCCAGTAGATCGCGAAGTCGCGGTGCTGAAACGCTGAGCGCGCGCCGGCTCCACGCCGCGAACCTATCCGGCCGAAACGGGCCTATGCAGCTTCGGGCGTTCCCGCGGGCTTCTCGCCGACCCCGAACTCGACTTCGATCCGCCCGATGCGCGACCCTTCGACCTCGAGCACCTCGAGGTGGAGGCCGTCGACCTGCACGCCGTCACCGATCTCGGGCTGGCGCCCGAGCGCTCCGAAGACCAGGCCGGCCATCGTGTGGTAGTCGCCCTCCTCCAGCTCGGTCCCGAACGCCTCGTTGAAGTCGTCGATCGTGTACGTGCCGTCGATCCGGATGTGCGTCTCGTCGATGCGCTCGACGGACGTGTCCGGAAGGTCGAACTCGTCCTCGATCTCGCCGACGATCTCCTCGAGGATGTCCTCCAGCGTGACGATGCCCTCCATCGCCCCGTACTCGTCGACGACGATCGCCATGTGCTGCTTCTCGCGCCGGAAGTCTGCGAGCAGCGCGGCGAGGTCCTTCGTCTCCGGGACGACGTACGCAGGGCGGACGATCGACTCGAGCTGAACCGCTGCGATGCCGAGGTCGTGCATCGCGGCGAAGAGATCGCGGACGTGGAGGACCCCGACGATCTCGTCGAGCGAGCCGCGGTACACCGGGTAGCGCGTGAACGGGGAGTCGACGACGGTCGTGAGCGCCTCCTCGGGAGGCATGTCGACCGAGATCCCGACCACCTCGGGCCGCGGCACCATGACCGCATCGCGACCTCCTTCGACGCGAAGTCGAAGACCTTGTAGAGCATCTCCTCCTCCGCCTCGTGGAGCTCGCCGACGTCCTCGGCCGCGGCCACGCTATGGCGGATGTCCTCGCGGGTGTACGCGATCATCCCCGCGGGAGCGGGTTTCACGCGCAGGGCGCGCAGCACGACATTCGCCGACACCTGCAGCAGCCAGACGACCGGGTGCGCGAACCTCGCGAGCTAGTCGAGCGGAACCGCGAGCGCAACCGCGAGCGGCTCGGCCTTCTGGAGCGCGACGGCCTTCGGCACGAGCTCTCCGAGGACGACCGAGAGATAGGTCAGGATCGAGAACGCGATCAGGAACGCGACCGTGTTCGAGAGCGGCGGCTCCATCAAGCCCGAGAGCAACGGCTCGCCGATCGCACCGAGCAGGATCGCGGACACCGTGATCCCGACCTGCACCGTGCTGATGAAGCGCACCGGATCGTCCATCAGACGAAGGGCGGTGCGTGCACCGAGACCGCCGCGCTCCGCGCGCTCCTCGAGCCGGCTCCGGCGCGCCGTCACGAGCGCGTACTCGGCCGCCACGAAGATCGCGTTTCCGAGCACCAGCAGGCAGACGATCACGATCGCGTAGCGGAGTGCTCATGAGCGTCTCCCCCACGGCGCATGACGACGCCTCGTCATAAGCGGCAACGCCCCTCGACGGGGCGCTGGTACTAGGCGGTAGCTCGTCGTCCACGTGGATCAGGCCGCAGTATAGGTAACCGATCCCGCCGTCCTCGTGCCGCGCGCGCGGCGTCCGTCGCGGACGAGGCGCTCCAGATGCGAGAGCGTCTCCGCGACGGCAAAGCGGCGCGCCGCCGGCTTGAGGTCGTCGCCGAACAGCGGAAGCGAGAGCTCGTAGCCTGAGCGCGGCTCGGCGCCGAGCGCCGCGGCAGCCTCCTCGAGCCGCGATCCGATGTGCTCCTGCAGATCGCGTGCGCGGCCGGCCGGGTCCGTCGATCGACGTCGCCGTGCCCGGGGAGCGCGACCGACGGGCTCGAGCTCGACCGTCCGCTCGAGCGCCGCGAGGTAGTCGCCGAGCGGGTCGGCGCGGCTCGCGGGCCAGAGCCCCACGGTCGGCGAGATTCGCGACGAGCACGTGGTCGGCGGCGACGAGGATGCCGTCCTTGAGCAGGCAGAGCTGCCCGTCGGCGTGCCCGGGTGCGGCGACGAGCTCCCAGCCGTCCAGATGCTCTCCCGGCCTCCATGAGGACCGGGTCTCGCTGGTAGCGGATGAACGGTCGGTAGACGGAGCTCTGTCCGACGAGCTCCTCGGTGACGTCGTCGGGCACTCCGTGGAGCTCGAACCACTCCAGGATCCGCTCGGGCCAGGCGGGATTCCCCCAGACGAGCTCGCACTGCGCGTAGTCGAGCGCGCCCTGGTAGACGGGCGCACCCGTCAGCTCGTGCAGATCGGCGGCCGCCCCGACGTGGTCGGGGTGGAAGTGCGTCACGAAGATGCGGGCGACGCGCCCTCCCGCCTGCTCGAGCTCGGACGCCCAGCGCTCCTTCGCATCGGGGAGGCCGACTCCCGTGTCGACGAGGTCCACCCGTCGTCGCCGGGCAGGAGGTAGGCGTGGACGTGCCCGGGCCGCGTCGGCAGCGGCAGCGTGACGCGTCGGATCCCGCCCTGGAGCTCGTCCATCGCCCGACTCTAGCCGTGCTTCGTAGCGATGGCTGCCGAGATGGCTGCCGACGTCGTGATCCGCCCCTTTCGAGACGAAGACGAGCGCGGCTGGGTCATCTGCCGGGTTCTGTCGTTCCTCGACTCGGCGTTCTTCGACGACGTTCGCCAGACCAAGGAGCGCTACGAGCAGCACGGCGATCGAGCTCGTCGCGGAGCGCGGCGGCGAGATCGTCGGGCTCATCGACGTCGAGTGCGAGGAGCTAGCCTGGAACCGTGTGCGAGGAGCGGCCCGGGTCTCGGCGGAATGATCTGGCACCTCGCGGTGCATCCCGGAGCACCAGCGACGGGGCGTCGCGACCGCGCTGCTGCGCGAGGCCGAGAGGCTCGCGCCAGAGCGCGTGGCCTCGCTCGCTTCGAGGCGTGGACGCGAGACGACGCGGAACGCGTGCGCTGGTACGAGACGATGGGGCTTCGAGCTCGTGTACTCGTACCTCCACGTGTACGTCGAGCTCGACGAAGGCCTGAGAGATCTCTTCCCGATCACTCCGGATCACCTGAGGCCGGTGAAGGTCTTCGCGCACTACGTCGGCGACGATCGAGACGGGATGCGAAGCCGCTTCGCGCGCGTGCACGACGATGCGCTCTACGAGCTGCCGGTTCGAGTGACGGACCCGGATCTGGAGCTCGGTAGTGCCTCCTTGTCTCGGATACGAACATATGTTCTATACTCGACCGATGCGGGTCGAGTACCGGATCGAGCCGTGCAGGAGCGCGCTCGAACCCGGTTCAGCGGAATGCCGTTCAACTGGTCGCTCAACCCGTACATGGGCTGCGTCCATCGCTGCACGTTCTGCTACGTCCGCGCGCTTCGAGAAGCGCGCCGACCGGCCCTCGGACGATCGCTACGGCCGGTCGATCCGCGTCAAGACGAACGTCGCGGACGTGCTTCGCCGCGAGCTCGCCCGGAGGTCCTGGTGCGCGCGAGAGCGTCGCGATCGGCACAGCCACCGACCCGTACCAGCCCGCCGAGGGCCGCTTCGGGCTGACGCGTGCGTGTCTCGCCGCGCTCGCTCGGGCGTGGACGCCGTTCTCGATCATCACGCGCGGGCCGCTGGTCGTCCGCGACATCGACGTGCTCCAGGAAGCCGCACAGCGCGTCGCGCGCGAGCGTGACCGTGTCGCTCCCGACGCTGGACGAGCGCGTATGGCGCACGACCGAGCCCGGGACCGCGCCGCCGCGCAGCCGGCTCGAAGCGGTGCGTCGGCTTGCCGAGGCGGGCATCGACGTCTCGGTCGGCCTCGCCCCGATCCTCCCCGGGCTCTCCGACGCACCCGAGCAGCTCGACGCGGTCGTTCGGCGCCGCGAAGGCGGCCGGGGCACGAGGCATCTGGGCGAGCGCCCGTCCACCTTCGCCCGGGCGTCCGCGAGCACTTCCTCGAGGCGCTCGCGCGACGACTGGCCGGAGCGAGGTCGAGCGCTACGAGCAGCTGTACGCGCGACGCGCGTACCTCCCGGCGGCGCGTCGCCGACACCGATACGCGAGCACGTCCGGGCCGCGCGCCCGCGCCGCACCGATCAAGCGCGAGCTTTCGCCGGATCGAACGTCCGCGCCGACCTCAGCCTGCGCAGTTGACACTCGCCGTCTAGCGATCCGCCCGCCGGACCGACTCGTAGAATCGCCGCGTGGCCGACGAGATCACCTGTCTCATCGCAGACGACCACGAGGTCGTCCGCGAAGGGCTCAGGCTCGCGCTGTCCCGCTCGCCGCGCATCCGGGTCATCGGCGAGGCCGCTGACGGCAGGTCCGCCGTCACGCTGACGGAGCGCCGGCGCCCCGACGTCGTGATCATGGATCTGCGCATGCCGGACATGGACGGCCTCGAGGCGACGGAGGAGATCCTCCAGAAGATGCCCGACACCGCCGATCCTGATCTTCACCGCCTACGGCGAGCGCTCGCTCCTGCAGCGCGGGCTCGAGTCGGGCGCGACGCGGCTACATCCTGAAGGAGACGCCGCACGAGACGCTGCTGCGCGCGATCGAGAAGGTCGCCGCGGGCGAGACGTTCGTCGACCCGGGGCTGATGGCCGAGTTCATGGCCGGAAAAGGCGCAGATGGACGTCCTCACGCCGCGCGAGCGCGAGATCCTCCAGCTCCTCGCGGACGGCATGTCGAACGTCGACGTCGCCGCGAAGCTCTTCATCAGCCAGGAGACCGTGAAGAGCCACGTCCGGCACATCCTCGCGAAGCTCGAGGCCGACACCCGCACGCAGGCGGTCGCCATCGCGCTTCGCGAGGCGATGATCGATTGAGCCCGCCTCCGGAGAACGCCGAGCGTGCGCTCCTCGCCGAGCGGATCCTCGCCGAGCAGGACGAGCGGCGACGACTCGCAGAGCTGATCCACGACGGGCCCGTCCAGCATCTGTCCGCGATCACGCAGATGCTCGACGCGGCGCTCGAGGCGGTCCGCACCGGAGAGCACGAGCGAGCCGGCGGAGATCCTCGCGCGCGGGCTGAGCCTCGCACGCGAAGCGGCTCAGGACCTGCGGTCGCTCTGCGAGGACCTCGAGCCGCGTGCGTTGCGCGAGCTCGGCTTCGCAGCGGCGGTCGGGGCGCTCGGTCGCCGCGTGGCGGCGCAGGCGGCAGGTCGAGGTCGCGCTCGACGTCGACCATGGCGACGAGCTCGGCGAGCACGCCCAGACCGGCCTCTTCCAGATCGTCCGCGACGCGATCGACCAGGCGGTTCGCCGGGGAGCACTCACCCGCA
Organism: uncultured Actinomycetes bacterium; assembly: GCA_963756925.1. Classification (GTDB taxonomy): domain Bacteria; phylum Actinomycetota; class Thermoleophilia; order Gaiellales; family Gaiellaceae; genus GMQP-bins7. The sequence goes on along the minus strand of CAVWPL010000007.1, from coordinate 32,916 downwards.
TCGAGGTCGCGTTACGTGCCCGTCGACGGCGGGGGCGCGGAGCTCGTCGATCTCCGACGACGGCCCGCCCGAGCGACGAAGTGCGGTGCTCGAGGTGCTTGCCGAGCGCGCGGCGACGCTCAACGGCAAGTTCGCCTCCGAAGCAGGCCGCTGGCCACGCGGCTCCGCGATTCGCATCGAGCTTCCCCCGTCTGCGGCACGAGCGCTAGGATCGGCCCGTGGACGGGAACGGGCAGAGCGGGTTACCTGCTCTTCGTCTGGTCGGCAGCCGGGCTACACGCTCGTCGAGCAGTCGGGCGAGCCGCCCGCAGGTCGGCTCGGAGATCGAGGACGGCGAGCGCACGCTTTCGCGTGACGAAGATCGCGGTCTCGCCGCTCCCGGGCGACACGCGCGCCTGCGCGTACCTGCTGCCGTCCTGACGCGGCTACTCGAGCAGGATCGTTGTGGACGTCGTTCTCGTCGGCGTACTTGTCGACGAGCGGGTTGATCTTCGCCGCGTCGGGAAACGCGTAGTTGATCTCGACGAACGCGTTCCACTTGTCGGGCAGCGCGTCCTCGGGAAAGATCGCCTCGACCGGGCACTCGGGTTCGCACGCCCCGCAGTCGATGCATTCCTCCGGATCGATGATGAGGATCCGCTCGAACACGTGGATGCAGTCGACCGGGCAGACGTCCACGCACGACAGGTCTTTGATGTCGATGCACGGCTCGGCGATGATGTACGTCACGCGCGCGAGTCTAGCGAGACGATCCGGCGCCTAATCGCGTTCCGACGTCACGCCGATGAGCTCGTCGACGAGCTCGCGGGGCACGCTCCACGAGCGCCGACTTCACGATCACCTGGTCGAAGCCGGCGGCGTGCGCGCGCTGCAGCCCGGCCGGTCCGTGTGATTCGTGAAGCCGACGATCGGGATCTCGGGCCAGGCGTCGACGACCTCCTCGGGCTCGACCGCGCGATGTCCGCGATGACGAGATCGGGCGGGTGGACGCTGTCGGTCGTGACGAGCCGATGCCCGGCAAGCAGCCCTCGAGCTTCCCTCGGAAGAACAGATCGACCCCGGCCAGCAGGATCGTCGCCACGGCGCGACACTAGCACTCTCCGCGGACGCTGATAATCCGGCCGTGAGCCTCGAGCGCGGCCTGGAGCTGATTCGCAGCGGCGCGTACTTCGAGGCGCACGAGGAGCTCGAGGACGAGTGGCGCGATGCGCCGGCCGCAGGAGCGCGACTTCCTGCAGGGACTCGTTCACGTCGCCGTCGCCTGGCTCCACGCGGAACGCGGCAACCGCCCCGGCTGCGAGCGCCAGCTCGAGAAGGCGGCGCGACGGCTCGGGCCGTATGCGCCTGCGCATCGCGGCGTCGACGTCGACGCCGTGCTCGAGCAGGTCGGCGTCGCCACGAGCGCAGGTCGTCAGAAGACGACCTCGACCTTCGGACCGTCGGATCTAGAGGTCTAGAACGCCGGCTCGATGCCGAGCCACTCCAGGAAGCGGTTCAGGTAGACGCGCAGGACGTAGAAGCGCTCGAAGAAGAGCAGGAGGCCGAGCGCGACCATGATCGCGCCGCCGACCACCTGGATCGCGCGGTAGTGATCGCGGAGCCAGCGGAACGCTCCCATCGACCGCGTGAAGAGCGCCCCGACGAGCACGAACGGGACCGCGAGCCCGAGCGAGTACACGCCGAGCAGCAGCGCGCCCTCCGCAACCGTGTCCGACGAGCCGGCGAGCACGAGGATCCCCGCGAGCACCGGGCCGATGCACGGCGCCGCGCAGACCGCGAACGCGCCGCCGAGGAGCACGCGCGACCCGCGGCTCCGCGCGCCCTGGAGCAGCCCGGCGCCGATCAGCCGCTCCGGCCAGGGCAGCAGCCCCATGAAGGCGAGACCGAAGACGACGAGAACGAAGCCCGCGATCTTCTCGAGCAGGAACTGGTCGTCGAAGAGCCGCCCGCCGACGAGAGCCGCCCCGACGCCGAGCAGGACGAAGACGGCGGTGAACCCGAGGACGAACGGGATGCTCGAGACGACGACGCGTCGGCTCGTGCCCGGCTGGCCGAGCTTGTCGGCGTCGACCGCCGACACCGCGGACAGGTATCCGGGCACGAGCGGCAGCACGCACGGCGCGAGAAACGAGACGAAGCCGGCGAGGAAGGCGACCGGAAGCGAGCCGAGATCCACGTCAGGCTGTCGAAGCGCGCGAGTTCCTCGTCGAGGCGGCGCTCGAGCTCCGGGTCGACGGGCGGCTCGGGCGTCGGAATGGCCGAGCCTCGTCGCCGGCTCCAGCTGCGGATGAGCAGCGCGAGCGACGACGGCCCCTCCCGACGACGCGCAGCGAGCGGGACGAGCCACGCGAGGAGCCCGAACCCGCTCGTTCCCGGAGTCGCGAGCACGCCCGGCCCGAACTCCGCGACGAGCGCGTCCTTGATCTCCTGCTCGGTGTCGCCGGCCGCGATGCGCTCGCGGATGAAGACCTTCATGCGCTCGGCCACCGGCGCGTTCGACTGGTCGAGGGTCGTCTCGCAGACCGGGCACACGAGCTCGGCCTCGAGATCGGCGGCTGTCGGCGGGTCCGCCGCGCGCCGCGGCCGGAGCGGCGAGCGAGAGCGCCACGCATCGCGCCACGAGGCCGAGCGCAGCGCCCGCTCACGACTCGAGCGCGCTCTCGATCGCCGCTCGTAGGCGCGCGCGATCCTCGTCGGAGTTCACCGCGCCCACGAACGCCTCGACGACGCGGCCCTCGCGGTCGATGACGAACGTCTCCGGGAAACCCGGTCACCCCGTAGTCCGTGAGGGTCTCTCCCGGGCCGTCGTAGACGAGCGGAAACGTGAGGTCGAACCTTCGCGCGAACGAGCGCGCGTCACGGCGAAAGTCCTTCGCGTCGAGCCCGACGACGACGAGCCCGCGCCCGCGATTCTCGCTGCCACACCTGCTCCAGATACGGCGCCTCCTCCTTGCACGGGATACACCAGGACGCCCAGAAGTTGAGCACGACCGCCTTGCCCGCGCAGCGACGGAGAGTGCGAGCTCACCGTCCTCGTCCAGGCGCTCGAGGGTGAACGTCGGGCGCGCTCGGCCGCTCCCCTCGCGCGGCCGCCTTGGCAAGCCCACCGCCCTCGTCGTCGACGAGCTTCCAGAGCAGCAGCACGAAGAGCAGGACGACGAGCCCGACCGCCGCGCCCTGGGCGACCAGCAGCAGGCGCCGGTGCGCGGTCAACGAGAGAGGATGAACACCGGCGTTCCCACCTTCACGCGCTGGAACAGCCACTCGGCGTCCGGAATGCGCATGCGCACGCAACCGTGCGAGGCGGAGTACCCGATCGACGCCGAGTCGGGCGTGCCGTGGATGCCGACGTACGGGGCCGAGATGCCCATCCAGCGCGTGCCGAGCGGGTTGCCCGGGCCCGGCGGAACCGGATCGGACTCGGCCGCCCAATCCGAAGGAGGCGGGTACCACCACGGGTTCCGCTGCATGTTCGTGATCTCGTAGTCGCCGGTCGGAGTCGGGTATGACGACTGCCCGGTCGCGATCCCGAACCTCCGCACGAGCTTGTCCTTCGCAGTACAGGAGGAGCCGGTTCGAGTCGCGGAGGATCACGACCGTTGGCCCGAACGGGACGCTCTTGACCTTCGGCTTGCGCGTGTCGAATGCGAGCGCGATCGGCTCGCGCCGATGCGTCGCGAGCGCGACCCGGAGCGTCGAGCCCGTTCCGGAGCGACTTGAGGCGCCGCCCATCCTGCGGCCTCGATCAGCCGTCGGCCGGAAGCCACGGAGCATCGACCCCGGCGTCCACGGGCTCGCGATCGAGCTCTCTCGGCCAGCCGCCCGAGGTAACGCCGAAGCGCTGTCCGCGACACGTCGACGTCGAGCGGGATCGCCGCGCCGGGACGCGCGCTACGCGCTCTCCGGATCGCCTTGCTCGATCTTCGCGTGTGCGCCGACGTCCTGTGGCGCCACGCGGATCCGCTGCTCTCGGCTCATCGACGAGGATCAGCGGGCGTGAGAACGTCTTCTGGACGAGCCTCGTCGCGCCTCGAGGCGTCAGCCAGCCGACCGAGAGATTCGCGATCGTGACCCCGGGCTCGATCAGCAGCGGCTTCGGCTGCGGCGCAGGCGGCGGAGGCGGAGGCGCCGGCGGCTCCGTCGGAGGAGGCGGCGCGGGCGGCTCGGTCGGAGGCGGGTCGGTTGTGGGCGGAGGATCCGTGGATCTGCGCCGGCGGTGACAGCGTCTGTCCCGGGCGACGAGGCGATGGCGAACCCGGACGCGAACCCGAGCAGCGCAAAGGCTCCGAGCAAGCCGACGCCGATGGCAAGCACCCCCCGTTTCACGGTTCCAGTGTAGAGACGAATATCGCTGGATTGTTCACTACCACCGCGTCGACCCCTGCCTCGTCGAGACGGGTGAGGTCGCGCGGATCGTCGACCGTCCACGCGACGACCGGCGCCCCGCGTGCATGAGCCCGGCGCACGACCCGCTCGCTCACGAGCGTGTGGTGCAGAACGAGCGCGGATCGCGCCCGACCGGCCGAGAAGCATGCCGACGAACGCGGGGTAGCAGGGCGGAGCGCGCGCAGTCCGACTCGGATCGCCGACGCCGAGCCACGACGGCCGGAGATCCGAAGCCGGTCCTGCGGGAACGAGACACCTGTCCGCAGCCGCGGCTCGAGTCGCGACGACACGCCGTAGGCGCATGGACGTGGAACGAGCTCACGAGCGTCCGTTCGACGAGCTCGAACCGGCGGAGCGCGACTACGACGTTCTCGACCGATTCACGCGGTCTTCAGATCGACGTGAGCTCCCGTCTCGAGCGCCTCGTCCGAAAGAACTCGAGCGCCTCGTCGAGCGTCGGCAGCGCAGGCGCCACCTCGCGCAGAAGCGTGAGCGTCCGGTCTCGCACCGTTCCCGACGCCACTCCGTGGCTGACCTCGTGGAGGTCGTTCGAATGCGCGACGACGAGCTCGCCCGTCGCGAGGCCCAGGACGTCGAACTCGATCAGATCGACCCCGGCCTCGACGGCTACGCGAAAGGACTCGAGCGTGTTCTCGGGAGCCAACGCTGCCGCGCCCCGGTGGCCGATGCAGAGCGGGCGACCTCCCCGTCGCTCGAGTGCGATCATCGCTGGCGCGCCGGAGACCTACGGCCTCGTCGGCAGATAGTCCTCGTCGAGCCGCCCTCCGCCGGCGGCATAGGACACGATCATCCGGTCGGTCACCCATTCGACCGGCGCACGGTCGTCCGTCCACGCCCTTCCTGAGGCTTCGAGCGGCCGCGCGTCATCAGCGAGAAGCTCTCGTAGCGGTGCGAGATCAGGCGGGCCATGTGCGAGCCGGCTCGTGCGCCGCAGCGGCGTCGAGCGGCGCGGTGAGTCCGAGCAGGATCGTGTTGAAGCGAAGCGCCGGCCATTCGAGCACCTGCGGGAGCTCCGCCGCCAAGTGTCGTCCCCACAGCGGTCACGAGTCGCTTGTCGTCGGGCACGGAGGCGACGTTCAGAGCGACGATTCCTCCAGGGGCGAGGCGCGCGCGCACGAGCCGGAAGAACTCGCGCGTCGCGAGGTAGAACGGAACGTACGGCTGGTGGTAGGCATCGACCACGATCAGGTCGTAGCGCTCGTCGGTCCTGCGCAGGAACGGACGCGCATCAGCGTCGTGCACCGTGAGACGTGGGTTGTCGTCCATCGCGAAGAACCGCCTGCCGACCCGACTGACGGCGGGGTCGAGCTCGACGCCGTCGACCTCCGCATCGGGGTAGTAGACGCCGAGCGCACGAGCCGTCGTCCCGCCCGCGTTCCCCAGGATCGCAACCCGGTCCAGGTCACGTCCAAGAAGCGACGGAATTGCGAGGAACGCATCCCAGACACCGCCTGTCAGCACCGAATCGGGCCTCCAGACGGAGTGAACCGCGACGCCTTCGTTCAGGTGGAGCAGGCGCCTGCCGTCATCCCGCTCGACGACCTGGATGTACTGGTGGTACGAGGTCTCCTCGTGGAGGAGACCAGCCTGTCCCTTCACGACGCCCGGGGGGATCGCCACGAGAGCGGCGAGCGCAGCGGCAACGACCAGGTAGCGCCGCCCGAGCAGCGCGGATGCCGAGAGGGCAAGCAACGCCGCGATCACGAGGAACGTCCGCTGTGTCCCGATCGCGGGGATCAGAATCAGGGCCGGGAGGAACGTGCCGAGCAGCGAGCCGGCCGTCGACAGGGCGTACAGCCGGCCGGCGACGGCTCCTGCTGTCTCGATGCTCGCGACGGCGAGGCGAATCGCGAACGGCGAGACCATGCCGAGCAGCACGACCGGGGGCGCGCAGAGCAGCAAGACCGCGAGGAAGCTCCCGATCACGGCGCCGGCGGACGTCTCGTCGAGACCGTCGACGGTGAGGTCGAGGAAGGGCTTCGCCACGAACGGGATCGCCGCGACGCAGACGGCCGCGACGAGGACGATGAACCCGAGGAGCGCAGGCTGCGGCCGCCGGTCGGCGAGACGCCCGCCGAGCCAGTAGCCGACCGCCAGCGCGGCGAGGACGATGCCGATGAGATTCGCCCAGACGATCGTCGACGAGCCGAAGTACGGCGCAAGCAACCGTGACGCGGTGATCTCCGTCGCCAGTGCGCCGATTCCCGCGCCGAAGACGAGCGCGCCGAGAGCCAGGCGCCCAGGCCTTGCATACACGGCTTCCATCAGGTCGACCTCGATCTACAGCCCGAAGATGCGCTCGATCTCGCCCAGCGTCCGAGCGGCGAGGAACGCCGCCACCGCGAGTACGAGTATGAATACGAGCCAGAACCGCAGACCCGCCCACCGGCGTTCCCGGTGCCGTTGCTGGCGAGCCGCACGTCGCGCCCGGTGGAATCGATATGCCCGATCGACGGCCTCCGGATCGAGCGGAGGCGTCTCCTCCCGAGCCGTCGTCTGCCCCGCTCTCGCCACGCGAGAAGTGTAAGACGAACCACCGGGATCAGTACGGGCTGCCGAACTCCGCCCGAGGCAATAGTGTTCGGCTTCATGGACCCCGGTGAGGGACGTTTCAGCCGTGGGCGGATTCCGTTCGGGGCAGGCGGAGTGCCTGGCTGGAGCGGGCGGCTCACCTTCCTCTTCGGGCTTCTCCTTGCCGTGTCGGCGTTTACGGGCTGGTACACGGGAGAGGGCGAAGGGACGACGGTGTCGGTTCTCGGATGGCACACCGGCACGATCGGCAAGCTCGTCTTCGTCCTGGGGCTCCTGGCCGTGCTGCTCGTGGTTCTCAGAGAATTCGGGATCGAGACCCCTTCAGCCGTTCCGGAGAGCCTGATCGCGATCGCGATCGGCTCTGTCGCGACGGTGCTCGTCCTCGTCCGGATCATCTCGATCCCGGACACGTTCTTCTTCGCGAGCCGTGGAATCGGCATCTGGATCAGCCTCGTGTGCGGCGTCGCGATCATCGTCGCCGGTTTGCTCGAGGCCTCGGAAGACCTGTAACGGCGGGCGTCAGCGCCTTACGGCTGGGTGACGGTTACCGTGACGGTTCGGGCTGGCGGCTGCTGCGGCAGAGACGTCAAGGTCCGAACCGACGTCGTGAGCCCACCCGGTTCCGGCGCATCGTCGAGCGCCTGTCCGAATGCAATGCCCACCACGAAGACGGCGACGAGGGCGAGGGCGAGGGCAAGCGGACGCACGAGTCGGTGCCGCCGCGATCGCTTCGGATGGCGACCGTGAGCACGATCCTGGTCGCTGGGTCGCTCGAGCACGGTCACGGCGTGTAGTCCTGCGCGCCGCGTGAGTAGATGTGAAAAGCCGCGCCCTCGACCACCGAGAGCGTTCGCGGCCAACCAGGCGTTCCCGCTCGCTCGGCAACCACGCCGCGCACCCAGACGTCCGACTCGTGGTACGCGCTCGCAAGCTCCGCGAGCGTGAACCGCGATCCGACGCGTCGGCGTAGCTCGTCGAAGACAGCCTCGAGCTGAGGGCGAAGTCGCTGCTCCCGACGAGGATCTTCCGCCTCGTCCTCGAGGCGACGATACGCCTCTTCCCAGTCGCGCCGAGCGCTGTCGACCTCAGGAGCCACGACGCGGGAGGTTAGCTCCCGCCGCGGAGCTCGCTCGAGCAGCAGCGTTCGGACGGCCAGAGCGGATCGAGCTCGCCGCACGATGCGGTCGCCGAGCTCGTAGCCGGGGCGGGCGAGAGCGTAGGCGGCATGAGCGTGGAGGCATTTCAGCTGGCGCGGCGATCGTGATCCCGCGATTCCCAGGTCGAGCGATGCGCCGCCGTCGCCGCGGCACCCCGCCGACGGCGAGCTCCCTCCGGATGATCCGCTGATCCTCGGTTGCCTTCTCGAGTGCTGCGGCGAGCTCCTGCTCCTCCGCAACCGCCCGGCTCCAGCGCCCGACACCGCCTGCCGCCTCGAGGCGGGCCACCGCCGCAACCAGATGAGGGCACGTGAGATAGAACATCGTCGGGAACGGCTCGCCCGACGCGTCGTACGGATCCTGTTCCGTTACGGCCGGCGCGCCGTACGGACACCGAACGACGACTCGACGAAACGCGCGCGGGGCCCTTCCGAGCTGGCGCGCGACCAGAGCTCGGTCATCCATCCCCTCGCACACTACGCGCATGCGCCTGCCGCCAGGCCGGTACGCCCTTGACGATGAAGAGCTGCTCGCCTGGCCTGATGTAGCCGATTCGTCGGGCTTCGCGGCGGGTCGCGTCGACGCTCGTGGAGACCACGAGGCGCTGCTCGAGATTCGCCTTGGCTGCGCGAAGCGCTTCGACCTCGGTCCGTGCTTCGGAGAGCTCCCGCCTCGTCTCGAGGTACGAGGCGAGCGGCTGGTAGTAGAGATAGACGGCGATGCCGACGAGACCGAGCATCCACACGACACGGAGTCGCCGTGCTCGAAACACTCGTCTCGACCGCTTCGCCTCACGTCTCGCGCCCGTAGGCGTCGTTCTCCTGGCCACGGCGACTAGGTTCCCGACCGCCGCTCGTTCCCCTCCCGATCAGGCGCGAACGGCGTGGCCGCTCGGACGATGTCAGGCGGTTTCGACCTTGATGACGTTGGTCGAGCCGGGAATGTTGACCGCCGTTCCCGCGGTGAGCACGACGCGATCTCCTGCCTCGACGATGCCTGCATCTCGAGCAGCCTCGATGGAATGACGCCAGAGATCGTCGACGTCGGCCGACTCGGGGATCTCGAGCGGCGTGACCCCCCACTCGATGGCCATGTGCTGGAGCGAGATCCCGACGTGCGTGAGAGCTGCGATGGGACGCCGTGGGCGGAGCCGGGCGACCGCCGACGCCGTCCGGCCGGTGAATGTAGGAACCAGAATCGCCGTCGCGCCGAGCGCTTCGGCGAGATCGCACGCGGCGTTCGACATCGCTCGGCCGACGGTCGGCGCCTCGGCGGCTGTCGGAAGCTGATGGCGATAGTCGAGGCTCGGCTCGACTGCACGAGCGATGCGATCCATCGTTTCGACGGCTTCGACCGGATACGCGCCAACCGCGGTCTCGGCGGACAGCATCACGGCCGAGGTCCCGTCGAGGATTGCGTTGGCCACATCGGACGCCTCGGCACGCGTCGGCTCCGGCCGCTCGACCATCGTCTCCAGCATCTGCGTCGCCGTGATCGCGGGCTTTCCACGATCGAGTGCCGCGAGGATGATCCGCTTCTGCAGAAGTGGCACCTCGGCGACGCCGGTCTCGACCCCGAGATCTCCACGGGCGATCATCACCGCATCGGCCTCGTCGAGAATGTCGTCGAGTGCCGCCACCGCCTCCTTCAGCTCGATCTTCGCGATGACCCAGGCTTGCGAGCCGGCGGTCTCGAGCCGCGCGCGCAGAGCGGCGACGTCGGCTCGCGAGCGAACGAACGACTGCGCGACATAGTCGACCCCCAGACCGAGCGCGAACTCGAGGTCCGAGAGATCCTTGTCGGTGAGGGACGGAACGGGCAGCTGAACTCCCGGGACGTTCACTCCCTTGTGCTCCTCGACGGAGCCACCCGTCACGACCTCGCAGAGCGCACGGCCCGCTTCCACCTTGGTAACCCGCAAGCGAACTCGACCGTCGGCGATGAGAACGTCGTGGCCCGGTTCGAGCACCGAGCCGAGTACCGCCGGGGCGACTGGAAGATCCCCGTCGCGCGCCGCTTCCTCACCTGCAACCACGACCTGTTCGCCTGCCCGGACGACGACGGACTCGGCGAGGTCACCGATCCTGAGCTTCGGCCCCTGCAGGTCCGCGATGAGCGCGATCGGTCGACCTGCTGCCGCCTGTGCCGCGCGAACGCGCGCAGCGCTCTGGCCGTGGTCGTCGTGCGTCCCGTGCGAGAAGTTGAGTCGCGCGCCGTCCATCCCGGCCGCGATCAAGCGCTCGAGGACATCCTCCCCGGACGATGCCGGGCCGATCGTCGCGACGATCTTCGTGCGGCGGGCTGGGGTCGACATCGCGCTCAGGCTAGTCGAACGTCCCGCTAGCGGCGCGCGCGCGGAAACGCCTCCCACCCGGGGTACGCGGCATCCGACCCGAGCTCTTCCTCGATCCTCAGCAACTGGTTGTACTTCGCCACTCGGTCCGTGCGCGACGGCGCTCCGGTCTTGATCTGGCCGGCGTTCGTCGCGACTGCGATGTCCGCGATCGTCGTATCCTCGGTCTCGCCCGAGCGGTGAGAGATGACGGTCGAATAACCCGCACGACGGGCGACGTCGATCGTGTCGAGTGCCTCCGTCAACGTGCCGATCTGGTTCACCTTGACGAGAATCGCGTTCCCGACGCCCTCGGCGATCCCTCGCTCGAGAAACCGGGAGTTCGTCACGAACAGGTCGTCCCCGACGAGCTGAAGCCGGCCGAGCGTTCTCGTCAGCGTCGCCCAGTCAGCCCAGGCGTTCTCGTCGAGCCCGTCCTCGATCGACACGACCGGGTACTGCTCTGCGAGCGTCGAGTAGAAGCCGATCAGCTCCTCGGCGGTGAGCGTGCGCTCCTCTCCGGCGAGCTCGTACACGCCATCCCGATGGAACTCGCTCGCTGCGGGATCGAGGGCAATCCCGAGCCGATCTCGATGCCCGGCGCGCTCAGCCGCCTCCAGGATTGCCTCGATGACGTCCGCGCTCGCAGAGAGGTCGGGCGCAAACCCTCCCTCGTCGCCGACCCCGGTGGCGAGACCGCGCTCGTGGAGCACGCCGCGAAGGTGATGGAAGACCTCGGTTCCGATCCGAAGCGCCTCGGAGTACGTCTCGGCACCCGCCGGCACGACCATGAACTCCTGGAGATCGAGGCGGTTTTGCGCATGCGCGCCGCCGTTGATCACGTTCATCATCGGCACGGGCAGGGTTCGAGCGTCGGCTCCACCGATCCAGCGGAAGAGCGACACTCCATTGTGAGCCGCCGCGGCCTTGCTCACGGCAAGCGAGCACCCGAGGACCGCGTTGGCTCCGAGCCGGCTCTTGTTGGGCGTGCCGTCGAGCTCGATCAGCGCGCGATCGAGCTCCTGCTGGCCCTCACCGTCGAGTCCTCGGAGCGCGTCCGCGATCTCTCCGTTGACGCTCGCAACCGCGCGCAGGACCCCCTTTCCGAGATACGCGCTCGAATCTCCGTCGCGGAGCTCCACGGCCTCGTGCTCGCCCGTCGACGCACCTGAGGGCACGGCCGCGCGGCCGAGTGCGCCCGACTCGAGCCAGACGTCGACCTCGACCGTGGGATTCCCGCGAGAGTCGAGTATCTGGCGTCCACGGATGCGCGAGATCGTCGTACCGCTCATCGCGCGGCCTCTTTGGCGCGGTCGAAGTACCGGTCTTGATCCGAGAGCGGAAGGTCCGCGAACGCCACTCCGTCGGCAGAGGCCATCCGCTCGGCCGCCTCGACGCGCTCGACGAAGCGTTGCACGGTCGCGCGAAGAGCAAGCTCGGGATCCACGTTCAGGTGGCGCGAGAGGTTGACGGTCGCGTACAAGACGTCACCGATCTCGCCGAAGACATCGGCATCGGGCGCCGTCTCGGGAACGGGGTGGTCGGCGGCGCCGACGGCCGCCCGGAGCTCGTCGATCTCGTCCACGAGCTCGCCGAAGGCACTCTCGACGCCGGGATAGTCGAAGCCGACGGTGGCAGCGCGCCGGCCCGCCTTCCGCGCATACGTCAGAGCTGGAAGAGCGGTGGGAAGCTGGTGGAACGTCCCCTCACGACCTTCTTGCTCCGACTTGATCTGCTCCCAGCGCTCGCGGACGCGGCCGGCTGTTCGCGCCTCGGCATCTCCGAAGATGTGTGGATGCCGGCGAACAAGCTTCTCGTGAGCGCCACGCGCCACACTCTCGAGGTCGCCCGCGCCCTGCTCCTCGAGCAGGAGAGACAGGAAGTAGACCTGGAAGAGCAGGTCGCCAAGCTCGTCGCAGAGCTTGGCTTCGTCGGCCGACTGCGCGGCATCCGCAACCTCGTACGCCTCCTCGATCGTATGCGGAACGATCGTGGCCGCGGTCTGCTCCCGATCCCAGGGGCAGTCCCGGCGGAGCCGCCGTGTCAGCTCCTCGAGGTCGAGAAGCGCCTCCGCGAGGGACATTGCGGGGACGTTACTTGGTCTCGGTCGTAGCGTCCGGAAGTGCCGGAGGTGCGAAGCCGGGGCTGTAGCTGACCTTGCCCTCGTAACGCTTCTGGAGCTCTTCCACCCACTCGGTCATCGTCTCGTTGCGCTTCGTCTGCAGCAGCGACGACTTGACCACCGCCTTGACCTCCTCGAACGAGGTCGGCGGCTTGATATCGGTGATCGGCTGGATCAGGTGATAGCCGAACTGTGTGCGAACGGGCTGGGAGATCTCGTTGGTGTCGAGCTCGAACGCCGCCTTGTCGAACTCCGGCACGCTCGCGCCACGGTCGGCCGTGTACTTGCCGCCGTCCTTCGCGCTTGCTTCGTCGGCCGAGAGCTCCTTGGCGAGTGCAGCGAAGTCGGCACCGCCCTCGAGCTCCGCGTAGACGCGGTCGGCTTCCGCCTTGCTCTTCGCAAAGTCGACCTGGCCGTTCGCGCCCTTCTCGGCAATGAGGATGTGCCGGACATCGCGCGACTCCGGCTTGCCCCCGAATTGCGTCGAGTCCTGACTGAACGCGGCCAGAGCCTCGGTGTCCGTGACCTTTATGTCCTTCGTGACGGAGTTGAAGATCTTCTGGTTGAGCACCGCGATACGAAGCGCCTTGAGAAACGCCTCGTCGCTCATTCCTTGTTCCTCGAGGTCCGCTGCGAGCTTTTTCTCGTCACCGCCGAAGGTGTTCTTGACATAGTCGTCGCGCAGCTTCTCGACGTCCGCGTCCGTGATCTCGAGTCCGCGCTCGGCCGCCTCTTGCTCGAACTGCTGCACCTGAACGAGGAAGGCGACCCACTGCTGCTGGTAGCCCTGATACTCGGGCGTCCCGACCTTCGGGAAATCGACTCCGTCCGCCTCTGCCTTTGCCTTCGACTGCGCCATGTAGGCATCGAGCTCGGAGCGCGGGATGTCTGTGCCGTCGACGACCGCGACCGCGCCCGACGGAACATCGCCGGAGCCGCTCCCGCAACCCGTGACGACGAGAGCCAGCGTGAGCACGAGGAGGGCGAGAGAGATCGATGCGCGCTTCATGAGCCTGTTCCTTATAGCCGAGTCGGTGTTAGGCAGACGTTGCGAATGGTTCGGTTTGCGTGGCTGTTCGGTTCGGAGCGCGCCGGATCAGATCGTCCGAGATTCGGGCAAGAAAAAGGCCGCTATTTCAGGCGGCCAGGCGCGCGCGGACTATAGCATCGGGCAGCTCGAGCGCCGCCTCGAGATCATCGACGCGAAGGGACACTTCCCGCTTCTGCACGCTGTAGATCGCGGTCGGGACAGCCGCTCGCAACGTCTCGAGCTCGCTCGACTCGAGCGCGAGCGGGCCGATGGTCGCGCGACCACTCCGGTAGACGAGGTAGTCCGCGCCAAGGCGCGCAAGCTTCAGCTTCGCTGTCTGGATTGCGAAGAGATTGTCGACAGGCTCCGGGACGGGGCCGTACCGGTCCTCGGTCGCACCGCGAAGCTCGCGCAGCTCGTCCTCGTCTTCGGCCAGTGCAATTCGGCGATGGAGGTCGATCTTGAGCGCCTCGCCCGCGATGTAGGCGGCCGGGACGTACGCGTCGACGCGGGCGTCGACGCGAACAGGGCGCGCGACGACACGCCGCTGTCCCGAGAGCTCGGCTACCGCCTCGTGCAGCATCTCGACGTAGAGCTCGAACCCGAGCGCAGCGACGTGGCCCGATTGCTCCGGCCCCAGCAGGTCGCCGGCGCCACGGATCTCGAGATCCCGCATTGCGATCTGAAAACCGGCGCCGAGCTCCGTGTGGTCGGCGATCGTGGCAAGTCTCGCGCGCGCCTCCGGGGTCAGCTCAGACGCGTCGGGGTAGAAGAGGTACGCGTGCGCGAGCACGTCGGACCGGCCCACTCGTCCGCGTATCTGGTAGAGCTGGGCGAGCCCCAGCGTGTCCGCGCGCTCGATCACGAGCGTGTTCGCCTGGGGGATGTCGATCCCGGACTCGATGATCGTGGTGGAGACCAGAACGTCGGCATCGCCGGCCAGGAATGCGTGCATCCGCTCCTCGAGGTCGCGCTCGGACATCTGACCGTGCGCCACGAGGAAACGAAGCGCCGGAGACGCCTGCTGGAGCTTGAGCGCAGCCTCCTCGATCGTCTCAACCCGGTTGTGGAGATAGAACGACTGGCCGCCGCGGGCGTGCTCACGCTCGAGAGCGAGCTTGACGAGGTCTTCGTCGAACTCGCCCACGTTCGTGCGCACGGGCAGGCGGCCGTGCGGTGCGGTCTCGATGATCGAGATGTCGCGCAAGCCCGAGAGAGACATGTGCAACGTTCGTGGGATCGGCGTCGCCGAGAGCGCGAGGACGTCCACCTCGAGCCGAAGCGAGCGCAGCAACTCCTTCTGCGCGACACCGAAGCGCTGCTCCTCGTCGAGCACGACGAGCCCCAGGTTCTTCGGTGCGACATCGCGAGAGAGGACGCGATGCGTTCCGATCAAGACGTCCACTTTCCCGTCACGGAACGCGTCGAGGATGCGCGTCTGGTCAGCGCGCGAGCGAAACCGCGACACCATGTCGACCGTGACCGGAAAGTCCTGGTAGCGCTCGCGGAAAGTGTTCCAGTGCTGCTCCGCGAGAATCGTCGTCGGTGCGAGAAGAAGTGTCTGCTTGCCGTTGAGCGCGGCGATGAACGCCGCCCGAACTGCGACCTCGGTCTTGCCGAAGCCGACGTCTCCACAGACGAGGCGATCCATGGGCGTCGGAGCCTCGAGATCTTCCTTCACGACCTCGATCGCCTGAAGCTGGTGATCCGTCTCCCGGTACGGAAACGACGCCTCCAACCGCTCGAGCCAGTCACCTCCGACCTCATAAGCGAAGCCGGGTGCCTGCTGGCGCTTGGCGTACAGGGAGAGAAGCTCGCCGGCGAGCTCGCGCACCGATTCGCGGGCCCTGCTCTTGAGGTTCTGCCACGCCTTCCCGCCGAGCTTCGAGAGAGCCGGGGCTTTCGCGTCGGCTCCGATGTAGCGGCTGACCTTGGGGAGCTGCTCGTGTGGGACATAGAGCCGGTCGTCACCCCGGAATGCGACAAAGAGATAGTCGCGCGTGACGCCCGCTACCTCCTTTGTCTCGAAGCCGAGCAGCCGCCCGACCCCGTGATCCTCGTGGACGACGTAGTCACCCGAGCGGAGCTCGGCGAAGGACTGTAGCGCCCGCCCGAGGCGTGCGTCCGCACGCGGTGGACGCTTGCGAAAGACCTGGACATCCGGCAGCAGAGCGAGGCCCAGATCGCGCCACACGAACCCGCGCCGCGCCGGGTTGACGACGAATCGGAGCGCCGGGTCCTCGGGAAGACTGCGTGCGTCATCCACCAGCTCGGCCGCGACCCGCCGCAGGAGACCCTGCGTCCGCTGGGCCTCACCGCGATGAGGAAACGCGACGACCACGCGTCGTCCTTGACGCAGCATCGCACCCAGCTCGTTCTCGGCTTCCGCGAGGCCCCGGGCAGCGATCGCAGGACGCTGCGCCTCGAACGCGTGCATCTGGCCCTTCGGGAAGGGGTCGAGCTCCGAGGCGCCGTCGAGCGACGGGTGGTCGAATGACTCCTCTGCCCAGACGCTCCGCACGTCGTCGGGCTGCCAGATGAAATCCGGCCCGCGATCCAGAGAGGGCACGAGGTCGACGGGGTCGTTCCCAGGCGCTTCGTGGTCGCTCGACTCGAGCTCGCCGAGATCCCGGCGACGCTCGGCTGCTGGGTAGACCACGGCCTCAGTGACAGCGTGCAGGGTGCGCTGCGTGAAGGGTGAGAACACGCGCAGGTGCTCGACGACGTCGCCGAAGAACTCGATGCGGAGCGGCTCCCGACCCGTGCTCGGGAAGACGTCGACGATACCCCCGCGAACCGCCATCTGACCTCTGCTGTCGACTCGCTCGACCCGTTCGTAGCCCGCGAAAGCGAGTGTCTCGACGATGTGCTCGAGCTCGAGCTCGTCGCCGTCGGCCACTCGAAGCGGTGACGGGCGAGCTCCGGTCGGCGGCATGCCTTCGGCGAGCGCGCGGGCCGAAGCGAGAACCATGCCGCCTCCATCGAGAACCGCCAGCGCTCGAGCCCGCTCACCTACGAGGTGAGCGGGCGGCTCGAGCCCAGAGTCCCAGCGAACGCCCCGGCTCGGGAGGAGAGCGACGTACGAAGCATCGACGTACCAGCTGATCGCATCTGCTGCGTCGCGCGCTTGCTCGTCCTCGGGTAGCACGCAGACGAGCGGCCGGGCCAGGCTCTCGAACAGTGCCGCGAGGACAAGTGGCAACGCGGGCTCGGAGACGCGCGCAGCAACCGGCAAAGCGTCCGCAAACGCGCGAAACCGCTCGCTGGCGGCGAGCTCGGCGACGAGTGGGCGAAGTGCCGTCGGGTCCATGCGATTGGCGGGACGGGGTCCCGCTGGGGTCATCGTAACTTCGGTAAACGGCGGAGACGTCGACCGCCGAAAGGCGCGCCGCGGCTCACTACCTCATCGCTCTGAGCCCGGGTCATCCTGAGCTCATCCGCTGGCGCTCATCGGCTGGACTCATCGCTTGGGCGCACTCGTCGCTGGCGCTGATCGCCTCGCGCTTGTCGCCGGGGCTCAGCCGCGTCGCGGAATCGGCCTGCCTCGTCCCGGAGAGTCGGGAGCAAACGCCTGGACTCACCCCCAAGGGCACTCCCGTACCCCTACTGAGACACTAGCCGCGATCTCTGCGCAGGTGGTTGACGCGGATGTACCGACACCGTGTCGATGCTGACCGCTTCAGTTGAACTGCTGCTGCGCCGTCGCAAGCCCGTCCCCGAGAATCACCTCGACGGCGTGCGCCGCACGACCGACGAGGGATGTCCAGGTCGTCGTCCGAGTCGAACGGGGCGAGCACGTAGCCGGCCACATCGCGAGGGTCTCCGCGGCCCGGACGGCCGACACCGACCCGCAGCCTGAGAAAGTCCTGCGTCCCGAGCGCTTGCGAGATCGATCGAAGGCCGTTGTGACCTGCCAACCCGCCCCCGAGCCGAGCCTGGAGACGACCCAGCTCGAGATCGACGTCGTCGTGGACCACGAGCAACGCGTCAGGATCGATCTTGAAGTACCGCAGCGGCGGCTGCGATCGACCGCCCCGATTCGTTCATGTACGTCTCCGGCTTCAGCAACGCCAGGCGCAACTCGCCAAGTCGCGATTCCGCGAGTCGGCCGCTGAACTTCGAGCGCCAGGTGGCGCCGTGTCGGCCCGCCAGCTCGTCCACGACCATCCAGCCGACGTTGTGCCGGTCTCGCTCGTACTCTCGACCTGGGTTCCCGAGTCCTGCGACGAGCAGGTCGAGGGTCGAGGCACGTTGGCCCCGACCAAGAAGGCGCACTACTCCTCGCCGGACGAATCGCCGCCGGAGTCGTCCCGGACTGGGCGGCTCCTCCGCAGCACCCTCTGCGCCCTCCTCGCCTTCTTCGCCCTCTTCGACCTCGGCTTCAGGCTCGACAATGGCGCGTGGGGCCGAGACCATGGCGATCACAGTCTCGTGAGGATCGTCCAGGAATGTCACCCTGTCGATCGTCGGCAACTCTTCGAGACGAAGTGCGTCGCCGACCTCGAGCGCCGAGATGTCGGCGTCGATGTGCTCGGGGATCTCCATCGGAAGCGCCTCGACATGCAGCTCACGCGTGACGAGCGAGAGAACGCCGCCGGTCTTCGTACCCTCCGCCTCACCGATGAGGTGGACCGAGACCGTCGCCTGTATCGGGCGGTCGAGGCGCACTTCGCGGAGGTCGATGTGCGAGACCGTGCCGCGAATCGGGTCCTGCTGGAACTCGGCGAGAACCGAAGGATGAACGGTCGTCTCGCCTTCGACGACGACGTCGAGGATTGCGTGAAGACCGGACGGCCCGGTGACGGCCGTTCGCAACTCCCGCTCGTGCACCGAGATCGCGCGAGCCGGCCCGTTTCCATACATCACGCCGGGTATCAGCCCCTGGGCACGCAGACGCCGAGACCGACGCGACCCACGGGCGTCTCTCTCCTGGACTTCGAGCTTGAACCTGTCCCCGGACACGGCGGCGGATTGTAGCGAAGCGCGTATGCCCATCCGGCCAAGGGGAGATCGTCTGCCTTTGGCGTCATCCCGCGCTCCATCACACTGACGGGGGCGAAGCGATCCGCAGTCCGAGCCAGCGTACGGCGAACGACATCCGTGCCTTCCATCTTGAGCGTGCGCCGGAGGACCACAGCGTCGAAGGAAGCCGGGTAGATCCGTCAGGCGATCACATCGTGTGTACGCGGGACAGCTAGCGACTGCGCTCGATCTTGCGGTCGTTCAACAGTTGCGTCGGCCGGTTGTTGTTCTCGTAGCCGTCGTAGTTCGGGAAGTTTGCGATGAGCTCGTGCAGGCGTTCGACCGTGTTCAGACGTATCACGTAGATGTCCGGGATGACGATCCAACGCACGCCTTCCGTGCATGCGGGCATGGTCAGTGAACCCTGGTAGGTGTAGTAGCTGTCGACCACGGCTCTCGGCGGCTCGAACTCGAGGAACAGCTCCAGCGGACCACCAGCTCCTCGTCGATCACGACCTCTTGACCCGCTTCCCCGGGCGCGCTCTCGACCACCAGGTCGATGAAGGGGCTCGGCAGCCCGCTCGGTTCGAGCAGGATGGCGACGACCGCGAGCTCACCGTCGGCCGAGCGGTGCACCAGCTGCACCTCGGCTTCGTAGGAGTCGCCATCGAGCGTGTGCTCGCTCGGTGCGTGGAACTGGAAGGAAACGAGCCGGTACTCGGCATTCTCGATCGTCAGCGTCAGGTCGCTCGCGGCTGGCATCGACGCCTCGATGACGTGGCCGGTGTTCTTCACCACGAATGGCGTCGGCGGATAGTTGAACTCGAGCTTCGGAAGGTCTACGGGAGTCGACGTGGCGATGTCGACCGGCGATTGTCGGTCGCCCGACATGCACCGCTTGAACGACGGGTCGATCCCGCCCCACGCATCCGGCCCCAGGGTGGCGTCGCCCGGGTTGTGGTTCCAGGCCGGCCCCTCGACAGTCGACCCCGTGTCGTCGGAGCCGCCGCCACAGCCGGCGAGCAGCGCGCAGAGGAGCGCGACGGTGACGGAAAGGCGGCGGATTCGAGACATGCTCAGGCGCTCGAGAAGCGAAGGACGGTCCTGTCGCCGCCCGCTTCGACGACCTCCTCGTGGTCGTCTTGGCTCGGGGACAGCGACTTGCGTGCCCCGGCTTTTCGGCCAACGCACGCGCAGAATCCTAGATGCAGACGATGCTGTTCAGTCGGCGTTTGACGCGAGACTCGCAACGACGTCTGTCTCGCCAGCTCTGACTGCAAGCAGCCGACGTCAGACGCAACGCAGCAAGAGATCGCTGACGGCTTGGCAACGTACGGTTCCGCATATTGCACGTCCTGCGCGGTGCCATACGATTGCGCCGTGCCGTTCACGCTCAGGAACATCAAGGAGGACCTGGAGGACATCGGCTCCAGGTTCGACGGCGCGCCGGACCTGGAGTTCCGCTCGGCGAACAAGGCGCTCGAGCTCGAGAAATCCGGACTGAGCTACCAGCGCGTCCCGCCCGGCTATCGCTTTCCGTACGGCCACACGCACAAGACCCAAGAGGAGGTGTACGTGGTCCTGCGCGGGAGCGGGCTGATGAAGCTCGACGACGAGATCGTCGAGCTCAGGGAATGGGACGCGGTGCGCGTCCCGCCCGGTACGTGGCGAGGCTACGAGGCCGGGCCGGAGGGCCTCGAGATCCTCGTCATCGGCGCGCCCAATCTCGGCGAGGCTCAGCGCGAAGACGTCGATGGCAAGCGCGACTGGTGGGCTGACTCGGAGAGCTGTCCGGAAGTCGCGGGTAGAAAGTTGGGGTAGAAACAGCGGCCCAGCTCTTTAGCAGAGCCGTTCCCCCTAGAAGAGTTGGTTCTCGCCGCCGAAGATCGCGGAGACCGAATCGTCGCTGAACACGTTCATGATCGTCTCCGCCAGCAGGCCCGAAACGGTGAGAACGGTGAGGTTCTCGGGTTGCTCGCGCGGGTCGATCGGGACGGTGTCCGTGACGACGATCCCGGTTATATCGCTGCCTTTGAACCGACTCAGCGCGTCACCGCAGAAGAGGCCATGCGTCGCGAAGACCCAGACGTCGGTGACGCCGTGCTCTCTCAGCGCCGCGACATTTGCGAGCAACGTGCCCCCGGTCATGATCACGTCGTCGCCGACGATCGCGACCTTGTCGCGGACGCGGCCCGCGATCTCGGTGACCGAGGCGAGATCGTGCGCGGGGCGGGTCTTGTGCATGATCGCGAACTCGGCCTCGATCATCTCCGCAAACCGGACTGCAAGTCTCGCGCGCCCGGCGTCGGGCGAGACGGACACGACGCCTTCGCCCGTGAGACCGAGGTCGCGGAAGTGGCGTGCGAAGAGCGGCAGCGCGGTCATGTGGTCGACCGGGATCGTGAAGAACCCCTGGACCTGCCCCGCGTGGAGATCCATCGTCAACACGCGATCGGCACCGGCCAGTTGCAGCATGTCCGCAATGAGGCGGCTCGAGATCGGCTCTCGCGGCTTCGCCTTGCGGTCCTGCCGGGCATAGGGAAACAGAGGCATGACCGCGGTGATCCGCTTCGCCGATGCGAGCTTTGCTGCCTGGATCATGAAGAGGAGCTCCATCAGGTTGCGGTCGACCGGTTCGCAGCCGGTCTGCAGGATGAACAGGTCCGCGCCGCGGATCGATTCCTCGTACCGGCAGTAGGTCTCACCGTTCGCGAACGTCTCCAGCTCGACCTCGCCGAGCTCGACTCCGAGCCTCTCGGCGATCTTCTTTGCAAGCTCCCCGTGCGAACGACCGGCGAAGACCATCAGCCGCTTCTGGGGCGTCAGCGGTATCGCATGCCCGGTGCTCATCTCCGGGACGACCGTCTGGACGTCGAGCCCGGGCAGCGTCTGCTCAACGGTCCCGCTTTCCACCGTTCCCCTTTCCTGCGCCGCCTTCTTTCGTGACCTGGCGCGCACGCGCGATTGCGAGAGCCTCCGGCGGCACGTCCTCGGTGATCACGGATCCGGCAGCAGTCCACGCGTCATCTCCGACCTCGACAGGTGCGACGAACACAGTGTTCACACCCACCCTGACGTTGCTCCCGATCGTCGTCTTCCCCTTGGGCTTGCCGGGCTCATGCGGGAAGTTGGCAGTGATCGACCCGGCGCCGACGTTCGTCTCGTCGCCGATCTCTGCGTCTCCGACGTACGAGAGGTGTGGAACCTTCGCCCCCTGCCCGATCGTGGCGTTCTTGATCTCGACGAACGTGCCTGCACGTGCCCCAGCCTCGAGCACCGCGCCGGGGCGAAGGTAACAGAACGGACCGACCGAAGCATGCTCACCGATCCTGGCATCGACGACGACCGCATGCGGGCCGATCTCGGCGCCCGACGCGATCCTGCTGGCACCCCGTAGGACCGTGAATGGATGCACGACGACGTCGGGCTCTATCTCCACGTCCGCGTCGATCCATGTGGTCAGTGGATCGACGATCGTCACGCCGGCTGACATGTGCGCCTCGTTGATGCGATCCCGAAGGCGGGCTGCCGCCTGGGCTAGTTCCGACCTCGTGTTCACTCCTGTGGCCTCCTCTGGGTCGGGCGCAACATGTACGGCAACCGTGCCGCCGTCCGCGACGATGAGCGCCACGGAGTCCGTGAGGTAGAGCTCTCCCTGCGCATTGTGCGGCTCGAGCTGATCGAGCACACCCCAGAGCCGCTCGGCGCGAAAGATGTAGATCGACGAGTTCACCTCTCGCACCGAGAGTTGTCCGGATGTCGCGTCGCGTGCTTCGACGATCGCCTCGAGGCCACCGTTGCCGTCGCGCAGGACACGTCCGTACTGACCCGGATCCTCGAGCTCGAACGAAAGCACGGTGGCAGCCGCGCCGCTCGCGCGGTGAGCGGCGGCCAGGTCCTGAAGCAACCGCGCGGTGACGAGCGGGGTGTCACCCGAGAGGACGAGCACGTCCCCGGCACGACCAGCGAGTGCGGAGCGTGCACTTCGCACCGCGTCTCCGGTCCCGAGCGGCTGCTCCTGGATCGCCACGTCGGCATCGCCGAACGCGGCAGCCGCCGAAGGCGAAGACACGATCACGAGCGGGTCGACACCGGCGTCGCGAGCCGCCTGCACGACCCAATCCACCATGCGGCGCCCGAGCACAGGTGGAGATGCTTCGGCAGGCTCGAGCGCATGCGCGTGCCGAGGCCTGCGGCCATTACGACTGCTGCGAGCTTGGATTCGTCCATCGTGCGGTCGGTGGCTGGGGCGCCAGGATTCGAACCTGGGATCACGGGACCAAAACCCGTTGCCTTACCACTTGGCCACGCCCCAGTGAAAGAACAGGTGAAAGAACGCTAGGTGAAGAAGTGCCGTACAGATTGCCTGCGATCTCAGTTTGCCATCCCGAGCGGGCGACGACGGCCTCACGCAGGTTGCACAGGTCGAACCAGCCACGTCTTACCGTGGGATCGAAGCACCGACGCTGCGCTGGCAGCGTTCAACTCGGACTCGAAGAGTCCGTAGGCAACGGGGCCTGCGCCCGTCACATCGGCGCGAAGTGCGCCAAGCCCGAGAAGCTCCTCGACCACGGGCGATGAGACGAGATCGTTGCGCGGCAAGCGGCTGAGGTCAGCCGCGCATCCGAGGCTTCCGAGTGCGTCCAGGAAGGCAGCGCGACGCTCGGCGAACCCCAGCAGTCGATCCCCGCGCGTCGAACTCCGCGTAGACGGAGGCGGTGGAGTCCTTCCGAGCAGCGGCGGGCAACACGAGCACCACCCACAGGTCGAGGGGCAGCGCCACGGGCTCGAGCGCCGATCCGTCGCCGGTCGCGAGGCTCGGTCCGTTCTCGAGGAAGAACGGGACGTCGGAGCCGATCAGCGCGGCCAGCGCGCCGAGCTCGTCGCGGTCGAGAGGGGCCTCTTGAACCTCGTTCGCCAGACAAAGCGCTGCCGCCGCGTCGGAGCTTCCGCCGCCGAGCCCAGCCGCGACCGGGATGCGCTTCTGGATGTTGACTCGCCAACCGCGCGTATCGCCCGTGTGACGCCCGAACGCGGACAGCGCGCTCCGCACGATCGTGTCGTCGAAGCCCTCGACGACGATCCCGCCGGAGGACGTTGGCTCGATCTCGACGGTGTCGTGGAGGTCCACACCCATGAGAACGGTGACGATCTCGTGCTTGCCGTTCGGACGAAGCGGGCCGACGACGAGCCCCAGATTGATCTTCGCGTACGCACGAGCCGACCTCACGCGAGTGCCTCCGCAAGCGCAACGAACTCCTCGGGCGCGAGCTCCTCGGCTCGAACAGTCGCGGCCAGACCGATCGCCGCCAGAGCCTCTTCCGCCTCCGAGCGACTCTTTCGTCCCGTGAGCGCCATGGAGTTCGCGAGCGTCTTTCTCCGGTGCGCGAACGACGCCTCGACGACCGGTCGCACCAGCTCGAGTACGGCAGGCTCCGGAATACGCTCGAAAGCGACGATCGCCGAGTCGACCCGGGGTCTCGGTCGAAACGCGGTTGGAGGAACCCGGTGGAAGCCGGTCCGCCGTGCGTGCAGCTGGAGAAGAACCGACACCGACCCGTACGCCTTGGTGCGGGGCACTGCGAAGAAGCGGTCTGCGACTTCGCGCTGCACCATGACCACCCACTGCTCGAGCGACGGGATTCCGTCGAGGCTGTCCAGGACGATCGGCGTCGCGACGTTGTACGGAAGGTTCGCGACGAGCTTCCGCGGCGGTGGATCGAGCGCCGCATAGTCGAACCGGACGGCGTCGCCGAACGCAACCCGGACGTTGTCCGCTCCTCCAAGAGCGTCGTACAGCTGCTCCTCGAGCGAGCGGTCGACCTCGATGGCGTGAACGAGCCGGACGCGGGCCGCGAGATAGCGGGTGAGGACGCCGGTGCCAGGCCCGATCTCGAGCACGACATCGTCTGCCTGAAGCCGCGCGTGCCGCCCGATCACGTCGAGCAGGTTCTCGTCGACGAGGAAGTGCTGTCCAAGCGCCTTCTTCGGCCGGGTGGTCACGGCACCGAGAATGCGCTAGAGGCGTTCTCGTGCGTGCGCCCGGCGAGAGCGGCGCGATCGGTGCCGCGCACCGCTGAGAGTGCGTCGAGCGTGTGCAGGACATACGCCGGCTCGTTCGCGAGGCCGCGCATCGGCTGCGGAGCGAGATACGGCGAGTCGGTCTCCACGAGAAGACGATTCTCCGGGACCTCGGCGGCCGCGCTCCGGAGTTCCGACGCTTTCGGGTAGGTCACGTTGCCGGCGAACGACACGTAGTACCCACGCTCGAGCGCGTAGGGCAAGAGTGCGGGTGACGAGAAGCAGTGGAGGATGACCGTGCCGGCGAATCCCGAGAGCGCGGACGCCGTCTCTTCGACTGCATCCCGGCTGTGAATCACGACCGGAAGACCCAGGTCGGCAGCGAGCTCGAGCTGCGCATGGAAGAGGCGACGCTGCGCATCCGCGGACGCAAACTGGCGAGCGTTGTCGAGCCCGGTCTCGCCAACGGCGACCGCTTTCGGGTGCGCCAGCAGCTCGCGAAGCTCGTCGAGCCGGGCGGCGTCGGGGGAAGCTGCCTGATGCGGGTCGACACCGAGCGCCGCGAACACGCCGTCGTGTCGCTCGGCAAGCGCGAGCGCAGCTCGTGACGACTCGATCCCCGTTCCGATCGTGATGACTCGAGTGATCCCTGCCTCCCGGGCCCGTTCGACGATGTCGTCAGGCGCCTCGCACCCGTCGAGGTGCGCATGCGAGTCGGTCACGCGGCCGGCGCCTCCCCGGCAGGCTCGATGTCCCCACCGGCAGCCTCCTCCATCCGCGCGAGCTCCTCCGCGACGACCTTTTCGGCGTCGAGCTTCACGAACAACGCTGACGGTGCACGGAGCTCCTGCCCGGGCGGAAGTGTGCTCGGCGCCCAGTTGCCGGTCCAACTTCCGTAGTCGCCGGTCAGAACGACGTGCTCGCGCCCCTGATCCTCGACGACCGTCTTGAACTCGAGTGGCCCCGCGATCACCCCCTCGTGGCCGAGGAACTCGTGCAGGCGCTGCGAGGAGAACGGAAGGTACGGCACGAGCAGGGTCTTCAGGCTGTCGATCGCCCGGAGCGCGACGAAGAGAACCGTCGCGGCGCGTGCGCGATCCGTCTCGAGGAGCGACCACGGCGCTTCCGTCGCAACGTATTGGTTCCCGAGGCCGGCCAGGCGCATGATCTCCTGGAGGGCGTTCTTGAAGCGTGCGGCCTCGATGAGGTCGCCGACGGAGTCGAATCCGCGTTCGATCTCCGCCAGGAGCTCGGAGTCGGCGGCGGTGAGCACCCCGGGCTCGGGCACGCGACCGAAGTTCTTGTAGGCGCTCTGAAGCGTGCGGTTGACGAGATTGCCCCAGGTCGCAACGAGCTCGTCGTTGTTCCGCCGGACAAACTCGGACCAGGTGAAGTCGGTGTCCTGCGTCTCCGGACCTGCGATCGAGATGAAGTACCGCAATGCGTCCGGGTCGTACCTGCTCAGGAAGTCGCGAACGAGGATCGCGACCCCGCGGCTCGAGCTGAACTTCTTTCCTTCCATCGTGAGGAACTCGCTCGAGGCGACGTTGTCGGGCAGCTCGAGAGAAGCACGCCCCGCGCCGAGCTCGCCTCCCTCGCCGTAGCCGAGAAGCATGCTCGGCCAGATGACCGTGTGGAACACGATGTTGTCCTTGCCCATGAAGTACGTGTGCTCGGCCTCCGGGTTTTGCCACCACGTGCGCCAGGCATCCGGCTCATCTCGATTCGCGGCCCATTCGACCGATGCCGAGAGATAGCCGATCACTGCGTCGAACCAGACGTAGATCTTCTTGTCGTCGCGCTCTGCATAGCCGGGAACGGGAATGGGGACGCCCCAGTCGAGGTCGCGCGTAATCGGTCGAGGCTTGAGCTCGCTCACGAAGTTGAGCGAGAACCGTCGAACGTTTTGCCGCCAGTGATCCTGCGACTCGATCCAGGTGGTCAACTGCTCCTTGAACGCAGGGAGATCGAGGAAGAGGTGCTTCGTCTTCCTGAACACCGGCGGAGTTCCGTCGATCTTCGAGCGCGGGTCGATCAGGTCGGTCGGATCCAGCTGGTTGCCACAGTTGTCGCACTGGTCGCCCCGTGCGTTCTCGTAACCGCAGATCGGGCACGTGCCCTCGATGTAGCGATCCGGAAGCGTGTGGCCCGTCGAGGCGGAGAACGAGCCGAGCGTCTCCCGCTCGACGACGTAGCCCTTCTCGTAGAGCGTTCCGAAGATGTCTTGCGTAACCCGGTAGTGGTTGACCGTCGTCGTGCGTGTGAAGAGGTCGTATGAGAGCCCGAGGTCCCGCAGATCCTCTCGGATGAGTGCGTTGAAGCGCTCGGCTGTCTCACGCGATGACTCGCCCGCTGCGTCCGCGGCGACCATGACCGGGGTGCCGTGCTCGTCCGTGCCGCTGACCATCAGGACGTCGTTGCCGCGAAGCCGGTGGTAGCGCGCGAACGTGTCCGATGGAACACCGAACCCCGCCACGTGACCGATGTGGCGCAACCCGCTCGCGTACGGCCAGGCAACGGCCACGAGGATCTTCCTCGGAGACGGCGTCGCGTTCACGGCCGCGAATCATAGGGAGTCCGTTTCTGCACTTCAGGACGCCGATGAGCACGGAGAGGAAGGCCACACTCAGGAGCCCGAGCAGTCCCAGCGCCCGCGGAGCGAATGCCGCGCTCGAACTCTCGCGCGCGCCCCCGTCCGTCAGTTGAGCCACCGAGGAACCGACCGCTGCTCCCGTGGTCGATGAGGCGCGGTCGTGCGTGATCACCGTCGTTCGCTCCATCGGCGTGGCATCCGCTTCTCTCGAGATGCGTGGCCACGAGGTGACAGCGAGCGGACTCGGAGGAGGCTCGTTCGCCACTGCCTCGTCACCCCCTCGTCGCATGAATTCACGATGCACCGACCCGACCGAGGTCGGCGTCGCGCGCAGGTCCGTCATGGCTGCCCCCGTCCTCGAGCGGGAACCAAATGCTGCTGGCTCTGAAACTCCGCGACCTCCGCTCGCCCGGGACGTCTTCGCGGGCACGGGGGGACGCGGCTTGGCGCTCGACGAGCCGGGAATCGCCTCGGGAAGAGGGGCGGCCGCCTGGTCGGCCGGCGGTGCAGGAGAAGGTGCGGCGGCCTGCGGTGGCTGTGCCGCGGGCAGCGGAACCGGCGTCTGAGCCACCGGTGAGGTCGTGTCGGCCGGAGTCGGAGCGGGCGTGGTTGACGCGGACCCCGGCGTCGGCGTCGCGGCCGGAGCCGGAGCGGCTGCCGGGGGAGAGATCGGCGCCGCAGCGGGCGGAGGCGTACGAGTGCCTCGCGACGGCAGCAGGGTCAGGGGATCGACGTACGTCTCGCTGTCTCCCGCTCGGATGCCGAAGTGGACGTAGGGACCGTTGTGCTCCGCGTCTCCCGACGGCCCACTCTCGGCAACCGCGTCACCCTCCTCGACAGGCGTTCCGCGCTTCACGAGCAGCGGGCCGAGATGTGTGAGCGACGCCTTGTGGCCGTCGGGTGTCGCGATCGTGACCGTGAGCCCGTGGGTCGGCACCGTTCCCGCGAACGTGACCTCGCCCGACGCCGGCGCCCGGAGCGTCCGCCCGTCGACGACCTCGATGTCGATCCCCCTGTGCTGCCCGCCTGCATAGGGGTTGTTGCCGACGGAGAAGTCCCGGAGAACCGCTCCGTCCGCGGGCCATGCCCATGCCCACGCGCCCGGCGTCCAGACCAGCGGGGCAAGGGCAGCCGACATCACAACGAGCGCTCTAGTTGTCCGGAGAGCGAACATTGCTCGACGGTAGCGAGCGCCGGCGTCGAGCGCCAGCGAGCGGCGCAGTGTTGTTACAGAGAGGCGCGGTACAGAGAGTTTCGACGCACCCCGGTGAGGCGAGCGACGAGGCTCACGGCCTGCCGTCGCGCGACACCCGCTACGACGAGCTCGGAGACCGCTGCGACTGCGACGTCCGCATCGACGTCGCTCGCCGGCGGCAGATACGAGCCCAGAACGAGTGTGATCTCCCCACGCGGCGGGTCCTGGATCCGAGCAGCGAGCTCTCCCAGCGTTCCCCGAGTGATCTCCTCGAAGCGCTTGGTCAGCTCGCGGCAGACGGCGGCTGGCCGATCGGGCATGACTTCGGCGAGGGCGCCCAGACTCACCGAGATACGGCGCGGCGACTCGAACGCGACGACGGCGTGAGGCCAGCCTGAGAGCTCGCTGGCGAACGCACGCCGTTCCGCCTGCCGTCTCGGCAGATACCCGACGAACTGGTAGCGCTCGCCCACGAGGCCGCTCGCGACGAGCGCAGTCTCCACCGCCGACGGCCCGGGCAACACCGTGACGGGGACACCCGATTCGAGTGCCGCTGCTATCAGTCGGGCTCCGGGGTCGTTGACACCAGGAAGTCCGGCATCGCTCACGAGTGCAACCCGCTCATTCTTCTCGAGCCGAGCGAGCGTGGACGTCACGCGCGCCGCCTCGTTATGCCGGTGATAGCTCTCCAACCGGGCCTGCACCCCGTGCCGGTCGAGAAGGATCCGGGTGCGCCGTGTGTCCTCGCACAGGACGAGATCGGCCTTGGCAAGCTCTTCGAGGACGCGCAGTGTGACGTCGCCGAGGTTCCCGATAGGCGTGGCGCAGACAGCGAGAGGCATGGCGCTACGACGCTACCCGGAGTCGCCGAGAGCCTCGAAGCGCGATGAGCCCCGCCCCGACAAGCCCGGCATCGGCGCCGAGCTGCGCGGGGACGACGCGGAGCATTGTGTCGGCGGGCGAGAGCGCCTCACGGCGTGCCGCCTCGCGAGCCGGCACGAGCAACAGGTCGCCCGCCGCGTCTCCGAAGCCACCGCCGACGACCACGATCTCCGGATCGAAGATGTTCGCCAACGAGCCGATCGCGACGCCGAGGAGCCGGCCTATCTCCGAAAGCGCGTCGCTTGCGCGCGCGTCGCCCGCTTCGGCTCTGTCCACGAGCGCGTGCGCGTCGGCTCCCGAGCCGTAGAGCTCGACCGCAACCCGATCGGCGGCGGTTCCCGACACCAACGCCTCCAGATGCCCTCGCCCGTGACAGTTCCCCTGACAGGGCAGGCGCCGTCCGCCTGAAGCACCATGTGACCGAGCTCTACCCAGCCCCTGAACAGCTTTCCATCGAGTACGACGCCCCCGCCGACGCCCGTCCCGAGCGTCAACATCAGCAGGCTCGCCGCGCCGCGCCCGGCCCCGAGCCTCCACTCGGCCAGAGCGGCCGCGTTGCCGTCGTTCTCGACTCCCACCGGCAGCCCGAACCTCGACCGAGCGTGCGCGAGCAGATCGAAGTCGTCGAGCGGGAGATTGGTTGCTTGCAGGATCCGGTGCGTCGTGCGATCGAGGTTCGACGGCACGCCGTACCCGAGCGCACCGATCCGCGCGTCGAGCGAGGTGCTCGACTGCCGCGTCGAGCGCTGCGACCACCTCGGCTCGGGAACCCTCCGGCGTCTCGATCTCGTGGCGTGCATGGACGCGACCGTTGCGGTCGACGACGCCGGCGAGCGTTTTCGTCCCACCCAGGTCGACGCCGATCACCAACTCGAGAGGAGAGCTCACGGGCGCGGGCTACCATAGCGCCCCGGAATGGCCGTCGAAGACAAGCCCTATCGGGTATATCGGGGCGGGCGCGCCAAGGGCAAGGTCCCACTCCAGAAGACCGCCGCGGACACCGTCGCAACCCGCCGGCCCCGACCACACCGACCAGGCGACGTCGCTGGTGGGCCTGGGCGTTGCTCGGGCTGGCGGGCATTCTCGTGCTGACGATCGTCTGGGGCCTCGTGGGCTTCCTCTCGTTCTCGGGAGGAGTGGAGAAGGCGAACGAGCGTCTTCCTCGACGCGCATACAACCGTCTCGCCGACGTGAACGGGTCGCTGCTGACGACGCCGTCGACCACTCTCGTGATCGGGACCGACGGGGGACGGGCGCCGGGTCGCGGCGATGCGCGACGGTCGGACTCGCTCCTCCTCCTGCGCACGGATCCGGCGACGCATCGCGTCACCTACCTCTCGATCCCGCGCGACCTCCGCGTGGACATCCCCGGTTTCGGCTCGGGGAAGATCAACGCGGCGAACCAGTTCGGAGGACCGGCGCTGACCCTGGCGACGGTTCGAAATCTCACGGGCTTGCCGATCAATCACGTCGTGGTCGTCGACTTCGACGGCTTCAAGGATTTGATCGACGCACTCGGGGGGATCGAGATCGACGTCCCGAAGCCGATCCTCTCGAACAAATTCGACTGCCCGCACACTCCGAAGCGCTGTCAGACCTGGGAGGGCTGGCGTTTCGGCAAGGGAACGCAGCACATGGACGGCCGGCGGGCGCTCGTCTACTCGCAGAATTCGAACGAACCAGCTCGATCCGTCCGACTCGGACATCAGCCGCGACCTCACGGCAGCAGGCGGTGGCCGACGCGGTGGGGAGCAAGATCGCAAGCTTCGGAACCTTCCTGCGCCTTCCGTTCATCGGCGACTCGCTCGCCTCACCCCTCGCCACAGATCTCTCGGCAGGGGAGCTGGCTCGGCTCGGCTGGGTGCGATTCCGGGCGGACTCGAAGCGTTCGCTCCGCTGCCGGCTGGGTGGAGATCCGGGCTCGGTCGGCGGCGAGTCGGTCATCATCGGCGGCGAGGACAACGCAGCGGTAGTGGCGATGTTCCTCGGGCGCTCGGCGCCTGTAGCCCCGCCAAAGGGAGACCTTTACGGAGCGGCTGCACGCGGCCGATAGCGGCGGCTCTCGGCGAGCTCTATCGCGTACCCGCCGCCCGAACGGCACATCACGCCCGCCACGATCACGTCTTGCGGATCACGGCGGAGAGACGGCGTTCTTGCCGGTAAGCAGGGAGTCCGACCTCTGAGCCGGCTTCTTGCCACCGGATCCCCCGTCGCCCGAACCCGTGTCGCCAGATCCTTTGTCGCCGATGCTTTGTCGCCCGAGCTCTTGTCGCTCGCCGACTTGTCGGCCTTGTCGTAGCTGCCGCCGAGACTCGCTTGCCTCTTTCGCTCGCTGCCCTTTCCGTAGTCGGTCGAGTAGAAGCCCGATCCCTTGAAGTGCACGGCCACCGGAAAGAGGAGCTTCTCGACCGGACCCGCGCCGCACGATCGAGCAGGTCGCCACGGGCGATTCGCTCATCTTCTGGAAGACCTCGAACGTGTGCCCGTTCGGGCAACGGTACTCGTAGATGGGCACGGTGGCGAAGGCTAGCGCGACGTCCGGCTACGAACGCGTTGCCTCCTCCTGCTCCCGATCGAGGAGCTCGCGGTAGCAGGGTGCGCTCTCGAACGCCGCGAGGCCGCGAGGTCTGCCGCGGCGACGCTGGAGCCTGCGGCGGCGGTCGAGGGCGGCAACTGCGGCCGATGCGCCGAGGAGACCGCCCAGCAGAAACGTGCGGATGCTTCCATCGCCGGCCTTCACCGTCCATGCCCAGATCTTACGATCACGAGCGTGCTCGTCTGCACCTTCGGAGATCTCACGCTCGACGTCATCGTCAAGGTCGACGGGCCGATCGCGCGAGGCGCCGACACGAACGCCGTCGCGCATCTGGCGCCTGGAGGCCAGGCGGCGAACGTCGCCGCCTGGGCGGCCGACCTGGGCGCGCGGGCCCGGTACATCGGAAAGCGTGGCGCAGACGATGCCGGGGCGCTTGCCGCACGCGGCCTCGAGGCACGGATGGTGGAGGTCGCCGGGCCTGCCGAAGGGCGAGGCGGGATCATCTGCTCGCTCGTCGACGAGACCGGCGAGCGATCGATGCTCTCGGACCGCGGCACCGCCACCGACTTTCGCGCGGATGAGCTCGAGCCGGCGATGGTTCGAGGGTTGTCGACCATCTCTTCGTCTCCGGCTACGCGCTCCTGCGCGAGCCTGTCCGCGAGACTGCGCTCGCGGCGATCGATCATGCACGTGACCGCGGCGCGCGGGTGAGCGTCGACCTCTCGTCCTGGAGCGCAATCGAGGACCACGGCGCCGGAGGGTTCCGGGCGCTGCTCGTCCGACATCGAGCCCGACATCGTGTTCGCCAACGAGGACGAAGACCGGGTCCTCGGCGGGCCGCTGCCCGGTGTCGACCGTGGATCCTCAAGCGCGGGCTCAGTGGCTGCTCGTTTGCCGGGGACGAGCGAGCTGCGGTGCCGCGTCGATCACGTCGTCGACTCCACCGGAGCCGGAGATGCCCTCGCCGCGGGCTTCATCGTCGGCGGGCCCGAACGGGCACTCGACGCGGCCGCCCGCTGCGTGACGCGGCTAGGGTCGATGCCGTGAGCCCGGCGATCGGCCAGATAGCATCGCGGCGATGACCCAGGCCGACGCCGAGACCATCGCCGACTGGACGCTACGAGGGCGCCGTACGCCTTCTACGACT